>JBEYJY010000021.1:0-129436 GCA_040631425.1 Streptomyces sp. NPDC020096
CCGCCACAGAGCCACACCCCCTGAGAATCAGATCCTCGGACCCAACGAGCCATCTCCGTGCCACGTCACGCAACAGGGTGCCGTCCCCCAAAGAACGACGAGCTCTCGCAGCGCCGTATCCCGGTGATGCGTTTCGACACTCCGGGGTGCTGGCGTGGCTCAACCACTTCGGGCTGAACTTCGGGGCGTTCGACTTCGCGGTCACCCCCGCTGGGGATTGGGTGATGTTCGAGTGCAACCCGGCCGGTGAGTGGTCGTGGATCCAGAACAAAACTGGACTGCCGATCGCCGCTGCCGTCGCTGACCTACTTGATGGAGGCACACCTTGAGCACGACCGTCGAAGACGAAGCACGTCGCCTGCGCGATCAGCTCGCCGAGCAGCTGGAGACGGACGGGTACCTGAAGGATCCAGCCTGGCGTGCGGCCTTCCAGGCTGTCCCGCGGCACGCCTTCGTCCCCGAGTTCTGGGTGCTCGCCGACGGGAAGCTGCGCCGCATCACCTCCCGTGATCCGGGATGGCTTAAGGCCGCGTACTGCGACGACGCGCTGGCGACGCAAATCACCGACGGGGTGGCCACCTCGTCGTCAACCGCGCCGAGGCTGATGCTGGCCATGCTCGACGCTCTCGACCCGGCGGACGGCATGCGTGTACTGGAGATCGCCACCGGCACCGGCTACAACGCCGCGCTGCTCTCCGAGCGCCTCGGCGACGAGAACGTCGTCTCGATCGAGGTCGACCCCAAACTGGCAGCTCTTGCCGTTGAACGGCTGCGCGCTTGCGGCTACACGCCCACAGTGCTGGCCGGGGACGGCAGGGCCGGGCATCCCCTCGGGGCGCCGTATGACCGGTTGATCGCCACCTGCGGGTTCAGCAGCGTGCCCTATCCATGGGTGGAACAAGTGAGGCCAGGCGGGGCGATCGTGTGCCCGGTCGGCTGGGGCACGGTGCGGCTCGTCGTCGGCGACGACGGCACCGCCGAGGGCCGTTTCCTGCCCAACGGCTCGTACTTCATGGCTGTCCGCGACGCCGACACTACCGGCACTGCGCAGCACCCTGGCCGGCCGAAGGACGCGGACGAGCGGGCCTCCGGCCTCGATCTCACCGCCCCCGCCAGCTGTGAGCCGTTCCGGTTCCTGATGTCCCTCGTTGTGCCGGGCATCTCGATCGGCTCGGAGCAAGACGACGGGGCGTTCACGGCTGTCGAGCTGTGGGGCGAGGATGGCTCGTGGGGGCGTGCTGAGAACGGCATCGTCCGCCAAGCCGGGCCGCGGCGTCTGTGGGACATGATCGAAGAGGCGCACGCCGTGTACGAGGCGCACGGCCGCCCGGGGCGGGAACGCTTCGGGCTGACTGTGACCCAGGACAGCCAGCATGCGTGGCTCGACAGTCCTGACGGCCCGCAGTGGCACCTGCCCACCTGACCGCTGATCACCGTCTGCGGACTGCGGTGCGGGGCGGTGTGGTCATGGGCGTTCCTGTAGTAGCGGCGTACCGCGACAAGATTTCGGCGTACAGAGCCGATCGGGCTGCCGCATGCGCGGTGGTGGCTTCGTCCACTGGCGGCGAATCATCTGGCCGAAACAGATCCGGGCGAACGGAAACCCAGATGTGACCTGCCGCGTAGCGGGTTTTGATGTGCGCGCGATCTTTGTTCCTCACCGTTTCACAGCGGAACGGATGGAGCCCCATTGCGTTACAGCGTGACACTGCACCCCCTGTCAACGGACTTCTAATGTCTCGGTCTACAGGTGGCGCAGCCGCCTGGAAATCGCTGAGCTCCCCGAGGAGACGATCGATGAGCCGAGTGGTTCGAGCAGCGCTGTTCCAGACGGCCTGGACCGGCAGCACCGAGACGATGATCGACGCCCACGAGAGGGCAGCCCGCGAGGCGGCCACTCAGGGAGCGCAGATCATCGGCTTCCAGGAGGTGTTCAACGCGCCGTACTTCTGCCAGGTACAGGAAGCGGAGCACTACCGGTGGGCCGAGTCCGTGCCGGATGGACCCACGGTCGTACGGATGCAGGCCCTGGCCAAGGAACTCGGCATGGTGATCGTGGTGCCGGTGTACGAGGTGGAGCGGCCGGGCTTCTACTACAACACCGCCGCCGTGATCGACGCGGACGGCTCCTACCTGGGCAAGTACCGCAAGCACCACATCCCGCAGGTGAAGGGCTTCTGGGAGAAGTACTACTTCAAGCCCGGCAACCTGGGCTGGCCGGTGTTCGACACGGCGGTGGGCAAGGTGGGGGTGTACATCTGCTACGACCGGCACTTCCCGGAGGGCTGGCGGGCCCTGGGCCTGTCCGGCGCGGAGATCGTCTACAACCCCTCCGCCACCAGCCGCGGACTGTCCGCCTACCTCTGGCAGTTGGAGCAGCCCGCCGCCGCGGTGGCGAACGAGTACTTCGTCGCCGCGATCAACCGGGTCGGTGTGGAGAGTTACGGCGACAACGACTTCTACGGCACGTCGTACTTCGTCGACCCGCGCGGCCAGTTCGTCGGCGACGTGGCGTCCGACAAGGAGGAGGAGTTGGTCGTCCGCGACCTTGACTTCGGTCTGATCGACGAGGTCCGGCAGCAGTGGGCGTTCTACCGCGACCGCCGCCCCGAGGCGTACGGACCGCTGACCGAGGCCTGAGCCGGGAAGCAGGAGAGGAACGAGGAGAGATCGTGACCCGTACCGTCATACGTGGTGGGCTTGTCGTCACCGCCGCCGAAGAGGTCTGGGCGGACGTCCTGATCGAGGGTGAGCAGGTCGTCGCACTGGCCGCCAAGGGCAGCGCGCTGACGGAGAGTTGGACGGCGGACACCGTCATCGACGCCGCGGGGAAGTACGTCATCCCGGGTGGCGTGGACGCGCACACCCACATGGAGATGCCGTTCGGCGGCACGTCCGCCTCCGACACCTTCGAGACCGGTACGCGTGCGGCCGCTTGGGGCGGCACCACGACCATCGTCGACTTCGCCGTGCAGAGCGTCGGCCGGTCCCTGCGCGAAGGCCTGGACGCCTGGCACGCCAAGGCCGACGGCCAGTGCGCCATCGACTACGGCTTCCACATGATCCTCGCCGATGTCACCGAGGACTCGCTCAAGGAGATGGATCTGCTCGTCGAGGAAGGAGTCACCTCCTTCAAGCTGTTCATGGCGTATCCGGGTGTCTTCTACAGCGACGACGGGAAGATCCTGCGGGCCATGCAGCGGTGCGCCGACAACGGCGGGCTCACCATGATGCACGCCGAGAACGGCATCGCCATCGACGTGCTGGTGGAACAGGCACTCGCCGCCGGTCACACCGATCCGCGCTACCACGGTGAAGTCCGCAAGGCCCTGTTGGAGGCGGAGGCCACACACCGTGCCATCCAGCTCTCCCGGGTGGCCGGATCGCCGCTGTACGTGGTGCACGTCTCCGCCGAGGAAGCCGTCGCGGAGCTCGCGCAGGCCCGTGACGAGGGGCTGAACGTCTTCGGCGAGACCTGTCCGCAGTACCTCTTCCTGTCCACCGACAACCTCGCCGAGCCGGACTTCGAGGGCGCCAAGTACGTCTGCTCCACACCGCTGCGCCCGCGCGACCATCAGGCCGCCCTGTGGCGGGGCCTGCGCACCAACGATCTGTCGGTGGTCTCCACAGACCACTGCCCGTTCTGCTTCACCGGCCAGAAGGAACTCGGCCGCGGTGACTTCTCCAAGATCCCCAACGGCCTGCCGGGCGTGGAGAACCGGATGGATCTGCTCCACCAGGCCGTCGTCGACGGACACATCTCACGCCGCCGCTGGATCGAGCTCGCCTGCGCCACCCCGGCCAGGATGTTCGGCCTCTACCCGCGCAAGGGCACCATCGCCCCGGGCGCCGACGCGGACATCGTCATCTACGACCCGCACGCCGAGCAGGTGCTGTCCGCCGCGACCCATCACATGAACGTCGACTACTCGGCGTACGAGGGCAAGCGCGTCACCGGCAAGGCCCGCACCGTACTGTCCCGCGGCACCGTCGTCGTGGATGGCGAGCGGTATCTCGGCCGCCCCGGCCATGGGCGCTACCAGGCCCGCACCACCTGCCAGTACCTCATCTGACCCGCCCACCAGCCACCACCAACGAAAGGTGAACGCCGTGGACTTCGGCCTCGTGCTCCAGACCGACCCTCCCGCGCGGTTGCTCGTCGAGCGCATGACGCGCGCCGAGAGCGCGGGCTTCAGCTACGGCTGGACCTTCGACTCGGTTGTGCTGTGGCAGGAACCCTTTGTCGTCTACAGCCAGATCCTCGCTCAGACCGAGCGCCTGATCGTCGGCCCGATGGTCACCAACCCCGCCACCCGCACCTGGGAGGTGACCGCCTCGCTGTTCGCCACGCTGAACGACATGTTCGGCAACCGAACGGTCTGCGGCATAGGCCGCGGTGACTCGGCCATGCGGGTCGCCGGTCGCAAGCCCGCCACGCTCGACCGGCTCAGCCAGGCGATGCACGCCATCAAGGAACTCGCCGAGGGCCGCCAGGCCGAGGTCGACGGCACCGCCATGCGTTTCCCATGGGTCTCGGACGGCGCGTCACTGCCGATCTGGACGGGGGCCTACGGTCCCAGGGCCCTGGCCCTCACCGGTCGGCAGGCGGACGGCTTCATCCTCCAACTCGCCGACCCCTACCTGACGGAGTGGATGGTCAAGGCGGTGCGCCAGGCCGCCGTCGAAGCGGGTCGCGATCCCGCGGAGGTCACCATCTGCGTCGCCGCCCCCGCCTACGTCACGGCCGACGACTCACCCGAGGCGCTCGCCCATGCGCGGGAGCAGTGCCGCTGGTTCGGTGGCATGGTGGGCAACCACGTCGCCGATCTGGTCTCCCACTACGGCGAACACTCGGGGATGGTGCCGGAGGCGCTGACCGACTACATCAAGGACCGCCAGGGGTACGACTACCGCCACCACGGCCGCACCGGAAACCCCGACACGGCGTTCGTCCCCGACGCGATCGTGGACCGCTTCTGCCTCATCGGCCCGGTCGATGCGCACATCGAGAAGCTGGAGCACCTTCGGTCCCTGGGAGTTGACCAGTTCGCGGTCTACGCCATGCACGACGCCATCGAATCCACCGTCGACGCCTACGGGAAGAGCGTCATACCGGCGCTCTCCTGACGTCTCGTCAACTATCCCGGCACTACGCGACAATACCTCCTACGTCCGTCCGGCCCCGACGCCGCGGCCGCCGGCCCTCCTGTCCCCTCCCCCACGCGACGACCGCGAACCGAGGTGGCCGTACATGTCCGCAGCCGCACAGCCAACTCCGCAGATCGCCCACCCCGACGGCCGGATCGAACTGCCCGCCGGACTCCCCCTGACCGACCCCCGCTTCGCCAACGAGGACCTCAAGCCGGTCCCGGTGGCGGACAGGCGCTGGACCACCTACAACTTCCTCGCCCTGTGGGTCGGTATGGCCCACAACATTCCGTCCTGGACCCTCGCCTCCGGCCTGGTAGCGCTGGGAATGGACTGGAAGCAGGCCGTCCTCACCATCGCGCTGGCCAATGTGATCGTGCTGGCGCCCATGCTGCTCACCGGGCACGCGGGCACCCGCTACGGAATTCCGTTCCCGGTTTTCGCCCGCGCCTCCTTCGGACTGCGCGGTGCGAATCTCCCCGCCCTGGTACGGGCCCTTGTCGCCTGTGCCTGGTTCGGCATCCAGTCCTGGATCGGCGGCGAGGGCATCTTCCTGCTCGCCGGAAAGCTGCTCGGCCACGGTTGGCAGACCGCGTCGCAGATCGGCGGTTATCCGTGGACCCAGTGGCTGTCCTTCTTCCTCTTCTGGGCGATCGAACTGGCCGTCATAGCCCGCGGCATGGAGACGCTGCGTCGCGTCGAGAACTGGGCCGCACCGTTCGTGATCGTCGGTGCGCTCGCGCTGCTGGTCTGGATCTCGGTCAAGGCCGGTGGCTTCGGCCCGCTGCTCTCCCAGCCCACCAAGCTCGGTTGGGGCGGCGGCTTTTGGAAGGTCTTCTTCCCGTCCTTGATGGGAATGATCGGCTTCTGGTCGACCCTCTCCCTCAACATCCCCGACTTCACCCGCTTCGGCGGCAGTCAACGTGCCCAGATCCGTGGCCAGGCCCTCGGGCTGCCCACCACCATGACGCTGTTCGCCCTGCTCTCGGTGCTGGTCACCTCCGGCTCGCAGGCCGTCTACGGGACCCCGATCTGGGACCCGATCGCACTGGCCGCCAAGATGGACAGCGTCGCGGGCACCCTGCTCGCCCTGCTCACGGTGCTGATCGCCACCCTCTCGGTGAACATCGCGGCCAACGTCGTCAGCCCTGCCTACGACCTCTCCAACCTCTGGCCGAAACTCATCAACTTCCGTACCGGAGCGCTCATCACCTGCGTCGTCGGCGTCGCCATCTTCCCGTGGAAGCTGGTCTCCAACCCGCACATCTACATCTTCACCTGGCTGGGAGTGGTCGGCGGACTGCTGGGTACCGTGGCCGGCGTCCTCATCGCCGACTACTGGATCATCCGGCGCACCCACCTCCAACTGGACGAGCTCTACCGCCCCGACGGACGGTACTGGTACAGCGGTGGCTGGAACTGGCGAGCCGTCGCCGCCTTCGTCGTCGGCGGCGTGCTGGCGGTCGGCGGCTCGTACTCGACCGTGGACGCCAAGGGCGTCAAGCAGGGCCCGTTCCCGGCCGACGGGCTCATCCCCTTCCTCAAGCCGCTGGCCGACTACGGCTGGGCGGTCGGCGTCGCCTCCGCCCTCCTGCTCTACGTCGTCCTGACCCGGGCGGCCCCCGGCGTCCGGAGCAGCGACGCGGCGGAGCCGGTTGCGGCCACGCTCACCGGGGACACTGTGGCCTGATCGAGGCCGGGGGCCGCGGCCCCCGGCCCACCGGATCAGCGAGCGGACTCCAGGCCCGCGGCGCGCTGCGCCTCATGGGCGAGCAGGGCGACGTACAGCGACGTCAGCTGCTCCCAGTCATCCAGGTCGGTCCCCAGCAGGGACTCGATGCTCTGCAACCGCCGGTACAGCGCGGGACGGCTGACATGGTGCATCTGGGCCGCCAGCGTCTTGTTCCGGCCGGTCCGCAGATAGGTCCGCAGGACGTCGAGCAGTTGCTGGTTGTCGAGCAGCGGGCCGAGTTCGCGTTCGATGAAGGCCTGCAACTCCGGCTCGTTGCGCAGCAGTCGCACCAGGCCGCGCAGCCGTACGTCCCGTAGCCGGGCCACCGGGCCCGCCGGGGGGCTGGCCACCGCGGCGTCCGCGACGTGCACCGCCTCGACGAAGGACCTGCGCACCTCGTCGAGTGCCGGGCAGCCGAAGCCGGAGCCGACCACGACCGTCCTGCCGCGCGCCGCGATCCTCTCGTGCAGGTGCACCGCCACCCGGCGCACCGCAGCGTCGGCGTCATGGTCGCCCGGGATGCTCAGCAGGACGGCGGTCCCGTCGGCACCTATGCGCGCGACCAGTCCGGCCGTCGCCTCCTCGGCGAGGATCCGGTCGATCGTTTCCGGCAGTTCGTCCCGGCCCGCCTCGTCACCGGCGGCCGGGGCGCTGCCGAGCAGCCGGACCACCATGGGGACGAAGGTGCGCCGGTTGACCGGTAGTCCGGCGGCGCGGACGCGCGGCAGCAACTGCTCCGGCCGGACCATGCCCGAGGCCAGATCGGTGAGCAGCGACTCCGCGGCCTGGTCCTCCCAGCCCCGGTCGCGGTCGCCGAGGAGCCGGTGCATGGCCAGGGCCTCGGCGGCACGGTGGCCGAGTACCTGCCCGAACTCGGCGGAGCCCTGGTATCCGAAGAGCAGCAGCCGCCCCCACTGCCGGCCCCGTGCCTCCAGCGCCGCCACGATCCAGCCGTCGGGGCCCACCGTGACCGGTCCGCTGCCCACCAGTTCGACGACCTGCCGGGACACCCGGTCCCAGTCGCGCATCAGCTCGCTGAGCACGCCCCGGTCACCGGCCGTGGCGAGCACGCGGTGCGCCAGGTTCACCATCACCGCGGGGCAGCCGCTGTAGGTGGCGATCTCGTCCAGCAGCTGCTGCAGCGAGGCTCCCGAGAGGTTCAGCGTGGTGAGCGAGGAGGTGATCCGCTCCGAGAGGTTGAGCGCGGCGAACCGTCCGTGCACCAACCGCGCGTGCACTTCCTCGGTGAGCCGTGCGAAGGGCGCCGGATGGTGCAGCACGATCAGCGGCACCCCGCACCGTTCCGCGGCCCGGCGCATCGCCTCCGGTGTGGTCCGGAAGGCCCGGCCCAGTCCCAGTACGACCGCCGCCGCCTCCGCACGCCGCATGGCCTCGATGTACTCGACCTGGGTCCGGTCGTCGCTGGCGAGCAGCAGACCAGTGGTCAGTACCATCTCGCCGCCGGTCAGCATCACTCCGACATCGGTCGCCTCGGCGACGTGCAGCCAGCGCACCGGGCGGTCCAAGTGCCGGGCCCCGGCCACTACTTCCGCTCCCCAGGACGCCACCAGTTCCAGTTCGAGGACATCCCGTACGGTGAGCCGCACCCCGGTGCCCTGCGGCCAGGTGGTCGGTATCTCGTCGCTCAATACGGTCGACCTCGCAGGTGTTCTCGGGCCGAAACCGGGCGGGGAACGCCATCTGCCGCTGGTCCGCCTGCCCCTCGTGCTGTTGGTTGCCGGAGTGTATGCCCCTTCCGCCGGCACCCCAACCCCGGGCGCACCGGTGATCATCGATCAGCGGCGACAACACGGCCGGTCCGTTCAACCTGTGTAGCCGTGAAGACATTTCACATTGCCGCGGTTACACACCTTGACCGCGGATTGACACAGCGAGAAGGTCTGTACCAGCACTTGGCAGGCTTGTCCGGAGCGCGTCAACCCGCCCATTCTCACCGCTCGAACCGTGCGTGGTGCGGGGCAGCCGCCTCTGACAGGTCGCTTCGACGGAGCCCCTTCGCAGCAGGCCGACCCTCTTCAGGGAGGACAGCTTGAGACCCCACCCCTCATCGCACGGCGGTCGACCGCCGTCGCGCACCCGCCGATTCCGCACAGCACGCCTCGCCGGATCGCTGCTCGCCGCCGCGGCGCTGGCCGTCACGGCGGTGCCCGCGGCCTCGGCGCGCACCACGCCCCCGACACCGTCCGGCGGCTCGACGGCGCCGTACCTCAATCCCAAGCTCCCGGTGGAGCAGCGCGTCAGCGACCTGCTCGGCCGTATGACGCTGCAGGAGAAGGTCGGCCAGATGACGCAGGCGGAACGCGGCTCCGTCGACGCGGACCAGAGCCAGATCACCAGCCTGGAGCTGGGCTCCCTCCTGTCCGGCGGCGGTTCGACGCCGACGCCCAACACGCCCGAGGCGTGGGCGGACATGATCGACGGCTACCAGTCGCACGCACTGGCGACCCGGCTGCACATCCCGCTGCTGTACGGCATCGACTCGGTGCACGGCGACAACAACCTCGTCGGCGCCACCGTCTTCCCCCACAACATCGCGATGGGTGCGACCCGCGACCCCGCACTGGTGCGGGAGGAGGAGCACGTGACGGCGACCGAGACCCGGGCCACCGGCCCGCAGTGGGTCTTCGCCTCGTGCCTGTGCGTCACACGGGACGAGCGCTGGGGCCGCACCTACGAGAGCTTCGGCGAGGACCCCACGTTGGTCTCCCAGATGGAGACCGCGATCGACGGCTTCCAGGGCACTGATACGAAGGACCTCGCCCGCCCCGACCACGTACTGGCGACGGCCAAGCACTACGCCGGTGACGGTGACACGGCATACGGCTCGTCGACCACCGGCACGTACAAGATCGACCAGGGTGTGACGATCACCGACCATCAGCACTTCGCGCGGATCGACCTCGCCCCGTACGTCCCGGCCGTGCGGCAGCACCACGTCGGCAGCATCATGCCCTCGTACTCCAGCGTCCAGTGGACCGACGGGAGCGATCACACTCCGGTCAAGATGAGCGCCAACAAGGAGTTGCTGACCAACGTCCTGAAGGAGAAGATCGGCTTCAAGGGCTTCCTGATCAGCGACTGGGAGGCCATCCACCAGCTTCCCGGCGACTACGCCACCCAGGTGCGCACCGCGGTCAACGCCGGGCTCGACATGTTCATGGAGCCCTACGACGCGGCGAAGTTCGAGCAGACGCTGGTCGGCGAGGTGCAGTCCGGGCAGGTGCCCACGTCCCGCATCGACGACGCGGTACGGCGGATCCTGCGCGCCAAGTTCGAGTTGGGGCTGTTCGAGCACCCATACACGAACCGCAGCAACATCCACACCATCGGCTCGCCCGCCCACCGCGCGGTGGCACGCCGCGCCGTCGCCGAGTCGCAGGTTCTGCTGAAGAACACCGGCCACGCGCTGCCGCTCAAGCCTTCCCAACGCATCTACGTCGCGGGCGTCAACGCCAACGACCTGGGCAACCAGGCCGGTGGCTGGACGGTGACCTGGCAGGGACAGTCCGGCAACACCGCCTTCCCCGGCACGACCATCCTGCAGGGCATCGAGCGGAACGCCTCCCACGTCACGTACACCGCGGACGCCTCCGCGCCGACCAGCGGCTATGACGTGGGCATCGTGGTGATCGGTGAGACACCGTATGCCGAGGGTATGGGCGATGTGGGCAACAACGGCCACACACTGAACCTTTCGGCCACCGACCGGGCCAACATCGACAAGGTGTGCGGCGCCATCAAGACCTGCGTGGTCCTTGATGTCTCGGGCCGACCGCAGATCGTCACCGACGAACTACCCAAGATCGACGCCTTCGTGATGTCCTGGCTGCCCGGCAGCGAAGGTGAAGGCGTGGCCGACGTGCTGTTCGCAAAGCACGCTTTCAGCGGCAAGTTGCCGGTGACCTGGCCGCGAAGCGAGTCACAGGAACCGATCAACGTCGGCGACAGGAACTACGACCCGCTCTTCCCCTACGGATACGGCCTCACCACTCGTCCATAGCCGCGAGATCCACACATCACACCGGAGGCGGCGGGCGCAAGCCGCCTCCGGGTGTGCACGGCCTCCGGTCCGTCCCGGGCAGGGCGGCGAAGTGCGTTTGTCGCACACAGGGGTCGCACTGACGGTAGAAACAGTCGTATGACCTCTGAAGACGGTGACCTGACGACCGAGGACATGCTGCGGGCGAACGCCAGGAACTGGGACGCCCGCACTCCTGTGCACGTCGGCAGTGACTTCTACGGTGTGGACGGCTCCCGGTCCGCATCCGACTGGTTCGCGCCCTTCGAATGGGAGGACCTCGGCGAGCTCCACGGCCGTGATGTGGTGCACCTCCAATGCCATCTGGGCACCGAGTCGCAGGCGTTCGCCGACCAGGGCGCGGCCCACACGGTCGGGCTGGACTTCTCCGGCGAGTCCATCGCGCAGGCTCGTCGGCTGGCCGCTGAGGCGGGACGGCACGTCGAGTTCGTCCAGGCCGACGTCCACCAGGCCGTTGAGGCACTCGGTGCACGGCAGTTCGACGTGGTCTACACGGGCAAGGGCGCGCTGTGCTACCTACCGGACCTGCACAGATGGGCGCAGGTCATCCACGCGCTGCTGCGGCCGGGCGGGATGCTGTACGTGGTCGAGTTCCATCCGCTGCTCAACGCACTGGGCCCGGTACCGCACCCCGGTGAGCGCGAGCTGCTGTTGCGCCATGACTACCTGGGTGGCACAGGTCCCATCAGAATCGACTCTCCCCACACCTACACCGACGGCCCGCCGCTGCGCGAAGCCACCACCAGTTACGAATGGCGGCACGGCATCGGCGAGACGGTCAACGCCGTGACCGGCGCCGGTCTGCGCGTGGACTCGCTGCGCGAGACGGATCTGCTGCCCTGGCAACGCTTCGCCTCGATGGTCCCAGCGGAGAACGGCTGGTGGCGCCTACCGGAAACCGAGCCGAGGATTCCCCTCCTGTTCGCGCTTCGCGCAACGAAGCCCGTCTGACGCCCGCGCCTCGCGGTCACGCGGTATGAGGCGGACCGGGTACGGGGGGATCATGCGGCTGCGGGCGGCCGCACCGCCGATTGACGACGGCGGATGCGCCGACCGCGTTTGTCGTGTCGCATGGAAGGCGTCCCGGTCGTACCGCGCTGACCCGGACGGGCCTGACGCGAGGCAACGGCGGCTCGGCGTGGGTACTCGGCGGGGCACCAGGGAAAGGGGCGCATGCCCCATCGGGAAGGCGGTGCCGAATGCATGGCCTGGAAGTCACCGTGGTGGTCCTCTCGGCCGTGCTGGCCATCACGTGGCTGGCTCGCCGCCTGCGCTGGAACGAGCCGGTCCTGCTGGTGGCGGGCGGCTGCCTGATCGGTCTCATCCCCGACTTCCGCAGGCTGGTCCTGCCTCCCGACGTCGTCCTGCTGCTGTTCCTGCCGCCCCTGCTCTACTGGGAGTCACTGACCACCTCGCTTCGCGAGATCCGGACGAACGTGCGCGGCATCATGCTGCTCTCGACCGGCCTGGTGCTGGCCACCGCCACCGCCGTAGCCGCGGTGGGGCACGCGCGGGGCCTCTCCTGGCCGCTCGCCTTCGTCCTGGGTGCCGTCGTCGCCCCCACCGACGCCATCGCCGTGACGGCGGTCGCCCGGGGCCTGCCCCGCCGGATCCGGACCATCCTGCGCACGGAGAGCCTGATCAACGACGGCACCGCGCTCGCCCTCTACGCGGTGGTGGTCGGGGCCGCGGTGCGGGGGCAGACCTTGAGCTGGTCGGGCACCGCCGCGCGTTTCCTGCTGACCTACGTGGGCGGTGTCGTGATCGGCGCGGCCTGCGCGGCCGTCGTGGTGGCACTGCGCAGGCGATTGTGTGACCGTGCGGTGGAAAGCGCCCTGGGCGTGCTCACCCCGTTCGCCACCTATCTGCCCGCGCAGGCCCTCGGCGTCTCCGGTGTGCTGGCGGTGGTCACCTGCGGTCTCATCCTCAGCCAGGCGGGCCCCAAGGTGATCGGCGCGGGCGCGAGAGTGCAGATCACCGCCTTCTGGGAGGTGAGCACCTTCATCCTCAACAGCGCCCTGTTCCTCCTGGTCGGCATCCAGACACCCGCCATCGTGAGCGCGATCCGCTCCGTGTCCCTCGGTCACGCGGTGGTCACCGCCTCGCTGGTCAGCGGCGTGGTGATCGGCACCCGCCTGCTGTGGCTGTACTCGGTGCCCTACCTCATCCGCGCCGTCGACCGCCGCCCGGTCCAGCGCACGCTGCGCTCCGGCGCCCGGCAGAGGTTCCCCGTCGCCTGGAGCGGGGTGCGCGGAGCCGTGTCGCTGGCAGCCGCGCTCGCGGTACCGGCCACCACGTCCCACGGCCAACCGCTCGCGGGACACGGCCTGCTGGTCTTCACCGCCGTGACCGTCATCCTGGTCACGCTGGTCGTCCAGGGGACGACCATGCCCGCGGCCGTCCGCTGGTCCGGACTGCGCGGCGATCCCGACGAGGCCACCGAGGAACGCCGCGCCCATCGCCAGATCGCCGCCGCGGCGCTGGAGGCCCTGCCCCACCACGCCAGCCGTCTGAAGACACCGCAGCGGACCTACGAAGCCATCCAGAGCGAACTGCGCCAGTATGCCGCCGAGGACACGGGCCCACCCGACACCACCGACCCCGGCGTGCGGGCCGGGCTGGAACTGCGCCGCGCGCTGATCGGCGTCAAACGCAGCGCGCTGATCCGCCTACGGGACCAGCGCAGCATCGACGACATCGTGCTGCGCCGACTGCAGTCGGTCCTGGACAGCGAGGAGATCAGAATCGAGCTGGCCCTGCGGGCCCTCACCGACCGTCCACCCGAGGAGTGAGCGACCCGGTTCGCGCCGTCAGGGCAGGAGCAGCAACTTCCCCGTTGTGCGGCGGGATTCGATGTCCGTGTGCGCCTTCGCGGCGTCCGCCAGGGTCATGGCCTCCGGGCTGCCGTAATCGCCCACCGTGGTCGCGAGCGTAAGGGACCTTCTGTCGCTTCGGGTTACCGCGGCTTTGCTGGCAGCGCCGGACCTTTGCCGACGTTCGCCCGAACTCGTGGAAAAATGCGCCCCGTTGAGACTCCCGCAGCCAAGACTGGATGCATGACGCACGACGCTTCCCCGGTCGAGCAGGCGCCCCTGGCCTCCTCACCGGCCCTCCGGACCCGCCCCACGACGGTGGGCCGCCTGATCGGTGTGGACCTCGCCCGCGGTCTCGCGGTCTTCGGCATGTACGCCGCCCACGTCGGACCCGACCCGTCCGTCGGCGGGATCACCGGTCCTCTGATGGAGGTGTGCCACGGCCGGTCCTCCGCGCTCTTCGCTCTTCTGGCCGGCTTCTCGCTCGTCTTGTTGACCGGCCGCCGCGTCCCCAAGACCGGGCTGGAGGGTCGGCAGTCCGTCGTCAGGGTCCTGATCCGCTCCGTCATCCTGCTCGTGCTGGGTACCGCGCTCACCATGACCGGCACCCAGGTCGACGTGATTCTCGCCTTCTACAGCCTGTACTTCGTCCTGGCCCTCCCCCTGCGCCGACTGCGCACCGGCGCCCTGGCCGTCTTGGCCGCCGTCAGCGCGCTGGTCCTGCCGCAGGTTCTGTACGTGGTGCGGCACTCCATCGACACGGGTACCTGGGCCGAGACGGTGATCGACCATGACCCGCTCGCCCGGATCAGCGGCACGGACGGGGTGGTCGACCTGCTCTTCACCGGCGCCTATCCGGTGCTGACCTGGATGCCCTTCGTCATCGCCGGGATGGCGGTGGCTCGGCTCGACCTCGCTTCGACCGCCGTCCGGTGGAGGCTGGCGGTCACCGGAGGTGTGCTGGGCGTGCTCGGCTGCGGGGGCTCGTGGCTGGCGCTCCACCTGTTCCCCAATGTCTCCGCCGCCATCGGCGCGTCCAGTGACGGCACCGGATCCGCCGCGTCGGCCTGGTGGTCCGACCTCGTGGGCGACCCGACCGGCGACACTCCCGCCTGGCTGCTGGTGGCCTCCCCGCACAGTGAGACCACGCTGTCGATCCTCAGCAACACCGGCGTCGCCATCGTCATCCTCACGGCCTGCATCGCCGCCACGGACAGGCTGCCGCGCTTCCGGCGACTCGCCCAGCCGGTCATCACCGTCGGCACCATGTCCCTGACCGCGTACGTCTTCAACATCGCCGGAATCTGGGCCTTGGGCATCAAGGAGGTACCTGGCTCCCCTCTGCCCGTGTTACTGGGCTTCGTCGCGGCCATCACGCTCCTGGCCGCCGTCTGGGCGCGCTTCTTCCGGCGCGGGCCACTGGAGTACCTGGTCAACGGCGCCACCATGGTTGCCCGCCACGTCCGATAGTCCACACGCACCGCGATGTCAGTTGCGGGTGAGGGTACGGCTCGCCGCTGCCGCGATCGCGATCCCCAAAGTCCAACCGAGCACCGTCAGCACGACCGTGACCACCGCGGCCGCACCGTGGTACTGCCACACGTCGTTCTGGCCGAACCGGATGACCGGGATCAGATGGTCGGCGGCATACAGCACCGGGTTGAACACCGAGCGGTCCTCCATGCTGACGTGGTCCGGCTTCACCACGCTGAAGTACGCGCTGCTCGCCGCCAGCAGACCGATCGCCCAGCCGACCGCTCGCAGCGGCCGGTAGCCGTAGCCGACCAGCAGGTCGAGCAGGTGGCCGGGTATCCGCTGCCACCAGGGCAGCTTGGCGCGCTGTGCCCGCTGCCGGGCCAGCAGGACCGTCCCGGCCTCCCCGTCGTTGCCGAGCGAACGGTAGTAGGCCGCCAGTTGCTCGTACGGTTGGGCCCGGAAGCCGCCGACCTGGCTGCGGTCGGCACGCTTTACCTGGCGTCTGATCAGACGCAGCCGTTCCGCCGCCGCCAAGTAGTCGCTGAACGGGCCATAGGTGAAGCCGTCGAGGTTCAACCGGCTCGGCCACGCATCGAGTTCGTCACGGATGCCACCGAGGGCGTTGGCCGCGTACAGCGTGAGCAGCGCGTCGGGGCTGTCCATGCCGCGCAGGTCCAGGTGTCCGGTGATACGGGCCCCCGTCAACCGGATCTCGCCCTCGGTATGGAATCCTCCGTCGAGGCGGAGGCTCCCCTCGACGACCATCCCTCCGCCGCGCAGGGCGGACTGCCCTGCTGCCGGGGCGAGTCGTGCTCCGCTCATATTGAGTCCGCCGCCGAACCTCGCCCCCGGCAGGCGCACGGCGCCAGCGGCCGTGAAGCACCGCACATCCTCCCCGTCCTGGTGCGGGCAGAAGGACGCTTCACTGGCCACGGTCAGCGAGTCGCCGTGCAACGCGGAGCGGCCGAGGCCGTTCAGCGCGGCGCCGTTCAGCAGCAGCGCGCTGCCGATGTGCGCACCCGGCAGCCGCAGTTCGCCCAGTGTCTCAAGCCGCTCGGCCAGCAGGCTTCGCCCGACCCGCATGCCGCCCGCGTTGAGTGATGTGCCGCCGGGAGCTGGGTTGACCACCTTCGCATCAGTGAATGCCACCTGACCGGCGATCTGCGCGTTGATCAGACCGAACGAGCCGGTGATCGCAGCCCTGTTGGCGAACAGGCTGCCGTCGATACGGATGCCGTCGGCGTGTACGGCTCGGTGGCCTTCGCCGGTGACCACGGTGTCACGCAGGTCCAACGTGCCGCGCACATGCGTTCCGTAAGCGCTGAGCGTGGTCAGATGGGACCCACTCAGGTCGATCGATTCGGTGACCGCATCATCGAGATCGACCGGACCCTCGAACCGGCATCCGCGCAGCAGCAGAAGAGAGTTGACCTCACCATGGTCGACGAAGAGTTCCCCGGTGATCCGCGCTCCGACAAGCCGGACCGCCGCCACGGCTCCGGATGCCGCCGGGCACGCGCCGAGCAGCAGGGCGGCGATCACCTCGCCCCGGACCACGCGATCAGCCGACCACTCATGGGCCTTCCGCGGGTCATCCACCTCGGGGTCGCCGGTCCGTAGATCGACCAGCTCGCCATGCGGGAAGGCATGCCAGACCCGGCGTTCCGTGGCGGTGAGCCTGCCGAGCCAAGTCGGTACAGGGTGCGGGAGGACGGTCGTACGCATCATGCCGATCATCTTGCCGTAGTCGGCATTGCGAACGGTCAGGAGTACTGCCCCATAGGGTTGTTGGCAAGCTGCTGCCAACAGGCCCGGCACGATACCCCGACAGAAACGCCAGCCAATTCGCCCAGCCGCAGGGTCAGTTGAACTGCGTCGGATGTGCACGATCGACCGCGCACTGTCCCGTGGATCCGCGATCTAGCCGACCGTGAACGGGAAGCCTGGCAGATCCTCGAACAGGCCGTGCGCACCGCCTACACCAGCGTCATCGCCGAGGCCTGACCCAGCATCCGGGCCGGATTCCAGGCAGAGACCGCCTGGCGGGCTCGCGTCCTGGCCCAACAGGGGCTGGGCATCCCGACGGGCGCCTCCTGCTGATCTACCCCGCCCTCACACCACTGCCGCTACGGGAGCCGCCCTCGGCCTGCGACCCGCTCACCGCCCTCCTGGGCGGCACCCGAGCGCGGGCCTTGCGCCTGTTCGTCCGGCAGCACACGGGGCGATGCGCATCGGGGGCCCCGGCGCGCAGGGACTGCGAGAGGTGGCCCACACTCGCCTCGCTGCGCGAGAACCTGGACACCACCCATGATGGACGTGAGTGCGGAGCCACGGTCGTGTTCGCCCCGCGTGGGGCCTGCGTCAGGAGACTGACATGAACGAGTTGCTCGCCAAGGCCGTCGAGGCCCACGGCGGGATCGAGCGTTGGAATGAACTGACCGCGGTACAGGCGACCATCGTCAGCGGTGGAGACTTGTTCGCCATCAAGGGCGTGCCGCAGGACCCCGTCCCCCGTGAGATGACCGTCTGGCTGCACGAGGAGCATGCCTCGGTCCTGCCCTTCGGCGCTCCCGACCAGAAGACGGACTTCACGGCCGGACGAGTCAGCGTCGAAAAGCTCGACGGACGGGTCGTGGCCGAACGCCTTGAACCGCGCGCGTCGTTCGCTGGTCACGACTTGGAGACTCCCTGGGACCGGCTGGACCGCGCCTACTTCAACGGCTACGCGTTGTGGACCTATCTCACCACTCCCTTCCTGCTGGCGATGCCGGGCTTCACGGTCGCCGGAATCGAGCCTTGCCGGGAAGGCGACGAACTCTGGCGTGGACTGCGCGCGACCTCCCACAGGAAATCGCGAGCCACAGCACCCTCCAGGACTTCTACTTCGGCCCCGACCACCTCCTCCGCCGACACGACTACCACGTCGACGTAGCGGGCGGATTCGCCGCGGCGCAGTACGTCTACGACACCGTGGAGGTGGACGGCATCCTCCTGCCCACCAAACGACGGGCATACCGCCGCGACTCCGACAACCGCCCGATCCTGGACCAGGTGCTGGTCTCGATCGACATCAGTCACGTGCGCTACCAGTAACGTCCGCTTCAGCTAAAGGTATTGACCACAAGCGTTGTTGACGCTCGTGCGGTGAAGGGGGCGGAGCCCCGCCGCATGTGACGGCCAGTCCCGCGTCGCGGCTGAGCAGCATGAGCTGATGGAACGGCTGGTACCAGAACTCGCGCTGCGCCTGCGGCTCGATCGAGGATTCGTCTGCCGGTTCCGGGGAGCGGTGGCGTCACGACCAGCGCACGCACCGGTTCCGGGTGATCTCGCGCCTCGGCCTGTGCGCTGCGGGAGCATCCGCTCCTCCCAACATGGATCGGTCGCGAACCGTCAACCTGCAGCTCACTGTTGCCAACGCGATCGACCGGATCGACGAGCCCCGGCAACCGGTGCGCGTGATCCCTTCAGAAAGGGCACAGTCTCCTTACAGGATCTCACTTTGCAGGATAGGCACACACCTTAAGGGTTGATTTGTCCCACCGCGCTACCACCAGTGGACCGTTCACAAGCGTTAGCCGCCGAAAAGCATGTGAAGGACCTGTCACCATCCAGCGAGAAATGCTACACAGCAGCATGTCCCGATACTGGAACGTCTGCAGAAATTACGGACAGGTCGTGCTGGCCGACTGGCCAGCCGACGTGCTTTGATCTCGCGTCAAGCGGAAGGCGCACATCTGACTTCCAGGCAGAACGCCAACCGCGATCGGCCGGATCGGCTTGCCAGCCAATCGGCTGATTCATTCGACACGCCCAAAAGCAATGAAGGGAACGGCTAGCCATGCGCAAGGACTTCACTCCCCAGGTCGAGACTCGCGAGATCGCCGACAGCGACCTGGACAACGTCTCCGGCGGAATCCTCGGAGAGGTTCTTCAGTCCGCCGAGTCCGCTCTGCCCTCCCTCCCCGGCCTGTCGACGCTGGCCGGTTCGGGGATTTCGGGTGGTGCGGGCATCCAGGCGACTGGCCCCATCCCGGTCCAGACCGGTCTTTCCGGCTTCGCAGGCATCTGACGCCATATCCGTCACGAGGCCGCATAGCCGCATTATCCACCCTGCCGGTACGCCTGAATGCCAGTAGGGTTGTTATGAGCCCCGGGACTTCTCATCCCCGGGGCTCATAGCTGTCGCCTTCACGCCCCGACGCCTGCTCTGACGCAATACACTGCCGCACTTTCCTGTAGACCGATGCGGAATCGCCCTCAAGGAAAAGGCGGCCAGCTGAGAGACACCACGCGCCCATCAAGCAAGGTGATGTCCACTCCGCCCATCGGGGCGGCTTCCGCTTTCCTCTTGATGACCACCGGATGAATACAGCCCGGTGACTTCTGCCGCCGCGGCCGCCAGTTCGCTTCGGGCCTCTGGCGGAGTGAGCACCTCGACGTCCGCTCCGAAGGCGAGCAGTGAGCGGACCGCGCGTACGGCCCGGAAGGCCAGTTCCACCTCCGTCCACGCATCGTCGCAATGCACCGGTGCAGCGGCCACGTTGGCGGACTGAATCCGCAGGAACATGTCGAGCAGTTCCCGCCGCACCCTGCATCTGACCCGGACCTCATCCGGCGTGCGCTCGACCTGTTCACGCAAGCCCGACCAGACGTCGGCAAGCCCGAGCCCCGGGCGGCGGCGCACCGGCTCCTCGGCGACCGCGGCCTTCTGCACCCGGTCCGCGCGGAACAGCCGCGGCTCGCCATCGCGGTCGGCCACCAGATACCAGACACCGGCCTTGCTCACCAGGCCGTACGGGTCGACGGTGTATTCGCGCGGCTCGACCTCACCACTGTGCCGGTAGCTCAGCCGCAACCGCTGGTCGGTGAAGACGGCCCGCTGTAGTTCGCCGAGTTCCACCTCGACGGTGCCGCCCTGCATCCACCGCACCGGATCGACCAGGATCCGCTCGCTGATCCGTTCGGCCGCCGGGCGGTGCACGGCGGGCAGCGCGGCCATGACCTTGCGCAGTGCGGAACCGATCGAACTGCCCAGCCCCAGCGCCTCGTACGCCCCGTCGGCCGCCAGGACGAACAGTGCGCGAGCCTCGTCGCTGGTCATCCCCGTGACATCGGTGCGATAGCCGGGCAGCAGCCGCACGCCACCGTTGCGACCGCGCTCCACCCAGACCGGGACCCCGGCCGCCGAGAGCGCCTCGATGTCGCGGTAGATCGTACGGACCGACACCTCCAGCCGCGCGGCGAGTTCGGTCGCCGTAACCCCGCCCCTGGACTGGAGCAGCAACAGGATCGAGAGGAGCCGGTCAGCCTTCATGACCGGCAGCTTAAAACCTGACGGCGGTTGTCAGGTATCGACGGCAGAGTGTGCCGCAGCCGGTCCGGGCAACCCGCCGAGGCCGCCGATCAAGGAGTGCTTTGTGGACGCCCACGTCGACCCCCGTCCCCTGTACATCACGGCTCTGGACCAGTTGGAGAAGCTGGCCGGTCGCCTCGACCCCGCCCAGCTCGGACTGCCGACCCCCTGTGACGAGTACGACCTACGTTCGCTGGTGAGCCATACCGTCGGCGCGATCCACCGGCATGCGTACGTCGGTGAGGGCGGTCGTGGCATGGACGTACCAGCAGTGGCCGGCGACATCGCGGACTCCGACTGGGGCGGTGCGGTCGGACGGGCCCGCGCACGCGCGGCCGCTGCCTGGGCGGATAGCGCGAAGTTGGAGCGGGAGTTCGAGGTGCCCTGGGGCCTGGCCGTCGGCCGGATCGCCCTCAGCGGCTATGTGGTGGAGGTGGTGACCCACACCTGGGACATCGCCCAGGTGGTCGACCCGGCGGCGGCACTGGACCAGGAACTGGCCGAGGCGGCACTGGGCATCGCCCACAAGGTGCTGCCGCCCGCCCCGCGCGGCGGGAGGGTTCCGTTCGGCGACGTCCAACCGGTACCAGATGACGCCGACGCCTACCGTCGACTGGCCGGCTGGCTCGGACGCACGGTCTGACGCGTCGTCCGGCCAAGAAGTAGAGATAAGGAGAGAAGAGCCATGAGCGCTGCGAAGTCGGCGTCCACTCACTGTGCCGCCGTCCGGCTGCCCGCCCGGGAGCCCTTCGACTTCAAGGCATCCCTCGCCTTCATCCGCTCATTCCCCGCCACCGCAGGCCAACAGAGCACCGGCGAGGGGAGTTTGACCCTGGCCCTTCGCGAGAACGGCACGACGCTGGGCGCACGTCTGACGACGGCGCCCGGCGAACCGGCCATCGACTGCACGTTCACCGCGAACGGGCCGATCAGCGATGCCACCGTTGAGGCTGCCGTCGACCGGCTGGGCTTCTACCTCGGTCTGGCGGACGACCTGACCGAGTTCTACCGGCTGGCCAGCCAGGACGCGGCCTTCGCCCGGGTGGTGGCTCGTCTGCGCGGCTACCACCAGGTCAAATTCCCCTCACCGCTGGAACTGCTGTGCTGGGCGATCCTGTGCCAGCGGGTTCCCATCCCGGTGGCCAGGAAGATGAAGCAGGCGCTGGTCGAGGCGGTCGGCAACCGGATCGACCTGGACGACGGGCCCCGGTGGGCGTTCCCGGACGCCGAACAGCTGGCCACCTTCGACGAGGCCGAGCTACACCAACTGATCGGCAACGAACGCAAGGCCGACTACCTGTACCGCTCGGTGCGCGGATGGCTGGACCTGGATGAACACGGCCTGCGCACGGGGCCGTACGACGAGGTACGGGACCAACTCCTCCAGTTGCCCGGCATCGGTCCCTGGTCGGCCTCGTTTCTGTTGATCCGGGGCCTCGGCCGGACGGAGCGGGTCGCCTTCGACAAGGAGATGATCCGTGCCGTCCAGCGGGTTTACCACCGTCCCGTGGATGAGCGCGAGTTCCAGCAGCTGGCCGACTACTACGGGCCCTGGCAAGGGTATTGGGGCCACTACCTCCGCGTCGGCGGCTGACGCATCTGCCGAGGCGCTCGCCCTGAGGGGCGAGCGCCTTGCCACGCCACGCGACCCCGGGTCGCTGTCAAGGCTGCAGCCGTCAATGTGTGGCCTCTTGGAAATCGCTCGGGACGTAGGCATTGGTCCATCGCGAGTATGCGGCGCGTTCCGAGGGCGAAAACGCTTGGTCGACGATGCGGTACTGCCGGTAGTAGCGGCTTCCCTGATCGTTCCGCACCCCGCGTACCTGAAGCTGGGCGGCTTGTAGAACACGGATCTGGCCCCGCGCGCAGTTCGGCTTGCAGGTGTTGATCCTCAGGGTCCCTGTGCTGGTCGCCGCCGATGCGCCCCAGTGAGACCAGTGCAGCCCGCTGAGGGCGACATCGTTGGTCACCTCGAACCTGGTCGGTCTGACGGAAGGGTGTTGCGAGAGGTCGTCGAGACGAATCGTGGGGATCGTCGCCCCCGCGAGCGAGCCGGTCGCAGGCACGAGCACCGCGGTGAGGACGAGCGCGAGAACGCAGTGACGCAACGTCGGCGGATGTGACACGGATACCGCCTCCCTCGGCGAGTGGACGGTGACGGCCGTGGCGGTCGCCCCCGGGTGTGTCCTCTACCGGGGGCCGCCGGGATCCCCTCGTCGGCAGCACACGACCGTCAGCAGACATCCCGTAGTCCCAGGCTAGGCCGCCCCTGCTCACCGCGCCCCCGGAGAAGGGGGCGTCGCTGGGCCGCCGCCAGCGGCGCGTGCCGCTCGCTCTCGCCTACGAGGTCCTCCACGAAGACGTGGGCAGTGTCGCTGCCATGGCTGCCAGAGTTGTCATCGACGGCGCCCTCTTCCGCATGCTCGGCTCAACTTCCTTCCGGTGGAGCCGACTTGTGCTTCCGGTGAAGGTGCGGTGCCCGGTCAGCGTTTCGTCGCCCGGCGGGCGCGGAAGGCTGCGGCCTTGGTGCGGTTCTGGCATGCCGTCGAGCAGAACTGCCGGGCCGCGTTGCGCGAAGTGTCGACGTAGACGCGGTCGCACTGGGTTGCCTGGCAGACACCCAGGCGGCCAGCGAGGTCGCTGCCGATCGCTATCGCGAGCCCGGTCGCGCATCCGGCGCTCCACCCCACCGCGAGGGAATCGTCCGCGCCGTGGAAGTGGAGTTGCCAGGGTTCACCCTCGGCGCGGTCGAGTTGCGGGCGGGCTCCGTTCGACAGCAGCAGTGCGTTGAGCGCCGCGGCGGCATCGTCGACGTGCCCGGCGCTCACCGCCTCGAAGACCTGCCGCATCTCCCGTGCGGTCCGGGCGAGGTAGGTGGCCTCTCCCTGCTCGATCGTGCGCTGGCGGGCGCTCGTGCGGGGCAACGCGGCGTCGACCGCGTCGACCAGTTCCGCGCCGCGCGGTGCGGCGTACGGCTTGCCGCGCGCTTCGCCGTCGGTCAGCGCGTTGACGAGCGAAACCGCCGCGTCCAGCAGCACCGCCACGTGACTGTCGAACATCACTTGACCAGTTACCCCTTCCAGACATACCGTCTCGTCACTGACATTAGTCGATTCGTCAGTGACGGGGGGCGTGTGAAACTCGCGACGCATGGCGGCAAGCTGCCGCGTTCGGTGTGGCTGCTGCTCGCAGCCCGGGTGATCAACCGGCTCGGGGCGTTCTCCCTGCCGTTCCTCACCGTCCTCATCAGCACCGACTACGGGGTGAGCGTCGCCACAGCCGGGCTCGTCTCGGCCGCCTTCGGTCTCGCGACCATCCCGTCACGCCTGATCGGTGGACGACTCGCCGACCGCCTCGGGCGCCGCCGTACGATCGTGCTCGGCCTGACCGGTTGCGCCGTCGCGCAGTTGGGGATCGCCGCGGCGGGCTCGCTGGTGGCGGTCGCGGCCTTCGCGGTGCTACTCGGACTGGTCTTCGAGCTGTACGAGCCGCCGAGCCAGGCGATGATCGCCGACGCCGTGGGACCCGCCGAGCGCGTGCGCGCCTACAGTCTGCTGAACGCCGCCCTGGCCGTCGGCGGCATGGGTGCGGGCCTGATCGCATCCGGTCTGGGCCGGTGGGACCTGCGTTGGCTGTTCGTCGCCGATGCGCTGAGCTGCTTGGCCTGTGCGGTCATCGTGCGCGCCGTCCTACCGGCCGACCGTCCCGAGCCCGCCGGGCGCTCCCCCGAACGCTCCTCCGACACCAGTCCATGGCGCGATCGCGCGCTCATCATCATGCTCGCGTCCGGCACCATGTACGCGCTGGTCTATCTGCAGATCATGATGTCGCTTCCGCTGTCCCTGGCACGCCGCGGTATGCAACCCGCGGACGCGGGACTGCTCTTCACCGTCTCGGCCGTGACCATCGTCGCCGCCCAGCCGGTGCTGCGCCTGGAGCGCCTCTGCGCGCTGTCCACGTCGGCGGCGCTGGCGCTCGGGTACCTCCTGCTGGCGGTCGGCCTGGTCGGCTACGCTACGGCGCACACCCTGCCGACTTCCATGGCCGCCACGGTCGTTTGGAGCCTGGGCGATCTGCTGATGATGGGGCGGGCCTACGCTCTCGTCGCAGATCTCGCCCCACCCGGGAGCACCGGCCGCTACCTGGCCGTCTACGGCATCAGCTGGGGCATCGCCGGAATCGCCGCGCCGATCCTCGGCACACAGATCCTCGAACACGCCGGAGCGACGGCCCTGTGGGCGGGAATGGCGGCCCTCTGCCTGGTACTTGCCGTCGGCCAGTTCCCCGTCGCCCGACCACTTGCCACCCGGGGGTGCGCACTCACGGAAGTCCTGGCTTAACCCGGGCCGCCGGAGCCAGGTCCGGCTGGGTGGGAAGCCACGGTGACTGGTCTCCCCACCTCAAGAACCGGCCCTGCGCATCGAGGCGTTGACCGGTTGCGGCATCAGAACGTCGTGCGTGTCTCGCTTCGCGGGTCCCCCCGTCGTAGAGCCCTGCTCGTGCTGAGCGGCGCCACGGCCGGGGCCGACCGTCGCCTGGACAGCGCGCCAGCCACCGGCCGCCCGGCGCGACGATCCCGGACGCCCCCGCGGCGCGGAACTGCGCCGGAACGCAATACCCGACCCAATGACGGCCGACAGCCCCCGGACAACGGCAGAACCGGGCGCCGCGTCGGTCAAGGGCCTGCCGCGCACCGAGCGACCCGCCGATGCCCCTACCGGTGCACGCCTCGCTGATCGGGCGATTGGTCGCGCAGGGCGCACACCACGGACCAGGCGACCGCCACCATGGGGACGGCCACGACCGCGCCGATGATTCCGGCGACGATGCCGCCTGCGACGACCGAGACTGCGATCACCACCGGATGGAGCCGGACGGCCCAACCCATCACGAGCGGGTGCAGGACGTGTCCTTCGATCTGCCCGATGACGACGATGAGCAGCAGAACGGCCGCCGCAATGATCGGTCCTCGTCCGGCCAGGGCCACCACGCTCGCCACGATCAGCACGATGGGCGATCCGACGAGTGGGATGAAAGCAGCGAAGAACTCCAGAACGGCCAGCGGCAGGGCGAGCGGCACCCGCAACAGGTACAGGGCGAAACCAACCAGGACCGCGTTGGTGGCCGCCACGATGACGATGCCGCGGGTGTATCCGGCGAAGGCGCGCCAGGCTGCCCGCCCCGCGCGGTCCCAAGCCGATCGGGAGGTCTTGGGAAGCTGCAGTTGGAACCAGCGCCACAGTCGCTCGCCCGAGTGGATGAAGAAGATCGAGCAGAACAGTGCCAGAACCGCTCCGGTGGCCACCTCGACGACTCGGCTGGCGCCGCTGAGTGCGCTGCTGACCAGGAGGGAGCGGTGCGAAGAGAGGAACGAGCCGATCTTTCCCTGCAACCCCGACAGCGTGCGGGGGCTGATCCGGAAGGGGGGACGCTCCAGCCAGTGTTCGATCTGTCCGATACCGCCGCGGAACTCGCTGACCAACTTGGCCGACTCGCCCGCAACCAGATAGCCCGCCAGGGCCAGGAGAGCGAACAGCAACAGCAGGCTGCCCAGTAGGGACACCGCCACCGCGAGGGGCCGGGGCAGCCGGCGCCCCACCAGATCGGTCACGGGTCGCAACGCGGACGTCACCACGAGGGCGAAGAACACGGCGACCGCGACCAGCTGGAATCGTCCGAGAATGGTGAACGCCTCGTAGACGACCACCCCGACGACCAGTAGGCGCCAGGCGTATCCGGCGGCGACGCGCAGGCCCCAGTAGACAGACTCATCGTGGCCATGCCGAGACGCCGCCTGGTCGGCTGCGGCCGAGCGAGCCCGGTTCACGGCCTTCCCGGAGTGCGCGGGGCGGCTACCCAACACCACGGAGCGGGTCCCAGGCTGCGACTCCTGTCCGCCCGACCGCCGTCGTGAGTGGAATGACCCGTCACTCACCTGGATGCCACCGCCTCCCGCGTTCTGGCCCGGCACCGGCCCCGGTAGGAACAGCCCGCCGCCCGTCTGTTCGCGACGCGCCGGTGCGAAGCACTCATAGCCTCTCCCGGAAGAGGCGGTACCGCAGTGTGTGTCATCCCCAGGGGGCATGGGGTGGCGACGCGGTGGTCGGCAGGGGCCACGGACGCTGACGTCTGCTCAGGTCTGAGGAAGTCGTAGCGTGCAGTACGCGGGCTCGCTCAGGAACGGTCGGCGACCAGGACCCGGGTGGCCGTGCGGGTGCGCATGGCCTCCAAGGCATCAGCCTGCTCGGTGGCCCGCCGGAGCAGGTCATCCAGGGTGGAGGCGTCCAGCCGCCGATCGGTATCACTGAGGGAGCGCAATGTCCGCCAGCCCAAGGCCTTGCCTTCGACGCCGAGCCGCATCAACTCCAACTCCATGACGTCGCTGAGCGGCGATCGACTGAGCAGGCGTCCGTTGAGCTTGAGCCGTCCGGCCTTCTCGGCCAACCAGCCCATAGCGACCCCGAGGCGCCGGACGGGGATGCCGAGGGACGCCATGATCCCCAACAGCGCCCCGCGGTCCTGCGCGACGTCCTCCGCGAGCTCCGCGAGGTCACGGCCCAAACCGTCATGGCGGTGTGCCTTCGCCGCTCGGCGCAACATCTCCACACCGCCCGTGGCTCCCGCGAGATGGTCGTTCAGGTAGGTCCCCAGAGGCGAGGACGTGCTCGGCTGTTCCATTGCTGGTGTCCTTCCAGCGATTCGGTGCTTGACCGGCCGTGTCCGGCTACAACTCCAGGCCGACCAGGGCCTCGTGGACCTGCGGCCACCACGAACGACCGCGCTCCGGCTCGCCCTTGGCAGCCGGTAGGAGGCGGAGCGCGCCCCGTTCGGCTCCGCCAGCCAGGCTGTCTGGCCGGTGCGGCCGGGCGGTGCCGACCGCACGGACGGCCAGGATTCAGATCAACCGACGCCAGCGCGCGACGCGGCGCGTTCGGTCAGCGCTTGAAAGCGTCCTTGATGTTCTGCCCGGCCTGCTTGACACCACCCTCTACCTGCTCGCCCTTGCCTTCGGCTTCCAGGTAAGGGTCGTCCATGGCCTTGCCGGTGTCCTTCTTCACCTTGCCTTTGACCCTCTTGACAGCGTGCTCAGCCTTCTTGCCCGCACTCATGGCCAGCTCCTTTCAGCGGCTCCTGCAATCACCGCCCCGTAGGGCTTTCGGTGCCATATCTGCCCGCACAACATCGTTTAAACCGAATTTGACTGGTTTGAGGTGATTCGAGCGGGGGAAGCCGACCTCTCGGTGATTACCCGGCAACACAGGGGGTGAGCCCGATGTCAACAGGGACACTCATCACCATCATCGTCCCCATAGCGGTTGTGGTCGTCCTCCTCGCAGTGGCCATGTCGCTCGTCATGCGCCGCCGTCGCCTGCGGGAACGCTTCGGTCCGGAGTACGAGCGGACGGTCCAGACCACCGACAGCCGTCTGGCCGCCGAGCGGGATTTGAGCGCACGCGAGAAGCGACACGACTCGCTGGATATCAAGCCCCTCCCCTCGGCAGCTCGGGACCGGTACAGCCACGACTGGACGCACGTGCAGGAGGAATTCGTCGACAGACCTGAGGGCGCCGTACACGACGCGGACCGACTGGTGACGACCCTGATGCACGAACGCGGTTACCCGACCGAGGGCTACGAGCAGCAGCTCAAGGACCTCTCCGTCGAACACGGCCGCACCCTGGAGCACTACAGGACCGCCCACGAGATCGACGAGCGCGGCACCCGGCACCAGGCGACCACAGAAGAACTGCGAGGCGCCATGGTGCACTATCGCGCGCTGTTCGAAGAACTCCTCAGCGACGGCGGCCAGCCGCGTCCCGTCGGGGCATAGCCGAGAAACTCCGGCCGCCACGGCCAAGGCAGAAAGGCCGGATCCAGATGGAATGAGCACAGACCATGCAACGCGAACCAGATCCAGCTGAGGGCGGCCTCTCAACCGAGGACCTCGCCAGAACCCAAGGAAACACGGAAGACGCGTCAGCGCCGCCGACCGAACAACCCACCTACCCAGGTGAAGGCACCGCCGTCGAATCAGAACCCGTCGCGCCGGAGCCCCAGGAAAGCGAGCCCGCGGCGGCCGCACCGGAAGAGGAGATGCCACAACTCCTCAACGAGCACGACCAGGAGACCTTCCGGTCCCAGTGGAAGGAAATCCAGAACAAGTTCGTCGACGACCCCCGCGACGCCGTGCACTCGGCTGACGCTCTCGTCGCCGAGGTCATGCAGACACTGGCCACGACCTTCGCCGAGTACAGGCAGAAACTCGAAGGACAATGGAATCGGGGCGAACAGGTGAGCACCGAAGACCTGCGGACCGCACTGCAACGCTACCGCTCGTTCTTCAACCGCCTGCTCAGCACCTGAGTCGAGACGGAATGGAGGAAAAGCACGCACCTGCCCGACCCAATTTCCGGCAGGAGCTATCGGTGCAAGATGATCACCGATAGACGGGGGAACCACAAACCCCTGTATGGAGGAAGCAATGATTGCCCTCGGTATCATTCTGCTGATCGTCGGATTCGTGGCCAACATCGCCATTTTGTGGACCATCGGCGTCATTCTTGTCGCCATCGGAGCCGTACTGTGGCTCCTCGGTTCCATGGGACACGCGGTCTTCGGTCGGCGACACTACTGGTAAAAGGCATGGATGACGCGGGATTCGGCGCGTTGCTCGGTGCGCTGCTGCAGGAGTCGCATCAGATGCCGGTGGAGGGCGTGCCTACTCTGGTGGCGCGGGCGGCCCAGGAACTGAGGCTGGACGAGGCCACCCTCTACCTGGCCGACGTGCAGCAGGAACGGCTGATGCCGTTGGGCACGTCGGCAGACGACCACGGAGCCGAGCTGGTGGTGGATGCCACGCTGGCGGGCTGGACGTACCGCACGCTCTCGCTGCGGGTGGCCGAGAACGGGCAGGAGGGGCTGACGGCGTGGCTGCCGTTGGTGGACGGCATCGAGCGGATCGGCGTGTTGGGGGTACGCGCCCGATCGCTGGACAGTACGCTGCTGGGCCGCTGCCGCGCGTTGGCGTCGCTGGCCACCCTGCTCCTGGTGTCCAGGAGCCTGTACAGCGACACCTACCTGCAGGTGCAGCGCGCCCGGCGGATGCAACTACCGGCGGAGATGGTGTGGGCCTTCCTACCCCCGCGGACGGTGGGCACCCAACAGGTCACCTCCAGCGCCGTGATGGAACCGGCCTACGACATCGGCGGCGACGCCTTCGACCACTCACTGTCCGACAAGGTGCTGCACGCCACGATCATCGACGCGATGGGCCACGATGTGGCGTCGGGCATGGCCGCGTCCCTCGCCCTCGCGGGGTGCCGAGTCGCCCGCCGCGCCGGGGGTGGCCTGGCCCAGATCGTGGAGACCATCGACCATGCTCTGGCCGAGTGGCTACCGCACCGCTACATCACCGCGATCTTCACCCACCTCGACTTGGCCACCGGCCGACTGAGCTGGGCCAACTGCGGGCACCCGCCACCGCTGCTCATTCGCGGCCAGCACGTCATCACCGGCGCCCTGGAGCACCACGCCGAGCTGCCGCTGGGCCTCGGTCCCGGCTACCCTGACCTGCCCCGCCACATCCACCAAGCACAGCTGGAACCCGGCGACCGCGTCCTACTCCACACCGACGGTGTCACCGACGCCCGCTCCGGTACCGGGGAGGTGTTCGGGGAGCAGCGCTTCACAGACTTCGTCATCCGCGCCACCACCGCCGGCGAGCCGGCCCCCGAGGCGCTACGCCGTCTGCTCCGCACGGTTCTTGACCATCAGCGCGGACGACTCGACGACGACGCCACCATCCTGCTCTTCGAATGGCACCCCCAGCCGTCCGAGCCACCGGACCCGCCAGCGAACGGCATGAGCTGACCGACTTCGCCTCGATATCCACCGGTTGATCGCCGCTCCGGGTGGCGGCGTGATGAGCCTTGATGGGCGACTTGATGTCGCCCATGCCGGTGGTCACCCGCCACGTCTACTGCCTGCGCCCCAGGTGAACGGAGGCGCGGCATGATGTCGCAGTGGAGATCCGCAGACGGTTCGAGTCGCTGGGGCGATGGATCCTGCCCCTGGACAACCCTGTCGAGGGGATTTTGGGCACGGTCATCACCGCGGCTCTCCTGGCTGCCTACGCCGAACCGCCGTTCCACTTGGTCGCCATCGTTCTCGGCACCCTCGTCGCGGTGTTGGTCTATTGGCTCACTCATGTGTACGCCGAAGAAATCGGCCGTGGCCCCGAGGCGGGTCCCGCCTTCTCCAAGCGTCGGCTGATGTCGAATCTGCGCAGGCAGTGGGCGTTGGTGGAGGCGTGCTTTCCTCCCTTGGCCGTACTCCTGGTGGCCTCCGCGCTCGGCGCGGCGCCGTCCTTGGCTTTGAACTTCGCGGAGTGGTCCGCCGTGCTGCTGTTGGTGGTCTGGGGAATCGTCACCGCCAGACGACACGAGCTCAAGGGCATCCCACTTGTCGTGGCAGGGCTGATCGCCGGTGTTCTTGGGCTGGTCATCGTGGTGTTGAGGAGCGCGGCCCACTGATCAGCGCCGCTGAGCCAAGGCGTGGACCAGCAAGTCGGCATCGACCGTGCCGAGGCCGGTCGCCTGGTCGTATCCGGGGCCCGCGGAGAAACCGTTGGGACCGGTCCGACCTGTCGTCACGTCCACGATGCCGGTGCGGGGGTGGCCATAGAGCTGGTAGAGACGCCGGTCGATGGTGCCGAGCCGGTGTCCGGCGGCCTGGTCGGCCAGCGCGACGATGCCGGCGAACAGCGGCGATGCCTCACTGGTGCCGTTTCCACCCGCGGTCCAGCCGACGCGGGTCGGATCGTAGCTGGAGTAGAGCCACAGGGCGCCGTCCGCGGAGGCGGCCATGCTGATGTCCGGGGTGCCGCGGTGCGCGCCGACGACGCTGCGGACGCGGTCCTGGTAGGAGGGCCGGGCGAAGATCTTGGAGTGGTCACCGCCGCTACCGGACCAGGCGCTGTCCGGTGCCGTGCGGTTGCCTGCGTCGTCGAGGTGGAGTTCGGTGCCGCCGACGGCTGTGACCAGCGGGTCACCGGCCGGCCAGGCGGCGTCCAGTCGGTTGGCGTGCCCGCCGCCGTCGCCCGAACTCGCGGTGAGCGTCACGCCGTGCCGCGCGGCGTTGGCAAACGCGTACCGGAGGGTGGTCAGGCTGGTGTAGTCGCCCTGGGCGAAACCGGGGAACTGGGCCTCGCTGGTGGCCCAGCTCATCGAGACCACATCTGCCTTGCCTTCGTTGACGAGGTGGTTGATCGCGCTCATCATCTCCGGTACGCCGACCGTGCCTTCGGTCTCAGCGACCGCGGTCTCCACCAGCACGATGCGCGCGCCGGGCGCCACCGCGTGAGCCGCCTCGACATCCAAAGTGGTCTCGTCCGCCCAGCCGTTCTGGTCTGGGTCCTTGGGATTGAACGGTGGCACGTCACCCCATCTGAGCACGTCGACCGCGGAGTCGGGCAGGCCCCACCGCCGGTCGAAGACATCCAGGTCGTGCTGGATGGTCGGCGAGCCGAACGAGTCGACGATCACGATCGTCCGGCCCTTGCCCGTGATTCCCCTGGCCTGCAGCGACGCCAGGTCGTACGCGGTGCGGTACTGCAGCGGCGAGTAGCAGCCACGGCCGATCCGCTTGCGGCACTCGCTGGTGCTGACAGGACTGGCGAACACCGGGTTCAGGCCCTGGGCGCGCTCCCCCAGCACCGCGTGCGGCGGCACGATACGGCCCGGGAAGGTCGACGTGGACGTGCGCGGAGTCGCGGCGGACGTTCCTGTGGCGGGGAAGAAGGCCAGCACGGCCGAGAGGGCGGCGCAGGCCCCCAGCAGCGCACGACGACGTAAAGCCAGGTTCATGACAGTCCTCTCATTGGGAACAGTCCGAGCTCGCCGCCACTATGGCACCACATCGCGCTGCCCACGGCGCACTGCGATTTCGTCATCTTTACACCTCACCGGGAGTTGATGCCGCGTCACACGGCAGGAGCGTCAGGGAGCGGACCTCGCCAACCCGGCAAATGCTGGAGAAGACAGCCGCAGCAGCGCCTTCCCCCCGGCTGAGCGCCGCGCCGCCAATCAGGAGGCACCACCCATGGACGAGTCCCGCCCCGGCTACACCGCGGAGCTGCTGAGACACTTCGCCGACCTCCGCGACGGCACACACGGAACCGCGGTCTCCCGTCAGGACAAGGAGCGTCTCTTCGCCGCGACGGTCCCGCTCCTCGACCCCTACGCGCGGCAGGCGCTCAGCGAGATCAATGAGGATCTGCTCCTTGGAACCGGAGAGATCCTGGCTACCGGGATGCGCTCGACCAAAGACGGCGTCGATGCGATCTGGGCCCTGACCTGGCCCGAGCAGCGGGACGCGGGCATCAACCCGATCATGCTCCACGCGTTCTACGGCGCAGGGTTCCATCACCCGCATCTTCGAGGAGGCACCGTGCACGACTGGCCACTCAACGTCTTCACCGAGGAGCAGGCCGCCGCAAAGCTGGCGACCCTCCGGGAGATCGCATCCGCGGAGGTGCACAACCTTGTCTTCCAGCGGGACTACCGGATCATCCCGGCCACAGTGAAGAAGCACGCCAGATGACGGGCAGCCGCCATGAGTGATGGATCCGTAGCCAGCTGCTGGAGTGCCACTGATCGATGCAGGTGTGGGGACCATCATCTGGCGCTGGCGTGGCCCTGTGGGGCAATGAGCGCAGGCTGGGCCGAAACAGGTCGGTGAACGGCGAGATGCGCTCAACGTTGGGTGGCGCGGGACAGCACTGTCCCGCGCCACCGGACGTTGAGCGCGGCCGGATCAGCCCTGGGCGATCTCGCGGACCTCGGCGGTGACGGTCCAGTGATCCGGGTGGACCTCCAGGAACCGCCTGGTCCACTCCAGGGCCTCGGCCTTGTCCTTGGCCTGGAGGATGGCGTAACCGCCGACGACTTCCTTGCTCTCGATGAAGGGGCCGTCGGTGTAGCTGAGCTTGCCGCCGGACCAGGTGACCCGGGTTCCCTCGGAGGTCGGGGTGAGCCCGGCCGTGTCCAGCATGACCCCGGCCTTGGTGATCTCCTCCAACAGCACGCCCATGCGCTCGCCGAACTCGGGGCCGGCGTCCTCGATGTGGAGATTCTGCTCGTCGATGCGGATCATCGTCAGGTAACGCGGCATGGTGACTCCTCGGTCAGGAGGACAGGGGCTTTCCCTGCCCTCACCCCTTGCGTCGAACGAGAGACGACCGAATCGACAGCTCCCCGGGATTCTTTTGAGAATCTTCCGGCGGACTTGCCAGCACGAGCGCGGTCGCCTCCGTGACCAGGCGTTGTTCCTCCAGCGCGCACTCCCGATGACACCGAGAAGACCTGCCCCGTCTCACCTGAGGTTGAGTGATCTCAGTGGGCCGACGACTGGAGGACCCCTCCGATCGTTCTCCGTGAAATTGTTTCATCGTAGATACAACCGTCGGATGCCTAAGTCGCCTGTCACCACTCGCTATGACGGGGCGAACGCCTGGGGTTCGTGATTGCCGCGGTCGGACGCGCGCGTGCTTGGGGAGGGCGGGCATGGCGACTCCTCGTGGTGGTCAGGATTTCTCAGCGGGGTCGACCGGGTGGGGTGTCGCGGCGCGGAGGGCGGTGAGCGCGGTGGCGAGGTGGCCCAGCTGGGCGTCGGTGAGCGGGCCTGCGAGTCGGGCTGCGATCTCCTCGTCGAAGATCAGACCCACGGCGGCGGTGAGTTCCTGACCGGCCGGGGTGAGCTGGACGATCGAGGAACGGCGGTCGCTGGGGTTGGGTTGACGGGTGCACAGGCCGCGCTTCTCCAGGCGGTCCACGGCCTGACTCGTGCCGCCGATGGTGATGGACAAAGCAGCGGCGATGTCGTTGACCCGGCAGTTCGCGGTGCGCTCGACGACGAGCATCACGTTGAAGCTTCCCAGGGGCAGGTCGGCGTCGCGGCGCAGCCGGGCATCGATCCCGTCCCACAGCTCGGTCTCGAACCGGACCAGGTCGTCGAAGATCCGCCGTAGGTCCACGCGTCCTCCTCTTGTCATATTCATTAGCCCTAACTAGATTAGCAGTAATGCATCTGGTGCTCCAGAGCTGAGCGCCCGTGCGTTCTCCTATGTCCCGCGCCCCCACCAGGGGTCGTGTCAGAAGGCAGCAATCATGACCCAGCAGCAGCGCAACACCGTCGCCCAGATCCTGCGCAACTCCCCGGTCGACCTCGGCGGCGAGGTCGCCGAGCAGCGCGAGCGGTTCCGCGATCTGGTTGCGGCCAACCCGGTTCCCGGCGACGTCACCACCGAGCCGATCTCCCTGGGCGGGGTTCCCGCCCTCGTGATCGCAAGCCCCGAAGGGACGGCGAACGGCACCGTCCTGTACTTTCACGGCGGCTGCTTCGTCGTCGGCTCGGCGCGCGCCTCGGCGGGCCTGGCGGCCAACCTGGCCCGCAAGGCCGGAGTGCGTGTGATCTCCGTCGACTACCGCCTCGCCCCCGAACACCCCTTCCCCGCCGCCCTCGACGACGCCCTCGGCGCCTACCGCGCCCTGACCGAGAGCGAGCAGGACGGCCGTCGGATCGCCGTGGCCGGCGAGTCGGCGGGCGCCAATCTCGCCGTCGCACTCCTGCTTGCGGCCCGCGATGCACCGCACCTGCCGCACCCCGCCTGCGCGGTGCTGTTCTCGCCCTGGGCCGACCTGACCGTGCCCGACCACCCCGGCGACGCCGGGCTCGACCCCGTCATCACTCCGGCAGCGCTGCGCACCCGCGCCCGCGACTATGTGGGCGGCGCCGACCCGCGCGACGGCCTGCTCAGCCCGGTCCACGCGGACCTATCCGGCCTGCCGCCACTGCTGATCCAGGCCGGCTCGCACGAGTACCTGCTCGACGACGCACTCCGGCTCGCGGCCCGTGCCGCCGCCGACCACGTCCCCGTCACCCTCGACGTCACCCCCGAGGTGCTGCACGTCTTCCAGGCCTTCGCCGCCATCCTCGACGAAGGCGACGCCGCCCTCACCCGCGCCGCGGCCTTCGTGGGCACCCACACGAGCCGCTGACCATTCGAACGGAGAAACACCGCATGGACATCACCGACAAGGTCGTCCTGATCACGGGCGCCTCCTCCGGTATCGGCGCGGCTACGGCCCGCGCCGCCGGCGAGGCCGGTGCCAGGCTGGTCCTGGCCGCCCGCCGGGCCGACCGCCTGCACGCCCTCGCCGACGAGCTGCCAGACGCGCTCGCCGTCAGCTGCGACGTGACCGAACCCGCCCAGGTCCGCGCCGCGGTCCAGGCGGGCGTCGACCGTTACGGCCGCATCGACGTGCTGGTGAACAACGCCGGCCAGGGCCTGCACCTGCCCTTGACCCAGGTCAACGCCGCCGACTTCCGCGCGGTTCTGGACCTCAACGTGGTGGCCCCGCTCGTGGCCATGCAGGCCGTGCTGCCGGTCATGCAGGCGCAGAAGTCCGGCGTGATCATCAACGTCAGCTCGGCAACCACTCGTAAGGTTTTCCCCGGCCTCGGCGCGTACGCCGCCAGCAAGGCCGCCCTGAACATGCTCTCCGCCACCGCGCGCCGCGAGCTGGCCGCCGACGGCATCACCGTCTCGACCGTTCTGCCTTTCGTCACCGCGACCGAATTCCACCAAGCCCTGCGCGCCGGACACGTCGTCCCCGCCGCCGCGAGCTTCCCCGTCCACAGCGCCGACCATGTGGCCGCGACCATTCTCGACCTCATCCACGCCGGGAACGCCGAAACAAGCCTTCTGCCCGAGTCCCTGACGACAGCTCACTGAGGTTTTCCCAGCGAAATGATCTCCGCGGAGCTGTGTGGTCCGGCTGGGCCCCGACCAGCGGCGCCTGGCTGTCGGCAAGCGTGAAGCCCCTGGTAGGACAGGTCTCACCACAAGATCATGTCCGCAGCTACCAGAGGCTCCACGTTGGTCACCTATGCCGCCACGCTCGACGTCCCCCGCCACACCGTCGAGTTGGTCGCCCGTCTGCTCGCGGCGCACCGCCACCGGCTGCGGACCCCTCGCGGTTCACGCACGCTGGGCCCGATCCGCCAGGCCGTGCTGGTGCTGCGCTGGTTCCGCGAGCGCGGCTGCGTGCCCCGCCTGGGCCGCGACGCTGGCATCTCCCAAGCCACCGGCTACCGCTACCTGCACGAAGGCATCGGCGTGCTCGCCGCCCAGGCTCCCGACCTGTATGAAGTCCTGAAGCGATGTCAGGACATCGGGATGTCGCACCTGGTCCTGGACGGCACGCTCATCGAGTGCGACCGGGTCGCCGGGGTCCGCGACAGCGGCAACGACCGGTGGTTCAGCCAGAAGCACAAGGCGTTCGGCGGCAACGTACGGTTCGTGTCTGAGCCGGACGGCACCCCGCTGTGGGTATCCGCCGTCGAGCCCGGCTCCGTTCCGGACATCACCGCCGCCCGTGTGCACGCACTGGCCGCGTTGTACAAGGCAGCTGCCGAGGACTTGCCGACCCTTGCCGACAAGGGCTACAACGGCGCGGGCATCGGCATCCTCGTCCCGGTCCGCCGCCTGAAGGGCCGGTCCGAGCAGGCGCTCCACGTCGACGTCCGGATGCGTAACGCCCTGATCAGACACGTCCGTGCGCAGGGCGAGCGGACCGCCGCGGAGCTCAAGGAGCGCTGGCGCGCCCCCCGGTTCGGGAAGCGGCTCCGGGGAAACGGACCGGTCGAACGACCGGCACCGCGCCCCGGGCCGACTTCACCATCGATGGTCGCGGGCGCGCGCCGAACCAGGACGCCGCCCGACTGCCCCGTGACTGGGCAGTCGTGTGGCTCAAGGGGCAGCCGACCGATCCGCCGGGCGACCGGGAAGCACGCGCATGGCGGGCGAGGCCATGCTTGATGGCGGAGCCCTAGCCACTCGATAGGGGGATAAATGGTTCACGCGTCCATGTGTGGGCTATGCCCTGCTATGCACTTATCTACCCAACTCGGGAAGGTTCTCTGTGACAAGCACTCGCGCAGCACAACTGCGCCACGGCGCGGTCATCCAACCGCGCTCACGCGCGGACATCTACTTCGGCGACTGGCGCGCCCATGGCCTGGAGGCGGGCAAGTTCTTCCCCGAAACTCAGTCGGGCCTTCCCGACCCGTACGCCCCCGACGACACGAGGAGCGCGACGCCGCCTCCAGACGGGAAGATCGCAAGCGCCGGCCAGGACTTCGCCGCCGAGCTCGACGCTGCCCGCACCGACTGGCAGAAGACACCCGTCAAGGCCGGCCAGCAACTGGAGGTCGCCTGGACGTACCACGCCCGGCACCCGACGCGCCGCTGGAACTACTTCATCACCCGCAACGGCTGGGATCCCAACCAGCCGTTGACCCGCGGGCAGTTCGACCCGGAGCCCTTCCACCAGGTGCAGAACGCCTGCCAGCCGTTCTGGTCCTGCGGCGATGAACTCATGCCGCCCGACCCTACGACGCACAACCTCCCACTGCCCCAGCGCAGCGGCTACCACGTCATCCTCGCCGTGTGGGAGGTCGCCGACACCGGCAACGCCTTCTACCAGGTGATCGACACCGACTTCAGCTGACCCGCTCCAACAGCGCCCTCCCACTCTGCCCGCGCGGCGCACCAGGACCGTACCCAGAGGTCGCGCACGCGCGGGCCGAGTCCCGGCGGATTCCGAGGTCTTCCTCGCTCCGCTCAAAATCGTCGCCACCAGCGGCTTCCCAACCTGGGGACGCGCAGGGGGCGACCCGGACCGACGACGTCGGCGTACGGGGGTTCACCGGGAATGTCCACGCTTCTACGTGGGACCTTCGCTGGGCAATGGCCGCGTTTAGGCAGGTCCGCGAATTCCGTCGGTACCCCATGATGCCTGGCTGCGTTCACCAGGGGAGGGTGCCCGCCGCGTCGAAGTAGCCTCCGGTGGGGCCGTCGGGGCCCACCTGCGCCATGCGGACGATGATCTCGGCGCCCTGCTCGACGGTCTGGATGCCGGTGTTGCCGTTCAGGTCGGTCTTGGTGAAGCCGGGCTCCACCGCGTTGATCCGCATGGCCGGGAACGTCTTCGCGTACTGCAGGGTGATCATGTTGACCGCACGGAGCCGCCCTCGTCCACCACCGGCGCGGGCAAATGCTGCTCGACCGGATTCGCCAGGCCGACCAGGAAGCGCCCAACCCAGTCCGCGGCTTCGCCGGATTCCTCCGCAACGACCTCGACGCCGTGACCGCCGGGCTCACACCGCCCTGGTCCTCCGGCATCGCAGAAGGCCACGTTAATAGGGTGAATACACCCAAAAGGGCCACACACGGCCGGGCTTCCTTCAGGCTCCTCCGCACCCGGATCCTCACCCGGCCATGACCCAGTACCGGTCGAGTGAGACGAGTCGAAACAGATGAACTCGTCTCACGGTGTCCGCGAGGGCATCGGTCAGGTGCCGACGTAGGCCGCGAGGTGCTCGCCGGTGAGGGTGGAGCGGGCGGCGACAAGGTCGGCGGGGGTGCCCTCGAAGACGATCCGGCCGCCGTCGTGGCCGGCGCCGGGGCCGAGGTCGATGATCCAGTCGGCGTGCGCCATGACCGCCTGGTGGTGCTCGACGACGATGACCGACTTGCCGGAGTCGACGAGCCGGTCGAGCAGGCCGAGCAGTTGCTCGACGTCGGCGAGATGCAGGCCGGCGGTCGGCTCGTCGAGGACGTAGACGCCGCCCTTCTCGGCCATGTGGGTGGCCAGCTTGAGCCGCTGCCGCTCGCCGCCGGACAGCGTGGTGAGCGGCTGGCCGAGGGTGAGATAGCCGAGCCCGACGTCGGCGAGCCGGTCGAGGATGCGGTGCGCGGCCGGCGTGCGCGCCTCGCCGGCGCCGAAGAACTCCTCGGCCTCGGTCACCGACATCGCGAGCACCTCGCTGATGTCGCGGCCGCCGAGGTGGTACTCCAGCACTGATGCCTGGAACCGCTTGCCTTCGCAATCCTCGCAGGTGGTGGCGGTGCCGGCCATCATCGCCAGGTCGGTGTAGATGACGCCGGCGCCGTTGCAGGTGGGGCAGGCGCCCTCGGAGTTGGCGCTGAACAGCGCAGGCTGCACGCCGTTGGCCTTCGCGAACGCCTTGCGGATCGGGTCGAGCAGTCCGGTGTACGTCGCCGGGTTGCTCCGCCGGGAGCCCTTGATGGCTCCTTGGTCGACCGACACCACGCCCGCGCCGGTCGGGATCGACCCGTGCACGAGCGAGCTCTTGCCGGAGCCCGCCACGCCGGTGACCACGCAGAGCACCCCGAGCGGAATATCGACGTCAACGCCCTGCAGGTTGTGCGTCGTCGCGCCGCAGATCGGAAGCTGGCCGGTGGGCTTGCGCACCGTCTCCTTGAGGGCGGCCCGGTCGTCGAAATGGCGCCCGGTGATGGTGCCGCTGGCCCGCAGCCCCTCGACGGTGCCCTCGAAGCAGACGCTGCCGCCTGCCGTCCCGGCGCCGGGGCCGAGGTCGACGACGTGGTCGGCGATCGCGATCACCTCCGGCTTGTGCTCCACGACGAGCACCGTGTTGCCCTTGTCCCGTAGCCGCAGCAGCAGGTCGTTCATCCGCTGGATGTCATGTGGGTGCAGGCCGATGGTCGGCTCGTCGAAGACGTAGGTGACGTCGGTGAGCGCGGAGCCGAGGTGGCGGATCATCTTGACGCGCTGCGCCTCGCCGCCCGACAGCGTGCCCGACGGCCGGTCGAGCGAGAGGTAGCCAAGACCGATCTCCACGAACGAGTCGAGAGTGTGCCGCAGCGCGGCGAGCAGCGGCGCCACCGACGGCTCATCGAGGCCGCGAACCCATGCGGCCAGGTCGCTGATCTGCATCGCGCACGCGTCGGCGATGCTGATCTTCTTGATCTTCGACGACCGGGCCCCCTCGCTGAGCCGGGTGCCATCGCACTCGGGGCAGGTGGTGAAGGTGACCGCCCGCTCCACGAACTCCCGGATGTGCGGCTGCATCGCCTCCTTGTCCTTGGAGAGCATCGACTTCTGGACCCGCGGGATCAGCCCCTCGTAGGTCATGTTGATGCCCGCGATCTTCATCCTGGTCGGCTCGCGGTGGAGGAAGTCGTGCAGCTCCTTCTTGGTGTACTTGCGGATCGGCTTGTCCGGGTCGAAGAAGCCCGACTCGCTGTAGAGCCGAGAGTTCCAGCCGCCCCCCTTGTAGCCGGGGACAGTGATCGCGCCCTCGGCGAGCGACTTGGAGTCGTCGTAGAGCTCGGTGAGGTCGATGTCGGAGACCGTACCCCGGCCTTCGCAGCGCGGACACATGCCGCCGGTGCGGGAGTAGGTCGCCTTCACCGCCTTCCTGGCACCGCGCTCGACCGTGATCGCACCGCTCGCCCGGACCGAGGCGACGTTGAAGGCGTACGCGCTGGGCGGGCCGATGTGCGGCTTGCCGAGCCGGCTGAAGAGGATGCGCAGCATCGCGTTGGCGTCGGTGGCGGTGCCGACCGTGGAGCGGGGGTCGCCACCCATCCGCTGCTGGTCGACGCTGATCGCGGTCGTCAGCCCGTCGAGGACGTCGACCTCGGGCCGCGCCAGCGTCGGCATGAAGCCCTGCACGAAGGCGCTGTAGGTCTCGTTGATCAGCCGCTGCGACTCCGCGGCGATCGTGTCGAACACCAGAGAGCTCTTGCCCGAGCCGGAGACGCCGGTGAACACCGTCAGCCGGCGTTTCGGGATCTCGACGCTGACGTCCTTGAGATTGTTCACGCGCGCGCCGTGCACGCGGATCAGATCGTGGCTGTTGGCACCGTGCAGCGCAGGCGACTGCGTGTCCGTCTTCTTGGCCATGCTTATCGTGTCTCCATCTGTAAGGCGGGGCCGCCTTCGCGGTCTCCGTCGGCGTCGCCTGGCTCGATCTGACCAGCTTCGAGCAGTACGTCTGGTTCCCCTTCGCTTCGGCCCGTGGAGCCTCTGGGCCCCGGCCACGCGGCGTGCGCGCCGAGGCGTCAGACCAACCAGCGGCCGTCGCGCATCAGCTCGCGGTCGAGCATCTCGTTCACCTCGCGCCAGGCCTGGATGCGGCTCGGGGAGATGCGGAACCAGCGGTACGGGGTTGCCAGCGCACGCGGGTCGAAGCCGGTGTGCGCGACGAACCGGTCACCCCGCTCCGGCGGCAGCGCGTCGATCTCGAGGACCTCGACTTCGCCCTCGATCATGGACACGTCGCGGCTGCGGCCACGCCCCAACCGAACGGTTCGGGTGGCAGCCAGGTTCCTGCCGGTTGGGCGGTCCGTCGGCGTGGCCACCAGCAGCGCCTCGCCATCCCAGTCCAAGGACAGCGGCACCATATACGGCGCACCGTCCGCCGAGGCACTGGCCACCCAGACATCGACGTCGTGGGTGAGCCGATGCTCGGTGTCGCGACGACGCTGAGCGCGGGAGCGGGGGCCGGCACTCATCGGTCCTGAAGCAACCCGAGGACGTTGCCATCGGGGTCGGTGACGGTGGCCACCAGACGGCCGCCACCGACGTCGTGCGCGGGCTCGTTCACGGTGGCACCCGCGGCGGTCACCTCGGCCAGCTTCGCCTCGATGTCCGGAACGTGCCAGTAGGCCACCGGTGAGGTCATACCCTGCGGTCCACCGCCCGGCACCAGCCCGATGTGCTGGCCTGCGGCCTCGAAGCCGACGTAGTACGACTCGTCGATCTGCGGCGGTACGCCGAGCAGGGCGGCGTACACCTCCTTGGCCGTCGCCAGGTCGGAAACGGGATGCAGCACGGTCTTGATTCCCTGGGTGGAAGAGCCGGTCATGGTCACTCCTGAAGTCGTGGGTCTGGTCGGGATTGTCTGGCTTGAAAACGAACGGGAAGTCCGGAAATCGACAGCCCGATCGCCCCGGACGGCGATTTCGCCGTTGACCGTTCGTCTTAACCGGGCGCAGCCCGCAAGAGAAGGAGGACCACCGGGACCACCTCCGGGCGGGCGCGACAGAAGGCCAGGGATGCGTCCGGGTCGTCGTGCGGGAGGAAGCTCGCGTGAATGGTGATGTCCATGGCGGTCACGCTAGCTGCGGCTCGGGGGCCCGTGCTTCTCGATTCCTGATCGATCTGGGCACCTGCTTCGCGACGCACGACGGGATCCCCGCCGTCGCGCGCGTCACGTGGCGTCGCGTGGCATCGACAGACGCTGGGCGGCACGCCGACCAACTCGGTGAAGCGAGTGCTCAAGGCGCCCAGCGGCGAGCAGCCGACCGCGTAGTTTGAGCGACGCCAGAGCCCGCGGTGAGGGAAGGAGCAGTCCTCACCCGGCGATGACGGCGGCGCCGGTGCGACCTCCGTCGACGGTCCACCACCGTCCCGTGGCCCGCATCATCGAGGGCGCCGCCGAAGTGCTCCGCGAGAGGGGCGTAGCTTTCACGACACTCGACGACATCCGCGGCCGCACTGGCACGAGCAAGGGCCAGCTCTTCCACTATTTCCCCGGCGGCAAGGACGAACTCCTGCTGACGGTAGCCGAGTTCGAAGCAAGCCGCGTTCTGGACGAGCAGCAACCGCATCTGGGATGTCTGGACTCCTGGGAGTCCTGGTACCGGTGGCGGGACACGGTGGTGGAACGCTATGAACTCCAGGGTGACCACTGCCCGTTGGGGTCCTTGTTTCTACAGGTAGGGCGCTCCGAACCGGGAGCGCGGGCGATCGTGGTCGAGCTGATGCGTCAGTGGCAGGAACACCTCGCCAACGGCATCCGCGCACTCCGGGCACGTGGCCTGGTGTCCCCGTCCCTTGACATCGATGAGGCAGCCGCCGCCCTGCTGGCCGGAGTCCAGGGTGGTGTTTCGATCATGATGGCCACAGGCAGTTCGGCCCACCTCAAGGCTACGCTCTCAGCCCGCCGGAGGCGCTGGGCGTGCGGTGAGCGTCACGGGATCACCGGTCTCACTCAACCGGGTAGCCGCCCTCTCGTCAGCGGTCGACAGCCAGAAGTACAGCGGAGGCAGGACGAGCTCAATGACCGCCAGGACGACCTGGAACCACTGCGGCTGGCCGTAGATGACCATCGACAGGATCCGGCCGACTCCGCCGAGCAGAAAGACACCGGCGAGCCACCGCACCACCTTCGACGAGATCGGCGACTGCCAAGCCGCCCAGATCCACGCGAGGCCGTACCCGAAGAAGATCGCCCCGTAAAAGCGCTCCCGGCTGTCGACGGTCGCGCCGGCCGAGCCCTCGCCTGGCACCGAGTCGATACCGAGGGCGAAGTGCATGGCGCCGATCGCCATGCAAGCGATCCCCATGATGAGCACAAGCCACTTGAGAAGCCTGACCATGATCCGACCGCCCCCTCACGCTAGTAGATGTCTGTCTACTAGCGTGAAAGTACGGCCGCTAGTAGACAGACGTCAAGTAGCCTGTAGGGCGTGACCCCGCGACGCAGACTCGACCCCGCCGAGCGCCGCGGCCAGTTGCTCGACGTGGGAGCGCAACTGTTCGCGGCGAAGCCGTACGACGAGGTGTTCATGGAGGACGTTGCCGAACGAGCCGGCATCTCCCGCGCCCTCCTGTACCGCTACTTCCCGAACAAGCGCGACTTGTTCGCCGCGATCTACCAGCAGGCAGCGGACCGGCTGCTGGCTGAAACGGAACTCGATCCGGCCGTCCCCGTGTTCGAGCAGTTGTCCGACGGACTCGACGCGCACATCGACTACTTCGTCGCGAACAGGAACACGGTGCTCGCGGCGAACCGGGTGCTTGCCGGTGACCGGGTGATCCAGGCCGTCATCGCCGAAGAGCTGGCCGCGCTGCGACGACGCCTGCTCGATGCCACCGGGCTCGCAGATGGCCCCAAGGAGATGGTGTCAGCTGCGCTGATGAGCTGGCTAGTGTTCGTCCGCACTCTGAGCGTGGACTGGCTCATGAACCAGACGTTCTCACGCACCGAGCTGCGCGACATGTGCCTCGGCGCCCTGCGCGGCGCTCTGGGAGCGGTCATGGATCTCGATCGGCTTCTAGCCGTCACCGAGGACTGACCGCCAAGCTTGAAGCCGCTACATCACAGACCAGCTGAACACCGCGCTCACTCCTCGCGGACGTCCTCGTAGTCCTCGGCGTCGAAGCCCGGGGCGACTACGCAGGTGACCAGCACCGGCTCGTTCCCGGCGGGCTCAGCTGTCTGCCAGCACCCGGCGGGCACAAGGAACTGTGGCCGTTCTCCCCTCCCGATCCCGCCCCCTACCAACGCCTCGACGCTCCCCGCCGCACTCGGGGCTCCGCCCTCCCCGCCCAGGCGCATCCGCAGCGGCCCACCCATGTGCCAAAGCCAGAGCTCGTCCGAGCGCACCCGGTGCCAACGTGACACCTCGCCGGGGTGCAGAAGGTAGTAGATGCCCGTCGCGAACGCCCTGGCCCCGCCGTATCCGTCAGGGACCGCTTGAGCCGAAGTGCTCCATGTCTCCCGGAACCACCCACCCTCGACGCACGGTTGAAGGCCGAGAGCCTCGACAAGCCCTGAGATGTCCGTCATGCCAGACATCCTGACGTACCCCCAGCTCCGCCACCCAGCCTGCGGACGAAGCAGTGGTCAAGCGCCAGGGTCATGTTGTTGAAGAACAGCCGCTCAAGTCTTCCAACGCAGACTGCCCCTTCGCGTCGGCCGTCTCGCTTGCGAGCTTCCGGTACGCGGCGAGCCGCGGTGGCTACGCCGTCGGTTCCTGGGAGATCCGTACCAAGTTGCCCGACGGGTCGCGGAACGCGCAGTCGCGCGGCCCCCAGGGCTGGTCCATGGGCTCCTGCAACACCTCGGCGCCGGATGCCCGCACCGTCTCGAAGGTCGCGTCGAGATCGTCGACGCGGAAGACGATGTTCGGCAAAACGCCCTTGGTGAGCAGTTCCTGTAGGGCGTCGCCGTCCGCCTGGGATCGGCCGGCGTGCGGTTCCGAGAGCACGATCTCAAGGCCCGGCTGGGTCGGGCTGCCGAGGGTGACCCAGCGGAATCCGCCAGAAGCGACGTCGTTGCGCATCTCAAACCCGAGCGCGTCGCGGTAGAAGGCCAGCGACTCGTCCGGGTCGTTGACGGTGATGTGGCAGTACTGGAGTGCGATGCTCATGCGGCCAACGCTAGGCGACGGTTTCGCGGGTCGCTTCTCCATTCCTGCTCGGCGTGTTTCTGGTCGGCCGGGTGCGCACCTTCGCCACGCACGCGGGCATCGCCGTCACGGCACGGTGTTCCCGACTGCGGTACGCGCTCGGCGTCTCCCCCAAAAGCTCGGTGAAGCGTGAGCTGAACGAGCCGAGCGAGGTACATCCCACCGCCATGCACGCGTCGGTCACGCTCATACCCCCGCGCAGCAGCGCCATCGCCCGCTCGATCCGGCGAGTCATGAGGTAGCTGTACGGCGTCTCGCCATAGGCCGCCCGGAACTGCCGAGAGAAGTGCCCTGGCGACATGAGCGCATGCCGAGCCATCGTCGGCACGTCGAGCGGACGTGCGTACTCCCGGTCGATCAGATCCCGCGCCCGGCGCAGGTGTGCGAGGTTGGCGAGGTCTTGCGGGTCCATGGCACGACGCTACCATCCGCGCACTGAAGAACGCTGCTGACCTGCAAGGATGCGCGACCAGTTCCGAAGCGGGGCCCGGCGGCTGCCGCTTCCTCCTGGTCGCCGCGCGACAATACGCGCCGCCACGAAACAGTCCGAGTCGACCGCTGCCGAGCCCCTTCTCGAAGAGCCTGCCGATGGCGACGAGGAGCATGCCGTGCTTCGACTGCTCGTCGGGGCCGCCGGGATCGGACGGGACGTACAGGCCCGGTACGCCCAGCGCTCCGGTCGCCCGCACCGTCTCGACGAGCGAGTTCAGCGCGGTCGCCGGCTCCTCGCGCTCCTCGGCGACCGCGTGGGCCTGGTACCCGACCGCGTCGATGCCCTTGTCCGTGCCTTCGCCGCCGGTCTGGTCCTTGATCTGCTCCACGGGATTGCCCTCGGCGAAGTTGATCGGGATCGCTCCTATCTCTTCGGCCTTCTGCAGCCGCTCGAGCACCCGGTCCACTGGGAACTGTCTCCGTTCCGAAGTGTCCGGACCAAGGAGGAATGTTCTGTGTACCACCGCCAGGGCTCGGTGAAACGACGCGGCTCCCCGCCTCGCGAGCGAGACGGGGAGCCGCGTGACCGGCGGCTGCCGCGGTGATCAGCTGACGTTGACGGCCGTGTCGTCGAGGACGAAGGAGGTCTGCAACTCGCTGTCCTCTCTGCCGGTGAACTTCAGCGTGACGTTCTGTCCGGCGTAGGCCGACAGGTCGAAGGTGTGCTGGGCGTATCCGGTGTTGTGGTTGAGGTTCGAGTAGGTGGCCAGCGTCCCCAGCACAGTGCCGGAGCTGTTCAGGACCTGAACGTTGAGGGTGTCGTAGGCGGTGGTCGTGGAGGTCTCGGCCGTGTCGATGTTCAGCCAGAAGCTCAGCCGGTAGCTGGAGCAACCGCTCGGGATGCTCACGGCCTGGGAGAGGGTGTCGGTGTGCGTGGCGCCGTAGCCGTCCAGCCAGGCGTCCCAGGATCCGCTGTGCGGCGGCTCGCTGCTGCTGTTGTTGATCACTCCGGACGACGCGGACCACGGCGCCGCACTACCGGTCTCGAAACCGGGGTTGCCCACCAACTGGGCAGAACCGCAACCGCTGGAGGAGGGGTTGACCGTCCAGGTGAAGGAGGTGCTGCCGCTGGCGTTGGTGGTGTCGGTGGCCGTCACCGAGACCGTGGACGTGCCAGCGGTGCTCGGGGTGCCGGAGATCAGGCCGGTCGACGAGTTGATCGACAGACCCGCGGGCAGTCCGGTGGCCGCGTAGGCGAGCGTGCCGCCCGCGGTGTCGGTCGCCGAGATCTGCAGGCTGGCGGCGGCGCCGACGGTGCCGGTCTGGTTCCCGGGGTTCGTCACGGTCACGCTGCTGCTACTGGTCTGGTTGAAGTCGGCGTTGAACGTCGACTCAACGCCGCTCAGCACGCTCGGGTCGTTGATGATCAGACCCAGCTCGCGGTTGTGGTTGAGCGAGTTGTCGGAGAAGTTCTCCGAGCCTGCGAACACCTTCGCGGTCGATGTGCCGTAGTCGGCGACGATCGCCTTGGCGTGGACGTAGAAGCCGGTCGAGCTCGTGTAGGTGGTGACCTTGCCGCCTGCGGCGGTGACCTGGTTGAGCTGGCTGGTGTAGGACCCGTTGGTGTTCTCCGCGACGACGCGGACGGCGACGCCGCGCTGCGCGTCCGCGACGATGGCGTTGACCAGGGCGGCGTCGCCGAACTCCTCCTCCTCGACGTCGAGGCTGCGCTGCGCGCCGTTGACGAGGGACAGCAGGTGGCTCTGCGAGTCGGTGGGCGACCAGACCAGGTCGTCGCCGTCGGAGGGGGTGACCGAGGTCTTCGCGTAGTCGGCGTTGAAGACCTGCTCGATCGCGGCGACGTCGTTGCTGTCGCTGTCGAAGACCCCGTAGTCGCGCGAGGTGGCGTAGTAGGTGGTGTCGAAGTTGCCTGTGCTGATGTAGGACTTGGCGCCGTCAACGGTGATCGTCTTCTGGTGGGTGTAGACGTAGGCCGAGGAGGAGTAGGTGACCCCGACTCCTCCCGCGGACAGTGCGCTGTAGGCGGCGCCGTTGACGGACGTGTGCTGGGCGTCCATGATCACGCGGACTTGGACGCCTGCCTTCTCCTTGTTCACCAGGTCATTGACCAGTGTGGTGTCGCGCAGCTCGTAGATCGTCACATCGATCGACTTCGTCGCCGAGTTGACGAAGTTGTAGATCGCGCTCTCGCCCTGATCCGGCAGGATCACCAGGGAGTAGGCGCTGGCGGCGTGGGCGGTGCTGGGTACGAGCGCGGTGGCCGCAGCTATGGCGCCTGCAACCAGGATGCGTCTCAGACGGCGGGTGACACTCATCCGGGCCTCCTGACGAAGTCGGGCAAGGGCAACGCGCGTAGCGTCCTTCAGTAAGGCATTAGTCCTGACGACTCGTGAATACCTTGCGACCGACCGGTAGTTGAACAACACGGAAAGCCGCGGCCGAAGACGGTGCGGTACTCGGTACCTGGCGAAGCGCACTCCCGGATGGCGAGGCCACTCCCGACGGGAGAAATTTGAAAATGAAATCCACTTGCATGTAGCGTGAGGCGGCCCGCTCCCGAGACCCCGGAGGCTCCCGTTATGGCCGTGCCCAAGCGCAAGATGTCCCGCAGCACCACCCGCCACCGGCGGGCCCAATGGAAGGCGGTCCGCCCCGACCTCGTGCCGATCACCATCGACGGGCGCGAATACCAGGTCCCGCGCCGCCTTGTGCGCGCATACGAGCGCGGCCTGCTCCTCCCCGAGGGCTGATCGGACGGTCTTCATCGGTACCGGTGGCACCCTTCGCGCTTACCGACATGCCGTGCGACCTGCACAGACGAGTTTCCGGCACCTGCACTTCCCGTCCGGGGTGATCGGGCAGATTTGTGACGCCGGTCACAAGGGGTCTAGACAGTGGCGCCGCCCGAAACTAATGTCGCGGTCGCGGTGCTCCTGGCCTCCGCGCCGGGAGCACCGACCAACTCAGTCGACGGCGGATGCGTCCGCCAGGCGACCTGGCGACCACCCGCGCTGGCGGTCGGGCATCCGGACAGCGCCCACGTCACCGCACTGCGCGCCGCCCCCGCCCATACAACACCCGGTAGCCTTCGCCGCACGTCTTCGGCCCGGCGGGGGGAATGATGCACGAAGGCCCGAGCGCGCTGCTCGCCCACCTGGCTCGGGCCACCACCCGGATCCGTGTCGTCGGCCAGCCCCTCCCCGGCTTGGATGCGGTCCTCCCCGCCGAGTACGAGATCACCGACGAAGGCGCTCTCGCGGAGTTGTTGGCATTGCTGGCAGTGGACGAGGACGCGACACCGTTCTGCTGTATGTGCCACGGCGACATGGACCTGCTCCTGTACGACAGCGCGGGCCGGTGCGTGCAAGAATTCCAGCTGCACCGCCCCTCTGGCCTGGGCTGCCGCGACCGAGAGGGGCAGCTCCCGCTGTTGCGCGCGCCCGAACTGGTTCGACTGCTCGACCCAGCACACCCGGAGGGCCTGGCCGCCCGCCTGTTGCACGGCCTCGCCCCCGCCCGTCTGCTCGCCGCCCTGGCCCAGGCCGAGATCTCCCAGGCGATCCTCACCCCGTACGCGCCGACCAGCGAACTGCACGGCGCGGTCGCCTACTTCACCAGCCGCCACCCCAAGAAACGCCGCCTGGCCACCCCGGCCCGCACCCTGCTCATCGAGTTCGCCCGCGGCTTCCACCCCGACCAAGTCAAACTGTTTGAGCGCCGAGTGCTACAGACACGCTGACAGCGTACCCAGGTTGCAACTCGCCCCCGGAGAGCGTTGCGTGGGGAGGCCCCGACCCGGAATATGTTGGCCGCAGCCCGTGGTCCGCTGGCATGCTGGCCGTGTGGAGAGACCGGAGATCTGGCTCAGTTTCGCCGCTGAGCTGCACATATTCGTCGCCGCAGCGCAGCGGGTAGGGCGATCGGCGGTGCGCGCCGACGGTGCCTGGACGCTCGGGCACATCGTGGAGTCCCTGGGGGTTCCCCTCACCGAGGTCGGTGCACTCCTCGCAGACGGACGGCAGGTGCCCACCTCGCACACCCCAAGGCATGGCGAGGAGATCTCGGTGCACGGGGTGACCAGGCCCCAGCAAGTCGCTGGACCAACCCGGTTCCTGCTCGATGTCCACCTCGGGACACTCGCGAGGCGGCTACGGCTGCTGGGCGTCGATGCCGCCTACGAGAACCCGGACATCGGCGACGCGGCTCTGGCCGCGCGCTCGTCCGAAGAGCGGCGTGTGATGCTCTCGCGCGACCGGGGACTGCTGCGGCGCCGGGAGATCTGGGCGGGCGCCTACATCTACAGCCACCGCCCCGCTGAACAGCTCAAGGATGTCCTGTCCCGGTTCGCACCCCCGCTCGCCCCCTGGACCAGATGCACGGCCTGCAACGGAACGCTGCGCGACGCAGAAAAGGCTTCGGTGCACGGGCAGTTGCTGGGCGGCACGGAACGCTCGTACGACACGTTCGCACAGTGCGCCGACTGTGGTCAGGCCTACTGGCGGGGCGCTCACCACGCCCGGCTGAACGCGATCGTGGACGAGGCCCTGCGCGAGTTCGGCGCCCAGCCGTCGGCCCCCTCCTCTACGGCTCAGCCCTGACCTGTCGCCAAGGGGTCGTCACGCACCACCGTTGACGATTCGGCCCGCCGTGAGAAGTGCGCGTCGCGGTCCGGGCAGCGGAGCGGGCCGAATCGGTTTGTCGGACGGTCAGCAGGGGCCGGTGCCGGGGCCGCCCAGGTGGAAGGCGGTGTGGGTGACACGGCCCGCGTCGTAGAGGGCCGGGCTGGTTGAGGTGACGGTCATACCGGGTACGTCGGCCGAGTCGATAAGGCGGAAGCCCTTGATCCAGGAGGAGCCCCGGGCGGTACCGGGACGGCCGTCGCCCATCTCCTCGCAGGATGTGCCGTTGGCGTGGGCGACCTCGCCGAAGGCGGTGATGACCTGTGCGCGGTTGAAGCCACCGTGCCACAGCGAGCCGGGGAAGTAGCCGACTGCCTGCTCGTTGTAGAACAGCCACCAGTCGCCGGCCAGATTCCGGATGGTGAACCGGGCGGACGTTCCGGCTCGTACGGCCATGCCAGCCTTGATCTTGTGCGAGACGGGGACGAATCCGCAGGCGTTGTAGCAGCTCTCGGCGCCGTCCACCCAGTGGTAGACGAACAGGTGCGGACGCCTGTCGCCGTTGAGGCCCAGGTCGACGGTCCACCCGATCTCCACGGTGGACTTGCGGTCGGTGGACTGCAGGGCCAGTTCTTGCAGGGAGTGGGACTGCTGGTCACCGGCTTTGACGCGCGGTGCCGCCTGGAGCATCCGGACGCTGGCTCCCGAGGCGTCGGTGACCTGTCTACCGGAGACGTAGTCGTAGCACGCGCCGTACCAGCAGATCGGCCCGGAACCCGTGGCCGTTGACGGCGCGGGCAGCGGTTGCCGATGGGCGGCGTCGGCCTGGGCCGACGCACCTGTGGAGAGCAGGCCGAGTGTGGCCACGACGAGGGTGGTCACACCGTTCCGCATCGTTCGTCGTATTCGCATGGACAGTTCCGATCAGGGCGGACATGCCGCGGACGGTGGAGTGGGGAGTCGCGTCCGGCATGGCAATGTTAAGTGGATACATAACTGTGCTTACGCGGTAAGTTAAGCTAGCGGCGCCGCAACCGGCCGCGCAATACCCTGACTTGATGGAACAGACCGTTCTTGCCAGCTCGGGCTTCCATGGACTGAGTAGCCGTCACGCCCCTTAAGAGGCTGCCGCAGCGACGAAAAGGAGCACGATGCCGAAGCCGACGAAGCATGCCGAGTCGCACGTTCCACCCGGCCTTGGCGGAATCGGTCAGCGCGTCCTGCGCCTGCGCACCGAACGCGGGTTCACCCAGCGCGCGCTGGCGGAGCCCGAGTACACCGCCGCCTACATCTCCACTCTTGAATCGGGCAAGGTGCGCCCCTCGGAGACCGCACTGCGCTACCTCGCCGACCGACTCGGCGTCACCTTCGAGGAGTTGTCCACCGGGCAACCCGGGCATCTGGCGACCGAAGTGCGTATGCGACTCGCCGACGCTCGGCAGGCGTTCTGCACAGGTGCCCAGCAGGACGCGGTGGAGCGGTACACGCTGCTCGAACACGACGCCGGCCGACTCGACCTGCCCGCGGAACAAGCCGTCGCCCTGGTGGGTCTGGGTGACTGCGCCCTGGAGTCCGGTGATCTCGCCCAAGCCATCGAGCGGTTCCAGGCCGCCGAGGACCTGCTGGCCGACGCCCCGCTCCCGCAGCGCGTCCCGGCCGTGCGCGGTCGCGCTGTCGCCCACCTGCTCGCCGGCGACCTGCGGTACTCCTGCTACTTGTTGGAGAACGCCATCGACGAGCTCAACACCGCCGGGCTTCACGACCCCAACGCCCTGCTGCTGCTCTACTCGGCCGTGATCGCCCCCTACATGGACATGGGCGCGCAGGCGCGCGCGGCGCGGGCCGCCGAACTGGCCCTCGCTCTGGCTCCTCAGGCCACTGACCCCGCGCTGGTGGCCCGCATGCACCGCGGTGTCGCCCGCACCCTGCTGGCCGAGGGCCGTACCGCCGACGCGGACGCGTCGCTGGCCAAGGCCCAGGAGTTGTACCAGCAACTCCAGATCCGTAGCGAACTCGCCCACTGCCACTGGATGCGCGGTTACTTGCGCGCTCAAGACGGTGACTTGGCGCAGGCGGAAGACGAGTTGCGCACCGCTCGCGCCATGCTGGCCGACCGCCAGGCCACGTTGTACACCGTCCAGATCAATGTCGAACTCGCCGATGTACTGCGCCGCCGACGGAAGTACGACGACGCCGAGCGGCTCCTGTCGGACCTGCTCGGCGAACTCGGCACCGGACGTGGAGCCGTGCACGCAGGCGGAGCCCACCGCCTGCTCGGGCTCATCGCCGAAGAACGGGAATGCCCGCAAGACGCCGAGGAACACTACCGAGCGGCCCTCAGCCTGCTCGAACAGGCCAGTGCCGCGGGTGACATCGCCGATCTGTGCCGACTCCTCGGCGACCTGCTACGCCGAACCGGCCGAACCGAAGCGGCACTTGACATCTACCGGACAGGCCTCGGCCACCGCGCCGCCCCTGGCACGACAACACTGGGGCCCGCCCCGGCCGATCCCCCGCTCTGACAGGGCGATTGATGCTCCACCCCGCGTCCCCGCCCGGACACGGGCTCATGGGGATACGAGCGCGAAGAGTCCCGCCCAGGATCCACGAGCGTCGAAATGCCAGGTCCACCACGCGGATGTAGGATCCGCACCCGCGGCCGCAGTACCCGACGGTAGGCCGATCACTGAGGGGTCGGAGTTGCGGCGGGGGTCGGGTACCCGCAGGCTGTATCTGGCAAGCGACCTTGATGACGCAAAGAGGTGATCAGGTTGCAGGACCATTCGCGCCCGGTCAACCTTCCGAAACGTTGGTGTGGGTGACGCGTGCCGACTCATGGGCCGGTGTCCCGGTGAGTCCAGCCGCAATCCTCCAACCTCCGGCCCCAGCAGAGGAATCAGGCAGACGGGTACCGGTTCGCGATCCCCGTCGATCTCCGGAGCAGGCATCCGGAGTAGTTCTCCGCCGCACGCGCTGCGGACTCCTCGCTCGATCCGTCGCGTCCTCTGACCGTCTGGTCCGCAGTGACCCAAGTGGCCGAAGCGCATGACCACGGGTTTGCACAGCCCGCCACCAGCGAAAGGGAGCCACGGAACATGAGCGGAAAGCGCAAGACACTCGCCGTACTGACCGGAACCGCGCTGGCAGCCGGACTCACCAGCCCGGCCTTCGGGGCCGCCGCCACCACCGCCGCTCACCCACCAACCCTGCGCGGCGCCGCCCCGGGGTCCGGGATGTCGGTCGTGGAGTGGAACCGCGAGCTCATTTCGATTCTGAGCGATCCGAAGGCTCAACCGCCCACCGTCCAGCCCACGCGCAGCTTCGCGATCCTCCAGGCCGCCGAGTACGACGCGGTGGTATCGATCACCCGAGCCGGCCCCGCCTACGTGTCCTCGGTGTCGGCGCCCCGAGGCGCCCGTGCGGACGCGGCAGCGGACCAGGCAGCTCACGATGTGCTGGTCGCCCTGTACCCGGCCATGCGCAACAGCGTGGACCAGCGGCTCAGCAGCCAGTTGGCCACGATCCCCAACGGCCCGGGCAAGCAGGCGGGAATTCACGTCGGAGCCGCGGTCGCCCGCCGACTGATCAGCCTGCGTGCCCATGACGGGTCGTCGGCCAAGCCGCCTCAGTTCGCTCCTGGCAACGCGGCTGGCGACTACCGGCCCACGCCGCCCGACTTCCCCGCACCGGTGTTCACCAACTGGGGCTCGGTCAAGCCGTTCGTGCTGGCAAGCGGAAGCCAGTTCCGGCCGGCAGCACCTCCGCCCGTGAGCAGCGCCGCGTACGCCGTCGCCCTCAACGAGGTCAAGAGCCTGGGGAGTAAGACCAGTACCACCCGCACTCCCGATCAGACCGCGGCCGGGACGTTCTGGGCGGCAGCCCCCATCTGGAACGTCTGGAACCAGGTCGCACAGGGCCTTGTCGCCTCCCAGAACACAAGCCTGGAGAAGGCGGTGAAGGTGTTCGCCGAGCTCGACCTGTCGCTCGCCGACACCGCGATCGCGATGTACAACGCCAAGTACGACTACCGCGTATGGCGGCCCGTCACCGCCATCCGGCTCGGTGGTACGCACTACAACCCGCGCATCGTCGGCGATCCCAACTGGACGCCCCTGCTGCCGACCGCCCCGGATCCGTCCTACCCCGGCGCGCACGGTGCTCTCAGTCAGGCGGCGGCAACGACGCTCACCGGCATCTACGGTGCGCGGCACCATCTCGCCGTGACCTCGAAGGGCGTCACCCGATCCTTCGCCAGCTTCCAGGACGCCGCCACCGAAGCGTGGCTCAGCCGGATCTGGTCCGGCCAGCACACCTCCCTAGACAACCGTGTCGGCCAGCAACTCGGCGCGCAGGTAGCCGATTTCGTAGCACACCATCTCTGACCACCCGCACCCGGGCGGTGTCAATTCCGCCCGTGCATGGCGGCTCAGCGCTCTCGCGCCCCGCCCCGGCAGCGTGCCGGGGCGGGGCTCGGTTTCACCCGATCGGGCGCTGCGCGATAATTCGAACACGTGCTTGAATTCTCTGCATGCCGCACACCTTCCCCGACGACCTCATGCAGGCCCAGCTCGACTGGTACGCCGTGTACCACCAGCTCGCAGGGACAGAGCACGAGTCCCAGACCACGGTCCTGCGGCGCACGCTGCAGCGGCTTTCGGTACGGATCTCGACGCATCCGTACTGGGCGAGTCTGCCCGGCTCAGTGCCAGCGGCCCGGATGGAACTCAAGCGGGCCGCTTGGGAGGCGGTACACCAGGAGACAGGGACATGGGCGCGCTCCTGAGCGAGAGACGCAGGCGCACCTCCCGGTCGTCGCGGAGAAGACCCAAGACTCCGAGGCGATCTTGCAGGCAGCCTACGAGGCGCTGCGTGACAGGTGTTGCGCGGAGCGCCGAGCGGCATTCGGCTCGCCGCCGACCGCCCCACCTGTCTGTGGTAGCACCAGGGTGTTCGGCCCCCGTCAGCCAGCCGAACTGCACCAGCGCCTCTCCGGTATCGAGCAGGCCCTCACCGACCTCGTCGTCACGGGCCAGCAGACAGGCGAGTTGCGCGCCGCTGACCCCGCGGTGGTGAGCCTCGCCGGTCAGGCACTGGTATACGGACTGTCCCAGGTGATCGCGGACGGGTACCTACCGCCGGAGGGGGCAGAGCAGTTGGCCGAGCAGGTCCTGGACACCTTCGGCCTGGGCATCATCAACTCCACTGATTCCCGAGGGGCTTGACCCCGATTCCCTCCGCTGATGCAATCGGCGCTTACATCAGCGGAGGAGGCACCCCGATGCGCATACCGCGACACCCGGACGCCGCGGCCACCGGCACGGTGACCATCCGGGCGACCCCGGCCGAGGCGTACCGCATCATCAGCGACCCGCCCGTCATGATCCGCTTCGCCGAGGAAGCCCACCGCGCCCGCTGGCTGGGCGGCGCCAAGGCCCCGGCGGTAGGCGCCCGCTTCCACGGCTACAACCGCAACGGCTTCCGCCGCTGGGTCACCACCTGCCGTGTCACGGACGCCGACCCGGGCGAGCGCTTCGCCTACGAGGTCGCGGCGCCGCTCAGAATCCCCATCTCCCGCTGGCAGTACGACATCGAACCCACCGCCGAGGGCTGCACCGTCACCGAGACCAACTGGCTGCGGGTTCCACTGTGGTTCATCCCCTTCGCCATGCTGATCACCGGTGTCGTCGACCGCATCGGCACCAACGACGCGCACATCACGACCACACTGCAGCGGCTCAAGACACACCTGGAGACGGCTCCCGCCTAGTGTCCCGATCCGGAGATCCGGGCGCGGCGCTGGTCAGGGGTGGCGAGCCTGCGCCGCATCATCGCAAGGTGCGTTCGAGGGTGATCGGCTTGGGCTTGGTCTGGTGCATGTCGAAGACCAGTACTTGGTTGGTGCCGCGGCGCAGCCAGGGCGCTGGGCAGTACAGCCGGTGCTGCGGGCCGATCTCCCAGTAGCGGCCCAGGTTGTGCCCGTTCACCCAGACCACGCCCTTGGTCCACTGGGACATGTCGACATAGGTGTCCCCGACGGAGTCCAGTCGTATGTCCGACCGGAAGAACAGACCGGGACGCCCGGGGTCGCTGATGCGGGGCTTCAGTCCGTGGACGAAACCGTCGTCCATGGGCAGCAGAAAGACCTCCCAGCCGGTGAGCACTCCGGTCAGCGGCCCGGCGTTGCGCAGCGACACCGACTCCAGGATGCCCTTGCGGTCGACCAGCGCGTGGCCGTAGTTGGTGCGCCCCATCCCCTCGACCAGGATGTCGAGTTGGGGCGCGGACGCCGGTGTGCCGGAGGGGCACAGCGTCAGCGGGGCGTTTCCGGTGGTGACGTTGAGCGCGCCCGCGACGCCGGCCGGGATGTCGGGGCGGGAGAAGCCGCCTTGGTAGGCGCCGTTGACGAAGACGGTGGCGTAGTCGTGCACCCATCGGATGTCCAGGGTGCCGCCGGTGTAGCCGGGCAGCCGCTTGCGGTAGAGCGCGAATCCCGAGTTCTGCCCGTACATCTCGAACGGCCGTGGATCGACGGTCTGGGCAGTGGGCAGCGGCTTGGGAAGGTTGTCCCAGAGCGAGGCGTACGGCTGCGGGATGATCGGGCGCCCGCCGGGCGTGGTGATGGTGGGGACCGCTGGCGGAGGGGTGGGCAGCGGGGTGCTGAGGTGACCGCCGATCACCGTTCGGTACTTGTGGTAGCGGAGGGTGGTGGCGCCCTGTTCGGTGATGGGTGCGTTGTAGTCGTAACTGGTGATGTCCGGCTGGTAGTTGCCCGAAAGGTCGTCGGCGTTGGCACCGGCGAAGAATCCGAAGCTGGTACCGCCGTGCACCATGTAGAGGTTGAACGACAGCCCGCCCTTCATAAACCCGTCGAGGGTGGCGGACACATCGGAGTCGGCGCCCTGGAAGGTGCTGTCACCCCAGTGGGTCAGCCAGCCGGGATACACCTCGCCCGCCATCGCGGGCACGGTCGGGAAGGCGGTGCGGGCCGCAGCGATGGACCCGGGGTCACCGCCGCTGAGCGCGATGGCTCCGCCCTGGACGTTGGTGTGGTTGCCCTCGACCTGCCCCAGCCCGTCCTCGGTGTAGAACGGTCCGTCGATCCCACCATGGATCCACAACTGCCGCAGCTCTTCCAGATAGGTGGCGTCGTTGCCGTAGGAGCCGTACTCGTTCTCGATCTGGACCATCAGGACCGGGCCGCCCTGCGAGATCATCAGCGGTTTGATGCGCGGGATCAGTTGGCCGAAGTACCGTTTGACGGCTGCCATGTAGTGCGGGTCGGCGGCTGATCTGACCCGTAGTTGGATGTCCGGGTTGCGCAGCAGGTAGGGCGGGATCCCGCCGAGGTCCCACTCGCCGCAGACATAGGGCCCCGGCCGTAGTAGCACCCACATGCCCTCGGCCTGGCACAGCCGAATGAAGGCCTCGACGTTGCGGCGGTCGGTGTGGAAGTCGAAGATACCGGGCCGCTCCTCGATGTGGTTCCACATGATGTAGATCGAGATGGTGTTGAGCCCCATGGCCTTTGCCATCCGGATGCGGTGGCGCCAGTACTGGACCGGGATGCGGGCGGGGTGCATCTCGCCGCTGCGGATCTGGAAGGGGCGGCCGTCGAGGAGGAAGCCGCTCCCGTCCGAGGAGAAGCCGAAGGCGTGCTTGGTGGTCTGGCCCGGCTCGGAGGCGAAGGCCGGATTGGCGGTGACCGCCATGGCGGCGAGCGGGCTCAGCCCGGCGACGGCCAGAAAACGACGCCTGTCCAAGAGTCACTCCTTGGGTGGTTGGTGACGGCCCGGTAGCGCGTGGGCGATATCGACAGTGGTACTGAGCCCTGCCGGGGCCCTCGATGAGCGATTCTGCGTACTTCTGAAAGAGGCTGACAGTTTCTGGGGCGTTGGGCAAGGGATTCGCACAGATCTGCTCAGCGCTAAAACCAAACCGGCGGGCCCGAGCGCCACTCCAAGCTGTCCAAGGCCGCTCTACGCGCTGCCCGGATCGCCGACAGGCAGAGCGGGCCCGGCGTGGCGGCCCTGTTCGTCACGATCGGGGTGGGCACCGAAGTCGTCTCCCGCGCCGCCGAGCGCCGGTCCGTTGACAAGCTACGGCGCGCCGGAGCGGACGAGGCGATCTCCCCGTACGGGCTCAGCGGACGCCGTATGGCTCTGCTGGCGGTGCAACCGTCCGTTCTGGAAGCCCTCGACCGCCTCGACTTCGGTCCCGACATCCGCCTTGAGGAGGTAGCCGTCCAGACCGGTACACGTCTGCAGGCCATGACGATCGCCGAAGCTGCTCATCGCACTCGGACCGGTCGCCACCTTCGACCGCATGACGGCCTGACAGCCCGCGGCCGCCCCCGCTGACCGCCGTAGCCAACCGTGGCGGCGTCCCTAGCGGTCGAATGCGTTCAGCAGGCCGACGGTGAGCGCGCCATACGCCAAGTGCGGTACCACGTCTGCCGCCCAGTCCTCGGCCGACCACGTGCGTGGGTCGGTGATACCGAGCACCGTCATGGGCCCGTTGGTGCCGAGCAACGCCCCGACCGTCGCGGTGGCGCAGCCGACAGCCGTTCCAGGGCGCCATCCCGCAGCGCGCAGGAGTCCGAGCAACGCACCGATGCCCACACCGGCAGCGATGCCGGTCAGGGGTGCGAGACCCGCGACGCGGTTGCCCCGGTCCTCGCTCGCACCGGGCAACCGCAGGTGTGTCTTCTCCAACAGCCTTTCCACGGTGGTCTCGGGCGTGGTGCTCTCCGGGCGGCCTCGAATCACCATGTCCAGATAGCCGACAGCGTTCAGTGCGGTCGTGCCGGCAGCGCCTGCGGCCGCTCCCCAAACCGCGCCGCACAACAGGCTGCCCATGCCAGAACCTGGGCGCTCACATCTCACGGTGGGGCCTCCGGCAGATGGGCGAAACTGGAACGCTCCGCTCGAATGCACTACGGGCCCATCACCCTCGCACGCGGCAGACGAGTCGGCGAGTTGAGCCACGGCGGACATTCACCTAGACAGGCGGCGCTGCTTCTACGATCAGCTGACGCGGCGACCGATACTGCCGAGTAGCCACTACGGGAAACACGTCCGCGCACAGGTTTCACAGGGCTGGCACACCTACGGTGGACATGCATGAGTCTTCGGCCTTGCCTGTGGTGAGCGGCGCCGCGTGGCCTGCGACCTGTAGGCGTCTACGGGAAGGAGTCGCCCGTGGGGATGGCGTTGTCCGTCGTCTTCGCACTGCTGGCGGCCGGAAGCAATGCGCTCGCCACCGTCCTCCAGCGGCGCGCCGCACTCACCGTGCCACTCGCCCAGGGCTTCAGCAGCAAACTCATCACCAGCCTCGCCCACCGACCCGTTTGGCTGGCCGGGCTGGCCGCCGTCATGTGCGCTGCCTGCTTCCAGGCTCTGGCGCTTTTCAACGGGAGGTTGTCGATCGTCCAACCGATCTTCGTTCTTGAGCTGCCGCTCGCCCTCGTGATCGCAAGTGTGATCCTGCGGCGTCGGCTACCGGGCCGAGGCTGGGTGGGTGTCGCCTGCATCGTGGTCGGCGTCGGCACAGCCCTGGCGGCGGCCGCTCCCTCGGGCGGAGCCAGGCAGGCTTCGATGGCCAGATGGCTCCCCGCGCTCATCCTGTGCGTGGCCGTGTCTGCCGTTCTGATCTGCACCGCACTACGGCGCCCCGCGGGCAAGGCCCGCGCCGCGTGCTTCGCGACGACTGCCGCCATCGGCTACGCGCTCACCGCCGCGCTGATGAAGACCGCCACCTACGCCTGGGACACCGCGGGGCCCAAGGGCTTCTTCCTGTGCTGGCAGACGTACGGTTTCGCGGCCGCGGGCGTGGCCGCGCTGTTCCTGCTGGAGAACGCCCTGCAGTCCGGCCCGCTGGCGGCGTCCCAGCCTGCCCTCACCATGGGTGACGCCCTGCTGAGCATCGCCTTCGGCGTGACCCTGTACGGAGAGCGGGTCCGGGGCGGATGGTGGCTGGTGCCCGAGCTTGCGGGGGCCGCCCTGACCCTGGCCGGGGCTTTCGTTCTGGCCACCACTCCCCTCGCCAAGTCCCTGTTGGCGCCACTTCCCGATCAGGCCTGACGTGCGTCGGTCGTAACGCAGTTCACCCACGACCTGGGTTGCTGATCACGACTCGTGTGGTTCGGTTCCGGAACGGTGGCGGAACCCGTCGGCGTGGATGACCTTGCCTCGGATGTGGCCCGAGTGGACGGTGGGCGTGCGGTGGAGCGCGATGAGGGCGGCGTCGTCGTCGAGGCGACCGCCGGCATGGGCGAGGAGATCGCGCCGCACGTGGTGGAGAAGGGTCTCAGGGCTGCTGTCGGTCCACTGGGCGGCCCGTTCCGTGAACGGGTAGAAGGCACCGCTTGAGTTACGGGCTTCGACAACGCCATCGGTGTAGAGCAGGAGGGTGTCGCCGGGCTCGAAGGAGAACACGTCGAGGGTGTAGCCCGCCGGTCCCATCGTGCCGACGCCGAGCGGGGGTGCGGGGTGCAGGCTCGGGACGGTGACGGCGCTGCCGGGGCTGAGCAGCAAGGGAGGTGGATGGCCGCAGCTGGTCATCCGGGTGATGTGGTCGCCGTCGGGGATCTCCAGCAGCAAGGTGGTGGCGAAGCGTTCCCCCACCTCGTCCTCCGGCTCGAAGTCGGCCAGGTAGCGGGAGACGCTCTGTTCCAGGGCTGCGGCCAGCTCGGGCAGCGTGGTGTGCCGGTGGGCGGCCTCGCGGAAGGCGCCGAGCAGGAGGGCCGCCTCGCCGATGGCGGCCAGGCCCTTGCCCCGCACGTCCCCGATCATCACGCGGACACCGCCGTCGATGCGGGTGGCCGCGTACAGGTCGCCACCGATCTGGGCCTCATCCTCTGCGGCCAGGTACAGGCAGGCGATCCGCAGCGGGCCGATCTGTTCCGGGAGCGGCCACAGCAGGACGTGCTGCGCGGCCTCGGCCACCGACCGCACCTGGGCCAACTGCACACTGCGCCGCTCGCGCACCACACACAGGATCACGACCAGAACCGAGAGCACCCCGAGGGTGGCGATCTGCACCAGGTGGTTCGTTGTGGTCAGCCCGCCGTGAAACACGCCGATGATCACCTGGGCCGCAAGGGCCAGGGCGCCGATGAGGCCGGTCATCCGGGGACCGGCGAACGAAGCGGTGATCGCGGGCGCGATGACCAGCGCGGGTCCGAGATGGACCTCTGCGGGAGCGCGGATGTCCGCCACGGTGATCACCACGATGAGCACGACGGGGACCATCAGCATCGCATGGCTCGACTGCCATGGTTGCCGCAGACCGGCCAAGAGCTGCCGGGAGCCCACGTCTTCCACAGTGCACCGCCCCGGCTCAGCTCGCGAGCCCGGGCGCCCAGGTCCTCGATCCACTGCGATCGCCAGCCCGGCTCGGCGAGCAGGCCTCACCGTCTCCTGCCGCGGCCGGTTGACAGGGGGCTCACGGTCGCGAGGCGAACGCCATTCACGAGGTAAATGCCATTAACGTCGGCGGCTCAACGTGATCACCCCCGCGCTGTCCGTGACCGACCTCCCGACCCACGAGTCCTGGTACAGCGCCGCCTTGGCCTCACGCAGGCGTAGGTACGCCTCGACACACCTCGCGCTCCAGGTTCCCGAACCACGGAGTGCGGCGCCAGCGCGGTCTCGCCCCCGGCTTCCCGGGCCACGCAAGGCATGCGGTATGCCTACGTCCACGACCCCGAGGGCAACCTCATCGAGCTGATCGAGGCGTCCACCGCCGCATCCCGTGCCCCCCCGTCCGCCGTGCACGGGCGTTGAGATTCCCGCACTGGTACAGCACCAGCGCCTCAACCATCTTTTCCGGGACGGAGATTGGCCACTTGAGCCGCTCCCCCGCGCCCGCGCGAGCTGGCCACCGCGCCCTAGTCCAGGCTGAGTTCGCGCAGGTTGGTCTTGGCCAGTTCGAGGATCTCGTCTCCCCGGCCGGAGAGGATGGTGCGGGTCGCGAACAGGGTGAAGCCCTTGAGCTGCTCAAGGGTGATCTTCGGGGGCAGCGACAGCTCCTGGCGCGCGGTACTGGCGTCGACCAGCGCGGGTCCCTCGTGCGCGAAGGCCGCGCGCAGGGCGTCCTCCAGCTCGTCGGCGCGTTCGACGCGGGCACCGAACAGACCGGCGGCCCGGGCCTGGGCGGTGAAGTCGGGGTTCTTCAGCTCTGTGCCGTAGTTGACGATGCCCGCGGCCTTCATCTCCAACTCGACGAACGACAGCGCCGAGTTGTTGAATACGACGACCTTCACCGGGAGGTCCAGCTGGCGCAGCGTGATCAACTCGCCCAGCAGCATGGCCAGGCCGCCGTCCCCGGCGAGCGCGATCACCTGACGGCCGGGCTGGCTGGCCTGGATCCCGATCGCGTGCGGCAGCGCGTTGGCCATCGTGCCGTGGTTGAAGGAGCCGATGAGCCGCCGCTGGCCGTTCATGCGCAGGTAGCGGGCCGCCCACACCGTCGGGGTCCCCACGTCGGCGGTGAACGCCGCGGCCTGCGACGCCAACCGGTCGATCGCGGCGGCGACGTACTGCGGGTGCATCGGCGAATCCGTCGGCCTGCCCTCGGCCAGCCGGTCCAGGCGGGCGCGCACCCGCCGGTAGTGGTCGGTCATCGTCTCCGCGAAGTCGTCGTCGGTCCGGTGCTCCAGCAGAGGCAGCAGCGCCTGGGCGGTGTCCTTGACGGTCCCCACCAGGGCCACCTCCACCGGGGTGCGGCGGGCGATGTGCTCGCCGCGCACATCGACCTGCACCACGGGGGCGTTCTCGGGGTAGAACGGCCGGTACGGGAAGTCGGTGCCGAGCATCAGCAGCGCGTCGCAGTGCTCCATCGCCCGGTAGCCGGAGCTGTGGCCGATCAGCCCGGTCAGGCCGACGTCGTACGGGTTGTCGTGCTCCAGGAACTCCTTGCCGCGCAACGAATGCACCATCGGCGCCTTCAGCGCGGCGGCCAGCGCGACCGCCTCGTCGTGCGCGCCCGCGCAGCCCGCCCCGGCCAGGATCGTCACCCGGCGGGCCTCGTTGAGGACCTCCGCCGCCCGTGCGAGGGACCGGTCGTCCGGCCGGATGACGGAGGCCGTCTTGACCACCGGGCGCGGCGCGGACGATGACGCGGCGCGGGCGAGGAACAGCTCGCCGGGAATGACCAGGACCGCGACTCCGCCGCGCTCCAGGGCGGTGCGCATGGCGATCTCCAGCAGCCTCGGCAGCTGCTCGGCGACGCTCACCATTTCGCAGTACACGCTGCACTCGCGGAACAGCTCCTGCGGATGGGTCTCCTGGAAGTAGCCGCCGCCGATCTCCACCCGTGGGATGTGCGCGGCGATCGCGAGCACCGGGACCCGGCTGCGCTGCGCGTCGAACAGGCCGTTGATCAGATGCAGGTTCCCGGGGCCGCAACTGCCGGCCGCGACCGCGAGTTCTCCGGTGACGCCCGCCTCCCCCGCTGCGGCGAACGCTGCGGCCTCCTCGTGCCGAACGTGCGCCCACGCGATGCCGCCGTCGCGGCGCAGGGCGTCGGTGAACCCGTTGAGGGAGTCTCCCGGCAAGCCGTAAATGCGCTGTACGCCCGACGCCCTGAGCGTGGCGACCATGACATCCGCGACTGTGGTGGCCATCGGTTCTCCTTGGAACTCGGTCGTCGGGTGCCGTCTGCGCGCCGGGCACCGCGCCAGCCGTAGGGCGCCAGTCAGTGACCGCCGAACGCCGTCCCACCAGCATGGACCGGATCGGGTGCCATCGCCCGCTGGCCCCGGCCACCTGGGCAGTGCGGGGTTCAGGCCGAGCGCGGCAGGCACTCAGGCGGGCTCCGGATGCGGGCATCGGCCATCTTGGAGATGCTGGGAACGCCAGGCATCCCGTGAGGAGGTCCACCCATGTCCATGCTCGACAAGCTCAAAGGCTTGCTCAAAGGACACGAGGACACCGCCCGGCAGGGCGTTGAGAAGGCTGGCGACGCGTTCGACGCGAAGACGGGAAACACGTACCAGGGCCAGGTCGACGAGGCCCAGCGGAGGATCAACGAGCAGCTCGGCGACCGACCGCCCACCGGCGACGACCGGTAGCCCCGCAGGCGTGCGAGGGGTGCACATCACCCGGTGCACCCTTCGCCTCAAGGCGCCGACCGTCGTCAGTCGGCCGCCAGCCTTCCGGTGGGCAGGTGCCGAGCAACGCATCTAGCCTGCGGTGGTGGCCAGTTCCGCGACGAGGCGTGCGGTGGCCGGGGTCTCGATCCCGTGGGCGGCCGCCGCCCGAAGGACCGCGCCGCCGATGGCGTCGAGTTCGATCGGGCGGCCCGCCTGCGCGTCACGCTGCATCGAGGACTTCATCGTCTCCGGCGCGCGGTCGAAGAAGGCGAGCACGGCCTCGGCGGTCACCGGTGCGCCCGCGGCGCGGGCCACGGCGGTGATCTCATCGAGTACGGCAAGCAGTTCGGACCGCCGCTCGCTGCGGATGGTGCCGACGGCGGCTTGGTAGCGAGTGGTCAGCAGCGCGAACGGGGCGAGGAAGGAGAGCTTGTCCCACAGCATCGCGATCTCGTCGGTGCGCAGGGTTACATCGAGGCCAGCCTGCCGGAGTCGGGATGCGAGATCGTCGAGCGGGGCGGCCAGTTCGAGGGCTGCGAAGGGGCTGGTGTGCTCGATGCGTCCGGGCGAGGAGCGGGTGGCCTCGACCCTGATGGTTCCGGCTACGACCTGGTCGGCCGGATAGCACCGACGCAGCACCGCGAGGTGGTCGAGGCCGTTGAGCAGCGGTACCACGATCCCGTCACCGAGCATCTTCGGCGGGACGCGGTCGAGGGCGGCGGACAGTGCGGTCTGCTTGACCGTCACGAAGACGACGTCGACCGGCTCGCGCAACTCGGTGTCGACCTCGACCTGCGCCGTGAAGTCGCCGTACTGCTCGCTCTGGACGCGCAGGCCCTCGCGGCGCAGCACGGCCGTGGTCTCCTCGCCCGCCAGGCAGATGACCCGGTGTCCGTCGCGGGCGAGCAGCCCGCCGATCAGACCGCCGACGCCGCCCGGTCCGAGGATGGCCACTGTCATGGTGGTCGGCATGTGCGCTCCTGTTCTCCGGGAGACCGCCGCCAGTTGGGCGGTCTCGTCGCTGAATTCGATCATGTCGTCGTCGGCGGTGTGCGGTTGCGTGGCTCATCGGCGGGAGAGCCGGTGGCCCGCCGGTCACGCCAGGCCGGAGCGAGAGCTGTGAGCATCAGCGCGGCGGTGAGGCGAACGCCAGTGAGCGCTGCCGCTCCTCACCCGCGACCCCAGATCCTCCGGTACGCCTCGCGGTAGCCCGCTGGGTCCCAGGTTGTGGCGCCGCGGCTGTTCGCGGCCGTGGCGATGTGGACCGGGGAGGTGTATCCGGTGGCGGGCTTGCCGGAGAAGGCGCGGTTGAACTCGTCGATGATCTGCCAGCCCTGCTCGAAGAGTGGCTCGGGGACGGTGGCGGCCTGGAACTGCTTGCTGTTGATGCGTTGGAAGGCCGACGGGTCGCCGTCGCCCGCGCCGATGTTGAAGGGGGCCGCGTCGCCCTGCTTGCCTGCCGCGCGCAGGGCCGGGGCGGCGTCGGCGAAGTACAGGTCGTTGATGGCGACGGAGTAGGTCCAGGTGTGCGGGAAGCGGGAGAGGAGGGAGGAGACCTCCTGGGGAGTGCGGTTGCCCGCGTCCGGGATCGGGATGTTCTCGTAGGCCAGGAGCTGCACGCCGGAGCAAGTGGTGAGTTCCTTCGTGATGAGTTCCGACTTGCTCCTGGCGAACGGGATCGAGGCATCGGTGAACACCACGACGCCCGCGTTGCCGTTGGATCGCGCGATGATCCAGTCCGCGCTGGCCTTCGCGACGTCCTCCACCCGGGAGGTGATGTTGCTGAAGAGCTTGGGGCGCTGGCTCGGGCCGGGGGCCTCGACCGCGTGCCAGCCGATGAGCGGGATGTGCGCCGCATCGGCCTGCGCGACCTGCTGCGAGGTCAGATTGGGGTCGAAGCCGCCGATGACGATGCCCGAGGGCTTGAGCGCGACGGCTTCGCTGACGGCCGCCTGGAGGCCAGCGGGTGTGCCCTGTCCGTCGATCACCCGGGCATTCCAGCCGATGGCCTTCACGGCTTCCGCCACACCCTGCGCGACGCCTTCGACACCGGGGTTGGTCATGGTCTGGGCGACGTAGACGACGGTCTTGCCGGAGACCGCCGTCGGGCCGCTGGTGGGGCCGTTCCATGGGGCGTTGGCGTTCTCCTCCCGCTGGACGGCCGCCTTCGCCCTGGCCAGGGTGGCGGGGCAACCAGGGCTCGACGGCCCCGTGGAGGGCGACCCCTCACCAGTCGTGACCCCGCGCTGGCAGCCGCCGATGACAGCGGCGGCTGCCAGCAGGGCTGCGGCTCTGAGGGCGGTCTTGCGGTTCGAGTACACGGGTGCTCCGTTGCGCAGGGGAGGGCAGCGCGGGATGTGGTCGCGGGCACGGAGGTGACGGGGGGCGGCTCATGGAGTGTTCTCCGAGGGCCCGCCGGTCGTCGCCGACGACCGGCGGGTCGCGCTGGCACCGGCGCGCAGCTGGCGGCGGGCGGAGTACCCGGCCAGGCCGACCGCGATGAGCAGGGTGCCGCCGTTGAACAGCGTCGTCGTCCAGAACTCGGCGCCCAGTTGGCCGATACCGGCGAGGCCGATGGCGAGGACGGCGACGGCGACGAGGGTGCCCATGGCGTTGGCACGGCCGGGTTTGATCGCCGTGCAGCCGAGCAGGGCGCCGACGAAGGCGGGCAGCAGGTAGTCCATGCCGACGCTCGGGTTGCCGATCTGCTGCTGGGCGGCGAGCAGGACACCGGCGAAGCCGACGACCAGGCCCGATCCGGTGAAGGCGTAGATGGAGTACTTACGGGTGGGGATGCCGACGAGTTCGGCGGCGCGGACGTTGGAGCCGATGACGTACAGGTACCGGCCGAGCGGCAGCCGCTCCAGGATCAGCCAGAGGGCGACGGCGAGGGCGAGGACGTAGAAGGCGGGTACCGGCAGGCCGAGGAACTTCGAGTCGTAGATGTCGGTGAAGGCGCTCGGCAGACCGCGCGCGCCGGGGACGATCCGGGCGCCACCGGTGATCCAGCCGGTGAAGGCGTACAGCACGCTGCCGGTGCCGAGGGTGGCGATGAAGGAGTCGATCTGCGCGAACTCGACGATGACACCGTTGAGGGCGCCGACGACCGCCCCGCCCAGGATCACCACGAGGCAGGCGAAGGGCCAGGGCCAGCCGTCGTTGAGGATGAGTCGCAGCACCACGACGTGCGCGAGGCCGAGGCCGTAGCCGATGGACAGGTCGAACTTGCCGGTGACGATGGGGATCATCGCGCCGAGCGCGAGTACCGAGGGGATCGACTGGTTGGACAGGATCGAGGAGATGTTGCCCAGCGTGGGGAAGGTGCTCGGCAGGGCGATGGAGAAGACGAGGAACAGCAGGGCGGCGAGGGCGAGCAGACCGTAGGCACCGATGTGGTGCCCGCGCAGACGGCCCAGCGGGGATCGGGGCGGGCGGGACGCGGTCATCACCGCGCCGCGGGTCCGGTGAGGGCGGGCATGGCCGAGGCGGTGTGGGTGAGTTCGGTGACGGTGAGCGCTTCACCGGACAGCTCGGCGGTGACGGCCCCGCGGACGAACACCAGGGCGCGGTGGCACACGTGGGCGACCTCCTCGAAGTCGGTGGAGATGAGCAGTACCGCCAGGCCAGCGGCGAGGGCTTCTCCGAGCAGCCGGTAGATCTCGGCCTTGGCACCGACGTCCACGCCCGCGGTCGGCTCCTCAAGGATCAGCAGCCGACGGTTCACCCGGAGCCATCGGCCGACCATGACCTTCTGCTGGTTCCCGCCGGACAAGGTGGCGATCGGCGCCTCACTGTCGCGCGGGTGCACCCAGAACCGTTCGATCAGCGCGGCGGCCTCGGCGCGCTCGCGCCGTGGGCTGATCCGGTGCAGCGCCGGCAGGCCGTCTGCCCGGAGGTTGGCCAGGAGGTTCTCACGTACGGTCAGTTCGGCTGCGCAGCCCTCCTCCTGACGGTTGCTGGTCACGAAGCCGACCCCGGAGTCGACGGCGGCGGTGACCGTACGCGGGTCGTACGGTCGGCCGTCGAGCAGTGCCCGCCCGTCGAGGATCGGCTGGGAACCGGCGAGGGCGCGGCCCAGGTCCATGTGACCGGCGCCGGTGAGACCCACCATGCCGAGGATCTCCCCGGTACGCAGTGTCAGGCTGACCGGTCCGGTGTTCTCGGTGCGTACTCCGTCGAGGCGAAGGACGGCCGGGCCGTCGGCGGGGGCGGGGGCGGCTTGGTGGGCGGTCGGCTGGTGGCCCACGATGTCCCGCACCAGGAGGGCGGGGCGGTGCCCGGCGAGCGGGCCCTGGCTGATGAGGTGGCCGTCACGCAGGACGGCGAAGGTGTCGGCGACCTTGTACACCTCGTCAAGCCGGTGGCTGACGTAGACGATGCCGTGCCCTCGATCGCGCAGGGCGTGCAGTACGTCGAAGAGCCGGGCGCAGTCCGCCGCGGGGAGGCTGGCGGTCGGCTCGTCCAGGACGATGAGCTCCGCCCGCGTCGCCAGGGCGCGGGCGATGGCGACCAGCGAGCGCTCGGCCATGGCGAGGTCGGCGATCCGGGCGTCGGCGTCGAGGTGACCGGCGACGATCCGCAGGACTTCGACGCAGCGTTCCCGGGTCCGCCGCCAGGAGACCAGTCCGCGGCGGCGCGGGTAGCCGATGCCCAGGGCGATGTTCTCGGCGACCGTCATCCATTCGACGAGACCGAGGTCCTGGTGGATGAACGACATGCTCCCGGAGGCGGCTTCGGTGCCGAGCGGCTGCCCGGCCACCGTCACCTCGCCCTCGTCGGCGCGGTAGACGCCCGCCAGTACCTTGATGAGGGTGGACTTCCCGGCACCGTTGGGGCCCAGCAGGGCGAGGACACTGCCGGAGTGGATGTCGAGGTCGACCGCGGCGAGCGCGAGGGTGCCGCCGAACCGCTTGCTGAGACCGCGTATCCGCACGAGAGGCTCTGGTCCGCGGCGCGCGGGCGGGCCCGTCGGGGTGTCGGGAGCGTCATGCACAGAGTTCTCCGGGGTTCGGCCTCCGAGTTCTTCCCGACCGCATCCGGAATACTACTGAGCGGCGGTGCGATTTCGCCGTATTGCACGGTCTGGCGGTGCACCGTTGCCCATGCCCTGACCCGGCCACCGCATTTCTGACCTGTGGCGGCGCCTTTCGGCTGCGACGGGCGAGTTATTCGGTGTCGGCGACATCCTCCAAACTCCACCCGGCCGTGCCCGGGATACCTCCGGGACCGTCCAGGGCGCATTCCGCCCAGATGATTTTGCCGTTGGCTGTGTAGCGGGTGCCCCAGGCCTGGGTGAGCTGCGCGACGAGGAACAGGCCGCGGCCGCCCTCGTCGGTGGTGGCCGCCTGGCGCAGGTGCGGCGCGGTGCTGCTGGCGTCGGAGACCTCGCAGATCAGGCTGCGGTCATGGAGCAGCCGTACCTGGATGGGCCCGGTGCCGTAGCGGATGGCATTGGTGACCAGCTCGCTGAGCAGCAGTTCGGCGACGAAGGCGGTCTCGTCCAGCCCCCAGTCGGTCAACTGGCGGGTGGCGGCGCGCCGGACGTCCGAGACGAGGGCCGGGTCGGCGGACACGTCCCAGGTGGCGATCCGCTGGGGGTCGAGAGCGTGGGTGCGGGCGACGAGCAGTGCCACGTCGTCGTGCGGGTGGTCGGGTACCACGGCGTCCAAGACCTCCCGGCAGGTGTCCTCGGGCGAGCGCTCCGGGTGGGCCAGGGCGCGGCGCAGCTCGTCGAGAGCCGTGTCGACGTCGCGGTGCCGGTCTTCGATGAGCCCGTCGGTGTACAGGACCAACTGGCTGCCTTCGGGCAGATGGATTTCGGCGGTTTCGAACGGGAGGCCGCCCAGACCGAGCGGTGGTCCGGCCGGTAGGTCGGGGAACGTCACGGTGCCGTCAGGGTGGACCAGTGCGGGTGGGGGGTGGCCGGCGCGGGCCAGTGTGCACTGCTGCGAGGTGGGGTCGTAGACGGCGTACAGGCAGGTGGCGCCGATGATGCCGACGCCGTCGGCATCAGGCTCCTCGCTGCTCTCGTCCCGGTCGAGGCGCCCCACGAGATTGTCGAGGTGGGTGAGGACTTCGTCGGGGGGCAGGTCCAGTTCGGCGAAGTTGTGTGCGGCGATGCGCAGCCGACCCATGGTGGCGGCGGCGTGCATTCCGTGGCCGACGACATCGCCGACGACCAGGGCGACGCGGGCGCCGGAGAGCGGGATGACGTCGAACCAGTCCCCGCCCACTCCGGACTCGGCGGGCAGATAGCGGTGGGCGGCCTCGACGGCGCTCTGCTCGGGCAGGGCGTGCGGGAGCAGGCTGCGCTGCAGGGCCAGGACCATGCTGTGTTCGCGGGTGTAGCGGCGGGCGTTGTCTATGCAGATGGCGGCGCGAGTGGCGAGTTCCTGGGCGAGCGAGCGGTCGTCGTCCCCGAAGGGGGCGGGGTCCAGCGCGCGGTAGAAGCTGGCGATGCCCAGCACGACGCCGCGGGCCAGCAGCGGCACGGTGATGAGGGAGTGGAGTTTGTGCGCGAGGAGGTCCTCGGAGTGCTGGGGGTCTTGGGCCAGCCAACCGGCGGCAGCCCTCAGGTCCGGCTCCAGCACGGCCTGCCCGCTGGCCAGGCAGCGCAGCTGCGGAGTGGTGGGGCGTAGGTCGACCCGCTCACCCACCGGGTAGAAGGGGCAGTCGTCACGGATGCCGTGGACCACCGTACGGAGCAGGTCGGTGTACGGATCGGCGGACTCCCCGCCACGCAGTACGGCCTCGGGCAGGTCGATGGTGACGAAGTCGGCCAGGCGTGGCACGGCCATCTCGGCGAGTTCCCAGGCGGTGCGGCTCACGTCCAAGGTGGTGCCGATGCGGGTGCTGGCCTCGGACAGCAGCTCCAGGCGGTTCCGTGCCGCGACGGCGTACTGCCCCACTCCCGGCTCGCCCACCAGCAGCAGCCCGCTGGCCCCGCCGTTGGCTTCGGGGGCGCCGCCGATACGGGCCGTCGTGGCGGCCCCGTCGGGGAGGCGCCCGGTCGGCGGGACGGCGCGCGTCGCGACGTGCTGCGACAGGAGGCCGAGCGGCCCGTCGGAGTGTGTGGGGACGGCAGGGCGCGGCTGCGGCGCGACGCTGGGCAGGATCGCCTCGATGGCGACACCCGCCACCCCGGAGGGGCTCGTCACCGGCCGGCTCAGCAGGGTGACCCGCCGGTCACCGGTCAGGGACACCTCGACGGCAGCCCGCTGGGCGAAGGAGATCAGCTCGGTGGCCTTCTCCCTCAGGATCATCTGATCACGCCAGTCCACCCCGCTCCGGACCAGCTCGTCCACCCCGATCAGATGCCCGTCCCCGGACCCCTCACCGGCCTGCGCGCGGCGCCTGCCGTCGAGGTACGCCTGCAGCAGGGCGCGCTCTCGCGCCGAACTCTGCTCCAGCAGCTGCCCTTCGATGGCTTCGGCCGCCTTGCGTATCAGGGATTCCATCAGCGGGTCCGCGTAGGTGGGCGGATAGCCGAAGCACAGGACGCCCTCGATGCGTCCGCTGAGCAGGTCACGGATGGGGATCGCGGAACAGGCATTCGTCTGGGCGCGCTCGGCGAAGTGCTCGGCACCGTAGACATGGACAAGCTGACGTTCCGCGAGCGCGAGGCCGATGCCGTTGGTCCCGGCGTACTGCTCGGCGAACACGAAACCGGGAACGACCTGGATCTCGGGGAGCTCCCTGGGCAAGGAGGCCTCGCCGAAACGGCGTTGCAGCACCGCCCCGTACCCATCGGCGAGGGACACATTGACCCGACTGCCCGCGAATCTGGATTCCAGCCAGTCGAGCACCGGCTCGGCCGCACGCACCAGCCGACCGCCGAAGTCGAGATCCGACCGATAGGGAAGGTCGGCTCGGTCCGGCGTGAGCCCCAGCAGCTGACAGCGCTGCCACGAGCTCAAGATCGGGCCCCGCACGCCTGCCTCGACCGGCCCGCCGCGCAGGAACCGCTCACGGACACGTGCGGGCCCGATGCCGGTCCCCGCGAGCCCCATCCGGACCACTTCCCTCACCGGAACACGTCACGTCCGCCACACGCTCACCCTCAAACAAATGCACCTTTTATCCTACTTTGCCGGTAACGCCAGGCTAGCCGCAGAACGGCGTCACGGCCTCGCCGCTTGCCGGTCCGGCGGCGCGTTCGACGGGATCCCGCAGGGCCCGCAGGCCGGGCCGGATCGCCGTCACAGGACCGCTACCGGGTTGACTGGCGAGCCCGTACCACCGGGCACGTTCAGCGGCGCCACGACGAGCAGGAACGCGTAGCGGCCCGCCTCGGCGCAGGCGGCGGAGATCGCCTCCAGGTCGAGGTTGTCCAGCAGCGGCACCCCCATCGCGGTGATGGCGAGCGCGTGGACGGGAGAGTGCACGCCGTCGACCGGCGAGGGCCGTACGTCGCTGTCGCCATCGCCGCCGAGCAGGGCGATCCCGCGCTCGGCCAGCAGGGGCATGGCGTCCACATGGAAACCCGCGCTCGCCGTGCCGGGGTTCCACGGACCGAGTTCCCGGCGGCGGCGGAAGTGGCCGGAGCGCAGAAGCACCGCGTCGCCGTCGCCGATCGTCACGCCGAGGGCCTGCTCCACGGCGATGACGTCATCGGCGTGCACGGCCTGTCCCGGTTCCAGCCATCTGACCCCGAGGACGGCGGGCAGATCGAGGAGTACGCCCTTGGTGACGAGGGGGCCGAGCGTCGAGACGGCACCGAAGCGGGCACCTGCGGCGTCCACCACCTCGCGTGCCGCGCGGCCGTCGTAGAGCTGCCCCCGGTAGGCGATGTGCGACAGTGCGTCGAGATGGCTGACGCTCTTGCCGTGGTAGTCGGCCGCGATGAAGTCCTTGTGGGTGGAGGGTTCCGGCGCTTCCACGTCGCCGAGGTCGGACATGTAGTGCAGGGCGGGCCTGCTGTTGTCCGGGCCGGGCTCGGTGTTCCACGGCAGCGCCATCGGGACGACCACGCCGGACCGGACCAGGGCGGCGGCCCGCCGCACATGGTGCGCGGTCACCCGGTTCCAGGCGCCGCGGTCGGCCAGGTCCCAGCGGCCCCACGTGCGGACCGCTTCGAAGAGCGCGTCGAACTCCTGGCGGGAGAGGGACGGCCCGCTGCCGGAAACGGTCGGCGGGGGATGCGGGGCATCGGCGGGATTTTCGCTCATCTCGTACTCGGCGCTCCGAGGTCCGGAGGTGATGGGGAGCCCCCTACCCATCATGCTGAACCGGGCAGTCCGGTTCCACCGGTGACACCGTGTCGTCAGCCGGGCTGGTCGACCGTCACGCGGAATTCACCGGCAGATAGGTGGTGAGCCAGCGGTCCAGCTCGCTGAAGACCTGCTGACGCGCCTCGGGGGCGGAGAGCACCAGGTCGTGCACGCCGCCCTGGATGCGCACGGTGGCGACATGTCGACCCAGCCGGGGGGCGAGAGCGGCGATGTCGTCGGCGCGCAGCACCCCGTCCGAGCGGTGCAGGGCGTCGTCCCACCTCATGGTGACCGTGCTGGCGGTGGACGCCATCACCAGGACCGGGCAATCGATGCGCAGCCCGCGGCGGACCCGGCGGTGCCCCTGCTGGATCGCGGCCAGCCAACCGGCATACAGCGGAAAGCCCTCGGCGGGCTTGAGCGTGAGGTCGAATTCCCAACTGCCCCGGAAACTCCGGTGCAGGCTGTGTACGTAATGGGGGTTGAGCGGCGCCGGAAGCTTACGGCTGGCCGCGAAACGCCCAAGGGCGTCGACGACGGGTGCGCCGAGGGTGCGTACCAGATAGGCGGCGGGCATGGACAGGAACGGGCTGTTGAGGAACAACCCGTCAATCGTCCCCCGCTCGGCGCGCCGGTCCGCGTACAGGGCGCTGACCAGCCCGCCGGTGGAGTGGCCGTTGAGCAGCAGCGTGTCATGGCCGTCGATCTCGCGGATGATCCGGACGGCCTCGTCCAGTTCCTCGTCGTAGGCGTCGAGGTTCCGGATGAAGTTCGGCGAATGGTGCGGGCGCAGCGAGCGGCCGTACTTGCGCAGGTCGAGGGCGTAGAAGTCGTAGCCGCGCTCGACGTAGAAGTCGGCGAGATGCGTTTGGAAGAAGTAGTCGACGTATCCGTGGACATAGAGCACGGCCCGGCGGCCGCCTTCGGCCGTGCTGGCGGGACGCGCCCGGCGACGGATGAGGGTCGCGACGACCTCGCCCTCCTCATCGGCGGCGAGCGGCAGATCAACGGCCTGGTAGGGCTCGCCCAGGATGTCGGTACGGAAGTCCACGGCGCCGACTGTAGTGGGTGCGCCCGATGGGCAGCACCGGCCTGAGACCGTGGGCTTGGTCACTGCCCCCTCCCCCGGTGGGCCGGACCTCGGGTCGTACCGGAGGGCAACTGGCATAGGTCTTACTGGTGTTGGGGTCGGTGCCAATCGGCCTCTCTACGCGGGCTCCTGTCGATGGCGCTTGCCGCCCGTGCGGAACGCATGGATGCCGTGGCCCTGTTCCTGGGCGGCCTGCGTCGCCTGCTCCCAGCTCAACGCCCGGTCACCGACGGCGAACAGCGGCCCGGTGTCCCGATCGCCGATCAGCTCACCCAGCAACCGGACCGCACGTTCACTCAGTACCATCTGCCCATCGGGTTCGGCCTTCCCCGTCAAGGTGCCCACCCGCCCCTCATCGAGGTGAACGTCGCACACGTCGAGGGACAGCAGGTCCATGACCCGCAACTCGCCCTCCCACAGCAACAGCCACAGGGCGCGGTGCACGGCGCTGATGGAATCGTCGGCGAGGAGTTCTTCAAGCCGTTCGGGGGGAATGGTTTCAGCCAAGACCGTCATGGCCCCGCAGTATGCCGCCGCGCCCATCTCCGGCATAGGGCGGGGTGGAAACGGCAATGAAGCGGTGACCCGTCGGCCTGCCGACCGGCACGGGCGTGTCGCATCGGCAGGCCACCCTCACTCGGGCTCGCGGGTCAGCGGCGCCACCAAGGGGGCCTGCGCCGATGCGGGGAGACGGGCGGTTCCGCGGGCGGCGTGGCTGGAGCCTGCTGACCGGAATCGGACTGGTGCCCTTCGGGGGCGTCCGCCGGGGGGTGGAGGCCTTCCACGGAATAGTTCGTGGTCGCGATGGCGTCCACGAGCTGCTGTTCGGTGAAGTTCGCCGAGCCGGCGATGTGGGGCACATAGCCGACGAGTACGCCGTCGCTGACGACTTCCGCGTCCAGGCCCGCCGCGCCGTCGGTGTCCCAGAGCGCCTCGATGTCCTCGTCGAGCACGACGCGGACGCCGAACTCGTAGACGCCCACCTCGGCCAGGTGCGCCATGACACCGCGGGCGCGCAATGCCGACACCAGACGGTTGGCGCGTTCCGAATCCATGCTTGGCCCAGCCCTTCCTTGTGCGCCGGTGCTCCTCCGCGCGAGGCGATGCCGACGGCGGCCCGGTACTTACTTCACACCATAAGTCCGGCGTTCCGTCGGCAGCGGCTCCCGCCACCGCGACCGTGCGGCGAGTCCCACCGCGAGGACGTGAGCGGACGCCCTCACGGCGGCCCGATGAGCTACGGGGTGGCGGGCAGCGCGAGCCGCTGACCCGGGTAGATCAGGTCCGGATCCGGGCCGATGACATCGCGGTTGGCGTCGTACAGCCACCTCCAGCCGCCGCGGTCGGTGATCCGCAGCGCGACACTGGACAGCGTGTCGCCGCTGTACACCGTGTACGACGTGGCCGGTGCGGCCGTATGAGAGGCGTCGGCGGTCCTGGGACTCCCGGTATCACGGCGATGGTCCGTGCGGCTGGGCGAGTGGGGCACCTGGTGGGACTCGGCGGTGGCGTGGTGGGGAGCGCCGCCTCGCCTCCTCGGGAGCGCGGTGTGCCCGCCCCGCGTAAGGTGCGCCGAGACCGAGCAGACCGGCCAGGCTCCCGGCCCCTGACGGTCAAGGACCGCTTCCGCCACGGCGATCTGCTCCGCCTTGCTCGCCAGGTCGGCCCGGGCGGCGTACGCGGTCCCGCCGAAGGCCACCCAGGTCGGCTGGGAGAACTGCAGGCCGCCGTAGTTGCCGTTGCCGGTGTTGATGCTCCAGTTGCCGCCGCTCTCGCATCCGGCGACACGGTCCCAGGTGCTGCCCGAGGCCGCGCCGCTGACCCCGGCTCCGAGAAGCGGCAGGACGATACCGACGCTGCCCATGATGAGGACGTTGCGTAGCGACGGCAGGCACCCGGGAGTCGCGGTACGGCGGTGACGCGTTGGTGCGCTCATGAGCCTGTTCCTCTCCACTGCGGTACTCGCCCACCGGCGGTCCCGGCGGGCTCTAGGAAGTACCGCAGCGCCACCCGGCCGGTCACAAGGCGCGAAGAGCTCACAGGCCGCCGCGCGCCGCCACGTTCCACCACTCTGCGAACTGATGCACCATCAGGTGAGGTGGGGTCCGAGCACGCAAGTAGACACAGGCGCACGGGCGAGCGGCGCGGCACGGGCCTGTGCTGCCGTCCGGGTCCGGGCGGCTCTCGGCCGCCAGCGGCAACGGCCCCTGGACGCTTTCGTACGGCTGTCCGGCGGGGCGCGCCTACGGCCAGTGAGAGCGGTCGCCCCGCTCGGATACGGCGGACAGCGGTAGGACCATCGCGGTACCGAGCGGTGGGGCGAAGGGCCGAGGAGGCGCACACCGCCTTGGGACGCGCGATGATCCGCGTCTTGGACACCACAAAGAAGCCGATCCAGCGCCCCGTCAACCGGTGGCCCACCGACGGGGAAGGCCGTCGCGCGGAGCGCGCCGAGGCGCGACGGGCCACCCGCTCAGCCCGCGCCGACATGCCGACCGCATCACTCGTTCGGGCTCTTTACGCCGGTGGGAGCTGGGTAGCCAACGGATACCCAACAGCTCGGGGTCAGGTACGCGTGGAGAGGACTTGCCCATGCCCGCGACCGCGGTTCCGCTCGTTTCCACTCCGGGCCCACGGGGGCTGCCGCTGCTCGGTAACCTCCCTGCGTTCGGCAAGGATCCCCTGGCCTTCCTGACGCGACTGCGGGACGAGTTCGGCGACGCCGTCACCGGCCGACCGCTGTCCCCGTGGTTCGGTCAGCGATTCGGAGGCAGCAGCGCGTGCAACAGGGACTCCAGGTACGCGTCGCGTGCCGGTCCGCTCGGCACCAATCCGGGGTCGGTGCGCTGCAGTTGGAGGAACCCCAGGTAGGCGGCGTACCCCGACAGTGCGGTACGGTCCGCCGTCTTTGCCGAATGGCCCGCCGCCACCAGCAGGGCGCGAATGATCGCCACGCGCCGCCGGTCCGCCTCGGCGAGGAAGCCACGCACCTCGGGAGAGTCCACATCAGCCTGCAACGCGACCTCAAGCCCGCGCCCGGGCGCCTCGGCGAAGGCCGTTCGCAGCAGGTGCCGCAACTGCTCCTCGGGGGTCGCCAGCCCCTCCAGCTCCTCGCGGACTCGATCGGTTGACCCGCGCAGCCACTGCTCCAGCGCAGCCGTCACCAGGGCCTCGCGATTGGCGAAGAACCAGTAGAAACTGCCCTTGCTCGCGCCCAACTCCGCAGCCAGCGCCTCGACTTTGACCGCCCTTACGCCGCCCCGAGCCATCGCGGCCAGCGCCGCGCCCGTCCAGTCCGCAGCGGTGAACCGAGCCTTCTCCGTGCGCGCCATGCTCCATACGCTACCGTATGGAGCAGCACTATACGCTTCCGAATGGAGCTCTCGATGCCCACCGAGCCCGCGACAGCCCGCATCCCCGACGACTCCTGCCTGCCCGCGCAGCTACCGCGCACCGACTTCGCCGACGCGTACACGGTCCGCGTGCCACCGGGCACCTCCGCCGACCCGAACGAATGGGCGCGCCGAGTCTTCGCGGATCCGCCTAGCTGGATCCGCGGCCTGCTCCGGCTACGCGACCGGCTGGTCTCCCTACTCGGCCTCAAACCCAACGATTACGAGGCGCTGACGCCCTTTCCGGTCCTCCACCGCACCGACCGAGAGGTCATCCTCGGCCGCGACGACCGCCACCTCGATTTCCGCTCTTCGGTCCATGTAGCCCAGTCACCCACCGACGTCCGGATCACCGTCTCCACAGTGGTGAACTTCCACAACCTCTTCGGCCGGCTCTATTTCCTCCCCGTCCGCCCCCTCCACGCACGCATGGTCCGCACCCTGCTGCGTCACGCGGCATCCACGGGCTGACTGGCAGTCTGGGCCCTGCCAGCCGGGTCAGTGTGAAGGCATGTGCTGGGTGAAGAACGAGCGGACGTAACCGCGCACCGCGGGAACCGACTTCGCCGGGGCGAGCGCGCCGATCAGCTCGGTCCGGTTGGCGGCGGTCATCAGCCCGGCCGCTTGCAACTGGGGTGCCATGACGGCGAAGTCGGTGAACACCCAGTGCGCCGCGTTGTCCAGCTGCCGCCGACGTGTGCGGCCTCGCGGGTGGCCGAGCATGGCCGACCAGGAGCGCTCCAGCTCCTCCCGGTGGGGGAAGCCGCCGGTTCCCAGGAGAAGCAGCGGCCGGGCCACTCCACACTGGGCGATCGGGAACAACTGCCCTTGCTGGCCAGGCTTGTCCGGCGGGTAGTCCACATACCCCTCCAGGTTGACCGCCGCTTTGATGCGGCGATCCTCGAACATCGTCTCGGCCGCGGTGCTGCCGCCCGCCGAGTGGCCGTAGACCCCCACCCGCCGCAGATCCAGCGCACGGCCGAGGTGCTCGGGCAACGCGCGTCCCTCCGCGTCAGGATTCCGCCCGGCGGCCAGCAATTCCAGCTGGCTCAGCACGAACCGCATATCCGCGATACGGGTGTCGATCACAGTGCGGAAGGTCTTCGGATCAGCCCGGGGATCTCCTCTGAAAACGGTCGGGCGGACCTTGTCTCTGTATGTCGTCCTGCTGGGAAACTCGACCTCGCCGGCATCTCCAGGGTGGTCGACGGTGACCACCACATAGCCGTGGCCGGCCAGTTCCTCGGCGATCCCGGTGCCCAGGGTGCGCGGGTCACCGCCTCCCGAGCTGTACAGCAGCACCGGTCGCCGCACGGCCTGTGCGGGTGCGCCCGTGTGCGAGTGCGTCATGGTGGCCGCCCAGTTCACACCGGTCATCGGCAAGTGGTGCACGATGGCGTCGAGCCCCTTGAACAACTTCGCGGCGCCCGCGGTCATTTGCGGTGCGACCGGATAGCCGCAAACGGTACGGGCCGGATAGAACACCGCCACCATCACCTCCCGTACGGGGATCTCGGGCTCCCACGGGTCGCGCCGGGAGCGATCGACCAGATACAGCGCGGTGACCCCGATCCGGTACGGGCCGGTCGGCGGCGGCAACCGCACGATGACGTCGGCGGCGGCCCGTGCCTGCGCGACCCCACCGTCGCCCGCGAGCAGCAGTGCGGCGGCCATTGCGGCTGACTTGACGACGCTGCGCCGGTCCATTCCGGCGACATCCTCACTCCCGGAAACGGCATCAATGCCTCGCTCGAACGCAAGGGCTCGGTCCACACGCTCACCGTCCCCGACCATCCTGCGGAACATGGCTCCCCTTCATGCCTTTACGGCCCCTGTGACTTCGGTCCTTGCGCCTTCCGGCGGCCCCTTGAGTGAATGCGGAGGGCATGACGTGAATGCTGGCGCCCAGCGGCGAGCGCAGGCGATGGTTCAGGCCCTGCCCGAAACGATGGCGCGGCGCCGCCAGGGAGAGTAGTGATCCGGATCCATTTCACGGCCACGGACTTCGCCCGCGTGCGGTTCGCGCCCCGGCCAGCTCCGTTGCAAGAGCTGAACGCGGCTCTCATGAAGATGTGCTTCCCCGACGAGGAGTTGCTCTTCGGCCGCTGGAGACGGCGGCTGCTCCACTCCTTACCGGTCACCGTCGGGCCGCTGAGGGACCTGGTCCCCGCTCAGGAGGCCCCGAACTTCATCGACGTGCTCAGCGGCACCCTGAAGGAGGGCTTGGACACCGTCCGAGCCGCGCCGCCGGACCTGGTGCGCTCCGAGATCGAGCGGGTGTACGCCAAACGCAGATCCCCGGCTCCGCTGTGGATCCGCGATCTGCACCGGGGTGATGCCGATGCCTGGCAACTCCTGCTCCGCGCACAGCATGCGGCCTTCGATGCGGTACTACGCCCCGTATGGCCCCTGGTGCAGGACCTGCACCAGGCGGAGTTCACCCGCCATGCCCTGGCCGCGGCCGAGCACGGTATCGACGCGGTACTCGGCGAACTCGTCCCTGGCGCCCAACCGCGCGACGATGTCTGGGAGTTCGAGGGGTCCGGTGAGCGGGACATCAAGCTAAACGGTCGCGGCGTGGTCCTCCTGCCCACCTTCCACTGGACTGGCCATCCCCTCATCTCCGACCTGCCCGACCGCCCGCTGATCCTGACCTACCCGGCAGGTCCGGGCCTGCCCCTCTCGCCGGCCGGGGCGAGCGGCACGGACGCGCTGGCCGGGGTGCTCGGGCGGACCCGCGTCGAGATACTGCTGCTGCTCGCCGAGGAGCACACCACCAGCGAGCTCGCCCGTCGGCTGAACGTCAGCAATGCCACCGCATCCGCGCACACCGCCGCACTGCGCGGCGCGGGCCTGATCACCACGGTCCGCGCCGGACGGGCGGTCCTGCACCAGCGCACCGCGCTGGGAAGCCTGCTGGTCCAGCGACGTAGCAGCACGCGGAGCACGAACGGCTGACTGCCCGGCGGGGCGGCCTCCGCTCCGCGTGGCGGGTGCGGGCGAGCTGACACAGGCTTGTACGCATGAGCAATGCAACGACACCGGACCTCGGCCGGGACCGCGCCCCGGTCGGACTCCTCGCGAACAAGGTCGCGCTGATCACCGGCGCGGGACGAGGCATCGGCGCCGCTGCGGCGCGGCTGTTCGCCCAGGAAGGCGCGACAGTCGTACTGGCCTCGCGGACCGAATCCGAACTGAGCGCCGTGGCCGACGGGATCCAGAAGGCGGGCGGCACCGCCGACTACGTGGTGGCCGATGTGACCGACGGCGCGAGCGTCCAGAAGGCGGTCGACACGGTGGCGGAGCGCCATGGACGGCTGGACGTCGCCTTCAACAACGCGGGCATCTCCGTTCCGCCCGCTCCCCTGACCGACGTACCCGAGGAGACCTTCGACCGCGTCGCCTTGATCGACTACAAGGGTGTCTGGCTGGCGATGGCCGCTGAAATCCGTGCGATCCGGGCAACGGCCGGAACCGGCGCGATCGTCAACAACAGCAGTGCCGCCAGCCTGACAGCCTATCCGCAGATAGGGCCCTACTCCGCGGCCAAGCGGGCGGTCAACAGCCTCACCGAGACCGCCGCTGCCGAGTACGGGCCGGAAGGCATCCGCATCAACGCCGTCGCCCCCGGCACCACCATGACCGCGATGTTCGAGGAGTTCATCACCCAGGAGCCCACCGCCGCCGAGCAGTTCAACGACCGCACCGCGCTGCGCCGCGTGGCGGACCCCGAGGAGATCGCCGAGGCTGTCGCCTGGCTGCTGAGCGACCGCGCCTCCTACGTCACCGGGGCGATCCTGCCCGTCGACGGCGGCATGACTCTGTGAGCCGCCGCTACGCGGCCGGATGGAGTAAGGAGCCAGGGGGTGTCGCTCGATCCGGCGGGCGCGGCCTGGGGTAAGTGGGTCAAGGGATCAGGACGGGAGCGAGTAGGCGCAGGTCGTCAAGTTGCCGGTCGAGTGTCTGCGCGATGGGCTGTACGGCGACATGGTCGGCACCGGCCCGGAAGTGCTCCCGGATGTGCTCGCGCAACGTCTCCAGGTCGCCCCAGGGGACGACCGCGTCGATGAGCGCGTCGCTGCCTCCGTTGTCGAAGTCGGAGTCGGAGAAGCCCAGCTCGCGCAGGTTGTTCACGTAGTTGGGCAGGGCCAGGTAGCGGGCCGCGTACCCGCGGGCAGTGGCCCGCGCCCGCTCGGGGTCGGCGTCGACCACCACGGCCTGCTCGGGGGCGAGGAGGGGGTCGGGGCCGAGTACCTCCCGGGCCCTGCGGGTGTGTTCGGGCGTGACGAAATACGGGTGGGCCCCCTGGGCCCGTGTGGCGGCGAGCTCCAGCATCTTCGGACGCAGCGCGGCGAGCACCCGCGGCACCGGGTCGGGCAACGGCGCGTCGAAGGGGGTGGCGTCCATGGCGTCGAGGTAAGCCCGCATGGTGGAGACCGGCTTGGCGTAGTCGTGTCCGCGACCGCTCACCAACGGCAGGTGGCTGACGCCGAGGCCGAGCAGGAAGCGCCCCTGCCACGCTTCGGAGAGGGTGTTGGCGCCGCTGGCCGCGGCCGTCGCGTCACGTCCGTAGATGTTGGCGATACCGGTGGCGATCATCAGGCGCCGACTCGCGGACAGCAGCACGGCCGCATGGGTCAGCGCCTCCTTTCCGGCGGTGCCCTCGCCGAACCACAGCGTCCCGTAGCCGAGTTCCTCGATGACGGCGACGGCGCGCCGTTCCTCGTCCGCCGCCACCGTGGACAGCGATGAGAGCCACACGCCCGTGCGGCCCACGCGCTGTTTCAGGGCGGCCAGATCCACGGGCGGGGGTGTGGTGCGTTCAGCCATGGGTGTGCTCCTCGCTGGCCTCGTACCGGTCTGGTACGCGGGGTGCCGTTCCCGCCGTCCTCGGCGTCAGTTGCTGTAGACGCGCTCGGGGTGGACGAGCACGGCGGAGCGGCGTTCTTCGGCCATCGTGCGGTCGTACGCCGCCCAGTCGTCGTGGCTACCGCCCGCGGCGGTGAAGATCTCGCGCAGCAGCAGGCGGAGGCGCTCGTCGTCGATGTCCTGGCACGGGTCGTCGGGGCCCACGATCTCGGCGCGGCCCTCGACGGTGGCCCAGGTCCACCCGGCGCGGAAGGTGAGGGTGGCATGCGGTCGGGCACGCAGGTTGGCGAGTTTGGTACGGCCGTAGGTGACGAAGGCGACCACGGGCTCGCCGCTCAGCGGGTGGTCGGTGATCCCTGCGTTGACCACCGACGCCTGGACCGAGCAGTCGGCGCGGGTCGTCGCTACGACCGCCAGGTTGCCGTCGGCCGCGGCGATCCGGGCCACATCCTTCAGATCCGTCATGTGGTGCCTTTCTCGGCGGGTGACGTCGCCCGGTGCGGTGCGCGGGGCACTGGAAGGCCGGTGGATCGGTGCTTCTGATGCCGCGGTGCGGGGCGTGCCAAGGCGCCCTGCTCGGGTCATGGCCGTACCCGGCGGTGCGGCCGGGTCATTCCACGATGACTTCCCAGGACTGCGGCCGCATCTCGTGCGCCGCTCCCCCGCGGGCGCCCGGGGCTTCGGAGGGTTCACGCGTGGCGGTGATCGACGGTCTCGCGGATGGTGTGCGGACCCGAGGCGTCAGCTGTCTGCCATGGTGTGGCTCACCGCTCTCCAGGCGGTGTCGCCGTCGGTTCGCGGCGGGCGTGGAGTTCGGGCGGCGGTAGGTCACCGGGAGCCAATTGGCGGGCCAGCGTCTCCAGTAGGGGCAACGCGGCGGCGAGCGTGCCGAGTTGGTCGTCGGGGAGCGCGGCGAGGCGGCCGGTCAGGGTGTGCAGGCTTTCCCGGCGGATGCTGTCCAGGACGGCCGCGCCGTTCGGGGTGAGGGCGAGAAGGGAAGCACGCTGGTCCTGAGGGTCGGGGCGGCGGCCCACGAGATCGGTGTCCACCAGGATGTCGACCAGCCGGGAGGCGCTGGGCATGCTGATGCCCATATGGCGGGCCAGGCTGCCGATCCGCAGCGGGCCGTGCATGGACAGGACGCCGAGCGCGGTCAGCCGACTGGGCGTCAGGTCGTGCCGTCCTGCCGGCGCGCGCAACCCGTGCGCCAGGCGTAGGGCCGCCATCCGCAGTCGGGCCGCGATCTCGTCACGGCCTGAGGGCGGTGCCGCCTGCCCGGCTGCTGCCTGCTTTGGCTCGGTCATGGCCACGTACCGTCCAGTGTGAGGTGCAAGGTGGCACCGGCCCGGCCGTGGGTGTCCGGCTGTGTCGGCGGGGTTTCGACCCTGGTTACGGCGGCGAGGCCGTGTGGCAGGGCGGTCAGCTGGAACCGGCCGTCGCGGTCGGTGGTGGTGTCCGCCACGACCCTGCCGGTCGGATCGACGGCCCTCAGCACCGCCCCTGGCAGTGGGCGGTTCGGGCTCGGGCCGCAGACCACGCCGCTGATCTGCCCGTTCTCCCGGGAAGCGGGGTCCGCGGTGGTGGGTTGGCCGTTGCCGCTGATCGTCATGGCGTATCTGGCCGGGCGGTAGCCATATGCGGTGACGATCACCGTGTACCCATCGGGAGGCGGGTCCCCGGTGGCGTGCGGCTGGTCGCCGCGGAGCCTGGCCCGCGCAGGGCCGGGGCCGACCGCCGACGGAGCGGGTGACCGTACGGCGCCCAGGGTAAGCCCTTCGGCCCTGAGCGGGACGGCCGCTCGGTCCGGTGCCGCGTCGCTGGCGTGTGTCGTGCCCGCGGCCGCGGCGCCGAGGACGGGCGGCTGATCGGTGTACACGTACCTGCCGCCACGCAGCCAGGAGGCGACGGCGGCGACCAGGCAGGCGGCGATGGCGAACGCGAACGCGGCGGCGAGGCCTTTCGCGAACGGCCCGGAGATCAGGGCGGGGAAGAAGCCGCGGCCGGTGAGGTAGGCGGCGTGGCTGGGCGGCAGGTGGGCCAGCACGTTCGGGCCGAGCAGCGTCTGGACCGGGTTGTAGCCCAGCAGGGTGGCGAACAGCACCGAGACCGGCGGCAGGGCCGCCAGCCGGTCCGCGTCGGCGGCGGGCACGCCCTGGGCGACCAGGCCGCTGGACAGGGTGTGCGGCAGGCTGCTGGCCAGGCCGAGGATCATCAGGCTGAAGAACACGCCGATCGACAGCACCATCGACGAGTTCTGGAAGGTGGTGCTCATACCGCCGCCGACGCCGCGTTGGTCCGCGGGCAGGCTGTTCATGATCCCGGCCCGGTTCGGGGAGGCGAACAGTCCCATCCCGATCCCGTTGAGCAGCAGGATCGCGGCGAAGGCCCAGTAGTGGAAGTCGACCGGCAGGATCGCCAGAAGCACGAAGCTGCCCGCGGCCACGACCATGCCGCCGGTAGCGAACGGCCGCGCTCCGAAGTGGTCGGAGAGCCAGCCCGAGACCGGCCCGGCGATCAGGAATCCGATGGTGAGCGGCAGCATGTAGATCCCCGCCCACAGCGGGGTCTGGGTGAAGCTGTAGCCGTGCCGCGGCAGCCAGATGCCCTGTAGCCAGATGATCAGGATGAACATGAGCCCGCCGCGGCCCATCCCGGACAGCAGGCTCGCGAGGTTCCCAGCGGTGAAAGCCCGGATGCGGAACAAGTTCATCCGGAACATCGGCTCGGCGACCCTGGCCTCCACGATGCCGAAGACCAGCAGCACGGCCACACCGCCCAGCAGGGCGGCCAGCACCCATGGGTTGGTCCAGCCCATCGTGTGTCCGCGGTACGGCTGGATGCCGTAGGTGATGCCCACCAGCACCGCGATCAGCCCGACGGCGAAGGTCAGATTGCCCCACCAGTCCAGCCGGGCGGGCCGCCGGATGCCGGTGTCGCGCAGTTTCCGGTACGCCCAGAACGTACCGAAGACCCCGAACGGCACCGATACCAAGAACACCAGGCGCCACTCCACCGGGGCGAGCAGCCCTCCGAGCACCAGCCCCACGAACGAGCCCGCGATGCCCGCGACCTGGTTCAGCCCCAACGCCAGGCCGCGCTGGTCCACGGGGAACGCATCGGTGATGATCGCGTTGGAGTTGGCCATCAGCATCGCGCCGCCGACCCCCTGGGCCACTCGCATCAGAATCAACCACAGTGCGCCCGCCGTGCCATGCATCCACGTCACCGACAACAGCACCGAGAACACGCTGAAGACCGCGAACCCCGCGTTGTACATGCGGACCCGACCGAACATGTCGCCCATCCGGCCGAAGCTGACCACGAGCACGGCGGTGACCACCAGATACCCCATGATCAACCACAACAGCAGGCTCGTGTTCCCTGGCTGCAGGGGATCGATCCGAATCCCCCGGAAGATGTCCGGCAGCGCGATCAGCATGATCGACGCGTTGATCGTCGCCATCAGCACACCCAGCGTGGTGTTGGACAGCACGATCCACTTGTAACGCGGACGGGAGACATCGGCGGCGGCCCGGGCCCGCCGCCGCGCCGCACGGGACACGGCAGACGTCGCATTCATGGGCACGTCCTCGAACGAGGAATGCTGGATTAGTTGCTTCTCCCAAACTAACTCTCCAGTCCGAAATTGGTGATGTCGGGACTGGGCCGGGCCGGGAAATCGGAGCACGGGTCACCCACCGTCAGTGACGGGCAGTTGCCTTCCGCCACTTCGAAGCCGTCCAGCGACGACTCACCGGGCCTCCAGCCGTGCCGCCAGTTCCGACGGGATGGTGTCGCGGTTGGCCACGGTCAGGGGGATGAGTTCGACGTCGTCGCGCCGCTTGAGGGCGTCGGTGAACGGATCACGGTGTGCCTGGACGGTGGCGACGATGTCGACGTCACTTCGGAACAGGGAATGGACTGCGTCCTGGAACGCGGTACAGGCCAGTTCCATCCGCCCGAGTTCATCGATGAGCGCGAGGCGCCCAGGGGGCGGATTCGGTGAGGCCGCATTCAGCGACGGCAGCGCCAGCTGTTCCATGACGTGCAGGTCGACGCCGTACCGCCCGACCCGCGGCGGCCCCGGGAAGTCCACATGGGCGAGTACGGCTCGCCGGCCCGCCAACGTCTCCAGCGCGAAACCGACCCGCGCCCCGCCGACCCGGATCTCCTCCGTGGTGAAGCCCACGACCTCACGGTTGCGCAGCAGGCTGGCCATCCGGCGGACGGCAGTCGTCTTGCCCACGCCAGGGCGCCCCTCAAGCAGGATCCTCGTCGGCATATCGCACTCCGCGCCAGAATGGGGACCAGTCCTCGTGGTTGGTGCGGTTCCCCCGAAAGCCGCACCCCACTTCCTTGTCGTCGTCAGGTATCGCAGTCCTTCTGCCAGGTTCACACCGAGAATCCGCCACGGCGACCCCATCCGGCTGCGTCACTCGCCCCGCCCACGCCCGGCAACGCGCCGCACGACGCGCAGCAGATAGCCCCTGCGGTCGAGCGGATTGTGGTCCGTCCGCTCCCGGGTCGGGTTCGTTCCGTGGACCGGTTGATAGCCGCTGAAGGCGCACTCCAGCAGGCCCTCACCGCGCGTCAGCCCCGACAGCCGCAGCTCCAGCTCGTGCACCGAAGCAGCCGGGATCTCACCCTCCAACGTGCACGACGAGCCGCGTACGACCGGGGCCCGCGGAACGGCTCCCAGTCGTGACAGTACGGGCAGCATCAGCCCGGAGGCGTCCGCCGGGACCTCCAGACGGAAGCGGTGCATCGGCTCGTACACCCTGGTGCCAGCCCGCGTCAGCGCGCTCATCAACACCAGCGGCGTCAGGTTGCGGAAGTCTCCGGCGGTGCTCGACATGCTCTTGTCGAAGACGGCGTGGGAGTGGCTCTGCCGCGCCGCATAGCCGGAATGCGTCATGGTGACCGTGCAGTCGGTGACCTCCCAACCGTAGAGCCCCTGGCGCAACGTCTCCCGCACGGTTTCCTCGACGGCCTTGATGAAGGAGAACGGCATTGAGCCGAGTTCGACGTCCAGCCGGAATTCGACGCCGGTGTTGACCGGCGCCGGCTCGATGCGCAGTCCGACGGTGGCGAGAAACGGATTGGGATCCTTGTGGAGGATTTCGACGGCTGCTCCGGTGCCGATCGGGCGTTCCACGCAGATCGTCGTCGTCCCACGGAAGGTGACGTCGATGCCGAAGTCGTTTGCCAGTGTTGCCTGGATGACCTCTTTCTGCACCTCGCCGTAGAGCGATACGAACACCTCCTGCCGAATGTCGTCCTGGCGAAGGTTGATCAGCGGGTCCTGCTCGGCGAGTTGGGCGAGCGCGATGTGCAGCGCGCCCCTGTCGGCGGGGCGGCACGGGACGACGACCGTTTCCAGTGTCGGCGGCGCGAAATGCCGACGCTCCGAGGCAGGCCTTCGCGTATCGCCGATCGGGTCACCGATCTGGATGTCGGCGAGCCCCCAGAGCTTGCCGATCCGCCCCGCGGTGACCGCGCCACGACGCACAGCCGCACCGCGCTCGAATACTCCGACCGTGGTGACCTTCCCCTCGCGGTCCTCGCCGAACCGCAGCCGATCGCGCGTTTCTACCGTTCCCGAACGCAGATGAACGTAGGCGACCTTCTCCCCGGCCGGGCCGCGTTCGACCTTGAATACGGTGCCCGCTACCGGGCCATCGGCATTGCCTTCGGCAGCGGGCAGTAGCTCCTTGATGCCGGCGATCAGCGGATCCACGCCCGCACCGGTGATCGCCGACCCGAAGAACACCGGATGCACCAGCGCCCGCCTGGTCTGCGCCGCCAGTTCCTCGCGAAGCCGGTCGCACGAAACCGCCTTCTCGTCCTCGACATAGGTGGCCAGCAGGGTTTCGTCGTGGTCGGCGAGCAGATCGACCAGCTTGGCGGTGAATTCGTCATCGGCGGCGCCGTACGGCGCGGTGAAAGCGCCACGAGTGCCGAGGCCGCCGACCGATCCCATCGGGATGATCGCCGGGGACATTTTCTCGGACATGCCACGCAGCACGTGTTCGATCCGCGCGCCCCTGCGGTCGACCTTGTTGACGAAGATGAGGGTCGGGATGCGCAGCCGCCGCAGCGTCCGCATCAGCACACGGGATTGCGCCTGCACGCCCTCAACGGCGGAGATGACCAGGACGGCGCCGTCAAGAACGCTCAGCACCCGTTCCACCTCGGCGATGAAGTCCGGGTGCCCGGGAGTGTCGATCAGGTTGACGGTGATGTCGTCAATGGCGAAGGAGACGACCGCGGATTTGATCGTGATGCCGCGCTGCCGTTCCAGCGCCAGCGAATCGGTCTGGGTACTGCCGCCATCGACACTGCCGATCTCGTCGATGACCCCGGCGGTGTGCAGCAGCCGCTCGGTCAGGCTGGTCTTACCAGCGTCGATGTGAGCCAAAATTCCCAGGTTCAACGTGCGCACTGAGCGTCATGTCCTTTGAAGAGTTGGTGATTTCCTTCGGGGTGGACATGAACGCCTTGCGCATTACCGTCTCCTTGGTCAATCGGCTGTAGTCGGGAAGTGCAGCAGATAGCAGCCCAGGAAGACAACCGATTTGTCAGGCGGCTCGGTGGTGGGAGGGCAAAGCGACTGCACCCCCGGAGCCCGGTCTGGGCCCCGTCCGCCCCGAGGTTGGGCGGCGATCTCGGCTGATCGCCAGGGCGCGGTCCAGTGCGGTAGAACTAGGCGCGCCCAGGTGACGGAGCAGACGGGCTCACTCAGGAGCGAACACATCAACCGCTGCCTTGGTCCTTTCCGTTGCCGACTGAGCCATGTCCGATGACACAGGCAGAAAGGAACGCTGGAGACTTCATGACTCGATCTCTCGCCCGCTCCACCCGACACCCGCTGGCAGCGGCGGTGGTTGCGGGAACACTCGGTTCGATGCTCGCCACAGCCGCGCCAGCCAACGCGGCTCCCGGCAAGCCGACCACCGCCAGCACCCAGCAGGCCAAGCCAGCGCCGACTCCTCCTCCCAACCTGGGAGCGTTGAGACAGGCGCTGGACGGTGTGGTCACCGCTGGCGCACCAGGCGTCTTCGCGCGAGTGGAAGACAACAGCGGGCGCTCCGTCAGCACGGTGAGCGTGGGCACGGGCAACATCGCCACGCACACACCCGTCAACCCCAACGGAGTCTTCCGGGTAGGCAGCATCACCAAGACCTTCAGCTCGGTGCTCGTCCTGCAACTGGTCGCACAGCACAAGGTCAACCTGGACACCGCGGCAAGCCGCTACCTGCCGTCCGGTGTGCTGCCCGCCAACTCCGCCATCACCGTGCGCCAATTGCTGAACCACACCAGCGGCCTCTATGACTACACGAACGACCTGCTGACCGGCGACACCATCACCGGCTACCAGAAGTTCCGCTACCAGACTTTCCGGCCGCAGGACCTCGTCGCGGACGCCCTCAGGCACGGGCAGCAGTTCCCGCCGGGCACCAAGTACAGCTACTGCAACACCAACTTCGTGGTCCTCGGCCTACTGATCGAGCACGTCACCGGCAAGCCGTACGCACAGGTGCTCAATCAGCGCATCATCGCCCCACTCGGCCTGACGCACACCCGCTTCGTCGTGCCGCACACGACGATCGACAGCCCGCACGCCATCGGCTACCTCACCAACGACGTCCGCTCCAAGCCCCTGTTCGACGCGACCAACCAGACCGCCTCATGGATCTGGACCGCTGGCGCCGCCATCTCCAGCACCTCGGACCTCAACCGCTTCCTCCGTGCGCTGACCGCCGGTCACCTGCTGCCACCGGCACAACTCGCCGAAATGGAGACCATGGAGTCGGTGAGCCCGACGTCCCGCTACGGCCTGGGCCTACGCGAGTACGACCTTTCCTGCGGCACCGATGTCATCGGACACGACGGCATCATCGAGGGCTACCAGACCTACACCTACACCACCAAGGACGGCACACGACAGGTCACCATTTCCGCGAACGCCTCCAACAACAGCGACATCTTCAGCGCCGAACGAAAGGCTCTGGAGCCGGTGTTCTGCGGCAAGGCCGCCCCCGCCGTACAACAACGACGTCAGGCCGCCGACACCCAGCACATAGCGCAACAGGAAATGCCGAGCGAGCGCTCCCAGGCTTCGAGTTCGTGAGCCCGTGATGTGACGCGCAGGTCAAGGCCCGAGGTTGGAACCGGGCCTTGACCAGCAGCCATCGGTACCGGTCAGGTGAGTGCCTTCGCCGGTGGTGCGGCGGTCTGCGCGACGAGCGGGTTGTCCGAGTTCAGCGCGGTCTCCCAGCGGTCGAGCCGCAACTGCGCCACGGTCATACCGCCACCGTGCCGCGACCAAGATCTTGCCTCTCAGGACACCGCGACAGGGCCGATCGGTTCACCAGCGACGATCTGGCGACCGGGCGGACCGGCCATTACAAGGCATTGCGAGTTCGGCAAGGAGCAGGGCCGCGTCGTCGAGCAGTTCGGACCGCGACTCGATGGTGTCGATGATGTGGTCGGCGAGGTCCTCCAACGAGCTCGGTCCGTCGAGGGCGACGGTTTCGAGTTGGTGCATGCCCTCGTCGAGGTCCATGCCGTGGAACTCCACAAGTCCGTCGGTGCACAACAGCAGCGTGTCGGCGGGACGCATCTGGAGCGGGGCAACCGGATAGGGGGAGGTGTCGGCGCTGTCGAGCAGTCCAAGCGGTGGACCACCGGGGACATGGGGACGGCTGCAGGTGCCGTTCGCACGCCTGACGAGCGGTCCCAGGTGCCCGGCTCGCACGATGCTGGCGCATCCGGTGGCGGTATCGAGTTCCGCGTAGATGCAGGTGGCGAAGCGTTCGGTGTCGAGATCGCGCAGGAACGCCGACGCGCGGGAGATCACGGTGGACGGCGAGTGCCCCTCGGCGGCGTAGGCGCGCAGGGCGATGCGCAACTGGCCCATGATGGCGGCCGCATGGACGTCATGGCCTTCGACGTCGCCGACCACGATGCCGATGCGCTCGGCGGCTAGCGAGATGACGTCGTACCAGTCGCCTCCGATCTCCCGGCCACTTTGCGAGGGGCGGTACCGGACGGCGATCCGGGCGCCCAGGCAGTCGGGGATACGGGCGGGCAGCATGGCGTGCTGCAGGCCGACGGCCAGTTCGTGTTCATGGTCGTACAGCACGGAACGCTGGAACGACTGGGCGATGGTGGAGCCCAGGGCAAGCAGCAGGTTGCGCTCTCCGGAAGTGAATCCGGGGCGGTCCTGGAAGGCGATCGCGAGGGCGCCGATCGGTTGAGCCTGTGCGACCAAGGGCAGGATGGCGGCCCTGGTGAAGGCCGTGGACTTCAGATAGGGCCACATCCTCGGGTAGCGGTCACGTAGCTCGTGGCGGCTCAGGAACCGCGGGGTGCGGGTGCGGACGGCCTCAGCGAAGGGCGTCGCGGCGCTCACCCGGGAGACGGACATGTCGCGGACAAGCCCCTCGGGCAAGCCAGCCGCTCCGACCACCCGGGTGTGGCCCTGCTCGAAGATGCCGAGGGCGATGGCCGTGGCGCCGATGCGTCTGCGGGTTTCCTCGCTGGTCACGGCCGTGGTGACGTCCTCGACGCTCAGCGCCTGGGACAGCGCGTGGGTGAGTGCCTGGACGACGTCGGTCTGGCTCTGCCGGTCGGCTCTGAGAGCCGTCTGTTCGGCGAAGTGCTGAAGTTCCTCGCTCGCGTCCCGGACGATTCCCACCACGCGCCGGGCCCGCCCAGTGGCATCACGCAGGATGCGGCCCTGTACGTGGGTCCAGCGAACGGTTCCGTCGGGGCAGCGTACGCGGAAGTAGGCGCCGTAGCTCGGATGGGATGCCAGGGCACGTGCGACGAGCGTTTCCAGGCCGGGGAGGTCGTCGGGCAGGATCCGGCGGCCAAGGGTGCGGGCGCGCCCGTCGTACTCACCGGCGCGCAGCCCCATCACGGCGAGTCCGCCGGCGTCGAGGATGAAGGCGTCGGCATCCAGATCCCACTGGAAACTGCCCATGCCGTTCAGGGCGAGGGTCGCCTGGACGTTTCCGGGGCTGGCGGTACGCGGCACCGACCGGCCGGGCCCACTGGGGCTCTGCCGCCAGTACGAGATGCTGTGCCGTTTCATGTCGGCCTCCGCCGCAGCCGCCGGCGCGAAGCTCAGCGCTCGACGTGCGGGATCTCCCCCACACGCTGTCCCATATTCTACCGTTCACCCCCTTCGCGGCTTTCTGCTGCGAGCCCTGCTGCCCGCGTCAGGCCACGGGGAACTTGGCGACGTACTCGGCGAACGGCTCGATGCCGACTTGCGCCCGCAGTTCGTTCATGCGCTCGGGATCCTCACAGGGCCACGGAACGGGCGAGCCATCCTTCACCCCGGCGATCTGTGTGCCGTAGATCTGCTCTCGCCCCTCGTTCACCAGCACCCGGTCGCGCAGGAAGGCCAGCTCGCGAGGGCTGGCCGAGCCTGCGGTCACCGCCTGTCGCATCAGCCGGACCGCGCGCCGCTGCACATCGAGCTGCCGGTCGGCGTGCTGCGCGATCAGCCACGCGCCGCGTGCGGCCTCGGCACCGACCAGCTCCGTCGTCGGCCAGCCGTACTCATCCATGATCTCGTCGAGCCGGTCACCGTGCCGCGCGGTCAGTCGACGCCACGCCAACTGCGCAGCCGCGTCTTCACTGTTCGCGCGGGGCGAGGTCTGGTGGTCCGCCGCGGCCATGCTCATCAGCTCCGCCGCCAGTGCGGCAACGGCAGTGTCGTGCGCCACTCTTCGTACTCCAGGGGTCAGATGGGTGCGGTGTGCTGTCCCCGCAACGTTAGAGGCGCATGGTGCCGCAAAGATCATTCCGCGGAACGGTGACAGACATGGCCGTGCGCGGGGATACTGGATCTACGCCCCGCCGTCCGGTGGTTGACGATGCGTCGGAGCAAGGCGAACGATCCCCGGCTCGCTGACTACGCCGGTCGGCCAGGCACCGGCGAACGGTCCTCGGCTCCCAGCAACGGGGAACGCGCCAGTAGGGCCACACAGATGGTGATGGCGGCAGCACCGGCGAGTGCGGGCAGCACCCACAAACCCTCCCGCACCTGTTCGTTGAAGGCGAGGACACCCCACAGAACGGAGATCAGCGGGTCCGACAGCGTCAGGCCCGGCTGAGCGGCGAGCAGTCTCCCGGCATGCATCGCTGACTGCAGCAGGAACATCCCCGTGATACCGGCGGCGACCATGGCGTAGAGCTGCCAGGAGGTGCAGACGGCAGCGATGCCGTGTCGGCTCTCGGACACCGCCCCTTTCATCAACGCGGCGGTCAGCCCGAACTGGCATCCAGCCGCCACGCCGAGGCATACCGCTCGCCGTCCCCCGAGCTCCGCCCGCGACGCCACCTTTCCGGTGCGGCCCCACAGCACCGCGGCCGCCACCACCGCCAGATTCACGCCGATGCCCGTCGACCAGACGACCCAATCGGCCGCCTGCGGGTTGCCCCCCGACGGCGCGAGGCAGAACAGCATCACCGCCAGACCGAGGGTCATCCCGCCGACCGAGAGCCATTCACGGCGGTGGAGCGGGGCGTGGAACACCCGTGAGGCGAGGATCAGCGTCAGCGGCAGCTCGAAGACCAGGATCGGCTCCACGACCGACAGCTCGCCGACGGACAGCGCCGCGGCCTGCAGCAGAAAGCCCGCGATCACGGCGAGGACCCCCGCGAACCACACCGGGCGCCGCAGCAACCCCTTGATCAGCCGCAGACTCAGACTGTCCTCCGCGGGCAGACCGATGTTGGCCCAACGCTGCAGCACTGACGCCGCCGCGTTGGCGCAGGCAGCGAGGACGGCCAACACATATGTCAGCACGAGGGTCCCATTCGCTCCCGAACCCGCCCGCGGCGCGAGCGCTGCTTACGTTGGTCTACCGCTTCTTGCCCGCTGGTGTCCCCGTTGCCGGATCCCGCTGCTACCACCAGTCCCAGGAAACCGTCCAGGCCAAACGCGCGCCTACGCAGTGCGCCGTACGGGCGCCCAGCGCGGCCCCGCGATGCCGTGATCGCGCAGCGGCCCCACCGTGAGGCCCTGGCGGCGGCAGCGTTCCACCAGTGCCGGGAGTGCCTGGAGGGTGACGCGCCAGGAGCCAGGGGCGGCCGCGCGGTCCGTGTCGTGCAGGAGGACGGTGCCACCACCGCGCAGGCCGCGGCCCACGTTGTCGACGACGGTACGGGGGGTGGCCCCGGCCTCCCACTCCCGGCCCCACGCGGACCACAGCACCGGGCGCAGCCCCACGCGATGGGCGGCGGCCCACCGGCCGCCGGTGAGGACGCCGTACGGCGGCCGGTACCACCGGGGCGTGATGCCGCAGACGACGGTGACGGCCTCGGCGGCGCGCCGCAGCTCACGCAGATCGCGTACGGGCGTGGGGCACCAGGGGCGGCGGTGGTCCCAGCCGTGAACGGCGACCTCGTGTCCCCGGGCGACCAGTTCCCGGCCGGTCTCGGGCGCCTCCAGCAGGGCGCGGCCGAGGACGAAGAACGTGGCGCGGACCGCGAGACGGTCCAAGGCGTCCAGGAAGTACGGCGTGCTGGCGCGATCGGGGCCGTCATCGAAGGTGAGGGCGATGTGCTCCGGGTGGCCACGGCCGTCCAGTACCGGGAACAGCACCCGGCGCACCGGCGCCAACCAGGTCCCGGCCGGGCCGAGGTGCGCGGCCGCCCCGGCGAGCGCACACGCCGACAGCGCGCACCGCGCCGGGAACGCGGGTGGTGGGCGGTCGGCACGCACGGTGCCCAGTCTCCCGCGCCGCGGCGGCCACCTGCGACCGGAGCCGATCAGCAGAGCTCACCTGACAGGCGGTAGCGGCGGCCCGGATGACCAACGCCCGTAGCGCGGGAGGGGCGCCGCGTCTGCTTGAGCAGGGCGGGCGCCGCAGCGCTGGCGGAAGTACGCCGCAGCGTGAAGGGTTTTCCGGGAAGGGCGGTGAGAGTGTGGGCCGGCGATTCGTGATCCTGAGCGCGGCCATGGGGGCCGGGCATGACACGGTGGCCGCTGAGCTCGCGCGGCGGCTGTCGCGCCGCGGGCATCTGACGGAGACCATCGACGTCCTCGACCTGCTCCCCGTCCGTCTGGGCACCGCGCTGCGCGGCTTCTACGCCGCGACCATCCGCCACGCCCCGTTCGTCTACGACGCGATCTACCAGGCGTACTTCGTGGCGCCGCCGGCTGGCCGGGGACGGCCGAGCCGGGACACCAGCCCCGTTGTGGTGCCCGCGGCCCGGGCGCTGCGACGCCGTTTGGCCGCCGATCCACCGGACGCGCTGGTCTCCACGTTCCACCTGGGCGCGCAGATCGGCGGCCGGTTGCGGAACGAGGGGGCGCTGCGGGTGCCCAGTGTCGTGGTGATCACCGACTTCGCCGTGCACCGGCAGTGGCTCCATCCAGGCAACGACATCCATCTGTGCCCGACCCCGCAGACCGCCGAGGACATCCGGCGCAGGGGCGGGCACCGCGCCCTGGCGGTCGGACCGGTGGTGCCCGAGGCGTTCCACACCCCGCCGCCATCGGCACGCGTCGGTGCTTTCACCCGTGAGTTCGCGGCGCGCGGACCCAGCCGCGTCCCGGTCCTGCTCTCCACCGGTGCGTGGGGGCTGGGGTCACAGCTGGCGGAGACCGCCGCTCTGCTCAGCGGCCACGGCTGGCTGCCGGTCGTCATGTGCGGCCGCAGCCGGGCGCTGCGGCGGCGACTCGACCGGGTGCCCGGCGCGGTCGCCCTCGGTTGGGTGAGCGACGTACCAGCCTTGATGGCCGCCGTCGGTGTGCTGGTCATGAACGCCGCCGGGCAGACCGCGGCGCAGGCCCTGGCGGCCGGGGTGCCGGTGGTGAGCTACCGGCCGATCGCGGGGCACGGCGAGCACAGCGCCCGCGGTATGGCCGAGGCCGGGCTGTGCGCCTACACCCGTTCGCCGCAGGAGTTGCTCCAGGCGCTGGATGACCTGGGGTCCGACGGGCCGGTCCGGCGGGCGCGGATCGACGCCGGACGGGCACTGTTCACCGCTGATGCCGTCGACATCGTGACGACGGCCGCGCGGGAGGGCGCACCGCTGCGAAACCAGGTGCCGGGCGGTCCGAGGTGACGACGCCTCTGGTGCGGAGTCCGGTCATACGTTCGGCGGGCCCGCAGGCCGGTGTCAGTTGCACGGAACAGGAGGGGGCTGAACCCTGACGGCTCGCCCAACTGTCCGTTATGGCACGCCTGGGGAAGAATGACCGTGACGCGTGCCGGAACACGGACGACGGCCGGACGACCCTCTGCCTAGCAGCAGAAGAGCCTGCTGTTGATCGCTTATCCGAGGAGGGCTCCTGATGGAAGCCGCGCGAGCGTCTGCGGGCAGTCCGCTGCCGCACGGCGGAAACCTGGCGGCCGGGCGGACCACGGAACGTTCCACAGCCGACCCTGCCAGCGCACCGGTGGCTTTGATCACCGGGGCCTCGTCGGGCATTGGTGCCGCGGTCGCCACCCGGTTCGCCACCGAGGGAACCTGGCGCGTGGTGCTCAACGGCCGTGACCGCACCCGCCTGGACCAGGTGGCCACGGCCATCGGAGGCGTTCCCGTCCCCGGCGATCTGAGTGACCGCGACGGCTGCAGGCAGTTGGTGGAGGCCACCGTCGGCCTTGGCGGACGGGTGGATCTGCTCGTCGCCGCGGCGGGCATCGGCTGGGCCGGTCCCTTCGCGGAAATGCCCGCCGCGGCGATCGACGAGATCCTCGCCGTCGACCTGGCCGCGGTCGTCCACCTGGTCCGCCTGGTGCTGCCGCAGATGATGCGCCGCAACGCCGGGCATCTGGTGCTGGTGGGGTCGATCGCCGGAGCCGTGGGCGTGCGGGAGGAGGCCGTCTACTCGGCCGCCAAGGCCGCGCTGACCACGTTCGCCGACAGCCTGCGGTACGAACTCCTGGGAAGCCGGGTGCGGATCTCCACGGTGGTGCCGGGGGTCGTGCAAACCCCGTTCTTCGCCCGTCGCGGGACCCTCTACCAGCGCTCCCGGCCGCGGCCGGTCCACCCGATGCGTGTCGCCGACGCCGTCTGGGATGCCGTGGCGCACGACCGCAGCGAGGCCTTCGTACCCGGGTGGTTGTGGTTCCCGGCCCGGCTGAAAGGCGCCGCCCCATCGCTGTTCCGCCAACTGGCCGCCCGGTTCAGCTGACCGGGTCGGCCGGTTCGTCAGCGTTCCGGCAGATCCAGCACGGCGACGGCGTCCTCCACGAGGCTGCCGATATAGAGCCGCCCGTCGTGCTCGTACGCGCTGGTGGCCATGCGGTAGCGAGTGCGCGGCCATCGCAGGTCGTAGACGGTGCGGCCGCCGCTGTCCACGGCCGTGACGCGCAGCGTGCGGCGCGGACCCGGCCGCATCGACTCGGGTAGCTTCCACAGCGCCTGTCGAAGCATCGGGGGCGTGCGGTGCAGCCAGTCCATCAGGGGGTCGCGCGGTGCGGCGTAGGCGATCCAGATGAGCCCGCCGGGGCCGGTGGTCAGGTTGTCGGGGAAGCCCGGCAGGTCTTCGAGGAAGGTGTCTCGATGCCCGGCGCGCGGGCCGGTCAGCCAGAGCCGGGTGAGTCGGTACGCCCCGGTCTCCGCGACGGTGATGAACGACTCGTCGGCCGAGAGCGCGAGGCCGTTGGCGAAGTAGAGCCCGTCCAGGACGACTTCGGGCTCGGCGGCACCGGGTGCGATGCGGATGAGCCGACCGGTTCCGGAGTGTTCGAGCAGATCTCCCAGCCAGTGGTCGATGCCGAACCGCCGACTGGAGTCGCTGACGTAGATCGTGCCGTCACGGGTGACCACGACATTGCTGCAGAAGCCAAGCGGTTCGCCGCCCGCGGACCGCAGGAGTACCTCGATCTCTCCCGTCTCGGGCACGATGCGCAGCAAACCGGTCCGCGCGTCACACACCAACAACCGCCCGTCGGGGTGGAGTTGGAGACCCAGCGGCCGTCCACCGGTGTCGGCGACGGTCGTCACCTCGCCGGTGCCCGGGTCAACCCGCAGGATCCTGCCGTCGTCCACACCGGTGAGCAGTTGCCCCGCCGCGTTGACGACCACGTGCTCAGGTCCGGTCCCGCCGAGCGGAAGCAGGCGCGGTGCGGACGCCGGTACCCGGTCGCCGCCCACGGGGCCCGGCCGGGGCGGCGGGCGCCAGGCGACGGGTCGCAGTTCAGGTTTGCTCATCGACGTCATGACGCCTCCGTACCCGCTCGGACTTGCTCCTCGCCGCAGAGTAGGACGACGGACACGGCGACCGCCGCGCTTCCGGTCAGATGGCGGGCCGGGTCCCGGATCTAGTCGCGGGCGAGGCGGGGGAAGAGTGCCTCCGCGCCGCCGCGGTGCACGGCGTGGAGCTGGCCGGGCTGCCAGCCCTGGTATCCGTCCAGGTGGGCGTTGAAGTAGGCCCCTGCCGGGATGGGGGCGAACGGCCAGTCGCTGCCGTACAGGACGTGGCCGGGGGCGGCGAAGGCCAGCAGGGACGGCAGCGCGGTGGGGCTGCCGGACAGCGCGGTGTCGAAGTAGAAGCGCCGCAGGTCGGCCAGGATGCCGTCGGCGGTCAGCTCCGGCCTGGCCAGCGTGGCGGCGACGGCGACGCGGTGGGCGACGTAGGGCAGGAAGCCGCCGGCGTGGGAGAGGATCACCTTCAGCCGGGTGTAGCGGCCCATGACACCGTTGAGGGTCATCTGCACCGCGGTGCGGGCGGTGTCGAAGGGGTAGTCGATGATCGGTGCCGGGATGCCCGGAAGCATCGGGGTCGGCACTTCGGTGGGGTGGATGAAGACCACCGCCGCGCGGGCGTCCAGTTCGGCCCACAGCGGCTCCAGGGCGGGGTCGCCCAGGTAGCGGCCGTCGGCGTTGGACATCAGGACCACGCCGTCGGCGTGCAGCTCGTCCAGGGCGTGGACGGCCTCGGCGACCGAGCCCTCCACATCCGGCAGCGGGATGCTGGCGAACTGTCCGAAGCGGTCGGGACGGTCCTTGACCACTTCGGCGACGTACTCGTTGACGGAGCGCGCCAGGGTGCGGGCCTCGCGGTCGTCGCCCAGGTGGACGCCGGGTGCACTGACCGAGAGCACGCCGGTGGCGATGTCCTGGGTGTCCATCATCGCGATGGCGCTGTCTTTGTCCCAGCCCGGGAGCGCCCAGCCTCCGGCGGTCAGGCCGCGGTCGTCCAGCAGCCGCCGGTAGGCGGGCGGGAGCACATGCTCGTGTACGTCGATGCGTCCAGTGGGAGCCATTTCCTTAGCCCTCCAATCTTTAGCTTGCTAAATAACTCTTTAGTAAGCTAACAACCATGTCGCACGACCGTCAACACCCCAGCAAGCCGCTGCCCGAACCGGACACCGGAGTGGAAGAGCTCGCGCAGGCCGCGGACGCCCTGTTCCTCGCCATGCGCAAGGCCCGCAGCCGGGCCGCCGACGCCGGAGGCCTGTCGCTGTCGCAGTTGGCGTTGCTCGATCCCCTGGCCTCGGAAGGCGATCTGCCGGTCAGCTATCTGGCGGCCGCCGCCGGGGTCAGCGTTCCCACCGCCACCCGCATGCTCCAACAGCTGGAGAACAAGGGCGTCGTGACCCGCCGCCGCTCCCCCGAGGACGAACGCCGCGTCCTCGTCCGCCTCACCGAGGAAGGCGCCGACCAGCTCGCCCGGCTACGCGAGCACCGGCGCGAGCACCAGCGACGCGGATACGCCGCCTTCACCCCCGACGAACGCACCCAGCTCGCCGGGCAGTTGCACCGCCTCGCCGAGATCATCGACCATCTCGACTGAGTCACCGCACACCCTGCGCCACGGGCTGCGGCTCGTCAGTGCTCGGCGGGGCCCAGGAACAGGCCAGGGAACCACCGACGAGGCCGCAGAGCAGCCCGAGCAGGAATCCCCCGAAGTTGGCGATGGGCAGGGAGATGAGAGCCAGCAGAATGGCCGCGATCCCGGCGAAGACCCGCGCATGCTGCTGCAGCCAGAGGATGACGCCCAGGACGATGAGCAGGACCCCGATGACCAGCGATCCCGCCCCGGCCGTGGTGGACAGTGCCAGAGGGATGCCGCCCAGGCTGAGGCGGGCGAACGCGAAGTAGATGACCGGCACGCCCGCCGAGAGGGTGAACAGGCCGCCCCAGAAGGGCCGGGTACCGCGCCAGGTCCTGAACGCCCGGCGGGCGTTGACGACCGCGGCGCGCAGGTCTGGGCGTGTGTCAGACGGTTCGTGGGTCACGTGCGGCATCGGCGGTGAGGCGGCCGCGGCCCGGCGATCAGAAGCAGTCATGACGGCCCGCCAGGACCCGCACCCTGACATCGGGCACATCGAGGGTGACGGCCGTGACCGCGACCGCCTGCCAGCGCGCGTTGGCCAGGAAGACCGTCGAGGCCTGCTGGGCGATGCCGTTGGGATCGAAGAACCGCGAGTGCCGGTCGCCCGGGTTGACCGGCCCCTTGGTGAGGGAGCCCGCCGCGACGCCGATGTTCAGGTCGTGGAACGACTGCTGAGTGACGTTCACGGCCGTCGCGTCGATGAAGATGTCCCTCGCCTCGGCCCGGCGCAGCCGGTCCGCAGCAGTGAGCCGCAGGGTGTAGGGGCCCAGGAAGGGAACCGGGGTGACCACGGACTCGCACAACCCGCGGATCACCGCGGACCTGAGCCCAGTGACCACCACCGGCACAAGGGTGCCCTCCCTGGTCACGTCCACGGTGCTGTAGACGCTCATCCCGTGTCCCACCAGCGAGTCGACGGAGAGCTGGAACCTGCGGCCGGAGATGAAGAACGACGCGGCCAGCGCCCCTTGTGCCATGCCGATGCCAAGGGCCGTGGCGACCGCTATGCCGGGCACCATGATGGCGGCGAAGAGCTTCCAGCGCGTCCTGCCGAGGCTGTGCGACATCCCGTTCCTCCCTCGTGGAACACCCCGCCGCAGCGCTGGCTCGCGCCCGGGGCGAGCCCCGCAGGCAGGACTTCACCGCCGCGGAGCAGGCCGAGCCGGTGCCCGGCAGGCCGAGCAGGACGGCCTCCCCGCGTCCGGTGACGAACTCCAGCCTGTTGGGCGGGAGGGCTTTCGGCACGCCAGCCCGCGCAGACGAGTGACAAACGGCGCCTCCTCGACCGTCGTGACCGTCTCGTGGATTTCGGCTCGTCTCCGGCAGCCGATGGCTCAGAAGCGGTCCTGGTCGATGACGAGGTGGACCGGCTCGCCGTCGGGTCCCGGCGAAGGTCGGGAGTGTTTCTCTGGTTGACGGGACGTCGGCAGGTCCCGGGACCGCCGGATCGGGGAGAAGAACAGGATCAGTGCGGCGAGCGGGATGCCGGCTGTGGTGATCCACAGTGCGGTGCGGCAGCCGAACGCGGTGCCGAGCGCACCGCCGAGGAGTGCTCCGAGCGGGATCGTCCCGTAGCTGAGGAACGCCGTGCTCGCGGTGAGGCGGCCGAGGAGGTCTGGCGGGCAGTAACGCTGCTGGAAGCCCGCCTTGATCACATTACCCGCCACGACGCCGCCGGAGACGCAGAATCCGCCGGTCACGAACAGCAGCGTCCCGGCTCCGCCGACGGTCAGCGGGATGAGCAGAGCGAACACCGGTACACCCAGTTCGAACAGCAGCGTCGCGCGGGCCGTGCCGATCCGGCCGCCGACCCTACGTGCGAGGAACGCCCCGACAACCCCTCCGGTACTGACCGCCGCCACGAGTGAACCGACCACCCCGGGGGCCAAGCCGACGCTGCGGACCAGGAAGACCACCTGGATCGACTGGTATCCCATGAGGGCCAGGTTGGAGGCGGCCCCGAAGAGCGCCAGTGTGCGAAACCAGGGGTCGCCAGCGATCAGGCGCAGGCCTTCGCCGATCTCAACGACCAGTGCTCCGGGGCGGTGTCCGGTCGTGGTGACGCGTGGCTCACGGTGCCGGATGCTCGCCAGGCAGATCAGGGAGACGAGGAATGTCGCGGCGTTGGCGAACATCCCGTTCACCGCACCCGCCAACTGCGCGATGAGACCACCGGAGCCCTGTCCGCCGATCTGTGCCGCGGAGGCGCTGCCGTGCAGTTTGGCGTTGCCCTCGGGCTGGTCCTCGGGCGCCAAGACGCTGGGGAGGTAGGCGCTGTACGCGGTCTGGAAGAACACCGCTGCCGTGCCCGTAAGCAGTGCGACGCCCAGCAGCAGGCCGATGCTCAACCAGCCGAACCATGCGGCGACCGGGACGCTGGCGAACAGTACGAGCGAGACCGCGGCGCTGACCAGCATGATCGGCCTGCGCCGCAGCCGGTCCACCCAGGCACCGACCGGGAGGCCGATGATCAGCCACGGGCTCCAGCTGGCGGCGCTCAGCAGACCGACCTCGAACGTGCTGGCGTGCAGGTTGGAGACGGCGATCAGCGGCATCGCCACCCCGGTGACGGACGCGCCGAACTTGCCTGCGGTCTCACCGCACCACAGCAGCCGGAAATCACGGTGGCGACGCAGGAGGCCACCGCGCATGCCCCGGCTCATACGGCGCCCCGCTCCTTGCGGGGAAAGGACTGGAGCTGCACGACGACCGGGAGCGCGCCGGGGGCGGGCTCGGTGCCCGGAGCCGGGGTGTGGCGGGCGATGACGGCCATCAGTTCCGCGTTGAGCGCCGCCAGCTGATCAGGAGTCATCCGCAGGTCACGCCAGTCCGCAAGGGTGCCGGCGTTCCGCCACCCGTCGTCCCAGTCCTCGCTGACGTAGGTCATGACCCGGTTGAAGTACTGCTGAACCAGTTCGTGGATGTAGACCGAGAGGGCGCCCCGGGTGTCGGGATCGTCGCGGAAATCCGCGGTGTTCAGCTCGTTCGATACGCCGACCCTTCGCCACCAGCGCTCGCGCTTTGTGCCGCGTCCGGCCTCCTCCTCGATGAAGCCGTGCTCGGCGAGGTGACGCAGGTGCCAGCTGACGGTCCCGGTGTTCTCCCCAAGTCGTTCGGAGAGCCTGGTAGCGGTGGCGGGGCCGTCGAGGCTGAGCAGTTCGAAGATCCTCATACGCAGCGGATGGGCCAACCCCCGCAGGCTGCGCGCATCGATGCGCCGGGCGGGCTTGGCGGGCTCTGGTGTGCGTTCGGCTTCGTCGGACATGCCAGCATCGTAAGTTGCAGAGAACTCTCTGCATAGAGTCCTCTGGAGAGATATCTCTGCAACTTCCCGTGCCCTGGGGTGACTTCACCGCATGGGCCATGCCGCCCCGGAGGCACCCTCGCCCCCTTGCGTGCGGCGAGGCGCTGACGGGAGTGTCCTTCCATGGCATACGCGTTCTCAGGCGTCACGGTGGATGAGCCCGGCTGGGCGGTGCTGACCGAAGCCACCGTCGCCTATCGAAACGCCTTCGGCGATCGACTGGTGTCCGCCTGCGCGCTGGGCAGTCTGGCGCATGGCGGTTTCGCCCCCGCGGTCAGCGATGTGGACCTGGCTTTGATCCTCGGCGGTCGGTCCCCTGAAGATCAGGCCGTGATCGACCAGGTGCGGCAGGACCTGTGCGCGGGCGGCGGTGCGCTGCACCAGCGGCTTTCGGTGTTCTGGAGCTCGCTGACCGCACTGAAGGAAAACCGCGATGACGGCCGGTTCCCCGCGATCGACCGCCTCGACTTGGCCGAGAACGGCAAGGTCCTGCAGGGAAAGGACATCACGGCGGAGCTTCCATATCCCGACCGTGCCCAACTCCTTGAGGAAAGCGCCCGTTTCGCGTTGGCCACATTCGCGACCGACCGAGCCGTCAGCGCGTTCCACCAGCCCACCATGCTCCTTGACGCACGTGTCCCACTCACCAAGGTCGTCCTGCTCCCGGTGCGGTTCCTGCACACCACGGACACCGGCCGAGTCGCCTCCACCGACGAGGCCGTGGCCCGGTATCTGGCAGACCAACAGCCCGTGGCCGCTGAACTCATCCGTACGACCATGCGGTGGCGGCACGGTCACCCCGTGAACTCGGAGCAGGCGACCGCGCTACTCAACGCCCAACTGATTCCCCTATATCTGCACTACATCGACGGTCAACTCGCGAACCTCCGCAGGACAGATTATGATCTCGCCGCGGATTTCGCTGGATGGCGTGAGCGGCTCAGTGACGGCGGGTGACACGGGAACGCCATAGCGGGTGATGCGGGAACGCCGATGGGAGCCCATGCGGCCGATTCACTTGGAGCGGACTCTCCGAACCGTCGCGCACCACCCGCCACACTGCGCCATTCAGGTGAACCCGCGTCAACTCTCTTGTTCCGATGCACACCTTGTGGAGTACTGGATTCATCCAAACCGGTGGGTCGCCCATTCCTCTCCGGGGGAATGACGCGGCCTACTGGTTGCCCGCACGGATTCGTGCGGATGACCTCGTTGACAGGGGCGCGGAGTCCACAGCCTGACGGCGATGTGGACAAGACCCTCGTGGAGGACCCGGATCTGCGGTTGGTGCCGCTCATGGGCACCGGCGGGCGGCTCGAACGACGTCCCAGGAGGCGTCATATGAGCTGGCGCCTCACCTTCGCCCTGCCATCCGCCTCCGCCTCCTGCCCATGATCGGCCAGGGCAGCACGCAGGCGGCAATCAGTCCCACCTTGCCACCTCAACGAGGAGGAACCTCCATGTCCACCCCCGCCCTGCAGATTCCCGGGTTCCCGGCCGGATTCCCCTTCCCCGGCGCCCCGAGCATCGGGCTCCTGATCCCGATGGCCGGGCCCGCGGCTGGCGGTAACCCCGTGCTGATCCTCGGATCAGGACTCGCCAACGCCAGCTCGGTCACCTTCGGCGGCACACCGGCCACCATCCTGTTCCAGGACCCGATCGGGCTCCTGATCATCGTCGACGCCCCGGCCCACGCCGCCGGTACCGTACCGGTCGTCGTCACGAACGCGAGCGGTTCCAGTGCCCCGGCCATGTACACCTACCTGCTCCCGGCCCCTCCCGTCGTCTTCACCCTCAGCCCGAACACCGGCCCGATCAGCGGCGGTACGACGTTCACCATCATCGGCAGCAACCTCACCGGTGCCACCGTCACCTTCAACGGCGTTCCCGCCACGGGAGTGACGGTGGACCCGACCGGCACGGTCCTGACCGGTGTCACTCCGGCGGGTGCGGCGGGCAACGCGACCGTCGTGGTCACGACTCCGAGCGGTAGCACCACCGTCGCCGGCGGCTTCAACTACATCGTCGCGCTGCCACCGCCGGTAGCCGTCTCCATCACGCCCGTCACCGGCACGATCGTCGGTGGCACGCCGTTCGTCATCGTCGGCAGCAACCTCACCGGCGCCACCGTCACCTTCGGCGGCACCCCGGCGACCGGCGTCGTGGTGAACGTCGGGGGCACGGTACTGACCGGCGTGACGCCCGCGCACACGGCGGGCAACGTCGCCGTGACCGTTACCACTCCGGGCGGCACCACCGCCGTGTCGGGTGGCTACACCTTCGTGTGACACGCACTCACAGCGTCACCCATGTTCCGGTCCCCGGCCAGGCCAACCGGCCGGGGACTGGCACCCGGGGCGCACCGGTTGACCCGGGATCAGGATTCCGACGCCGGTGTCCGCCGTGGCCCGCGCCCAGCTGAGGAAGCTGATCGCGCTCACCCCGTGGCACAGCCGACATACGGGGCGACAAGGGCTTCATGAGCAGCACCGCGGTGGTTCATTTCCACGCCATGTACCGGATTCACCAGATACGCCCTCCGTTAACCGAATGGCCTAGTTGAGTGGGCGCCACGCTGCTGCCACTGGTTGCCTCGGAATCTAGCCGGCTTACCGCCGATTAGGCCCCGGCATAACGATGCTCTGCGGTGTTATGCCGCCGACGACGAGAGGGTGCGGTCCGATGAGGCTGTGTTTCATCGTCGAGGATTGCTACCGCCGCGACAGCATGCCACTGGCTGTAGCCCGCCAACTGGCGGAGTGGAACCATCACATCGATGTGTTCGAGCCGGGGCGGTCCATCGCCCGGATATCCGATCCGGCCCGCGAAGGCTCCCATGACGCCTGGATACTCAAGACGGTCTCGGGCGGTCCTGGGTTGAGCGTGCTGGAGGCGGTGGCGGCGAGCGGGCTGACCACGATAAACGACGCCCGCGCGATCCGGCTGGTGCGTGACAAGGCGGTCGCGGCGGCCATCGCCCGCCGGGCCGGACTGTCGTTCCCCCTGACGTATTTCGCGTCCGGTCCCGCGCTCCTGCACCAGATACCGGACGAGCACTACCCGCTGGTCGTCAAGCCCACCGGCGGCAACTCAGGCCGCGCGGTCCATCTGGTGAGCAAGCCCGCTGAGCTGAGCGGCATCACCGGCTCGCTCGCCGGTGAAGGCTTCCTGCTCGCTCAGCCGTATGTCGTCAACCCCGGCGTGGACGTCAAGGTCTACAGCATCGGCGGGGAACTGCACGCCACCATCCACCGCTCGCCGTTGCACCCCGGCGTTCCCGTGCGGGGCCACCGGACGGCCCTGACCGCCGAGTTGGCCCAGGTGACCACCGCCGTGGGCGAAGTGTTCGGTCTCGATCTGTTCGGGGTGGACCTGCTGGAGGGGCCGGACGGGTGGGTCGTGGTCGACGTCAATGACTTCCCCAGCTTCCGGTGCGTCCCCTACGCGGTCGAGCGGGTGGCCCGGAAGATCCTTCGGCTGGCCGCCGTGGACCGTACGGAACGTACGGAGGGCGCCGCCGCTCTCCTGACCACCGCCCGAGTCAGCACCGACGACGTGGGCGGCGGGCAGGCAGGTCCGAGCCCGCGCCTCCCGGCGGCTGACGAGCACACAGGCGCGAGGCTGCCATGAGGGTCTGCCTTCTCACCGACAACCCGGGCCATCCGTTGCTGGCCGCGCTGCCCGATCTGCTGAGCGAGCGGTACAGCGTCTCGGTGCTCAACCCCGACGACGTGCCGTCCGCCGACCCGCGTCCGACCGCCGACCTGTACCTGCTCAAAGCCCACTCGCCGCAGGCGGTAGCGCTTGCCCGGCAGATGGAGCTCCTGGGCAGCCATGTGGTGAACAGCGCCGCCGCGACCGAACTGTGCCAGGACCGGGTCCACATGGCCGACCTCGCACGTAAGGCAGGCCTGCCGTTCCCCGACACCCACCACTTCACCCGGCTGTCCGAACTCAGCGCCGGGGTCGCGGACTCGTCGGCGCCGGGCTTCCCGCTCGTCGTCAAGAGCTGGACCAGTCGCCGGATGGACCTCGTCGCTCGCCTCGACGGGCCGGACCGTCTACGGTCGCTGGAGGGGGACTGGACCGATGAGCCCGTCGTCGTCCAGGACTTCATCGCCAACGACGGTTGGGACTACAAGCTGTGGGTGATCGGCGAGCAGGTCTTCGTCGGCCTCCGCCACAGCCCGCTGGACGGCGCCGTGCCGACCGCGACCCGGTCGCTCGACCCCCAACAGCTCCCGCCGGGTTGGCTCGACCTGGCCCGAGCCGCCGGGGAGGTGTTCGACCTGCGGATCTACGGAATCGACATCCTCGCCACCGCCGACGGGCCGTTGGTCGTCGACGTCAATCCCTTCCCCGGGTGCCGTGGCGTCCCCGGCGCTCCCCGGGCACTGGCCGCCTTCGTCGAGCAGGCCGGGTCCCGGCCGGGCGTGCCCGCCCGCCGTTCCGCGGGGCGCCGCGAGTCGGCGGCATCACCGGTGGCCGTGCTCCATCAGGCAGTGCGCGACCTGGTCACCGCGCTCGACGGCGGAGCCGGGAGCGGTCCCGCCCCTGCCGCCCTCCGCGTCGCTTCGGTGCGCCGCAAGCCTGGACGGGGGCTGACCGCGAGCTACCGGCCGCACGATCGACGCGGAACGGCGGATACGCAATGGCCGCTGGTGACCGTCCGACTCGCCGACTCGGCCCTCACCAACTCCCGGGTCGGCGAGCTGCTTTCCTCTGTCGACCCGGCCGAGTTCCGCGGCCACTGGCCGGGCATCCTCCGCTGCCCCCGGGTCGGCCTCACCCTGCAGTCCTTCCCCCACGACGCCGACCTGCCCGCCCTGGCCGCCGCCTGCGCCACCGCCCCGCCGGACCACAGGCTGGCCTCGGCGCTGACGGCCGCGGCCAGGACGGTACTCGACGACCCCGGCGCCCGCGTCAGCGAGGTGCGGGTGAGCCCGGTCCGCTACAAACCCGCGGCCCGATGTGTACTCCGCTACCAGGTGCGGCTGTCCAACCAGGACGAACTCGTCTTCTTCGGCAAGCTCTACCGCGACCCGGCGGACGCCGCGGCGGCCTTCCGGCTCGCCGGGCAACTCTGGGCGGCACACCACCAGTCGGGCCTGCCGCGGCCAGCGGCGGACGGTCGGCCACCCGCGCCCGCCGTCGTACCGCGCCCGCTGGCGCTGGCGGCGGAACTGGGCCTGGTGATCACCGAGACGGCGGGCGGTGCCCACACCGACGGCCAGACGGCCGGCACGGCTCTCCTCCGCCCGCCCCGGCGCCTGCGCACCTCGGCGGGTCCACCGTCCGCGGCGCTCACCGCCAGCGCGGCGGCGCTGGCCTGGATGCACACCAGTGGAGTGGCGTCCGGGCGGACCGCACCCCGCGGCCCCGCCTACGCGGTCCGGGTGCGGGACTGGGCGCAGTCGCTGTCCGACACGGTCAGCGGGCTCACCGGAGCACTGGACCGGGCCGTCCACCCCCTCGCCGAGGCGCTCACGCGCGCCGACAGCGACCATCTCGTCCTGGTCCACGGTGCGTTCAAACCCAGCCAGCTCGTCTTCTGCCCGCCCTGCCATCCGGTCATCACCGACCTGGACGGCGTCGGCCAGGGCGACCCGGCGCTCGACGTGGGGTACTTCCTCGCCTACCTGCGCCCACCCCACCTGGAACTCGCGCGGCCCGGCATCCGGGGCTGGTACGTAGCGGCCAGGGACGCCTTCCTCGACGCCTACCTGGCCGCGCTGGCCTGCGATGGCGCCGACCAGGCACACCTCGCCGCCGTACGCCGACGGGCCGCCCTGTTCGACGCCGCCCTGCTGCTGAAGATCGCTTCGCGCCGGGTGCGCCGCCTGGGAAGTCCTCGTCCCGCCGAAGTGCACGCTGTGGTGGCCGAGGTCGACCGGTGTCTCGAACGGTTCACTGAAGGACGGGACGGATGATCCGCTTTCTCTATGGGCACCTGCGGGGCCGTCGGCTGCTGGTCTGCCTCGCGGTCGCGCTGACCTTCGTCGCGGTGACCAGCGACGTCCTGGCGGCCTTCCCCTTCAAGATCATCCTGGACAAGATCGTCAACCACCAGGATCCGGATATCCCCTTCACCGACTGGCTTCTCGACTACTTCGACCGTTTCGGCAACCGCGGCGAAACGGACGCCACCCAGGAGCACACCCAACTGGGCGTACTCCTCTTCGCCGGGCTGATGTTCCTCGCCCTCGGGCTGATCAGCGCGGTGGTCGCCTTCGTACAGCTCTCCGTCGCCGCGTTCGTCGGCCAGGACCTGGGGGCGAAGCTGCGCAAACGGCTGTTCGTCCATATCGAGCACCTGCCGCTCGACTGGCATGTACGCCAGCAGGTCGGCGAGGTCGTCCAGCGGGTCAGCGGCAACATCACCGACATCGAGAAGCTGGTCACCGACGGACTGGTCGACCTGTTGTCCGGAGTGCTGACCCTCGCCGGGATCCTCACCGTCATGCTGGTGCTCAACTGGCAGTTCACCGTCCTGGCGATGTGCATCGCCCCGCTGCTGTTCGTGACCGTCCTGCTCTACACCCGGTGGGTCAAGCGGGCCTCCAAGGAGGCTGCCCGCGCCGCGGGCCATGTCGCCCGGGTGGCCAGCGCCTCCATCACCGCGATCGTCGAGCTCAAGGCGTTCACCCTGGAGCGCTGGGCGGCCCGCGCCTTCGGGGGCCATGTCGACCGGCAGCGGCGCTTCGGCCTGCAGGCCGGGCGGCGCCAGGCCGAGTTCAACCCCCTGGTCATCGTCTTCATCACGGTGAGCGATGTCGTGATCATCACCTTGGGCGCCTGGATCGCCGCCGATCACGACCGGGGCTACACGCTGGGGATCCTCACCATCCCGGCGGCCAGCCTCACCATCGGCACCCTGACCGTCTTCCTCGCCTACTCCAAGCAGCTCTACCAACCCATGCGCGACCTGTCCAAGCTCACGTTGCTGGCCTCCACCGCGGCTGCGGCCGCCGGGCGCATCCAGGAGATCCTCGACCAACCCGTGGAGGACCGCGTCGCCTCCCGCCGCTACACCGGTCCGCCACGCATCCGCGGTGACATCGTCTACCGCGGCGTGGTGTTCGGCTACGACCCGAGCCGCCCTGTCCTGCACGGCATCGACCTGGACATCCGGGTCGGCACCCGCCTCGCCCTCGTCGGCCTGTCCGGCAGCGGAAAGACGACCCTCACCCGCCTACTGCCCCGCTTCTACGAGTCCTGGCAGGGCAGCGTCACCGTCGACGGCGTGGACGTCCGCGACTACCCCTTGGGCGTGCTGCGCGACAACATCGCCATCGTGCCGGAGGACTCGATCCTGTTCGAGGGAACCGTCCGCGACAACATCGCCATCGGCCGACCAGGCGCGACCGACGAGCAGGTGATCACCGCCGCACGGCAGGCCCACATCCACGACACGATCAAGGGACTGCCCCGCGGCTACCACGCCGAGGTCCGCGAACTGGGCAAGAACTTCTCCCGCGGCCAGCGTCAGCGCATCGCCATCGCCCGCGCCCTGTTGCGGGACGCACCGATCCTCATCCTCGACGAGCCGACCACGAACCTCGACGTCGAAGCCGAGGCCGAGGTCCTGCGCGCGCTGGAGCGCCTCACCCGCGGCCGTACCGTCATCGTCATCTCCCACCGGCTCAGCACCCTGGGGCAGGTCGACGAAATCGCCGTTCTGCAGGCCGGCCGCATCGCCGAACGCGGAACCTACCGGCAACTGCAGGCGCAGGGCGGGCCGTTCGCCCGCCTGCTCACCGAGCAGAACCGCTACGCCGCCGAACCGCTGAAGCTCGCACCGGCCGACGGCACGCCCCCGGAGCGCAAGCAGGAAGCCTGAGCACCTCGCGGGGTGCACCCCGGTGATCGGGTGCGCGCCCCGGTGATCGGGTGCGCGCCCCGGCGAGCGGTTCGGCTCGCCGGGGCGCCGCCGTCCCGGTCGTGGTCGGACAGTCAGTCGACCAGGTCCAGGGCGGCTCTGACGACGCTGTCGGTGTCGATGCCGTGGTAGCGGTAGACGTCGTCGATGGTCCCGGACTGGCCGAAACGGCTGACGCCCAGCGTGGTCACCGGCACGTTGTTGATCGTGGCGAGGAACGCCAGCGTGTGCGGGTGGCCGTCGAGGAGGGTGACCATCGGGACCGCCCGCTCGGCCGGGAAGACCTGGTCGAGCAGCCAACCGGGGCCGTCCTGCAGACCGCGCCTGCCCTGCACGGCCCGGAAGAGCAGGTCCGGGCTGGTCACGCAGACCACGTCGGCGGGGAAGCCGAGGGCGGCCAGCCGGTCGGCGGCGGCGAGGGCCTCGGGGACCATGGCGCCCATCACCGCGATGGTCACCGCGGGCTTCTCCGGCCGCCGCAGCGCGTAGGCACCGGCGACGGCCTGGCGACGGCGGCGCTCGCGGGCGGCCGGATCGGCGGGCACCGCGGCAAGCGTCTGGTCCACCGGGCGGGTGGACAGCCGCAGGTATGCCGAACTCCCGTCAGGCTTACCCAGGTTGGCCAGCGCCGCCAGCAGGCACCATTCCGTGTCGACGGCGAACGCGGGTTCGTAACTGACGCAGCCCGGCTGTTCGATGCCCAGCGACGGGGTGGTGATCGACTGGTGCGCCCCGCCCTCCGGGGCGAGGGTGACACCCGACGGGGTGCCCACCAGGATCGACTGGCCGCCCGCGTACATCCCGAACGACCAGGGTTCCAGGGCGCGGTTGACGAACGGGTCGTACACCACGCCGATGGGCAGCAGCGGCTCGCCCCAGCGGCTCCAGGTGGCGCCGAGCTCACCGAGCAGTCCCACCAGGTTCGTCTCGGCGATGCCGAGCTCCAAGTGCTGACCGGTGGGCTTCTCGCGCCAGTGCAGGATGGTCTCGGCGTCGTCGGCGAACCAGTCGGGGCGCTCGGTGTGCGACCACACCCCGGCCTTGTTCAGCCAGCCGCCGAGGTTGGTGGAGGAGCTGACGTCGGGGCTGACGGTCACGATCCGGGCCGCGGCCTGCGGCGCCTGACGGGTCAGGTCGAGCAGCAGCCGCCCGAGGGCCTGCTGGGTGTTGCCGGTGCCCGTGGGGGTGCGGCCGATGTCGGTGGGCAGGGCCGGGGGCTGCCTGCGCGGGAAGTCGGTGCGCCGCAGCCGGTCAGCGGCCTGCCCGCACAGGGCGGCCTCCGCGCTGCCGTCGGCGAAGCCCGCCCAAGGGTCGTCGAGGTCGGTCCCCAGGCGGCGGGCCAGATCAGCCATCTGGTCGGCGGTCAGCAAGGAGGAGTGGTTCTGCGGGTGGCCCTCGCTGGACAGGCCGTAACCCTTCACCGTGTAGCCGAAGATGACGGTCGGGCGGGTGTCGTCGATGCTCCGGTACGCCTCCAGGAGCGCGCCGAGGTCATGGCCGCCGAGGTTGCGCACGGCGGCCCGCAGGGTGTCGTCGTCCAGTTCCGCGATCAGCCGGGCGATGGGGGCGGCCGTCGACCCCGCGCCGGGCAGGCGCTCGCGCAACTGCTCCGGGGTGCAGCGCAGCAGCCGCTGGTACTCCGGGTTGCCCATGGTGTCCAGGCGCTTGCGGAGCGTGTCACCGCCGGGGCGGGTGAACAGTTCCTCCAGCAACTGCCCGTACTTCACGGTGATCACTTGCCAGCCCGCGGCCGCGAACATGCCCTGCAGCCGACCGGCGGCGATCTCCGGTACCACGCGGTCCAGCGACTGCCGGTTGAAGTCGACGATCCAGACGATCTCGCCGAGGTCGGGGACCATCGGATCCTGTATGGCCTCCCAGATCGCTCCCTCGTCGAGTTCGGCATCGCCGAGCAGCGAGTACTGCCGCCCGGCACCCGCCCCGCCGAAGCGCCCCTCGACGTAACGCCGGGCGATGGCACCCCAGATGGGGGCGGTGGCGCCGATGCCCACGGATCCGGTGGAGTAGTCCACCGGATCGGGGTCCTTCGAGCGGCTGGGGTAACTCTGCAGGCCGCCGAAGGACCGCAGTGTCGTCAGGTACGACGCGTCCAACTCCCCCAGCAGGTAGTTGATCGCGTGCAGCACGGGCGAGGCGTGCGGCTTGACCGACACCCGGTCGTGCGCGGTGAGTTCGTGGAACCATAGAGCCGTCATGATCGAGGTCATCGACGCGCTGGACGCCTGGTGGCCGCCGACCTTCAGTCCGGAGGGGTTCGGGCGTACCCGGTTCGCGTGATCGATGATCGCCGACGACAGCCACAGCACCCGGCGCTCGACCGCGCCGAGCACAGCCAGTGCGTCCTGCCGGGAACCGCCCGTGATCCGCGCTTCCGCCGACGCGGCACTAGTGATCACGCTCCACCACCTCCGATGCCATACACACCGTCACCTGTTGATTCCGCTCTATGCTCCGTATGTAGACACACGACTCACCATCTGCACAACGTCCCTCCCCTCAAGTGAGCATTGTGCTCACTCGCATGAGACGAAAGGGGGTCCTGAGTGAGCAGTGTGAACAGCGGCCCGGTCGTTGACGCCACCGACGCCCGGATCCTGCTTGCGCTGACCGACGACCCGCGGGCCACCGTCCTCGCCCTGGCCGAGCGTTTGCGGCTGTCCCGCAACACGGTCCAGGCGCGGCTGGCCAAACTGGACGAGAACGGCGCGCTCGGGTCCTTCGAACGCCGGGTGGACCCGGCCGCACTGGGCTATCCGCTCACCGCGTTCGTCACCGCGCAGGCCGACCAGCACCGAATGGCCGAGGTGGCTGACCGGCTGAAGGACATCCCGGAGGTCGTCGAGGTCTTCGGCCTCAGCGGCCAGACCGACCTGCTGGTACGGGTCGTCGCCGCCGACACCGAAGACCTGTACCGGGTCGCGGGGAAGATCCTCGACTGCCCCGGTATCGAACGCACCAGCACAGCCCTGGCGATGCGGGAACTGGTACCGCACCGCCTGACCGAACTGCTCCGCAGAGCCACGGAGAACGACGCCCGGGGCTCCCGGCCCTCGCCCGCGGGCCGCCGCGGCCGCGACTGAACATCCTGGCCGGTCCCACTCGGGGCCCGGAATCCGGACAGTGGTGTGTCAAAGTGGGGTTAGGACGCGACGGCGCGAATGCGAGGGCGGCCTGCCATGTCGGCCACAGCAGATCCCAGATCCCCGCACCAGCGGAGCGAGGATTACGCGGACCTGCTCGGACAGGCCCCGGTGATCTTCGCTGCGCTGAGCGGCCCGGGACACCGGCTGGAGGCGGCGAACTCGGCGTTCTTCGATACCTTCGACATCGCCCGCAGAGGGATCGGCGTGCCCGTCGCAAAGCTGATTCCGGAAGTGGCCACGCACGGCATCCTCGACCGGCTGGACCGGGTGTACCGCACCGGCGTCGCCCACCGGGTCCGCGGCGGGCGGCTGGTGCGCGGTGAGCCCGGGGCCGAGCGGGAGGGGTTCTTCGACGTCACCTACGAGCCCCGCCGAGACACGGACGGCCAGGTGGACGGGGTGGTGGTGATCGCGGTGGACACCACCGCGTACCACCACGCGCAGCTCCTGGCCGCGGAGCAGCGCGTCCTGCTGGAGCAGATCGCGCGCGACGCCCCGCTGGACGAGATCCTGAACGGCATGGCCCGGGCGATCGAGGAACTGTCGCCGGAAACGATCGTCTCGGTGCTGCTCGCCGATCCCAGCGGCCAGGTCCTGCGGCACGGAACCGGGCCGAGCCTGCCCGACTTCTACAACGAGGCGGTCGACGGTATCGCCATCGGCGATGGCGTCGGCTCCTGCGGCACCGCCGCCCACCTGCGCGCGCCGGTGATCGTCACCGATATCGCCACCGATCCCCGGTGGGAGGGCTACCGCGAGCTGGCGCAGCGGGCCGGGGTGGCGGCGTGCTGGTCCACCCCGATCGAGGGCATGGACGGTCGGCTGCTGGGCACTTTCGCGATGTACCACCGCACCCCCAAGGCCCCCGAGGACACGGACCTGGCGCTCAGCGGCGCGTTCGCCCGCATCGCCGCCCTGGCCATCGAACGCCATCGCGCGGTGGAGGCGGGCCATGCGGCGCAGGAGCGGGAGAAAATCGCCCATGAGGACCTGGCCTTCGTGTTGGACGCCAGCACCGCGATCACCCGCGAGCCGCACTATTTCGACTGCCTGCAGTGCTTGGCCCGGCTGACCGTCCCGGCGTTGGCGCCGCTGTGTGCCGTCCATGTGGTCGAGCGCGGCCAGACCCGGCGGATCGCCGTGGCCGCCGCCACCCAGGCCGACGAGGACTTCCTCTGCTCCCCCGCACTGCGCGACGAGATCGACAACGCGGTCGCCCGGGTGCTGGCCTCCGGCGCCACCGAGACCGGCCACGGCGGCGCCCGTCCGGACGGTCTGACGGCACAGCACGGCATCACCGGTTACGTATGCGTGCCGCTGGCCACCCGCGGCCGCGCCTTCGGTGTGCTGACCCTGCTGTCCACCGACCGGCCGCTGGACGGCCACGTCGTCGCCCTGGCCGAGGAGCTGGCCCGCCGGGCCGCCTCCAGTGCGGACAACGCCCACCAGTTCACCGACCGCGCCCAACTGGCCCGAGACCTGCAGGCAGGCCTGCTGCCGCCCGAGTTGCCCAGCATTCCGGGTGCCACCTTGGCGGCCTCCTACCATCCCGCCGGTGAAGGGCTCAACGTCGGCGGTGACTTCTACGACGTCTTCCCGCTGTCCGGCGACCGCTGGGCGCTGATGATCGGTGATGTGTGCGGGCGCGGCGCTCTGGCCGCCACCACGACCGGCATGGTCCGCCACACCGCACGCGCCGCCGCCCGTCTGCTCAACGATCCGGCGGCGGTGGTCGCCGCCATCAACGAGGCCCTGACCGAGGGTGACACCGGCGAGGACCGCTTCGTCTCACTCGTCTACGGCGAGCTGCGGCACACCGCGTCCCACCTCGCACTGGCCCTGATCCGTGCGGGTCATGTACCGCCACTCGTACGCCGCTCCGACGGCTCGGTCGAAGAACTCACCGAACCGGGCCTGCTCCTGGGCATCGGTCCCGATTCCGACGGCTGCCCGTGCTGCGTCGACCTGTATCCGGGCGATGGCTTGGTCCTGGTCACCGACGGCATCACCGAGGCCCGCTCCCCCAGCGGCGAGTTCTTCGGCGAGGACCGTCTGGCCGACGCCCTCGTCACGCTCCGCACCACGTCTCCCACCGCCGACGCCCTCGTCGAGTCCGTCACCGCCGCGGTCACCGCCTTCGCGGGCGGCTCCACCCTCGACGACCAGGCCGCCCTGGTACTCACCGCCACCTGACAGCGACCGCACGGCTCGCGGCCGTGCAACGTCAGGCGGGCAGTCTGGTGGCGCTGCCGACCGCCTCCGCGGTGGCCCCTTCGAGCATCATCTGGGCCACCGTCGCCAGGCGGGGGTCGGTCGCCTCATAGACGTGGCAACGGCCTTCGCTGTGGACGCGGACCGCTCCGGCGAGTTTGAGTTTGGCCAGGTGCTGGCTGACGGCCTGCGGCGTCGCGCCCACCCGCAGCGCCAACTGCGAGACCCCGCTTTCGCGTTCGGCGAGGGCCAGGACGATGTGCAGCCGCAGGGGCGAGGCCAGGAGGCCGAACGCCTCAGCCGCCAGACTGAACGCCTGCGCCGGGGGATCGTCACGTCCCACCCCTGCCGCCATCGCCATGGCCCCCCGACCTGGTTCGCGTCCCCGTCTCAGCGTCGCCGCGCCCGGGATTGCCTCCGGGCGCCTGGACAGCTTAGCCTCAATGCTTGCTACATTGCGCAACCATGCAACCAGGAGTCGACGCGAGCCGTCCTTACAGCCGGGGGCACCAGTTCCTGCACCACCTACGGGGCAGGGCGGGCACGCTGCCGCACGGACGCGTCGGCCGGCCGGACGAGGAAGGCGAATGACAGGCCAGAGCGCCGAAGCCCCGAGCGAGTCCACGTATCTGCCGCGCGACACGGCACGGCAGTCACGCCGTGTGCCGGGCCCGCGCGGCCGAGCGGCGGGAGACCCGCGCAGAGCGGGCGTGGGGCGAGCCCCCGGCCGTGCCTCACGGGCCCGCCACAACGAACGAGGCGCAGCGCCGACCAGCAGGATCGTCCTCCTGGCGTTGGGGCTGCCGGTGGCCGGTGCCATCGTGGACGAGTTGCTGGGTTCAGCGCTGGGATGGGCCTTCGCGGTCACAGCGGTCCTCGCGGCGGGTCTGGCGGGGATGAACTGCTCGCGTGCGAACACCTGGTTGGTGCTGTCCGCGCCGCCGCTGGTGGTGGCGGCGATCACCGTGGCCGCCGAGCAGTTGGCGAACACCTCCGGATCCCATGGCAAGCTGACAACATCGGCGGTGCACTGGGCAGTTGACGCGTTCCCGGCCATGGCGGCGGCCGAGGTCACGCTGATCGCCGTGCTGGCGATGCGACTTATCCGGTCCAGGCGTAACGGGAGGAACAGCGGTGCGTGACGAACACGGTGCCGAGTCACCCAGGCGAGCGGGCGGGCGGGCCGCTCGCCGGAACAGCAAGTCGGCGCGGCGCTCGCCGCTGGTGGTCGTCGGGCGGGTAGCGGTGTGCCTGTCCTCCGCCGCGGTGCTGGCGGCCAGCGGGGTCTCCTGGGCCGCGTACCACTGGATCACCAGCGGCCTGAACACCTCCGACGCGCTCGACAAGGTGGGCCAGCACGCACCGAAGCACCTCGACAACTCGGTGAACCTGCTGCTGATCGGCCTGGATTCACGCAAGGACATGAACGGCAACGACCTGCCCAAGGAGTTCGTCCAGGACCAACTGCACGCCGGATCAAGCGACATCGGGTACTACAACACCAACACCCTGATCCTGATGCACATACCCGCGGACGGCGGCAAGGTCACCGCGTTCTCCATCCCCCGCGACGACTACGTGCAGACGTTCAACGGAGACGGCTCGTCGCAGGGGCACTTCAAGATCAAGGAGGCGTACGCCAACGCCTACACCGGCGCCCACGACAAGCTGGCCGGTCGGGGCGTCAAGGGCGCCGACCTGGAGGCGCAGAGCCGCGAGGCCGGACGCGAGGCGACGCTGGCCACCGTGCAGAACTTCCTCGGCGTACCGATCGACCACTTCGCCGAAGTGAACCTGCTCGGCTTCTACGACATCGCGCAGGTCCTCCAGCCCATCCAGGTCTGTCTCAAGCATCCGGTCAAGGACTGGTACTCCGGCGCCAACTTCCAGGCCGGACTGCAGAACCTCAACCCGAAGCAGGCGCTGGCGTTCGTCCGGCAGCGGCACGGGCTCGACGGCGGAGACCTCGACCGCACCCACCGCCAGCAGGCGTTCATCTCCTCGGTCACCCACAAGCTGAAGAGCGAGGGGGTCTTCGGCGATCTGGGCAAACTCCAGGGGCTCTTCGGTGTGGTGAAGAAGGACCTGGTCATCGACAACAAGTTCGACGTACTCGACTTCGCCCAGCAGGCCACCAACCTCACCGGCGGGAACGTGGTGTTCCACACCCTGCCGATCGCCGGTTTCGGCAACCGCAACAACGAGGACGTCAACCTCGTCAACGTCGCCCAGATCAGGTCCATCGTGCAGGCGACGATCGGCCACGACCCGTCCCCCGCCCCCAGCGGCGGCGGCGCCAAGCCGTCCGCCAAGGCCAAGCCCGCCCCCGCCACCGTCGACGTGCTCAACGGCTCCGGCAAGAACGGCGCGGCCGCCGAGGAGCTCAGGGCCCTGACGGCGCTGGGCTACACGGCCGGAGAGACGTCCAACGCCGGGACGCAGCTCAAGACCACGGTCGCTTACGGCACGGGCGCACAGCAGGCGGCCCAGCAGATCGTCTCCCGTCTCGGTACCGCCGCGGCCGTCTCCAGCGCCTCGGTTCCGGCTGGTCACGTGCAGGTCACCATCGGTACGGACTTCACCCCGCCCGCCGCGGACTCGACCACTTCCTCCGGAACGGCCCCATCGAGCTCCCCGTCGAGCTCGCCCTCCGCGCCGCCCGACAGCGCCTTCGCGGGCGACTCGGTGAAGGAGGGCGGCGTCCCCTGCGTCAACTGACGCCGCAGACAGCATGAACGGGTAAGCCCCGGGGCACCGCGCCCCGGGGCTTGCCCGTTGTCACTCCTCGGGCCGCTTCGGGATCTCATGACCTTCCGCCCGCGAGCACCCCTTGACGGAGTGAGTACTCACTCCGTAGGCTGAAGGCATGACGGACACTTCTTCCGCGCCCTCCCGGCGCCGCGCGCCAGCCATGGATCCCGACAAGCGCCGCGCGATGATCGTCACCGCGGCCCTTCCCCTCGTCATCGAATACGGCGCTTCCGTGACCACGGCGAAGATCGCCCGCGTCGCGGGCATCGGAGAAGGCACGATCTTCCGTGTCTTCACGGACAAGGACGCCCTGCTCGCGGCCTGTATGGCCGAGGCCCTGCGCTCCGACGACACCGTCGCCCACCTGGCCTCGATCTCGCTGGACCAGCCGCTCACGGCCCGCCTGACCGAAGCCGCCGAGGTCATGCGCGGCCATATGGCCCGCATAGGCGCCGTCGCCGGCGCGATGGCCGCCGCCGGGCGGCTGGAACGTCCGGCACCCGACCAGTCGAACGAGGACGGCCCCCTGCCAGACCGCGAAGCGGGACTGGCCGCACCACGCGCGGCCCTGGCCGCCCTGTTCGAACCCGACCAGGACACCCTGCGACTGTCCCCGGAACGACTGGCGGACGCCTTCCAACTACTCCTGATGTCCGCCGACCGCCCCGGCGCCCCCGCCCCACTGACCAACCAGGAACTGGTGGAACTCTTCCTGTACGGCGCACTGACCAGGCCCCCGGAAGCCCGATGACGGCATCTGGGCGCCGAAGTACGCGAGCGCGGCACTGGGGGGTGCCTAAACCCCATTCAGGGACCACGAGTTGCGCCCTTCCGCGAACGACCGTGATCGCCAGGCAGGCGGTCGACTGATCGCGGCGATGTGCGCCGGTACCCTCACACGCTGCCCCGCACTCGGGCCGCTCATCGGCGCCTGCGCGGTCGGTCGATGACTCAGGGCGAAGATCCGGATGGCGGCTGCGGTAAGGAGCGGTCAGGCAACCGATACCGCACCGTCCGCCGCAAGCGGCGCAGCCTGGCAGAACGGGATTGATCCGGTTGTACCGGTCCTGATTGGGGAGCATGCTTATCGTGAGTGTTTGGTGATCAGCCAGGTGCGGCCGGGCGCTGTGCGGGAGCGAGACGAGGCGATGTGGATGCTTGCGATTGCCTTGCGCACAAGTGGGTGCGGACTGCGTCGGATGCGTTCGCCGCGGGCGTTGTCGTGATCACCTGGCCGGCGGTTGCCGCAGTGGAGTGCGGGCGGTGACTGCTGATGGCGGCAACGCCCGGCCAACTCCGGTCTTCGGATGAGGAACAGGCCATATTGGACTGGCTGTTCAGTCAGTCACCGGTCGCGGTAGCGGTCTACGACACCGATCTGCGCTGTATACGGCAGAACGCCGCGATGAGCCGCCTCCTCGGTGCACCGCCGGCGGACGGCCGAGGACAGCGCCTGTCGGAGATGCTCTACGGCCCCGATGCGACGGCGTGGGAACGCTGCATGCGCCACGTGCTCGCCACAGGTGAGGCGGTCCCCGGCCGCGAGATCCGCGGGCGTACGGCGGCCGACCCCGGTCATGACCGGGTCTTCGCCACGACGGCCGCGCCGCTGCACGACGAGCAGGGTCATGTCCTCGGCGTCTGCACGACCGTCGACGACGTGACCGAGCAGCACCGCGCCCAGGAGCGACTGGCCCTGCTCAACGAGGCCAGTACCCGCATCGGCACCACGCTCGACCTGATGCGCACCGCTCAGGAACTCGCCGACACCGCCGTACCCCGGCTCTGCGACTGGATCACCGTCGATCTCCTGGACACCGTACTCAGCGGCGACGAGCCCGGCCCGTTCACGCGGACCGTGGCGCTGCGCCGCATGGCGAACCGCTCCGTCCTGGAAGGCGAGCCGGAGGCCGTCCGCAAGCCGGGGGAAGTGGACTTCTACCCGCCGCAGTCGCCCCCGGTGCGCTGTATGGCAACCGGCCAGACCGCCGTCCTGCGTACGCCCGACCCGGTCATGCAGTCATGGCTGGCCGTGGACCCCGCGCGAGCCGCACGTTTCCGGCAGTTCAAGTTCCAGTCGATCATGCCGGTGCCCATATCCGCACGAGGCGCGATCCTCGGTGTCACGATCTTCTACCGGCGCAGCAGCGATCCCTTCACCGATGACGACCGCCTGCTGGCACAGGAGCTGGTCGCCTTCGCCGCGCTGTGTCTGGACAACGCCCGCCGCTTCACCCGCGAGCGCGCCGCTGCCCTCACCCTCCAGCACAGTCTGCTTTCACAGCGCTTGCCGTCACAGGCGGCGGTCGACGTCGCATCCCGCTACCTTCCCGCTGCTGGACAGAGCGGTGCGGGCGGCGACTGGTTCGACGTCATCCCGCTGTCGGGTGGGCGCGTGGCCCTGGTGGTCGGCGACGTCGTCGGCCGTGGCATCAAGGCGGCAGCGGCCATGGGCCGTCTGCGTACCGCGGTACGCACCCTCGCCGATGTCGACCTGCCCCCGGAGGAACTGCTGACCCACCTGGACGACCTCGTCACACGCCTGGCCACCGAGGACGACCCGCAGGGCGAGGCCGCCGAGCAGGGCGCCACCTGCACCTACGCGATCTACGATCCGATCTCCCGGCGCTGCTCCATGGCCCGCGCGGGACATCCACCACCTGCCGTCCTGGCCCCTGACGGGGTGGTCGAGTTCCTTGAGTTGCCGCCAGGCCCCCCACTCGGGCTGGGCAGCCTGCCGTTCGAATCGGCCGAGGTGGAGCTCGCTGAAGGCAGCGTGTTCGCCCTCTACACCGACGGCCTGATCACCTCCCGGGAACGTGATGTCGACGAGGGCATGGAGCGGCTGCGCCGCACACTCGCCCGACCTTCGCTGTCACCCCAGGCGCTGTGCGAGGCGGTGTTCGAGGACGTGCGCCCCGAGCACCCCTCCGACGACGTGACCCTGCTCATCGCCCGTACGAAGGCGTTGCACTCGGACCGGGTCGCGGTCCGGGAGATACCGGCGGACCCCGCCGCCGTAGCGGACGCCCGTGCGTGGTCCGCCCGCCGACTCGCCTCCTGGGGGCTGCAGGAGGCGGCCTTCGTCACCGAGCTCGTCGTGAGCGAGTTGGTCACCAACGCGATCCGCTACGCCCGTCCGCCCATCGAACTGCGGCTCATCCGAGACCGGACGCTCATCTGCGAAGTCTCCGACAGCAGCAACACCGCCCCGCACATGCGCCGTGCGCGAGTCTTCGACGAGGGAGGACGCGGGCTCCTTCTGGTCTCCCAGCTCACGCAGCGCTGGGGTACCCGCCACACCCGCGAGGGCAAGACCATCTGGTGCGAGCAGCCGATCCCCGACGGCGGACAAGCGGCAGGCGCATGACTCCGGCCCGGACTCGGCAGGCACTCAAAGCTCCCATATGTCCGATTTATCGGAATTGAACAACTCTTCCCCTTAGGTCCATATAGGGGCTTTTCTGGCATAAAGCATGCTATGCATACATACGAGACAATATCGACCATCGACCCACCATGCAATCCCCAATGCCCACACATCTCGCACCCACAACGTCACGTTGTGTCCATTTTGACGCCCGCATGATGTGATGCACGGCATAGGGCGCAAATCACTTACGAAGGCGCCTAGTGGCTTATGTGGTCCTTAGGGCACCAAAGTCGGGGCCACAGCCCCGCGCCGCCCATGCGACCCACTAGCCAACTTAGTAAATCGGCAATTGTCGACCTATTTCCCAGCGGCTAAGAATGTCCTCGCCGCAGCGCTCCGCTAATCGAAATGCGGGCTCTTTGCCGAGGGGACCGGCAACTGCGGACAAGCCCCCCGGAAGAGGTCTGCTCTCATGCACACTCCTGCCTTCAACCGCCCGACCCGTACGCGCCTGGGATTCGCCGGTGGCGCCGTCATCGCCGGTACGATCGCCGTCAGCTGCGTGATCACGCCCGTAGCGGCTCAGGCCGCCACCGCGAGCTCCGCTCCGGCCACCTACACCGTCGTGTCCGGCGACTACCTCTCGCGCATCGCCCAGGCCCAGCACGTGCCGGGAGGATGGCAGGCCATCGCAGCGGCCAACGGCATCTCGAGCCCCTACATCATCCAGCCCGGACAGAAGCTGACCCTTCCCGGCAGGTCGGCCGCGGCCACCAAGGCCACCACGGCGACCGCCGTCCCGGCCTCGGTCACCGCGCCCAAGACCAGCGCGGCGACGACCAGCACCCAGACGTACACCAACAACCTGGACGGCTGGATCAAGCACGCGCTGGCGATCATGCAGCAGAACGGCATCCCCGGCAGCTACGACGGCATCCACCGCAACATCATGCGGGAGTCCTCCGGCAATCCGAACGCCATCAACCTCTGGGACTCCAACGCCGCCGCCGGCCACCCCTCCATCGGCCTGCTGCAGGTGATCCAGCCGACGTTCACCGCCTACCACGTGCCGGGCACCTCGACGAACATCTACGACCCGGTCGCGAACATCACCGCCGCGTGCAACTACGCGTACCACCGCTACGGCTCGATCGACAACGTCAACAGCGCCTACTGATCGCACCACAGCCGCATCCCCGAACCGCCGCGGGGGACGCCAGACCTGAGGGTCTGCCCGTCCCCGGCGGCGGTTCGCTGTTCTTCAACTCCTTGACGGGCACGGCCACTACCAGTGCCGCGACGTCACTGCTGTTGGGTTCGTCCCCGCAGGCCCCACCAGCCGCGAACCGGGTTGCCGCGCGCGAGCCGATGTCCAGAAAGGACCATCGGCACGCGCATTGTGCCTGACGGTCCGTCACCGTACGCTCCCCCCACGAGTCCGCACCGCACCCCTCCCCCACCCTGCAAGGGGCTTGCCATGGACCCAGTGAGAGACGCCGCGCCGACCAACCCCGATCCCCCCGCCGGCCCCAGCCGACGCACTCTGCTCGCCGCCGCGGCCGGGGCCGCGGTGGTCGCCACCACCGGCTGGACTCCGCTGTTCCGGTTGACCGCCGAGGCCGCGACGTTGTCCCCGCCACCCGACTTCCCGCCCGGTATCGCTCTGGCGCAGCAGGCCTTCTCCAACTGGTCCGAGCAGATCGTGCTGGACCAGGTGTGGACGGCCGTGCCCGCCACACCCGCTGACGTGGTCGCCCTCGCCAACTGGGCGCTGGCCCACGGCTACCAGCTGCGCGCGCTGGGGCAGGGCCACAACTGGGCGCCGTTCCTGGCGAGCGACGGCCAGGACGTCTCGCACACCCTGCTCGTGGACACCAAACCGAAGCTCACCGCGATCAGCGTGCACCCCGGCAACCCCGGCAGCGTGACCGCGCAGACGGGCGCCACCCTGGACGCCGTGCACGCCGCGCTTGAGCGCGGGGGCCTCGGCTTCGCCGCGATCCCCGCTCCCGGCGATCTGACCGTCGGTGGCGCGCTGGCCATCGGCGCGCACGGCACGGGACTGCCGGTCTCCGGCGAACAGCCGCCTGCCGGTTCGGACTTCGGCACGCTGAGCAATCTGGTCCTGTCGCTCACCGCCGTGGTCTGGGACCCGGGATCCGCCCGCTATCTGCTGCGGACCTTCCAACGCGGCGATCCGGACATCGGCGCCTTCCTGGTCCACCTCGGGCGCGCCTTCGTCACCGAGGTGACCCTGCAGGTCCCGGTCAACACCCGGATGCGCTGCCAGAACTGGTTCGACATCCAGGTGGCCGACCTCTTCGGCGCACCCGGCAGCAGCAGCGCCAACCTGGACCAGTACCTCAGCGCCACCGGGCGGGTGGAGGCCATCTGGTTCCCGTTCACCACCATCCCCTGGCTCAAGGTGTGGAGCGTCGCGCCCAACAAGCCATGGTTCTCCGCGGAGTTGGACGCGCCCTACCCGTACACCTTCGCCAACCAGGTCAGCCAGGCAGTGTCCGACCAGATCAAGCAGATCCTGCAGGGCGACGGCGGGCTCACCCCGACCTTCACCAACAGCGAGATGGCCACCGCCGGGTCCGGGATGATCGCCCTCGGGATCTGGGACATCTGGGGCTGGTCCAAGAACGTCATGCTGTACGTCCAGCCGACCACGCTGCGGATCTTCGAGGGCGGCTGGGCGGTGCTCTGCGCCCGTGCCGATGTGCAGCGGGTGGTGCACGACTTCTACGTCGCGTACCAGGCCCAGGTCACCGCGGCGCAGAACGCCGGGCAGTATCCGGTGAACTGCCCGGTCGAGCTGCGCATCACCGGCGTGGACACGCCCGCCGCGGTGGGCGGTGGTGCGCAGGCGCTGCTCTCGCCAGCCCGGGCGAGACCTGACCACCCGGAGTGGGACACCGTCGTCTGGCTGGACTTCGCCACCTACCCGGGCACCCCGTACTCCGCGGCCTTCTTCGCCGAGTTGGACCAGTGGATCCTCAGTCACTACACCGGCTGGTCGATGGTCCGCCCCGAGTGGTCCAAAGGCTGGGCACACACCGCCTCCGGCGGCCCCTGGACCAACTCCACCGTGATCGGCACCACTTGGCCGGAAGCCTTCCGCGCCGGGCTGCCCACGGGCGCACAGTGGAACGATGCCGTGGCCACACTGCACCGCTACGATCCGGCGGCGGTCTTCTCCAGCCCGTTCCTGAAGCAGTTGCTGGGGGCGTGAGCCCAGCGGTCCCTGTTCTCCGTCAACGTCCTGCCGCAGCAGGGTGGTTCAGACGAGGACGGCGCCGCCGTCGACGGTGAGGACGGTTCCGGTGGCGAACGCCTGGGTGATGCAGAACAGGTATGCCTGCGCGATCTCCTCGACCTCGCCGACACGTCCGACCGGCATGGCGGCGCCCTGGTCCTCGTACATCCGGTCCCGTTCGGCTTCGGTCATCCGGGACCACAGCGGCGATCGCACCATTCCAGGAGAGACGGCGTTGACCCGGATCGGGGCCAACTCGACGGCCAGCGCGCGGGTGAGGCCCGCTACGGCCCCGCAGATGCTGGCCGCGACAGTCCACCCTGGTCCGGGGCGGTCCTTGGCGATGCCGGTGGTCAACGTGATCGATCCGCCGGGACGCAGATGCGGCGCCGCGGCCCGTACCGCTGACAGTGCGCCGAAGTAGCGCAGAGCGAAGAAGTTCCGGGCGGTGTCCAGATCGAGGCTGTCAAGGCTCATCAGCGCCAGCGGCTCGCCCGCGGTGTACACCAGGTGGTCGATCTCGCCCAGTTCCTCGAAGAGCGTGCCCACCTGCGCCGCGTCGGTCAGATCCGCGACCAGCCCTCGGGTGCCTGACGGCAACTGGTCAAGCGCCCGGTCCACGCTGGTTTGCCGACTGGAGACGACGGTGACGTCGGCCCCGTGCTCGGCGGCGGCGATGGCGGTGGCCAGCCCGATGCCGGAGGTGCCACCGAGGACGGCCACCCGTTGCCCGTGCAGATCCATGACGAGATCCTTTCGTTCGTGCTCGACGCCATCCACGATGCGGCGGACCGCGCCGCCGCGTCCAAGACCCTTCCGCGCCGGGGTAATACCCTGGAGGTATCACCCTGCCGGAGGGGGCCCTGGTGGACGTGGACCTGCGCAAGCTGCGCTACTTCGTCGAGGTGGCCGAGCGACTGCACTTCGGGCGGGCGGCCGAGGCGTTGCACATCGCGCAGCCGGTGCTCTCCCGCCAGATCAGGGCACTCGAAGACGAGCTGAAGGTGCAGCTCCTCATCCGCGGCAAACACGGCACCCAGCTGACGGCGGCAGGCGAGCAGGTGCTGGCCGACGCCCGACCGCTGCTGGCCAACGCCCAGGCACTGCGCCGCCGCGCGGCACGCGACCGGCACACCTTCACGGTCGGCTTCATGCCCGGCCTGATCGTCACCCGCGCCGTACGGGCGCTCAGCCAGCGCCACCCCGAGCTGACCGTGGACGTACTGCGCACCAGCTGGGAGGACCAGGCCGAGGTGATCCACGACGGCCGGGCCGACGTCGGCTACGTCCGCCTCCCCATCGACCGGCGGGGACTGCGCGTCGTACCGCTGTGGACCGAGCCGCGCATGGCCGTGCTGCCTGCCGATCACCGGTTGGCGGACAAGGACATGGTCGCCATCGCCGACCTGGCCGGCGAGCACCTGCTCCAGGATCCCGACGCGGTCCCGGAGTGGCGTGATGTGGCCACCGGGGCAGGCACCCGGGCGCCCGGCCGGATTCCGGTCTTCCATTCCGTCGAGGAGAAGCTTGAGCACGTCGCCGCCGGGCGCGGGATGGTGATCCTGCCGGTATCCGCGGCGACCTTCTACGCCCGCCCGGACGTCGTGCACGTCGCTGTCGGCGACCTCAGCCCGAACCAGGTATGCCTCGCCTGGCAGGGCAGCCGCCGCAGCCGTCTCCTCCAGGAGTTCGCCGCCATCGCGGCAGCGGAGCGCTGAGCCGTTCGTCCCAGCGCTTGCCGCCCGGCTCGCTCCCTGCCTCGCGGCTGCTCACCGCTGCGGCGAGCGACCACGCGCGTGGATACGGTCCGGAATTTCCGGGCATTCGCATTCCTCGGGCCCGGCTTTTCCGGGGGCTTTTCCTTTCGGCCGTCCGGTCCGTGTGACGGAGGCAATATGACGCAGGTCACTTTCGCGGGCGTTTCCTGTGATGCCGACGATATGAGGCACGTCACATACGAAGCCGGTTAGTGGGATTCGGTGGCCCGCAGGGCTGCTGGCACACGGTTTGTCTGCGGAGCGAATACCGATCTACGAAGCCTCTTCGTGGAAAACCCCGCAGATTATGTCTTGTTTTACCCCTTATGCCTGGCTAATGCTTATGGAGTCCCCGACGAAAGAGGTAACCCTCGTATGCTGCGCTCCACCAAGCCTTCGACCCGCCGCCTGTCCAAGTCCCGCAAGTTCGCCATGAGCGGCATCGCCGCCGCCGGACTGTCGGTACTGGCCGCGACCATCGGAGCCTCGAGCGCCTCGGCGGCCACCCCTGGCGGCAATGTCGACGG
>JBEYJY010000022.1:0-128404 GCA_040631425.1 Streptomyces sp. NPDC020096
TGGCAACCGCGCAAGCGCGGGTGTCGAGGCTGGCGGCAAGAGGAGGTGCATCGCGCGCGGGACTGTGTAGCCACTGGGAATCCCAGCTACTACCCCCTGCGACGGGACTGACGGTCTGTCGGCTCGACGTGCTGCCGACCCCACTGCAGTGACGGGCTCCGCTGCGCTCCACCCGAACCCCTCCCCAACTCGTGAACGCCCGGTCAAGCTCACTAACTCCCTGTCAGCATACATCACAACCCGCCGCTATGGGGTGAGGTTCGGCCATGTATCACCCTGCGGGTGGAAGTTGGTGCAAGGATGCTGCATCACTGCAATGCAGTGTGTAGAGTCTGGGATCAGACAGCACACCCCGGGGCTCAGTAGCTGCTCCGAGATTTCCCATCTTGATTGCTCGCCACGTCCGAGAGAAGGAGCTTTCTCGTGGTCATGAAGAGAAGCGATCTGCGCCCCCATCAGATTGAAACTGTCGACGCCATTAAGCGCGGCCTCGATATCCCTCCCGGAGGTATCCCGGCGAATGGCCTGCGCGGGCAGGTCATTTCTGCGTGCGGTACCGGCAAGACCATCACTGCGGCTTTCGCTGCTCGTGAGATGCTGCCGAAGGGCCGGATTCTGGTGCTGGTGCCGACGCTGGACCTTCTGGCGCAGACAGTCAGGGAATGGCACCGGGTCGGGCACCGGGGGCCGGCGGTTGCGGTGTGCTCGCTCCAGGATGACCCGGAGCTGTGGAACCTGAAGGTGCGCTCCACCACGAACCCTGTGCAGCTGGCGCTGTGGCACGGCTCCGGACCGGTGACCATCTACGCCACGTACGCGTCGCTGGGCGTGCTGGCAGAGGCGTTTGAGGGCGTCTACGGCCAGCAACTGGCCCCGGTGGACCTCGCCGTGGTCGATGAGGCGCACAGGACAAGTGGCTCGATGGGCAAAGCGTGGGCGGACATCCATGACCAGACCGTCATCCCGGCGCACCGGCGGCTGTACCTGACGGCGACGCCCCGCATCTGGCAGGAGCGGGCCCCGCATTGGGAGGTCGCGGAGGGCGTTCGCGACGCGCTGCCGCAGGAGATGGCGGCGAGCATGGACGACGAGCAGGTCTTCGGGCCCGTCCTGTACAAGCTCTCGTTGGCGTCGGCGGTCTCGCGCGGCTTGCTTGCGCGATACCAGATCATCGTGCTGGAGCTCCAGGACCCGGTGGTCACGCCGGAGCGGCTGATGGGTGAGGACCGGCGCAGCGAGGAAGTGCGCGGGCAGCGGCTCGGAGCCTTGCAGGCCGCGCTGCTGCACACGATGACGCAGCACGGGCTTCAGACCTGCATCACCTTCCACCACCGCACGATAGAGGCTCAGGCGTACGCGGAGGGCCTGGAGCGCGTCGCGGCCAAGCTGCACGCCGACCAGCCGGAGACGTACCCGGCGAAGATCTGGGCGGACTGGCTGTGCGGCGAGCACGTCCCCGAGCGCCGACGGGAGGTCCTGGCCGGGTTCGGCACCACGGCGCGGCGGGCGGTGCTTTCGAACTGTCGTGTCCTGGGTGAGGGCGTCGATATCAGAAGCGTGGATAGTGTTGCCCTGTTGGATCCGAAAGGCGCGCCTCACGATATCGTCCAGGCCATCGGGCGGGCTTTGCGGCAAAAGCCCGGGCAAGGGAAACTGGCCTCTTTGATCGTGCCCGTTTTTCTCCAGCCCGGGGAGCAGCCGGAAGACATGTTCACCTCGGGATCGTATCGTCCTTTGGTGAAGGTGCTTGAAGGTCTTCGGGCTCACGATGAAGAGGCCGTGGAATTGCTCGCCATTCCGCAGGAGCCGCAGAAGGACGTCGCGCAGCCCTCCGAGAACATCGGCGCAGCGCCCGAGGACGGTGAGGAGGAAACCCGGCTGTTGCTTCGTTTTGCGGCTCCGCGTGACCCGGTGATGGTCGCGGAGTGGGTCAGCTTCAACGTGATCGACACCGAGAAGCAAGACTGGGCGCGCGGCTGGGCGAAGCTCAAGGCGTTCACGGAGCGTGAGGGGCACGCCCGAGTTCCGTACGGACACAAAGAGGGAGCAACTCCCCTTGGACAGTGGGTCGCTGAGCAGCGGCGCGCGTACGGGGCCGGGCAGATGAGCGGGCTGCGGGTCAAGCGGCTGGAGAAACTCGGCATGGTGTGGTCGCTGGCGGATGAGCGGTTCCAGGAGAACCTGGAGGCGGCCCGCGTGTACTACGAGGAGCACTGGACGCTGTGCGCGCCTCGGTCCGCGACGGCACTGGACCGGCCGGTGGGGCAGTGGCTGTCGAACCTGCGCCGCCCCGGGGCGCTGGAGGGGCACCCGGAATGGGAGGCGGCGCTGCGCGAGGTCGATCCGGACTGGAACCCGGCGTGGCCGGCGGACTGGCAACGCCACTACGCCGCGCTGCGGGAGTTGGTACGCGACGAAGACCACGGCCAGGCCGTGGTGCTGCCCGGCGTCACCGTCCACGGCATGGACGTCGGACGATGGCAGGCCAAGCAGCGTCAACACGCCGTCTGGCAGCAGCTGATGGAAGGGCAGCGCGAGCGCCTGGAGGACGTCGGCGTCGTCCCGCTGGCCCCGGAGCCGGAAGCGCCCGCGAAGCCGTCCACGGCGCCCGTGAGCGCCTTCGAGCGGGGCGTTGCAGCCCTGGCGCAGTACAAGGCCCGCACAGGCTCTGTGACAGTCCCCAGGGCCCACGTGGAGACCGTTGTCCTCGACGGCCAGGAGCACGCCGTGAAGCTGGGCGTGTTCCTGTCGAACAGCAAGGCCAGGCGCGCCAAACTCACCACCGACAAGCTCGCCGCGCTCGCCGCCCTCGGACTGGAGTGGGCAGCAGCGTGACGCCGACGAGCGCGCGATTGGATTTTTCCGGAAACTCAGGTGGCTGCCCCGCTGGCCGTCGGTAAGGTCGCTCGTCATGGAGGGGGTTGCTGATGAGCAAGAAGGTCGTGACGCTGCCCGGTATCCCGGGTGCCGGCGAGGAACTTGAGGACTATGTCGCCGCGCTGTTTCAGGCGTCGGGCCACTTCGTGGAGAAACAGATCGTAGAGTCTGATCCGGCCGATCTTCTCGAACTGGACATCTTTGTCACCGACTATGCACCCGAGCAGATCGTGCAGCGACTCATCGAGGTCAAGGGTGGGAAGTGGGGATTCACGGACCTGTTCAAGGTCGTCGGTTGGATGCGGTACCTGAATCTCGGGCATGGTGCCTTCTTCATCACCAAGTGGGAGGGTCGCAAGTCGGCGCCACGCAAGATGGAGCCGCTCGGCCTGGAGGTCGTCTGCTTCGATGACTTCGCGACCGCTCCGCAGCTGTTCCAGGAAAAGGGTTTCGGATCCTTCGTGGAGCCGGGGATTATCGGGTTGTGGCGGCACTCGTACGGTGTGGAGCGCAAGTTCGTCAAGGTCATCCATAATCGGACAAGGGACGGGGCCGAGGGCGCTGCCGCAGCGAAGAACTACCATCGACAGATCAATAACGGCACGTTCTTCGCCAGGGCCCCAGAGGAATCTCTGGCAATGCTCTACGAGGCGTACGGGGATCATCCGAAGCTCACCCTCGGATATGCGTGCGAGATCGACGGGGGAGGCTTCGACCCGCACTCGGCATCGACCGATAGCCCTAGCTATCAGGCGGCGCTGCGGGAGGGTAGGTACCCCGAGCTTCAGGCATGCATGTACTTCGAGCACCGAGCCCGTCTCGCGATCCTCAAGGCGGCCGTTGACTACGCGCTTGCGCATCCGGACGGTCCCCCCGAGCTGGGGATGTCGGAGGATGGGAAGTCGTTCTTCTTCGAGGGGTTGAGGTACCACGCTCTGCCGAGGACGTTCCACGACGGCATGGAATGGCTGCGGGAACAGCCGAACTTCCGGCGCTACGCAACCCTCTGGCAGCAGTTCCTCTGGGGTTGGGGAGGGTTCTTCCTCGACGACAGGGAGGAGCAGGAGTTCGAGTGGATGTCGAAGTACTCCGGCATCCCGGCCGACGAAATCCCAACGGCACTCGAAGCCTTCGACCGCTTCTTCCCAATCCCGAACGGCTGGTTCACCACCCCGGGGTGGACGGACATCCACCTGCTCAAGATGGTCCCGCTGATCTTCCAGGGAATCGGTGCCCACCATCGCCGTATCCAGTATGACCTGGGCGACAACATGGCCCCGCTTAACCCAAGTGCTCTGTACACGATCAGCGATCTAGGGAAACGCATCAACTGTGCGGTTGACTTCCTGCTGTAGAGCAGCACGCCCCCGCGCGTTCGCAGGCACCTGCAGCCGCCGACGATGTCGCTCGTGTCGTCGCTGTTGCGGGAGCGGCCCCGGCCGTACTGCGTCCCGTCAACGGGGACCGGGGCCTGTCCCGCGCGCTCCATTCCGGCACGGGCCGGGATCGAGCCTAACCCGTCCGGGGGAATGCGGGGCCGCGACTTCAATGTCCGGCGTCGTGGCCCCTCTAGCGTGCGGCCATGGACTACACCCAGATGCCCGAGCCGCTGCGGAGGGCGATCCATGAACTCGTCTCCGAGGCGGTGCAAAACTGCCAGGATGTGCTGCGGTACACCGAGCCGGACCAGGCGCACACCTGGAAGCGGATGACGCTGTACCGGGCCACGGACGCCGCCGACACGATGGGCATGGTTGCCATGCTGATCGCGGCGTACTGCCAGCGCACCGGCATGTCCAAAGACGCGCTGGAGTCGTACCTGCAGCTCAGCCAGCAGCACAGCCGGGAGGCCGGACCGACGGATGCGGACCGGGCGCAACTGGCGGGCCTGCTGGGCGAGATGCCGCCTGCGGCCGCTGGTGAGCGGGGCCTGGAGCGGATGCGCTACCGACGTGGCCAGTTCCAGGCCGAGGGCGCGCAGCAGCCGGAAGAGGACTTGCAGAAGCTGTTCACGGAGGCATGTCTGCATGGGCTGCGAGCGCGGCTATGTGACGACGTCGACGCGCTGGACAGCTATCTCCCGCCGCGCATTGCGGAGATGGCGCGCAAGGTCGCCGGTGCCCTCGAAGTGCCGCAACCGGCCCCCGCGTGACGCGGTTCTCTCGGCATCGTTGAAGAGCACGACCCCACACACCGGGCCCGGGGATGTCATGGCGAATCCCAGGGGCCCGGCGTGCGTTGTCGGCCTGGTCGTCACTAGTCGTCCTTGGCTCTGGCACCGGAGGCGCGCCCGATCGGTCAGAACAGCGTGAGTGCGTCCCATCGGCCGGCCTCGGCCGTGAGCATCGCGTTCAGCCCGGCCAACAGGTCGGCCGCCTCGTCGCGCACGTCGCGCACCTCAGCCAGCGACGCTCCGTGGGTGCCCACCGCGGGATCTTCGTCCGCCACCGGACTACCGGGCGGAGCAGGATAGACCGGCGCCGGATCCCCCTTGTAGATGCTGGCCAGTCGTGCCCGCTGCTCCCCGATCCCACGGCATCCGCGCAGCGGGGCTTCGGCGTCCGGCCACACCGCCGAGGCGGCGTTCACGTACTCCGCGCCACCGAACACGGTCACGTCCGCACCCGTGATGGCCAGTTTGTGTGCGTGCTCCCGCAGCTGGGCCGGAGTGACACAGCCTGGCTGCCCCATCCTCAGCTCGTACCGCGCGATGTAGTGCGTGAGCGGCGTGATCCCGTACCGGGCCGACAGGATGAACACCCGGCCGCCATCCTCGGTGAGTGATGCCGCGGCCCGGCGGCACGCGAGGTGATAACTGCCCACGTACATGTCGCCGGCCGCACACACCTTGTGCGTGTCCTGCTTCTTGCCGCCGCACGGCACGATCACCACGCGCTCGCGCGGCAGTGTGGCAGCTGCGCGCCGCCCGGCCTCGGTGACCGTGCCAATGCCTTGCTCACAGGTGATCCACCCGAGATCCAACAGTTCTTGCAACACCCATGCCTTCGTGCAGTCGGGGGTACGGCTGCTGGGGTGCGCGGCAGCTTCGGCCAGAGCGCGCCGCACCCGGTAATCCAGCGCCGCCACATCGGGCACGTCCACAACCGCCGGGCGCACCGGTTCCGGGGCTTCCTGCGGAACGGGGGTGTAGGCCCGGATGACGTCCAGCATCGGACCCCACCACGGGGCGGTGCCCACCATCGGGCCGTTCCCGTCGGTCTCCCGCGCGATGAACACGACTTCCCGGGCGTAGGTGGCCATCCGCACGTGGAACACCGCGCCATCGACCCGCGTCACCTCCCAAGCGCGCCCGTGCACCTCACGGACTGACTCGCCGCACCGCAGAAGCCACGCCAGCGGGTTGGTGTCCGGCGCCGGAACCGCCGGGGCCGGAGTCTCCACGTCGGGTTGTGCGCCGCCCTCGTCACCCCATGTCTCGATCGCGCCGGGGTCGCTCACCACGTCGGCCACCGCCGACGGGACCACGTCGGCCATAACGCCGGGCAAAGCGATTCCCAGCGCGGCACGCTCACGGCACCGGCCGCACCGCGCCGCTACCTCCCACGCCGGATCGCACGTCGTGCACGGGGCCATTTCCGCGCGGTGTGCCGCCTCACGCTGGGCGCGCTCTTCCTGCTCTTCCTGCTCACAGCGCGCGAGGATCGCGGCGGTTTCCTCCCGCATCTGCACCCGCCGGGCCTCCTGCTCGTCCAGGAACCGGGCGTATGCCGCCTGCCGCCGGGCGACTTCCTGACCACCGGGCAGCAACGGCAGTGTGACGCTGCTCTTGTGGTTCGCCACGGCGCGCCGGGCCTTGACCAGGAACGTGCGGGAATCGTCCTCAGAGATCAGCAGATCGGGCCGGAGCGCGACCATGCGCAGTACCTCGTGTCCGTCGGCCGTCACCTCCACGGGGCCGGGCAGAGCGGCGTGCGGGGCACGCAGGTACCCAGCGTCCAAGAGCAGCGTCACACGCTCGCGAGACACCCGTTGTGAGCCGATCCCGCCGCGTCGGAAGCCGCCTGCTCCGTCGGCGTTCAGCTCGCCGCCGTGCGCCAGGGTGAGGACGTCCACCAGGGCGCGCGTGAACATCAGGCCCGGCAGCACTTCGGCCGCGATCCCTTCAGCGATGTAGCGGGCTGTCGTGGTGGCCTTGACCCGCTCGGAGGAGCACGCCGCGTTCATCGCGGACGCCAACCGGCCCAGCACCTCACGCCGGGCATCCGCCGGGGCCGGTGCGACCTTCGCGGCCCTCGCGGCGGCTTGACGCTCCCGCTGCAACTCCCGGCGGCTCTGTGGCTGCTTCGCGCGCCACGCCTCCGCATCCCGCCCGCACGGCCATGCGTGGCGGCACCAGTACGTCTCGTGGCACACGCCCGGCTTTCGCTCCTGGAGCGCCCCCCACGACAACGGGGTGATGCACAACTCACGGAACAGCGCGGCAGTCTCCTTCGGCCGCTTGTCCGTGATGAACTCCCAGTCGACACCCCGCGCGTCAAGGTCCAGGGTTGCTGTCCAGTGCAACGACGACCGGCCCCCGTTCGTACGGTCGTCGGTGCACAACCGCATCGCCGACTTCCGGCTCATCCACCACAACACCCGGGCTTTGGTCGGCGCGGTGTGCTCGCTCGCGATGAACACCGCCACCGGCCCCGTGGGCTCCTCGCCCGGTTCGTCGGCGAACGGAGCAGCCGCGGGGGCCGGGGCGTCTACCAGTGGCACCCCCGCCGCCATGACAGCCTCTACTCCCACCACGTCGTCGATCGGCATCGTCCGGTCTTCCACCGACGCCGCGCGCGCCCACCGTGCCACCGGCCCGTGCGCCTTGTACCCCTTGGCCACGTACCAGCCGTCCATGCCGACGAAGTGGTGGCGGATCACCGTGCCGCCGTGCAGCGCCGTGGTGGTGCGCACCGCGACCGACCACCCGAGCGTGACCCCTTGGTCGTCGGTGATCTCCCGGACGTCGTCCACCGTGCGGCCGTCCAGTGCATCAGCCGCCGCTCGCGTGACCAAGACCCCCGCAACCGTCGCGCACGGGGCCGGAGCAGCGTCGGCCACGGGTGCGTCGTCGACCGGCGCGGACTCCGCCGGAGCATCGGACGCGTCGGCGCGGCCCATTGCCTCATCCATGCCGAACAGTCCCAGCTCAATCGCGGCCGGACCGGCGGACGGGGTCGCCATGTCCAGCACCATGAAGTTGTCGGCCATGGCACGCTCGGCGCGCTCCCGATCCGCCTTGACCGTCTGGCACGCCGAGCACACCCGCCACTCACGCGATGCGATCTTGAACGAAGCCTCGTCCGTATCGACCTTGACCGGCGCGGACTTGCCGCAGTAGCCACGCGCACCGCCGTCCACCATGTGCAGTTCGACCGCTCGCGCGTTGCCCTTGCCGTACCGCATGATCAAGTCCTCTCGTTCGTTGGGGTGTTGGGGTCCGTCAGACAGCCATGGCGCAGTCGTGCGCGGCGTGCTGGGCAGTGCGAGCTGCCACCGTCCACCGGCCGGTGAGGCGAGCGGTGAACTCCGTCTTGGTCATGCGCGGCTCGATCTCGGACCAGAACGACCGCAATTCCTCGCTCGCGCGAGCGAACGCGACGTGGGCCGGACCCGAGAAGAGCGACCGGGGGTCAACACCCGCCGCAGCAGCCGGACCGGACAGCAGCACGCCACGGCACCAGTCCTCAGCAGCGAGCCACTGACGCTCGCAGTGGTCGCGGTACGCGGCGTCAATCTCGACGACCGTCGGCGCGTACATGGCCACCGCCGCAGCCTCCGCCTCACGCTCGGCAATCCACTGCGCCTCACGCTCGGCCGCAAGCGCGTCGGCGAGCATCCGCTCGCCTTCCTCGCGCAGCACACGCTCTTCGTCTGTCTCCAGCTCGTAGACCGGTGTCTCCAGCTCGTAGACCGGCTCATCAGCGACCGGAGCAGCCTCCGGCGCGTAGGTGGCGGCGGTCGCGTACAGCTCGTGCTGCGCGTCGGCACGCAGGACGCGAATGTCCATCAGCAGATCGGTGATCTCGTCGCAGAGCTGCTGCATCGCGTCCATGTCGTCGCCTCCGGCCTGTCGGTGCTGCGCGGTGTTCCACCACCATAACGTACTCGGTACTAGTACACAGTACTTTCTTGTGTGAGCCACACCACATTCACGCCATCGGCGGACACGCCTACCCCTCGAACGAGCCTCTGAACAGCAAGAATCACCGACCGCCAGACACCGTCGGCCTTCCTGCACCGCGACCCACGCCAGCCCCCACCAACCGCAGAACGCAACACCCCCGCCCCGCGCAGTGGTCTACGCGAGGGCGCACACCTTCACCGACTCCCGGTGCATTTACTCCCTGCGCACCGCGTCACGTGAGCTTCACGCGTCAGGCTGCGCCTGGTGGTGCTTCGCGCGCTGCCGCTGGTTCTTCAGGCTCTGCTCCTTCACGCCGAGGTGAGCGGCCAGACGCCCCAGGCGTCCACGAGCCTCCCCACTCTGGGTGTCCATGGCGGCGGCGAACTTGTCAGCGCTGGCCCGTGCATCAGCGAGAGCCTCCTCAAGGCGCCGCACTTCGTCTGTGGCGTTGAGGTAACCGACGACGTTCGGGTCCGCCGTGTCGACATCGGTGAGGTGTTCGCTCTGGATCGACATGCCGCGCATCGTACTGGCCGCGAGTACGTTCCTACAACCGTCGCCGCGCGTCGACGCCCGCACCCCACCCGCGGGGCACGGACACCGCCGACCGACGGGGCCAGGCCGAACCCGCCGCCGCCGAGGGTAAGAGAACCCTCTTCCTGGTACCCAGTAAGAGGTGTCAGCAGCGGCAGGCCGGTTGCACACCGGCGATGACCTGCAACAACGGCAAGCAGCGCCGAAGGCAGGTGAAACCTTCGGTAGAACCTTCGGTGAAACTGCCGGTGAAACCTCCGGTTAAACCATCGGTTGAACTCCCCTGCGGTTTGCGGCCGGTCAGTGTGCCTCGCAGCGGTAGTTGTCACCCGTGGAGCTCGTGTGAAGCCTCCGTGTCGGGTGATGATCTCTGCGGCCGTCGTTGTGTCGAGCTCCCCTCGCCGGCGCGCGCGGAGGGTGACTTGGAGGGGGAACGATGTGCCGTGGTTCGTGCCGAGCAAGTAGCTGACGCGGCTGTGGACGTAAGTCGCCTCGACGGCCAGCCGATCGAGGAAGGCAGCGGCCTCGTCATCGTCCGCGCTCAGGAACCGGTCGGCCATCTGAAGGACTGGGGCGGTGGCGACGGTGTCCTCCGGAGAGGCGAGGTATGCCGTGGCCTTGTGGGCGTAGGCGGAAGTGTCGTCCCGGAGGGCCTGGAACGTCTGATGGCGCCGTTCGGCTTCCTGGTCAAGTGCCTTGGCCAAGGTTTTGGTTACTGCGTACGGTCGTGCTTCGGGCCAGGTCATGAAGATCAGCGAGGCGACGGTTCGCAGGTCGGCGAAGTACTGGGCGGTGGGGATGAGCCATCCGCAGCTGCTGACCTGCTCGGGGCCGTCGGGCAGGTTGCTCCGGTCAGCGGGGCATGACGCTGCGACACATGGCGGCCAGGTCCGCCTGCAGACCGACGGCCGCCCCTTGCCTGCAGAGCGCAGCGGCGCCAGCGATGGGGTTCGCGGCGTCTCCGAGCGCGTGGCCAGGGCGACTGGGGACGTGGCCGATGCGGCGTGCCCCGCCGCCACCGCCGTGACGGTGGCGGTGGAACGTGACGTGGCGCCTCACTGCGGGTACGGGGGCGGCCAGTTGGTGAGGTGCGGCGGGGGCGATGTGGCCGGGCGTGAGTGCCGCGTGCGGGGTCGGCTCGGCTGAGGTCGTCACGATGCCGGCCTTGGGGGTGCCGGGGGTCGGCACGGTGGCAGTGGCCGGGCGGGCGGGCGGGCGGCCACCGTGGCCGACGGCGGAGCAGGGTGCACGGTGGCGCAGCCGCAGAGCAGCACGGGTATGACCAGGAGCAGCAACCGGCGGCAGACCAGGTGATCACTGTGCCGGTCGTCGACGTCTCCACCGCGGAAGCCAGGACGCGGGGCACCCGCACGGGGGACCAGTCTCGCGGAGTCGGCTGTCGGCGCGCCTCACGCACCGGTTGCGCAGGCGCTTGCACAGCCGCCGCCGGAGGGGTGAATTCCGGCGGAGCAAGCAGTTGACCAGCATAGATGCCAAATTGAGCAAGGAGTTGAACAAGGGGCGACGTGCACGATTTGGAGCAGTTCGAGGAAAGGAGATTCCTTTGTCCGTTCAGACTTGGACTCTGCACCGTGGGGATGCCCTGACGGTCCTGCACGGCCTGCCGGAGGACTCGGTCGACGCCGTCATCACGGACCCGCCCTACTGCTCCGGCGGGACATCGTCCACGGCGAGGACGAACCAGAGCGCACGGAAGAAGTACGTCAGCAGCGACGTCCAGCACGAGCTGCCTGACTTCACCGGCGACAACCGCGACCAGCGCGGATATCTCGCGTGGATGACGCTGGTTTTGACGCAGTGCCTGCGGGTGACGCGTACCGGCGGACCGCTGCTGGTGTTCTGTGACTGGCGGCAGCTGCCGGTCACCTCCGACGCCCTGCAGGCGGCCGGTTGGATCTGGCGAGGCATCGTGCCGTGGCACAAGCCGATCGCACGGCCGGTCCCCGGCGGGTTCCGTCGCGCGTGCGAGTACGTGCTGTGGGCGACCAACGGCCCCGTGGACGCGGCCCGCAATCCGATCTATCTGCCCGGGCTGTACTCCGAGAGCCAGCCACGGGGTGTACAGCGCGTCCACATCACGCAGAAGCCGGACGGGTTGATGCGGGACCTGGTGCAGGTGTGCGTCCCCGGGGGCACGGTCTTGGATCCGTTCGCCGGCTCGGGCTCCACGGGCGTCGCCGCTTTGGCTGCGGGACGTTCCTTCGTCGGCATCGAGCTCTCACCGCGCTACAAGCGCGTGGCCGAAGCCCGGTTGGCCGCGGTGGAAGAGTCCGCCGCCTAGCGGCGACGAGCGCCGAGTGTCCCCTTCCCTCTTCCAGGGGCGGGGGACGCCCGGCGCTGCCGCGGGCTGGTTGACGGCCGGTTACTCAGTCCCCCCGCCGGGGGCGAATTCCGGAAGTGCAAGCGGCTGCCCCCAGCGGGTTCCGCATCGAGCAAGCAGATGAGCAAGGGCCGGCGAGCACAGTGCACGGGGTGAGCGGCCGCTGACCGCGCCGCCTGTTAGCCGCGACTGTCGCGGACGCCCCGACGGAAGGAAGCCGGCCATGATGTCCTCACGCAGGTCGACCGCGCTGTATGTGGCAGCGGCTGCAGTGATGATCGCCCTGTTGGTCCTCGTGTGGTCCCGCCCCGCCGTCGGTCTCGCCGCGGTCCCCCGATCGCACACCGCGACCGCTACCGACCGCAGTGGCGACGCGTGCAGTGCGGTCATCGGCCCAGCCAAGGAGTACTGCACCAGCAACGCATCAAGCCCCGCATCGCCAACGGCTATGGCGCCCGTCGGCAACACGACATCCGGGCAGGGTGCTGTCCTGATGCTCGCCGCCGTCGGCGTCGCGACTGCTATCGGGCTGGCCATGCTGGCGGAGCGGCGGGCACGGTGACATGCCGTCGCAGCACGCTGGCGCGACAGGATTCGGACGCGCCCCGCTGACACCGCAGTTGACAGAGCCCTGACGCACCCGGCGTCAGGGCTCCCGCCGTTGCCCGCCCGGAAGCCGACCTGGAGCCGCCGCATGCGTGCTCGCGCGGTTGCTCAGCTGCGCCTGGAGGAGTGAATTCCGGAAGTGCAAGCGGTTGACCTGCGCGGACGGTGAATTGAGCAAGCAGTTGGACAAGGGGCGGTGAGGAGATTTCACGGCACGTGATCCGAAAGGAACCCTGCCGTGAACGACCTGCGTGCCTGCGAGAACGCCTTCGACCGGTTGAACGCCGACTGGGCGCTGGTGTGCGCAGACGTGTCCCGCGCCGAGGTGGTCACCGGCTGGCTGGTTGAGGCTGGCGTCTTCACCGAGCGGGAAGCCCCCGAGGACCTGGCCGAGCTCCTGGCCGAGCTGGAACTGCGTGACCGCGCCTGTGGCCGCTCGCACAGTGACCGATGGATGGCCGCCCTCCTGCGGCACGTCAGCCGCCCGGACGAGCAGGGCCGGTTGGCCGCCCGGCTATTGGTGCAGGCGATGCTGCCGAGCGCCATGCGCACCACGCGCTCGCTGCGCCGCGATGGCCTGGCCTTCGCCGAGGTCGCGCACATCGTGATCGGCGCGCTGTACGAGGTGGTGCGCACCTACCCGCTGCAGCGTCGGCCGCGGAGGGTCGCGGCGAACCTGGCGATGGACACCCTTCGCCTGGCCCGCCGCGAACTGCGCTGGGGCGGGGTGCTGGAGGACACCGAACCGCTGGAGGCCTCACCGGCGCTGCGGGTCGCGGCCGATGACCCGGATCCGTACGAGCGGGCGGCGCTGGCCGAACTGGCCGAGGAAGCGGCCGTGGCCGGTCTGGCCGATCCGGCCACGCCCGCCGAGGAGTTGGCCGGTACCCGCGGCGAGCTGGTCGAGCTGCTGCTGTGGGCGCTGCGCGAGCAAGTCCTCGACGAGCAGTCGGTGGCCGCGATCGGCGACCACTACCGCGAGGTGGCGGACGCGGACGATGTCGCGGCCGGTGCTGCGGGTGTGAGCGCGGCGGCCTGGCGCAAGCGGCGCAGCCGGGCGGTACAGCGCCTGCAGCAGGCGGCCCCGAGGTGGCTGGCGGACGCTGCATGACCGGGGTCGGGAAATTCGTGCCGCTCGGATGTCACAACGGCCGACTTTCGAGTGCTTGAAGCAGACAGCAGACGGGCGACGGGATGGCCGTCGCAACGGTGAACGCGAAGGGGAGAGCGGTCCGGTGAGCGGAGAGATCGAGATGAGCCAGCAGGAACAGCAGTTGGTGCACGCGCGTCGGCGAGCGACGCGGTTGGCGGTGGCGCTGGTGCGCGAACCGTTCGCCGCGACGACCGTCGAGGCGCTGCGCTCCTACCTGGAGGAGGACGCAGAGGCCGCCCAGGCCACGTACGCCGAGCTGACGCAACAGCCACGGCAGGTGCTACGGGCCCGTATCGACCAGCTGCTGGCCGACGAGCAGCACGCGGCGCGGCCGCACCAGAGCAGGGGGGTGCGGTGATGGCGTGGTGGCACAGCAAGGTTCCGGGGCAGGATCAGTGGCTTGGCGAGGATGTGGTCGGGGCCGATGAGTGGGACGCCGGCTGGGCCACCGCCGCGTCGACCGGCGCGGTGGCCAACTGGTCGCTGATCCTGCGCTGGGCCGCGTGGTTCCTGCTCGTGGCCGATCTGGTGCTCGGTGCCCTCGCCCTGGTCGCCCCGTCGTCCGCGGCCACGCCGCCGGTCCGCGTCGTCCAACGGGGGTCCGACGGCACGGAGTCGGCAGGACCCTCGGGGTTCGCCCAGCTCTTCGTCGCCGCCTACGTATCCGCCGGCCAGGGGTCGCAAAGCGCGCTGGCCGCCTTCTACCCGGGCGCGGACGGTGTGGAGTTGACCGGGAAGCCGGGAACCTGGCACGCCGAGCAGCTGGCCACAGTGCGGATGAGCACCGTGGCACCGGGCTACTGGTCCGTAGTGGTCGCCGCACGCGTGACCGGCCCCGGGCCGAGCGCATCGCCGAGCGACAGCAGCACGACCGACTCCTCGGGACCTGACGGAGCAGCGCCCGGTTCTGCCGGTGCGCTGCGGTACTTCCAGGTGGCTGTGCGCTCCAGCGACTCGGCCGGGCATGGCGGCCTAGTCGCGGTGGCGCTGCCGGCCGAGGTGTCCGCACCGGGACAGGCGCAGCCTCCGGCCCTCAACTACGGGCCGTCGCACCCAGCGCAGTCCTCCGACCCGGCGGTGCAGACCCTGCAGGGGTTCCTGGCCGCGTACCTGACCGGCTCCGAAGGGCTGGACCGGTACCTGTCCCCCGGCACCACGCTGGCTCCCGTAACACCGGCTCCCTACACCGCCGTTCAGATCTCCCAGATCGCCGGACCCGACGGCAGCGACGGCGACCAGAGCCAGACCGTTCCGCGGGACGGGACGCGCCGCCACCTACTCGTCGACGTCGCGGCGACCGCCCCCGGCGGTGTGACGCGGCCGTTGACGTACGCCGTGGAACTGGCCGCCCGGGCGGGCCGCTGGGAGGTCGCCTCCCTGGAGGCCGCACCGCAACTCGCCACCACCTCCAACGGCGCTCAGGCGCCGTCGGCCGTCCCGGCGCCCGCCGTCTCCCCCTCCACCACGCCGTCGGCCCCCGCCGCGGCGGCCACCAGCCCATCCCAGGAAGGCAATCAGTGATGCATCACCTCGTATACATGGCGGGGATCATCGGCGACGCTCGCACGCTCGGTGACCAGATCAACGGCCTGCTCATCGGAACCGTCATGAGCGTGCTGTGCTCCGCCTTCGTCGCCATCACCTTCGCGACATCCCGGTCGGTTCCCAAGACATTTGTCGCCGCGATCGGGGCCGCGATCATCTGGTTCACCGTCATGAATATGACCGTGTTCCGGGACAAAGCCGGGCAGGACCTGAAGAACCCCAGCTCGGCCATGGTCATCGTCCAGCACCGTGTCGACGGCCTGCGATGAGCGCCACAACCCCGGCAGCGGGCGACAGCGGCCGTTTGGTCGGCCGCTGCTACACCAAGGCCCGCAAACACCCCTCCGTCATCGGCCGGTTCCCCGGCGGCGGCACCCTATGGGGCGGCCCCTACACCATCCCGCAGCTGCTCGTTATGACCGCCTCGTTCGGCGCACTGGTCCTAACCCGGCAGGTGTGGGCGCACTTCGGGCTCGTCGACATCCTGATCGCCATTGGCGTGCCGTACGCGCTCGGGTTCGCGGTGCGGCAGGTGCACGTCGACGGCCGCAACCCGCTGGCCGTCGTCGCCTCGACCGCCGTCCTGCTGGGCGCACCGCGAGCGGGGCGGATAGGCGGCCGGCCGGTCCGAATTCGTCGGCCACGTCCGGTGCTCGGGCTGTGCACACTCAACCCCGGTGCGGCTGTGCCGGTGGCCGTATCGGCCACCGCCGAGCCCGGGCCGGTGGCCGCCACGCTCACGAAGAACGCGCCGCAGCCAACAACCACTTCCACCCCCGCCGCCTCGCGCCCGGCCGATTCGGCCAGCCCGCCAGCGGTCGTCTCCAGCGTCCAGGCGCTCCTCGCGCAGCGCCGCGCAGCCGCCGTCGCGAACCACAGCGCCACGAACAAGGAGTAATGATGCGGGTTCCCGTGCGGCATGTCGCCGGCAACGTGATCTGGACCGTGCACGGCACCTGCTGGGCGATCTGGCGGGTTCATGGTGTGACGACCACGCACGCCACCACGACCGACAAGACCCGGCGGCTGGCCGCGCTGGAGGCCTTGGTCAAGGCGTTGCACGGCGAGTCCATGTTGCTCAGCTTGTGCCCGCAGATCGATCCCGCCTCGGTCGTGCGCGCCATGACCGCCGACGTCGACCTGGGCGACGAGGCGTCCAAGCGGTACGAGGACCTAGCGCACCGGGTGCTGGACAAGTTGGAGGGCTTGGAGTTGACCGGGCGGACCGACTGGCTGGCCGTGCCGCTGCCGGCCACCTCTCGCGGCCAGGCCGCGCGCTCCGTTCTGTCCGCCGCGTGGGCCGACTTCTCCTTGCAGATGGGGCTGCTGCCAGCGCCGATCCGGTCGGCCGAGGAGGTCGAACGGCTGGAGCAGGCAGCCCGGTTGGCCGCTGCGTGGCCGGCCGAGCTGCGTATGCGCCCGGCGACCGAGGCTGAGATTTTGTGGATCTACGGGCACAGTGCGCGCCGTGGCGTGCTCGAACCGCTGCTGCCGGAATCCGACGCGCCCCGCGGGGTACGCGGCCGCGGCCGCCAGGCAGCCGCCTTGGGACAGGTCGTCCTCGCCGAGGGCGGACAGCCCACTCCCGGGCAGGATGAGACACGCAAGGGTCCAGGGGCGGGCAATCCGTTCGGGCGCCGGTGGCTGCAGGCGACCACCGAGTGGGGCGCTTCCTACCAGGCGATGCTCGCGCTGGCCGAGATGCCCGAGTCGTTCGCGTTCCCCGGCTCGGAGTACCTGGCGCACCTTGACGAGTTCGCCTTCCCGGTCGACTGGGTGATGCGACTGCAGGTCACCCCCGGGAACGCGGCCGAGGCCAAGTCGCGGCGCAAGGCGCGGGAGTTGGCCGGACAGGCGGAAGAGTACGACGCCGACCCGGCTGGCGCTCCGGCAGCAGTCGAGAACAGCGCGGCGAGCCTGGATGAGTACCGCGAGCGGCTGACCTCCAGCCAGACCGAAGTGGAAGTCCGGGCGATGGGCGCGCTGTGCGTGTGGGGCGCTTCCCCGGACGAGGCTGAGGCCCGCGCAGCGGAGTTGAGCCAGTACTTCGCGGGGAACGAGTACACCTTCGCCCGGCCGCTGGGTGAGCAGGAATCCCTGTGGTACGGGATGCTGCCCGGCGCCCGCACGCCCCGGGTGATGCTCCAGTACGCCCAGTACCTGCTGGCCCGCGACTTCTGCATGGCCGGACCCTTCGCCTCCTCCGCGCTCGGGGACGAGACCGGGCCGCTGTACGGACTGCAGCTTTCCGGCGGCGGAATGCGGCCGGTGCTCACCGACTGGACCCGCGGCCCCAAGCAGGCCGCGTCCGCGTCGGCGGCGTTCATCGGCGAACTCGGCGGCGGCAAGTCCGTTGCCATGAAGGCCGCGGTATGGGCGATCCTGGCAGCTGGCCGACGCAAGGGACGTCCCGGCAGCCGCGGCCGCGCGGTCATCGTCGACCGCACCCCGCAGCAGGAATGGGTCCGCTTCGCCAAGGCGTGCCCCGGCACCACCCAGGTCATCACCGTCTCCAGCCGCGCCGAAGTGAGCCTGGACCCGCTGCGGGTCTTCGCCCGCGACCGGGAACAGGCGCAACGGTTCACCGAGTCGTTCCTGACGCTGCTGCTGGGCATTCCGCCCATGGACGATCTGGGCATCGCGCTGTCGGAGGCGATCGAGGAAGTCCTCAGCCACGACGAGCCGTCGATGGCCAACCTGATGTCCGAGTTGAAGGCCCGCGGTTCGAGCGATCCGTTCTCGCAGACGCTGCTGCGCAAGCTGGCCTCGCACCAGCGAAAAGACCTTGCCCGAGCGGTCTTCGACCCGACGCTTCCGGTGGTGGACATCGCACGCGCCGACTCGGTGGTCTTCTCGGTCGCCAACCTCGCCCTGCCCAAGGCCCGCGAGCTTGCTGGGGATCGGCTGGACCGCATCGAGTACGAGAAGACCTTCGGCCGCGCCGCGCTCTACCTGATCGCGGCCCTGTGCCGGCAGATCTGCTTCGACCCCGACCACCCCGAGGAATTCACGGTCGCGGTGTGGGACGAGTGCTGGTGGCTCACCTCATCGCCGGAGGGCCTGGAGCTGCTGCTGGAGTTGGTGCGCGACGGCCGCAAGCACAACGCCGGCTGCTTCGTCGGCTCGCACGACGCCGACGACATCGGCCCGCGCGACAGCGACGTCGGCCAGGTCGTGCGCGGCCTGTTCAAGCGCAGGTTCCTCTTCCGGCAGACCGACACCGTCCTGGCCAAGCGCGGACTGGCCTTCCTCGACCTCGACCCGGAAGACGACGAACTGGTCACCCTGGTCACCACGGGGCTCTCCCCGCTGATGGACTCCGCCGAACAGCAGGCGTTGCGGGCCGGCGAGTGCCTCCACCGCGACCTGCTCGGCCGCGTCGGCGGCATGCAGGTCGTCATCCCCGACGACGAGGACGCCCGCTCAGCCATCCACTCCGACCCCGTCCTGGCCGCATGACCGCCCGGCTGCGCCAAGCCGCGCCCTCCCGATTCCGCGTCGGCTCGGCCCGTTGGGGACATCAGCGTCGACGCGCTCTCGGCTGGGGCATCGTGCTGCTGCTCGCAGCACTGTGCGCCGCGGTGACGCTGTCCGGCCACGCCTACGGCGCCCCCGTCCCGACCCCGTCGTCGCCCGCGAGCCCTACGACTTCGGCCTCCACTACCCCCGGGCCGACGCCGACGGCGAGCCCTGCGCCGTCGGCGGCCGCGCCCTCTGCCAGCCCGTCGGCGTCCGCGAAGCCGCCGGACAAGAAGCTGCAAGGCAAGGCGTGGCAGCAGCTCATCGACAACTACAAGAAGAGCTCCGGCACGGACGGCGGGGTGTTGGGGGCGTTCGCCGTCACCGACAAGGACAACATCCCGATCACCGCCTACACCATCGATGAGGACACCGGTGACTGGAAGGCCTGGGATCTCAAGCTCGACGACCTCATCGTCAACGGGTTGTTCCTCGGCGTGGAATGGTGCGTCGCCTTCGCCTGCTGGCTCATCGCCTGGAGCCTGAGCTTCTCCCTGGCCAAGATCCTGCTGGGGCCCGTGCTGTCGGTTTCCGACTCCCTCTACACCAACGTCATCGTGGCCATCGGCGTGCCCGGGGTGTGTCTGACATTCGCCGGAGTCACGGCTGCCTGGCACCTGATGTTCGGCAACCGCGCCCGCGGCTGGGCTGAACTCGCCGCCTCCCTGCTGATCTCCGCGCTGTCCATCACGGTCCTGGCCGCCCCGCCCCAGCTCCTGCTCGGCACCAACGGCGGCGCAGTCGGCAAAACCCGCGACTTCGCAGTGGCCGCCGGATCCCTGGTCCTAGGCAACAACGATGCCGGCTTCAACGGGCACGATGCCGCTGCCGCGTTGGCCCGGCCGATCACCGACGCCCTCACCGACACCTTCGTCGTCCAACCCGCCGAGCTACTCACCTACGGACAGACATTCGACGACGCCTGCGACATGCAGTTCCGGGCCACGCGGATCGCCGAAGCGGTCTGGCAGCAGCAGGTCTCCAAGACCAAGCAGCAGCTCGCGGACGACATGTCGAAGAACCCGATCACCAACCCGCTCGCGGGTCTGCCCTTCGGCCAGGACATCGACTCTGCCCTCACCAAAGCCAGTTTCAACTACGTATGGCGCGAGTTCGGCCAGACTGACCCGAACCAGCAATTCGAAAAGCACTGCGTGACCGGCGATGCGGGCGCAGCCAAGAAAGCATCGCTACGGAAAGTCGGAGACGCCCTCTTCGTCCTGATCGCCGCGATCTTGACGTGCGCCTTCGTCATCGGCGTCGACGCGATCTTCCTCACCTCGCAGGCCTGGATCGCGTGGGAGGCCATGGTCGCCCGCTGCGCGCTGGCCATCGGCGTACTCCCCGGGCCGGGACGCTCCATGCTCTGGGGCCGAACCGCATCCATCGCCCGCGCCCTGGTCCTGATGGTCGCCTCCATCATCGCCCTGGCCATCTTCATCGTCGTCGTCTCCGCCATCATGACCGCCCGCCCGAACGACATACCCGGCGGCCTGACCGGCCGCTTCGTCATCACCGACTTGCTGTGCGTCGCGGCCCTGGTCTTCCGCAAGCGCCTGGTCCGCGCCTCGCACCGCATGGCGAACAACCTGCGCAACCGGCTGGGCGAGAGCAAGATGGGCGGCCGCGCCCCCGCCACCCTGTCCAGCCCGCCCCGTCGAAGCCTGCTGCGCGGCGCGCTGATGCTCGGCGCCGTGGCCGCCACCGGCGGCGGATCCGCAATGTATGGCGCACGCGTCGGCCGACGCGGCCTGGTCCGCGCCCTGGGATCCGGCCTGTCCGCAACGGGGAGGTTCGTCGGCCGGGCCGGAACTCGGGGCGCCAAAGCCGGCGTGACGGTGGGCAAGTTCGGGTTGCGAGCGACCGTGGGACTGCCGGTATACGGGCCGCGTGCCGCCCGCGCCACCGCCACAGCCGCCCGCGCCCTGCCGCAGACCGCCCAAGACACCGCCACCGCCTTGCGCCAACGCCTCGCGGACGCCCACGATCGCTATGCCCCACCGGTGCGCGACTTCGCCGACGAGTACTGGCGCGGCATCGGCGGCCGATGGATCACCCGCCGCATCCGCGGCCAGCGCCCCGCCACGGCCTCCCCCGCCCCGGCGCGCCGTACCCGGACGCGTCCCGCAGGGCCTGCCGTTCGGCCGTCGACCGGGTTGCGTCCCGCCCCCACCCCCAGCGGTCGCCGGCCGCGGCTTGCTCCACCGCGCATGCCCGCACCGCCATCGTCCACGCAACAGGCCGCGCTGCAGCAGCGGCTACACCGCATCCGCATCCGCCGCGCAGCCGCCACCCCACCCCCCCTACCGACTCCCCCGCCCACGCCCCGACCAGTTCCCCCTCGGCGCCCGGCACCACGGCGTAGGCGGGGAGGTCGGCCGTGAAGCGCTCAACGATCGGCATCACCGCGCTGGTTGGCGTCCTCGCCGTGGCGATGGCGGGGCTGTTCCTGGTCTCGGCCGCGGTCGGGGCCGTCAGCCAGGGCGAAGCCCACGAGCAGCAAGACACCGCCGCGAACGCCTCCGCTGCCCGCGGCGGCCTCAAGCCCGGCGCCGTGCCCGCTCCGTACGCCGCCCTCGTACAACAATGGGGTGGCCTGTGTCCGACGCTGACGCCGGCCATTTTGGCCGCCCAACTCCAAACGGAAAGCAACTGGGACCCCCATGCGCGCAGCGGCGCCGGGGCCGAAGGCATCGCGCAGTTCCTGCCCAGCACCTGGGCCACCCACGGCATCGACGCCAACGGTGACGGGCGGGCTGATATTTGGGATCCGGCCGACGCGATCCCGTCGGCCGCCACCTACGACTGCGACCTCGCCAAGCAGGTACACGACGTCCCCGGCGACGCCACCAGCAACATGCTCGCCGCCTACAACGCCGGGCCACAGGCAGTCCGCGATGCCGAGGGCATTCCGCCCAACACCGAAACCCAGTCCTACGTCAAGGACATCCTCGCCCTGGCCACGACCTTCGCCAGTGCCCCGGTTGCGGGTTCCGGAGCCGCCGCCACCGCCGTCAATGCCGCGCTCTCCCAGCAAGGCGTCCCCTACTCCTGGGGCGGCGGCGGACCCAGCGGCCCCACCACCGGATCCTGCTGCACCCCCGGCGGCCACTCCGGCGCGAACATCCGCGGCTTCGACTGCTCTGGGCTCACCCAATACGCCTACGCCCAGGCAGGAATCGCCTTGCCCCGTACCGCTGCCGAGCAGGCGGGCGTCGGACGGCGCATCCCTGCCTCCGCCGGGATCAGCGCGCTCGCGCCCGGTGACCTGGTCTTCTTCGGCTACGACCCGTCGAACGACCAAACGATCTATCACGTCGGTATCTATCTGGGAAACGGACAAATGATCAACGCCGCAAGGCCAGGAACCACCATCAAAATCGACCCCGTCGCCGGGATGATGTCGGCGTACGCAGGCGGAACGAGGCTGGCATGACCACCCGAGCCACTGGCCTCGTGCTGGCCTTCGCCTCTGCCCTGTTGGCTGCGGCCGCAGTTGCAGCCATCGCCGCCGGCCTGCAGCACCAACCCACCGTCCACACGGCCGCGCGGCCACCAGCTTCCGTCCCGTCCATTCCGCCGACTCCGTCCCCAACAACCTCCTCGAGCACCAGGCCGCCATCGCCCCAGGAAGAAAGCGACGCTCCCGCGTCAGCTGTTCGCTCCGGCACGCCGAGCCGCTCGGATCACGAAGCGACGGTCGTCGGCGACGGCCCGGCCGGCGACGCCGCCATCCAAAAAGTCCTCGAAGCCAGCAGCCCCGCCAACCTGCCCGCCGTGCTGGAGCAGCAGCTCATCAGCCTCGGCCGGTCGGTGTGGCTCGCCCAGGTCACCGGCCAGGGGCGCGCGCCCTGGCCAGCGTACTTCCGCGGCGAAGACACCCGCTGGGTCTACACCCAGGTGCGGATCCAGGCGGCCATCGCGCGCCTCACGACCGACGGACGCGCCCAAGTGAAACTCGTATGGGCCGGAACCGACCCCACCGGAGGGGCCCACGAAGCGCAGCCCGCGACTGTCCAACTCCAGCAGCACGGCGGAACTTGGGTACCAACGATCAACGATGCAGGTGGAGGACAGACTCCGCGGTAGACCAGTCGTGGGCGAGCTGCACAGTGAGCGGTGCGTCCGTGGTCGGTGCCTGTCACGATGGCGACTCATGGGAGGAGAGCGCAGAGCGCAGGAGAGCACGGGCGTACTCCTCCGGTGGGAGGTTCGCTGCCGCTGCCCTGTGTAACAGCGCGGCGTGCTCCGCTTCTTCGAGCGGGATGCGTAGGTCACGGGCGCGCACGAGTCCGAGGCTCTGCGGGGTGTATGGCTGCGCGAGATGCGCGCTCAAGAGGTCGGCGAGGAGTTGGTGCACGGGTGGGCGGGGTCGCTCACCGCACCGGATCCACCGCCCGACGCGGGCCGTGTCGACGGCGACGCCGCGATAGCCGCGGTGCACGGCGTAGCTGTTGATCTGACGGGCTGTCTCCGCGTTGCTCCATCCGGCGGCTGAAAGGGCCAGCGCGAGCGCGTAGTTCGGAGTGCTCATCGCGACACCCGCCGGTTCACGTGTAGCCAGATGGCGAGAAGTGGCGGGTTGCGAATGGGTTCGCAACCGCGCAGGTGGTGGCCGTGATCACGGGTGCGCGGGGACCGTGGTGGAACGGCGTCCGGGGAGCGGACGCCGGTCCGTTGCGGTGGCGCGAGCCACCTGGAGGAGGCCGTTTCATGACCGAGACCGCAGTCCCCACAATCACCCCGACTGCCCTTGCGGGGAACGTCGACCTGAGCCGTGTTCATTTCGTCGGCGTCGGCGGCACCGGGATGCTGCCCCTGGCACGCCTGTGCGCCGAGCTCGGCTCCACCGTGTCCGGCAGCGACATCAAGGAGACCGAAGCTCTCGGGGCGCTGGCGGCCATGGGCGTGACGGTGCACACCCAGCACGCCGCCCGGAACGTGCTGGCGGATGCGACCGCCGTGGTGTTCACCCACGCCATCGACGAGCACAATCCGGAGATCAAGGCGGCGGAGCTGCGCGACATCCCGGTGGTGCACCGGTCCACCGTGCTCAACCAGGTGTTGGAAGGCCGGACGGCGATCGGGGTGGTCGGCACGCACGGCAAGAGCAGCACTGCGGGCATGCTGGCGACGGGCCTGTCCCGGATGGGCTGCGCCCCGTCGTACGTGGTGGGCGGGGAGCTTGACGGCCTGGCCAGCGGTGGCCGTCTCGGGGATGGCGAGCTGTTCGTCGCCGAGGTCGACGAGTCCGACCGTACGTTCTTCAACGTGGCCGTGGACGTCGCGGTCGTCACGAGTATCGAGCACGACCACCCCGAGACGTATGCGGACCTGGCTGAGCACGTCGATGCCTACGAGCAGTTCGTGAAGGGCATGCGGCCTAACGGCATCGTGGTGCTCAACGCTGACTCCCTCGGTTGTCGCGTGCTCGCGGCCCGGCTGTGCCTGGCCGTTGACGGTCCGCGGCTGGTGACGTTCGGTACCTCGACGAGCGCCACGTGGCGTATCAGCCAGCCGGACTCCCGCGACGGCCGCGGCACGGCAACGCTGACCGGCCCCGCCGGTGTCGAGCTGAAGTTGGAGGTGTCCGTGCCGGGCGTGCATCAGCTCCACAACGCGGCCGCCGTGGTAGCGGCGGTGCACGCGCTGGGCCTGGACGCTGCGGAACTGGTGCAGGAGTTGCGGCACTTCGACGGGATCAAGCGTCGCCTCAGCCCGGTTACTAGTGCCCCCGCCGAGGTAAGGGTGTACGACTCGTGCGCCCACCACCCCACGGAGATCACCGCCGACCTGGCGGCGGCGACCTCCCTGGCCGGCACGGGCCGGGTGCTGGCGGTGTTCCAGCCCGGCGGGCAGGCCAGGCTGGCCGCGTTCGGCACCGAGCTGGGCCAGGCGCTGGCCGGCGCCGACCAGTTGGTCATCACCGGCGCCGCGGCTGTCGTCCCGGCCTCGCTGCAGGAGTTGGCGTCCGCGGTGACCGATGCGGGCGGTACGGCCAGTGCCGTGGAGCCGGACCGCGCAGACGCTGTGGCAGCCATCGTCGAGGCGGCTCGGCCCGGTGATGTGGTGGTGCTCATCGGGACGGGCGACCTGGTCGACCACGGCGCGCACGCGGCGGCCTGGCTGGTGAAGAAGTTCGAACAGAGTGTCGCCGCGGCCTAGGCGTTCGTGAGATCCGCTTCGGGGTCCGGCTGCAGCAGCGCGGCGGCAAGCTGCTGCAGCTGGACCCCTCGCGATGCCTTGACCAGCACCACGTCCCCAGGGCGCAGGGTCTGCCGCAGCACAGCCAGCGCGGCGTCTTGGTCGGGCATGTGGAGCGCCGAGAGGGCGCCGGCCTCGGCGGCGGCCTGCTGCATCCACTGCGCCTCTTCCCCTCCGACGGCGACCAGTTGGTTCAGTGCGAGCTGGGCGACGATCCGGCCGACGGCCTCGTGGGCGGAGCGGGAGTCGGCGCCGAGCTCGTTCATGCGTCCCAGCACGGCGATGGTGCGCTGGTTGTGGCCGCGGCCCATCGCGGCCAGGGCGCCGAGCGACTTCGTCATCGAGTCGGGGTTGGCGTTGTAGGCGTCGTTGACGATCGTGACGCCGTCACCGCGCTGGTGGACTTCCATGCGCCAGGGGGACTGCACCGTTGCGGCGCTGAGCAGTTCGGCGATCCTGTGGACGGTGAGGCCGGCCTCCCGGGCCACCGCGGCGGCGGCCAGCGCGTTGGCCACCTGGTGCTCGCCGACGAGCTTCAACTCCACTTGTGCGGTGTCTTCGGGGGTGTGCAGGGTGAAGCGCGGCGCGCCGTCGCTGTTGATGACCAGATCGGTGGCGCGCACGGTGGCGTTCGTGGCGAGACCGAAGGTGACGACGCGGGCCTGGGTGCGGTTGGCCATCTCCCGTACGAAAGGGTCGTCCGCGTTGAGGACGGCGAGGCCGCCGGGCGGCAGCGCTTCGACGAGTTCGCCCTTGGCCTGGGCGATCTTGTCGCGTCCTCCGAATTCCCCGACGTGGGCCGTGCCGACGTTGGTGACGACCGCGATGCGGGGCGGAGCGATGCGGGTGAGGTCTCGGATGTGTCCCACGCCGCGGGCCCCCATCTCCAAGACGAGATAGGCCGTGGAGGAGTCGGCTCGGCTGATGGTCACCGGCAGGCCGATCTCGTTGTTGAAGGACCGGTAGGTCGCCACGGTGGGACCGGCCTGCGACAGCAGGGCCGCGATCAGGTCTTTGGTGGAGGTCTTGCCTGCGGATCCGGTGATGCCCACGATCACGGTCTGGTCGAGGCCGCGAACGAGGTGTTGGGCGAGTCGGGCCAAGGCGGCCAGGACGTCGTCGACGACGATGGCGGGCACCCCGACGGGACGGGTGGCGAGGACGGCGACGGCGCCGGCGTCGACGGCGGCCTTGGCGTAGTCGTGGCCGTCGGAGGTCTCGCCGACCAGTGCGGCGAACAGGGCGCCGGGCTTGGCTTCGCGTGAATCGAAGACGATCGGCTGGTCGACGACGGCGGCGGGGTTGGGGACATGGTTGAGTTCACCGCCGATTGCAGAGGCGATGTCCGCGACAGAGGTGGGCTGCACGTTGGCCTGCCTTCCTGGTTGAAGGGGTAGTTCAGGACGCTGCTGGTTCGGCGCCGGTGGTGGTTCCCCACGGGCGGCGCCGGGCCGGGGTGAGGTCGAGACTGATGCCGCGGCCGCCGAAGAACTCGGCGAACACCGCCACGGGCAACCGTGGGCTTCGGGTCTGCTCGGTGTGGCCGGACGGATTGCGGAAGTGGATGTGGCCGCTGTGGTGGCCGATGGCCAGGACGAGGTGACCGCCTCGGCGCTCGGGCTGGCGGGAGGGGGTCCGGATGTCCTTGGAGACCGAGGCCATGACCATGTGGCCGACGTCCAGAGCGCGGGTGAGGCCCTCCATCGTCAGCTCGCGGTGCACGGTGGCGCCGATCTGGTGGGACGCGGTCGCGTACGCCGCGAACGGGGCGTAGATCAGCCCTTTGATCTGGCCGCTGTCGTCTTCGGTGTAGGCGCCGTAGGTGCGGGCGCCGGCCAGGAGTTGGAAGAGGCTGGGTGCCTGTCCGTCGCGGTGCAGGAGCGCCATGCGCAGGCAGGCCATGCCGCACATGTGGCGGCACCACCGCCCGTACGTCTGCTGTGACGGCGCGCCGGAGTGCTGCCAGTTCGGGTCCTGAGCAGGGTCATGTCCGTCGTAGGCGATGGCGCCGATCAGGTCCGGGCTGACGTACTGCGTGACGACGGGCACCGGATCGTGGGGCAAGCGGGCGGAGCCCGGCGGCAGGGGTTCAGCGCAGCACGGCGGCAGCACGGGCGTTCTCCGTTCGGTCCAAGGCGGGGGTGAGCAGGGCGTGGTAGGTGAGCCAGTCGACGTTGCCGCCGGACAGGATCACGCCTACCGGGCCGTCGGGCAGCTGGTCGACGCAGGCCACGAGCCCGGCGAAAGCGGTCGCGGCCGACGGCTCGGCGACGCTGCGGTAGTGCCGCCACAGCCAAGCCATCGCGTCGGCGATGGCGTCTTCGGATACGGCCACCACCTCGTGCAGAAGCCGCCGGTTGATCTCCCACGGCAGGCGGGCGGGCTCGGTGTGACCCAGGCCGTCGGCGATCGTGACCGGCCAAGGGAAGGTGACCCGGCGGCCCGCGCGCAGCGAACGCCGGGTGTCATCGGCGACGGCCGGCTCTACGCCGACGACCAGCAGCGCGGGGTTGTGCGCGCTGGCAACCAGCACGGTGCCCGCGGCCAGACCGCCCCCACCGACCGGCACGACGATCGCCACCAGGTCAGGCGCATCCTGCAGCATCTCCCACGCAGCAGTCCCAGCCCCGGCGATGACATGCCGACAGTCCGCCGAGGGCACGATGGTCAAACCGCTCCGGTGAGCGCGTTCGACGACGAGGGCATCACGCCGTTGCCCCAGCCGGTTGTAGGTGACGATCTGCGCGCCCAGAGATTCCACCGCGTGCCGTTTCACGGCGGGAGCGTCCTGGGGCATCACGACGGTGGCGGGCACCTTGAAAATATGGGCAGCCAGCGCCAGGGCCTGGGCGTGGTTGCCGGAGGACGCGCCGATGACACCACGCCTGCGGGCCTGCTCCTCAAGCTGGGCAAGCGCGTTGTACGCGCCGCGCAGCTTGAAGCTGCCGGTGCGCTGATGGTTCTCCGCCTTGACCAGCACCCGTCGGCCCAAGACGTCGTCCATGGCCGGGGAGGACAGCAGCGGGGTGCGCACGACGACGCCTGCCAAGTGGCGAGCTGCGTTCGTTACGTCCTGGGCGCTCATCGACACCGGATTGCTCCTCGCGGATCGGACGGTCAGGACTGGGCGCGGCGCTCAACACGGGCACCGCGGACGATGTGGGCGATGAGCTGGTCATAGGTGAGCCCGTAACTCGTGGCCATGCGGGCGAGGTTCCCGGACGCGGACAAGCCGGGCAGGGTGTTGACCTCCAGCCACAACACCTCGTCGGCGGCGGTGACGATGAAGTCGTGCCGGCTGTAGCTGTGACAGCCGAGCGCGCGATGCGCCGCGAACGCCTGGCGGCGCAGCGCGTGCTGGACCTCCGGGGAGACACGGGCCGGGCAGTGGTAGCGGCAGTCGGCCTGGGCGCGTTTGGCCTCGTAGGTGTAGACGCCGTCGGTGGTCTCGACTTCCAGCGCGGGCAGGACGCGCAGGGTGCCGTGGTCCTCAAGGACGCCGACGCTGATGGACCGCCCGGGATGGAAGCGTTCGGCCATCACTTCATGCTCGGCGACCTGCCCGATGGCGACGGCGAGTTGGTCGGAGCCGCCTGCGATGCGCAAGCCGATCGAACCTCCCTCGCTGGCGGGCTTCACGATGACCGGCAAGCCCAGCAGCCGCGTGATGCGATCGACTTCGCACTGCGTGCCCCGCGTCAGGTCGACCATGGTGCCCGCGGGCACGGGCACGCCCGCGGTCGCGACGACGGTCTTGGCGAGCGGCTTGTGCATGCCGAGGGCGGAGGCCCGCACGCCCGAGCCGGTGTAGTCGATACCGAGGGTTTCGAGCAGGCCCTGCAGCCGGCCGTCCTCGGCGCCGCGGCCTGCGATGGCCAAGAAGGCGAGGCTGGCCCCCGCCAAATTGTCGACGAGGGTCTCGCGGTCCGTCTCCAGGTCCACGACGCGAGCCTCGATGCCCTGGCTGGTCAGCGAGCCGGTGACGGTGCGGCCGGAGAGCAGCGAGCGGTCGCGCTCCCTCGACCAGCCGCCGGTGATGACGGCGATCGGCTGACCGAAGTCGGCGGGGTTCAGCAACTCGACATTCACGATCGGCCTCCAGTGAGGACTGAGTGTGGCTCTGGCAAGAAAGACGAGGTCAGCTCCGCCGCGCTGGGCGCTCCACGCTATGGACCCCGGCCCGCGCCTACGACTGGGCACGACGCCGCACCGTTCGCACAGCGCCCCTGTGTCATGGGCCGTCGTCAGAAACAGGCCTGCGCCCACCAGCGGCAGGGCGGTCCAGTACGTCACGTGCGCTTGCCAGGTGTCGGCGGACGGCGGCAGGTCCCATGACATGGCGGTGGTCGCGACCGCCACGGCCGTGATCGCGGGCAGACCGTAGTGACGGCTGCGCCAATTGCCGCCGAAGGGGATGCGGATGGTCAGTGGCATGGGGTGCTTCCTGGTTGGTGTCGTCGCGGGGGTGGTGCTCAGGCGTTGGCGTTGACGGCCTGGCCGGTCTCGTCGCCGCTGTACACGGTGCGGTCCAGATAGCGCCGTCGTGCCAGGCCAACGAGGTGGTTGACGTGCTTCTCGTAAGCCACGCGGGCCTGTTGGAGCTCGACCGCGAGCAGGATCCCTTCCGTCGTCTGCTGGCCCGTGCTCGTCGTCGCCGTCTGGCCCAGGGTGTTCGGCGGCCGCGTTTCCAGGGACGCGCTGACCGCTTCAGCGAACGCCTGCACCGCCGCTGTCAGCTCGGCCTGCTCGTCGTCGGTCAGCGTCTCCGTGATGAGCCGATTGATCTGCTCTGGCGTCAACTCGTCCAGCCACATGGGCGTTTCCTTATTCATCTCGAAACATGCAAGTTTCAGGTACAAGCGGTGCGATACGGCGATTTCTTGGGCTTCGAAGCGAAGTTGGTGCGCATCGGGCCACTGGTCGTCCATGCCGACGGCGCGGCGCCATGCGGCGCCCATCTCCAGCAACCACCGATTCACGGTGGCTGCCCCCGGCTCTTCGCGGCGGGTCATGACGCTTCGGGGAGCGTGACGCGGCCGCGCACGCCGTAGGTCAGTTCGGCCATGGTCTTGGTGTCTAGCTGGGCCATCAGCGAGGCGACCCACTGCCGCAGTCGTTCGGCGTACTCGGGGGAGACGGCCGCTGGCACGTAGTAGGCAGCAAGCTCCTCCGGGGTCGTGGGGTTGATCCCCCGGCGCTGCCAGTGGGCGCGGGCCGTGTGGATCTGGTCCACGTAGATCAGGCATGGCCCGCATACCTCGATCGTGGCGGCGGTGCCGGCCGAGGCGGAGTGGCTGGATCCGCAGATCGCCACGAACGCGACGGCGCTGCAACGCCAGCAGATCCCTGGTGACCATGCGTAGGACTGCCACAGCGTCTCCGGCTTCACGCGGCGCCCCCGGTAGGAGTCTGCCCGGGGACGTCGACACCGGGGGCGGATCCGTTGTCACCGTCGTACTCGGCCAGCGTCCTTTGGGTACTGGCATCCTCACCAGGCTGCGGGATCGGTTCGTGCGGCGTCACACGCCATCCAGCTCTCATTTCAACGCGGAACCGTGTGTGAGGCTGCAAGCCTTGTGGATCGTCGTCCGCCGACGGGCTGTCGTGCACTGCGCGCCAGAAGAACGTGATCACGACTTGGAACCGCCGGTGGTGCCGCCGACCGGTGTGCTGGAGGCACCAGTCCGCCGCAGTCTCCCGGTCTGTCGCCGGAGAATGTTCCTGACACGTCCGGCAGGTGATCTCGATGAGGTACGGGTCCGTATTCGGCTCGGGGACGATCCTCACCGCAGGGCCACCTTGGTGCTTCGCGCACCAAGCCTCGACGGCCGCCAGGTCCTCCAGAACGTCGAAGTTCTCTTTGCACGCCATGCACTCGGCGGCGACGGTGAACTTCCCCGCTTCAGGATCGGCGCCGATCGTCATGTTGACGTAACGCATCAGAGTCCTCATCGGCCCTCCTGCTCGCAGGACGCGGCCAGCGCGGTCGAGTCCGCACTACTGGAGGCGTCCTTGGACAAGGCATTGCCCCGGCTCTCCGCGATACGCAGGACATCCGCAAGGGCCTCGACCAGGTTGCGAGACAATGTTCGATAGTCGATCTGTTCAGGAAGCCAGGCGCCCAGCGCCTCCCGGCTGAGTCTCAGCAGGCGGGCAGCCATGCCGAGTTGCACCGTCTCGATGTCGTCAACGAGACGGGAGAATTCGCGCGTACCACAGCGCTGTTGACCTGGCGGTCGGCTCCGCGGAACGAACTGGGACGGCCTGTCCTCAACGGTCATGGCGTACCGCCGGTGCTGAAACCGCCGCCCAGACGGCCTTTCCACTGGGGCCTGGTGGTGTCCAGCCCCACGATTCGCTGAGAGAGTCGATGACGCGCAGCCCGCGGCCGGACTCGGCGAGGTAGTCAGGTGTCCGCAGCACCGGAATCTCTGTGCTGGCGTCGGCGACCGCGCACATCACGGTCTCACCTCGGCACAGCAGGCTCAGCCAGATCGCCGGTGGGAGATCAGTGCAGTCCCGGGAGCTCGGCAGTCCGTAGCGGAAGGCGTTGCTCAGCAATTCGGAGGCCACGACCGAAACGTTGTCGATGAGCGGGGCCATGCCCCAGCCGCCGAGTGCGACCCGGATGAACTGGCGTGCTTCGCGGATGGCTTGGACATCGACGCTGAGTGCGCAGGCTGCGAAGCCGGTGGTTTCGACACCGGGTGCTGCGGAGCGGAAGGCTCTGTGCGCTGCTGTACGAAGGACGCTGGGCGCCGCCTCGAACTCCGCGTCCCCGTCGAGCGGCTGGAGTTTGGCATACGGGGCTTCGCCTGCAGTCCGGTTCCCCGTGCATGGGTCGGGCAGACGAGGGTCCTGCGGCAGCTCCGCAGCGGCCTTCGTGGAAGGGCTGCCCGGGCGGGTCCCGTCGGCTTTCCCCGCCGCTTCCACCGCTTCGCGCTTGGGAGAGAACTCGTTGGATGTGGCAGTCCACGTCCCTTGATTTTCGCGTCCGGGCATACGACACCCCTCGTCCGAGACTGCCCTCAAGATCACCAGTCGTCACGGGTTCGTCACTCTAGGATGCCCTCAGAAGATTCTGTCAGCAACTTCTCTGTGAAGATTCACAAGATCCTTTGGGGATGGAGGCTGAGATGGGTCCAGCGATTACGCCCCAGCCCGGCGGTACGGCAGGATGGAGCCGTAAGCGCAGGATGAGGAGGGGTGGCCGCATGGCGAGCAAAGCTCAGGCGCCTTACGTACAACTTCGCCGCCTCGGCCGGGAGCTCCGCAAGCTCCGTGAAGATTCAGGACTGACTATCGAGGAGGCCGGAAAGCGCATCGACCGCTCCGACTCCACGATCAGCAGGATCGAGACCGCTGTTCGCGCTCCTCAGAAGATCGAGCTCAAAGGGCTGCTGGAGGCATACGGCGCCGACGCCGAGACAACCGACTTCCTCCTGGGGCTCCTGCGCGATGTGCCCGAACAGGGCTGGTGGACCGCACACGAAGACGCCTTCCCACGCAGCCTTGAGATCTACATCGGCCTGGAGACCGACGCCTCCGCGCTACGGGTCTTCGCTCTCGGTGCCGTCCATAGTCTCTTGCGTACCGAGGACTACGCTCGCGCCATCCTCCGGGCAGGCCTTCCCACTTCCCCCGAGAAGGACATCGACAAGCTCGTCGCGGCCCACATGCAGCGCCAGCAAGTCCTGACCCGCGAGCCGCAGCCGGTCGACCTGCAGGTCGTCCTCGACGAAGCGAGCCTGCGCCGCCGTGTCGGCAACCAACAGGTCATGCGAGATCAGTTGGATCGCCTGATCCACAGTGCCGAGGAAGTCCCCAACATCACCCTGCATGTCCTGCCGTTCAGCAAAGGCGCGCACGGATCACCGACCGGCGGGTTCACGATCATCGACTTTCCCGACCCCACAGAGCCCGCCACCGTCTACCTGGACACGCCTGGGGGCAACCTCTACCTGCAGAAGCCGCATGACACCCGCCGCTTCGACCAGATGTACGGACGTCTTTGTGGGGCAGCACTCGATACCGACGATTCCGTTCAGTTCCTGCGAACTGTCCGGGAGGAGATGCGATGACTACAGCCCTTGACCTGAGCAATGCCGCGTGGCGCAAGGCATCGCTGTCCGAGAGCGCCCAAGGATGCGTCGAAGTTGCCTTCCTTGATGGCGGCCTGGTCGCCGTACGCGACAGCAAGGACATCAACAAGCCGGCGCACGTCTACCCCGAAGCCGACTGGACGGCCTTCTTGGACAGCTTGCGAGGCGCAAGCTCTGCACCGCTCACGCGAATCGTCGCGACCATCACCCCTGACCAGGTCGTCCTGAGCGACCGTCAAGGCGAAGCCAGAGAGCCGCACACCTACACGCACCGTGAGTGGCTCTTCTTCCTCTCCGGTGTCCTCAAGCGTGAGCCGCAGCTCGTAGCCGTGTAGAAACTGCCACAAGCCGAAGGGCCACCACTCGACAACAGAGTGGTGGCCCTTCGGGCTTCGCACGAGGGTCCGCCCGCGTAGGCCTCGCTCACAACACCCGTGCGCCAAACGCTGAAAGGCCCGCGGCGGACCACCGGAGGCATTGGCGCGGCCCTGACCGACGAGGGACTCGGTGGAGGCGGAGCGGACCTGGGGCCACACGATGCGGACGTCGTGCGGCGTCAGGGGACGCGACCGACCTTCAGCACGAGCACGGTGATCGTCTCGTCCTCAGGCTCGTACAGGATCCGCCAGTCGCCCACGGGCAGCCTCCAGTAGGCGGAGCCGCCCAGTTGGCGGGCCTGGGGTGGGCGAGGGTCGTCGGCGAGCGCGCGCACCGCGGCGGCGCACTCTTTGGCACCCGCGGGGTCGAGCTGGCGCAGGCGGCGAAACTCGGTGGTGGCTTGGTGCTGCCACACCACGGTGTAGGTCACGACGCGGCAGCCTGCCTGTCCTCGGCCTCCAGCTCAGCCATGAACTCCTCGTGCCTCACCTGCGGCCCGCCGGCGGCCTTGCGGCGGTCGGCCTCGGCGACGTCGGCCTCGTCGCGCAGGCGGCGCAGCTCGGCAAGCTCGTCGACAGGGATCAGGACTGCGGCAGGGGTGCCATAGTCGCTGATCACGATGGTCTCGTGACCGTGACGGACCCGGTTGACGAGCTGGCCAAGCTCGTTACGGGCCTGCACGAGCGAATACGTCTCATCCATACCCACGAACTGTACACATTGGCGGGTGTGTACGGGGTGGGTTGAGCGATACGTGGCCGCACGCTTTCGGCGGTTCCCTGTGCGCGACTCCAAAGACCCCCACGGTCCGGCACTCACTTTCGCGACCGACGCCTTCACGGCCTTCGTCAGGGACGTACAGCGCGGCAATATCGCCACCTGATCGACAGGTGAACGAAGGGCTGACCCGATGGTCGGCCCTTCGTTCACGTACGGGCGCATCCCGCTGCTGCCCGACCGCGACTTCGATCACTCTCCTCACCCGGTGTTACTTCTGGGGCTGCCAGACGTAACGGACGTCCGGCTCTCGCTCCTCGTTGCGCAGCCCGTCTGTTCGCTTGACCGCGGTGAAGCCGTGCCGTTCATAGAACCGCTGCGCCGCTTTGTTGACCTGGAATGTCCACAGCGCCAGCCCGTCTGGTCGGCGCTGCTTGGCCAGGGACATGAATCGATCGCCCAGCCCCCGCCCGCGCCACGTTGGATCGAGGTAGAGCTGCTTCAGCTCCCCGCCGTCGAGCGCTAAGAGCCCCACCACGTCGCTTTTGGTGACCGCCACCCAGGTTTCGTACTGCGGCACAACCACGCGTGAGAACCACGCCCGCACTTCGGCATCGTCGTGCGCACACCGCACCGACGGCAGCGCGGCGGCGAAGGAACGCAGCCAGACGTCGGCCGCGGGGAGCGCGTCGGCGTCGCCTGCACGACGGAGAACAACGTCGTCACTGTTCACAGCGTGAGACCTCCAACCTTCCAGGGATGACGTCATGCGGCTCCCCTACTCGGGGGTGGTGCTACTTTCCGGGTCGTCCGAGCTGGTGGACGGTCCAGCCCGTCGTGCGCCAGGGCTCGGGGTCCAAAGTCGTGCGGCAGTCGACGAGCAGGGGGCTGGCAGGGCGGTCCACGAGGGCCTGGGGGTTGGCCTGCTGGTACTCGGGCCATTCGGTGGCCAGGACAACGAGATCGGCGCCGTCGAGGGAGGCCGGCAGGTCGTCGGTGTAGTCGAATTCGGGGTTGCGGATCATGGCGGTGGCCACGGCCTGTGGGTCGTGGATGGTGACGGTGGCACCGGCCTGCTGGAGGGCGTGGGCGAGGGCGAGGGCGGGGGATTCGCGGACGTCGTTGGTGCCGGGCTTGAACGCGGCGCCCCACACGGTGATCCGGGCGCGCTCGATGGGGCGGTCGCCCAGGGCGCGGGTGATGAGGGCCATGGCGACGTCGGTGCGGCCCTCGTTGATCTGCTCGGCCGCGCGCAGGAGGGCAGCGGCCTGGTCGGCGCCGAGTTGACGGGCGGAGGCGGTGAAGGCGCGGACGTCCTTGGGGAGGCAGCCGCCGCCGTAGCCGATGCCGGGCCTCATGCCACCGCTGCCGATGCGGGGGTCGATGCCGAGGATGTCCACGATCTGGGAGACGTCGCCTCCGGCGGCCTCGCACATGTCGGCGACGGCGTTGATATAGCTGATCTTCAAGCCGAGGAAGGTGTTCGCCGCTCCCTTGGCGAGTTCTGCGGTCTGCGGGTCGCAGACGAACAGGGGGACACCGGCGTCCAGGATCGGGGCGTAGACGGCGCGGATCGCCTTCTCAGCCTCGGCGGTGGTCAGACCGGCGATGAGACGGTCCGGGCGAAGGGTGTCCTGCACCGCATGTCCCTCGCGCAGGAATTCTGGGTTCCACACGACATCGACGCGTTCACCGGCGGGGGCTAGGCGCTGGGCGAGGGCGGTGACCTGGCGGGTGGTGCCGACGGTGACGGTGGACTTTCCGACGATCGTGCACGGCCGGTCCAGGTGGGGGGCGAGTTGGCGGATGGCGCCGTAGACCTGTCCGGTGTCGTAGGAGCGGCCGTCAGCGTCAATGGGGGTGCCGACGCCGATGAAGTGCAGGTCGGCGAATGCGGCAGCTTCGGGGATGCTGGTGGTGAACCGCAGGTGCCCGTCTGCGGTGTGACGGGTGAGCAGTTCGGGAAGCCCGGTCTCGTAGATGGGGCATTCGCCGGCGTTGAGCCGGTCGACCTTGGCCTGGTCGACGTCTACGCCGATGACCTCGTGGCCGAGTTCGGCCATTGCCGCCGCGTGCGGGATGCCGAGGTGACCACAGCCGATCACGGAAACGCGCATGCTTGCTGTCCTTCTCGGTTGATGCCGGGGAGCCGCACCGAGTGTGCGGCCCCACGACGCTATCGCCCTGGAACAGGGCCAGTTGGACCTTCCAGGGGTCTGTTACGCGGTCACGTTGAGGAGTTCGCACAGGCTCCCGAGTGCCGGGATCGCCGCCGACCGGACTACCGTGTCCCCGTCCCGGGCCCCCTCGATCGGGTATTCCTTGAAGACGTTGTTTTCCATCAGCCCTTCCGGGTCCACGTAGAAGATCTTCATCCCCTTGGCGCGGGCACGCGCCTGCACCGCGCGTCGGTCGGCGTGAAGGCCGATCACCAGCAGGGACCGGGCCTCATCGAGCAGGGGCACGGGCGGGATCTTCTGGTCGTACCGGCGGACGAACACCTCCGGCAACCCCGCCCGCGCGGAGAGCACATCGAAGTTGTGGGTGATGACCGGCCCGACCATATGCCCGGCATCATGCAGCGCCTTCAAAGCCCGGTGAGCGGAGGTGGGCTGCGCCACGAAACACGCAGCGAACATCCGTGTCAGATCCCGGACCTTGGCCGGGGCATCCAGCAGGAGTTCCTGCGCCAGGGTGTCGTCCTGGGGGGAAAGGGTGAACGCGTGCGACTGCGTGAGCGCGTTGTCCTTTCGCGCGGTCACCCGGTACACCTCGTGCAGGTAGTGCAGCGGCGGGACTCCCGCCTCGATCGAGGTGCCGCACCCAACTTCCACCTGGAACGGCAGGAAGTCCAAGATCCCGGCGAGGTCTTCGGCGATGGCCGGGTTGCCCCGCTGCTCCTTGATGCGCATCCCGCTGGCCAGCACGTCCCAGGGCAGGTTCCGCAGGGTGCGCGCCGGGCTGCTGTAGCCCTCGGAGGTGAACAGCACGTCCAACGAGCGGAACCCTGCGGGCGTGGCCCGGTCGGCGCGCTCGTCCTGCGGGTGCACGTCGAACTCGTTGACGGATACCGTCAGGTCGCGGCGCTGCCAGATGCCCGGCTGCTCCGGCTTCCACCGGCCTTCCCCGAGCCACTCCTGGACGGACTTGGCGTAGGTGCTGGCCTCCTCAGCTGGCGCGGTGTACGACACGTACAGGTACATCTCGGACAGCACCAGCCTCGGGACCGGGTGACTGTAGTCCAACGCGTAGTCGTTCCGGTAGTGCACAACTCGCCGACGGCCGGAGGCGTCTTCGGTCCACCCGGACTGTTCTGCGTTGGCCGGGTCCTGGGTACGGCGCCAGATGCCTTCCTCCACGCTGCGGGGCCGCTCGTGGCCGTCGCCGGCGAAGTGCCGGTTCCACATCGCCACCTGCTCGTCGGACAGTTGCTCAATGACGGGGTGGGGCAGGAACACGATGTCCTCCTTGATTCAGTCGATGCAGATCTCGGCCGGTGGTACGGCCTAGCCGTTTCGGTCCAGGGCGGTCACCGCATCGCGGAGCGCCGCGGCCAGAAAGTCGATGTCCTCGTCCGTCGAGATCAGCGGAGGGGCGACCACCAGGCCCTCGCTCCTGGGGTGGCCGGCTCCGGTGAACGGGTAGAAGAAGATGCCGCGCTTCTCGGCTTCCTCCATCAGGGGCCAGAGCAGACCGGGCACGAGCTCCACCCCGTACAGGTGGCCCAGGCCCCGGACGTCCCGCACGCAAGGCAGGTCGGTCAGGGGCCGCAGAAGCGCGCCGAGCCGATATCCGCGCGCCCGGAAAGCGGCGACGTCCATGGATTCCAGCTCGTCCAGGACGCCGAGGCAGGCCGCCGCCTGGAGGGGGTGAGCGGCCATGGTGCCCATTGCGGGCAGCGGGTCCGCGCCTTCGTGCCGTAGCAGCGGCGCGATCTCGGCAGACACCAGCACCGCGGCCACACTGGTGTAGCCAGCGCCCAGCCCCTTGGACAAGATGCATAGGTCCGGCTCGGCGCTGTCCCAGTGGTTGCTGGCCAGGGGCGTGCCGGTGCGCCACAGCCCAGTCAGCACCTCGTCGTGGATGACGAGCACGTTCCGCTCCCGGCAGATCTCCGACACGCGCCGCAGGTACCCGTCAGGCGGCACGTAGGCGCCGCCGGTGGTGCCGTTGACGGGTTCCAGGAGGACGGCGGCCACGTTCTGCGCGCCCCTGGTGTCAATCGCCTTCGCCACTTCGTCGGCACACGAGGCATCGCACGCGCGCTCTGCGTGGTCGTGGACCGGCGGGTAGGGTGCCGGGAAGGCCGGGCCGAGGCCGAGCGCATCCTCCGGGCGCGGGCGCCGCGTGTGGTTGCCAGCGAGCGCGAGGGTCAGCGCGCTCATCCCGTGATAGCTCAGGTTGGACGTCAGGATGTCCCCGCGCCGCTTGCCGCCACAGGCGCGCGCGATGTTGCGGGCCAACTGGACGGCGACCTCCACACCGAGCGTCCCGCACGTGACCAGGGCGACGGAGTCCTGCGGACGTCCCACGGCGCGGCACAGGCGGTCCATCAACTCCAGCTGGACGTGGGGCCGCACGACGGCGGCGCCTCCGAACGAGGCGCGGTGGAACTGCTCCTCGATGCGGGAGAAGACTGCGGGGCTGCCTTGGCCCACGTTCACGCAGATGAGTCCGCTCGATCCGTCGAAGACCTTGCGGCCGTCAGCGCAGTGGAGCCAGGGCCCACTCACAGCCACGACATCGAAGTCCGGCAACGGCCTGCTGGAGGTCAGCAGCCGGTTGCGACGAGGCACGTACCGATCCACAGAGAACTCCCTTCCTGGGTGTACTCGCTGGGGGCAAGCTGACGCAGCACCAGAACACCAGCGGTCTGCGGACGCGAGGAATTCGGCGGTGGTCGGCGGTCGACGGCGCTTGCCTCGGCGGGAAGCGGCGGCCGGTTCGGCGAATTACGGCGAAGAACGCGATGTCGTTCTCAGCCCTGGGCGCTCCTCCTACGCTGGGAGGTTCAGCGGCAGATGGAGGATCCATGGGCAGGCCCCGGCTCACGCGGCGGCCCAATGAGCTGCTGGCGCACTGGCGCGCGCGCTCGGGGATGTCCCGTGTTCAGCTCGCCCGTGCCGTAGCCGACCGTGCCAGGGTCCGCGGCCTGCGGGGCATCCACCCGGACGAGAGTCGCGTCAGGCGGTGGCTTGCTGGAGAGATCCCCCGCGATCCGGTTCCCGTGCTGATCACGGAGGTTCTCAGTGAGCGCCTCGGATTGGCTCTCACCTGTGCGGACCTTGGCTTTCCCACCCCTTCGCATCCGGTCCCCAACGACGGCCCCGATCTTCCGTGGCAGTCCACCAGCACCATCGACGCCATCGCCTATCTCACCCGGAGCGAAGTCATGCTGCCGCACACCCGCACCAGCGCGGACGCCGTACACGTCCACTGTGGCGACGATCTCCTCGGCCCCTTGCAGATGTGGCCCGCCGCCAAGCCTTCCGCCTTGATCGAACGCCCCGGTGAGCACACCGTGTCCGGACGCATCGGCACGAGAGAGGTAGACGGCATCCGGGCCATCACCAGCATGTACCGCGATGCCGACAACCGATTCGGCGGGATGCTCTCCCGACGAGCCGTGATCGCCCAGATGGCCGACGCCACCGCGATGCTGGACTCCTGCTCGTACAGCGAGGCAACCGGCCGCGCGCTGTTCTCCGCCGTCGCCGATCTCGGCTCGGTCGCCGGTTGGATGAGCTTCGACGCTGGCCTCCACAAGACCGCCCAACGGCTGTTCATCACCGCCCTACACGCGGCCAACGAAGGGGGTGACAAGGCGTTGGGTGCCCACATCCTGCAGTGCATGGCGCGCCAGATGAGCCACCTCGGCCACTATGAGGAGGCTCTCGAACTCGTCCAGCTGGCCCAGTACGGAGCACGGCGCCAGGCCAGCCCCGCCACCCGCTCGATGCTGGCCGCCCTCGAAGCCCGATTTCAGGCCATCCTGGGCACCCTCGACGACAGCGAACGCAGCGCCGGACAGGCCGAGGAGACCTTCACCCGCGTCCTCTTCGCGGACGAACCGTCGTACATGGCCTTCTTCGACGAGGCCGAACTGTCCGCCACCCTCGGCGTAGCCCATCAGATCGCGGCCAAACACGACGACGACGCCACCCGCCGGGCACGCCGTGCCGAGAAGGCGCTCAGTCGGCTCGGCACAGCCCTGAGCCTCAGGCCCGAGCATCGGGTGAGGTCCCAAGTCTTCGACCACATCGGCCTGGCACGCACTCACCTGACCGTCGGAGCCCTCGACGGCGCCCTTCAAGAAACCGCCACCGCGGTGAGCTACATCGACACAATCGGCTCCAAACGCGTCGCCGACCGACTCATCGAACTCCACGACGAAGCAGAACCCTTCGCCCGCAGCGCCGAAGCGGCAGCCCTTCGCACGCAGATCAAACATGCCGTAACCGGCTCAGTCGCCTGACAGTTCGAGACTTGCGTGCCCGACAGCTATCGGTCGACGGGTTTCGTCGCAATCAGCTCATGGCTTCGGGGGACGTCAGTGCGCAGCCTGGCGAGGCCGGTCGCACACATGAGTCCCCCTGATGCCTGTCCCGGATGGCATGCCCCTGCCCGTCCGGCTTACGGTGACCGCGCCTACCGGCAGGACGGAAGGCCGGACGGGTGGGTCCGTGTCAGTCGCACGTTGACGGGCCCATCCGTCTGAATCACTCATGCGCATGCACGCTACCGAGACTCAGCTTGGGCGACGCCGCCGGCGGTGCCAAACAGCACCCATCCTCGAACGCGAGTACGATTCACGTCGTGGCCGAGTACGACTTCCCCGATGACCTCCGAGCACTCCAGACCGATCTGGAGGCGGCACGTGCAGAGCTGGCCGCGCTGTACGGACGGCTCCCCCACCGCTCCATTGCGATGCCGGATCCCTACGTCGACGTACGTGGCATCCCGCATCCTGCCTCGCCTGGCTGGACCGACGAAGAGCACCAGGTCGTCGACGTGCTCTGGGCGCGCCAGCGGGAACTGTCCGCGGCCATCACCGGGCACCCGTTCTTCTCCACCTTGACCGGACCGGACCGGCCAGCCGCGCGCATGGCGCTCAAGCATCTGGACGACGACGGCACAGACGGGTAGCTGTGGCTCTGCCCGAGGGCGAACGCCGCGCATCCGCTCCCCCAGTCATCGTCCAACTCCCGGGCGGCGAGAGTGTCCAGGCCCGGTTGAACCGGCGCTGGCAAGATCGTCATCGGGCGTGGTGGTTCGAGCTAGAGATCGACGTGTGGATGCCATCCCACCAGACCGAAGCCCCTGCCCGTTCGATGGCGGTGCCGTTCTATGCGCCCGCCGAGATGGTCCGGCCGGTCGAGGGCGCGCAGTACACGTATGTGCTCACCGAGCGGCACCCGGACGCCGTAGCGGCCAGCCAACCAGAGCGGAAGCAACCGCGCTGGGAGATCTGACACGCACTGCACACATTGCGGCGTCTGCGGCTGAGTGCCCCGTCTCTCAAAGATCTTGAGATTTTCTGGGGCCCGCGGTCACAACCCGGCAGCGGCGCGTACTTGACCTCAGCAGAACGGGTCGCGAAGGCCGACCCGTCTGTAAGGAGGGCAATGATGATCGCGGTGCATGGCGGGGATGCTTTCGGCAGGTGGTCGCGGTGATCTCGGTGATCTCCAGCCTGCTCCGGTGGGCATCGGCCGCTGACGCCTTGCCCGGTTGGCTGTTGGGTGTTGTGGCCGCCTATGCGGGGTGGATCTTGGCCGGGCTCGTCGTGGCCAGTGGGGTCGGGGCGGCAGGCCAGGTGTGGTGGCGTCGTCGGGCCGCAGCCGCAGTACGCGACCGCGTGGCGGTGGAGCTGGTGCCGGCGGTGACGTTCAATCCGACCGGGTCCGAGGTGAACTGGTTCGCCGGTCAACTGGCTTCGGTGCCGGCAGCCGCGGGGCAGCTGCCGCGCCGGGCGGTCGCAGCCCGGGTCCGATTGACGTGCACCGACGGGCAGATGCGGTTCCTGCTGGAAGGCCCGGAGCGGGCGGCCAGCCTCCTACGCATGCCCGGTTATGACCAGGTCGAGGTGATTGACACCTATCGACGCTCCAAGAATCAGCGGATTCGTTTCACTGGGGCGCCGCCGGTCCGCGCCACCGACATGGAGGAGGGCGAGCAGCAGTGAGTCCGGTGTCGTTGTCCAAGGAATCACCCCGCGCGGTGGAGCCGCAGCGGCGGTTGTATCAGGCGCGGGCGGAGCTGGTGTTGGCCGAAGCAGATCACCGGCCGCTATCGGCCCCGGGGTTGAGCCCGGATCCGTTGCAGCGGATCGCAGCGGCGATGGCTGCGGTACGCAGTGACCAGGGTGAACAGGCCGACGTGGTCGTGGACTTGGTGGCGGTTCCGCAGCGTGCGGTCGCTCGGCGGCGTCGTCGTTTGATGGCGCGGGCCAAGCAGCGCGGGCCGTCGGCTTTCGGCGAGCGGATCGGTGGGACCGGCGGCGGGGGCGGCGGGTTGTGGTCGACGTTGGTTGACGGTCTGAACGGCGGCCGCACCAGCGGGCAGCGCGTCGGGCGGATTCCGCGCCAGACGGACTTGGCGGACGGCGTGGGGAAGTTCACGCCGGGTACCGAGGTGTTCGCGTTGCAACTGCTGGTGCGGGCCACGGGAACGCATCCCGCGCGGGCGCGGGCGCACCTGAACCGGCTGCTGGCCGCGTTGGAGGCGTTCAGTGGGCAGAACCGTCTGGTGCCGGTGGGGCCGCGCCGTACTGGGTGGCGGCCGTATTCGAATGTGTGGTGGCGTAGGCGCTCGTTCGATCGGCGGCTGGCCAGCGGGGAGTTCGCCCCGGTGTGTCGGCAGTGGGTGACCACGGCCGAGATTGCCGCACTGCTCAAGCCCCCGACGGCACATTGCACGGCGGTCAACGTCGCGCGCGGCGGTGGCACCGTGCCGGCCGCGCCCGCCGGGCTACCGGAGTGGACCGGTCAGCCGGACGTGGTGCCGCTGGGGTTGGTGACCGGTCCGGACGGGCGCAGCCGCCTGGGCGGGGTGTATGAGGCGGATCTGCTGTTCGCCGCCTATTTGGGTAAGAGTGGTTTTGGCAAGACCGAGGAGGCGCTGCTGCAGGCGATCTCCCGCGCCTACGCAGGCCGGGGGACGTGGTTCCTCGATCCGCATGGCGAGGCGCTGGCTAGGGCACGGCCGTACCTGGCGCACCCCGCGGTCATGTCGCGCATGTGGCAGATCGACCTGTCCACCCCCTCGATGTCCGACCGCGTCGCCTCGTGGAATCCGCTGTCGATGGAGGGTAAGCGGATCGAGCAGATCCAGGACGTGATCGGCGCGGTCGTCGGCGGGATCGCCTCCGCCCAAGGTTGGGTCGACGGGGCGCCGCGGGCACGGACGATCCTGTCCAATGCGGTCTGGGTGCTCGCCGAGCTATCGCACCGCCTGATCAAGGACGGCCACCCAGAACTGCAGCCGACCTTGTTCCAGATCAAGACGCTCCTGACCGACGAGGCCTGGCGAGAGGAAGTTGTCTCCCGACTCCCGAAGAGGATCGGCAAGTTCTGGCGTACGACGTTCCTGAACCTGGCGGGCGAGGCCGTGCCCGTCGTCACCAACACGCTGGACCGGCTGGACGCCTCGCTGTCCTTGCGGGCCTTCTTCGGCTCGCCGCGCAGCTCGTACAACGTGCGCCAGGCGATGGACACCAGCCGTGTGGTGTGGATCTGTCCCTCGGGCACCGGGGAGAGCGACGACCTGGTCTGCTCGCTGCTGCTGTTCGACCTGTTCCGCGCTGGCCTGAGCCGCAGGGATACCCCTGTCGAGCAGCGCCGTTCGTTTTGGGCCTACGTGGATGAGCTGACCGCCGTCGACAACGCCGCCCGCGGCTACATCGCCAAGGTGCTGGAGCAGTTGCGCAAGTACGAGGTGAGGCTGATGGCCATGACGCAGATGGCGATGCGACTGAAAGAGGGCACCCGCCAGGCGCTGCTGCAAAACCAGTCGGTCTTGTCCGTGACCGGCGCCGACACCGACGAGGCCCGGTACGTCGCCGCCCGGCTGCCGCACGTCACACCCGAGACCGTAGAAGGGCTACGGAAGTACACCCACGTGATGTCGGTGATGCTGCGCGGCGAACGCACCACACCGTTCCGCGTGCAGGGCGTGCCGATCCACGAAGTCTTGGCTGACTACTACAACCCGGACGGACTGGCGGAGCTGGACGCCGCGATCGACGCCAACCTCGACCGCCGCACTGTGGAGGAGATCACTGGCGAGTTGGAGAACTTGGACGAGGAGATCCTCCAGCGCATCACCGCCTGGCCCGTGATCAACCCCAAGCCCGCTTCCGGCCGCGGCACGAAGGCAGCCGCTTCCGGCGACGTCGAAAGCGTCGTCGGCGACCACACCACAGAAGGTGAGGACAACTGATGGCCTACCGCCTCGCAGCACAACCGGCCAGGCCCGGCTTGACGCAACTGGCCCAAGATCTGCTTCCGGTCCTCTACCAGCACCGCCTGCTCACCATCCGGCAACTCCACGTCCTCCTGCAGCCCCACACCCGCTACCCGGTCTACCTGCGACGGCAACTCCTGCGGTTGCACGAGCTCGGCCTGGTGGCCGCAACGCTGCGCCAAAGCCGCGGGCAAGGCGAACAGGTCTGGTACTGCACCGCGACCGGTGCGGACTTCGTAGAGGCCACCGGTGAGGTCACCCGGCGCGCCTTCCGCATGACCGAAGAATCAGCAGCCTCCCAGCTGCAGGAGCACACCTTGGCCGTGAACGACACCGCGCTGGCCTTCGTCCAGGCCGCGCGCCAGCACGGCCACGACTGCGGCCCGCTGGACTGGGAAGCAGAGCGCGCCCACCGCCTACGCGACGGCGCCAGCCACCACGGAGGCGACAGCGTCCTCATCCCGGACGCGGTGCTGTCCTACACCCGCCACACCGCCACCCAACGCACCCTGATCATCTGGTTCCTGGAAATCGACCGCGCCACCGAGTCCACCACCAAACTCGCCGCCAAACTGCGCTCTTATGCCCGCTACCTCGACTACATCCCCACCCCGGCCCCCGGCCGGGGCCGGAGCGCAACAGCGCCGTCCTTCGAGGCTTGGCGCGAGCGGTACCCCGCCTTTCCTCGCGTCCTGATCGTCCTGACCGGCGCCAAACCCACCACACTGAACCGACGCACAGCCGACCTACGCGCCCTAGCCGCCGCCGACGCGCGACTACGCCACACGACCGGCCGCCTCACCGCTGGCGTCACCACCCTCGAACAGCTCCAAGCCAGCGGCCCGTTCGCCCGGATCGTCACACCGGTCTTCGGTGATCCCGAGCCGACCGATGTCCTGCTCAACGCGCACGCCAACTAACGTGCCCAGCGAGCATGGAGGACCCGCATTCCGTTGCTGACAAACGCACCCTCGTTCATCGCGGACGTGCCCCTATGAGGGCTGGAAGAATCAACCGCTCACACGCGAACGCCGGTTGGAGGACGATTCATGAAGACGTTACGGTGGCTGGCGCTGGGGGCGGCGTCCCTGCTGGTGGCGAGCTGCGCCAGTCACGCGAGCACGCCTCAGCAAGCGCCCACCGTACGGCCCTCGACGGCTGCGTCGGCGAACGCGCTGCCAGATTGGATCCATGCCCTCGGCGGCGCCAGCGTCCGGCTCGATGAAGCGACCTGGACCATACGGATGTCTCGGCCCGCTGCCGTGCGTGCGAGCGCAGACGCCAAAGGCGTTCCCGCTGGGTGGCGTACAGCGAAAGCGGATCTGACGCTCACCAACACCACCGACCAGATCCAAGACCTCCCCACGGTGAGCGTGAAGGCACGGTTCGGCGCTTACGGTCGCGCTGCAGCCCAGTTCACCGATCCCCAGGCCCAGGTCGACGGGCTCCCCAGTGGTGGCGACGACGCGCCAAAGGTTGCTCCCGGGAGCTCCTTCACCACCAGCCTCGGCCTCGCGATTCCCGCCGACACACCAGCGCAGGATGCAACGCTCACGGTCACCGTCGAAGCGACCCTCCTGGGGCAGGCTTCCTCACTGCCGCCCGTGTTCTTCGAGGGGGCACTCCCGGGTGCGACCGCTGCGGTCGCACCGGGCCTCCAGGCCCAACCCGCCAAGACCAAGACACTCGCCTTCGGTGAATGGCACGACGACGGCGCCACCCGCCTGCGACTGTCTCCGATCACCGTGGACAAATCGACGGTCAACGGGCAGAGGACATGCTCACTCGATCTGACCGTCATCAATGACGCCACCGATGACACCCTCGCACAGTCCCTGAACACGATCCTGCATGTCTATTACGGCACTTCGCTCACTGAAGGCCCCACGGTGAGCAATGGCCCCCAGGGGTATGACGACGCTCCGATCGCCCCGCAACGCGCTGCCACCGAGACCGTTCACTTCACGCTTCCGGCCAGCGCGGTACCCGGGCCGTTCACCATCGAGGCCGGCGACGCCCCCGTATGGAATCAGCGCGTCACCTACGAGGGACGCGTCGGATGAGACGCCTTGCTGGGACGGCCGGGCTCGCGAGGGCCGAAAGGAGAACGCACTTCTCGGGTCTTGACGCAGAATCAGCGGTCTTTTCATGTGCCCGCTTTCACAAGCCACATAAAACCGGCCAGCCGGAATGTCGCCAAAGCGGAATGCGGATGACGTCGCATCGTTCAACTAATGAGTGCCCATGTGGCCTAAAAGTGGCTAGTCTCGTGAATCCCACACTGCCACTGGCCCGTCACCACTTGGCACCAGCCACAACCACCACACAGGATTACCCACTTACCACCGTCGGGGGAGGCGCCATGGAGACAACTACATCTCACCTCAAGCATGCTGCGGGACGATCCGGTGCGATCGCCGTCGGACTGGCCGTTTCAGCAATGCTGTTGGCCGGCTGCGGATCAGGTAGCAAGGCCGACCCCGCCCCATCCGCCTCGCCATCCAAGAGCGCTAGCGCAGATCCGGCAGCCGCCGACAAGGCCAAGGTGCTCGCCGCGGTCAAGGGCATGCACGAAGCCCAAACCGCGGCGTACGCGAAAGGCACCGAGAAGGGCAGCAATCTGCAGAGGTACGCCGCAGACAAGGCACTGTCCAAGATCCGCAGCGAGGAATTCGACAACAAGCAGACCGGGATCGTCTTCCAGGGCGCGCCCCAGGTCACCCAGTCGCAGGTGACGGCCATCGACCTTGAGCAGTCGCCGAAGAAGGCGACGGTCCAGGAGTGCGTAGACACCTCCCACTGGACCCCTGTGCAGAAGAACGGGGAGAAGGTCGATGTCACGGACTCCACCCGGAAGTTCGTCGTCACCGAGTCCTTGCGAACCATCGGCGCCGACTGGTTCGTCGTTGACTACGAGCTCGATAAGAGCCGGCCATGCTGACCAGTCGGTGGGTTCTCCCTGTTCTCGTCGCTCCGGCGGCCGCCCTGGCCATGGCTTGTCCTGCAGCAGCCGACCCCACCCCAAGCGCAGGCGCTGGCGCCTGCGGCAAGTGGGTGTGCACGACAGTGCATGCGCCCGGCAGTGACGGGCACTCGGCTCCGCCAAACGACTCTGGCTCCACGTCTCAGGGCGGGTCGGAGAAGTGCACGACGTGGGGCGGCCATCCCATGCCGTGTTCGGACCCTGACTTCGGGAGCTATTACAACCACTGCTACTACAAGGCACATGACCCCCAACCGCCGAAGAGCGATCCGGCCTGGGAGGGTCACACCAACGGCGCCATCTACGACGCGACCTGCCCCGACTCTGTCGGTGGCGCTGGGACCGGCACCGGGATGCAGTGGCTGGCCAACCCGCCCGGTGGCGCTGCCGTGGACCCGGCGCAACTGGCTCAGCAGGCCATCAGCAAGATGCGCCTCGACCCGCCAGACATCCAGATCAACCCCAAGCCTGGCGGCCGCGGCCTGGTCGGGATGCCGGTGTGGATGTGGGTCGGCAAGTCCGCGACCACGTGGGGACCGGAGTCGACTTCGGCATCGGCTGGCGGCATCACTGTGACCGCTACCGCCTCGGTCTCCCAGGTGGTCTGGGACATGGGAGACGGGAACTCCGTCACCTGCACGTCGGCCGGCACGCCGTATGACGCTTCCTACGGCAAGCAGTCGTCACCGGATTGCGGCTACCAGTACACCCAGCCCTCGTCTCAGCACGCCGGCGGCACGTACCCGGTGAAGGCGACGTCGACGTGGGCGATCCACTGGGCCGGCGGCGGACAGCAGGGCGACCTGACCGAGACGCGTACCGCGCAGGTCCAGGTCACCATCGCCGAGCTGCAGGTCCTGAACTGAACCCTCTGCACGTATGAAAGGCCCCTGTTCGATGGATGCTCCCTCTGCGCCTCCGGTCCCGCCGCAGCAACGAGGCAACGGGCCGGTCTATCCGACGCAGGTGCCGATCACTGCGGGCTCGCCGGTCAAACGGCAGCGCCGCTGGTCGGTGCTGGCGCTGTGCGTGGTCTTGGCCGTCGTCGGCGCTCTGGGGGCGTCGGCGGCCGTGACGTCGGCCGGCAACCGTGTGAACGTGCTCGCGCTGGCGAAGGACGTGCCGGCCGGGCAGAAGTTGACCGACGACGATCTGGTGGTCGCCGCTGTCAGCTCCGACCCGGCGCTCGATCCGGTGAAGTCCGCGGACAAGACGACCGTGGTCGGGCAGCGTGTGGCGGTCGACTTGCGCCGGGGCCAGATGCTGACTCGCTCCGACCTCTCGGCAGGCGGCGGGCTCGGCGATGACCAGCAGGCGGTCGGGGTCGCGATCAAGCGCGGCCAGGCACCGGACGGGCTGGCCCCGGGCGACAAGGTGCTGGCCGTGGCCACAGCCGGCGACGGGCAGAAGGTGACCGACTCCACCGGCTCCCCGATCCAGGCGACAGTGATGACCGTGGGGCAACCCGATGCCACCGGCACGGTCGTGATCACTCTCGCCGTCGCCCCCACTGACGGGCCCACCCTCGCCGCCCGGGCCGCCGTCGGCCAGGTCGCGCTCGTGCGCCAGCCGCGGAACGGGAGCTGACGGGCATGACAGTGATCGCGTTGGTAAGTGCGAAGAGCAGCGGCGTCACCACCTCCGCGTTGGCTCTCGCGCTGGCCTCGCCCAAGCCGACGCTGCTGGCCGAGTGCGACCCGGCCGGTGGCACGATCCGCTCTGGATTCCTCGGCGGGCAGCTCAACCCCCATGTGGGACTGGGGGCGTTGGGCGCGGCGGAGCGGCAAGGGCCTGAGCAGCTCGCGGCCGCGTTCGAGCAGCATTTGCGGCCGCTGGACGCCCGCGGTGACCGGCAGTTGCTGGCGGGGCTGACCGACCCCAGGCAGGCGGCTGCGCTGTCGGGGACCTGGCCGGCTCTGGCTCAGATGTTTCATTTGATGAGCTCCCAGGCCGGATATGACGTCATCGTCGACGCCGGCCGGGTCGTGGTCGATGCCGGGCAAGTGCATCCCACTCTGTCGCCGGCCGCGCTGTTGCACCGTGCGGATGTAGTGCTGCTCGTTGTCCATAGCTGGTTGGACTCGCTCGCGGCCGCCCAGGGCGTGGTCGAGATGCTGCGGGGTGAGCTCGCCGAACGGGGCACCGGCGCTGACGCGTTGGGCGTGCTGCTGGTGGAGAGTGGGCCCGAGCGTGCGCACCGGGTCTCGCAGGCCCTGGCCCTGCCGGTCCTGGGTGCCCTGCCGTGGGATGAGCCAGCAGCTCAGCACCTGGCGCGGGGCATCGCCGTACCGCGAGCCTTCACCCGCTCCAAGCTGCTGCGGGCCGCCCGTAGCGCCTGTGGGCCGATCGAGGAGCTCGCGCAGCGCCGCCAAGTTCGCCTCGCCTGGCCAACGCAGGCGCCCAGTCCCGTCGTCGCCGGGGTGTTGCAGCGCCTCCAAGCACGGGGGGTGCCCGCGCATGGCTGACCTCAACGGACGCGGCCGCCCTGGAGAGCTCACCGCGCTGCTGACCGCCGGCATCGCGCCGAACTCCGTGCCGCACCCCGCGTCGGGCAACGCACCCGCCGCTGTCGGTCCCGGGTCTTCCGCGGGAGGCGCGGGTCAGGGTGCAGAAGGCGCCGCGGCAGTCGTTGCTCTGCCGGGCTCATTGCCGGTGGACAGTGCGACCATCCGGAAGTTGCGGGACGAGGCTTCGAAGGCGGTCACGGACGCTGACCCCGATCGGTTGCTCTCGGCGGAGGACAAGCAGCAGCAAGCCCGTTCCATCGTGGCCCGTCTGGTCGCTGAGTGGGCGGCCCGGCATGCGCTGACCGCTCCACCGTTGACTCGTGAGCAGGAAGTCGCGCTGCGGGCCGCAGTCTTCGACGCGATGTACCGGGCTGGCAAGGTTCAGGCGCTGCTTGATGACACCTCGGTCGAGGACATCCTGCTCGACGGCGAGAACGTCGTGGTCGACTACTTCGACAAGCCGCGCGCCATGGGCCGCCGGCTGTTCGAATCCGATGTGGAGTTGACGGGGTGGGTCAATGAGATGGCCCGCGAGTCCGGCCACGGTGAGCGGCAGTTGTCGACCGCATCCCCCAGTGTGGCCTTTCGGCTTCCCGACGGATCGCGTGTGCAGGCTTCGCTGCTGACCACTCGGCCGTCGGTGTCGATCCGTCGGCATCGCATCCGCCATACCGCGCTGGAGGACCTCGTCGACTGGGGCACCTTGTCGCCCAGCCTGGTGCAGTTCCTGCGCGCCTGTGTCGAAGCGCGCAAGAACGTCCTGATCGCGGGGGACATGGGTGCGGGCAAGACATCGTTGCTGCGCGCACTGGCTCGGGCGATCCCGGAATGGGAGCGCATCGTCACCCTGGAGAGCGATCGGGAGCTGTACCTGGACGACGGCGGTCCGGGTCCGTACGCGTTGGCCTTTGAGGCCCGCGAGTCCAACGGCGAGCGGGATGCGTCGGGCCGGCTCATCGGCGAGGTCACCATCGCTGACCTGTTCCCGGTCGCGCTGCGGTACAACGCCTCGCGCGTCATCGTCGGTGAGGTCCGTTCGGTCGAAGTGGTGCCGATGCTGCAGGCGATGACAGCCGGCGGCTCGGGGTCAATGGGCACGATCCACGCCCGCGATGCCGAGTCGGTCATCGGTCGCCTGGTGCAGCTGTGCACCGAGGCCGGGATGTCGGAGGAGTCCGCCAACCACCTGATCGCGCACTCCATCGACGTCGTGGTCTACATCCGGCTGGTCAACGAGACCGCGATCGGCGGCCGCAGGCACCGGTTCGTCACCCACGTCCGTGAGGTGCACAGCATGCTGGAAGGCGGCCAGCCCACCACCACCGAGCTGTACGCCCCCACCGCGGACGAACCGCGCGCACTGCCGGGCCATCCGCCCTCGTTCCTCGTGGACTTGGAACGCGAGGGACGCTTCGATCCGGGCTGGCTGCACCCGACACACGCGGCGTGGAAACACCCGTTGGAGACGGTGAGGGCGCTGTGAGTGGTAACGCGTTGGCCCTGTTCGCGGCGGTGTGCACGCTGGTGTTCATCGCCGCCGCCTTCGGCGCCGCCTTGGAGCTGCGCGGCCGCATCCCGGACCCGGCCCGCCCGCCGTCGCGCCTGTCGCGCAGGGTGCAGCGGGCCAAGAGTGAGCTGCCCGAGGCCTGGCGGGCCCGCTACCGGTGGCTGGTAGTGGCCGCCGCGGCGGCCGCGCTGCTGGTGTGGGCCGTCACCGGCTGGCCGATCCACGGTCTACTCGCGGCCGGCGCCGTCCTCGGCCTGCCCTACCTGCTCCACCCCGGCGGGGCGGCAACGGCACGGATCGAGCGGCTGGAGGCGCTGGCGCAGTGGCTGCGGCACATGGCCGGCGTCCACACCGCCGGCGTCTCGCTGGATCAGACGATCCAGTCCTCTGCGAAGGCCGCGGCCGCACCGATCGCCGGCCAGGTCCAGGACCTGGCCGTGCGGCTGCGTGCCCGCCAGGACCCGGTTGCCGCCTACGGGGAGTTCGCCGAGGCGTTTGGCGACGGGGTCGTCGACCACATCGTGCTGCTGCTGCAGTCCCACGCCACGTTCCGCGGCGAGGGCCTGTCGCAGGCGTTGGAGTCGCTGGCCGACAGCATCGCCGAACAGGCCCGCGACGCGCGGAACATCGAGGCGGACCGCGCCAAGGTCCGCGCTTCGGCGCGGTGGGTGTCGCTGTTCATCGTCTTCGTCGTCATCGTCTGCCTGCTCAACACCACCTACAGCGCCCCGTACGGCTCCATCTTCGGCCAGGGCCTGCTCGCCGGGCTCGGGTTCCTGTTTTGGTGGACGCTCTCGTGGCTGCGGCGGATCGCCCGCGCCAAGCCCGAACCGCGGCTCCTGGGGCCTGGGGCCGCAGGCCCACAGCACAACGAAGGAGGCCACCGATGATCCCCACGCTCGCCCTCGTGTGCGGAGCCGGGGCAGGCATCGCCGTGGGCATCGCGGTCCGCGAACTGGTCCCCGCCCGACCCGACCTGGCCGACGCCCTGCGCCGCCTGGACCCCGCCCGCACCCCCGCACCCACCACCGAGTCAGCCCCACAGACCGGGGCAGCCGCAGTACCTGAGCAGGTCGGTGCCCGGCTGCTCACCTCGCTCGGCGACTTGGTGCGACTGCCGCACAAGGACCTGGAACTGCTGCGCATCACCCCGGCCCAGCACCTGGGCATCAAAGCCCTGTGGGCGCTGGGAGCCTTCCTCTTCCCCCAGGTACTCCTTGCCCTGTTGGCGTTGGCCGGGGTCAGCCTGCCGTTCGTGCTCCCCGGCATCGCCTCGGTAGCACTGGCGATCTTGTTCTGGCTGCACCCGACCGCGGACGTCAAAAGCAAGGCCAAGGCCGCGCGACGTGAGTTCCGTTACGCGGTGGCCTCCTACCTGGAACGCGTGGAACTCGCCCGAGCCGCCCGCTCCGGCGCCTCCCAGGCGCTGGTCCGCGCGGCCGCGGTCGGCGACTCGTGGACGCATCTGCGGCTGCGCACCGCGCTGGAGCAGGCCCAGCTCGCCGGGGTGAGCGCCTGGGACGCGCTCAAGCAGCTCGCCGACGAACTCGACATCCCCGAACTCGCCCGCCCCGCCGAGACCTTGGCCCTGGCCGGCGAGGGCGCGAGCGTCCGCGCCACCCTGCAGGCGCAGGCCCGGCAGTTGCGGGCCGCACTGCTGGCGGACGCCAAGGCCGAGGCGAACACCGCGTCCGAAGCCATGATCATTCCCGTTGTGGCGCTGGTCGTCCTCATGATGATCTTCGTGGGGTACCCGGCCGCCGCCCAGATCCTGTCCAGCTAACCAATGCTGGCCACCACACGAGAGGAAGTGCTCTGTGACTGAGTACTGGACGATGGCCAAGGCCCTCGTCATGTCGCGCGTGTACGACGTGCGCGAGCGCATGCGCAACGACGACCGCGGCATCACCACCACCGAAGTCGCCCTGATCACCGGGGCGTTGCTGGGGGCGGCCGCCCTGCTGATCGTGGCGATCAAGTCCAAGCTCGCCGAGAAGATCGGCATCATTAACAGTGGCTGAGGTCGCCCTGCCCCCCACTCGGACCCCATGATGGCAAGGACAGTCGTGCGCGCATTGAGGGCTTGGCAGCGTCGCGTGGTGCGGCGTGGTGGGGACCGCGGCTCCTTCTCGCTGGAGTTGGCGATCCTCGCCCCCGCCGTGATGATGCTGATCTTCGTCTGCATCCAGACCGGGCTGTGGTGGCACGCCCGGGAGGTCGCGCTGACTGCCGCCAAGCGCGGCGTGGACAGTGGCCGCACCCTGGGCAGCTCCCCCGACGCCGGGGCGGCAACCGCCCGCAGCTTTCTCGACCGGTTCGGCAACTCGGTGCGCGGCGCTTCGGTGTCGACGGCCGGCAGCAGCGCCACCCGCGTGCGCATCGAGGTCAGTGGCAGCGTCGCCACGCTCGTTCCCGGGCTCACCTTGCACGTAGTGCAGCACGCCGAAGGGCCACGGGAGAGGTGGGCGGCATGACCTGGCAGCGACTCACCATACGTGGTGACCGGGGCAGTTACGCGGTGGAGACGGCGGTCTTGGTGCCCGTCATCTTCGCCGTCCTCGGCATGCTGATCGCCTTCGGACGGATCACGACCACCAGCGGCGCGGTCAACTCCGCCGCCCGGGAAGCGGCCCGCGCCGCATCCCTTGTCCGCGACCCCGGCACCGCGCAGAGCGACGCCGAGCAGGCCGCGCGCTCCAGCCTGTCCGGCGATGGCGTGCCCTGCACCGGTGTCAGCGTCCAGGTCGACACCTCCGGGTACAACCTGCCGCTCGGCCAGACTGGCACGGTCACCGCGACCGTGGCCTGCACCGCCCGACTGTCCGACATCGGGTTGCCTGGCCTGCCCGGAGCCAAGACGCTCCGCAGCAACTTCCGCAGCCCCATTGATGCGTTCAGGGCCCGGCGATGACCACTACTCCCCCACCTCACGCCCGCACCCGCACCGCTGCCCTCCGGTCTCGCCTACGCGGCGATGAGGGGAGCATGAGCCTGTTCTACGCGGTCGCCCTCGTCGGGATTTTCATGATCCTGGGTCTGGTCGTCGACGGCGGCGGGCGGCTCCAGGCCGGCGCGCGCGCCGACTCCCTCGCGCAGGAGGCTGCCCGCGCAGGGGGCCAGCAGATCGACCCCACCCAAGCGATCCCCGGCTCCGCGATCGTCGTCGACCCCGCTGCGGCGCAGAGGGCAGCCGAGTCCTACCTCCAACAGGCGGGCGTACAGGGTGAGGTGACGGTCAGCGGGGATGGGAAGAATCTGAGCGTGATCGTGCACACCAGCTACCACACCATCTTTGCGTCGCTCCTCGGCTACTCCAGCATGCAGGTCACCGGGCATGGCGCAGCGACGTTGCGTACTCAAGCAGGAGGCTGACATGGCCCCCCACTCCCCGCCCACAGCGCTGCGGCTCGTCGGTGCCCTGGCGCGCGCCGTGCTCGCGGCCGCCGCGTTGGCAGCGCTGCTGGTCGGTGCTCCGTACGCGATGCTGCGCTGGGGCCACCTGCCCACCTCGCTGCCCACTCTGAGCGCGGTCAAGGACTTCCTGTCCGGCCCGGCTGACGACAGCGTGCTGCTGACGGTGCTGACGCTGATCGGCCTGGTGGCGTGGGCCTTCTTCATCGTCGTGCCTGTTGTGTTGGAAGTCGGTGCGCTGCTGCGTCACCGGGCCGCACCGCGCGTCCGCGCGCTGAGCCCCTTCCAGGGCGCCGCCAGCTTCCTGGTCGGCAGCATCGTGCTGCTCGCGCCGACCGCCGCCTCAGCGGCCACCGCGGCCGCGACTCCAGCCGCTGCGGCGAGCGCCCCGCAGCACGCCAGCCAGGCCGGTCCGGATGGCCGGACCGCGGCGCCGACACGCGCTGACCAAACGGTGCGGTACGTGGCCACCGGTCACGACACTCTCTGGGACATCGCCCAGACCCATCTCGGGAACGGGCTGCGCTGGCGGGAGATCGCGGCCCTCAACCCCGACCTTGCCGACCCCCTCGTCGACGGCACCATCGTCCGTCTGCCGGCCGACGCGCGCACCGCGGACCCGGCCGCAAACACCGCCCACACCGACGAAGCGCAGGCCAAACCGATCGCACCGACCACCCGCACCTACACCGTCCGCACCGGCGACGACCTCTCCGACATCGCCCAGCACCAACTGGGCGACGCAGGCGCCTGGCCGCGCATCTACGACCTCAACAAGGGTGAAGCCCTGCCCGACGGTGACCGCTTCACCGACCCGGACCTGGTCTTCCCCGGGCAGCACCTCGACCTCCCCACAGCCGGTGACGCGCCCACCACCCCAGATGCGACGCCGCCTTCCGCCGCTCCTGGCTCCTCGTCCGGGCACCAGCACGCCGCTGCCACGCCCCCTCCGACGGCTCCGGCGCCGACCGCGTCGAATCCCGCCGCCGGTCTCCCCCAGCAGACCCCCGCACCAACCGCCACCCCGTCGGCAACCGAATCCGGCCCCGCGGCCAACTCAGCCACACCCTCCCCGGTGACCACTACCCCACCCTCGTCAACGCCTTCAACACCACAGGCTTCGCCGAGCGACACGGCGGCCTCACCGACCGCCGCCCAGCCACCTCACCTCCACGCCACCACCGCCGAGTCCGGTGACAGCCGCAGCACGGAGCTGTTCGCGCTGGGCGGCGCGCTGTTGGCCGCCTCCGTGCTCACCGCCCTTGCCTCCCGCCGGATCCTTCAGCAGCGTCGCCGTCGACCCGGACGCCGCATTGCCATGCCGAAGTCCACCGCGGCCGCCACCGAACTGGCGATGCGCACTGTCCAGGCCCCGGACGGCACCGAGTTCATCGATACCGCGCTACGGACCGCAGCCGTGCACCTGGCGGCCACCGACCGGGAGCTGCCCGACCTGGCCGCCGCCCTCTACAACGAGCAGGGGCTGACCCTGCACCTGGCCGAACCGGCCGCCCCCGTCGCCCCGTTCGCGGCCGTCGATGGCGACCTCGCCCGCTGGCACGCCCCCTCATCCAGGAACGAACTCCTCGGCGCCGACGAGGTAGACAACACCGACGCCCCCTACCCGGCGCTGGTCACCCTGGGCATCGACCCGGACGGCCGCACCGTCCTGGTCGACCTGGAACGGTACGGGTCGGTGCGCATCAGCGGGCCGCGGCGCCACCAGGTGATGCGGGCACTCGCGGTGGAACTGGCGACCTCCACCCTGGCCGACCACATCGACCTCACGATGCTCGGCCCGGCCTGCCCCGGTCTGCCCGCTCTGCTGCCCGAGCGGTGCACCGAGCACCCAGACCAGGCGGCCGCCCTCCGTGCGATCGTGACCCACCACAACGGCCAGCAGCAGGCGTTGGCGACCGCGGGCGCCTCTACCCTGCGGCAGGCCCGGCTCGGCGCCGAGACCGCTGCCGCCTGGACCCCGCACATCATCCTCGCCGCCGAACAGAACCCCGCAGCCGAAGTGACACAGGAACTGGCAGCGGTCACCAGGGACCATCCACGCACCGCCACCGTCATCCTGACCACCAACCCGAACTCCACCTCGCGCGCGGGAGACGGCCTGTGGAGCATCGTCGCCGACGGCGGCCTGGTCCGGCTGCCCGACGTCGACCTGGTGTGCACCCTGCAGGAGCTGTCCGAGCAGGACTACACCGACGTCCTGGACATCATCGCCACCTCCGCCCCCGACACCCCGGACGTCCCCGCCCCCCAGGAGCCACAGCGGCTTGAGGCGATCCCCGACCAGGTCGTGACACCCGATCACGACAGGCCCACCGCCCCGACGTCCGGCACGACTCCGGCTCCGTCCGTGCCCTCGCCGCGCGATGACGACGGTAAGGACGCCGATGGGCTGATGGCCGCCTTCGCCGACCTAGGCACCAGCGACAGCGAGGAAGTCGAGGCCGGCGAGCCCGTATCAGAAGCTTCCCCACGGCCCACCCCGTCCACATCAGCCTCCGCTGCCCAAACGACCGAACCGAACCGGCCCGCAGCGCCGGACGCGGCCGGCCCGGTCATCCGCCTCCTCGGCCCCGTCGACATCACCGGCGCCGGCACCACCGAAAGGCGCTACCTGCGTACCCTGACCGAGATCGCCGCATGGATGGTGCTGCACCCCGGCCTAGACCACCGCGCGCTCGATGAGGCGATCTGGCCCGGCCGGGACGTCTCCCGCAAGACCCGCAACCCCTGGATCAGCCGCCTGCGTTCGTGGCTGGGCACCGCCGCCGACGGCACCGCGCACCTGCCCCCGATCGCCACCACCGACGACGCCCGCTACCGCCTGGCCGAAACGGTCACCAGCGACTGGCACCACTTCCAGACCCTCGTGGCCGACGGCAGCGACCACAGCCTCCACCAGGCCCTGCAACTCGTCCGTGGCCGCCCCTTCGCCGCGATCCCCCCGCGCCGCTACGTATGGGCCGAGCCGCTCATGCAGGAGATGATCGCCGCCATCGTCGACGCCGCCGCCGAACTCGCCGAACGCAACCTGGCCGACAGCAACCCCCGCGCCGCGATCTGGGCCGCCACCAAGGGACTCGACGCCGCCCCCGAATCCGAACTCCTCTACCGAGCACTCTTCCGCGGCTACCACGCCATCGGCGACCACGACGCCCTCGAACGCGCCGCGCTACGCCTCGACGAGCTCAACACCGCCCTGGGCTGCGACATGGAGGAAGCCACCGCAGAGACCCTCCACCGTCTACTGACCCCGGCGTAGGGCCAGCCCATCGAGTCCGCCGTCGGCAGGACAGAGCCGGTTGCTCAAGTGCTTGCTCACGGTGGTTACACCTCAAGTCACGGCGCTGTGGCCGATGTCCGGCTAAGCGTGACCGCCTCCCGGAGTGCTGGCCGGATCGGCCACCACCTGTGATCCAGCCGTGGCCGATGGGCCGTGATGTGGCCGACACCCCCAGGTCTGCGAGATCGAGGGCCTCTGCTGCAGCCGTGTCGGCATGGGCAGGGAAGGGGTGCCCGGGCCCCGGCTCGCTGATAGCTCAGCCCGGTTGCTCAGATGCTTGCTCAGCCGATTGCCCTGCTGGTCAAGGGGGCGCTCGCCCGCCTCCGAAGTACCCTGCGGTCACTGGATCTTCGATCCACGCGGTACTTCACGACTCTGGTAGCGGGAGGCGCCCGCAGAGGGCACGTGAGGGCAGTGGCCGATTCGGCCACTGCCCTCACTAGCGTCAATCGGATGTTCGCACGCCCTCGGTGCGAGCCTCCTCAACCTGCCGGAGGTACTCCTCCGCCCGCTCACGGATCCGTCGCCCGGTGCGCTCCGCGACGCCGAGACGGCGCGCCACCTCGGACCCGCTTATGCGCGGCTCAGCCCGCAGCAGTTGCGCGGCCGTGGCCACTCGCGGGTCCTCCGGCTCTGTGACCGCCAGCTCCCGCTCGTCTCGAACGTCGTCCTGCGGGATGTGGTCCTGCGAAGGGATCAGCGCGGCGACTGCCGACGTGCGTCCATGCGCAGCGCCCACGGAAACGGGCTGCCGAACTGTCGGCTCTGGCAGTTCGCTACGGAGGGACTCCCCATCGTCCGGCCACGCGGTCTCGTCGGCCACTCGGCCATCGGCCACATCGTTCTCTCGCACGGCAGTGGCCGCCTGGCCCTGGCCGTCGGCCACCACGGCGTGGCCGACCGCGGTCGCCTCGCGCTCGGCAGACGGCTGCACGGCCAGATTCTCGGACGGGACGGCGCTGGGGAAGTGGCCGCGGCTGACGACGTGTTCGAGGAAGGCGTTCTGAGCCTCGGCCGAATCCACCGCCTCCTGCCCCGCTACTGGCGCGGCCGAGGGGATCGCGGCGCGCAGCTCATCGGTTGGGACCTCGATCCCTGCTGCCGTCAGACCGGACGCAGCCGTGTCCGCGAGCGGGACACCGTAGCGGGCCAACCGCAGCGGCATCAGCGACTCGACCGGGGCCTTGCGCCGCCAGGCCCGCCCGAATCGCGACCGCAGCCGCGCCTGATACACGAGCCGCTCCTGTTCCAGCTTGATGACCTGGTCGTAGGAGCGCAGCTCCCACAGCTTCATCCGCCGCCACAGTAGGAACGTCGGGACCGGCGCCAGGAGCCAGCGCGTGATGCGCACGCCTTCCATGTGCTTGTCGGCGGTGATGTCGGCGATGCGCCCGATCGCGTGGCGGGCGGCCTCGACGGAGACGACGAACAGCACCGGGATGACAGCGTGCATCGCCATGCCCAGCGGGTCGGAGGCCGCTGCGGCGTTGAAGGCCACGGTCGCGACGGTCAGCACCCACGCCGCCTGCCGGAGCAGTGCGAAGGGCATGCGGATCCAGGTCAGCAGCAGATCCAGAGCCAACAGGACACAGATGCCCGCGTCGATGCCAATGGGGAAGAAGTAGGAGAAACGACCGAAGCCCTTGCGTAGGGCGAGCTCGCGAACCGCTGCGTAGGAGCCGACGAACCCGATTCCGGCGATCGCCAGCATGCCGAGCACGATCGCACCGATCAGGATCCGGTGAGTACGCGTCAATTGCGCGGGTCCTGCCGACTTCACCGATTCCACTGCGCCCCTGTCCCTCCCGTTGTGCATGATCTCAGGAACGCCCAAGACTCTCATGCGACTCAGACACCGATCGAGCAGATGGGCACAACGCCGCGTCGGACCTGCCCCTGTCTGGCATTGGGGACAGTGGCTTTCGGCTTACCAGCGGCCTGGCCCGTGACCGGACGTCTTTCGTGCGGTGCCGATGATGGCGCTGGGAACCCTGCAACCCGGACGTGGACCGATGAGGAGCAGGCGCGGGTGGAGGAACTGCTGGTGCACCAGCGGGACCTGGCCCAGGGACTTGTCGCCGACGAGATCTGGTCGACGCTAAACGGCCCAGCCGTACCTCAGGCCAGGATGGCCCTAAAGCACGTGGACGACACGACAGGCAGCGAGTAGCCCGTGGAAGGCCGAGCCTCGTTCGAGCGGGAGCGGGCGGGGTAACCGGAGTGAACTGCCGGATCTGCTCAGTCCGTTCGTGCCCCTGGACCGCCCGCCGAGACAACTTTGATGAGTCCTGCCTGAGCGATGGCGAGTTCTCCGGGCGGGGAACTCACCATCGCAGCTCCTCAGAGGCGAGGACCGCTCATCCCTGCTGCTTGGGGAGCCGGATCGCCACTGCCCTGTCGATCTGCTGCAGCGTCGCCCCGATCTCTTCGATGAGCGGGACGGCGCTGTCCGGCTGTGCTTCGACAGCGCGGCGCGCGGCGGCCCTGTTGACCTTCTTCGCCGCTTCCTTGAGGGACGCGAGCGCGTCCTCCAGGCGTTTGATGTCCTCCGTCGCGAGGGGGTCGGCCTTGCTATTGCTGGCCTTCGAGGTCGACTCCCCAATTGGGGAGTCCTTTCCGAGGGAGCTGATGTCGGGGACGTCGTCCCCGTCACCAGTGTCGTCGGACTTCTCCTCGGGGGCCTCTAGAAGCCCCCGGACACGGCGGCCGACCTCGGCCGCGTCCGCGTCCTTCGGTAGGAAGCCGAGCTTGTCCACCACGCCTTCGACGAGTTGTCCCGTGACGCGGGGAACGCATCGGGCGATGGTGTCGTACACCGTTATAGCGATCTTGTCGCTGGTTTGGCGGCGCAGTTCGGTCAGCTTGCGGACCTGTGATTCCAGGGGCTTGTGACCCAAGTTGGCAAGAGCCTCGCCCACGCGCCATTCGTCCATGAGCCGGTACAACTGAGACTCGGAGATCTCCCAGTTGTCCCAGACCCAGTCCGCGAAGTTCGGGTTCTCCTCGCGATGGAGTTTCGCGCTACTCATGGTCTCCAGGGACTTCCCCGCGATCCAGAAGGCGTTGCGGAGGTTGTCCACGCCTGCCTTGCAGGCTTCGAGGTCCTGCTTCTCCTGGTCGGAGAGCTCGTCCTCACTGTGCGGCTGGTACGGCGCAGGGATCGAGGCGAGGGTGGTGCCAGGCAGCGGCTTGACCACGACGCTTGCAGCAGTAGCCACGGGCAGTCCTGCCCCGAAGAGTCCCCCGGCAGTGCCCTGGGGATTCGCTTGCGGGTCGACGTCGAACAGGCCCATCAGGCCACCCTCCTGCAGTGGTCAAAAATTTCGTGGGTCAGCTCCCGCATCTCCTTGGCGAGCGGGGTGATCGTCTCCGGGACAACATCGGCCTCGGTTGCGCGGCCGGCCTTCACGTCGTAGGTCGTCGCAGACTTCGGGAGTAGTTCGGCGTACTCCCCGAACAGCAAGCCCTTCTTACGGGCATTACGCGCGGGCACCTCGCGGTAGCCAACGATCGTCTCCAGAATCGGGGTGCCTTCGCCCAAGGTCTTGCGGATGTCGTCGCGGACAGCGTTGTGCATCAGGGTGGCGCTGCGATTCGAGCCGTACAGGAAGGACCCGGCCATCTGGAGGTAGGGGTTCACCTGCGTCTTCACGATCTTGAAGTTCTTGCTGATGCGCTCCATGCCGTTTATCGAGGATTCGTCGGAGCGAGTCGGCACGATCAGCGTCCGCGCGCTGGCAAGCACGAGTTGCTCAAGCGAGTCGTTCTCGGGGGCGCTGTCGAAGATGATGCGGTCGTAGAGAGGCGCGATCGGCGCCAAGGCCCGGGCAAGGCTCATGACGACCGTGGGCCCTTCCTGAAGCATGCGCAGCATCAGAAGGTTCGTGATCTCGGCGACCATGGGTCCACCGGGCAACACGTCCAGGTTGGGGCGAACTTCGCGGATCGGCTGCAGCGGCGTGCGGTCATGGATGGCCCGGTAGAGGCCCTCGCCGTCTATCATCGGCTGGCCTTGCGGGTGGACTCCGCGGCCGTACCTCTTGATACCGAGGTCGTCGTCGTCCTGTCCGGTCACGCAGATGAGGAGCGTGCGGTGCCCGTCCGCAGCGGATGCACCAGCAAGGTGCGCGGCCACCGTGCTCTTGCCGACACCGCCCTTGCCTGTGCCGACTGCTGTGCTGCCCTCGGGGGGCTCGATCGGCTGCGCTGCGCTCTCGTTCAGCACCGGGGGTGCCCTTCCTTGTTGCTCATGTGGGGCCGCACTGTGTGCGGCACAGGCATCTTGACACACCAGCAGCCCTTGCCAGCACTGGCCTGCGAGCCCCACTCCCCAATTGGGGAGTCCAGTGCCGGGCTTTGTAGACGATCAGCCAACGAGCGAAGCAGAGTTGACACAGCGACAGGCTCAAAAACACAAAAGGCCCCACACTCCCGTTTCACCGGAAATGTGGGGCCTATGCACAGTTCGTCAGTCCAGGCCGCCAGGCCGCAACGGCGGGGGAGTTGTCGAGTTCCGGCACCGCGCAGCGTGTTGAGCACGACGCGTCAGCGGTCCTGGACGTGGGCGGCGGTGGCCAGGCCTAGTTGGTAGGTAGTGGTAGCCGGTAGGCCGCTGACCTGCTGTTCTACCCCTACCGGTCCTCATGCCGCACTGTCGGGGGAGTGGCTGGCGGGAGTGGTAGTCAGGTGGGGTGGCGCAGTGGTGGTGTCTCTATCACCCATTTCTAGCTCCGTTAGGTGCGTAACAGGTGTGTTGGTGATGGTTTGGAGGATGCGGGGGAGTGGTGCGCCGAGGATGTCTTCCAGGTCGCCACGGTGGATGCCCATGACGTTGCGGCCCCGGACTTTGAGTTGGGAGCGGACGGGGATTCCGGCGCGCTGGCAGTGCTCACGCACGGCTCGGGTGGACAGCCGCAGGTGGGAGGCAAGGACATCGAGGTGGACGCCCTTGGTGCCGCCGGAGGTGTGGATGTTGACGGCCCGGAGGATGTCGAGGGTCATGCTCTCCCCCGCGTCCTGCGTGTCGTCTGGCTCGTCCTCGATCTCAGGCTCGGCATCCTGGTCCCCCGCAGCTTCTTGATCATTTTTGGGGGGCGTGGTGGGTGATACCGCCCACGCGGCAACGATCCACACTGTTCCCCCGCTGGTCAGGACGATCTCGGCGTAGTGCCGCAACTCCCAGAGGAGGAAGCCGGACGGCACCGCGACCAGCGCCAAGCGGAACCACGCGCCTTCCCCCTCGACTTCGCGTCCGGCGGCCACCCACGCAGTGATGGCGCGGGCGGGGCGGACGAGTAGCCGCACCAGGATCCTGGAGCCGGACCAGGCGGCGCGCAGCGGGTAACCGGGATGAGCGAACAGGTCGGCGATCTCGCCCCAAGCCGCGCCCCAGGCCACTCGCCGAGACTTCACTTGGGCAGCGGTGCCCTCGTCCTCGATAGCGGTCACGACGGTTCCTCAGTGCACCAGGGACACGGCGAGCTTGGTAACCAGCCCACCGCCGACTGCCCACATGCCACCCGCACCAACGGCGGTGAAGAACAACCAGACACCGAGGATTGCGGTGCGGCGGGGGCTGTGTGTGCCGTGGTAGAGCCACAGGGCGAGGATTCCGGCGATGGCTCCCAGGCCGATGCCGATGCCCTGAAGGGCGTCGTCAACTTGCTGGACGATCTGTGCGGGGGCGCTGAATCCGGCGGCGGCGTACAGGGCTCCGGCGAGGACGCCGAGGGTGATCGCCATGCCAAATTTGTGGGTTCGCTTCGACTTCTTGCCGGTGCCGAGGAGGATCGCGGCGGTGATGAGGGCGGCACCGCCGCCGGTACCGAGGCTGCCAAGGACGGTGCCGACCATGCTGCCGGAGGCGAGGGTGATCACGGGGAAGGCTTCCTTTCGTCAGTGGTAAATGGCGATTGCTGTCAGCGCGCAGCCGAGCGGAGCGCGACAGATCCAGGCCAGGGGCGGCCACCAGTAGCTGGTGCGGCGGGAGATCCACCACCCGGTGCAGGCGAAGGAGGCCGACCATGCGGCGGATACGGCCAGGGCCGGATCAACTCCCCAGTGCGGCAGGGCCTCCACGAGGGCTGCGCCCTCTCCTTCCGCCGCCAGGGCGGCTACGACCACTCCGGCAATGCGCAGGCCCGGTCCGAGAGAGCGGGCAAGTTTCCAAGCCGTGACGCTGGCTCCGGCGAGGAGGAGTTCGGCGCCTGCTTGAACAGGGGTGGCGGTGGACCAGTGGAGCGTGTTGCCGAACCACAGGCCCAGCAGCGGCCATCCGGCGACGGTCGCCGTCGCGTCACGGATCAACCGGCGCGTCTTCGGCGGGATGCCGTCGAGCGAGACACGGATGCCCTCGGCATCATCGCCGTGCCGGCCGCCGCCTTTGCGAAGGATCATGCGCCGCTGGGGCGTCCGGTCGTCCTCCTGCCCATCGTCCTGGCAGTCGTCCCGATCGGCGTCGCCGTCCAGTGCGGGCTCAGTTTCCGTGTCGGCCTTGCTGTGCCTGAGCCGCCACCACTCCACCGGCTGCTCGGCCTCCTGGCTCTGATCCTCGCCGTCTTCCTCCGAGTCCTCCGGTCCCGGCTGAGGAGCAACGGCGTCCTCGGGCGCGGGGACGGCAGGGGCGTAGTCCGGCATGGGCGGGGTGGCGGGAGCGTCAGCGGGTGCGGTGTCCTCGGTCTGCGGCTGCTGCGTGGAGTTGCTGCGACGCCACGGGAGCGAGTGCAGGTCGGGCATCCGGGTGCCGGTGGTGTCGTCGGTGGTGGTCACAGCCCCTCCCCGAGCAGGGCGAGGAGCGCGGCGCGGATGCGCTGTTCGTCAGCGTCGTCGGTGGCGCGGTAGCTGGGGGGCAGGGACGGGACTTCGGCGTTGTAGAGCTGGTGGATGGAGGTGCGGGGCGGCAACAGGGTCCGGGTCCACACCGCTTGAACGAGCGGCGTGCGGGTTGATCGATGGGCGACGGGGCGAAGCAGAAACAGGATCCAGAGCATGAGAGCGCTGCCTCTCGGGGACTGAAGAGCGCGGGCTGACGGATTTGGCAGTCCGCTCGGACCAGGCCGTCGATGACCTGGTCCGAGCGCTGTGGCGTTACGAGAGCCAGCGCCGCTTGGGAGTGGTGCGGGCGGCGTCGATTTCCGCGTGCTGTGTGGCGGACACCAGGTGGCCGTGTTCGGCGCGCTGCTCGGGGGTCCACTTGCGGGTGTCGGTACCGGCCTGCCGGACGAAGGCGCTTAGGTTCTTGGCGGCCTTGCTTCGGTGAGCCATCAGCGCCGCTTCCCGCGCCGTGCGCCGCGGTCCTGGCGGGCGCGTTGGTCGTCCTCCCACGCCTGGCCTTGCCGTGCCACCTTCACCACGTCCCGCCGGTGTCCTTGGCGGCGCTTGCGGGTGCCTTTGGCGGTGGCGGACTCCTGCCCGTTGTATGTGGTCGCTGCCATCTGCCGGTCGTTGCCGAGCAGTCCGAAGAGTGCCATCAGTGGCCAGCTCCCTCGTGGGTTCGGCCAGAGGGATGGGTGTGCGTCATGCTGGGTCAGCTCCTTGAAGAGAGGGGCGTGAGGGGGGTCCCGGCCGGGGCCTGGAAAGCAGGCCGAGGTCCCCCGGGGTCGGCCTGGCGGCCGTGGCCGCCCCCAGATCCCGCGGGTGCACGTGGCTGGGGGCGACAGTGGGTGCCAGGAACGGCCGTTCAGACGGTGACGGGCTGCCGCTTGAGCGCGTTGGCGATCTCGCCGGCGCGGTCCGAGGCGATCGAGCCGCCGGCGGACCGGATCTCCCGGGCGATGGACCGCTTGCTCAGTGATTCGCCCTTGGACCGCAGCCGGTTCACAGCGGCCTGCTCGGCATCGGCGAGCGTGATCGCGGTCCGGTCCGGATCGTGTACGGACTCGTGGACCGGTCCGGCGGTCCGGTCCATGCGGTCCACTGGGCCGTCGGGCTGCGGTCCGAGCCCGTTCCGCTGCGGTCCAGCTGCTGCTGAGCGGTCGTCCGCTGTGGTCCGCTGCCGCTTTCCCGGGGCTGGCATGCGGTCCGCCGTCACGGTCCACCCAGCGCTGGAGCGGTCCATGTCGCGGGCTGGACCGGTCTGTCCGCCCAGCTCACCGGCGGCTCGGTCCGCTGGACCGCGTTCCAGGGCATGGGCTTGTCCACTGGCCCGGTCCAACTCCGGTCCGCCGCCGGTCCGGTCCGGCCCGGTCCACTGCGTCAGTGGACCGCCAGGCACGGTCGGCGGTCCGGGCCGGTCCACCCGCGTGAGGCAGTGGACCGCGGGGATCGCGGCCGGACCGTGGTCGGCGGTCCGCACTCGGAGAAGCACCACGCGGTGCAGGGTCAGGCCGGAGCGAAGGGCGGTCCGGTCCGCGATCTCCACCCCAGCAGCGGACCACGCGCTTTCCAGCGTGGTCAGCGATCCGTCGATGATCGTCAACGACCATGCGGTCCAGGACCGGACCGGGTAGCGGACCCAGCGGATCAGGCCGATCCGTGGCCTCGGCTGCGAGACCAGGCCCTGCTCGCGCAGGTACGTGCGGTGGACCAGCGCGGCGTACAGCTCCCACAGCACCATGCCGACGACCGACATGGTGGCGAACGCCACGGCGGCCTGCGTTGGCTTGCCACCCGGGCCGCAATGGTGGGCGTAGTTCATCGCCGCGGCTCCTGCGGCGAACACCCACGTCATGATGCGGTAGATGGTGCCGGAGTCGCCTTGGCGGCGGGCTTGGTGGTACATCCAGCCGGTGAACGCCGTGGTCAGCTCCCACGCGGCCGCGAACCCGATCGCGAAGATCGTCCACCAACCGAAGGCGGCCTTGGCGTAGTCCATCTGGGACCACCAGGCGACCGCCATCGGCGCGGCGATGGGACCTGCGACCAGCACCCGGCGGGCCTGGTTCTTCACCAACTCCCGGCCCCACTTACGCAGTTGCGCGCACCGTGCTCCAAGCGTGGCGCCACGGGCTGCTCGATTCGTTCGACGGGCCTGCGTACGCCGGGCACGGGCTTCTTGCCTCAGCCGCTGGCGTTCCAGTCGCCGCTCGGTCCTTGAAGTGGCCCGGCGCATCCGCTCGTTGGCCTCGGCCATCAGCTCCTCGGCGGCCCGCTGCATCCGGGCCACGTCGCTCTCTCGGATCCGCACCTGTGCGAGGGTCTCCTCGGCGGCCGTCGTCTCGGCAGCTGCCGTCTCGCGGGCGTCCGCCAGGATGCGGTTCGCTTCGTTCCGCGCGTTGCTGGTCAATCGCCGTACGTCCTCGGCCGTGGTCTGCCGCAGCTGGTGCGCATCCTCCTCGGCCAAACGTCGGGTCCGCTGTGCTGCTTCGCTCGCCGCAGTGCGTTCCCGCTCGGCGTCCTCCAAGGCAACGCTGGCCCGTGCCTTCGTACGGTCAGCGTCGGCCTGCGCGGCTCGACGTGTCTGGTCGGCTTCCGCCTTCGCCGCCTCCAGCAATGCTGTCGCTTTGGCGTCGGCCTCTTCTTTGATCTTCTTGGCCAAGAGCGCCGCTTCAGCTCGGATCTGTTCCGCTGCACGCTGCGCCGAGATGCGCAGCCGCTGGGCGTCCGCCTTTGCCGCGGCAGTGATGGTGGCGGCGGCCTCCTCGGCGTCGGAACGGTGCCGAACTCCCTCGGCTTGCAGGGCCGAAGCCTGCTGACGGGCCTCGTCGATGAGGTGGTTCGCCCGCTGCGATGCGTCGTCCACCAACCGCCGAGCCTTTTCGTCGGCCTGGTTCATCACTTGCTGGGACTGGCGCTCTGCATGGGCGACCAGGCCAGCGCAGCGCTGCTGAGCGTCGGTGAGCAGCTGATCGGCGTCAGCGCCGACCCGCTCCATCAGGGTCTGCGCGCTCTCCTCAGCGACCGCAAGCACGTCGGCGGCGCGATCGCGTGCGTCGGCCACAGTCGCGTCCACCGCGGCTCGTGGTGGTGCACTCACCTCCTGTGTCAGGGAGGCAGGCGGAGTCCTGCGAGGCGAAGCGGCCGACTGCGGCGGCCTGTGCTGGCGGCGGCGGGGGGTGCGACGTGCCACGCCGCGTCTCCTCTCGGTACCGAGCGGCACCTCCTGGTTGAGTCACAGGAGTGGCCGTCGTGTGCGGTGGTCATCGGTCGCTGTGCCGCATGTGCCTGGCTCCCGAAGGCGGTTGCGAAGGGCTTGTCGCCCCTCCCCTGAGGAAGCCGCCAGCCCCGTCTCGGGGCGGTAGATATGCAGGTCACAGCCCATCTACCGCCTCGTCTACCTCCAGCTACCGGCACGGCTGTTGGAGGAGTAGGGGCGATGGATGTGCATCGGCGCAGCTGTTGGGGGTTCGCTCCCGCTCGGCGGTGGACCTGGCGGCTCAGTCGGCCTTGGGCTGGCTCCGGCAGGTCCACCGCGGATCAGTTGGAGCGATTCACGGACGGGGCTTTTGCCCTCCGCTGATCGCGGCTGCGGCTTGGCCGTGACGGCGCAGATCCGCTTCAGCACGCTGGCGAATGGCTACCGCCTTCGTCGTGGCTTCGGCAGCCTCGGCAGCCCTGATCTGTTGCTGCTTCTGTGGGGGCATCAGGCCACCGCCGCCGTCGGGGGAGAGGGAATGAGGCGGGTCGGAAGGGGAGACGAGATGCGGATGGTCACCAGGCCGTCAGCCATGCTGCCGACGGCCTCAGCGACGTCGGCCCGGGGGCGCGTGATGCCCGGTGCGTTGAAGTACCGCTGAAGGGGCCACAGCAGGTGGGCGGTACGGCGGTTGAGCTCGACGTCGGCAGTGATGCTTCCCGGCTCAACGGTGACGCGGACGATCACGCCGAGGTTGGAGAGCTGGTTGATGTCGCCAGCCAGGAGGAATCCCAGGCCGATGGCGTCCCCGATGTCCTCGCAGGCACCAGTGGCATCGACCGTGCAGGCGTGCGGCAAACTGGTCATGCGGTCAACTCCTCTTGCTAGGGCTGAGTTGTGCCGAAGTGGCCCCGAGGAGGCGTGTGCAGCGCCAAGCCTCGGGGCCGCGCCGTTTCCGGCGCGGTGGGCGGCTGGGGAGTCGAACCCTCCACCCCGTTTCCGGGGCCCACCGGTGTGAGCCGCCCTGGTGGAACCCGCTGGCGCCCCCCTTGTTGTCACCTCCTGTTCTGGAGCGGAGCGGTCCGGTCAACCGTGTTCAGGTGTCACGACCCAGGTGCGCCCAGGTCGACACGGCGAGGGTGTGCTGGGCACTTTCCCCTGCAACCCTGTTGGCTTTGCCAGCTTAGCTGATACAGTTCCAACTGTGTCAAGTAAGTTGATGAAGCTGTCTGGGTTGATGAGGTGGCCCTACGATGTGGCTCATGAAGGACGAGTTGATGCAGCCCTACCAGCGCATCGTCGAGGACGTGCGCGACCAGATCCGGCTGGGTCGGCTCAAAGGGAACGACAAACTACCCAGCCTCCGCCAGCTCGCCGAGCACTACGACGTTGCGCCGGGGACCGTGCAGCACGCCCTCGCCGAACTGCGCACCGCAGGACTGATCTACTCCCACCAAGGGCGTGGCTCCTACGTTCGCGAGTCAGCCGTCGACGCGGTGGCGGATCCGATGGCGCGTGCCGTCAAGGCACTGGAGCAACAGGTCGCAGACTTGGCGGAGCGCCTGGAGCGCGTCGAAAAAGCTCAAGGCATCTAAGCCGACCTGTTCTTCGTCAGGTCGACTCGAACTGTGACCGCGCTAGCTGCCCAGAGTCCAGGTGTGTCAGGTCAGGAAACGGGTGCTGTGCGACCTGCAGTCGGCCGCCCCATTTCCATCCCCGAGTCCCAGCGACTGGCTGCCCCGAGCGCATGCGCGTCCTGATCTGGGGGACTTGCGGTCGGCGAGGTATCAGCGCATCGCCACCGCACAGGCATCGGGCGCCGAGGCCGCACTCGCCTGCTACTACGCCACGGCGCTCCAGCAGGTCTGAGGTGAAGTCAACTATGCCCATCCAAGAGGCACCCGGCTTCCCCCGCCGCGGGAAGCCGAAGGAGGCGGGTCCCCGGCGCTGCGGGAAGATCCCGACTGCTTATCCGAACCCCCTGGCCACGCCGCTGACCGCGTTCCGATCAATCAGTACGCAGCCGGGTTCGCGACACGCCGACACTTTGTTCGTCTATTTCAGTACTGCTTGGAAGAGTTCACCCATGAGATGCAGCGAAGGGACGAGTGATATGAACTGGCCACTCGACCAGTCGAGGCTTCTCCTCCCCGTGAGCCGGGCACAGTGCTGCAAGGGCGGCCTGCAGCGTGGGAGCCTCGGTGCTCCACCCGTTAGGGATCGTGAGCTTGAGGCGTTGGTGGGGCTCGTTTCCGATTCGCTCGGGTTGACAGTCGAGGACGGGGACCAGGCCGTGGTCCATGCTGTGGAGCAGCACCGGTTTGCCGGTGCTGACCATGCTGATCAGCTCATTGCGTGCGACCGGTCCGAGCCGCTGCTCGCGCGTGCGGTGCGGCTTACGGCGCAGCCCGGTGAGGACCAGTCCGTCGAGGGTCTCGGCCAGCTTCGGCCACTGCTCAAAGTAGTCCGCCGCGGGGTCGAACTCGGTGCGAAAGTACAGCAGTTCCACGCTCGCAGGGAGAAGGCCGCGGACAATGTCGAGGCGTTGTTCCCAGTTGGGGCGGTCGATGAACTCAGGGGGCACGCTGAAGTAGATGCGAACCGGCTGCCCAGGCTGGCGACTGGCCGCGATCCGGCGCATCGCCGCCACGTACCCGCGTCGGCGGGCAGGCGAGGCGTAGCTGTCGATCGGGGCGTCGGTCACGTTCATGGTGCCCATCATGCCGTGTGCGTCTCCCATGCTTTGATGAAGAGGCTGGCCAATCTGAAGCTGCCGGCATGTCAGAAAGCCCTGGGATCGGGGCGACACAGTATGTGGTGGGCTGCCGCTGTGACTCTCCGTGGGAGTACAGTGATCCCGAAAAAGATCAATACAGACTTGAGCCCCGCGACCTTGAGCAAGTCCGGGGCCGGACGAGACCTACTAGAGGATGGTCACGCCATGAGCAAGGATACCCGTACCCTCCGACAGACACACAACAAGGCACCCGCCGTAGCAGCGACGACTCGCGCGTCGCTCCGGTCGGGTGCCTTTTCTGTTCCTCCGCGCCGGACTGGGTGCGGGCACACCGCTTCCGCGGGGGTTGAGATGAGTTAAGGGACAGGGGCGGCAGTGCCGCCCGGCCGCTGCTGGTGTTGGCGCACCAGCTTGCCGCGGCCCTTCGTTACCGCCCGGTTTGGCGACCGGGGCGGGGCCTAGATCAGTCCGGTTGGCGCCGGTCCGATCGAGGCGAACTTCAGGTTCTGGACGAACCACGAAGCACCACTAGGGGGCTTCGCTATGTCTGCACCTTGTAGAGCGAGACGAGGTACATCTTGCATCACGTCTCCGGGGTCTGTCAGCCCCGGCATGCCCGATTGGCGCATTTTCGGCCGTCGCGTCCGTCACTTTTCCGGTCGCCGGACCGGTTTCTAGTACCTCCATTTGGCGTACGCCGCGGATCGGCGTCGCTCGGGGACGCTCTCAGGAGGGATCTCCTGAGCAATAGCTGCCGCGCGGTCACAAACGCGTGGTCCGGCGTACTTGATCAGCGTGTGATCACCTCCCTGTCCGCTCACGCCCCCGCCAGTCTTCCCGCCCGCGCTCGCCGGTCTCTATCCACAGGTCGGCGGCCGCAGCCATCAGGGATGGTCAGCCGGCGGAGGTGTCCGCTTCTCAGTGCATCGTCTGCCGCCACGAATCGTGTGGAGGTGGGCTGATGACTGCTGTTGGCGTTCAAGTGCCACGGCCTCGTCCGTCCCAGGAGGCGAAGGAGGGGGGAACCCCGTCGGTGCCGAGGCCGCGTGTTGCGGACCAGGCAATGCCGAAGATCGAGGAGTTGGACTTTGGCTTCGTGCGGGGGGCGGAGCAGGACGTGGTGTACACGGTGTCGCGGCGGGCCCAGCCGCGGGCGTGGTTGCGTGCAGTGGTGTGGCTGGTTGCTTCTGGTCTGCATCCGAAGGCGAATGCGACCACGTTGTCGCTGGCTGAGGACCTTGTGAGAAGGATGGATTACCAGCGGGGCATCGTGCTGTACGACTTGGAGGGCACGGCGCGGCGGTTGCGGGTGTCGGTGGCGACGGTCAAGCGGCATGCGGCGGTGTTGCGGGAGTTGGGTGCGCTGGTGTGGTTGGTGCACGGCAGTCGGCGGAATCTGCGGGTGCCGGGGCGGCGGTACACGGCGACGGCGACGGTGTATGGGGCGGTGATCCCGCCTGTGTACGACGTGGCGATGGGGCATCGGTTGTCGGGGACGGGCTACGAGGCGCGGGTCGTCGGGGTGACGGAAGCCGGTCGGGCACGGGCCGTCGATGCGGCGCGTCGGTCCTCGGAGCCCGCTAAGGCTGCGGGAGCTGACCTGAGCGGGTCTGTGGATAACCGCAGTTCACGGCGGCGTGCGCCCCATTCTCCTGGTACTTCCGCCATCGAGGGTCAGGTGCGGGTGAGTGGTGGGTTGAACTACACCTCGCGCGTGCGCGCGAGCCGTTCAACCGCGTCATCTCCCTCGAAGAAAAACAATCCTGGGCGGCGCCGCACGCCGATGCAGGTGGCTCGGGACTGCCGTATCTCCGCGCAGGTTCGGCCGCTGGTGGCCTGGACGCAGGGTGAGTCGATGCGGCGGTTGGCTTTCGCTCTGCGCCCGTTGATCGATCAGGGGCTGGAAGCACATGACATTGCTGCCGAGTTGCATTCGTGGTTTCTGTCGTGGCGGCCGCAGCGGCCAGCCGCGTACATCGCCGCCCAGTTGCGGTGTCAGCAGCAGCGCGCGCTCGTGGAGGAAGCCGTCGGAGGCAGGCCGGTGAGTGCCATGGTGCCGCAGGCCCATTCCGAATGGACAGCGGCGTGCGAGCGCCTGCGGGCGGTGGTTGCTGCCTTCCCCAGCGGGGAGGAGGTGGGCGTGAGGTTGCGGACTGATGCCGACCGGCGCCAAGCCGAAGCCGCTGGCCGATACGACCCACAGCTGGTCCTGGACCACTACGACGACTACGGCCCCGACGACGCGATCGACTTGTACGGAGCCCAGCTGGTTGCCGTGTGCCAGGGCATGCGGGACCGCAACATCGTCACCTTGGGGGTGGTCCGGTGAACCGCTCAGTCCTGCACCATGATGCTGGGCGACCAACACGGCCCGGCCGAGGCGACTGGGGTCGGCAGACCCGGGCCGCTCGGACCATGCCGCGGATGTCGCACGGAAGGTGCGCTTACAGCTCCGGAAGGGCGCTGGCTGCGCGTTGTGGTGGGGAGGAGCCATGGTAAGTGGCGTGACGGTGCGTTGTCCGACGTGCCCGGACCATCATGTTCTGGCGGCGCCGGACGACACTGATACCCGGCGGTGCATTCGTTGTCAGGGTGAACACCGCTGGTTGCCCCAGCCTCACCCAGCCGACCACCTGTGTGTGGTGTGCCGCAGCGAGTGTCCCCGGTGCGACGCCCCGCTCGGTCCCGGGCACGAGGGATTGTGCCGTAGCTGCGCGGGCGGGTGCCGCCAGTGCGGAGGCCAGTTGGTCCAACTCGGGCGCGACGATGCGGTTGTCACTGCCCCGCCTCGCCCGGGCAGCGAGCGGACCCGGTTGCGGTTCCCGTCGACGTGGTCCAAGACGTTGTGCGACGCGTGTGTCGATGGCTACGCCAGCCGTGAGCAGCACATCCTGCGGGCGTTTCCGCAGAAGCTTCTACGGGCCTGCAACGGGCACCTTCCGATGCGCGCCGTCCACATCGTCCGTGACGAACTCGATCGCTGCATGCCGGTGCACCGGCTGGTGGCGCGTATTGAGCGGCGCTGGTGGCAGGGATGGACGCATCGCCCGCTGGCCCGTGAAGCTGATGAGGACGTGGAGGGTTACGGTCCGGACGATGTGGCCGTCTGGCTGATCGCGCCGACCGCGTGTCGGGGGAAGTGTGAGGACGGTTGGGATCCGCAGGACCCAGATCAACCGTGCTCGGTGTGTCAACCGCGCACCCCGCACCGGCCGATCGTTGAACGCACCGCCGTGGCCTCCGATATGGCTGAGACCGCCCGCAATGCTGCCCGCGCGGCCAAGTTGCAGCAGCAGCGTGGGGAATACGTGCCTGCGCATGCCACCGCCGGGCGGGAAGCCGAAGCCGACCGTGTCCGCCAGCTCGGCGCACAGCGGCGGACCCGTTCCTCCACCAAGCGGCGTCCAGAGATCACTCTCGCAGAAGAGCAGGCCGACCCGAGCTGGGCGGCCGCCGTCAAACGAGCTCGACAAGAGCGTGACGACGCAGCGAAGCGGAGGTAGGCCCTGCTCGTGCGGCGGACGACGCTGTTGTCCAAGTGCCGTTGACGCCGGTCACTACACAAGTCGGCGCATCCAACGAGGGAACGAAGAAAGGGGGCATGGTGAGCCGTTTCTCCGACTGGGCTGGCGGATCGCAGGGGCCCAGTGTGGCTGCGGGTAAGGATTTGGCGCGCATCGCGTTGCGTCATGCCCGTGAAGGTGCTGCCCGTCGTCAGCGTCAGGCAGCGCGGGCTCGGGGCGCGGCGTACGAACCGAGGCGTGGCCCGAGCCGCCAGGTCGGCCTTCCCGAGCCGATCGCGATGCGCTCCGCGATCGAGGAACTCCTGCGCGACGCAGGGGTTTTCGCACCGATTGACCACCCCGTGGTCAGGCAGTGGCCTGAGATCGCGGGGCCTCTGGCCCCATACTTGGCCGCCATCCACTTCGACACGAGCACGAGTGAACTCACCCTGCAGGCGGCATCGCCAGCTTGGGGCACCCAAGCCCGCCTGCTCGCGAAGAGCATCATCAGTAGGGTGAACGAGCACCTCGGCACCCAGCCGACGGTGCGCACCATCCGCGTCCTGGCCGTAGCCCCAGGAGTCGATGCCGACAGCGGTGTCAGCGCGCCCGCCACCCGACCGAGTCCCGGCTCGTCGGCGAGGCTGACGGGAGAGCAAAGGGCAGCCGGTCACGCAGCATTCCGTAGAACTGCCGCAGGTGATCTGGTGGATCCTGCAGTCCAGGCGGCCCGTGACCGGCAGGCACGGCAGATGTCCCGGGAACCACAGCAGATGCTCCCCGACGGCCGAACCGCTGCCGCCGGTCAGCGTGAACGTGCCGAAGAACGACATGCCGCGAGCGAATGGCGCGACCGCGCGGTCCTACGCGCCCGCGCTCAGCGCACACAGTGACGGGTGTGGGCCGCACAGTGGTGAACTCTGTGAGCGCATGACTACGCTTACCCGGTTCGCTCCACGCGGGGGGAGGCCTCGCTGAACAGCAGGGGGCCACGTGGCTGAAGACGCAACCGAGTCCATCCAGCCGGGCGACGTACGTGCGGAAAAAGCTGTACTGCGGGCGATGTTGCTCTCGCAGGAGGTGATCGCCGACGTCGTGGAGATTCTGGACGGCTCCGATTTCTACCGCCCCGCGCACGAGCTGATCTACAACGCCATCCTTGAGCTTTACGCACGCGAACAGACCCCCGACTTCGCGACGGTCAGTGCGGAACTGACCAAACACGACCAACTCGCTGACGCCGGCGGCCAGGGCTACCTCGATACCCTCGCTCAGCACTCAAGGCCCGGTAGGAGCTGGCGGCAGCAGGCCGAGCGGATCCAGGCATTCGCCGTCCTGCGGCGCACCCAGGCGGCCGCCGTGCATATCGAGGGCTTGGTCAGCGACGGGACCGCGGAGAACGTGGACCGGATCGCGGACGCGGCCCAAGCCGAGATCTTCGCGGCGACAACACGGCGCCGCGGGATACCCCCATCCCTGGCCCTCGGCGAAGTACTGGAGGAGACGCTCGATGACATCGAGGCCATGGCGAGCCGTGGGTTCTCCAACAGTATTCCGACAGGGTTCACCGACCTCGACGCCCTCACCGGGGGCTTGCATCCCGGGCATCTCACCGTCATCGCCGCACGCCCCGCGATGGGCAAGACGACACTCGCGCTGGACTTCCTGCGTTCCGCCTCGATCGGGTGCGGCCTGCCGACAGCACTGTTCACGCTGGAGGCGGGTCGCCGCGAGGTCAGCATGCGGGTGCTTGCCGCCGAATCACGCGTGGCCCTGCACCACATGCGATCCGGCAACATGACCGACGATGACTGGACACGTCTGGCCCGGCGCATGCCCGAAGTCGCTGCCGCCCCGATCTACATCCAAGACGGTGCCTACGCAAACTTCGTTGACCTTCGGGCGCAATGCCGCCGTCTGCACAGCCAGCGCGACATCCGACTCATCGTCGTAGACGCCCTGCACATGCTCACCTACGGCACCCGCCCGTTCGCCTCCCGGTACGAGGAAATCTCCGAAATCTCCCGGTGCCTGAAACTACTGGCCAAAGAACTGGACGTCCCAGTCCTCGCTATCTCCCAACTCAACCGCGGCCCAGAACAACGCACCGACAAAAGACCCCAGGTCAACGACCTGCGAGACTCAGGCGCTTTGGAGGACAACGCCGACCTAGTCATCCTGCTGCACCGCGAGGACGCCTACGAAAAGGACTCCCCCCGCGCCGGTGAAGCTGACCTCATCGTCGCCAAGCACCGCAACGGCCCCACGGCCACCATCACCGTGGCCTTCCAAGGCCACTACTCCCGCTTCGTGGACATGGCGGGGCACGCCTGACGTGTTGTAGGGTCTCGCGGCTGATGTCGTAATCTCACGGGCCGTGTCGTACCGATGTCGTATACGACATCACCGTGAGACTAGCGCGTCGGTGCTGCTGCTCAGCGCCTCGTCTCGTACCTGGTCAGGACCACGCCGCCGGGAAACGTCCGCGTCTCCACCAGGTTCAGGTTCACCCAACTGTCCAGCGCGGTGAAGAACGGCGTGCCGCTGCCCACCAGGACCGGATAGGCGGCGATCGCGTACTCGTCGATCAGCCCGGCGCGCATGGCCGCCCCGGCGAGCGTTGCGCCGCCGATGTTCATTGGGCCGCCGTCCTCGGCCTTGAGCCGGGTGATCTCGGCGATCGCGTCGCCGGTGACCAGGCGGGTGTTCCAGTCGACCTTGTCGATCGTCGAGGAGAACACCACCTTCGGCGTGTCCCGCCAGTTCCGCGCGAACTCGATCTCCGCCGGGGTGGCGTTGGGCTGCTGGTCGCCGGTCGGCCAGTAGGAGCTCATCGTCTCCCACAGCTTGCGCCCATACAACGACAGGCCACACGCCTGCTCGTGGTCGAGCCACCACTGGAACAGCTCGTCGCTCGGCGGTCCGCTCCAGCCGATGTCATCGCCGGCCGCGGCGATGTAGCCGTCCAGGGTCAGGTTCATGCCGTAGATCAGTTTCCGCATAGCCCAGCCTTCCGTTCGTAGGTGTCCGGCGTATAGACCAGCGCGGCGCGGGAAACTCATCGGTGCGCGATCTGGGCTCGCCGGTAGCCCTCGTGCTCGGGGCTCAGCGTGGTGTACTCGGCCGACTCGGACAAGCCACCTGATCTCGACCTCGCGAGGAAATGCCACGGATTTGAGACTGATCATGGGTGACAAGGCCGTGAGACAGCCAAGAACGCCCAGGTCACCCAAGATCGACATGTCACGCGCGGCGAGACCCTACACGTGTTGCAAGGTCTCCGGCGCAGTCGGAATCTCGCGGCCGATGTCGGAACGCCGTCGGGTCCGACATCGCGGTGAGACACCCCAAAGCACAGGCTCGGCGGGCCGGCCCGACGTGGGCAGCTGCGGTCAAAACCCGCCTGCCTGGAGCGGGTAGGCGCCTAGAGCCACCAACTCGCGCTGCCGGGGTGATGCGGTCGACCGGCCGCCGCTGCGAGGTGTGCGCCGACATCGTCGCTGACCGCCGCCAGGAGCGGGGCTTGTGCCCGAAGCACGGCACCCGCCACCGTACTCCCGCCCGCGCCCCCGGACGAGTTCGACCCTAGCTGTCAGCAAACCCTGTCATCAGCCGCCATCGGATCTCATTGGATCCGAGCCGCGAACAGGCCCCGAAAAGTCCGGGTTCATTGGACGCCCGCCGCGCCTGTCGTCATTCGTTCGTTTACCGACACCGGGGCCGGAGCACGGCACGCTGTCGGGGGCCTGGTGCACGATCGCGGTGGCGGCCAGGGCCCAGAGGACAGCGATGCTGTCGAGCAGGATCCAGGGCCAGTTGCGTGCACCGGGTCCGAAGAAGAGCAGGGAGCCGAGGGACCAGAGGGTGATTCCGGCGGTGTAGCAGACCCACATGGTCAGGGTCTGGCCTCGGCGGGAGCGGCGGCGCAGGGTCATGGCCAGGCCGAACACCGGGTACGGGACGATACTCAGGTGAAGTGAGAACAAGCCGAGGGGGTCCTGGAGTTGCGCCCTCACGCAGGCCCAGAGGCCGCAGGTTCCCGCGACGAGTGCGAGGACGCCCCTCCGGTACTGGGCGGGCGTGAGCGGAGCGGCGGTCTCCTGGTGTCCGTACCGCATGACTTGCGCGATGAAGTAGGCCCCGAGGGTGCAGGTGAGCAGGAGGTAGGCCCACAGGAGTTCGAGGAACCAGTGGTGGAAGCGGCCGAACCAGGTGCTGTACCGGCTGATGAACGATGCGTCGACGGCGATGTAGAAAGCGGCGCAGGCCAGGGGGATGGAGAAGGTGCGGTGTCGGCGGGAGGCCCTGATGGCTCCCGTGTACCAGGCGGCGATCAGCGCCATGGCCGGCCCGAACACGGCGATGGCCGCCCACCGGTGCGCGTCCAGGGCCCGTAGCACTTCGTGGGGGTCATACATCGGCGGGGCTCCTTCGGGGCCGGATGCTGCGTGGACGGCGCGTGGCCGGAGCGGCTGCTCCCTGTTTCGCACGGGGACGCATGGTCAGGTCTGCCACCAGCGGGCGGCCGCCGGCACCGGTGGGCCGTCGTCGGCGGGGCAGGTGCCGTGGGTGGTGGCGGTGATGGTGATGGCGTCGGGGTGGCGGCCGTCGGGGTTGGTGTAGCGGGGGGTGGTGAGTGACCAGTCGAAGTTGCCGCGGATGGTCTGTGCCACGGTGCGCAGGTAGTAGGCGGTATCGGGGTCGGCTGTCGCGGACATCTGGGTGTACATGCGCGTGAACTGGCCGGTGAGGGCGTTGGTGAGGTCGGCCATCTGGTGGAGTGCCAGGTCGAGGGGGATGCCCGTGGTGCGGGCCAGTTGGGCAACGCCGAAGCCTGTCGCGTCTTCGTGGTTGGGGTGGTGCTCGCTCAGCCAGAGGTCGCGGCCCGTGGAGACCATGTGGTTTTCCAGTTCGCAGACGGTGGCCATGAGGTCGACCAGTGCCCGCATCTGCTGTGAGTCGAGGATTTCGACCGGGAGCGGCTGCGGGGTGAGGTAGGGGAAGAGGGCCGTGAAGGTTCCGTGTCCGGAGATGTCGGTGGTCTGCTCCACGATGGTGCTGAGATCGGCGAGGCGCCGGCCGCTGGCCAGGTTCGCGTTCTGCCAGTAGGAGGCGGTGAGGTATTCGCGGAGGTCCCGGATGTAGCGGGTGAGGTAGGGGTAGTTGCCGATCCGGTGGATGCGCTCGCCGAGGTCGCGCACGGCGGGGCCGAGGCATCCCAGCTCGGCCACGAGATGTGACGTGGGGTCTTTGAGGACGTGCAGGAAGGCGTGGCCGATGGTGAGGATGTCGGCCAGGCTGCGGGCGGAGGTGTCCGGGCCGAGGGCGCCGTCGATCACGTCGTCGATGAAGAACCCGAAGTAGACGGAATCCACCATCAGCTGGAACGGCTCGCTCCACCTGGTTTCCCGGCAGATGCGGGAACAGAAGTCTCCGATCTGGAGGGCGGCGGCCTGGCTGCGGGTCTCCTCGGTGTCGCACAACCCGTGCCGGGCGGCCCACGCCAGGGCCTGTGTCTCCGCCTCTTTGGCCAGCGGTGCCGTCGAGGCAGACCAGGGCATGTAGAGGGAGGGAAGGGTGAGGCGGATCGTCTCCCCCCGCCTCCAGGGGTGATCGGGGGGAAAGACCGTGTCGGTGAAATTGGGGGACGCTGCTTGCATGTCCGCCTCCTTAGGGCCGTTCACGCGGTTCTCGCGGTGGCCGCCGCGGCCAGCTCACGCAGGACCGCGGCAGCGGCAGGAGGGAGCGCCTGCCGGCTGATGGCTTGCACGGCTTGTGCGTGCCGGGCGCTGATCATGTCCTCGACCTCGCTGCAGGCACCGGTGCTGATCAGCACTTCGCGGATGCGGTCGGCGCCGTCCTCGTCCAGGGCGGGATCACCGACCAGGGTGCGCAGGGCCTGGCGCTGGAGGGCGTCGGCTCGCTGGAGGCCGAGCGCGAGCAGCACGGTGTGTTTGCCGTCCCGCAGATCGTCCAGACCCGGCTTCCCGGTCACCTCGGGGCTGCCGAAGACACCGAGGAGGTCGTCGCGCAGCTGGAACGCCTCCCCCAGCGGCAGGGCGTACGCGCTCAGTACATCAAGCAGAGCTCGGCCGGCTCCGGCGAGGGCGGCGCCGATCTGGAGAGGGCGTTCGATGGTGTACTTGGCGGTCTTGTAGCGGATCACTTGGAGGGGGATGCCGAGGTCGTCGGAGGGGATGCCGGTCGCCAGGAGGTCGAGGTACTGGCCGTACACCACCTCGGTCCGCATGGTGTCGACCACTGGCAGCACCGCCGTGAGCTGGGCGGGGGTGAGGCCGGCGGTGTGCAGGAGCTCGTCCGACCAGGTCAGGGCGAGGTCGCCGATGAGGATCGCGGCACTGGCACCGAGGCGGTCGGCTGCGGCGCGGCCCCGGTCCTGGTGGGCGGCCGCGAGGGCGCGCTGGACGGTGGGCCGCCCGCGGCGGGTGGCCGAGTTGTCCATGACATCGTCGTGGATCAGGCAGAAGGCGTGGAACATCTCCAGCGCGGCCGCCACCCGCAGCACCGGGACCGGAGTCCGTTCTGCGCCGCCAACTGCGTGCCAGCCGACCCCGCACAGCAGGGGTCTGATCCGCTTGCCCCCGGCGGCCAGGAAATCACGCAGGGCCCCCGGGGCCTCGGCGGGCAGGCACTGTGCGGCGGCGGCCTTGCCGGCCAGAAAGTTGCGCAGAACCGTGTCGACCTGGGCGCGCAGCGCCGCCAGGTCCAGCGGCTGGCCGGCGAGGACGCTGCCGGTCACGGTGCCCCACCCGCCTCGGAGGCGGTCGCGGCACCTTCCGTGAGATGGAGGGCTTCGGCAAGGAGGGCGTCGACGATCTGTGATTCGGGGACGGTGGTGAGGACCTGGCCGTGACGGTAGATCTGGCCTTTGCCGTTGCCGCAGGAGACGCCGAGGTCGGCTTCGCGGGCCTCGCCGGGCCCGTTGACGACGCAGCCCATGACGGCGATGCGCAGCGGGTGGGGGAAGCCGTCGAACGCGGCTTCTACCCGGGCGGCGAGGTGGTGGAGGTCGACTTGGAGGCGGCCGCAGCCGGGGCAGGAGACGATCTCCAGCTTCCGGGGGCGCAGGCCGAGGGAGGTGAGGATGTGGCAGCCGGCCTTGACCTGCTCCACGGGGTGGTCGGAGATCCAGACGCGGATGGTGTCGCCGATCCCTTCCGAGAGCAGTACACCGAAGGCGACGGCGGACTTGACGGCGCCCTGGAGGGCGGGTCCGGCTTCGGTGACACCGAGGTGGAGGCGGTAGTCGCAGCGCTGGGCGAGGAGCCGGTTGGCGGCGATCACCGTGAGCGGGTCGTGGTGCTTGACCGCGATCTTCAAATCGGTGAAGCCGTGCTCTTCGAAGAGGGAGGCCTCCCACAGCGCGGATTCCACCAACGCCTGGGCCGTGGCCGTGCCGTGCTTGGCCAGCAGCCGCGGATCCAGCGACCCGGCGTTGACCCCGATCCGGATCGGCACCCCCGCGGCCGAGGCGGCCTGGGCGATGTCCCCTACCCGGTCGTCGAATTTCCTGATGTTGCCGGGATTCACCCGGACCGCCGCGCATCCGGCATCCAGGGCGGCGAAGACGTAGCGGGGCTGGAAGTGGATGTCGGCGATGACGGGGATCGGCGACTTCGCCACGATGCGGGGCAGGGCGTCGGCGTCATCGGCGGAGGGCACCGCGACGCGGACGAGGTCGCACCCGGCTCACGCGGGGAGTCGAACACCCGGTGCAACGCAAGCGTGAGCTCTACCACCCCCAGATTCGGCCCCAGATGACCCCCGCTCGCACACACCGTCTCCACCAGGAACGCCCGGATCTCCTGCGCCAGACGCGGCAGCACTCCCAGCGGCAGGGCACGGACGTCATCAGGCCCGGTGACCGTCTCCAGCAGCCCTGCCGCCTGTCCCGTCATTGTGGATGATCCCCGCTTCCGGCCGTGCCCGTTGATCCGCTGGGCCCGGCGGACCAACACCCCAGGAAGGGACCTGCCCAGCACCCGTGCACTGCTCAACGTGACTCGCACACGCCCATACCGCCACCCCCCGCGCAAGGATGCACGGGAGATCTCGAAGCGATCACACATGCTTGCGGCATACATCGCACCCCGGCCCGCGCTCCCGAGCGCGCGGGCCCGTACCGCACCACCGGCAGCCGAGTCCGGCCATGGACACGAAGCAGACAAGCAGCGATTGTGACCGGCGCTTACACCGTCGGCCCCTTCACCCTCGCCCGTGGGGCAGTTGCCGGGGCCAGTTGCGCTACAGCCCGGCTCCCGGCTCGTCGAGGGATACGGTCCGCAGGGGCCGGTGGCCCTTCTCGTCGAGCTGGGCGAGTTCGCGGTCGTAGTCGACGGTGATGGAGCCGTAGTAGTTCACGGCCGAGCTGCGGGCCGACGCCACGGCCAGCAACACCCGACAGCGTCGTCGTGAGGAGACAACCCCCCATGGATTTCCCGGTATTCACCGAGGCCGTGCCGCTGACTGCGCTCGAGATCGAGGCGCTGCGCGCCCTGCACGTCACGCTGCAGGATCTGCGGCATGAGTACGAGTCCGCGCTTGCCCTCACCCACCGCTGCTACCGGCTGGAGGAGAACGCGGAGGTGTACACCCACGGTCGGGTCCTGACCCACCATCCCGATGCCTTGCACCAGCTCGGTCGTCTTGCCGACCGCTATGAGCGCGGTGTCGGGTTGCTCGCCTGGCGCTACGCGAGCGCGGCCGCGGTGCTGGGCACCGGCATCCTGGACCGCGTCGTGGGTGGCCGGCCCGCGCTGACGGCGGCCGCGGTGACGGCGCTGTGCGAGGAGCCGACCCTCGGCCAACTGCGCGAGGCCTTGTCGATCCCGTGCTCCGACCTGCTGGTCGCGCGCGAGCCCGCGTTCCGGGACCGGCATGAAGAAGATCGCCACGAGATGCTCGGTGCGGTGGAGGGCGTCATCGTGTGTGCTGCCGAGCTCGGCGACGGCGTCCCGCAGGACGCGTCTGCCTTGTGGTCGGGGCGGCTCACCGATTTCGACCGCCTGGGCACGGACCCGCTGTACGAAGGCGTCCTGGGACAACTCTTGCGGTACGCGGAGCAGTTCCCCAACGAGATCAGCTGGTATCTGAAGCAGTCCGGGGCTGGCGCACTGCCCCACCAGATCCGCACCTGACGCAGCGCGAGGTTGGACTGTCGCCCCAGACGCGCAGGTTCACGCGGCCGTCCGTCGGCTGCGCACGGTTCAGTGCCGGCGGCCGAATGGCCACCAGCGCCGACGTGTGCGGCGGCGGTGCGGGTCAGCTGGTCGTGGCGGTGTCGAGGGCCGCGGCGGCACAGGCGGGCGTGCCGGGGGCGTGGGCTCAGGGGGTGCCGCATCCGGTTCGACGGGATGGGGCGGGGACGTCGGTGTCAGCGGGGCGGGGGAAGCCGCAATCCTCGGTGGTGCTGGCGGTGTAGCGGTCGGTGGCGGTGCGGCGGATGTGGGCGGCCCGCTGGGCCGGGCAGCCCGTCTGGGTGCGGGCTTGTGTGTGGCTGCCGCCGCCCGGGTCTGTCGGAGGGTGCGCTGGGCGAGGGAGAGCGGCGGCGGGCAGGCGGGCGGGCTGCTTCGGCCGGTGGCGGCGTCGTAGGTCCAGTGGGCGAGTTGCCAGTGTTCTTCGGCGAACATCTGTAGCTCGGGCCTGGCCCTGCGGGGTGTCCAGACCTTCCAGGCGCCGACGGCCAGGACGAAGGAGCCGGCCGCGAGCGGGTTGAGCAGGCTGGCGTGTTCAGACCGGATGCGTACGGTGAAGCCGCGCCCGTCGGCGAGCCGAAGGACCGGCCGGTCCTGGCTGTCGTGCTCTACAGCGGCGACACGGCCGTAGACAGCTACCGGGTGCTTGGGCTTCGCCCCGCTGGTCAGGCGCGCGTACAGCCGGGCATGGTCGCCGGGGGCGGGGCCGTGGCAGAACTCGCCCCAGCCCACTGCCTTGGTCTCGCCGGGGCGGCGCACCTTGAACTGGGCGACCACGTCGGCGTCGTAGTCGTGCTTTTGCAGGAAGCGGGCGATGACGACCGCGCTGTTGATCAAAGGGGGCAGCAGCGGCCGCACCGTGGAGACGTTCACGCCGAACCGGTCGCCGGAGGCGGCGGAGCCGGTGTCGATGATGGGGGAGGTGGCGTCGATCTGGCTCAAGTCGTCGGGCAGCACGAGGTGCAGTTCGTCGCCTTCGATGACGGCCACGCCCTGGGAGCCGTGCGCGATCTTCTGCAGGACTTCGGTGGGGTTGAGGGGGCATAAGTCCTCGTGCTGCCGGTCTGCGGCAAGCCGGAACAGCGCGGCCCGGGGAGCACGGCCCACCGTGGTGCGCTGAGAGACCACCGGCGTCATGCAGAACGCGCAGACCAGCGGGACCTTCTGACGGCGCCACCAGGGTTCGTCGTCGATCTCGTGCGCGAAGACCTTAGCGCCGAGCGTGCCGTGCTGGTACAGCCGCGCCTTGTCCACCGCCTCCACCCCCTTGATCCACAGGGTTTAGGGGACCACGAATGCCGGGTGTACGGAAAGACGGGTCGAGGCCGGCAGCGACTGGCCAGCCGCCGAGGAGCATTTGCACCTCGTTCTCGTGATCCACGGACTCGACCGCAAGCGCACGGACTTCGAGGACATTGCGTGGTTTCGTCTCTACGACATAGGCGGACACCCCATGATCGGGCGCAAGAGCGCGGGCGGCCACCGGCCCACAGCCCGACTTCGGCGGATCGGCGGCCGGTGTCCGCCCGGGTGGCTAGCGTGATCGTCATACATGGCTCTGCGACGAGAGGATCACCCCGTGTCCGTTCTGCCCGCCCTCGCCCAGCTGGCTCCGGTACGCGACGAGCACGCCTGGCACTTCCCCAACACGAATCTGCACCGCACGCACGTGCGGATGCGAGCCTGGCCCACCGCGGACGGAGCCAGCCACCTGGTCGTAGCCACCGACTTTATGCTCGGCGGCGGGCTGGTCAACATGGCGGAGTGCCTGTACCAGGCGGCGGTGCGGGAGTTCGGTGAGCCCGTCACGGTGGTGCGCCACTTCCCGACCCACACCATGCTGGCGCGGGAAAACGACCGCTTCGACCTGCTGACCCTCGATGAGGCCGGGGTCGCCCGAACTCAGACATGCACGGACGAGATCATCAAGCTGCTCGGCCCTGGCGTGCTGGGCTTTCCCGGCGATGAGGCAGCCACCGACGGCGCCGTGACCACGGTGATGCCGCAGAGCGTGCAAATGGCCCGGATGCAAGCGGCGGCCCTGCGACTGAAGCAGAGTGGCCACGGCACGGTCGTCGGCCGCGACCTCGATGCCGCCAGCCAACTGTCGCTCGGTACCGGAGTGCTGGAACGGCTCGCGGACTTCCTCGCGAACGCCCTGGTGGAGGACGAGGGCACCGAACCCGGCGACGCGCGGGAGAGAAAGCTGGAGAAGATCGTCGCCACGCTCAAGGCCCAGGCCTGGGAGCTGGTGGCCCTGGCCGACGAACTGGAAAGCGAGAGCCGCGCCCGCCGTTGACAGCTGGCCATGCCACCAGCAGACGATGACGCGGCCCCGCCCGCCGAGTGTGCCGCGCGCTTCAGTTGGCGGATGAGCGCTTGAGTTGGCGGACTGAGCGCGTACTTGGCGGAGCCGAGCACCAGGTCAGCGCGCTTCCCCGCGCAGATCGACGGCCCCGCCGATTTCTGCTAGGCCGCTACGTCTGGCCATATGGTGGCTTGTTTGAGGCGAGTTGGACGATTTTGGGCCCTGGGCGCTTTGGGCGACCCTAGCGTGGCGGGGACGCTGACCGAAGAGTTCAGGGAGTGCTCGTGAGCAGTAACGATGCAGGATCCGCCACCCCGCCAAGCGCCTCAGGACTTCACCCCGATGGGGCCGCGGCGCAGGGTGCTCTCGTCGCCGCCGGATTGGACGACTCCCAGCAGGTGTCGGCGATCCTGAAGGCCGCCGAAGGAAAGAAGATCAAGGCCGTGGCCGCCTCCGCCCAGGCGAGTCTGGCGGTGACCGAGGACGGCACGCTCCTGGCCGCCGGAGACGACCACCTCCAGATGGTGTCGGAGATCCTGGAGGCCGCCCAGGGCAAGAAGATCGCGGCCGTTTCCGGCTGCGACGCCACCGCTCTGGCTGTGACGGAGGACGGTACCCTCCTGGCCGCCGGAAGCGCCGCAGCGGAGATCATGCGTGACACCGAAGGCAAGACGGTCAGGGCCGTGAGCGCCAGCTCTGGATTCGCTCTTGTGGTGGGCGAGGAAGGCACGCTCTCGGCCGCTGGACGGGAAAACGGCGGCCAAGTGGCGGCGATCTTGAAGGCCACCGAGGGCAAGAAGATCGCCATCACGGACTGCGGCTCGGGCTACTGCTTCGCGGTGACCGAGGAGGGCACGCTGACCTCATCGTCGAGTGGCACGTCGTTCTCGGCGCAGCTCGTGAAGGCCGCCGAAGGAAAGAAGATCAGGGATGTCTCCGCTGGCAACGGGGTCGCCCTGGCGGTGACCGAGGACGGCAGTCTGCTGGCCACCGGAAACGACAGGTCCCAGCAGGTGTCGGGGATCCTGAAGGCCGCCGAGGGGAAAAAGATCACGGCCGTCGCTGCCATCCACAACGTGTGTCTGGCGGTGACCGAGGACGGCACGCTCTTGGGCGCCGGAGCTGACGACTCCCAGGTGCTGCCGGAGATTCTTGATGCCACGGCGGGCAAACGGGTCACGGCTGTGGTCCGTGGTGCTGTCCATTTCCTGGCCGTGGTGCAGGAACGCGATCAGGACTGCGGACCGCTCAAGCCCCGGCAGATCTGCGCTTCTCTTCACACCTCCGGCGACCCGCAGGACGCCTACGCCCTAGTCTTCAAGGTCGGCGACGACCAGCAGCTGCTGACCTCCGGCGAGTCGTGCAAGCCCATCGATACCCAGAGCACACAGGCCACCCACATCATCGTCCGGCGTGTGTCCACCGCGCAGGACCTCGCCACCGGATCGGTGTACTTCACCTACGACCAGAGCACCGGCGCGGTCGCCATCAGCGAGGACAAAAGCCAACTACCTGACGCCCTCACCTGCCAGAGGTCCGACGGCAACCGGTTCACCTTCACCTGGACCCCGTGATCCGAGGCAAGAAGCGGACCGGCTAGCTGAGCGCCGTAGCTGGACCAGTCCGGCGCTGATTCTGAGCGCGCTACCTGGCGAAACCCGCCAGGTAGCGCGCTCAGTCACACCGAGCCGCCTGGAGTTTCGTCCCCCATCACACCGCATTTCGTAAGTAGCCCACCGTTTCGACAGGAGCGAAACCGACGCGCGCATCGCTCAACCATGGGAGGGGACTTGGTGCAGATCACGATCGACATCGAGCGCGACAGCTACGAGCAGGCCCTGGCGGCGCTGCGCGCGGCGTACGGCGTCATGGTTGATCAGTCTCCCTGGCGTGCGCGGGGCGTGTCAGCGGTCGCCACGGCTCGTCGTACGCCGCCACCGTGTCAGGGCATTGATCAGCCAGCCGTCAGCGGGATTTGGCTCCTGGTATCTGGCGTAGTACGGCACCGACTGCGGCGGCGACCTCGGGGCGGACGCCGTTGCGGGTGGCGAGGCTGCGCAGGTACGGTTCGCCGCCCTGGAGCAGCGCCGACCGCGGGCAGACCTGGACCATCGCCCGCTGGGTTCCCTCGTGCCCGATGTGGCTCCAGGAGTCGAAGCACCGGCCCTCGGCCGCCGAGATGTGGCCGTCGACGTACGTGCCCGTACCGCGCTGCTCGCAGCTCCAGTACGTGTCGAGGGCACATCGCGCGCAGGCGAAGGTGCCCACCATGTCGGGGAAGCGGCGCTGCCATTCCGCGTCCAGCTCGTAGATGTCCTGAGCGAGCGGAATGTTCCTGCCACACAGGCAGCACCTGATGCGGAATACGACGGACAACGCGGGCTCCCAGTCGACCGGGGCGGGGTATGACGGGCCCAGCCTGGCACCCGGTGACCAGCGGGGGCTTCACGGTCATCCGTTCGTCCGCGCCGGCGCATCGCGGGACAGGTCTGCACCGTGAGGTTCGGGTCCATCCGGCGTGTGCCGCGGGCGAGTCGAGTAGGTACGGTCCGTTGTGGTCAACGTTGTTGACCGCGGTGGACACCCGTCGGGCGGTGAAGTGTCCGGCGACTGGTCCGGCCAGCTCCGACCGGAGCCTGGCATGGCCATGGTCGGCTAGGGTTCGCCTGTGGAGGACGTCGACGTGATCGCGGCCGGGCTACGTGCTAAAGCCTTCCCAGACCGCTGGAGCGCGTGCACCACCTGGGCCACCGGGCTCCTGTCGTGGCATCACTGCGCCCGCATGGACATCTGGTCGCCTTCCGTGGGCTACGACAGCGAGTGGGCCCCATGGATCCATGCGCTGATCGCGTGCGCACTCCACCAGGCGGCCGGGGACGACGATCCGTCACTCCTGTCCACCTCGCTGGTCCGGACCGCTCAGTTGCTGGTGGACGCGCCCACCGCCGTCGCCACCGTGGACTCTCTACCCCAGGCGCTGCCCCGTGGCCTGGCCTGCTACCTAGCGCCGGTGGCCAGGCAGTTGCAGCACGCAAATTTGGAGACCACCGAGCGGATGCTGCACATCATCGGTCTCGCGCACCAGGTCCTAGCCGACCACGCTGCCCACGGGGAGATCCTGGACGACCGCATACCCGCCCTCGCCCGCGCATCCCGCATGGGCATGGCCCTCACCGACGACACCTACCGTCATCCTGCCTACCCCGGCGCACCGTCGATGTCCCAGCATCTTTCTCTGATCAGGGAGCTGCGGGAGATGCAGGCCCTGGCGGACTTGAGCGGACAGCACCTGCCGCCAGCCGACCGCCGCGCCTTTCTGTTGCACGCCGCGGCGTTCGCGGACCGGTGGTTGCTGGCCTGGGATCCGAACGACCAGCCCACAGAGCGCGTCGAGTCGGTCCAGGCCCTGGCCTCGGGACTCCTCCAGCACGATCAGGAACACAGCGCATCGAGTTCGCTGCCGGACTTCGACGCCGGACTGGACGATCTGCGCGCATACGTGCGGCACCAGTTCGCCCTGTGGCTCAGCAGCCCCCAGACATCACACGGCTGTTCGGCCGACTGAGGCGGTACGCGGGACGGTGGTGCGGTCTAGGCCGTGGCCTGGAACCTGGCCGCAGACTGGGAAGCCGTAGCGGGCGAGTGGCCAGGCATCGGCAAACTAAGCTGAGTTGTGGGGAAAGGGACAGCTGTGGATGAGCGTTCCATCGCACGCGGTGTCGAGAAGGGCATCCGTAAGGCTCGGCGCCAGCGTGAGCGGCCGTCGTTGAGGCAGTACAAGGGTTGGCGGTTCCCCCTGGCGTTGATCCTGCGGTACCCGAAGGTGATCGGTTGTCTCGGCCTGGTGTTCCTGGTCGTGCTGGCCAAATCTGGGAAGTAGTGACAGCCGTAGCCGCGTAGAGGGGATACACCGCGTCGCTTCGGCACGGGGCACCCGCCGCGCCCGTCAGGCGCTGACCGCGAGCGTCGCCGCAAGGGCGGCGATGGCGCAGACGAGGTCGACCCGCGCTCGGTCGCAGGGCCGGTGCACTTCGCGCGAGGGGCTGGCGCGTCCGTGATGTACATGGCTGCCCGGCCCGGCGCCCTGGTCCCGGGGGCCTGTCTGCGTGGCAGCAGCCAATGGCGGCCACCGCCCCGCAGAGATCCGGGCTAGGCACGGAGCCAGCCTCGTGGCGGCCGGGGATCTTCGGCCTTGCTCAGGAAGAACGCGAGCATCAGCGCCAACACGGCCTGTCCAACCTTTCCGTTGGACTCAGCGATCTCGGCGAATGGCTGTGCTTCCTCGGGAGTGAGTGCGCGCGGCGGCATGGGCTTGATCACGGTGAGGCCGGGTTCCTCGTGCGAAGCGAACAACACCCTTGTCTGCCACGAGCACGCCATGACGTCGTACTCGGACATGCCTGGTGAGGTCACTTCTCCGATTCCTGCAAGTTGCCAGCGGGCCGTTGCGGTGCACCACACTTGGTCACCGATTTTGTGTGCCTGGATGTCCTGGACATCGTTGAGCTGAGCGGTAGGTGGCATCCGCCATCCGGCCGAGAGGACGGACCCGCCCTTGTGTCCCAGGAGCATAAGGCCCGTCATCTCGAAAGGGTCGTCGCCATTCGGCGTCCGCATGATCTTGGCGGCCTCCTCTCCGAGGAGGGTCGCGCAGGTCTCGCTGGAGAGGATCTCCCGGACCTGCTCCTCGCTGATTTGCGCTGGTTCGGTGAAGCGCTCGACGACCTCCTCGATCGAGGTCAGGTGCACGAACCGATCACCGAACTCAGCGATGTCCTGGACCATGGACTCGCGATAGGACGTTCCGTCCCCGAAATCGTTGGTGTTGGAGCTGACGAAGTAAATCGGCTCGTCCGGGTGCTCGCGCGCATATTCGACGGCGGACATCCAGATGGCGACGTCCCGGTAGCTGGTTTTGATCTTCTCCTTGCCCCGGACGACGACCTTCGCGGGAGCCAGACCGTTGGCTTCTCGAAAAGCCGCAGTCCGCAGAGCCTGCTCACTGGTCGGGATCTCGTCGGCGATCTGACGGTAGCGCTCGCGCCAGTACTGGCGGACGCGTTCGGGATCCGCATCCTCCAGGCTGTGGCTCAACTTCCAGGGGGTTGTGCCGGCCAGACTCTTGAGGGCGGCAGTAGCGGCTTCGTGCTGCTCGGTGTATTTCACCGCCTTTTGAGCGGCTAGTTCCTCCAGAACGACCCAAGGTATGCCGATGCTCTGGACCTTGGAGCCCCGGATCGCACGCAGGAGCTCGATGGGACTGTCGTCGAATCCGCAACCCCGGAGGATGCATGTATCGAGGATGATCAAGTGGACGGCTCCTTCTGACCTGAGACTGGCCCTGCGTTGTAAATAGGGGGGCGTTCGCCTGTTCGCCATGCCCGGGGCGACGGTGCGTTCATGCGCGGGCGGCCCGAGCCCATGCCTTGTAGTCACTGACGACGCTTTCGAGCTCGCGAAGAGCCGCTGCCGCGTGGATGTCCAGCGGGGTGGCCTCGGAAGCGGCGTTCGCAATCGCCTCGACGGCCTGGATGAACTCCGACCGGCACGAGACCACCGCGACGACGCGGGGCTACTCGCCTTTCGGCAGCAGAACGCGAAGCCACGGGTACCGGATGAGCAGTCGGACCAGGAGAGTACCGCGGGTGCCGGGACCGAGGAGTTCGGCGGCGCGAGCATGCCAGAAGTCCTCGATGGTGCGCCGGGCATGGGTGCTCGCCTCGATGGCGGGCTCGGTTTCGTCGCGGTCGGGCAGGTGCCGGCCGTAGACGGGGACGACGTCGACGCCGGCGGCGCGCAGCGCGCACAGCCGGTGCTGACCATTGGTCAGGTGCTTCTGGCCGGTGTCCCACCAGATATGGCCGCTGATCAGCGACCGGAACCAGGCACGATCACGCTCGGTCAGGTGCGCCGCGTCGTAGAGCTGGTCGGCGCGCTCGTCGTCGCCCTCGCGCTCGGCCCGGGCGTGCGCGAGGACAGCCTTGGCGATGGCCGCCCAATCGTCGGCCTGGTGGTAGGGGCAGGCCGCGAAGTCCTGTGGGCGGAGCTGGGCAAACAGCTCGGCGTGCGCGGTCTGGCTGTTGCCCTTCGGATAAGTGGCGGCCAAGCGCTTGGCCCGCGGACCGTACGGGCACTTGAACAACCCGTGCGGCCAGGGAAGTTGACAGGCCGCGACCGGCCGGATGCACTCCACACCGTCCAGGTGCAAGGCACGCTCTTCCGGGCTGTCGAACTGGCTGGGGTACAGCTCCGCCTCGGCCGGCGTCGGCCGCGGACGCAGCGCCGCATCGACGCGCCGCTGCTGCGCGAGGTCGGGTTCGGTGGCGCCGGCCAGTTCGTAGAACGGACCCGCGTGCCAGGCGGCGTCCTCGTCCCAACGCCGCCGCTCCACGTTCGGCTGGGCGAGCACGGTCACCGGCGACTCGGGCAGGACCAGCATGCCGGACAGGCCGTGGACCGAGGCCAACGTGAGCCGGCCGCACGCCCAAGCGGGATCGGTCAGCAGCGCGCCCAGAGCCTCCCCGGCCAGGTGGCCGATCCACTCGACGCGATGGAAGCCCTCATCGATCCGCATGTCCTCTCGCGGGTAGCGCACCGCGTGGATCTGCAGGTAGTCGCCGACCATCAGCGCGCTGGCCGGTTTACTGAACACCACCGCCCGCCGACCCTGCGGCTGCTCCAGCCCGTCCGGCCGCGGAGCCGACTCGATGAGTGTGGGGCCCTCGATGGTGCTGCGCGTGGCGTGAGGACCTGCGGCCAGGCGACTTCCGGTGAACAGCAGCTCGTGCTCGGTGGGCCACCACGGGTGCTCTTCATCCCAGCGGACGCGGTCGGCGTCCACCTCCCCCAGCGTCCACTGGTCGCCTTTGCGCAGCATGACCGGCCCCGGAACGCCGTGGCAGAACACCACCGCGACTTCCCTGGCGAGGCGGGAGGCGGTGAAGGTGAAGTCGGGATCCAGGAAGCCGGGCTCGGCGATGATCTCCACCCATTCGACGCGGGCATGACCCTCACCGTCTGGAACCCCGTCCACCGCCGTCCGCTCCGCCGCGATCTGCACGTAATCCCCGGGACGAAGGGCTCCGCTCAGATGCGGCACGGCCATGTCCACCCCCGATGCGTCCACGCCGCACCCGCGGCAGCTCCCCAGTCGCCTTTGTGTATACCGCTCTCGGCTCCCCGCCCGCACACAGCGCCTGTCGGTTTCCCCGGGTAGCTACAACTCTTCAGCTCCTTTGGGAAGTTCTGCCCGCACCACTGCGGCGGCCGGCACCACGAACACGCGCTTGCCCGCGCTGCCGTGGTTGTACGGGTCTCGCCTACTCCTCGGCGTCCGGGTCGCCGGGATCCACACGGGGGCGGCAGCGGGGCTCCGTAACGTAATTGCGTCGCATGGCGCAGAGCTAACGAGGCCGGTTGGTCACCGGCCTGCGGAGATGCCGTTTTTTCCCCGTGACCGGCCTGGTCCGCGCCTGACGCGGGCGGTGCGTTCCCCCGTGTTCCGCCCGCGTCAACAAGCAAGCGGACCCGCACCCAACGTGGAGAGGGTGCGGGTCTCGGTACTTCGGTGGGCCGTGCAAGATCGGCGGCCTACGACTCCGGAGGGCTCGCCGGCCGTGTCTGCGCCGCCGCGATGATGGCGCGGGAGGTCTCCCCGTCCTGGCGGATCTGCTTGCGCCGAGTCTCCGGACCAAGTTGTTTACCGACTGGAGTCCGTACTTGACGCCGGCTGCGACGGCGGTCGGAGTCACGGCGGCCGTGATGATTTCCGCGGCCAGATTCTTCTCGACGGCGGCGCGGGCGTCGTCGGGGGCCGCCTCGTTGATCACGGTCAATCCGGGGGATGGACACACGGGATATCGCACTCCAGCTCAGCACGGGCGTCCTGCGGCCAGTCGTTGCGCCGTGCCGCAGCCTCTTCGCACCACACCCCGCCTGGATCCGGGAACCGCTCACGCTGCTGGTCGTCGACGGCCGCGGCGAACGCGGCAGTTGAGGCAGGGGCCCTCTGCCAGGTGCGCTGCAGGTCGACGAGGTCGGCGGAAAGATCATCAGACACCCGCCGAGGCTATCGCCACGCTGCTCTTCATCGAGTTGGAGGGGCCGTGCAGCAGGGCTGCTGCGCGGCCCCTCCAGTTGCCCGCCCGACGCGCTGGACCGGTAGTAGCTGAACGCGTCAGCCTTCGTCTACAGCGACCTCGGTGCATTCGTCGTTCGGGTTGCGCGTCGGCGCCTGCATGCCCGGGGTGAGCTTCGTGTTGTACCAGTGTCCGTAGTCGTCGCACAGGAAGGTGGCCGTGTGATTACCCGCCACCAGCCATGTGGTTCCGTACCAGGAGCCGAAGTAGTACCCGGGGCAGGAGAACTGCGGGTTTCCGTTGTGAGAGAAGAGCTGCGCCGCAGGGGTGTTGCAACTCGCGGGTGCGGCGTGGGCGGCGCCTCCGAGAGTGAGGGTGGTTCCGCCGGCGAGGGCGAGGGTGGCGGCGGTCATGGCGATGGTGCGTCGGATCTTGCGCATGGAGGGTCTCCTCGGCAGAACGTTGGATGCCAGGATGGCGATCGATGATCCGGAGTTAGGTGGGCGAGCGTGGCGTACAAGTAGCTGCCAGCTGATGCCCGGGCCTGCCGGTCTTTCGCCGTGGGCCGCAACTATGTGGCCCTGCTGGTGAGTTGCCGCCTTCGGTGAAGTTCGGCTTGGACTGAGCTTGCCGGGATGGCGCACCGGGAGTCGAATGATTCGAGCAGGTTCGACAAGATCACCTGAGGTAAGCGGGGGCTGTGTGATCCGGATCAATCTGGGTGCGGAGGGGCTTGGCCGCGCCAGGTTCGCGGTGGGACCGCTGAACGTGGCGGCCAACTTGCTCCACGCTCTGAGACGCAAACCGCAGTCGGTCGACAGACCCTGGCAGGCGAAGGCCCAAGAAGCTCTGCGCGCCAGGGGGCTGGGGCTGCTGGCCGTGCTCGGCGGCGGCGGGTCCGTCGGCTACGCTCCCGATTTCCTGCGACCCGAACCGCTGACCTTCCACACCAGTGTGGACACCGCCCTGCACCAGGTGGCCACTGCCTCGAGCGAGCGGATCCGCTACGAGCTGACCCACGCTCTGGGTGGCCACTCCTGGGACCACACCCCCGCAGGCAGGCCGCCGCGCCTCCTCCTGGAGGCCCTGCAGCAAGGAGAGGACCATCTCGCCCACCGCGTCGCCGACCAGATGCAGCAGTTCTGGCAACTGGTCTTCGCACCCGACTGGCCGCGCATGCAGGCCCGGTTGGAAGAGGACATCGCCGCCAAGTCCGTCACGATCGCCCGCGACGGAGTCACCCACGCCATCAACCAGCTCAGCTCCAACGTGACCTGGCGAGACGCGGGGCTAGACCTCCACCTTGACTACCAGCTGACGATCGACGCCGACGCCGTCATCCTCGTGCCCTGCCTCTTCTCCACGCGGGCATCCTTCTGCGCCGGCGAACCCGAAGGAACCCCCGACCCCCGCACACCGCTGATCTGCTACCCGGCCCTCACGCCCTCCCACACTCCACCCCCACTGACCGACGAACTGATCGGCAACACCCGGGCACGGCTCCTGGCCGAAATCACCCAACCCCGCACCACCACCGATCTGGCCCAACGCCTCCACCTCAGCCGCGCAACCGTCTCCTACCACCTGCAAATCCTCCACCGCGCCGGACTGCTCCACCGCACCCACCACGCCCGGCACGTCCTCTACCAGCGCAAGCCCCCCATAGCCCCCGGCCTCAATTCCACGCCCCCACCCGCTGTGGAGCCCAGGCCAGGCGGCGGCGTTCGATGATTGGAGGGGTTGCACTGGAGGGAGCAGGGGGGCAGTGGCTGAGCCGGAGCGCTTCTGGTGTACTCCCCGGACGGCACGGCACTCCGAGCCGCATCGTCCCAGGAATTAGGTCAGCGATATCCGTTGGTTTTGCGTCCAGTCGGCGACCCCAGTACCACAGGCGCGAAGAAGGGCCAGCACCCCTCGCCCGCCACCGTCATGCGGATGCTGCGTGAACACGACGAGCAGGCCACCACGGCAGCGAGCACGTGATCACCTCGCTACTTTGCGGCTGGTGTTTGGGCTAGGACTCCAAGGCCGATACTGCGGAGGTTGATGGTCGCTTTGCAGTCCAGCAGCAGCCCGCCGAGGATGAAGTCTGCGTCGGCGCCGCCGATTCTGGATCGAGGACGGCCCGCTGGGAGAAGTTCCGGTCGTCCTCGGTGCAGCACGCCCGAGCTGAGGGCCCTGTCCGCCCTCGACAGCTGAACGTGTCAGTTGCGGATGACGCTGTACCCGCTGTTGTGGAGTGCGGCAGTCCATACGTCGCGGTCGAACCACTTGGTGACGTCGGGCTGCATCGCGGTGATGGCGTTCATCCGGGCCTGCCAGTCGTGGCCAGAGGGGCCACGACTGTCCTCGCAGCCGCTACAGCCGTCCTCGCCGTGGATGTGCCCGGCCATCCATGCGTTGACGGCGACGTTGACAAGGGCGGCATACAGGTCGCCGCCGGTCTGTTCCAGCGAGTCGGGGACGCTCGCGAGGATGACGGCCAGTTCCGGGTTGTCGACGGGCGGCATGGGAGCCTTCCCGATCCCACCGTCGGCGCTGCCCTTCTCGTGGTCGCGATGCTGCTTGGCGATACTGTCCGCGAGCCTCGCGGCGTCGAAGTACCGCCAGGCCGACCGCTCCTGGATGCCCATCTGGTCGGCGACGTTGCGGGTGTTCCGCTCGATGATGTCCGCGACCGTCCCCGGCCGGACGGTCACACCGCGGTGGGCGAGCTCCGAAAGCGTCTGCGCCACCGCGTCCTTGAATGCCTTGGTGTTCCTCACGGACAGCATCGTAGGGAGACCGGGGATATCGCAGCGCGGCTACGCCTTCAGCGCACCGGGCCGTTGTCCCAGATGCTCTCTACACCGCTCGCAGCAGCCCACGTAGTGCCCTGCGTGTTGCCGTCGACCTTGATCCGGAACTTGCTGTTCGTCGCCCAGGCGATGTCGAGCTCATGTCGATCGGCACAACGGTTGCTGTAGTAGACCGTCGTCGTGGTCCACCCTCCGTCCTTCCACGACCAAGCGAAGCATCCCGACGTCCCCCGGTGGATCGTGTCGGCGACTGCGGGCGGGGCCACAGCGAGCAGGCAGCCCGTCGCCAGTGCCACGCTGAAGGCCCTGCATGCGCCCATCGTTCCACTCCCCTTGGCGAGTTGCCCATCCCCACATTGACAACGCCGCCCCACGCCCGACGTCACGCCCCGTGTCCCTCCTCGACTGGGGAGGGACACAGGGCGCGGGTGAGTGGGGACATGGCGTGCTCATGGACTGTCGGGCGTTGGGGTGGCTGGCCTCCCCGTGCGTCCCACTGCCTGGCGGCCTAGTCGGAGAGAAACTCCCTGCAACCCGCTGGCCAGGGCCTTGAGGACGGAGGATCATGTTCTTCCCCGGCGGACACGGGGGCGAACGCGGAGGTCCGCCATGAGCACTACCGCATCCGACTACGTCAGAACCGCGGCGACTGTGCTGCGGGCAGGAGAACAGACAGCACTGGTTGTTCTCCCGGCTTGGCACGGCGGGAACGTGCTGGCCCGCGTGGCGACATGGGAGCTCAGCCGCGTCACCGGGCGGCTACGAGCTGACCTTCCTGGCCTGACGCTGTCCGTCCTCGCCCGACTGGATGCCCTGCTGGATGACCAGCTGGACTTGCACGACTGGCGGATCCAGGAGCGCTGCGCCGCTTGATCAGATTTGAAAACTGTCCAACGTGCGAGGTCGGAGCGGTAGTTCGCCGCTGTCTGGTTAGGCCGGCCCGCACCCCGCCGCCAGGAAGGCTCACCAAGCCATGACCACCAGCCGGTCCTCGCACGATGACCGCGCCCTGCGCATCCAGATCGACCGAGCCCGTGCCGACTTCGAGCGCGACGCGCGCCAGTTCGCCCGGAACGCCGCCGAGTTCGCCGGTGCTGTCGGCAGCGGTGACCCGGGCCTGAAAGTCGTGGCCGACATCGTGCACCAAGCGCAGGATCTGCTGCGGGACGCGGTGCGGATCAGCGCTCTGGCAGAAGCGCACAGCCTCTACGAACCACAGCCGACAGCGGTGACCGTCAACATCACCGCACCCGCGCTTGTGCACCGCCCCACAGATGCTTCTCCCCTCGCGCCGGAAGAGGAGGGGGAGCTGGTAGCAGCGCACGCCACCTTCTACGGCGATGTGGCAGAGGTCCACTTCACCCTCACCAGCACGCCCTCGATACCGCTGCCGACGCATACGCAGAGCAGCGCCTTGGACCTGCAAGGTGGTGTTCTCCGGATGCGCCGCGAGGAGGGCCGGTGGACCGCCGGATCCGTCTCCCTGTACGGGATGCGCCGACAGAAAAGTGGCACGCCCGGTAAACGCTCGGGGCAGTCGTTCTACCCTTTTCCCCTGCGCGAGGACAGCGACAGTCCGGGCTGGCTGCGTCTGACGGTGTCGCGAATCGTCGACCGGTGCAACAACGAAGCCCCGCCCGCCGGGGCCTGACTCACTCCGTCTCCCAGGGCTCTTCAGCCGGAGCGGTGACTCATTCGGCCTACGGCGCGGGCGGGTCAAGCAGGTGTGGTCCGTTGTTGCGGACGTTGTTGACCGCGGTGGACACCGGCCGGGCGGCGAGGTGTCCGGCGGCGGGGGCGGTCAGGAGCGCTCGAAGCTCGTCGGTGTCCTGGTGGGCGGGGTCGAGCCAGGCCTCGTAGTCGGCACGGGCGACGGACAGCGGCATGCGCGGGTGAACGCGCCCGGCCGCGTCGGTGGCTTCTGTGGTGATGATGGTGCAGGTCATCCACCATGCCGCCGGGTCGTCTTCAGGGGTCTCGGGGTTGCGCCAGTACTCATACAGCCCGGCCATGGCCATCACCGACTCGTCTTCCGGAGCGATGAACCACGGCTGCTTGCGTGCCTTGCTCTTCTCCGTAGCCGGTATGGTCTCCCACTCGTAGAACCCGTCAGCGGGCAGCAGGCAACGGCGCTTGGCGAAGGCGCGCCGGTAGGCCGGCTTCTCGTGCACCGTCTCCACCCGAGCATTGATCATCTTCGATCCGATGCCGGGGCTCTTCGCCCAGGACGGCACCAGACCCCACCGCAGCGGGCGCAGCTGCCGCTCCACCTCGCCCGTGCTCTCATGCGGCCGTTCCAGGACCGCCCAGACCGCGTTCGTGGGAGCCACGTTCCAGCTCGGCTCGACGATTTCTTCCGCGCTCCAGCGGGCCTGGAACAGCCCGGCCAGGTCCTGCGGGCGGCGGGTGGATACGTAACGGCCACACATGCCATCCACCCTGCCACCTCGGCCTGCCGGTGGAGGCCATCGGGGCCTGGCGGCCGTCGATCATCCTGCGGAGCCGGGGCTGCGGTGGCCGAGCCTGCGTAGGTCGGCTGAGCGTGTCCCGGCTGGTTGCAGGTCTGCGTACGGGTGGAGCTGAGCTCCTGCAGTGCCGTCCTGGATCGTCCGCGTCGTCGAGGAGGGCGTGGGCTGGGCGGGGGTCGGTGCGGGTGCGGAGCGGCCGAGCATCTCGAGCGCGGCTTGGGGCCCGAGGTCACGGCGGACGGTGGCGACGGCGTCGAGGTCCCAGGCCATCTCGCCGACGACCGTGCGCCGCGTGCCGCGTCGTTCGACGGTGCCGCGGACCAGGAGCAGGCCGGAGTGGAAGACGGTGTGGGCGCACGCGTCGTGGCTGTCTTCGAAGAAGGCCAGGTCGACTAGGCCGGAGCCGTCTTCGAGGGTGACGAAGATGATGCGTTTGCCGCTGGGGATGGGCGGGGTTTGGGTGGAGGCGCGCACGCCGGCGACCAGGACGCGCTGGCCGGGGTGGAGCCGTTGCAGGTGGGCGGCGTCAGTGGCACCGAGCTCGCGCAGCAGACGGTGGTGGTGCGCCATCAGGTGCTCGCTGACGTCGATGGACAACACGTCGAGCCCACTTAGTATCGCTTTGCCTGTTTTCTGCGGGATGGCCCGGATGGCTGCATGCACCAACGGTCCTGCAGGATCGCGGCGACCTCCGGGGCGGCGTACACCGCCTTGCGCAGTTCGTAGGCGGTCAGCCCCGCCCGGCGGGCCGTCAGCCCCAGCTGCTGCCCGTAGTGCAAAGACCAGGTCCACCGCGGTCATGGTGGGCGGCTCGCCGATGTGGGCGGGAGCTAATCGAAGAGCCCTGGTCACGACGCCCGGCGGCGGTGTTGCCGCGGAGTGCTCAGCGCCTTGATGAGGTCGTCGCGGCTCATCGTGGATCGACCGGGGATGTTGGCTGCCGTGGCGTGGGCGTACAGCTCGGCCTTGGTCATCTGTTCCAGCTCTGCTGTGCCGCCGGACTGGCGCTTCGCCGCGACCTTGTCGTCCGGTCGCGCATCGGCGGTTGGTTTGCGGTCACCGGCCGCGCGTTCTTCGGCTCGTCGCATGCTGGCCTGCAACGCTGCAGTGAGGTCGGCGACTTCCGGCGACGTCGGCGTCGGCGGTGCTTCGGCTTTGGCCTGTACCGTGCCGCCGCTGTGCTTGGCCTCGACCAGTTCCCGGACGCGGTCGGCGTAGTCATCGCGATACTGCTCCGGGTTCCAGTTCTGGCTCATCGCTTCGACGAGATGCACCGCGCCTTCCAGCTCCGCGGTCGTCAGTGGCACCTCGGGGAGGGGGAGCGTTGGGATCTGCCGGTAAGGGTCGCGCACTTCGTCAGCCCAGTGCATGGTGTGCATGACCAGGACGTCGTCTTTGGCCTTGACCGCGACGAGGTACTCCTTGTTGTGCATCACGACGGTGGCGATCCCGGCTTTGCCTGACTGTGCCATTGCTTCGCGGAGCAGCACGTAGACGCGCGCGTACTCCTCGCCGCGGGGAGCCAGGTAGTAGGTGGAGTCGAAGTAGATGGGGTTGACCTGGTCCAGGTCCACGAAGCCGGTGACCGTCAGGCTTTTCGACCGGCCCGGGGCGATGTCGTCCAGTTCGTCTGGCTCCACGACCACGTAGTCGACGCCGGTGTCGTACCCCTTGACGATCTCCGATAGGGGCACTTCTTCGCCTGTGCGTTCATTGACGCGCTTGTTGCGTACACGGTCGCCGGTGCCGCGCTGCAACTGGTGGAAGCGCATTGTGTGGCTCTCGATCGCGGTCAGTGCCTGGACGGGCAGGGTGACCAGGCCGAATGACAAGACGCCGCCCCATACCACTGCCACGGCGCCCACCTCCTTGCTGCTGATCACGACCATCGCACCGCCTCCCTGCCGTGATCGCATCTCTGGGGCGGCGTCCCCCAGAACAGCGGTGTCAGGCTCCGCCGGTCGGCCGGTCCCGGGGTGCCGAATCAACTCGCGTTCGATAATTTGTTCTATTCTTGCGGTGTGGGTCGAGAGACGGCGCAGGGAGGGGAGCAGAGTGTGAGCGGTGGCTGGAGGCAGGGATGCAGGGCTTTACCCATCTCCACGTTGCCTCCGGCTTCTCTGCCCGCTACGGGGCCGCGCATCCGCAAGACCTGGTCCGCCGTGCCGCCGACCTCGGTATGGACGCGCTCGCGCTGACCGATCGCGACACGGTCGCTGGGGCCGTGCGCCACGCGCAGGCCTGCGCCGCGCACGGCGTGCGGCCCCTCTTCGGAGTCGACATTGCAGTTGCCGCGTACGGGGATGAGGCGGGGCCGGTTCGGCGTGCGCGGACCCCGGTGCGAGGTGGCGCGCATGTGGTCGAGCCGCCGCTGCGCGTGACGCTGCGGGCCCGCTCGGCGCGGGGCTGGGCTCGGCTGTGCCGTCTGGTCTCGGCCGCGCATGCGGCTCCGGTCGACGGGCATCCGGTCGCCTCCTGGGAGGCGCTTCGGGAACACCTCGGCGAGGACCTGGTGGTGCTGCTGGGCCCGGCGTCTGAACCGGTACGCGCCTTGTCCCAGGGACGCGGCGATGTGGCGGAGCGGCTGCTGGTGCCGTGGCAGGAGCTGGTGGGTGAAGGCCTGCGCTTGGAGGCGGTGTCCTACGGTCTGCCCGGTCTCGGTGCGGGGTCGGTGCGCCTGGCCGCCCATACGCTCGCCCTCGGCGACCGTCTGTCCGTGCCGGTGGTGCTGACCAATGCGGTGCGCTACGCGCGCCCGGAGCAGTCCCGTCTCGCCGACGTCTTGGATGCCGCGCGGCTGCTGCGCCCGATCCCCTTCGGCCGGGGGCCAGTGGATCCCGGCGAGCGCTACCTGAAGGACGCCGCCTCGATGTGGGAGGTCGCTGAACGGGTCGCCGCGGCCGCGGGCGCGGCGCCAGGTCGTGGGCGTCGGTTGATTGAGGAGACGGCCTCGGTGGCCGAGCAGTGCCGGGTGGATCCGGTGCGCGACCTAGGGATGGGGCAACCGCATTTTCCGGAGCCGCAGGTGGTGGGAGCGGGCGGCGAGGTGGGGGATGGGATGCGGTTGCTGCGGCAGCGGTGCGAGGCGGGCATGGTCGCCCGCGGCTTGGACGCTGACCCGCGCGCGATGGAGCAGTTGGAGTACGAGCTGGGTGTCATCGGCCGGCTGCGGTACGAGGCGTATTTCCTGGCGGTCGCGCAGGTCGTCGCGGATGTGCGGGCGATGGGTATCCGGGTGGCCGCTCGCGGCTCCGGCGCTGGATCGATGGTCAACCACTCCACGTTCGTCGCCACGGCCAACCCACTTGAGCACAGACTCCTGTTCGAGCGGTTCTTGTCCGAGCGCAGGACCTCGTTGCCGGACATCGACCTGGATGTGGAGTCGGCGCGGCGGCTGGAGGTCTACGACCGGATCTTCGAGCGGTTCGGGCGGGAGCGGGTGGCGGTCACCGGTATGCCCGAGACGTACCGGGCTCGGCATGCCCTGCGGGATACCGGCCTGGCGCTGGGGATTGCGCCGCAGACGGTGGACCGGATCGCCAAAGCGTTCCCGCACCTGCGCGCCCAGGACATCCCGGCCGCCCTCGTCGAGTTGCCCGAGCTGCGGCAACTGGCTGCCGAGGCCGGGCGGTTCGGACCGTTGTGGGAGCTGGCGGCAGGTCTGGACGCGCTGCCGCGCGGGTACGCCATGCACCCGTGCGGCGTGATCCTGTCCGACGCCACCCTTCTCGACCGGCTGCCGGTCCAACCCACCCCGGGCGGCTACCCGATGGTCCAAGCCGACAAGGACGACGTCGAGGAACTCGGCCTGCTCAAACTCGACGTCCTCGGCGTGCGCATGCAGTCCGCCATGGCCCACGCCGTCGCCGAGATCCGCCGCACCACCGGCCGGCAACTCGACCTCGACAGCCCCGACCACGTCGACCTCGCCGACCCCGACACCTTCGAACTCATCCGCCGCGGCCACGTCCTGGGCTGCTTCCAAATCGAATCGCCCGGCCAGCAAGACCTCATCGGCAGGCTGCAGCCGCGCCACATGCAAGACGTCATCGCCGACATCAGCCTCTTCCGCCCCGGCCCGGTCAAAGGCGGCATGCCCGCCCGCTTCATCGCCGCACGCCACGGCACCACCCCACCGCACTACCCGCACCCCGACCTGGAGCCGATCCTCAACGACACCTACGGAGTGGTGATCTGGCACGAGCAGATCATCGCCATCTTCGCCCGCATGACCGGCTGCGACCGCGCCGCCGGCGACGTCGCCCGCCGCGCCCTCGCCGACACCGACCGCCTCCCGAAGGTGGAGGCCTGGTTCCGCCACGCTGCCACCGAGCGCGGCTACGGCCAAGCTGTCATCGACGAAGTCTGGTCAACCGTCAAGGAGTTCGGGGCGTACGGGTTCTGCAGAGCGCATGCCGTGGCGTTCGCCGTGCCCGCCGTCCAGTCCGCCTGGCTCAAGACCCACTACCCGGCGGCCTTCTACGCCGGCCTGCTGGAACACGACCCCGGCATGTGGCCGATGCGCGTGATCGTCTCCGACGCGCGCCGCCGCGGTGTCCCCGTCCTACCCGTCGACGTCAACCACTCCCGCACGGCGCACAGCGTGGAGAAGACCAACCAGGGGTGGGCGGTGCGGTTGGCGCTGTCCACGGTGCGCGGAATCAACGACGCGGAAACAGCGCGGATCGAGGCAGGGCAGCCGTACACCTCGCTGCAGGATCTGTGGCAGCGGGCGCGGCCCTCGCTGCCGACCGCCCAGCGGTTGATCCAGATCGGCGCACTCGGCCCGCTGCAGGGCCAGCTGACCCGGCGGGATCTGCTCCTGCAGGTCACCGAGTTGCACCGGCACGCCCGCAACCGCGCCACCACCGATGGGCAGCTGTCCTTCGGAGGCGAGATGCTCACCGCCGGGGCGAGCGGGCTGCCCGAGATGACCCGCCGCGAAGCCCTCGCCGCAGAGCTCGACGTGTTGTCCATCGACGTCACCGAGCACCTGATGGAACACCACCACCGTCTCCTGCGCGAGCTCGGCGCCACCGACGCAGCCCACCTACAACGGCTCCACCCCGGCCAGCGCGTCCTGGTCGCCGGCGTGCGTGCCTCCACCCAGACCCCGCCCATCCCGAGCGGGAAGCGCATCATCTTCGTCACGCTCGAAGACGGCTCCGGGCTCGTCGACCTGGCGTTCTTCGAAGACAGCCACGACGCGTGCGCTCACACCGTCTTCCACTCCGGCCTGCTCCTGGTCCGCGGCACCGTCGAACGACGCGGGACGCGGCGCACGGTTGTCGGTGAGATGGCCTGGGACCTCGACGCTGTCGCCACGGTCCGCCGAGACCTCGGCCCTCAGGCCGCATTGGAGATGCTCGGCCGCGCGGCGCCCGCCCCGACTCCTGCCCAACCGACGACCTCTGGAGCGTCCACGGCACGCACACTTCAGGATGGCACCGCGGGAGCTGTGCTCCATCCGTACGCAGACCTTCAACCGGCCGGGACACGCTCGGCTGACCTGCGCAGGCTCGGCCACCGCAGCCCCGGTTCTCCAGGCTGAGCTATGTCTCATGAGACAGAAGCCCGCGCGCAGTTCCGCTCCATCGCAACCATGATCACCAGGTCGCAAAATGCAGACCTGCACCGGCGGGAGGGGCCTGTGTGCGGGGATTCCATCTGTGCGCGGGAAGGACGAGCAGGCGCGCTGATGGCCTCCGCGCGCCGTGGAGTGCTCTGAGTGCTCCATACGCGCCCTTCCAGGAGCTTTCGCTTCCAGGTGGGTGGTCGCATCGTGGCAGGCAGCCTCGTCTATTCATGGGGACGGAGGGGCATGTCCAGCGCGCCTGTTGGTGATGGGATTGTCGAGGTTGATCTGTCGGTGATACGTCAGCAGGTCGAGGACGTGCTGGACACCTTCGTTCGACGCAAGGTCGTTGAGGCGGACGGGCAGCCTCTGGCGCCGATGGTCGCCTTGCTCAAACGGGTCGTTGTAGTTGGCGGGAAGCGCCTGCGGCCGTTGCTGTGCTGCTTGGGCTGGTCTGCGGCGGGAGGAGTTGGCAGGCCTCCTTCTGCGGTGCTTGAGGTGGCTGCGGCGCTGGAACTGTTCCACGCCTTCGCGCTGATCCATGACGATGTGATGGACGGATCCAGCATGAGGCGGGGCCGGCCGACCGTGCATCGGGCTGCCGCTGACTACTTCACGTCATCCCAGGGGCGGGAGCAGTCTGATCGGCTCGGCGAGCATGCCGCAGTCCTCATCGGCGACTTGGCCTTCGTCTGGTCCGATGAGCTGTTGCATCGATGCGCTCTCACGCCGGGGCAGCTCCGGGCGGTGATGCCGTTGGTGGACGGGATGCGCTCGGAGATAATGCTGGGCCAGTACCTCGACCTACGATCCGCGGGTTCGCCATGCGGGGATGTCGACGGCGCGCTTCGGATCGCCCGTCTTAAGAGCGGCTCGTACAGCGTAGAGCGTCCCTTGCAGATCGGTGCCGCTCTCGCTGGCGGCTCCGGGCTGGTTTTGGCAGCCTGTAGTTCTTTCGCCCGCCCGTTGGGTGAGGCTTTTCAGCTGCGCGATGACGTACTGGGAGCCTTCGGTGACCCAGCGGTGACGGGGAAGTCGGCCGTTGAGGATCTGCGTGCGGGCAAACACACGGTGCTCTCAGCTCTTGCCTGGCGTAGGGCTTCGGCTGACCAGCGGTCTGCCCTGAGCGTCCTGTTGGGCAATCGAACACTGACCGAGGACGACGCGGTCCAGGCCAGAGCCTTGCTGGCGGCAACCGGTGCGCTGGCTGAAGTCGAGGAGATGATCCGCAGCCGACATCGGCAGGCCTTGGCGGCTTTGCACTCGTCAGGATTCCCCGGGCCCGTCGACCAGGCCCTGCGGCAGATCGCGGACGCCGTCACCGCTGGGCAACCATGATCGACTGCCGCAAGGAAAGGGGACCCGGGATGGTCTGTCGGGTTGGGCGGGGAAGTTCCGCAGGCTGGCCGGCTGGCCGGGTCTGTGTGATCACAGGGGGTGCCCAGGGCATCGGCTGGGAGCTGGCTGTGCTCCTTGCACGAGGCGGAGCGCGGGTGTTTACCAACGATGTCGATGACCAGGCTCTGGAGCGAGCAGCGACCCAGGCGGCGGGAATGGGGTATGGGCAGGTTTACCTGGAGAGGGCGGACGTCACCGACTTTGGTCAGGTGAGCAGCTGGATCGAAGGGGTGCGAAGGCAGGCGGGCCGTATCGATGTCCTGGTCAACAATGCCGCCTTCGTACGCTGGCAGGACGTGGAGGAGATGGCTGTCGACGACGCGTTGCGGACGATGAGGACCGCGTACGACGGCATGGTGCATACCCTCGCGGCCGTGCTGCCCGTGATGCGTGAGGCCGGCAGCGGCAGCATCGCGAACGTGGGCTCCTGCCTCAGCCGCATGCACGGCCCTGGCCCCTCCGCCGCGTACGTGGCGGGGAAGGCGGCGGTCGAAGCGTTCACCGACATGCTGCGGCTGGAGCTGGCCGGCACACCACTGAAGGTGACGCTGGTGCGGCCCGGGCTCGTCGCCGGCACTGATTTCTTCCGTCGCCGTGTACCTTCCAGCCGACTTCCCCGCCTGGCTGACTTCGTGCCCGCTTTAACAGCTGAACAAGTTGCCAGGGCTGTGCTGCGCGGGCTGTCGACCGGGGCTGCAACGGTCGATGTGCCCCGCTACCTGCCTCTGGTCTATCGCGCCTACGACTTCAGTCCCCGCCTCGTTCAGTATCTGAGCAGTCTCGGCGGGCCGGCCCGCCGAGACTTCGGGCACCAGCCCCCTGGCCACCGCGAAGAGACCCGCAACGGTTCTCGAACGGCACCCGGAGCAGCGGATGTCTCCTGAACACGAGCGCGATACGGCCGCTGGTTTCCCCCTGCCGCCTTGGCATGTCGCAGGAATCATGAAGCTGGGCGTGTTCCGGACTGCCCATCGTGTCGAGCTGCCGGAGATATTCGCCCCGGTGCTGCCCACATGGCTGCTGGTATCCCTGGTCCGCTACACCGACGGCCCCCTGCACTACGACGAGTTCGCGTTCGGAAGCCTGGCCCGCAGAGGCCGCCGTCTGGGCATGCACGTCCACGAAGTCTGGGTCAACGACCGCTCCTCGCAGGAAGCCGGTCAGCGGCACTGGGGCCTCGACAAACGGATGGCAACCTTCCAATGGGATGACGCGCAGGTCACCGTCACCAGCGACAGCGGCACTACCGTCTGCCTTGCCGCACCTCACACCCCCGGGCCGGCACTGCCGCTCGTGCTTCCCTTCCCGGTGTTCGGGCGAAACGACCGGCACCTGCTGTTTGGAACAGCCGCCGTACACGCCGGGGCCAGGACAGCCGCGCTGTCCATCACCCGGTGGCCCGCAGAGTTCCCCGCGCTCGCCCGCCCGGCCAGCAGTGTCGGCCTGCACGCCGCACGCTTCACGGCCACCATCCCCGCTTCCCGTCCCATCGCTGATCTCAGCTGAGCGAAGGAGCCCCGCCATGCGTAGCCCTCAGGAGACCACCGATGCCGTCGTCGCCTACATGGACGCGCCGCTACGCCAGGCGACCTCGCTGCTCAGCGAACCGGTCCGCGCGGTCGTCGAGTACTACTACGGATGGATCGACGCCACGAGGAAACCAACCATTCCAGTTGGAGTCCGCCGCCGTCCCGCCACCGTCATGCTCCTGTGCACCGGCAGCGACGAAGCCGCATGGCAGTGCGCCCGCAACGCAGCGACAGCCTGCAGTCTCATGGAAGGCGCCTCGATCATCCACGACGACATTCAGGACAACGACACGCTGCGCAACGGCCGACCCACCGCCTGGGCCGCCTTCGGCGTGCCAGCTGCCATCCAGGCCGGCGTCGCCATGGTGGCCCTCAGCTTCGAACTCCTTGCCAACGAGCCACCACACATCGCCGCCGAGGTCATCCGCCTGAACGCCCTCGCCACACGCGAGTTGTGCTCCGGGCAGCTGCGTGACATGCACGCCGACCGCAACCTCCAGGTCAGCCTTTCCGATGCGCTGGCGGTCAAGGCTCACTTTGCCGGTGTCCCCAGTGGCTGCCTGACCGCCATCGCCGCCCTCTGCCGCAACGCCCCACCCCACGAGGTGGAAGCCGCACGCAGGCTGGGCCACCACGCCGGCATGGCATTCGCGCTCTTCGACGATTGGGAAGGGATCTGGTCCGCCTCCCGCGGCGACCTGGAAGAGGACCTCAGCGACCTGCGGCAACGAAAAATCACCCCCTGCGTCGCCTACGCCCTGCAAACGCGCGGCCTCGCCCGCGAACAGCTCGCCGCCTACTACCAGGCCACGGCAGTCCCAGAACCGGACGAACTCCTGCTCATCCGCTCGGCCCTGCAGGCGTGCGGATCACGTGACTGGCTCGCAGCCCAGATCAGGGCGCACGTCCATACAGCCCAGAAGGCACTGGACAACACCGTGCCCCACCCTGCGGCACGGGCCGAGATCGCCGCCTACTTCGACCTGCTCCAAAGGCACCTTCCGTGACCAGCGCCGGCGCTGCCCTCGTCACAGCGCCCGCGCGAGGTGTCGTCTGCGACATCGACCACACCATCACCACGCGCAGCTCCGTCGCTGAAACCACCCGCGCCCTCGGGGTTCCCGCCCAGGCCAGCACAGCCCTCTACCGCCGATTCCGGGACGCCAGCATCACCCCCGAAGAACTCCGCACGGCGACTCTGGAACTGTGGCGGAGCACAGGGACCGCCACGCGGTCCGCCTTCGAGGCGATCTTCGAGAACATCCCCGTCAGGCCTGATGCTGAGCGGCTCGCCCAGGCCGTGCGTGAGCGCGGCTTGCCGCTGGGACTCATCTCCAGCTCCGCCCAGCTCTACGCCGACACGATGGTCCGGCGCCTTGCGGCATGCTGCGGCTACGGCAACGGCAAGCTCCTCTTCAATGAGGACGGCGACCTGGACGACATCGAGCTCGATATCAACACCGCAGCCCTCAAAGCGCAGCAGCTCCGACAGTTCGCACGAGAGCACTCCCTCGACGTCGCGCAGGTCCTCGCCATCGGCAACAGCCTCAACGACGTACCCATGCTTCAAGCCTGCGGACAGGGAATCCTGCTCGCCAGCAACGCAACGCCGCACTGGTCCAATGGGGCCTACCCGATCATCACCCAGCTCGACGAAGCCATCCCCTACATCGACCACTGATCCCTCCGACAAGGAATGTCAGCTGAGCGGGTGGGCCCATTCACTGCAGAATCGATCACGTCACACTCGTTAGCCAGGCCAAGGTGTCGAAGCCGCAGCTGCAACTCACTCATGATGGGCCTGCGGCAGTGGGATGACGACGGCGGAGCGCTTGACCAGCTGCTCTCGCAGGGCGGAGTTCTCGGCGAGCAGGGTCGCGATGACAGTGGCAGCGGCGTCGACTTGCCTCTGGAGGCGTTGGCGATCTCGCCGGTTGTCCTGGAGCTGTCGAGCTTCAGCGGCGGCGGAAGAAGGCCCGCACGAGCGGCACCAACTCCCGCAGCACATCGGGCACGGCTGCGGGCTCTGCCTTGCGTAGGGCGGTGCAGGCAATGGCGGCTATCAGGCCCACGACCATGGCGAACAGCACGGCGGTGAGCAACACGTAGGTCGGCATAACTCTCCCATCGGGCGCACGGAGCCAAGGGCTTGGCCGTGCGAGGCATCAAGGTGAAGGACCCCGCTGGTCTGCGGGGTGTGGTCAAGCAGCTTCGGATGTGGGGGAGTTAGCCCCGCAAGCCTTAACTGCTCGATCCGGGGGCGCCTCTTGCCTCTGGCCGTGGAGAACTTTCTGCGAGAAATGGAAAGTTCTGTCGAACTGTGCAACGAGGGACCAGTCGACCCAAGCTGCGGGAATGGTGTATTCCTCACAGATGCCATGGACCAGCTCGCCGAGCAAGACCATGCACCGGAGCGTAAGCCCCGCCTGTTTTTCGATGCCGAGGACATTGCGCTGGTTACCAGCATCATCGCTCGCCGCCTGGAGGCACGCGCGGCATGAACGAAGCCAACAGCCTCGCCCAACGCCGGAAACCATTCCTCAGTTTGAGCATCGGTGGGCTCACCATCGTCCTGGAGAACAAGCCGCGGAAGCTCACCACGGTTGCGGCAACAACGATCACGGTTCTCACGACAATCGTCACCATCCGGTACGGCAGCTGATTCGGCGCTGCTCACGCGTCTGGTCGGCCGGAACCGACGCCACCGGGATCTCCTCTGCGGACGATCTTGGAGCTTGAAGGGCCTCATCTCTCCTTGGAGCCTGGCCTTCAGATCTCGGGATCGCCTTCGTCGCTGCTCAGCCGTTGATCTAGGTCACCTATCCACTGCTGGGCCCAGGCTCTCAGGTGCGAGATCTGGTCCTCGGCGAGTCCGTAGGCGGCGAATTCCTCGTCGTCGTACCAGTCGGCGCCGCCGAGGCGGTCGCGAAGGTCGTGGAGGCGGAACTCGTCGCGGCCGTGGCGTTGGCCGAGCCGTTCGAGGTCGGTGGTGGTGTGGTGGTCGGCTGCGGCGTGTACGTCGATGAGGTCTCTGACGGCGCCGCGGTCGGCCAGGGCGCGGACCTTGGTGCCGATGACGTCATCGAGGGCGAGGACGGGCCCGTACTCGGTGTCGGTCGGCGGCGACCACAGGTTCTCCTTGAGGATGTCGACCTCGCAGTCCTCGCCGGTCGCCGGGTCGGTGACCATCAGGCGTGCCGAAAGAGGGTCGACGCCGATGATGGCAATGCGCCAGCCCCGATGGGTCAGTCCCTGCTCCAGGTCGCGGGCGATGTCCGCCATGGGGGCGGGGTTCTCGGTGGCGACGTCGAGGTCTTGGCTTAGGCGGTCGACCAGGCCGTGGGCTTGGATGGCGTAGCCGCCGGTGATGACCAGCGGGTACGGGGTGCCGATGGCGAGGACGTCGGCCAGGAGTCGGCGGTGGAGGTCGCTGAGGTTCACGCGGCGGTGGGCGTCCGGGCGGCCAGGGTGGGAAAGGCCTCTTCCCACACGCGGCGGATGTGCCGGCTGATCAGGGTGCGCAGCACCGGCCATTGGATGAGCAGAAGATCCCGCGAGAGCAGGGCGACGAGGTCGTCGTGCTGTCCTTCGGCCAGCACGGTGCGGTACAGGCTCATGCGCTGCCGCGGCCGGTCCAGGTCGTAGGTGCGCAGGCCGGACCAGGCCACATGCAGGGGGAGCTCCACCTCGCCGTGAACAGGCCCGGCAAGGTCATCCAACGATCCCGGGAGCCGACCCGCGTACCGATCGTGCAGCACTTCGGCAGTGGGCGGCGTACCGGCGGGGGAGGACTGTGGAGCCATGCCACCGATTATTCCGTGCCGCACCGACATCAGGTACCCGGGACTCCGGATGGTGGTCTCACAGTGCGCTGCCTAGCTGGTGGGCGCGGGCGGTCGTCGGCGAGGCGGTCGACGGTGGTGAACACCTGACGCACCCCGTCGGGGTCCTCCTTGGCGAGCCGTTCCGCCTGGGCGAGGGCCTCGGGCTCCCAGATGACCTCGTAGCTCACGCCTCGGCTCCGCCGAACACGCGGCGGTACGCCTCGTCGTGCGGGACACCGGCGCTCTCGCCTCGGGCCTGGCGGGCGCGGTAGGCGGCCAGGGCGCGCATCTCCTGCAGTTCGAGGGCGTCGGCGGGGCTGACGAGTATGGCGATGGTCTGTCCGTGGTCGGTGATGGCGACCGGCTCCCGGGTGGCGCTGACCTCGCGCGCGATGGCGCCCAGGCGGGCGCGGGCTTCCACGATCGAGTAGGTGCCCTCCGTCATGCACACCAGCTTACGGAAGTGTGCACATGTCGGCATGCCCTTCGGCGTCGTTCCCGCCTTGCTGTCCTGTGGTGTCGAACTCTGCACATTCCAGCTTTACTCTGCATCTGATCTTGCGTAGATCAGAGTTACCTTGCGTCGAGGGGCGGGGTTAGCTGGACGTGGTGCGTGCGTTAGAGGTGCTGTCGGGCGGTTCCGCCGGTCCGCCGGCGGTGGGTGTCGGGCGGCACGGCAGCGTCACTGGGTTCCGACATCTGATCCGGCGCTTCCGACGTGAGGTGTTTCCGCGGGAACGGTGGTCTGTGTGCGAACCGGGCTGCGCCCGGCCCTGGTTTTCCGGGGCCGGGCGCTTGATGCCGCAGGCTGTCTGATCCGGCCCGTTGCGGCCTGTGGGGCCGGGGGTCCGGGCGAGGGGTGTTACTTCTTGCCGAAGCCGCGGTGCACGCACATCAGCTGGCTGTGGGTGCCGTTCTTGTCGCGGTAGACGATCAGGGCCGGGCCGGCGTTGCTGGCGTGGTTGCTGAGTTCCCGGTCCTGGCTCCAGCTGTTGGTGCTGGGGTTGAAGACGGTCCACCACAGGCTCTGGTCCCTGTTGCCCCGGTGGACGCAGTACAGCTTGTCGTTGAAGACAGCCAGGGCCGGCCCCGCTTGAGTGCCGTGCTGGGAGAACTCCTTGTCCCTCTCCCAGTTGACGCCGTCACTGGTGACGGTCCACCACAGGCTGTTGTCGTTGTTGCCCTTGTGGACGCAGTACAGCTTGTCGTTGAAGACGGCCAGGGCCGGGTTGGAACTGGTCGCGGCTCCGGAGATCGCCAGGTCTGCGTCCCAGTCGTTTTTAGTGGGGTTGAAGACGGTGTACCAGAGGTTGGCGTCGGAGCCACCGCCGCGGTGGACGCAGTACAGGTTGTCCTTGAAGACGGCCAGGGCCGGCCCCGCGCTGGTGGAATGCCTAGAAAATTCCCGGTCACCTTCCCACTGGCTGGCGGGAGAGGACTTGACGGTCCACCACAGTTTCGCGTTACCGCTCTGGTTGGCCTTGTGGACGCAGTACAGCTTGTTGCGGTAGACGGCCACGGCCGGGCCGGCGTCCGTGCCATGCCGTGGGAAGGCCACGTCGTCGTCCCAGCCGTCGTCGGGGTTGTAGACGGCCTGCCACAGGCTGGCGTCCACCCCGCCACCGCGGTGGACGCAGTGCAGCTTCCCACCGAAATCGGCCAGCGCCGGGTTGTACTGGCTGGCATGGGCAGGGAACCGCTCGTCCCCGCTCCACCCCTTTTCCTTGCCCGCTTCGTCATTTCCTTCCTCAAAGACGGTCCACCACAAGCTGGTGTCCTCCTTGGGGGCCAGACTGAGCGGGATGAGCATGGCCGGTGCGATCCACGGCGAGACGAGCTTGCAGCCGTAGGTCTTTCCCACCTCCTTGATCAACGTGGCCCTGATTTTGCAGACCAGCTTGATCAAAGGCGCGAACGGCTTGAGCTTCGGGAACTTGGACACGATCTTGCCGACTTCTTCGATGATCGTGGCAGTCATCTCGGCGGCCTGAGCGTTGAGGTGGATCTCGAACCCCCACCACTTGACCACGGCATCGACTTCAGCCCCCAAGGCGGCCAGTTCACGCTGCGCCGCTCGGATCTCCTCCTGCTCCTCCGGCGGCAGCTCGGCGATCATCTCCTCCTGCAGACGCCGCGCCTCCTCCAGACGCTCGGCAGCCACCTGCCGCGCCTCCGCCGCGGTCACCGTGCCCTCCTTGCCTTCCGCGGCGTCCTCGTCCTGGCGAACGGCTTCTTCCCCAACGGCCATCGTGTGTCTCCTGCCTCTCGTAGCGGCATGTGCGGGCGCGACGCGGCAGCAGGCGGGCCCCGCCCACCGCCTGCACACCTGGGTACGGACCACACTCGACCGGAACGTGCGATGCTCCCGGCGACCCCAAGTAACCACACCCAGCGCCGCCCATGACGTGCAGTTACGAACGATGACCGAAAGGGCACCCGGTTGCCCTACTGACACTTCCCGTGGCGGAACGGCTGACATTCATATCCGTGTCGCCCAAGAGTCTGCGGATGGACGAGCTACCTTGCGGACTCCTGCGTTCTCGGGCGTTGGAGAGCGGTAGGACGCGCCGCCGTCCGTCGAAGACGCAAGGTAGGTCTGCACCACCGCGGCGCGCGTTGTGACAGCGCACTCTTCGTCCCGCTGGCCATCCACGCCCAGGGACGCAGCCTTCAGCCGCACCGGACACTTGCGCCGGGCCCCGGACCGAGCGCGCCGGGGTGAAGGTGGCGACGTAGCAGCAGTTGTGCCGGGCGGCGTTGGCGCTGGTTGGCAATGGCCCGGCCGAGGGCTGATCAGTACGGTGGCGGCCGGTACGGCCCCTCCTGAAGACGCCGAAGTTCCGGGCCCTTCGCCTTCGTTGCCCGCCTGATGCGGCTACCGCTGTGTGTGAAGGCGCTCGCGCCTGGTGGTGACCAGGGCGCGCCAGCGCTCTCGGACTGTGTGTGCATCGTCAAGCCACTGGATGGCGCTTCCAGCGGGCTGGGGCAGGTCGCCCATGGCGGTGGCGATGTCGACGTAGTAGGCGAAGTCTCCGTTCGCGGTTGCCTCGCGCAGGCGGTCGAGGGTGGCTGTCAGGTCCTCCTGTGCGCCGCGTACGGCGTGGTGGAAGGCGAGGGCGGTTTCCAGGAGTGGGGTGAGCCAGGCGAGGCCGGCGACGGTGATCTCGGTGCGCAGCATGGCGGCGCGGTCGGTGACGTCGCGGTCGGTGCCGGCGTCGCGCAAGAGGGCCGCGACGTGGGCGTAGAGGGTGGTGGCGCGTTGGTCGAGTGGGGCGAGGAGCTGGTGGGCGAGGGCGAGTTCGTCGTCGGCGCGGAGCGGGTCGGTGAAGGCGGTAACCAGGGCGAGGAGGGTCTGGGCGATAGCTCGCTCGCCCGGGGCGTTGTGCTGTTCGGCTTCGGTCCGTGCGGCTTCGAAGGCGGCGATGGCGCGATCGATATCGCCGTGGGGCCACCTGATGTGGGCTAGGACGCGGTGGTGGCGGCCCTCCCAGCCCAAGGTCGGGACGGTGGCGAGGGCGGTGGGGAAGTCTCCTCGGATACGGGCGAGGTTGGCCAGGCCGCGGCGGGCGCGCGGGGCGAGTCGGCCGTCGGCGTCGGCGACTTGGCGCATGCCGTGCACGGCGGCGTCGGTGCGGCCGAGGTCTTTGTGGGCTTTGGCCCGGTAGTACAGGGCGAGTTCGGCGAGTTCGCCGGGCAGCAGGCCGGTGCCCAGGACGGCGGTGAGGCGCTCAGCGGTGCGTTCGCGGTGCTCGTGCTGGCGGCGGGCGATGGCGGCGAGGAGCTCGGCCACGGCGTCGGCGGGCGTGTCCGGGCCCGGCTGCGGCTCGGTGCCGGGAGAGGGGGTCGAGGTGTGGGTGGGTGGGGAGAGGGGTTCCCAGACGGAGTCGTCGGTGTAGGCGAAGGCGGCGTCGGTGAGCCAGTCGAGGTCGTCCAGGTGGTGGTCGCGGGCCAGACGCAGGCCCTGGCGAAGGCACGCGACGAGGAGGGCCCGGTTGGGGGCGAGGGCGTGGGCGTCTTGCCACTGCTGGCCGAGGGCGGCGAGGGCGCGTTCGGCGGCCTGGTGCCAGTCGGCGGGGGTCCAGCGGTCCTCGGTGTGGTCGTCCGCGGTGCGCAGCGCGGTGCGGATCGCGCCGTGGAGGTGGTACGGCCAGATCGCGTAGGGATCTTCGCTGACCATGGGCCGTTCGACGAGCCTGCGGGCGGCCGCCTGGTGGGTCAAGCCCGCGGCGCGGGTGGCCAGGTCAAGGTCGAAGGCGTCCAGCAGGCTGGCGCTGCGCAAGACGTGGCGTTCGCCGTCGGTGAGGTCGGACAGGATACGGACGATGAGGGCGGGGAAGGTGTGGTCGAAGTCGGCGGGGGCGGGGGTGCGGCCGGTGCGGCGTATCTCCAGGAAGCGGGCGACGGCCAGGTCCAGGTGCAGGGGCAGGCCGTGCGAGCGCTCGGTGATGACGGCGCGGATGTCAGGACTGATCAGCGGCTGGCCGTCTTGGGTGAGTCGGCGGGCGAGGTAGATGTCGCAGTCAGTCGCGGAGAAGTCCCCGATCAGGTGCTGGCGGGCGCCGCCCTGACCGGCGGCTCGGGCCGGCTGTCCCGCCTGGGGGGCAAGGCCGGGCCAGGCGGTCGGTCCGGTGTAATCCAGCTGCCCTTGAAGGGCGTTGTCTGCCCACGGCAGGCGGTTACGGCCGCCGATGACGAAGAACGCGTTGGGCATCAGCCACACCAGGCGCTGCAGCAGCCGCTCGGCGTCGCGGTGGCGGTCGCCGGTGTCCTCGAAGGTGTCCAGCAAGATGACCGGCACCACCGCCTTCTTCGCGGGCAGGCGGCTGATCTCCCACGCCAGCAGGTGCGGGTAATAGGAGAGCGCCTCCAGGTCGGGTTCGGCCTCCAGCAAAGCCGCGGTCCGAGCGCAGCCGGCCAGAGCCCGCGCCCGTTCGCGGCGCTCGTGCAGAGCCCGCACGAGCGCCGTGGTGATCTGGCCGGCCGCCGAGCCGACGAGGCCGGGCAGTTGCAGGGCGCTGACGGCCTCACGGACCGCGGCCTGCATCTGCTGCGGCAGCATCTGCCCGAACCTGCCCACCAGGCCGGTGCGTCGGACGTACTCCTCCAGCGGCTCACCGGGGTGCTGGGCATCCCAGTAGCGGCGCAGCGCCAGGTCGAAGCTGAGCAGGGGGCGGCCGACGCTCGCGGCCAGGGCGAGCCGGATCGTGAGCACGACGCGTTCGAAGTCCGAGCCGGTCGACGCCGAGCGAGCCAGATCGATACGGACCGGCAGGATCCGCTCGTCCGCCCAGGCGGGCGCACCCCACTGCGTCGGACGCTGCTCGGCTGCAGTGAGCGAGGCTTCGACCTTGCGCAGCAGGGTCGACTTGCCGACGCCGCCCACTCCGTGGAACGTGATCACATTGTCGCGCGGGGCTTCGAGGTCCTCGACGTCGAAGCCGGGGTCGGCGATGTGCCGCAAGTGTTCCTCGATGGCGGTGGCGACCCGGCTCCACTGGTTCTTGCGGTTGGTGAACGCCTCGTTGCTGCCCACGGGGTCGTTGGAGCTGAACAGCGCACGAAGGTCGGCCATTGATGAATCCCCCCACAAGTCACACCGGCGAGCCAAATCTATGCCGCGTACGGTGGCCGGCCACAGACCAGGTTCCAGCCCAACACCGAAAATGATCTTTCGCTGTTGTTTCCGACACCACAAGGTGGTCTTCGCATGCATGACTCCGCATCGCCGTCATCCCCCGACCCGCAGCCCCCGTCGGGGCCGGCCTCGGGTCCGCACGGCGACAACGCCGTCGGGTACGAGGTGGCGTACGAGCTCGTGGGGAACGTCATCGCCTGGTACAGCCGGGCGCTGCTGCTCGCGCGGCGCTCCGGCGACCAGCAGGGCCTTGAGGAGCTGAAGGCCCAGCGGCAGGCGTGTGTGGAGGATCAGCACCGTCTGAAGGACGCAACCCCCGAGGAGACTGCGCGTATCGCCGCCGTCTACACCACCCGTTGGAAGGAGTTGGAATCCGCCGAGCGGCCCGAGGCGTAGCCACGGCGCCCACACCGTGCCGGGCGGCCCGGCACGGTGTGGGCGCCGCCGCCCGCCGGGTCTAGGCGGGCACAAGTAGTGCGGCTGCGGGGGCGGGGGTGTCGAGCTGGTGCGGCCGCTGGGCGGGCATCAGCGGGCATGCCAGCCCGGCGATTTCGACGAGGTCGTCGCGGTACTGCGGGATCGCCGTGTGCAGCCAGCGCTGGGTGGCCCAGAACTGTGCGGCTTCCTCGGTGGTGTAGGGGCGGTAGTGCTCCGCGATCACAGCGAGGTCGGCGGCCCGGCGCCGGGCCCAACGTCCCTGGCTGTCCTGCGCGTTGCGGTAGAGGGTGTGGGTGTCGCGCCGCATCACCACCACCTCGTCGACTACGGACATCTGCTCGGCCAGTGCCACCGTCTCGGGCAGGACGGCGAAGCACGCCTTGAGCCCGGCGGCGGTGGTGAACCGCGCGGGAAGGTTGTGCTGGCTCGCCCAGGCGTAGCGAGTGGCGGTGCCCTGGCGGGAATCGGCTTCGCGAGCCGCCAGGACCGCCAGCCCCACCCTGTAGCCCGCCTGCCGGTCCAAGGCCGCGCGGCTGACGAACTGGGCAGCGCCTTCCGGGGTGATCTCGACGACCATGTCCCCTCGCCGCCGGCGCACATCCGCTTCGGCCTGAGCCTGCCAGGCCCGGTAGTCGGTGCGGATCCGCGCCGAAGCCGTACGCGGCTCCTCCCGCAGCAGCTGCAGGTAGTCCGGATGCGCTGTCTTGAAGATCTCGCCCGTGATGTGAACCGGATCGCGCAGGCTGCGCAGGACCATCTTGGCGAGCCGCGTCTTCCCGGCGCCCGGCTGCGCCATCACATAGACCACGACCGGCTGTTCCTGCGGCACGATGGGCCCGAGGGACGGAAAGATCAACTCGTTGTAGATCCACTGATGCTCATCGACGGAGAGCCGGTGGTAGTCCACCCCGGGCGCCTCCAGGCGGGGCTGTGCGATGCGCCGGACCGGCTCGGCCAGGGCGGCGGCGCGCTCGGTGTTGCGGCGCACCGCGAGCGTCCAGTCCTGCGGCAGCGCGGGATCGGCCAGGCGCCGGTCGGCGTCGGCCATCTGACGACGGATCCGGCCCGTCTCCTTGGCACCCCATGGCCGGCGCCGCTCGGCGAGCACCGCACCTGTTGCGTTTGCCGGGCGGAGCAAGCGCCCGGCGGGGCCGAGTTCGTTGTCGTAGATGACGTCCATCGCCGTCTGTGCGTCGCGCCGGATGACGAACACGCGGTGAGCCAGGTGCGCGGCCTCCACCGCGCCGAGGGCCGGGATCAGCGCGTCCGCGCACGTGTCGAGGTTGCCCCAGGAGACGTACCGGGGGGCCCTGCCTTCCTGCAGGAGGCGCAGGTCCCGCTCCAGGGTGCTGAGCTGGCTGACCGCCAAGGACACACCCAGTGCCACGACCTCCACCCAGTAGCCCGCCTGCCGGGAGGCGACCACACCGGCGAGAAACTCGTCCGGACGCGCCATCGGTACCTCCACCACCGCGTCGTAGCGGCCCTCGCGCACCCGGGCCTCCACAACGGCCTGCCACCGGTACGTCTCCGGCCGGACCCGCACCCCGGCGGTGCGCACGTCCTCAGCCAGGTACCGGCTGTAGTGGGGGTGGAAGGTCTTGTAGGTGTCGCGGTCCACCCGCACCGCACCGCCCCGCGCTGCCAGCGCGGCGTGCACGAGGTCGATGACCGTGGTCTTGCCGCTACCCGGCTGCCCCAGCACGTACACCACCACCGGGTGAGGCTGGGGCACCGCGCCTTCCAGGACGCGGGGTAGGACGGTTCCGGTCAGGACCTCCTGTGACCAGTCACCGGCCGGAGTCGCCGCTGGAAGCCCGGCCGGGTCCGATCCCTCCACTTTCCCTCCCGATGTCCGTGCCGCTCTGTGCAACGTCAAGATCACCCTACCAGAAAAAGTCCGATCAGGTTAAAGAAATGGGTTAAATGGCAGGGCAAGCACTGCTAGTGTTCGTGGTGGAGGTAGAGACACATGGCAACCGAGGAAGAGCTGTTCGCATCTGTCGATGCCCTGCTGGAGGAGGAGCCGCAGCTCCCACCCCCGGCGGAACGCGCCCGACTGCGCGAGGCCGCCGGCATCACCCAGGCCCGCCTCGCGGTCGCGTTGAAGACGTCGACACAGACGGTCAAGAACTACGAGAACGGGCGGTCCGAGCCCAAGGAGCCGCGACTGTCGGCGTACCAGCGGCTGCTGAACGGCTGGGCGGCGAAGTACCCGGCACACGGCGCCCCCGCCGCTGCGCCCGCCCCGGTCGCCGCGCCGCAGTCGACGCCGGTGCCGGAGACGTTCACCGGGGCGGAGACCGCCCCGGTGGAGGCGCCCCCCGCCCCGGCCGCGCCCGAGGGCCCGGCCCGGCCGGCAACGTCGCGCCGCCCGGCCGCGAAGAAGGCGGCCAAGCCCGCCGTCGACCCGCGATTTCCGCACGGCCCGCTCGCCGTGCTGGACGGTGACGGCTCCGCGTACGGGGTCGACGGGATCGTGCTGGACTGCCCCGCGACCACGGTCCCGGAGCTGGTGGAGTGGACGCTGCGCGAGTCCGGTCTCGGCGCCGCGAAGTTGCACCGCAACGGCAAGGACAGCGACCCGCTGATCGTGCTCACCGCGGCCGCCGCCGTGAAGCTCGGGCTGCCGGAGCGCCTAGAGGGTCACGAGCAGCGCCGCTCCCTGCGCCTGCCCGAGGACCACCCGGTGGTCAAACAGGTAGCGAAGGCGAAGTGGAAGCTCACCCAGCGCGGGTTCGGCCCATGGGCGCGGATCTACCGCCCCGCCCAGACCGGACAGCGGCAGTGCGTGCAGCTCGCCGTCCTCTCGTGGGACGCCCTCGACACCCGGTCGTGGCCGGGAGTTGCGCAGATGGAGCCAGCCGACGTCGCCCGCGTCCTCGGCATCTACGCCCAGCGCGTCATCACCCCGCGCGGCTCCACCGCCGTCTCGGGACTGGAGTTGATGACCGCGCTGCGCCCGCCGACCCGGGCCGTGCAGGACCGGGCGACCGGCAACTGGGTCTCCGGCCACAACCCCGGCTCACTCGGCACCGAGCCGATGGATCCGGCGCCACCGGAGGCTACTCCGGAGCACCCCGTCGTCGTCAACTCCGGCTGGACCGGCGGGTTCCTGGACGAAGAGGCGTACCAGTGGGTGCGCAACGTCGACTTGCTCACCGATGAGGAGTGCATGCTGCCGTACGCGGTCGGCCTGGACCTCAACACCGCCTTCCTCGCCGCCGCGTCCCGCCTGATGGTCGGCCTGTCCGGCCCGGAACACGTCCAGCACCCGGAGTTCGACAAGCGCATCCCCGGCTCCTGGTTCGTGGACCTCTCCCACATCGAGCTGGACCCGCGCCTGCCCTCGCCATTCACGCCGACCGGGCAACGGCCCGAGGGCCCGGCCTGGTACCAGACGCACACCGTCGCCTACGCCCAAGAGCTCGGCTACAACATCCAGCCCATTGAGGCGTACCTGCGCCGGGAGACCGGCGCCTATCTGGACCCGTGGCACGACCGGCTCAAGACCGCCTACGTCGACACCCTCGCCGACCTCGGCGTCACCAAGGACCTCACCGACCAGGAGTTCCTCGCGGCGATGGAGCGGCACAAGCAGGTCGACCCAGGCCTAGCCGCCGTCCTCGCCGCCATCAAGGCCACCGTCAAGGGTGGCGTCGGCAAGCTGCGCGAGCGCCCGCAAGGCCGCCACTACAAGGACGGCGAACGCTGGCCGGCCCTGGAGCGCCCGACCTGGCGCCCCGACATCCGCGCCGCCGTCATCAGCAAGGCCCGGGTCAACATGCACCGCAAGCTGCTGAACATGTCCAACATGACGGGCCTGTACCCGCTCGCCGTGCTGTCCGACTGCGTCGTCTACCCCTCCCCGGGAACGTCTCCGCTGGACTTCCTGCCCTACGCCGCCTCCGGCAAGCCACAGCCCGGCGGCTTCCGGCTCGGTCCGACACCGGGCCTGTGCAAGGTCGAAGGCGTCCAGGAGATGGCCTGGGCGGTGGACCTGATGGAGCAGGGCTACAACCCGGCCCGCCACATCAAGGGTGACGGCCACGACGCCGTCCTTGAGGAAGGCGAGTAACCCATGGAGATCCACCAGGCGTTGGAGCGCGCCGACCAGGAGACGTTCACCCGCGAGCCGCCCAAGACCCTCCAGGCCCGCATCAACTTCCTGCTGAAGCAACTGAAGACGACCAAGGCCGTCGCCCAGGAGATCGGGGTCAGCCAGCGGTCGGTGGAGCGCTACCGCAAGGGCGATCGGAAGAAGCCGCCGAAGGACATCGCAGCGAAGATTGACGCGGCCGTGCGGTCCCGCTGGCAGCCCCAGGTCCGCAAGCGCCGCCGCAAACAGGCCGCCACCAGCACCGGCATCACGGTGGAGACCAGGGCCCGGTTCGGCTACACCGCGCCCATCGGCACCACCGACGACGGCCGCATGCGGCGCCTGACCGTCCACCTCCCCCCGTCGTACGCGCAGCGCCTGTTCGACGCCCGCGACACCGGCGCCAGCGACCAGCAAATGCGCGAAATCATCGCCGAAGGACTCAAAGAAATCTATTTCCAGGACAGCGGAAACCGCGCCATGGGACTCTCAGACGTCGCCATCAACGACATCGACTATATGGACCTCGACTTCTAAAAGAGGGAAAAGTATGAGCGTTGAATTCTCGGCCATCGACCACGACAAGAGCCCGCTGCTCGACGCCGACCACGACGCCGTCCGCATCGCCGACGCGCTGCGCAACAGCCCGCACATCCTCGGCGCCAACGCCCAGCCCGGCGATGACCGCGTCACGTTCACCACGCTGGCGGGCAACGGCTTCGACCTCACCCTGCAGAACGCCGAACCGACCACGGACGACGTCCTGCCCACCCCGGCGCTCACCGAGGCCCTCGCCGCGGCGATCCTCAACCACCCCGACTTCTATGTCGCCACGCCGGACTCCCCGCGCGAGGACACCATCACCGTCCAAACCCGCAACGGCGTCCGCTACCTCCTGGTCCTCGATGTCGACCCGGACGCCGACGCTGACGACTACTCCACCCCAGCCGAAGACGTCTCCTACGCCGCCGACCGGCTCCTCACCAGCAACCCGAGCGATGCCGAGCGCGCGACGGCCGAACTCCTCAACTACGTCGCCGCCACCTGGGACAAGCAGGACGTCCCGCTGCGCCAGCACGTCCAGGCCGTTGCCCGCTCCCTGACCCTGTAGGAGAGGACTCGCCCCCCGCCCCCGGCATTGCAGCTGCCGGGGGCGGGGGCGTTCGTATCGTAGCCACGGCCCTATCCCCTGCTGACCTCACGTCCGGGTGGCAGTTCGGCAAGGGCCCAAATGCGGTGGCGCCCGCGGCGGATACTCGCGGCTATGACGATGAGCGTGGGTCTGGATCCGAAGACGCAGAAGGCGGCCCTGGAAGGCGTGATGCCGTGGTTGGTGCCGGATGGCCTGGCAGCGGAGGCGCTGGCGAGGCTGGACCGGCCGCTGCTGGCCTGGATGCAGGACCCCGAGTTCCACATGTTCGACTCGGCGGCCCACTACGCCGAGTACGAAGACGAGCCGGGTGGCCTGTCCCGCCTGGAGCGGAAGATCGCGAAGCTGCCGCCGCGCCCGGAATGGGCGATGGAACGGGTCTGGACGCCGGACGAGGAGACCGACGCCGCGTACGACGCCGCCTATGGCAAGGCGTGTGTGACCATCGGCGGCTACCGGTTGCACCCTCGCGACCTCGACGCGTACACCACGATCGCTTACGAGCTCGCCGATCTCGCCGACCAGGACGAAGAATTCGACCCCAACGACCTGGACAGCGAAGCCGACCTCGTCCGCGGAGACCTGGAGGCCGCACTGTCCTGGGCTGCCGCCGGGGTATGCGTCCTGCAGCAGTCGCTGCCCTACCCCTTCCGCGACGTCCTGCCGTACGGCGAGCTCGACAACCGGCCCGCCCACCGCCTGGTGTATGCCTACGCCAACCTGCTGAGTCTCAAGCACCCGCGCAAGGCCGATCCCTGGTTTACGGCGATGGTCTACTTCAGCCCGATGGACAACATGGGCGCCCGATTTCACGCCCCGGGAGGACCCTCAGCCCTGCCACACCCTGCTGTCACGCTGTGAGATGTATGCACCTCACCCCCCAGCGAGGACCAGCTGCAGCATCAAGTCCTCGGCGGCCACCGCCCTTTTTCGATCCCCCCCCAGCGAGCGACCCCGGCATCACCCGGACAGCAACGAGCCCCGGCCAGTCGCCATATGGCCGGGGCTCTCGTGCGTTGTTACGCCGGGCGGATGCGCTCGGCCTGGGGGCCCTTCTGGCCCTGGGTGACGTCGAACGTCACTTTCTGGCCTTCCTCAAGCGAACGGAAACCCTGGGCCTCGATGTTCGAGTAGTGAGCGAACACGTCAGCGCCGCCACCGTCCTGCTCGATGAAACCGAAGCCTTTTTCCGCGTTGAACCACTTCACGGTGCCGCTGGCCATGCATGTCTCCTTCAAGGGAACTCGTATCGGCCCCGCACTGTGCGGCGCCGGAGGTGATCGCGCCTTGGTCCGGAGATGCGCTGGACAGCAACAACGCCCGTGAGCGTGTCACGGGCGAGCGGGACTTCGGAGCCACGACTACTGGCCTCGACGCTACACGCACCGCAGTTATCCGGCTACAGGACAAGCGCAGCGCCCGCCCGGGGCGTGTGGTCAGGCCGATAGCGCGGGGGTTTGGCGGGCGGGGTCCCCGGGGGGAGGCTGGAGTCGGGGGGCGGGAGGCGTGTGATGCGTGTCCGGGACATCCGCATCGGGCAGACCTACCAGATCAAGGTCCCCCAGCGATTGCCGGCGGCCCTGCGGAATCGGTTGCCACGGACCCGGGAGGAGTTCGCCGCCTCGATGCAGCTGCACCAGCGGCGCGGTGACCGCTTCGAGTTGACCGTCACCGGCGTCGCCGACGACGGCAAGACGGTCGATGGCTACGAGACCACGAGCACCAGCCGAGTCACCCTCCCGCTCACCGCGGAGCAAGCCGAGCGCCTTGGTTTGCCTATCGGCCCCGCGTACGAGATCGATGGCCATGTCACCGACGATGACGGCAACGACGTCGCCCTGCCCGTCACCGTCACCTACACCGACATTCCGGCCGCGTGGGTGCGCCCGTTGGAAGAACCGGTCCCCATCAGCCCCGCCAGCGTCCGGTTCTTCCGCGCCCAGGTCCGCGAGAAAGCAACTGGCATGCCAGCCGAGGACATTGCCCGCGCCGCCGACGACGCACAGGAACACGAACGTGACGTCGCCGCGCGGGCACTGGACAGCTAGCGCGCCGAGGAATGGCTCCGCGTCGCCGAAGTCGAACAGCGCGAATGGCGCCGGATCGCCACGCTCATGACCAGCATGAAGGCCGAAACCTACGATCCGAGCACCGATCCGGAAAACACCGAACCCGAGCCATGACCTGCCGCCACGAGCCGGGCCGCGATGGACAGCCCCGCTACTGCTCGGATGCCGGCCAGTACTGGACGCGCAGCACGAAGATCGTGGTGAACCGCCGGTGCCTAGGTCAACGCGTTGCGCCGCGCGGGTATGAGGCTGTGAGACAGCGTCCCGGCGAGGGCTTGGCGACGTCGCCGGCAGCCGCATCGTGCCTCACCGTCCGGTCTATCCGCCTGGGAGACCGGACGGCGGCAGCTGGGTGAGCGCCTTACTGATGCTGGCCGATGGCGTTGTTCAGCCGGCCGTCGGCGCGGGTGTTGGCGTTGTTGTTCTCGGTGGTCGGCGGATCGCTGTTGATGTTCGTGTTCAGCGCCGAGACAGGTCAACGATGTGGGGGTTGTCGAGGGTGCCGTCGAGGATTCCTGCGTGTGCTGGTGCCGCGGCGAGGACCGCCGTGCCGACAGCGAGGAGGGCAGTGGTGAGGATGCTTCGCTTCATCATGATCTGATCAACGGCCGTCGCTATCGAAGGTCACCGTCGCCAAGCGTGGGTTGCAGGCCGGCCCCGCCGGGCAGCGGCATGGTCGCGGGCTCGCCGCGGCGGCTGCATAAGATCGCAGATCTGCGATGTTCCGCGCGAGATCTATGCACGGCTGCTGCATGCAGCGCCCGCCCAGTGCTGCTCGCCATCCCGGCCACCTGGCTTACCCTCCAGGGGAACGATGTACGCCGTGCTTGCAGCACGGGGCCGTGCAGCGCGGTTTGTTCTGGAGTTCCAGAACAAACCGGTTTACCTGGTGCTACCAGCCGCCGTTCCCGCCAGGTGCTGACCTGGGGTTTCCCCTGGAGGGGAACGATATACGCCCTGCCAACGCGAACGGCGCCGCCCCTCAGTGGGGGCAGCGCCGCGGAATTCTGGAAGGCCGGCCTACCCGGCGGCCCGGACCGCCCGCAGAGGCTGGGGCTGGCGCTTGGGTGGTGCGGTCTCGTACAGCGGGGCGGTGATCTCGGGCAGTTCACCGGCTTCGATGCGCTCGGAGGCGTCCTGGATGGCCTCCTCCAGTTCCTCCTGGGAGGCGTAGGAGGCGATGTACGGGTGGAGGTAGTACGTGCGGTACTTGCGGTCCTCGGGCCGCAGCACGAGGTTCCGGCTCTCCAGGAGCGCCATGGCCGTGTTCGCGGAGTTTCGCGACAGGCCCACGCGGGCGCCCAGTTCGGCCTGGGAGGCGTTTACCTCGCCGCCGGGCTCCTGGCGCTCGATGAGGGCGCTCAGGAGGTCCATCGCGGCCTTTGTGAGGTCCAGCCGGTACAGCATTCCGAAACCGGCACTCGCTTGGATCAGCATGCCCGCCCCTCCTTCTCGACACCTTCATCGTCGCCGTCTTCGGCCCCGAGCTCCAGTTGCACGCTGCGCGGCGCCGGCGGCGGCTTCACCTCCGGGAAGGCGCCTTCCGGCGCGCCCCTGCGTAGTGCCTCCAGGATCTCCTGCTGCCGGTCACCGTTGCCCTCGAACCCGAGCAGCGGGTTTACGAAGATCAGGCCGGTGTCGACGCGCTGGAGCATGTGCCACTCCTCCAGCCTTCCCAGCGCCCGGGTCACGTTCGACCGCTCTACGCCCAGTTTGTCGGCGATCTTCTTGTGCGTGGCGCGCAGCCATCCCTCGCGCTGCCGGCCGATGCACCACAGCAGGACCGCGGACTGGATCGGGGACATGCCGTGCTGGGCGATCAGCACGGCCAGGACGTCGGCGAGGAAGTCGTTGGAGACGACGCTGTAGCCGGACCGCCCGTACACCTCGTGGGGCGCGCGGTACGTGTACCGGACGCTCACGTCCATCTGCTGTACCGGCCGTTTCCGGGTCGGCGGCTTGATGTCCTTGCCCAGCCGAGAGGACAGGGTCTCGCGGAAGGCGCTGTCGCTACCGGGCTGAATGGCGGTGATCCGGCCTTTGCTGCGGCCGGAGGTGGGGCGCTTGGGCTGGCGGGGCACCGACGGTGGTCCTGTCCTCGATCTTGGCGGTCGCGACGGACCCTAGCAGTTGTCCAACCTCGGTTGGCAGATTTGTACACGCTGGCGTGGCGCTTTGGTGTCGACGCCGACACAGTGGATGTCGGGCCTGTTCCCTGGGAACCAGCGCTCACCAGCAGCGGTGCACAGTTGTACAAGCAGGCTTTGCGAATATGGGTGTCGGTGTGGCACCGAGGACACATTTCCGCAGGTCAATGTGTCAGCGCCGGCACACAGCCTTCCGCAAAATCCCAGGTCACAGTGGGTTTTCTGCAAGGCCTCTCTTTTCCCTAAGACGCACGTGCGCGCGAGGGCAGCACCAGGGCCTCGCGTGCGTGGGGCGACCCCGCTACCGACGGCACCCCGCCCCAACAGCCGGCAGCGCGCACCATTCCCCGGGGAACCGTCCCCGGTCGCCACCCCGTCCATGGGGTTACCACGCACGCGAAGGCCACCAGGCGCCCCGCAGGCTGACGCTCCGGACCCTCCCTCCGGGGGCCGGACAAGCAGCGGCTCGATCCGCTAGGTGGCCCGCCAACTGCGCCGCGGTGGTGTCCGGCCGGGGCTGGGGCGGCTTCGCGTGCGGCGCCGCGGATTCGATGCGGACCATAGGTGGCACCAGCGGAGCTGCGTCTCGGGTGGTGCCGGCCGTGACGCTCAAAAGCACGGAGGCGTGACTGGTGCCGGTGGACGGTTCTGCCGCCCGGCCTGGCGGCCGTTCGGCTCCGGTACCTCCGCACGCCGAAGTTCGACGCGCCCCAATCGGGGCTTCCGTTCTGTGGCTTAGCATTTTGGGGCCGCGTAATTCTCAACTCCACCGGTAGTTTTTCCTCCGGGGTAGGGGTGGCGCTGTCTAGTCCCAAACGCTACACACCTTGTCACTATGATGCATCACTCGCGCAGCGTGTTCGTTCGTCAGGGTGACGCATCGCCAGCTCGCGCCCCATACTCCCAGTTGGGGTGTATACTACTGGAGTGTTGGGATATTCGTCTACGGGTCACGGGAGTGCGAAGAGTTCGGGTGGAGCGCAGCGGAGCCCGTCACTGCGGAGGGGGCCGGCACCCGTTGGGCCGGATGGCCCGTCAACTCCGTTACAGGGGTAATGGCTAGGATTCCCAGGCCCTACACAGGCCCGCGTGCGATGCACCTCCTCTTGCTGCCAGCCTCGGCACCCGCGCTTGCGCGGGTGCCT
>JBEYJY010000023.1:0-126774 GCA_040631425.1 Streptomyces sp. NPDC020096
TGGCACCCCGACGCCGTCAACTCCGCGATCTGCTGCAACGTCGCACCAATGTCCGCCGTCACCGTCGTCGTCATCGACTGCACCGACACCGGCGCGTCCCCACCCACCGCCACCGACCCCACCTGGATCTGGCGACTCCTGCGCCGTTCGGCGAGCAAGGTCGGAACCGACGGCATACCGAGCGAAATCGCGGCCATGTGCTGTGCATCCCCAGGGTTCGGAAGTGCGGGCGTGGTTCGAGTCCCGGTGTGGGCGGGCTTCGGCTACCGAGGTTACGGCACGGCATAGACACCGGGCACATCCGCCAGGACCGCGCGCGAATATGGCACCGGCCGGACACCCATGGTGCCCGGCCGGTTCACCCTTCGGCCCACCGTGTCTGATCAAACCATCGCGTTTGATCGAAATCAGGTGATCTTGACCGGATTGACTACATCCGCGATCAGTACCAGCACGGTGAATGACAGGAAGAGACCCGCCACCACATAGGCCACCGGCATCATCTTCGCGACGTCGAACGGACCGGGGTCCGGGCGGCGGAAGACCTTGGCCAGGTTCCGCTTCAGCGCCTCCCACAGCGCGCCCGCGATGTGGCCGCCGTCCAGCGGCAGCAGCGGAAGCATGTTGAACAGGAACAGCGACAGGTTGAAGCCCGCCACCAGCATGAGCATGGTCGCGATCCGCTGCTCCGGCGGAATGTTCAGCGAGAAGACGTCGCCGCCGACCCGTGCCGCGCCGACCACCCCCATGGGCGAGTCAGGCTGGCGCGGCGCGCCCTCGAAGGCGGCCCGCCACAGGCCGGGGATCCGCTCCGGCAGGTCCACCAGCGACCTGGTGGCGGTGGTCACCATGCCGCCCATCCGGTCCACGGACTCGCCGAACGACTGCTTGACGATGCCCTGGGCCGGGGTGAAGCCGAGGAATCCGGCGGTCACGTACTGGCCGTCGACGTATCCGCCGTGCCCGTCGGTCTTGGCGACCTGGTTCTTGATCAGATCGGCGTGCAGCTGCACGCTCTGCCCGCCGCGCAGCACCGTGAGGACGGCCGGGCCGGTGGTCTGGCGGATGTCGGCCTGCAACGTGGACCAGTTGTCGACCGGGCCGCCGTTGAAGGCGGTGATCCGGTCACCGGCCTTCAACCCGGCCTTCTTCGCCGGGGAGGCCGGGTCGGCGGCCGCACAGGTGGTCTTGCCCTTGCTGGCGGCGGACTGGGAGATCACGCAGTCCGACACCGTACTGACCGTCGTGGTCTGCGAGTTGATGCCGAAGCCCATCAGTACGCCGAGGAACAGCGCGACCGCGAGGATCAGGTTCATGAACGGACCGGCGAACATGACGATCACGCGCTTCCACGGCTTGCGCGTGTAGAACAGCCGGGTCTCGTCGCCGGGCTGCAGTTCCTCGAAGGCCGCCGAGCGCGCGTCCTCGATCATGCCGCGCCACGGCGAGCTGGACCGGGCCACGATCTTCCCGTCCTCGCCGGGCGGGAACATCCCGATCATGCGGATGTAGCCGCCCAGCGGAACCGCCTTGATCCCGTACTCGGTCTCGCCCTTCTTGCGGGAGAAGATCGTCGGGCCGAACCCCACCATGTACTGCGGCACCCGGATGCCGAAGAGCTTGGCCGTGGACAGATGGCCGAGCTCGTGCCAGGCGATGGAGATCAGCAGGCCGACCGCGAAGACGACTATGCCGAGGACCGTCATCAGTGTGGTCATACGCGGGCCTCCGCTGTCGCCTTCGCTGCCAGTTCACGGGCGCGGGCCCGTGCCCACGCCTCCGCTCCGAGGACGTCCGCCACGGTAAGGGAAGTTCCCGAGGCGGGCGTGCCGTGTTCCTCGACGATCTCGGCGACGGTGTCCACGATCCCGGTGAACGGCAGCCGACCGGCGAGGAAGGCGTCAACGCACTCCTCGTTGGCCGCGTTGAACACCGCGGGTGCGGTGCCCCCGAGGCTACCCACATGCCGGGCCAAAGCCACAGAGGGGAAGGCCTCATTGTCCAGCGGCGAGAACTCCCAGTTCATCGCCTTGGACCAGTCGAACGCGGGCGCGGCGTCCGGTACCCGCTCCGGCCAGCCGAGCCCCAGCGCGATGGGCATCCGCATATCGGGCGGGCTCGCCTGGGCCAGTGTGGAGCCGTCGATAAATTCCACCATCGAGTGGATATACGACTGCGGATGGACCACGACCTCAATCCGGTCGAACGGAATGTCGTACAGCAGATGTGCCTCGATGACCTCCAGGCCCTTGTTGACCAGGGTCGCCGAGTTGATGGTGATGACCGGGCCCATGTCCCAGGTGGGGTGCGCCAGCGCGTCCCGCGGGGTCACATCGGCCAGCTCGGCCTTGGTCCGGCCGCGGAAGGGACCACCGGACGCCGTGACGATCAGCTTGCGCACCTCGCCGCGGGTACCGCCCATCAGCGCCTGGAACAGTGCCGAGTGCTCGGAGTCGACCGGCACGATCTGTCCGGGCTTGGCGAGCGCCTTCACCAGCGGCCCGCCGACGATCAGCGACTCCTTGTTGGCGAGGATCAGCACCCGGCCCGCCTCCAGGGCGGCCAGCGTCGGGGCGAGGCCGATGGATCCGGTGATGCCGTTCAGTACCGAGTGGCATTCCATGCGCGCGACGTCGGAGGCCGCGTCCGGACCGGCGAGGATCTCCGGCTGGGCCTCGCCCGCCGGGTAGTACGCGGACAGCGCCTCGCGCAGCGCGGGCACCGCCCCCTCGTCGGCCACCGCCACGGCGCGTACCCGCAGGGTGTGCGCCTGCTCGGCGAGCAGCTGGACCCGGCCGCCCGCGGCGGACAGGGCGACCACCCGGAAGCGTTCGGGGTTGCGCAGCACCACGTCGATCGCCTGGGTGCCGATCGATCCGGTCGACCCGAGGATGACGACTTCACGCGGGGCGCCGGGGCTGCCGGTATCCGTATCGGGCCGGTAGAGCAAGTGCGGGTCGGCGAGGGGTGCTGGGCTCTCGGTCATGCCCCCATTGTGGCCGCATCCCCCGACGGTTCTGACAGGGGATGCGGCCACCGGTGCGCGGTCAGCGGATGGGGCGGTGGACGTTGTCCCTCGCGGATGGGCCCGGGGCGGCGTCGCCGATCCAGGGGCCGTCGCCCGACGGGTCGATGACGCCCTCCTCCAGCCAGGTGTAGGCACCGCTCATGATCGCCTTGACCAGTCGGCGGTCGATGGTGTCGGTGTTGGTCCACAACCGGTCGAAGTGTTCTTCGATACGGATCCGCGCCTGGCGGCAGAAGGCGTCGGCGAGTTGGTACGCCTCCTTGCCGTGCTCGTCGCGCGCCCTGAACATCTCGGCCCGTACGCACGCCGCGCTCATGGCGAACAGTTCCGCACCGATGTCGACAACGCGCCCGAGGAAGCCCTGCTTGGTCTCCATCCGGCCCTGCCAGCGCGACATCCCGTAGAAGGTGGACCGGGCCAGGCGGCGCGCCGAGCGCTCGACATAGCGGAGATGAACGGCCAGGTCGGAATGGCCGGATGGGTGGAACTCCCCGTAGGACGCCGGTAGTTGACCCGCGCCGGTCATGAGCTTGGGCAGCCAGCGGGCGTAGAAGCCACCCGCCTTCGCCCCTGCCTTCGCCTTCTGCGACAGGCTCTTGTCGGGGTCGATGAGGTCGCCCGCCACCGACAGATGGGCGTCGACCGCCTCGCGGGCGATGAGCAGATGCATGATCTCGGTGGAGCCCTCGAAGATCCGGTTGATCCGCAGATCACGCAGCATCTGCTCGGCGGGGACCGCCCGTTCGCCCCGGGCGGCGAGGGACGCGGCGGTCTCGAAGCCGCGGCCGCCGCGGATCTGGACCAGCTCATCGGCCATCAGCCAGGCCATCTCACTGCCGTAGAGCTTGGCGAGGGCGGCCTCGATCCGGATGTCGTTGCGGTCCTCGTCCGCCATCTGGCTGGACAGGTCCAGAACGGCTTCGAGGGCGAAGCTGGTGGCCGCGATGAACGCGATCTTCGAGCCGACGGCCTCGTGCTCGGCGATCGACTTGCCCCACTGCACCCGGGCGGCCGACCACTCACGGGCGATCTTCAGGCACCACTTCCCGGCGCCCGCGCAGGCGGCGGGCAGCGAGAGCCGTCCGGTGTTGAGCGTGGTCAGCGCGATCTTCAGGCCCGCGCCCTCGGGGCCGATGCGGTTGGCCGCGGGCACCCGCACCTGGTGGAAGCGGGTGACACCGTTCTCGATGCCGCGCAGGCCCATGAAGGCGTTGCGGTTCTCCACGGTGACGCCGGGGCTGTCCGCCTCGACCACGAAGGCCGTGATGCCGCCCTTGTGCCCGTCCGTCTTCGGTACCCGGGCCATGACCACGAGCAGGTCGGCGACAACGCCGTTGGTGGTCCACAGCTTCACGCCGTCGAGGATGTAGTCGTCCCCGTCCGGCACGGCGGAGGTGGCCAACCGGGCCGGGTCGGAGCCGACATCCGGTTCGGTCAGCAGGAACGCGGAGATGTCGGTCCGGGCGCAGCGCGGCAGGAAGGTCTCCTTCTGCTCCTTCGTGCCGAAGAGCTTCAACGGCTGCGGTACGCCGATCGACTGGTGCGCGGAGAGCAGCGCCCCTATGGCCGGGCTCGCGGTGCCGGTCAGGGCGAGGGCCTTGTTGTAGTAGACCTGGCTGAGCCCGAGGCCGCCGTAGGCGACGTCGATCTTCATGCCGAGGGCGCCGAGCTGCTTGAGCCCGTCGATGACCTCGTCGGGAATCTGCGCCTCGCGCTCGATGCGGGCGCCGTCGACTTTCGTCTCCAGGAAGTCCCTGAGCTTGGCCAGGAACTCCTCCCCCCGCTCGATGTCATCCGCCGACCCGGTGGGGTGCGGGTGGATGAGGTCGAGCCGGAACCGGCCGAGGAACAGTTCCTTGGCGAAGCTGGGCTTGCGCCAGTCCTGCTCCCGGGCCGCTTCGGCGACCTGCCGGGCTTCACGCTCGGAGACTTGGCGTGGGGCGGATGGTGCGGTCATGAGGGCTCACCTCGCCGCGGGTCGGTGACTGCGGTCACGGTCGGTTACCGGCCGGTTGCTACTGATGCGTATCTACCCAATTAATAGGAACAGCACCAGCCCCCACGCACAACCCGGCCGACGTCCGGAACGGAAACCACCGAGCGCCCCCACCGCGCACTCAAAGCCTCCGGCACGCAACACCAGTACGCATCCCAAAGAGGCCCCGGGCCCCGATCGGGCAACGAACGGACCAGCGAGCCAAAGGGTGCGCCGCTGCCGAAAGCGACGAAGACAAGGGAGCGAAGCGACCGCGGGCTGAGGAGCGTCGGCAGCGGGACAAGCGCCCGGCGGCGAGCGAACCCAAAAAGAGGGAGGAGGGCGCTCCCGCACAGAGCGCCCTCCTCCTGGGGAAAGTGGCTTACAGGTCCAGGCCGGTGAGGACCAGGACACGCTCGTAGGTGTAGTCGGCCATCGCGTACGCGACGCCTTCGCGCCCGGTGCCCGATGCCTTGACGCCGCCGTACGGCATCTGGTCGGCGCGGTACGAGGGCGCGTCGCCGATGATCACGCCGCCGACCTCCAGCTCGCGGTGGGCGCGGAAGGCCGTCTGGACGTCGTGGGTGAACACGCCCGCCTGGAGGCCGAACTTCGAGTCGTTGACGGCGGCGAACGCCTCGGCGGTGCCGTCCACCTTGTGCAGGCTGAGCACCGGGCCGAAGACCTCGGCGGTGGCCAGGATCGCGTCGGCGGGCAGTTCGGCGAGCACGGTCGGGGCGTACGAGGCGCCCTCGCGCGCACCGCCGGTGACCAGCTTGGCGCCCTTGCCGATCGCGTCCGCGACCCAGGACTCCACCCGCTTGGCGGCGTCCTCGCTGACCAGCGGGCCCACGTCGGTGGCGTCGTCGGACGGGTCGCCGGTGACCTGGGCCTCGACCTTGGCGACGACCTTCTCCACCAGCCGGTCGTACACGGAGACGTCGGCGATCACCCGCTGCACCGAGATGCAGGACTGGCCCGCCTGGTAGTTGGCGAAGGTGGCGATCCGGGTGGCCGCCCACTCCAGGTCGGCGTCGGAGGCGTAGTCGGCGAGCACCACGGCCGCCGCGTTGCCACCGAGCTCAAGGGTGACGTGCTTGTGCGGCACCGACTGCTGGATCTGGTAGCCGACCGTGTCCGAACCGGTGAAGGAGATCACCGGCAGCCGCTCGTCCTGGACCAGCGCGGGCATCCGGTCGTTGGCGACCGGCAGCACGCTCCACGAACCGGCCGGCAGACCGGTCTCGGCGAGGATCTCGCCCAGCACCAGGGCGGACAGCGGGGTGGCCGGGGCGGGCTTGAGGATGATCGGGGCGCCGACCGCGATGGCCGGGGCGACCTTGTGCGCCACCAGGTTCAGCGGGAAGTTGAACGGCGCGATGCCCAGCACCGTTCCGCGCGGGAAGCGGCGGGTCAGGGCCAGCCGCCCGACACCGCCCGCGTCGGTGTCCAGGCGCTGCGCGTCACCGCTGTTGAAGCGGCGGGCCTCCTCGGCGGCCCAGCGGAAGACCGAGACGGCCCGGCCGACCTCACCGCGCGCCCACTTGATCGGCTTGCCGTTCTCGGCGGTGATCAGCCGCGCTATCTCCTCGGTGCGCTCTGCGAGCCGCTTGGCGACATGGTCGAGGGCCGCGCTCCGTACATGGGCGGGGGTGGCCGCGAACTCGGCCGCCACCGACTCGGCGGCCGCGACCGCCTCTTCCACCTGGGCGTCGGTGGGGACGCTCACCGTGCCGACGACGGTGCCGTCCCAGGGGTGGGTGACATCGAAGGCGTCCTCGCCGGTGGCCCGGCGCCCGGCGATCCAGAACGCGTGGACGGCATCGCGGGTGGAAGTCACAGCGGATCCCCGCCTTTCCCGTGGTGGTGGTGCATCAGGTACGTCAGTGGGCACCACCGTAGGCGGGCCGGGCCCGGATGGCGTTTGTCCACCCCGTACTACGTGCCCGCGGCGACGCGCCGAATCGTCAGGCGGCGGCCGTCAGCCGTCCGACTTGAGCGCCAGCCACAGCTCCATGCGGACATCGGGGTCGTCGAGCGACCGCCCCAGGATCTCCTCGACCCGCCGCATCCGGTAGCGCAGGGTGTGCCGGTGCACCCCGAGGTCGGCCGCCGCGGCGTCCCACTGCCCGTGCCGGGACAGCCAGGCCCGCAAGGACTTGACCAGATCGCCTCGCGAGGTGGCGTCATGGTCGCGCAGCGGCCGCAGCAGGCCCTCGGCGAACGCCTTGACCGCGTCATCGCCGAGCAGCGGAAGAATCGATCCGGCACCGACCTCGTCATGCTCCACCAGCGCACGGGCCCGACGGTGCGCCACGGCCAGCGCCCGCTCCGCCTGGCTGCCCGCGGCGGGCACCTCATCGGCCGGCGCCGCCGCCGACAGCCCGGCGGCCAGCACCCCGGCGGCCTCGACGTATTCGGCGCAGGCCGCCAGCACCCCGCCCCCGTCGGCGGCCAGCACGGTCAGCCGCGGTCCGTCCAGCGAGGTCAGCAGCGGCTCGGCGGCGCGGGCGGCCGCCGCCTCCGCCTGGTCGGCCAGCAGCGCCAGGGCGGCCTCCGGGTCACCGCGCTCCCCCTTGTCCGGGCGCTGCGAGGCCTCCGCGATCAGCACGCGTACCGGCCGCTCCAGCAGCGTGCCGTAGCGGCGGCTCGCGACGGTACGGGCGTGGCCGGTCTCGCCCGCCAGCAGCATCCGCAGCAGCGCCGCTCCGAGCCGCCGCTCGGCGTCCTGCAGGGTGCGGGACTGCTCCAGGGAGAGGGTGAGCAGGGCGACCGCGGCATGGACCACATAGCGGGCCGGGGTGTCGAGCCGCTCGGCGGTGCCCACGGCCAGGAAACCGCGCGGACGGCGGCCGGTGCCCAGCGACTGGATCTCCACCCGGTCGTCCGCCCCGCCCGGTCCCGCGACCGCGGCGCTGGCCGGGGCGGGCCGCGCCCGCAGCCGTTCGATCTCGCCGCCCAACCGCGCGGCCCGGCGACCGGCCCAGTCCGGCGAGGCCGCGACCACGGCGCCGGACGCGTCGTACAGCGCCGCCCAGCCGTCGAGGTGCGCGGCGAGCCGGGACAGCAGCGCGCCGGTACCGTCCGGGGCGAGGGCGGCCCGGGTCAGCTCGCGCTGCGCCTCCAAACCGGTGGTGACCGCCTTGTACTGGTCGGCCGCGATGGCGGCCGAGACCGCCTTGCTGATCGCGATGAACGGGGTCGGGCGGGGCACCCGCAGCAGCGGCAGCCCACGCTCCTCGGCGGCGCTGACCAGCGGCTCCGGTACCGCGTCATGGCCGAGCCCCACCCCGAAGCCGAGGCCCACCACCCCGGCGTCGGCCAGCCGGTACACGTAGTCCCGCAGCGCGTCGGCATCGGTGCCGAGCTTCAGCCCGGTGGTGAGCAGCAGTTCACCGCCCTCCAGATACGGGGTGGGATCGTCCAGTTCGCTGGTGTGCACCCAGCGCACGGCGGCGTCCAGCCGGTCGCCTCCGGCCAGGACGGTGAGCTTGAGCGCGGAGGTGCGCACGAGGGAGGCGAGGGTGGGTGGCATGGCGCTACTGATTCTGCCTCACCCCCGTGCGATGGCTCACCCCCACAGATTGACCAGCACCGGCGGCGAGCTCTCCCCGGCGACCGAGGTGAGCGAGGCGACCGCGTGGCCGGGCGGTACCTGGTTGGCCAGATCGGAGGCGGACCAGCGCTCCCGTTCGACCCGCCGCACGGTGACGGATTCTGTGGTCGCCGCCTCACCGGTGAACAGCCGCCGGATGCCGCGCACCGTCCGCTTGATGATCCCGCCGGAGTAGTCGGGGGCGCGGGTCACATCGCTCTCCTCGACCCAGGTGGTGCCCCACGCCTCGGCGAACCGCTTTCCGTCCCAGGTGTTCATCCCGGACAGCGCGACCTTGCACCCGGCCGCACCGAGCAGCGCGGAGCGCAGCGCCTCGGGTACGTCGTCCAGGCCCCGCAGCGCCAGCACCGCGCCCGCGTGCGCCGACCGCAGCCGCTGCAGGCCGCGTACCGCCTCGGTGGTGACGGTGTGCGCCGCGTCGTCCAGCACCAGGCAGGCGAACAGCGAACGGTCGGTACGGGCGGTGGCGGCCGCGGTGAACTGGGCGAGCAGCAGACGGGTGAGCATCCGGGACGCCTCGGCGTGACCGCGTTCCGGCAGGTCGATACGGACCCTCAGCGGGTGCTCCAGCGAGTTCAGCGAGAACGGGCGGGTGCGGCCGGTGACATCGAAGAACCCGGCGAAGGCGGGCCGGTCGAGCAGCGCGATACGGTCGGCGAGCAGTGCGCCGATGTCGCCGGGGCGGCCCGACTGCCGTTCCCTGGCGGCGAGTTCACGCACCCAGGCGTGCTCGCCCGCATCGTCCAGCACCTCGCGGAGCGCGGCCAGCGCGGCCGCGTTGCCGTCCAGCAGCTCCCGCAGCTCGGGGACGGCCGGGAAGCGGCCGTGGGCGGCGCGGTACGGGCCGAGGAGCTGGCCGAGCGCGGTCGCCGCGCGGCGCGGGTCGGCCTCCGGACCCTCGAAGCCGTCCAGCATCGCGGCCGCGAGCATGCCCGCCGCCTCGTCGGGGTCAGCGGTACCGCCGTAGAGGTCCAGGTCGTACGCGGACGCCGGGTCGCCGATCGCGATCACCACGTCGAAGGCGTCCGCCGGCCCGAGGTCGGCGCCCGCCGCGCCGACCGCCACCACGGCCGCGGTCCCGGCCAGCGCCTGCAGGCACAGCGACTCGACGACCGGCCGTACCACCCGCCGGGTCTTGCCCGATCCGGGCGGCCCGACGGCGAGCAGCGAGGTGCCCAGCAGCGCGGGGTCCAGCGCGATCCCCGCGCCACGGTAGCGGTACGGATTGCGTTGCGCGTCGACGGCCGCGCCGATCCGCACCTGCGCGGTGTACAGGTCGTGCCGCGCGGCCCGCGCGGGCAGATCGCGTGCGCCCGAGGGGTGTACGCATGCGGCCGCCCCGTGCCGCAGCACCGCGTCGGTGTAGGCCCGCAGCCGCGAGGAGTCGGCCCGCACGGATCGCCACGCGCGGTGCAGCCGGACGTAGTCGACGTCGTTCAGCCGCCCCTCCCGCGTCTCGGCGGCAAGCCGCTCGGCGACCGCGGGCTGCCCGGCCTCCCGCAGCTCCGGCCACCCGACGGGATCGGCCTCGGGCACGGGCGGCGCGACGGCCTCCGCGGGGCGCGGGCGGGCGAGGGGTGTGACGACGAAGCGGCGCAGGACCTCCATCCAGTTGCCGAAGCGGCCGCAGACGGCGAGCAGGATGGCGGCGCAGAGGACGTAGTAGAGGCGCGACGTGACACTGAACGCCACGAGTTGATCGCCGGGGCGGGCAACACGCCAAGCGTCGGGCGTGATCCACAGATACGGCCAGAACCAGAACGAGATATAGCCGTCGGCGCACAGCGACCACACCAACATCCCGCACAACCCCGAAAGCACCGCCCCCCCGATCAGCTTCCGGTTGGGAACGCGGTCCGGTTCCTCCGGTGGCCGGGGCAGGTGACCGTACGCGTAGATGCCCGGCGCGTCGGCGTGCCGTGGGGTGCGCAGCCAGGTCTCGAACGGGCGGGCGGGTGGGGCCTGCGGCATGGGAGGTGGTGCGGCCGGCCGTGGGACGGAGGGCACCGCCGGGGCGGTTTCGCGGTAGCCGTGCGTGCCGTCGATGTCCATGAATCGCTGTCCCTCGCCCTGACCAGCCGACCTTGTTCCCGGTGTCGCTCAATGTAGTGGAGGGAGTACGTCAGGCCGAGCGGCTGACTGGCCGTCGCGTCGAAGACGTCTGGGCGACTGCTACCGATCGGCGTATGCGGACCCCTGGCGCACGGGCTTAGCCTGCGGGAAAAGACCGTGATCGCAAGGAGTTAGCCCCCATGACCGAACTGTCCGGCGGCCCCGCCCTCCCCCAGGAGCGTCGTCTCGTCACCTCGATCCCCGGTCCGAAGTCCCAGGAGTTGCTGGCCCGCAAGACCGCGACGGTGGCCAACGGCGTGGGTACGACGCTGCCGGTGTTCGTCACCCGGGCGGGCGGCGGCGTGCTGGAGGACGTGGACGGCAACTCGCTGATCGACTTCGGCTCCGGCATCGCGGTCACCTCGGTGGGCAACAGCGCCGAGGCCGTGGTGCGGCGGGCCACCGAGCAGCTGGCCGCCTTCACCCACACCTGTTTCATGGTGACGCCGTACGAGGGCTATGTGGAGGTCTGTGAGCAGCTCGCCGAGCTGACCCCCGGCGACCACGCCAAGAAGTCGGCGCTGTTCAACTCCGGTGCCGAGGCGGTGGAGAACGCGGTGAAGATCGCCCGCGCCTACACCAAGCGCCAGGCGGTCGTGGTCTTCGACCACGGCTACCACGGCCGTACCAACCTCACGATGGCGCTGACCGCCAAGAACATGCCGTACAAGCACGGCTTCGGCCCGTTCGCGCCCGAGGTCTACCGGGTGCCGCTGGCCTACCCGTTCCGCTGGCTGACCGGTGCGGAGGACTGCGCCGAGCAGGCGGCCGCCCAGGCGATCGACCAGATCACCAAGCAGGTGGGCGCCGAGAACGTCGCCGCGATCGTCATCGAGCCGATCGCCGGTGAGGGCGGCTTCATCGAGCCCGCCAAGGGCTTCCTGCCGCGGATCGCCCAGTTCGCCAAGGACAACGGCATCGTCTTCGTGGCGGACGAGATCCAGACCGGGTTCTGCCGCACCGGCCAGTGGTTCGCGTGCGAGGACGAGGGCGTGGTCCCGGACCTCATCACCACGGCGAAGGGCATCGCGGGCGGGCTGCCGCTGGCCGCGGTCACCGGCCGCGCCGAGATCATGGACGCGGCCCACGCGGGCGGCCTCGGCGGCACCTACGGCGGCAACCCGGTGGCGTGCGCCGCGGCCCTCGGTTCGATCGAGACGATGCGCGAGCTGGACCTGAACGCGAAGGCCAAGCGCATCGAGGAGGTCATGAAGGGCCGACTGACCGCGCTCGCCGAGAAGTTCGACATCGTCGGCGATGTCCGTGGCCGGGGCGCGATGATCGCCATCGAGCTGGTGAAGTCCGGTACCAAGAACAGCTCGAAGGACCCGAACCCCGAGGCCACCGCCGCGGTCGCCAAGGCCTGCCACGCCGAGGGCCTGGTGGTCTTGACCTGTGGCACCTACGGGAACGTGCTGCGGTTCCTGCCGCCGCTGGTCATCGGCGAGGACCTGCTCACCGAGGGCCTGGACATCATCGAGCGGGCGTTCGCCGCGCTCTGATCAGCGGGAACCCGGCCCAGCCGGTGTGGTGCGGCGGCAGTTGAGTGGTGTTGTGGGCCCAGGTGAAGAACCTGTGCGGGCCTGATGTAGGGACCGGTGACCCCACTGACTGCCGCCTCTCGCGTGACGTACGGTCGTGCCAGATGAAAGAACCACCCCGCTCGCGGGCAACTGCGGGCGACATCCCGTCGACGACTCCCCATCGTCGATACAGCAGTGCCCTCGCGCACGAAACCGCCGGTGCCGCAAGCTCCGGCAATCCTCGCCGATCGGTCGGCCGCTTGTCCCAAACCCCCCGGGACCTGCGGTCCGGCGATCGTCCTGACCGCCCCGGAACTCTCCCCCCTGTTCCGGGGCGGTCGACTGCTGCCATCTGCTTGTGCGCGGCGCTGTTCGCGCTGCTGACCTGGCAGATCGCGGCCCGCGGTGTGCTGTACCGGTGGGATGTGCGGGTCGACGCCGCGACCCTGCGCGCTGCCTCCGCCCATCGGTTCGTGCGGCCCGCGGCCCAACTCCTCGCCGATCTCGGCAATGTGGGGATCGCCGTTCCGGTACTCGCGGTCGCCCTGGCGTACGCGGCCTGGCGGCACCGCCGCGCGGGGGCGCCGAGGTGGTGGCTGCCCTCGGCGGTGGGCGCGCTCGCCATGGCGGTCACCGCGCCACTGGTCGTACCGGTGAAGGATCTGATCGCCCGCCCGTCTCCCCCCACCGCCCGGCTCATCGGCCACTCCGGCTACTTCCCGTCCGGGCATGCCGCGACAGCGGCCATGGCGTACGGGCTGGCCGCGCTGGTTCTGCTGCGGCTGCTGCAACGCGGCGCAGCACGGCGGCTGTTGGTGACGGCCGCCGTGCTGCTGAACGCCGCGGTGGGCGCCGCACTGGTGTGGCGCGGCTACCACTGGCCGCTGGACGTGGCGGCCAGTTGGTGTCTGTGCGGGGCGCTGCTGACGCTTGCGCGTCTTACGAGTTGGTGGGGAACCCGAGGTTGATCCCCCCGTGGCTGGGGTCCAGCCAGCGCTGGGTGACCGCCTTGCCGCGGGTGAAGAAGTGGACGCCGTCCTGGCCGTAGGCGTGGGTGTCGCCGAACAGGCTGTTCTTCCAGCCGCCGAAGGAGTAGTACGCGACCGGTACCGGGATCGGCACGTTGATGCCGACCATGCCGACCTCGACCTCATGCTGGAACCGCCGGGCGGCCCCGCCGTCGTTGGTGAACAGCGCGGTCCCGTTGCCGTACGGGTTGGCGTTGATCAGCTCCAGGCCCTCGTCGTACGACGAGACCCGGACCACCGACAGCACCGGGCCGAAGATCTCGTCGTTGTAGACCGACATGCCGGGCTTGACGTGGTCGAACAGGGTCGGGCCGAGCCAGAAGCCATCCGCGGTGTCCTCGCCGGAGATGGGGTGCTTACGGCCGTCGACCGTCAGCGTGGCGCCGTCCGCCAGACCGGCGTCCAGGTAGGAGGTCACCTTGTCCCGATGCACTCCGGTGACCAGCGGGCCCATTTCGGAGTCGGCGGCGCAGCCCGGGCCGACCTTGAGGGTCGCCATCCGCTGCTTGATCTTCTCGACCAGCTCGTCGCCGATCGGATCGACGGCGACGAGTACGGAGACGGCCATGCAGCGCTCACCGGCGGCGCCGAACCCGGCGTTGACGGCGGCGTCGGCGGCCAGGTCGAGGTCGGCGTCCGGCAGCACCAGCATGTGGTTCTTGGCGCCGCCGAGGGCCTGTACCCGCTTGCCGTACCGGGTGCCGGTCTCGTACACGTACCGGGCGATCGGCGTGGAGCCGACGAAGGACACCGCCTTGATGTCGGGGTGCTCCAGCAGCCGGTCGACGGCGGTCTTGTCGCCGTGCACGACGTTGAAGACACCGTCCGGCAGCCCGGCCTGCTTCCACAGCTGGGCGAGGAAGTTGGCGGCCGACGGGTCCTTCTCCGACGGCTTCACGACGACGGTGTTACCGGCCGCGATGGCGATGGGGAAGAACCACATCGGCACCATGGCGGGGAAGTTGAACGGCGAGATGATCGCGACCGGGCCGAGCGGCTGGCGGATCGAGTACACGTCGATGCCGGTGGACGCCTGCTCGGTGAAGCCGCCCTTGAGCAACTGCGGGATGCCGCAGGCGTATTCGACGACCTCCAGGCCGCGGGCGATCTCGCCGAGCGCGTCCGAGTGCACCTTGCCGTGCTCGGAGACGATGATCGAGGCGAGCTCGTCACGCTGGGAATTCAGCAGCTCGCGGAAGGCGAACAGCACCTGGGCGCGCTTCGCGACCGAGGTGTGGCGCCAGTCGCGGAACGCGGCGGCCGCCGCGCCGACCGCCTGGTCGACCTCGGCGATGGACGCGAAGTCCACCTGGCCGCAGACCCGTCCGGTCGCCGGGTCGTACACGTCGCCCCGCCGTTCGGAGGTCCCGGACCATTCCTGCCCGGAGATCCAGTGCGTGATGTGCTTGGTGGTCACGGCAGACCTTCCTTTTGACCGTTATGTCGAGCCGCTCGGACCCTGCTGCCAGTGTCCCGAGCGGCTACCGCCCACCACAACCATCAGTGTGTCGGCGCATCCGCCCTACGCTTTACAGTCCGTCGTCCGCAATCCGGGCCGCCGCCTCGTGCATGGCCAGTTCCAGCACCGCCGGGTCGGTCAGCGTCCCCGACCCGTCGGGCGGCACCAGCCAGCGCACCCCGGCGCTGGCCCGCCCCGGGTAGGGGACGACGACCCAGGTGCCGCCCCCGGCCACCCGCACACCGGTGCCCAGCCAGCGCGCCGCCGTACCGGCCGGGACGAAGAACCCGGTCCGGGTGTCCTCGAAGTCGGCGAGCACCGGTCCCGGCCGGTCGAGGCACCGGGTCAGCACATCGAGCGTCGGGCCGCCCAGCTCGCCGCTGACGATCAGCACGTCCCAGAGCCTGCCGGCGGGCAGCAGCGTCACCCCGAGCGGGTTGTGCTCCCACTCCCACCGGCAGCTCTCCGGATCCGGTGCGGCCGACACCAGCCACTCCACCGCGGTCTTCGCCGCGCCATCCATCCCATCCCTCCGTTTCCCCGGCCGCGGCCGGATGTCCCGTCATGGATGAGAGGGGACAGCCGGGGCATCATTACGCGGGTTGAGGAGGGATTTTCCACGATGCGGCAGACCGCCGGACACGTCCGGCGGTCTGCCGGCCGTTGCGCCGGGGCACTGCCCGACATCCGGACGGCCCCAGCTCCCCCGGGGGTCTGGGGGCTTGCCCCCCAGAAAACGGTCCGCGCTCCCCGGGGGTTTGGCGGCTTGCCCCCCAAGAGGAAACCCGCCGCAACGGCGAGCAACCCCGACGCCGCGGACCGGCGGCACTGAAGCATCCATCAGCGGCCTGCGGCCACGGGGGCCGCAACCCCCAAGAAGCCGAAACCCCGCCGGACCGGCGAGCCGGTCCGGCGCTGGCTAACTGTCGAAGCCGAGGCCGACCTTGTCCATCGCCTTGAGCCACAGGTTCCGGCGGCCGCCGTTGCGGTCGGCGCGCGCCAGTGATCTGCGGGTCAGCTCGATCCCGGCCCAGGCGAACGGCTCCGGCGGGAACGGCAGCGGTTTGCTGCGCACCATCTCCAGCTCGGTCCGCTCGGTGCGCTCCCCCGCCAGCAGGTCCAGCATCACCTCGGCGCCGAACCGGGTGGCGCCCACCCCGAGGCCGGTGTAGCCGACCGCGTATCCGACCCGGCCGCCGTGCGCGGTGCCGAAGAACGCCGAGAACCGCGAGCAGGTATCGATGGCACCGCCCCACGTATGAGTGAACCGCAGGCCCTCCAACTGCGGGAAGCAGGTGAAGAACTGGGCGGCGAGTTTACGGAAGGTCTCCGGCCGCTGGTCGTGTTCCGCGGCCACCCGCCCGCCGAAGGGGTAGATGGCGTCGTATCCGCCCCACAGGATCCGGTTGTCGGCGGTGAGCCGGAAGTAGTGGAACTGGTTGGCGCTGTCGCCGAGCCCCTGCCGGTTCTTCCAGCCGATCGAGGCCAACTGGCCTTCCGACAGCGGCTCGGTGACCATCGCGTAGTCGTACACCGGCACCACGAACGACCGCAGCCGCTTGACCAGTGACGGGAAGACGCCGGAGCCGAGCGCCACACGGCGGGCGAAGACCCGCCCGTAGGCGGTACGGACCGCCATGCCGCCGCCGTTGGCGGCCATCGCGGTGGCCCGGGTGTGTTCGTGGATCCGTACGCCGAGCGACTCGCAGGCGCGCTTGAGGCCCCAGGCGAGTTTCGCCGGGTGCAGCATGGCGACACCGTCGCGGTCCCACAGCCCGCCCGCGAACGTCGGCGAGTCGACCTCGGCCCGCATCGCGTCCCGGTCGAGCAGTTCGAGTTCGATGCCGAGCCCGGCGGCCTCCTCCACCAGTGCGTGCAGATCGTCGAGTTGGTACGGCTCGGTCGCCACGTCGATCTCGCCGGTGCGCTCGAAGTCGCAGTCGATGGAGTAGCGGGCGACCGCCGCCTCGATCGCGTCGAGGTTGCGGGCGCCGAGCTCCTCCAGCTTGGCCAGCTCACCGGGCCAGCGCTCCAGCCCGTTGCCGAGCCCATGGGTCAGCGAGGCGGCGCAGAAGCCGCCGTTGCGCCCGGTGGCGGCCCAGCCGACCTCGTTGCCCTCGATCAGCACCACATCGCGCGACGGGTCGCGCTCCTTGGCGATCAGTGCGGTCCACAGTCCCGAGTAGCCTCCGCCGACCACCAGCAGGTCGCAGTGCTCGTCCCCCACCAGTGCGGGGTTCGGCCGCGGCCTGCCGGGGTCCTCCAGCCAGTACGGTTTCGGCTGCGCGTCAGCGAGCGAATGGGCTGGGTCCATGCGGTATCACTGCTTTCCAGTGCTTCACGGATTTTCCGGATCGGTCAGCGACGGGCGGTCCTCGCCCGGCCGACGATCTGCGAGAGCGCGATGACGGCCATCGTGCCCAGCAGCATCAGTGAACCGATGACATCGATCTGGGCGGGGTAGGCACGCTGCACCGAGCCCCAGATGTACATCGGGAAGGTTTCCAGGTTTCCGGCGGTGAAGACCGTGATGATGTAGTCGTCCACCGACAGGGCGAAGGCCAGCAGCGCGGCGGCGGCGATACCGGGCGCGACCAGCGGCAGCGTCACGTGTCGGAAGGTCTGCGCCGGGGTGGCGTACAGGTCCTGCGCCGCCCGCTCCAGGGTCGGGTCCATTCCGGCCAGCCGGGACTTGACGGTGACGACCACGTAGCTCACACAGAACATCACATGGGCGATGGTGATGGTCCAAAAGCCCAGCCCGCCGGGGCCGATGGTGTTGAAGAACAGCGCCGCCAGTGTCGCGCCCATCACCACCTCGGGGGCGGCCATCGGCAGGAACAGCAGGGCGTTGACGCCGGAGCGGGCCCTGAAGCGGTACCGCACCATGGCGAAGGCGATCATCGTGCCGAGGATCGTCGCGACGATGGTGGCGACGACGCCGATCTGCAGCGAGAGCCCGATGCTGTGGCACATCTCGTTGTTGGCGCAGGGGTTGAGCCAGGCGTCGAGGGAGAACTGGTGCCAGACGTAGTCGAACTTGCCCACCGGCTTGTTGAACGACATCCACAGGATGACCGCGTTGGGCAGCAGCATGAACACGAAGATCACGATGGTGGCGGCCAGCAGGGTGTGCTCGCGGATCCAGGCCACCGGGGAGCGGCGGCGCGCCGTGGGCGGTGTGGTGGGCGCCGCCGAGCGGGCGGCGGGCGGAGCGGTCACGGTGGTCATCAGATCAGGTCCTCCGTCCCGGCCTTGCGGATGTAGCTCATCACCAGGATCAGAGTGCCGACCATCATCACGACCGAGATCGCGGAACCGACCGGGTAGCCCTGGGTGTTGCGGAGGAACAGGTCCTCGATCTTCTGGCCGACGACCCCGGTGTTGGGGTTGCCGAGGAGCTGGGCGTTGATGTAGTCGCCGACCGCGGGGATGAAGGTCAGCAGGGTGCCGCCGATGACGCCGGGCATGGACAGCGGCAGGGTGATCCGGCGCCAGGTGGTGAAGGTGCTGCAGTACAGGTCGTGCCCGGCCTCGTGCAGCCTCGGGTCGATCTTCTCCAGCGAGGTGTAGAGCGGCAGGATGGTGAACGGCAGGAAGTTGTAGACCATGCCGCACACCACGGCGGCGGGGCTGGCCAGTACGTGGTCGCCGACGGTCCAGCCGAGCGCCGTGGTGACCTTGAGGATGTGCAGGTCATTGAGCACCCGCACCAAGGGACTGTTGTCGGCCAGGATCGTCTTCCAGGCGATGGTGCGGATCAGGAAGCTGGTGAACGAGGGCACGATCACCAGTGCCATCAGCAGGCTCTTCCACCTGCCGCCCTTGAAGGCGATGAAGTAGGCGACCGGGTAGCCCAGTGCCAGGCAGAGCACGGTGCACAGCACCGAGTAGATCCCGGAGTGCAGGTACTGCGGGCCGAACTTGGTGATGGCGTCGGCGTAGTTGGCCCAGTGCCAGGTCAGTTTGAAGCCGTCGTCGTAGTCGCCCTGCTGCACCGAGGCCGACACCGAGGTGAGGATCGGCACCAGGAAGAAGACGGCCAGCCACAGCAGACCGGGCAGCAGCAGCACCCAGGGCGTCAGGTTGCGGCGCGGGGGGCGCTCCCGCCGCTCGGGGGCGGCCGTTGCCTCCGGGGCGGGGGGCTCCGCGATGGTGGTCGTCATGCGGCGCTCTCCTCCTCGATGTCCGCGCCCGCCTCGATGTCCTGGCCGCCTTCCAGGCCGAAGCCCTGGCTGGGGTCCCAGAAGACGACGACCTCGGCGCCGGGGCGCTGGATCTCGCGGCCGGTGTTCTGCTCGAAGACCGAGAGCTCCTCGCCGGAGGGGAGCTTGACCAGGTACTGGGTGGAGACGCCGATGAACGAGGTGTCCAGCACCACCCCGCCCGCCAACTGGTTGGATCCCGCGGGGACTTCCTCGGCGGACAGCGCGATCTGCACCTTCTCCGGCCGGACGCCGAGGATCACCGGCCCGGAGGTGACCGGGCAGCGCGCCGCGTCCAGGGTGAGCCGCTGGCCGTGTGCGCTGATGGTGACGACCTCGCCGGTCGCTCCCTCGACGGTGCCGGGTATCAGGTTGGACTGGCCGAGGAAGTTGGCCACGAAGGTGGTGCGCGGGTTCTCGTAGAGCTCCGCGGGGGAGCCCATCTGCTCGATGCGGCCCGCGTTCATCACCGCGATGGTGTCGGCCATGGTCATGGCCTCCTCCTGGTCGTGGGTGACGTGGACGAACGTCAGGCCCACCTCCAGCTGGATCCGCTTGAGTTCGATCTGCATCTGGCGGCGCAGCTTGAGGTCGAGGGCGCCCAGCGGCTCGTCGAGCAGCAGCACCTGCGGCTGGTTGATGAGGGCGCGGGCCAGTGCGATGCGCTGCTGCTGGCCGCCGGAGAGCTGGTGGGGCTTGCGCTTGGCCAGATGGCCCAGTTCCACCAGGTCCAGCATCTCCTCGACCGGCTTCCTGACGTCCTTCAGGCCTCGGCGGCGCAGCCCGAAGGCGACGTTCTCGTAGATGTCGAGGTGCGGGAAGAGCGCGTAGTTCTGGAAGACGGTGTTGACCGGACGGCGGTACGGCTTGCGGTCCGTCACGTCCTCGTCGCCGAGGAAGATCTGGCCGACGGTGGGCTCCTCAAGACCGGAGACCATGCGCAGCGTGGTGGTCTTGCCGCATCCGGAGGCACCGAGCAGCGCGAAGAACGATCCTTGCGGGACCGTGAGGTCGAGGTCGTCCACCGCGGTGAACGAGCCGTATCGCTTGGTCAGGCCGACCAGGCGCAGGTCGCCACCCTCGGTGCGGCCGAGCACATCGTTGGAGCTCATCGGGGCGTCTTCTCCCATCCGTAGGCGGTGTCGTTCTCAGCGGTCGGCGAACCGCCTACTGGCCGGTGACCTGCTGGAAGCGGCTGGTGTAGTCGTTCAGCTGGGCGATGCTGAGGGCCATGAAGCCGCGGGCCTTCGCCTGCATCTGCTTGGTCGGCACGATCAGCGGCACGGCCGCGGCGGTGGAGTCGAGCTGCTGCAACGCCTCCACCGCGCCCCGCACCGACGGGATGTAGTTGATGAAGTCGTCGAGCGCGGCGGCCACTTGGGGCTGCAGGTAGTAGTTGAGCAGCTTCTCGGCGTTGGTCTTGTGCCGGGCGAAGTTGGGGATCACGCAGTTGTCGGACCAGGAGAGCATCCCCTCCTTCGGCAGGTCGACGGTGACCAGGTTGGCCTTGCCCAACTGGGCCACGTCGCCGGAGTACGCCATGGTCACCGCGGTGTTGCCCTGCTGGAAGTCGCTCAGGTAGTCGTTGCCGGTGAAGGACCGTATCTGCCCGCTGTCCTTGGCCCGTCGGACGTACTCCAGCGCCTTGTTGAACTGCGCGTCGGTGAAGTGCTCCGGGTCGTATCCCTGGGCAAGCAGGGCTATCGCGACGGTGTCCTCCATCTCGCTGAACAGCGACACCTTGCCGTGCAGGTCGGGCCGGGTGAAGACCTCGGAGATCGAGGTGATCGGCTGCTTCACCAGGTTGGTGTTGTACGCGAAGGTGGTGTACCCGTACGCCCAGGGCACGCTGAAGCGGCGGCCGGGATCGGTCGGATCCTTGAGCACCTGGGGCAGCATCAGGGAGTGGTTGGGGATGTTCGACAGATCCAGTTCCTGGATGTAGTCGTAGGTGCGGTACTTGCCCACCATGTAGTCGCTGACGACCATGAGGTCGTAGCCGGTGTCGATCCCCTTGACCAGCGACGGGTCGACCTTGGTGTACCAGTCGTTGTTGTCGTTGATCACCTCCAGGTACTGGACCTGGATTCCGCTCTGCTTCTCGAAGGCCTCCAATGTCGGCCGCTTGTTGGGGTTCTTGGGGTCGACGTCGATGTAGGCCGGCCAGGTGGCGAACACGACCTGCTTCTCGGTCGCCGAGTGGTCCTTGCCCGCCTGCCCTTTCTCCTGAGCGCCGGCCGGTACGACATGGCCGCTCACCCCGCAGGCGGTGAGGGCTCCGGCGCCGGCCAGGGTGAGGCCGCCGATGGACGCGCCGCGCAGCAGCGAGCGGCGGCTGAGCCGGGCGGCCGTGGAATGGGCTCGGGTGCGGTTGGCGTACCGTGCGAGCTCTGATGGGCTGGGGTTAGACACGCGTCACCTGTCCCCGAAGATCGTGCGGTGCCAGTCCTTCGCGGCCACCGCCGTGTTGTCGAACATGACGTGCTTGACCTGCGTGTACTCCTCGAAGGAGTAGGCGGACATGTCCTTGCCGAAGCCGGAGGACTTGTAGCCGCCGTGCGGCATCTCGCTGATGATCGGGATGTGGTCGTTGACCCAGACGCAGCCCGCCGCGATCTCGCGGGTGGCGCGGTGCGCCCGGAAGACATCACGGGTCCAGGCGGAGGCGGCCAGTCCGTACGGTGTGTCATTGGCCAGCCGCAGTCCCTCGTCATCGCTGTCGAAGGGCAGCACCACCAGGACCGGCCCGAAGATCTCGGCCTGGACGATCTCGCTGTCCTGGGGCGCGCCGGTGATCAGGGTGGGCTGGTAGTACGCGCCCTTGAGGTCCGGCGCCCGGCCGCCGGTGGCGACGGTCGCGTAGCCGCGGGCCCGCTCCACGAAGCCCGCGACGCGGTCCCGCTGGGCGTGGCTGATCAGCGGCCCGAGATCGGTCGCGGGGTCGAAGGGGTCGCCGAGCCGTACGGTCGCGAACAGATCCGCGACGGCGGCCACGAACGCCTCGTACAGCGGCCGTTGCACATAGGCGCGGGTGGCCGCGGTGCAGTCCTGCCCGGTGTTGATCAGCGAGGCGGCGACCGCGCCGTGGGCCGCCGCGGTCAGGTCGGCGTCGTCGAAGACCACGAAGGGCGCCTTGCCGCCGAGTTCGAGGTGCAGCCGCTTGACGGTACGGGTGGCGATCTCGGCGACCCGCTGGCCGACGGCGGTGGAGCCGGTGAACGACGTCATCGCCACCTTGGGGTGGCCGACCAGGTGCTCGCCCGCGTCCCGCCCCGCGCCGGTGACGATGTTGACGACCCCGGCCGGGATCCCTGCGTCCGTTGCCGCCTGGGCGAACATCAGCGAGGTCAGCGGGGTGAGTTCGGCGGGCTTGAGCACGATGGTGTTGCCTGCCGCGATGGCTGGCAGGACCTTCCAGGCGGCCATCTGGAGCGGGTAGTTCCATGGCGCGATGGAGCCGACCACGCCGACCGGCTCGCGCCGGACGTACGAGGTGTGGTCACCGGAGTACTCCCCCGCCGCCTTGCCCTCCAGATGGCGGGCGGCGCCGGCGAAGAACGCGGTGTTGTCGACCGTGCCCGGTACGTCGAACTCGGTGGACAGTTTGATGGGCTTGCCGCACTGCAGCGACTCGGCCAGCGCCAGGTCGGCGGAGCGTGCGGACAGCGCGGCGGCGAAGCCGTGCAGGGCGTCCGAGCGTTCGCCCGGGGTCGCGCCCGCCCACTCGGGCAGCGCGTCGGCGGCGGCCGCCACGGCCGCGTCCACGTCGGCGGTGCCCGCCAGTTCGTAGGTCCACACGGTGTCGCCGGTTGCCGGGTCGACCACCTGGTGCGAACGGCCGGAGGAGCCGGAGCGCAGGCGTCCCGCGATGTACTGGGCCCGCTCGCCGAAACCTTCCGCCAGTGCGAGCGCGGCTTCGCGGCTGTCCCTGTGGTCCATCACGTTCTCCTCGTATTGCCCGGCTGCGCCGTAGCATTTGGCCGGGTTGGTGGCCGATCCTGGCAGAGCAGCCTTGCTCCAACAAGGGATTCCGTTGTTGCCTTTTGGTTACGCGACGGAATCTGTCTCGCAGGCGACGCTGCACGCAACGGACGATGCCGTTCGCCGCCGGCCGTGGCAACCAGCAGGTTGACCATGGAGACGCCCCCGGCTTTACACTCTGCCGGAACGCCGGGCTCCGTGGATCTTCGCACCCCGCGCCGCCCGATCAGACCGGAGGTCGCCGTGTTCCCCACCGTCGCCCAGGTCCTCGACCTCGAAGTGCTGCGCCGTGGCAACCCCCATGTCGTCGCGGGGGCATCGGGCCTCGACGCCCCCGTGCGCTGGGTGCACATCAGCGAACTCGCCGATATCGCGGGCATGTTGCACGGCGGCGAACTGGTCCTGACCACCGGCGTCATGCTGCCCGCCGACAAGGAGTCGCTCGCCCGCTACATCGGCGAGCTCGCCGATGTCGGGGCCGCCGGTCTGGTCGTCGAACTCGGCCGCCGGTACGCGGACGAACTGCCGCGTCCGCTGGTCCGGGCCGCCGAGCGGCGCGGCCTGCCGCTCATCGCGCTGCGTACCGAGGTGCGCTTCGTGGCGGTCACCGAAGCCGTCCACGAGCATGTGGTCAACGCCCAGTTGACCGAGTTGCGCGCCTCCGAGGCCGTCCACCAGATCTTCAACGAGCTGTCCGTCGAGGGCGCGGAACCAGCCGAGATCGTCCGGGAGGTGGCACGCCTGGCGGGGGCGCCGGTCGTCCTGGAGAACCTCACCCACCAGGTCCTCGCCTTCGATCCGGCGGGCGGCGATCCGCAGGCGCTGCTCGACGGCTGGGAGCGCCGCTCCCGCGGTGTGGCGACCTCCGCCCGCACCGGCTACGACGAGCGCACCGGCTGGCTGGCGACCGCGGTCGGCGCGCGCGGCCGCGACTGGGGACGACTGGTCATCGTGGGCAAGCCGTCGGCGGCTCCGCCACCGCGGCTGACCGTCGTACTGGAACGCGGCGCCGCGACCCTGGCCCTCAACCGGCTGCTGGAGCGCGACCTGGAGTCCCTGGAGCGCCAGACCCACCGCACCCTGCTGTCCGGCATCCTCACCCACGCCCTGACCGTCTCCGATGTGGCGCTACGGGCCCGGGCGGTGGGGGTGCCGCTGGAGGGCCGCCGCCTGGTCGGCGTCATGCTGCGGCTGCGCGGCGGCCCGGCGTCGGCGGCGCTGGAGGCGGAGGCGCGGCTGCGGGACTTCACGGAGACGGCCGCGCTGGCGGCCCGGGAACGCGGACTGGCCGCACTCATCGGCGGCCTGGACGACGGCGGGGTCGGCATGCTGGTCTCGCTCGGCCCGTCGGACGAGGAGCACGCCGCACTGGAGGGCTTCGCCGCCGCCCTCGACCGGCTCGTCGAGCCGGGCTCCACCGCTCCCGCGTTCCTGATGGCGGCCGGTTCGTCGGTCGGCTCGCTGCGCGACGCCCGCCGCACGCTGCTGGAGGCGGCCCAGGTCGCGGACGCGGCGCTGCACTCCAGGACCGGCAAGGCGGGAACGTACTACCGCCTGCCGGACGTACGGCTGCGCGGTCTGCTGCACCTGCTGCGCGACGATGCCCGGCTGCAGACGTACGTGGAACGGGAGTTGGGCCCGCTGCTGGCGTACGACGCCGAGAACGGCACCGATCTGGTGGGCATCCTCGGCGTCTACCTGGCCAGCGGCCGCAACAAGTCGGCGGCCGCCGACACCGCCCATATGTCCCGGCCTTCCTTCTACGACCGCCTGCACCGGGTGGAGCGCATCCTCGGCACCGATCTCGACCAGGTCGAGTCCTGCCTGTCCCTGCACGTGGCCCTACTCGCCTTGGAGGCGGTACGGCGCTGAACGCGCCGGAGGCACTGGGAGCTCACCCCGTCGGGGGCCTGGGGGCTTGCCCCGGAGTTTGTCCCGCCGCAACGGCGAGCAACCCCAAAGCCGCGGCTCGGCGGTGCCGAACCGGCCGCACCCCAAACGAACCACGCGCCGAACGGCACCTAGTTCGCAGCCCGGGCCGGCCGCAGGGCCTCCAGCGTCGCCGCCTGGTTCCAGACCGTCTGGAAGGCCAGCCGCAGACAGCCCGCCAGCGCCGGATGCTCGATGTACAGGGCGGTGGTGGCACCGGTTCCGGCGACCGGGTCGGGCATGTCGCACAGCACCAGTGAGCCGTCGGCGACGATGAGCTTGAGCGGCAGGTCCGCGGCGAACCGTGCCTCCTCTCCGGCCTTTCCGAAGTGGTCGACGTTGTCCATCATCGCCGGGTCGTCCAGCACGTCGTAGGTGTAGATCGCGCGGACCGTGCCCTCGGCGCGGCGCAGCCTGCGGGTGGCCTTGATCCCGGCGGTGTTCTCGGTGGGTGCGACGAACGGCGGCTTGCAGAAGCTGAGCAGTTCGTGGCTGGCCTGCTCCTGGATGTCGGCGAACCGCTCGGAGATCGCCTTGGGGTCGCGCAGCACCTCGATGTAGTCGAGCGGATTGGACTGCGACCGGCCCTCGGACCAGACCGGAAGCAGGGCGGAGACCAGTCCGGTCGAGACCCGCTCCATCCGGTCCAGCGCCTCCCGCTGCTCCGACATCAGCCGGGTGAGGGCGAGTTCGGGGGCGATGGCGGAGAAGGTCGCCACCTTGCCGGGGTGCGCCGTGGCCAGCCTGCGGCGCACCAGGCCGTCGAGTACGTCGTAGATGCGTTGGCGCGGCACATCCGCCTCGCGGGCGACCTCGGCCGCCGTGTAGGACTCACGCCTGATCAAGGCAAGGTAGACACGCGCTTCATACCGGGCCAGCCCTAGCGATACGAGCTGGCCGACCGACTGCTCATCCGGCTCCATGGCAGGACACGGTATACGGCTCAGCCGTGAAGCCAACCCTAAGGATTTTGCATTTCCTGGTTGTCACCCGATGACGTCTTCGCTACTTTCATCGCAGCCACCACCGTCCGTGGTGACAGTAGGGGATCCACCGCTTTCCCGCGGTATTCACACCGCTCGCACCTTTCGCACGGCACCCGCACTCTCCACCGATCAGCCTTGATCGCTTGTCATGCGCAGACCACCCTGTCCTGCGCATCCCCCACTGGAGGGCATGTCCATGCGCTCGAAGAGACACTCCGGCAGACGCATGGCGAGAACCGCCGCCACCGCGCTGCTGTCCACAGCGGCACTGGTGACCGGCGGTCTGCTCGCCGCCACCCCGTCGTCCGCCTCCGCGTCCCACGACGCGGCGAACAGCACCACCGCGTCGCAGACCACCGTGCACACCAGGCACTTGTGCAACCAGAGCACCAGGCCGGGCCAGATGGCCTGCCTCGCCGAGGCCCGTACCGACCTGATGCAGCACCTGCACCTGACACCGAACGCCACCCCCTCCGGCTTCGGCCCCAGCGACCTGCAGAGCGCCTACAACCTGCCGTCGTCCACGGCCGGTTCGGGCCAGACGGTGGCCATCGTCGACGCGCAGGACGACCCCAACGCCGAGTCGGACCTGGCCACTTACCGCTCCCAGTACGGGCTTCCCGCCTGCACCACGGCGAACGGCTGCTTCCACAAGATCGACCAGAACGGCGGGACCAGCTACCCCACCGCCGACTCCGGTTGGGCGGGCGAGATCTCCCTCGACGTGGACATGGTCAGCGCGGTCTGCCCGCAGTGCCACATCCTGCTCGTCGAGGCCAACACCGCCAGCATGGCCGACCTGGGGACCGCGGTGAACCAGGCCGTCTCCCAGGGCGCCAAGTACGTCTCCAACAGCTACGGCGGCTCCGAGGACTCCACCGACACCGCCTCGGACAGCCAGTACTTCAACCACCCGGGCGTCGCCATCACCGTCAGCGCGGGTGACAGCGCGTACGGCGCGGAGTACCCGGCCGCCTCGCAGTACGTGACCTCCGTGGGCGGCACCGCGCTGACCCGCGACTCCAGCGCCCGCGGCTGGTCCGAGTCGGTGTGGAACACCAGCAGCACCGAGGGCACCGGATCCGGCTGCTCCGCGTACGACCCCAAGCCGTCCTGGCAGAAGGACACCGGCTGCTCCAACCGCACCATCTCCGACGTCTCCGCGGTCGCCGACCCGGCCACCGGTGTCGCGGTCTACCAGACCTACGGCGGCTCCGGCTGGAACGTCTACGGCGGAACCAGCGCCTCCTCGCCGATCATCGCCTCGGTCTACGCCCTGGCGGGCACCCCGGCGGCGAGCACCGACCCGGCGTCCTACCCGTACGCCCACGCCTCGGCGCTCAACGATGTGACCACCGGCAACAACGGCACCTGCTCGCCGTCGTACCTGTGCACCGCGGGGCCCGGCTACGACGGCCCGACCGGCCTGGGCACCCCGAACGGCACCGCCGCCTTCACCAACGGCTCCACCGGCGGCAACACGGTCACCGTGGCCAACCCGGGCAACCAGTCGACCGCCGTCAACACCGCGGTGTCCCTGCAGATCAAGGCGACCGACTCGGCCAGCGGCCAGACGCTCGCCTACAGCGCCACCGGCCTGCCCGCCGGACTGTCGATCGACTCCTCGTCCGGTCTGATCAGCGGCACGCCCACGGCCGCGGGCAGCTCCAGCGTGACGGTGACCGCCAAGGACTCCACCGGCGCCACCGGCTCGACGTCGTTCACCTGGACGATCACCTCGTCCGGCGGCGGCTGCTCGCCGAAGCAGTTGCTCGGCAACCCGGGGTTCGAGACCGGAAGCGCCGCGCCCTGGTCGGCGACCCCGTACGTGATCAACAATGACCCGACCGAGCCGCCGCACTCCGGCAGTTGGAACGCCTGGCTCGACGGTTACGGCTCCAGCCACACCGACACGCTCTCCCAGTCGGTGACCATCCCGGCCGGCTGCCACGCCAGCCTCAGCTTCTGGCTGCACATCGACACCGACAAGACCTCGTCAACCGCCTCCGACAAGCTCACCGTCCAGGCGGGCTCGACCACCGTGGCCACCTACTCCAACCTCAACGCCAACGACGGCTATGTGCAGAAGACCTTCGACGTCTCCTCCCTCGCGGGGAAGACGGTGACGCTGAAGTTCACCGGAGCCGAGGGCTCCGGAGCGCAGACCTCGTTCGTCATCGACGACACCGCGCTCAACATCGGCTGACCAACCGAACCACCAGCACAGAGGCGGGTCCGGGCGTGCGCCCGGACCCGCCGTACGTCTCGGCTCCTGTTCGGGGGGCGGCGGACGCCCAACCGACCGCGCCCCAGAGGAAGACGCATCGGCCAAGCGCCTAGCGCAAACGCAGTTCCCAGTACGCGTCCTCGTGGTTTGTGGTGGGCTCGAAGTCGAACTGCAGCGGTGTGAGGTCAGGGGGGACGTCGAAGGCGAAGACCACCTTCGACACCTGGCCCGGTCGCAGCACGTCGGGGAAGTCCTGGGCCAGCTCGCCGCTGGACGTCGAGATCAGCTGCAGGTCGGTCTGGTCGGTACCGGCCGTACCGAAGTAGGTGTAGTCGCCGAGGTGCAGATCCCCGTCGCCGGTGTTGCGCACGGTCACGGTGAAGCGGTACGCGGTGTCCCCCGCGCTGTATCCGTCGGCGCCCGCGGGCGGCGTGAAGCGCTGCGGGGTGGTGACGGTGACCTGCGTCCCGTCGTCGAACTTCGCGGTGCCGTCGGCGGCCAGCGGCTTGTCGTACGTCCCGCCGGTGGAGACCAGTGCGACGTCCGGGCCGCCGAACCAGTTGCTGTACGAGGTGGCGACCAGCGCGATCACCGCGATCGAGACGGCGATCGCGGCGGCACCGAGGATCGCTCCGCTCAGTGCCTGGCCACCGTTGGTCGCCTCGCCGCGGCGCGCCCGGCGGCGGCCGATGATGCCGAAGACCAGCGCCAGCACGCCGAGCGGCAGGCCCACGATGACGCCGAAGAGGGTGACGGCGGCGACGGTGCCGACTATGCCGAGGACCAGGGCCGCCGTACCGAGCGCGTTGCGCGGCGCGGGGCGCAGCCAGGCCGCGTAGGGATAGCCGCCGTAGCCGGTCGGATACGGCCCCGGATACGGCTCGTACGGGCCCTCGTACGGCAGGTAGGGGCCGTACGGCGCGGCCGGGGGCGGCGGGTACGGGGGCGCGCCCGGCTCACGCGGGGCGGCCTGGTCCCGCTGCTCCCGCGGGGCGTCCTGAGGCGAGGAGGGCACGGCGTCCTGCGGCGGCGCCCACGGGTCACGGCGCTCGCTTCGTGACCGATCGTGTTGCTCGTCGGACATCGCGGCCTTCCTCTTGATACGTCCTGCAATGCTATGGCCTACAACCGGCGGGCCGACGGGATCGCGCGTCTACGATGGGCCGGTCCGCGCAACCGCAGGAGGGGACCGTATGACCACCAGTTCCGCACCGGCCGGCACCACCGAGCTGGACGCTTTCATCGCCGGACTTCCCAAGGCGGAACTCCACGTCCACCACGTCGGTTCCGCGTCTCCCCGCATCGTGGCGGAACTCGCCGCACGGCACGCCGATTCGAAGGTACCCGCGGACCTCGACGCGCTCGCCGAGTACTTCACCTTCCGGGATTTCGCGCACTTCATCGACGTCTACCTGTCCGTCGTCGATCTGATCCGTGACGCGGCCGACGTACGCCTGCTGACGTTCGAGATCGCCCGCGATATGGCGCGGCAGAACATCCGCTACGCGGAGCTGACCCTCACCCCCTACAGCTCGGTGCGCCGCGGCATTCCGGCGCAGGCCTTCATGGAGGCGATCGAGGACGCCCGCACGGCGGCGGAGCGGGAGTTCGGCACCGTGCTGCGCTGGTGCTTCGACATCCCGGGTGAGGCGGGACTCGAGTCGGCTGAGGTGACGACGGAGCTGGCGCTGGCGCACGGGCCGGAGGGGCTGGTCTCGTTCGGTCTCGGCGGGCCCGAGATCGGCGTGCCGAGGCCGCAGTTCAAGCCGTACTTCGACCGCGCCCGGGCCGCGGGTCTGCACAGCGTCCCGCACGCGGGCGAGACCACCGGCCCGGAGACCATCTGGAGCGCGCTGCGGGACCTCGGCGCCGAGCGCATCGGCCACGGCACCAGCGCGGTGCGCGACCCGCGCCTGCTGGAACACCTCGCCGAGCACCGCATCCCGCTGGAGGTCTGCCCCACCTCCAACATCGCCACCCGAGCGGTGGCCACCCTGGACGAGCACCCGATCCGGGCGATGGTCGACGCCGGTGTGCTGGTCACCGTCAACAGCGACGACCCGCCGATGTTCGGCACCGACCTCAACACCGAATACGCCGTGGCGGCACGGCTGTTGGGGCTGGACGCGAAGGGCGTCGCGGCGCTGGCGAAGAACGCGGTGGAGGCGTCGTTCATGGACGACGCCTCGAAGGCCAAGCTGACAGCGGAAATCGACGCCTACGCGATCAGTCGCGGGGGAAGTCCTCGGTGACGAGGGTGAGGTCGAAACCGAACGGCCCCAGGTCGATCTCCTCACCGAACTTCACCGTCAGGGTGTGCTGGTAGCAGTCCCCCTCCGGCCTGCCGTAGGCGTGCACCTTGCCGGAGTAGGGGTCCACGATCACGTAGACGGGGATGCCGCCCTCAGCGTAAGCCCGCTTCTTCTTGCCGTAGTCGTTGTCGCCGGTACCGCGGGAAATGACTTCGAGCACGAACTCGACGTCCTCGTGGTGCCAGTGGCCGCGCTCGTCCTTCTTCACGCCATCGGCAAGCTTGAACAGATCGGGGGCGAAACCGTTGAGATAGCCCGGTAGGTCGAGGCGGACGTCCAACTTGATCTGCGCGTCCCACCCAAAGCTCTGCGTCAGCTGCTTGAAGACGGCCTTGATGAGCTCCCAGTGCAAATCCCGCTGCGGCGACATGTAGATGACCCCCCCTACGATCTCGACCTTGAATCCCTCGGGGGTGGGCATCCGCTCCAGCATCTCGAACATGCCGTCGAGGCTGAGCTCGTCGCTCTCGGCCATCTCGATCTCGATCCTGTCGCTTAGTTCGACGATCGTCACTGTGCCGCTCCTCCCCGCCGCCGCGTCAGCTGCGACAGCCGCACAGTCCAACGATATGCACGGACCCCGCGTCACGGGAGGCATGACCCGGGGTCCGCGTCGCCTGGACGTCAGTCCAATGACGTCATCACGTGCTTGATCCGCGTGTAGTCCTCGAAGCCGTAGGCGGACAGGTCCTTGCCGTAGCCGGACTTCTTGAAGCCGCCGTGCGGCATCTCGGCGACCAGCGGGATGTGGGTGTTGATCCACACGCAGCCGAAGTCGAGCTTCTTGGACATCCGCATGGCGCGGCCGTGGTCCCTGGTCCACACCGAGGAGGCGAGCGCGTACTCGACGCCGTTGGCGTAGGCGACCGCCTGGTCCTCGTCGGTGAACGACTGGACGGTGATGACCGGGCCGAAGACCTCCTGCTGGATGATCTCGTCGTCCTGCTTGAGGCCCGACACGACGGTCGGCGCGAAGAAGTAGCCCTGCTCGCCGACCTGGTGGCCGCCGGTCTCGACCTTGGCGTGGGCGGGCAGCCGCTCGATGAAGCCGGTGACCTGCCGCAGCTGGTTGGCGTTGTTGAGCGGGCCGAACAGGACGTCCTCGTCGTCGGGTTGGCCGGTCCTGGTCTCGGCGGCGGCCTTGGAGAGGGCGGCGACGAACTCGTCGTGGATCGACTCGTGCACCAGGACGCGGGTGGCCGCCGTACAGTCCTGGCCCGCGTTGAAGAAGCCCGCCACCGAGATGTCCTCGACGGCCTTGGGGATGTCGACGTCCTCGAACACCACGACCGGGGCCTTGCCGCCGAGTTCCAGGTGGACGCGCTTGACGTCCTTGGACGCGCTCTCGGCGACCTGGATGCCCGCGCGTACGGAGCCGGTGATCGAGGCCATCGCGGGCACGTCGTGCTCGACCATCAGCCGTCCGGTGTCGCGGTCACCGCAGATGACGTTGAAGACACCCGCCGGGAGGATGCCGCCCAGGATCTCCGCCAGCAGCACGGTGGAGGCGGGAGTGGTGTCCGACGGCTTGAGGACCACGGTGTTGCCCGCGGCGATGGCGGGGGCGAACTTCCAGACGGCCATCATCATCGGGTAGTTCCACGGCGCGACCTGCGCGCACACACCCACCGGCTCACGGCGGATGATGGAGGTCAGCCCCTCCATGTACTCGCCCGCCGAGCGGCCCTCCAGCATCCGGGCGGCGCCCGCGAAGAAGCGGATCTGGTCGACCATCGGCGGGATCTCCTCGGTCCGCGTCAGGCCAATCGGCTTGCCGGTGTTCTCGCTCTCCGCGGCGATCAGTTCCTCGGCCCGCGCCTCGATGGCGTCCGCGATCTTCAGCAGCGCCTTCTGCCGTTCGGCGGGGGTGGTGTCGCGCCAGGCCGGGAAGGCTGCCGCGGCGGCGGCCATCGCCGCGTCCACGTCGGCCGCGGCGGACAGCGGCGCGGTGGCGTACACCTGCCCGGTGGCCGGGTTGACGATGTCCGTGGTGCGACCGTCGGCGGCGTCGCGGAACTCCCCGTCGATGTAGTTGCGCAGAGTACGGAGCTCGCTCACTGCCTTCTCCTGTCCTGTGTGCGGTGTGCTGTGTCCGATGAGTGAGACACCCCTCACCCTAGCCGCTGAACAGGCGGATTCGACATACCCACACCCTTCGAACAATGGAATCAGTAATTTCCCATCCTGATCTCTACGGATTTCATCGCCGAGGGGTTGCGTGACTGACGAGTCCTCGTGCACAGTGGCTGCGTGGCCACTCGTACACCCGACCCCAAGGACCGCAACGGCGCCCCGGTGATCGACTCCGTCTCCAAGGCGATCATCGAGCAGTTGCAGGAGGACGGACGCCGCCCCTACGCCGCGATCGGCAAGGCGGTCGGCCTGTCCGAGGCAGCTGTCCGCCAGCGGGTCCAAAAGCTCCTCGACCAGGGCGTGATGCAGATCGTCGCCGTCACCGACCCGCTCACCGTGGGTTTTCGGCGGCAGGCGATGGTCGGCATCAACGTCGAAGGCGACCTGGAACCGGTCGCCGACGCCCTGGCCGAGATGGGAGAGGTCGAGTACGTCGTCATGACGGCGGGCTCGTTCGATCTGCTGATCGAGATCGTCTGCGAGGACGATGACCACCTCCTGGAGATGATCAACAAGCGGATCCGCGCGCTGCCCGGCGTGCGGTCCACCGAGAGCTTCGTCTACCTCAAGCTCCGGAAGCAGACCTACACCTGGGGAACCAGATAGCCATGAGCTCGGACCTGTCAAAGTCTGCGTACGACCACCTGTGGATGCACTTCACGCGCATGTCGTCGTACGAGAACACCCCCGTACCGACCATCGTGCGCGGCGAGGGCACGTACATCTACGACAGCAACGGCAAGAAGTACCTCGACGGTCTCGCCGGTCTGTTCGTCGTCCAGGCCGGTCACGGCCGTCGGGAGCTGGCCGAGGTCGCCGCGAAGCAGGCGTCGGAGCTGGCGTTCTTCCCGATCTGGTCGTACGCCCATCCGAAGGCGATCGAGCTGGCCGAGCGCCTGGCGGGCTACGCCCCCGGCGACCTGAACAAGGTCTTCTTCACCACCGGCGGCGGTGAGGCCGTCGAGACCGCGTGGAAGCTCGCGAAGCAGTACCACAAGCTCACCGGCAACTACACCAAGTACAAGGTGATATCCCGCGCGGTCGCCTACCACGGCACCCCGCAGGGCGCGCTGTCCATCACCGGCCTGCCCGCGCTCAAGGCGCCTTTCGAGCCGCTGGTGCCCGGCGCGCACAAGGTTCCCAACACCAACATCTACCGCGCCCCGATCCACGGCGACGACCCGGAGGCCTTCGGCCGCTGGGCCGCCGACCAGATCGAGCAGGAGATCCTGTTCGAGGGCCCGGAGACCGTCGCCGCGGTCTTCCTGGAGCCGGTGCAGAACGCCGGCGGCTGCTTCCCGCCGCCGCCCGGGTACTTCCAGCGGGTCCGCGAGATCTGCGACCAGTACGACGTGCTGCTCGTCTCCGACGAGGTCATCTGCGCCTTCGGCCGCCTCGGCACGATGTTCGCGTGCGACAAGTTCGACTACGTGCCCGACATCATCACCTGCGCCAAGGGCATGACGTCCGGCTACTCGCCGATCGGCGCGGCGATCGTCTCCGACCGCATCGCCGAGCCGTTCTACAAGCAGGACAACACCTTCCTGCACGGCTACACCTTCGGCGGCCACCCGGTCTCCTCGGCGGTGGCACTGGCCAACCTCGACATCTTCGAGCGCGAGGGCCTCAACCAGCACGTGCTGGACAACGAGACGGCCTTCCTGAAGACCCTGCAGAAGCTGCACGACCTGCCGATCGTCGGCGACGTACGCGGCAACGGCTTCTTCTACGGCATCGAACTGGTCAAGGACAAGGCCACCAAGGAGAGCTTCACCGACGAGGAGTGCGAGCGCCTGCTGTACGGCTTCGTCTCCAAGAAGCTGTTCGAGAACGGCCTGTACTGCCGCGCCGACGACCGTGGCGACCCGGTCGTGCAGCTGTCCCCGCCGCTCATCTCCGACCAGGGGACGTTCGACGAGATCGAGCAGATCCTGCGCTCGGTGCTCGCCGAGGCCTGGACCAAGCTGTAGACCCCGTCCGCGCGGTTGGCCTGATCTGGGCCGTCCGGTGATCCACCGGGTCCGCCGGTCGTGACCGATCCCCTTCGCACTCGTTCAACGGTGCGAAGGGGATTGTGCTTTCCGGGACCGGACGATCGAGCAGCGGAGGTGCGCGGCATGGTGGCCCCGCCGGACAACGACGTGCTGTGGGGGCGCGCCCTGCGCCACTCCTACGAGGGTTCGCCCGCCCTGCTCGGCGTCTCCATCGGAGTACGCGACGGGGAGATCCTGGGCATCGTCGGCCCGCGCGGCGCGGGCAAGACCACCTTGCTCCGATGCCTGTCCGGGCAGATGCTGCCGGAGCAGGGCGAGGTGTGGTTCAACAGCGCGGCCGTGCACACCCTGCCCGCCGCCGCCCGCGACCGGCTGCGCCGCGACCGCTTCGGCTGGGTCGGCAGCACCCCGCAGCTCGTCCCCGAGCTGACCGCCGGGGAGAACGCGGCGCTGCCGCTGCTGCTGTCCGGCGCCACGCACCGCAGTGCACGGGACTCCGCCCAGGAATGGCTGGACCGCCTCGATGTGGGCGACTGCGCCCGCAAACGCCCCGGCGAGCTACTGCAGGCGCAGCGCCAGCGGATCGCGATCGCCCGGGCACTGGTCACCCTCCCGGAAGTGATCTTCGCCGACGAGCCGACCGCGCCGCTGCACCGCGCCGACCGGGCCCAGGTGCTGCGGACGCTGACCGCGGCGGCCCGCACCCACCGCATCACCGTCCTGCTGGCCACCCATGACCCCGAGGTGGCCGCGTTCGCCGACCGCACCGTCGCGCTGGTGGACGGCCAGCGGGCGGCGGCCCTTCCGGGCGGGCCCTGGCCGGAGGGTGTGGCGCCATGCTCAGCCTCCGCCTGATGCGCGGCGCGCGGCCGCTGTCGCTGCTGCGGCGCCTCCTGGTCGTGACGGCGTCCGCGGGCACCGGTTTCCTGCTGCTGGCCGCGGTCGGCCACGCCCTCGGCCACCCGCAGGACACCTCCGCCGGGCTGGTGCGGCTGGCCTGGTGCGTGGTGCCGCTGGCGGCCGCCGTCCATCTGTCGGTCGCGGTGTCCCGTACCGAGACCGGCGGTCAGTCGCATCCGGGGCTGGTCGCGGCGGGCCTCGGCCAGGCGTGGCTGCCGGTGCTGGCCGCGGTGTCCACCGCGGTGACCTGTCTGCTGGGCAGCGGCATCGCGCTGGGGGCGTTCCTGTGGTTCCGCGAGGGGCTGGCGGGGTCAGTGCCGCTGCCGGTCGCGGGTATCGCCACGCTGCTGGTGGCGCTGCCGCTGGCGGGCGCCGGTGCCTCGCTGCTCGCGCTGCGGCCCGGGCGGCGGGCGGCCACCGTCTCCGGGCTGCCGTGGGGCGTCGCGCTCGTCGCGGCCGGCCTGGCCGTCGAGGTCTACGCGAGCCGCTGGACCCGCCCCGCCGCCGGTACGGCGCTGCCGCTGCCCGGCGGCCTTGCCACCATCGCGCCCGCGGTGCTGGTCGGCTGGACCCTCACCGCCGCGGGTCTGGTGCTGGCCGGGCCGGGCCTTGTGCACTTCGGCGGACGGCTGCTGGCGGTCTACCGGCCCGGGGCGGTGCGGCTGTTGGCGGGGCGCTCGCTGCAGACGCAGGCGCCGCGGGTGGGCCGTCCGCTGGGAGTGCTGTGTGCGGTGGCCTCGGCGGCCCTCGCCGCGACGGTGCTGCACGGGCCCGCGGCGCGGCCGCTCGGCCCGCTCACCGGGCTCGGCGCGGCCCTGATCCTCGCGTGCACCACGGCGACGGCGTGCACCGCCGCCGCCGAATCCGCCCACTCCCGCCACGACACCGCGGAGGCCCTCGAAGACCTGGCCGCCCCGACCCGCGTACTGCGCCTCGCGTCCCTGCTGCGCCTGACGGCCGTACTCACCGTCCTCACCCCCGTCACCTGGGCGGTGGCCCAGCTGGCGGCCCTCCCCCTACTCCACTGAGCAGCCACGTGCGAGCGCGTGGCCGCGTGGATCTCCTTTGGGTTGCGGCGAGTTGGGCACCGCGGATCCGGTCCCTCCGGGTTGCTCGCCGTCGCGGCGGAATAGCAGTGGGAGCCAGCCCCAACACCCCCACCCGTCCGGGGCAGGGCGCACTGCCTGGGCGCACGGCCCAAGAAGGCCTTGGGGGTGGCGACTTGCCCCGCAAGAAGACCCCCGGGGGGCTCACCCCCACGAACACCCGTCGCCCGGGGACCTGGGGCCCGCCCGCCAAGAGCACCCACCGCCGGGCCTGGCGCCCCCAAGACCACCCACCGCCCGGAGGTTCGGGGCCTGCCCCAAGAACAGCCACCGCCTGGGGGTTTGGGGGCTTGCCCCCGATAAGATCCGCCGCGACGGCGAGCAACCCCCGCGGAGCGGCCCGGCGGTGTCCGAACCGACCGCGCCCCAAAGGATCCGCCGATCAGGGACTCAGCTGAACACCGGCCGGAAGGCCCCGGTCAGCACGCTGGCCGTCACCGCCATCGCGGCGACCAGGCACGTCGCCGCGATGAACGCGGCGTCGGTGCGGGTGAAGTGCTGGTGGCGGGCGGTGGTGCGGGGGATGCCGGAGTCGAAGCCGCGGGCGTCCATGGCGGTGGCCAGTCGGGTGCCGCGGCGGATCGCGCCGACCAGCAGGGTGAAGGTGGCGGAGGCGAACAGCCGCAGCCGCGCGACCGGGTTGCGCCCGGGGTCCACACCCCGGGCGCGCCGTGCGGCGTTGATGAGCTGCCACTCCTGGCCGAGCAGCGGCACCAGCCGCCAGGCGGCAAGCGTTCCGATGGCGAAGCGCGCGGAGACGCGGGCGTTCTGGACGAGCGCGTCGGCCAGATCGGTGGGGTCGGTGGTCGCGAAGACCAGCACACCTGGCAGTGCCACCGCCACGATCCGCAAGGCCAGCGCGAGGGCGTCGGTGAGGATGTGGTGGCGGTCGGCGGCGAACAGGAAGAGGGTGAGGACCGCACCGAGGACGCTGACCAGCAGCGGCCAGGCGCGCCGCGCCAGCACCCGGTAGCGGATGCCGAAGGCCGGGACGGCGGCCAGTTCCACGACGAGGGCGAGCGCCGGTGCCACCGGGTCCAGGCTGATGACGAGGGCGAGGGCGAGCACGGCCGCGGCGGCGAGCTTCGCGACGGGGTTGCGGCGGGCCAGCGGGGCCGCCGGGTCGGCGATGGGGGCGGCCCGGTTCATACCGCCGCCAACTGCGCTGGCGCAAGGCGCAGTTCACGCGCGTCCAGGGCGGTGAGGAAGTCGGCGTCGTGGGTGACGGCGACGATGCCATGCCCCTCGTCGCGCAACTCGGCCAGGAGTGCGACGAGTTCGGTCCAGGTGCGCCGGTCTTGGCCGAACGTCGGCTCGTCCAGGATCAGCAGCCGGGGTGCCGCGGCCAGCGCGGTGGCCACGGACAGACGGCGCTGCTCACCGCCGGACAGGGTGTGCGGGTTGGCCTCGGCGAGGGCGTCGAGCCGCAGCCGTACCAGGAGTTCGTCGATCCGTACCGGCTGTGCGGCGCCGAGCGTGAGCTCGGCGCGTACCTTCGCGGTGACGAACTGGTGCTCGGGGTTCTGGAAGACGGATCCGATCCGCCGTGCCAGGGCGGATGCCCGCCACTTGTGCGGCGGCGCGGCGGCGTCGGCTCCGGCCAGCTCGGGTGCGGCGGTGACGCGGCCGCCGCTCGGCGCGAGTAGTCCGCCGAGCAGCAGGGCGAGGGTGGACTTGCCCGCGCCGTTGGGCCCGAGGACGGCGAGCGCCTCGGCGGCCCGTACCGTCACCCCGTCGAGACCGTCGAAGACCGGACGGTAGGCGAGGGATTCGGTGCGCAGCAGGGTTTCGCCGGGCGCCACGCGTGCCGGGTGCGGGGTCACCGGGTGGCCGGGCACCCAGACTCCGTCGGCGGCCAGCTGGTCGCCGTGGGTGGCGAAGACCCGCTCGGGCGGGCCGTCGGCGCGGATGCCGCCGCCGGGTTCGAGGACGATGACGCGGTCGAGCTGTCCGACGAGTTCGGCGATGCGGTGCTCGACGATGATCTGCGTGGTGTCCTCGATTCCGGCGAGCACCTCCCGCACCAGGGCGGCTCCGGCCGGGTCGAGGTTGGCGGTGGGCTCGTCGAGCAGCAGCAGTCCGGGGCGGGTGACCAGCGCTCCGGCGAGGGCGAGCCGCTGCTGTTCGCCGCCGGACAGCGCGTTGGTGGCCCGCGTCGGCCCGTAGGGGAAGCCGACGCGGCGCAGTGCGGCGTCGACCAGCCCGGGGATCTCGTGCGGCGGGGTGCCGCGGTTCTCCAGGCCGAAGGCGACATCATCGCCCGCGCGTTCCATGACCAGTTGGGACTGCGGGTCCTGGAAGACGATCCCGGTACGGGGGCGGGCCTCGCGCGGATCCAGCCCGTCGATCAGGATGCTGCCCTCGCGCTCACCGGAGTCGGGCGGCAGAAGTCCGGCGAGCGCGGCGAGCAGGGTCGACTTGCCCGCGCCCGACGGGCCGAGCAGCGCCACGCGTTCGCCGTGCTGGATCTCCAGGTCGACACCGCGCACCGCCCATCGGCGGCGCCCGGCGTGCCGGTGGCCGAATCCGCGCAGCCGTACCGTGCTCATGGAATGCCGGGGTCGCTCAGACCGCGGCGCGTTCGCGACCGGACGGGAACGGGTCCAGCGCACCCGTCTGAGCGAGGGACTTGGTCAGCGCGAGGCTGCCCAGGCCCGCGATGACCGCGGAGCTGAGGGTGACGAGGGCGGCGTAGCCGATCTGCCAGACCAGGGAGTCGGCCCCGTAGTACAGGGCGTTGTCCAGCAGCGAGGCGGCGATCCCGGCCAGCGCGCCACCGGCGAACGCGGTCGGCCAGCGCCACACCCGGTAGCCGGTGAACGCGAAGCCGAACTCACCGGCCATGCCCTGCAGCACCCCGTACAGCAGGGTGACCAGGCCCCACGGGGAGCCGAAGAAGGTGGCGACGGTGGCGGCGACCAGTTCGCAGAAGATGCCCGCGCCCGGCTTGCGGATGACCAGCGGGCCGAGCACGGCGGGCACCAGCCACACACCGTAGATCAGCCCGCGGGCGGGCAGCGGAATGGCGCTGGCGACCCCGTCCCACAGCGAGTTCCAGGCCCAGAAGACGACGCCGAAGGCGGCGCCGAGGACCGCGGCGACGACGATGTCGACGGTGCGCCACTTGGTGGCGGGCAGGCTGTTTGCGTTGGCCGACTGCATGGCCGAGCTCCCTTCGCCGGCATGACCCGGATCAGGTTCGAGGGTCTGCGGCCACCGGCCGCACTCTCAGCGCTGGACGCGCTCCCCTGTCGGAAAGAATTCAACTGCACATTTGTGCGAAGCTACAGTACCAGCGCTCCGTCAGCGCTCGGCAGCGGCCAGCTGTCCGCAGGCTCCGTCGATCTCCTGGCCCCGGGTGTCCCGTACGGTCACCGGCACGCCGTGCGCCTCCAGAGCGCGGACGAACGCCCGCTCGTCCTCGGGCCGCGAGGCGGTCCACTTGGAGCCGGGCGTGGGGTTGAGCGGGATCAGGTTGACGTGCACCCGGTGCCCCTTGAGCAGGCGGCCCAGCAGATCGGCCCGCCACGCCTGGTCGTTGATGTCCTTGATCAGCGCGTACTCGATGGAGATCCGGCGGCCGGAGGCCTCCGCGTAGGTCCAGGCGGCATCCAGTACCTCGCGGACCTTCCACCGGGTGTTGACCGGCACCAGGGTGTCGCGCAGTTCGTCGTCGGGGGCGTGCAGGGAGACCGCGAGGCGGCACTTGAGGCCCTCGTCGGCGAACCGCAGCATGGCCGGGACGAGTCCGACGGTCGAGACGGTGATGCCGCGCTGCGACAGCCCCAGACCGTCCGGCTCCGGGTCGGTGAGACGGCGGATGGCGCCGATGACCCGGTTGTAGTTGGCCAGCGGCTCGCCCATGCCCATGAAGACGATGTTGGACAGCCGCGCCGGACCGCCCGGGATCTCACCGTCGCGCAACGAGCGCATCCCGGCGACGATCTGGTGCACGATCTCGGCGGTCGACAGGTTGCGGGTCAGCCCCGCCTGCCCGGTGGCGCAGAACGGGCAGTTCATACCGCACCCGGCCTGCGAGCTGATGCACATCGTGACCCGGTCCGGGTAGCGCATCAGCACGGACTCCACCAGCGTGCCGTCGAACAGCCGCCACAGGGTCTTTCGGGTGGTGTCGTCGTCACACGAGATGTGCCGGACCACCGACATCAGATCGGGCAGCAGATCGGCGGCGAGCTTCTCGCGCGCCGCCGCCGGGATGTCGGTCCACTGCGCCGGATCGTCCGCGTACCGCGCGAAGTAGTGCTGCGAGAGCTGCTTGGCGCGAAACGGTTTCTCGCCGAGCCCCGCGACCGCCTCCCGGCGCTCGGCGGGGTCGAGGTCAGCGAGGTGCCGCGGGGGCTTCTTGGCCCCGCGCGGCACGGCGAAGGTGAGTTCTCCAGGTGCAGGCATGGTTCATCCAGTGTCGCAGACCCGCCGACCGTTCCTCTCCGGCGACCGTCTCCAGGCCCCTCGTAGCCCGTGAGCCAAAGGCCGCGCCCCTGTCGAGAGCGACGAGGAGGAGGGAGCGAAGCGACCGCTCGACGAGGAACGTCGACAGGGGGACAGGCGACCGGAGGCGAACGGGCACCAGCTAGGCGGCCCCGACGAAGATCACCAGCAGCAGCCACACCACCGGTGCGGTGGGCAGTAGCGAGTCGAGCCGGTCCATGATGCCGCCGTGGCCCGGCAGCAGCGTTCCCATGTCCTTGATGCCCAGGTCCCGCTTGATCATGGATTCGCCGAGGTCGCCGAGAGTGGCGCTGGCGGCGACCGCGAGGCCCAGCAGCAGGCCCTGCCACCAGACGCCGCGGTCGATGAGGTACTGCATCGACAGCGCGCCCGCGGCCATCGCGAAGGTGACCGCGCCGATCAGGCCCTCACGGGTCTTGCCCGGACTGATCCGGGGCGCCAGCTTGTGCCTGCCGAACCGCCAGCCGACCGCGTAGGCGCCGGTGTCGCTGACCACGGTGAGCAGAAGGAAGACGAAGACCCGCCACGGTCCGTCGTCCGCGGCGAGCATCATCACCACGAACGTGGCCAGGAACGGCACGTAGAACGCGGCGAACAAGCCCGCGGTGACATCCCGCAGATAGTTCTCCGGCGGCTGGGTCATCCGCCACACCAGCACCGCGAGTGCGGTGAGCGCCATCGCCACCCAGGCGCCTTCGGCGTCCCGCAGGTATCCGGCGATGACCATCGCCGTCCCGCCGACCGCGAGCGGCACCAGCGGCACCCGGATGCCCTTGCGTTCGGAGAGACGGTTCGTCAGCTCCCACAGGCCCACGACCACCGCGAGCGCGACCACACCGACGAAGACGGCCTTCACGACGAAGAGGGAGGCGATGACGGCGGCGCCGAGTCCGACACCGACCCCTATCGCGGCGGGCAGATTGCGGCCCGCCTTCTTCTTCGCGCGGGCGGCCCGGCGCCCGCCCGGCGCGGCGGACGCACCCGGTCCGGAAGAGCCGTCCGCGGCGCCGGGGGGCGGCGTCGCGGACGAGTGGTGCTCCGGCGGCACGGGGGACTCGTCCCGGAACTGCGGGCCGCCGCCGGCGGCGTCCGGTACTGGTGGCATGGGTCGAGTCTGCGCCGCCTCCCCGCCGTCGTAGACAGGACCCGCCGAGACATGCGGCTCGGGGGCCCTCCAGTAGCCGGCGCCCGGCGAGGCCCCCCGTGAAGAGTCGTTCATCAGACCTCTAGCAGCTCTGCTTCCTTGTGCTTGAGCAACTCGTCGACCTGCGCCACGTACTTGGCGGTGGTGTCGTCGAGCTCCTTCTCCGCACGCCGCACCTCGTCCTCGCCGGTCTCCTTGTCCTTGACGAGCTTGTCGAGGGCGTCCTTGGCCTTGCGCCGGACGCTGCGGATCGAGACCTTCGCGTCCTCACCCTTGGTCCTGGCGACCTTGATGTAGTCGCGGCGGCGCTCCTCGGTCAGCTCCGGGAACACCACCCGAATGATGTGGCCGTCGTTCGACGGGTTGACGCCCAGGTCGGAGTCGCGGATCGCCTGCTCGATGTTGCGCAGCGCGCTCTTGTCGAACGGAGTCACCACGGCCATCCGCGGCTCGGGCACCGAGAAGGACGCCAGCTGGTTGATCGGCGTCAAGGCGCCGTAGTAGTCCGCCACGATCTTGTTGAACATCGCCGGGTGCGCACGCCCGGTGCGGATCGCGGCGAAGTCCTCCTTGGCGACCACGACGGCCTTTTCCATCTTCTCCTCGGCTTCGAGGAGGATCTCTTCGATCACCATGTGCTCCTGGTCTTCATCATGAGCAGAGTCTCGCCCCTGCGTGCGCGCGTCTTCCCTGCACGGTGTCGAACCGGCAGCGTGTTGTCCATCCCCGTACCGGACTGTTCCGTCCGGCACGCGGTTGCCGTACCCCTGGTCGCGGGGTCGTGCTCAGTCCCGGGTGCCGTGCTCGCTCACCAACGTGCCGATCTTCTCACCCTTCACGGCGCGGGCGATGTTCCCCTCAGTGAGGAGTTCGAAGACCAGGATGGGCAGCTTGTTGTCCCGGCACAGCGTGATCGCGGTGGCATCGGCCACCTTGAGGTCACGGGCCAGGACCTCGTCGTACTCCAGGGCGTCGAACTTGACCGCGTCCGGGTTGACCTTCGGGTCGGAGTCGTAGACGCCGTCGACACCGTTCTTGCCCATCAGGATCTCCTCGGCGTGGATCTCCAGAGCGCGCTGCGCGGCGGTGGTGTCCGTGGAGAAGTACGGCATACCCATGCCGGCGCCGAAGATGACCACACGGCCCTTCTCCAGGTGCCGGACGGCCCGCAGCGGAATGTACGGCTCGGCGACCTGGCCCATGGTGATGGCGGTCTGCACCCGGGTGTCGATGCCCTCCTTCTCCAGGAAGTCCTGCAGGGCAAGGCAGTTCATGACGATGCCGAGCATGCCCATGTAGTCCGAGCGCGCCCGGTCCATGCCGCGCTGCTGCAGTTCGGCGCCGCGGAAGAAGTTGCCGCCGCCGATCACCACGGCGATCTGCGTACCGTCGCGGACCACCGCCGCGATCTCCCGCGCGATCTTGTGCACGACATCGGGGTCCACGCCGAGGCTGCCGCCGCCGAACGCCTCACCGGAAAGCTTCAGCAGGAACCGGCGCGGCTTACCACCGCTGTTGTCACTCTTGTCGGCCGTCGAATCGCCGGTGCGGTCGCCTTGATCCATGGAGTTCTCCTCGTGCACATACGAAGGAGGCCATTGCCGCGGGTCCCGTTGAGTTCCCATGACGGCAATGGCCTCCTCGTCACAACTGCGGCCGGCCGGCCAGCGGCCGACCGCGATCGACCCTGGCAGGGTCGCGGGTCTTACGCTTGCGCGACTCAGACGCCGACGCGGATGCGCGCGAAGCGCTTCAGCGTGACGCCCGCCTCGTCCAGCACCTTCTTGACGGACTTCTTGTTGTCCTTGGCGAAGGGCTGGTCCAGCAGCACGTTCTCCTTGTAGTAGCCGGTCACCCGGCCCTCAACGATCTTGGAGAGCGCAGCCTCGGGCTTGCCCTCCTCGCGCGCGGTGGCCTCGGCGACGCGGCGCTCGTTCTCCACGGTCTCGGCCGGAACGTCCTCGCGGGTGAGGAACTTCGGCGAGAACGCGGCGATGTGCTGCGCGACGTCCTTGGCGACCTCGGCGTTCTCCTTGTCCAGCTCGACCAGAACGCCGACCTGCGGCGGCAGGTCCGGGCTGGTGCGGTGCATGTACGCGGCGACGAAGCCGTCGGCAAACTGCGCGAAGCGGTCGAGGACGATCTTCTCGCCGAGGGTGGCGTTGGCCTCGTCCACGAAGGCCTGCACGGTCTTGCCGGGCTCGATCTCGGAGGCGAGCAGCGCCTCGAGGTCGGCCGGGCGGGTGGCCGCGGTGTGCTTGGCGATCGTGTCGGCGACGGCGACGAACTTGTCACCCTTCGCGACGAAGTCCGTCTCGCACTTCAGCTCAAGCAGCACACCGGACTTGTTGTCGTCGGCGATGATCGAGACGACAGCACCGTTCTCGGCGCTGCGGCCCTCGCGCTTGGCGACGCCCTTCTGGCCCTTGACCCGGAGGATCTCGACAGCCTTCTCGACGTTGCCCTCGGCCTCGTCCAGCGCCTTCTTGCAGTCCATCATGCCGGCGCCGGTGAGCTCACGGAGCGTCTTGACGTCGGCGGCGGTGAAGTTCGCCATGGTCCCTGGAATCTCTTCTCGGAAAGTCGGGGTCTACCACCGGTGATCGGTTCCTGAACGGTTCCGCCGATCAGCCGATTCACCGGTGAACGGCGGGGGCCGGTCCTTGTGGAAAAGTCCGTCCCCCGCCGTGTCCAGCCGTGGTGAGCCGGTAGGTACGGCTCAGGCCTGGTCGCCCTCGGCGGCCGGCTTCTCGGCCTCGACAGCCTCGGCGGCCGGCTTCTCGGCCTCGGCATCGGCAGCCTCGGCGGCCGGAGCCTTCTCCTCAGCGGCCGGAGCCTTCTCCTCGGCGGCCGGGGCAGCCTTGTCGCCCTCGAGCAGCTCGCGCTCCCACTCGGCCAGCGGCTCGGCCGGGGCGGCCTTGTCACCGGTGGCGGCACCGGAGCGGGCGATCAGGCCCTCGGCGACGGCGTCGGCGATCACGCGGGTGAGCAGGGTGACGGAGCGGATCGCGTCGTCGTTGCCCGGGATCTTGTAGTCGACCTCGTCCGGGTCGCAGTTGGTGTCGAGGATCGCGACAACCGGGATGCGCAGCTTGCGCGCCTCACCGACGGCGATGTGCTCCTTCTTGGTGTCCACGATCCACACGGCGCTGGGGACCTTCGCCATGTCGCGGATACCGCCGAGGGTCTTCTCGAGCTTGTTCTTCTCGCGCTCGAGGACCAGGAGCTCCTTCTTGGTGAGGCCGGAAGCGGCCACATCCGTGAAGTCGATCTCCTCGAGCTCCTTCAGGCGCTGCAGGCGCTTGTAGACGGTCGAGAAGTTGGTGAGCATGCCGCCCAGCCAGCGCTGGTTGACGTAAGGCATGCCAACCCGGGTCGCCTGCTCGGCGATGGCCTCCTGGGCCTGCTTCTTCGTACCGACGAAGAGGATGGAGCCGCCGTGCGCGACGGTCTCCTTGACGAACTCGTAGGCGCGGTCGATGTACGACAGCGACTGGAGCAGGTCGATGATGTAGATGCCGTTGCGCTCGGTGAAGATGAAGCGCTTCATCTTCGGGTTCCAGCGGCGGGTCTGGTGCCCGAAGTGGACGCCGCTCTCCAGCAGCTCCCGCATCGTGACGACGGCCATTGCCGTGCTCCTTGGGTACTCGGTTCCGTGGCCGCCGGGCGGCTGCCACGCCTGACGCCCCGACGCGCCATGCCGCGGGAGCTTCGCGCTGACGCGAGTCTTCCGAGGACCGAGGGACGCGGCCGCCGTGCTGCCCATGACGTTCATGACGTGAGCTGATGCGACGGTGGCGGGGCGTGCGAAGTCGACCCGGTGGCCCGGGTCGCCAGGGAAAGTGTACGGGACCGGCGAGGCGCGGGGCGACACGGCGGTTTCCGGCGGATTCCGGCTTTTGGGGAGGGCACGCACCGATTTCACCCGCACGAGTGGCCCGGTTATCCACACTCCCCGACTTCTCCACAGCTGACGTCCATGATCGTCCCGCCCTGCGCCGGTACGGGACGGTGGAGCCATGCGCACAACAGACCAGCCGAAGACAGAGCACAAGACGAAGACGAGGAACCCGAAGACGGGCAAGGAGGAACGGGAGGGCGGCAGGCCCGGCGCACGGGGCTTGGGGTGGACCCGCATAGCGGTCACCACCGTGGCGGCTGTCCTCCTCGCGGTACTCCCCGCTGGCCGGGCGGCCAGCGCGCCCACACCGGACGACCAGCGTGCGTGGCCCGTCACCGGCCCCGGCGGCCGCGAGCCGCCCACGGTGGTACGCGGCTTCGAACCGCCACCACTCCCCTGGGCCCCCGGCCACCGCGGAGTCGACCTAGCGGCCACCGCGGGCACCCCGGTACGAGCCGCGGCACCAGGCCGAGTCACCTTCACGGGCACCGTGGCGGGCCAGGGCGTGGTGACGGTCGAACTCTCCGGCACCGGAACGCCCCCGCTCCGCACCACATACGAACCCGTCCGCGCAACGCTCCCCACCGGGACCCAGGTGACCGCCGGACAACCTGTCGGCACCCTCCAACCCGGCCCCTTCCACTGCCCATCGGGCTGTCTGCACTGGGGCCTGCTTCGAGGCGACGTTTACCTGGACCCGCTGTCACTGATCCCGGCGGAGATGCGACGGCACGGCCCATCACGCCTGCTGCCGGTCACCGGCGTCGGCGCGCCGGAGACGTCGGGCGTGTGGGGGGTCGCGTTGAGTGCGGGGGTTGGTAGTGGGGCTGGGGTGGGGGCGGCGGGTGCGGGGGCTGGTGGGATGAGCCCTGTGGCGGCTGGGGCAGGGCGGGCAGGTGCGGGAGCGACCGGGGTGGGTCCGGTGGCGGCTTGGGTCGTGGGGGTGGCGGTGCTTTCGGTGATGGCGGTGGGGTGGCGGCGGCGGGAGTGGTGCGGGTGATCGGGGTGGGGGCACAGCAGGGCGGCTGGCTCGGCTGGGCGGGGGCTAGCCCGGCTGGGTGGGGGGCTAGCGCTACCGGGCAGGTGTGGCGCGGCTGAGCCGGGTGCTGGCACGGCTGGGGAGGGGGCCAGCCCAGCTGGGCGCGGTGTTGACCCGGCTGGGCAGGGGGTGATGCGCCGCTGAGCGTGTGATGCCCCGCCCACGGCGGGGGTGCGTTGGGCTGAGGCACATCGCGGGGGGCGAGGGGAGGGAGGGGGAGGGGGAGGGGGGTGGCCCCCCAGGCCTAGGCCGTGACGCCCCTAACCCCGCGCAGGGCCATCGACACCGCGGCCTGGGTGATCGCGTCCGGGTCCTCGGCCGCGCCGAGTTCGATGCGGCGTACCGCGGCGTCGACGATGCCCTGGAGCAGCATCGCGGTCAGCCGGGGCTCTTCGTGGCCCAGGGTGCTGAGCGCCTCGACGACCATGGCGATCAGTCCACCGTGTGCGGCGCGGATCTTCTCGCGTGCGCCCGCGTCGAGTTCGCCTGCCGAGATGGCGACGACCGCGCGGTGTCGACGGTCACCGACCAGGGCGAGCTGCTGCCGTACGTATGCCTCGATCTTGTTCTCGGCCGTGTCGGCGGCTTCCATGGCCGCCTCGACTTCGGCGGCCCAGACCGGGAAGTCAACGGCGCACAGTTCCTCCACGACGGCCGCCCGGGAGCGGAAGTACTCGTAGACGGAGGAGCGTGCGAGGCCGGTGCGCTCGGCGAGGGCGGGGAACGTCAGCGCCTCCGTACCGCCCTCGGACAGCAGGGAACGCGCGGCGTCCAGCAGGGCGCTGCGCTGCATCGTCCGGTGCTCGGCCACTGAGGCCGCTCGAATCCTGGGCACCCCACCACTGTACGGACAGCGGCCCTGGGAGGGGTCAGCAGCGTCCTACATCCGCCAGTTTGGCGCGCAGCTGGAGCACCGACTTGGTGTGGATCTGGCTGACTCGGCTTTCGGTGACGCCGAGGACATGGCCGATCTCGGCGAGGGTGAGGCCCTCGTAGTAGTAGAGGGTGACCACGGTCTTCTCGCGTTCGGGGAGGGTGTTGACCGCGCGCGCGAGGAGTCGGCGTAGTTCGCGGTCTTCGGCCACCTCGACGGGGTTGTCGGCGGCGCGGTCTTCCAGGGTGTCGACCAGGCTCAGGCGGTCGCCGCCTTCGGTGCCGACGTACAGCAGTTCTTCCAGCGCGACGACGTTGGCGAGGGAGAGCTGGCCGAAGATGGTGTGCAGTTCCTCGACGGCGATGTCCATCTCGGTGGCGACTTCGGCTTCGGAGGGCGTGCGGTGGTATTTCGCTTCGAGGGTCGCGTAGGCGCGTTCGACGGCGCGCGCTTTCTGGCGTACGGAGCGGGGGATCCAGTCGAGCGCCCGCAGTTCGTCGATCATGGCGCCGCGGATTCGACTGATGGCGTAGGTCTCGAACTTGATGGAGCGTTCGGGTTCGAACTTCTCGATGGCGTCGATGAGTCCGAAGACGCCGGAGGAGACGAAGTCGGCCTGTTCGACGTTGGGTGGCAGTCCGACGCTGACCCGGCCGGCGACGTACTTCACGAGTGGTGAGTAGTGCAGGATCAGTTGCTCGCGCAGCCGTGCCTCCCCGGTGGCCTTGTAGGTGCGCCACAACTCGTCCAGCGCGCTGCGGGCGGTGGGGGCGGCGGTCTGCGCGCGCGGCGGAACTCCGCGGTCGTCGGTGGCCGCGGTCGCGCGGTCAGGCCCGGAGGTGTGCTGGGGCATGCGTCGCCTTGAGCCGTTCTGCCGTGACGTTGGTGGGGATTCGGGTCTCCGCGAGCGTAGCGTGAGCTGAGCGTCGCGTAGTGCTACGACGTTCGGGTGAGCCTCACGCAGATACGTTCCGCCATTTGGGGTGTCGGGCTTGGAGTCTCTTTGCCCTTTCCTTCCATGGCTGTTGCGTATTAAAGCGTTCTGCTGCCATTCCCCTAACCTCGCCATCGGGTCGCCCCAGGTCAAGAACCTTCCTGTCACCTGATGGTGTGTTGACCGGGTCACCGGATCCGGGGTGTACCACCCTCTCGGGCGGCGGTGGTCAGCCGCCAGCGGGAGCCGTGGCGCTCGACGTATCCGAGGGCGTGGAGTTCGTGGAGTCTGCTGGCGGCTTCGTCGACACCGGTGCCCGCGGTGCGCGCGATGTGGGCGGTGTCGGCGTCGCCGTGGCCGGGTAGCCCTTCGAGCACCGCGGCGGTCGCGGGTGCCAGGAGGTCTCGGGGCAGTACCGGACCCCGGCGTTCGGGCGCGAGGTCCTCGCCGATGCTGCCGACGAGTTCGATGATGTCCGCCGCGTCGGTGACCAGTTGGCCTTCTTCGCGGAGGAGTTGGTGGACTCCGGCTGACAGTCCTGAGGTGGCCGGGCCTGGTACTCCCATGGTGATGCGGCCGAGCGCGGTCGCGCGTCGTGCGGTGATCAGTGAGCCGCTGCGTAGTTGGGCCTCGACGACCACGGTGCCGCGGGTCAGCGCGGCGATGACGCGGTTGCGTTGGATGAAGCGGCTGCGGGTGGGGTGGTCGCCGGGTGGCAATTCGGCGAGGATCAGGCCTTGTTGGCCGATGCGTCGGATCAACTCGGTGTTTCCGCGCGGATAGGGGATGTCCGCTCCGCAGGCCATCACCCCGATCGTCGCTCCCCCGGCGGCGAGGGCGCCGCGGTGTGCGGCGCTGTCGATGCCGTGGGCGGCGCCGGAGACCACGGTCCAGCCGGATTCGGCCAGGTCGGCGGCGAGGGTCGCGGCCATGTGTGTGCCGTAGTCGCTGCACGCTCGGGCGCCGACGACGGCGATGGAGCGCAGCGCCCAGGGGCGTAGCGAGGGGTGGCCGACGGCCCACAGTCCGATGGGGCGTTGGTCTCCGAGGTCGTCGAGTTGGCTGGGCCAGTCTGGGTCGGTTGGGCAGATGAAGCGTCCGCCGAGTGCTGCGATGGCGGCCAGGTCGGCGTCTGGTCGGGCGTGTTGGCCGCGTAGTCGGTATCCGGCGGTGCGGGCGTCGCTGACGCCGGGTAGTGCCTCTTGGGCGGTGAGCATCCGCAGGGTTTCGGTGGGGCCGTGTTCGCGGAGCCATCGGCCGACGGCGGGGTCGCCGGGCTCGGCGATTCTGGTGAGTGCGGCGCGCGCCCGGCGTTCTTCGTGCCCGGTGGTCGCGGCGGCCGGTTCGGTGGTCATGTGCCGCTCCCTACGGTGGCGGGTACTCCGCGGTATACGCCGGTGCGCAGTTGGAGTGCTTGTCCCACGTCGTCGTAGGTGGGCCGGTCGTGCCCGGCCAGGTCGGCGACGGTCCAGGCGACGCGTAGTACTCGGTCCAGGCCGCGTGCGGTGAGCAGGCCGCGTTCCATTTCGCGTTCGACGTCGCGCATGGCTCCGGTGCCCACTCTCCAGCGGGTGCGTAGTTCGTGTCCGGGGACTTGGCTGTTTGTGTTCCAGGGCAGGTCTTGGTAGCGGGTGGCGGCTCGCTGCCTGGCTTGGTGGACTCGTTCGGCGACCTGTGCGGTGGTCTCGCCTCCGGTGCCGTGGCTGATCAGTTCGGAGCGGCTGACGGCGTCGACGGTGACGCGTAGGTCGACGCGGTCGAGTAGGGGGCCGGAGAGTCGGGCTTGGTAGCGCCGTACTTCGTTGGGTGTGCATTGGCAGCCGCCGCCGAGGATGGCGTGGCGGCCGCAGGGGCAGGGGTTGGCGGCGAAGACCAGGAGGAACTTGGCGGGGAGCCGCATCACTCCTGCGCTGCGGGCGACGACGACATGGCCGGATTCGAGGGGTTGGCGGAGGGCTTCCAGTACGCGGGTGCTGAATTCGGGGGCTTCGTCGAGGAACAGCACGCCGTGGGTGGCGAGGGAGACGGCTCCTGGTCTGGGGAGTCCGGTGCCGCCGCCGACGATGGACGGCATGGTGGCTGAGTGGTGCGGGGCGCAGTAGGGGGCTGTGTCGATGTGGGGTTTGCCGGGTGGCAGGATCCCGGCGATGGAGTGGACGGCGGTGACTTCGAGGGATTCTTGTGCGGTGAGGGGTGGCAGGAGTCCGGGGAGTCGTTCGGCGAGCATGGTTTTGCCTGCGCCGGGTGGTCCTGACAGGTAGAGGTGGTGGCCTCCGGCGGCGGCGATTTCCAGGGCTTTGCGGGCCAGGGGTTGTCCGGCGACGTCGGCGAGGTCTGGTGGGCGTTGGCCGCGGGTGGTGCCGAGCCCCAGTCCGAGGCCGAGTCCGGGGACGGTGAGGCCGGCGCTGATGGTGTCGGGGCGTCTGTCGCCGTCGTCGGGTTCTTCGTCGGGGATGGGTTCGTCGTTGAGTGCGGCGATGAGTTGGCGCAGGCTGCGGACGCCGAGTACGGCGATGTCGGGTACCAGGGAGGCTTCGGCGGCGGCGCGTTCGGGGACGACGACATGGCGGTATCCGGCGTCGGCGGCGGCGAGTACGGCGGGTAGGACGCCGCGTACGGGCCGTACTCGTCCGTCGAGGCCGAGTTCGCCGATCATCATGAGGTCGGCGATGGCGGCGGGGGCGATGCGTTCCGCGGCGGCGAGCACGGCGCAGGCCACGGCCAGGTCGAAGCCGCTGCCGCTTTTGGGTACGGAGGCCGGACTGAGGCCGACGGTGAGTTTTTTCTGCGGCCAGGTTTCGCCGCTGTTGACGAGGGCGGCGCGGACGCGGTCGCGGCTTTCGGAGAGGCTTTTGTCGGGCAGTCCGACGAGGGTGAACGCGGCTACGCCGGGTTCGAGGTCGGCCTGGACTTCGACGACCACTCCTTCGACGCCGACGAGGGCGACGGAGCAGGTTCGGGCGAATCCCATCACGCCACCCCGCGTACGTGTTCGAGGCGGGCGGCGCCGCGTGCGGGGACGAGGACGCCGACGAGGTCGATGCGGACGCCGCCTGGTGGTGGTCCGCCGTGCTGGGCGAGCCAGTGTTCCGCGAGGTGGCGTAGCCGCTGGGCTTTGCGTGGTGTCATGGCGGCCATGGGGTGTTGGTAGGCGTCGCCTCTTCGGGATTTGACCTCGCAGATCACCAGGCAGTCGCCGTCGGCGGCGACGATGTCGATCTCTCCTGCGGTGCATCGCCAGTTGCGGGCGAGGACCGTCAGGCCGGTGTGGGTGAGGCGCTGGGCGGCGAGGTTTTCGCCGTAGCGGCCGAGGGCTGTGCGGGCGTTCATGGGTACCACCTCCGGGACCGACTGTGGCGGTTCCGGAGGTGGTCAGATGATCTTGAACGGGTTCTGTGGGTTACTGGCCGGTTGTGGACAACTCCGCCACCCGTGAGGGTGAGGTCAGAGGTTTCAGCGGCAACCCGCAGCATCGGCGGCTGCCCGCCACATCGACGGCAGCCTGCGTCGGCGCCACCCCAGCACGTCAGCGGCGCCGCCCGTCAGGCGTTGAAGCCGGATTCGTCCGACGGCAGATCGAGGTCGCTCTTGTTCAGCTCCTCGATGTTCACGTCCTTGAACGTCAGTACCCGTACCTGCTTGACGAAGCGCGCCGGCCGGTACATGTCCCACACCCAGGCATCGGCCATCGACACCTCGAAGAACACCTCGCCCTGGACCGAGTGGACCTGCATCTCGTAGTCGTTGGTCAGGTAGAAGCGCCGCTCGGTCTCGATCACGTATTTGAACAGCCCGACGACATCGCGGTACTCCCGGTAGAGCTTCAGCTCCATCTCGGTCTCGTACTTTTCGAGGTCCTCGGCGCTCATGGCATGTTCCCCTTCAGCGGTACGTTCCCCCGCCGTCTTTCAGTCGCACTCCGTCTCCAGGAGCAGCGGCGACGGCGGAGGCCCCTCATCAAGCAGCCTACGCAGCAGCTCGGCGAGCCTGGTGGGATACACCGTCTCACGGGTGGCGAGCAGTTCCTCGCAGGTCCACCAGCGCAGTCCGCGCACGCTGCGTCGTTCCAGTTCCGTATGGCCTTCCGTGTGTGGCTCGGTGGCGCGGGTGCGACCGACGTAGTACCACTCGTCCTGTTCCCAGCGCCGTCCGTCGAAGTCGAACGCGCACGAGCGCTGCCACACCACCGGGCCCAGCCGCACGGACGTGATGCCCGTCTCCTCCGCCACCTCGCGCTGCGCGGCGGTCCGCAGGCTCTCCCCCGGCTCGACCCCGCCGCCGGGGGTGAACCACCAGGTCGTGGCCGGGTCGGCGGGCTCGAAGCCGTGCAGCAGCAGGATCCGGTCCGCCGGATCGAGCAGGATGACGCGGGCCGCCCGGCGCGGCTGCCCAGCGGATCCGTCTGTCGCCGCCCGCTCGGCCCCTGGCCCGGTCACCGGCAACTCACGCCCGGGCCAGGACACGCCGCCGCTCCGCGCGCTTGCGCCGTCGGCCCGCGATCGGCCCGTACGCCGCGCCGCCGAGGATCAGTACGACACCCGCCGTGACCGCCGAGACGATCCAGGTGATCGGACCGCGCTGCGAGATGCCGCCGGGCAGGGCGGCGAAGGAGGCCGGGCGGGTCACTTCCTTCAGCTGGCCGAGCGGCCAGGCGGTCGCGTCGACGCGGGCGGCGACCTCGCCGCTCGGTACGGCTCCGTGGTCGCCGTCGGCCAGGTGCACCCGGGAGTCCATGGAGACCTGGCGGTTGTCGCCGAGCACGAACAGCTGGCCGCGCGGGACGGTGGTGGTCGGGATCGGCGCCTGGCCCTGCTGCAGCAGATACGGTTCGTCGATCGGGACGCCGTTCACCGTCAGCCTGCCCTGCTTGTCGCAGCAGGCAATCTTGTCGCCGCCGACGCCGACGACCCGCTTCACCATCGGTTCGTTGCCCCACTGCGGGTCGTTGAACACGACCACGTCACCGCGGCGCACCTCGTCGCCCTTGATGCGCTGCGCGAGCACCCGGTCGCCGGGGTTGACGGTCGGCTGCATCGAGTCGGTCGGCACGGTGTACGGCCGGTAGACGATCGCGCCCCAGGCGAATCCCCCCAGGAACAGCAGACAGCCAACGGCCACGGCCAACCCGGACAGGACGGTGCCCAGGCGGCCGCGGCCGCTGTTCGCGTGGGTATTCCGGCTGCTCATGGGCGGCACCCTACCGGGCGGTACCCATGGCGGTCAGCAGTCCTTCCGCTGCTTTTTGATCAGATGGCGGCGGCGCAGCAGCACCAGCGGCACCGCGCCCGCCAGGCCCGCTGCCGCAGGGACAGCTCCAGCGGCGGCGTTGATGCCGGGCTGGTCGAACGTCGAAGGGATCGGCAGCGTGCTCCAGCGGGTGACCGGCCAGGCGACCACGATGGCGCGGCCGACGACCTGGTTGACCGAAACCGTTCCGCCGCCGGGCAGCATCTGGTGGTAGCGCGAGTCCAGCGAGTCCTGGCGGTGATCGCCCATGACCCAGATGCGGTTCGGCGGGACCTTGATCGGGCCGAACGGCTTGTCTCCGCACGGGGTGTTGCCCGGGAAGATGTACGGCTCGTCGAGCGCCTTGCCGTTGACGACGACCGGCCCGGTGCCCGTGCACTCGACCGTGTCACCGCCGACCGCGATGACCCGCTTGATCAGGTCCTTCTCCTCGGCGGACGGCATCAGGCCGATGAAGCTGAGCACCTTCTGGATACCCGAGGCGACCGGATTGGTGGTGGTCGGCGGGTTCTCCTCCAGCCAGCCGCCCGGGTCGTGGAAGACCACGACCTCGCCGCGCGACGGCTTCGAGCCGAACCACGGCGTCAGCTTGTCGACCAGCACCCGGTCGCCGACCTGCAGCGTGTTCTGCATCGACTGGGACGGGATGGAGAAGGCCTGCACCAGGAACGTCTTGATGATGAGCGCGAGGACCAGTGCGATGCCGATGAGGATCGGCAGTTCCTTCCAGAACGAGCGCGGCTTCTTCTGTTCGCCTCCGCCCTCCCGGGCACCGGAACCCCGCTCGCGCCTGCCCCAGCTCCAGCGGCCGCCGGACGCGCCCGCTCCGCCGGAGCCGCCAGGGCCGTCCGGGCCCTGCTCGAACCGCTGCGTACCGTCCTCGTCAGGGGACTTGCCGAGATTCACCGCCGTCGCCTCTTCCTCGACGGCGCCGACCGATGGGCCCTGCCCTTCGGGCTCGCCGGGTCCGGACCGTGCGCCGACCACCAGGTCCCCCACTTCCACTCCTCACTCCGCGCCACAGCCTGCTCCGCGCGCGATGCAGGCCCATCACCCCCATAACGAGCGGGAGTTCCGCAGGAGTCGGGAGTTGGACCATTCCTTGCCGATTATTGGCCTTTCCCAGGGCTGCTGTCCCGTCGGCGCCCGCGCTGGGCACCGATGCGAACGTTCCTGGTTCGGGCAGGGTCCGCCAGTGCGAGAAGGGCCAGGCGATCACGAACGCCCTGCCCACCACCTGGCTCTCGGCGACCGTACCGCCTCCGGGCTCCTCCATGTGGTAGCGCGAGTCGGCCGAGTCGCTGCGGTGGTCGCCCATCACCCACAGCCGCCCCGAGGGGACGGTGAGGCTGAACCGGATCTGCGACGGCGGGTTCCCGGGGGCGATGTACGGTTCGTCCAGCGCCTTGCCGTTGACCGTGACCCGGCCTTGAGTGTCGCAGCAGGCGACCTTGTCGCCGCCGACCGCGATCACCCGCTTGATCAGGTCCTGCTCGTTCGCCGCCGGGAGCAGGCCGATGAAGGTGAAGAACTCCTTGACCTGCTTGATGCCCGCCGGGTCCGGTTTGGGTTTGGGCTCGCCGTCCAGCCAGTGGCCGGGGTCCTTGAACACCACCACGTCGCCGCGCTGCGGCTTCGACCCGAACCAAGGGGTCAGTTTGTCGACCAGCACCCGGTCGCCGATCTGGATGGTCTCCTGCATCGACCCGGAGGGGATCACGAAGGCCTGCACCAGAAAGGTCTTCAGGACCAGGGCGATCAGCAGCGCGACCCCGATCAGGATCGGCACCTCCTTCGCCGCCGACCTGCGGCGCCGCCGCTTGACCCGTTGGGCGGCGCGCCGCCGCTCCGCCCGGCCCGGCGCTCGGGGGACGTCGGCCCGCGCCGCTCCCGCCGTGCTGGCGGCCGCGCGGTGGTGCCCGTAGCGGGGGCGGCCGCGGTTACCCATGCGCACCGCCCGCGGCCATGTGCGTGGGCGGCGGTACGTGGGCGAAACCCGCCGGGCGGTGCAGTGTGCGCATCCGGCCGAACGGCCAGCCGATCCAGTCGGCACGGCCGATCACCTCGCCCACCGGGACGGTGCCGCCGCCGGGGTCGCCGAGGTGGTCGCGTGAGTCACGCGAATCGCTGCGGTGGTCGCCCATGACCCATAGCTTTCCCGGCGGCACCACGATGTCGAACGGGACCTGGGAGGGAACGTCGCCGGGGTACAGGTAGTCCTCCTCTACCGGCTGTCCGTTCACCATGATCCTGCCCTGCCTGTCGCAACATGTGACCCGGTCGCCGCCGACTCCCACCACGCGCTTGATGTAGTCCGTCTCGTCCGGCTGCGCCAGCCCGGCCATGCTGCCCACGGTGCGCAGCAGATGTGTCAGCGGGTTCTCCGGCGGCGGGTCCTGGACGAAGGATCCGGCGCCGTTGAACACCACTACGTCGCCGCGGCGCGGCTGGTTGCCGAAACGGTACGCCAGCTTGTTGACCACCACCCGGTCGCCGACCTTCAAGGTGTTCTCCATCGATCCGCTGGGGATCAGGAAGGGCTGTACCAGGATGGCGTTGACCAGGGAGAGCACGCCGATGCAGACGACGCCCAGCAGCGCGGCCTCCTGCCACAGGCGCAGCCCGTCCCACCAGTCGCGGAGACCGCGGAGGCGGGCGCGGAAGCCGCGCGGGCCGGGAACGGCGAAGCGCGACCGCCCGATCCGCGCCCAGGGGGCGGATGAGCTGTCGCGCTCCACGTCAGGTTGTGCTTCGGTTTCCATCGGGCGCAGAGCCTATCCGGCCCGGCTGTGCCCGCTGGCACGAGTCCGCCGCGAGTGGATCACATGGCGGTGATCCGTCGCGGCGGGCGCGCGGGACTCAGCGCTCGCGCTTCTCCCTGATCTTCGCGGCCTTGCCGCGCAGCTCACGGAGGTAGTACAGCTTGGCGCGGCGGACGTCACCGCGGGTCACCAGCTCGATCTTCTCGACGATCGGGGTGTGCACCGGGAAGGTGCGCTCCACGCCGACGCTGAAGCTGACCTTGCGGACGGTGAAGGTCTCGCGGATGCCGGAGCCCTGGCGGCGGATGACTACGCCCTTGAACTGCTGCACACGGGAGCGGTTGCCCTCGATGACGCGGACGTGGACGTTGACGGTGTCACCCGGGCGGAAGCCCGGGATGTCCTCGCGCTTGGACTGGGCGTCGACGGCGTCGAGCAGGTGCGACATGGTGGTCTGCTTTCTTCGCCGATGCCACAGGTCATCAGCGGTAGGTCGGAATGAGGATTCGGGTGCCGCTTCGCCGTCCGGGCGTCGTTCCCCCTGTGGCAGGGGCGCACGGCGGGCGTACAGCAGCGACCTATTCTTCCACGGGCTTGGCCGCTCGCCCAAATCGCCCGTCCGGGCCCTGCACCCAGCCCAGCTCGGCGAGGAGTTCGCGGTCGTGCTTGTCCAGGGCGGCCGGGTCGCAGCGTTCGATCAGGTCGGGCCGGTTGGCGCAGGTGCGGCGGAACGCCTCGTCCCGCCGCCAGCGCGCGATCTTCCCGTGGTGGCCGCTGACCAGCACTTCCGGGATGTCCCGGTCACGCCATACCGGCGGCTTGGTGTAGACCGGGCCTTCCAGCAGGTCGGCCATGGCGCCGGGGGCGAAGGAGTCGTCGCGGTGCGATTCGGCGTTGCCGAGCACACCGGGCAGCAGTCGCGCCACCGCCTCGGTGATGACCAGGACCGCGGCCTCGCCGCCGGCCAGTACGTAGTCGCCGATGGAGACCTCGTGCACCTCCCACCGCTCGGCGTAGGAGTCGATCACCCGGCGGTCGATGCCTTCGTAGCGTGCGGGCGCGAAGACCAGCCACGGCTTCGCGGACAGTTCGACGGCGAGCTGCTGGGTGAACGGGCGTCCGCTGGGTGTCGGTACGACCAGCACGGGGGCGGCCGCCCCCTCGCCGGACGCACCGGACGCCTCGATGGCGTCCAGCGCCTCGCCCCACGGTTCGGGCTTCATGACCATGCCCGGCCCGCCGCCGTACGGGGTGTCGTCGACGGTGTTGTGCCGGTCGTGCGTCCACTGCCGCAGGTCGTGTACGCGGACGTCCAGCTGGCCGCGGGCGCGCGCCTTGCCGACCAGCGAGACGTTCAGCGGTTCGAGGTACTCGGGGAAGATCGTGACGACATCGACGCGCATCAGGGTTCTTCCCGGTCGCGCTTGCTGTCGATCTCCGCCTCGCCCTCGTTGAGCAGGCCGGGCGGCGGGGTGACGACCGCGCGCTGCAGTTCGAGGTCGATGTCCGGAACGATGTCGGTGACGAACGGGATCAGCACCTCGCTGCCGTCCGGCCGCTCGACGACCAGCAGGTCCTGGTACGGCAGATGGGAGATCTCGGTGATCCGGCCGACGGCGGTGCCGTCCTTGGTCACCACGTCCAGGTCGATCAGCTGGTGGTCGTAGTACTCCTCGGGGTCCTCCGGCGTCTCCTGCGGGTCGATCTCGGCGATCAGCAGCGTGTTGCGCAGCGCCTCGGCGGCGCTGCGGTCGGTGACGCCTTCGAAGCGCAGCAGCAGGCGGCCGCTGTGCACGCGGCCGGTCTCGATGGTCAGCGGGCCGGCTGCCGCCGGGTCGGTGGCGAGTACGGCGCCGGGCGCGAGCCGCAGCTCGGGCTCGTCGGTGCGCACCTCGATCGTGACCTCGCCCTTGATGCCGTGGGCGCGGCCGATCCGGCCGACTACGAGCTGCACGGTGTCACCTCCCGGTGAGGGTATGGCTTGACGGTTTCGGGGCGTTGCGCCCCGCGGTCCCACTCAATTCTGCGGGCAGGTCCCGGTTCACCAGCAACGGCTCGGGCCGGGGCGGCCGTAGCCGTCCCGGCCCGAGCCGGTTTTGGGGTTGCCGGGGGCATTCCGCCCCCGAAGAAGCCCGGTCTGCTCAGCGGACCTGGTCCACGTCGACAAGGTCGACACGGACCCCGCGGCCGCCGAGGGCACCGACGACGGTACGAAGGGCGCGCGCGGTGCGGCCGTTGCGGCCGATCACCTTGCCGAGGTCGTCCGGGTGGACCCGGACCTCGAGTACGCGCCCACGGCGCAGGGTGCGCGAGGCGACCTGCACGTCGTCCGGGTTGTCGACGATGCCCTTCACGAGGTGCTCAAGAGCCTCCTCAAGCATGCTCAGGACTCGGTCGACTCGGCGGTGGACTCGGCCTCGGCAGCCTCGTCCGCCTTCTTCTCGGCCTTCTTCGCCTTCGGGGTGATCGCCTCACCCTTCGGCTCGTCCTTGGCCTCCTTGGCGGCGGCCTCGAAGAGGGCGCGCTTGTCGGCCTTCGGCTCGGCGACCTTCATCGGGGCCGGGGCGGGCAGGCCCTTGAACTTCTGCCAGTCGCCGGTGACCTTGAGGATGGCGATGACCGGCTCGGTCGGCTGCGCGCCGACACCCAGCCAGTACTGCGCGCGCTCGCTGTCCAGCTCGATGCGCGACGGGTTCTGCACCGGGTGGTACAGGCCGATCTCCTCGATGGCCCGGCCGTCACGGCGGGTACGGGAGTCGGCGACGACGATGCGGTAGTGAGGCGAACGGATCTTGCCCAGACGCTTCAGCTTGATCTTGACTGCCACGGGAGTGGATTCTCCTGGTATTGACGTGGTTGAGCAGCGCGGATCGCCACGTGGGGTTGTGGGAGCCGGTTGCCCGACGGACGCGTCAGCCGAAGGAGAGAGGGGTCCTGCACGGCTGCCGAGTGCTCAGCGGACCATTGTGCCATACCGCACCGCCGCGCCGTGCCGCCGGCTCCCGCGCCGACGGCCGCCGCGCCGCTGACGCTTCACGCCGCGCCGACCACCTCCGGGATGCGGAAGGGCTGGCCGCACGCGCCGCACATGATCGGCGCCTGTTCCAGCACGGACGGGACGACCCTGACGTTGCGCCCGCAGTCGCACACGGCCTTGACGCGTACACCACCGCCGGACGAACCGTGCCGGGCGGCGGGACCACGGAAGGCGCGGCTGGTGTCGGCGGCGGTCGCCATGCTGTGGGCCTTCAGCGCGCGCTGCAGCCGCTCGATCGTCGGCCGGTAGCGCTTTCTGGTCTCCGGGCGCATCACGACCAGCGAGAAGCCGCTGCTGGGATGTGGCTCCTCGGAGTGGTCCAGGCCCAGTTCGTCGGCGATCGCCAGGAACCGGCGGTTGTGGTAACGGCCGGCGCGTGAGGTGTCACGTACGCCGCGGGCGGCGGCGATCCCGTGCACGGCCTCGTGCAGCAGCCTTTCGAAGGAGAGCTCGGTGCCGCAGGCGGACGAGGACTCTCCGATCAGGGACTCGGGGGCGGCCAGGTCCGGCAGCTCGGGGTGGTGCCGTTGAATATCGGCCCACGCGACTGCCAGCTCGGCGGCGAGAACTGGTGGTGTCGTGCTCACGTCGTGACAACGAGTAGACATGCCGCTGTGTTCCGATTCCGGGGCTATCCCAAATAATTTGCACGTACTCGTCAGTTCGGGCTCATGCATCCGACTGAGGGCGGGTGCGGACGTCTGTGGATGAGCTGTGCGTCCATAGAACAAGCCGGGGCGTACTGCTGCGACGGATCCAGGAGATGACTCCCCTGGGAATCGCAGTAGTACGCCCCGTTGTGGTTCGTGTGCGCGGTATGTGCGGGCTGGTGTGCCCGTTTATGACGGCCCCTGTGTGGTCAGCACGGGGTCGCTTCTGGCTCGGTACGCCCGGCTCAGTACGCCCGAGCGACCAAGGCGACCGTACCGGGTGCGTCGTCCGACTGCGGCACCGACCCGTCCTCTGCCACCAGGCAGCGGACGGTGACGCTCTGCTCGGCGAGCTTGGCCTCGCCCTCCGGGCCGAGCTTGGCCCACGGGATGCGGGCCCAGCCGGTCGACGCCGCCTCGGCGGCCTCCTCGAGGGTGTCGACGTCTGCGGTACGGGACTCGCGACGGTCACGGGACTGCTGGAGCAGCAGCGCCTGGTCCTCCTCCAGCAGCTTCGGCAGCAGCGCGGCCAGCGCGTCGAGCGCGACCGGCTCCTTACCGCCGGGGATCCGGCGGGCCAGCATGGCGGTGCCGTTCTCCAGGTCGCGCGGGCCGACCTCGATGCGCACCGGTACGCCCTTGAGCTCCCAGTCGACGGCACGGCGGCCGAAGGGGATGTCAGTGCGGTCGTCCACCTGCACCCGTACGCCTGCGGCCTTGAGCTGGTCGCCGATCTCACGCACCTTGGCGATCACCGCGTCGTCGCCCTTGATGGCGAGGACCACGGCCTGGACGGGCGCCAGGCGCGGCGGGACGCGCAGGCCGTTGTCGTCGCCGTGGGACATGATCAGTCCGCCGACCATACGGGTGGACACGCCCCAGGAGGTCTGCCAGACCAGTTCCTGCTGGCCGTCCTTCGACAGGTACTGGGTCTCGAAGGCCCGGGCGAAGTTCTGGCCGAGCTCGTGGCTGGTGCCCATCTGCAGGGCCTTGCCGTCGCGCATCATCGCTTCGAGGGTGAGGGTGTTGATCGCACCCGCGAAGCGCTCCTTGGCGGTCTTGCGGCCGAGGACCACGTCGATGGCGAGGACGTTGGTCATGAAGTCGCCGTAGACGTGTTCGTGGATGCGGGCGGCGTAGTCGCGCGCGTCCTCGTAGCTGGCGTGCGCGGTGTGGCCCTCCTGCCAGAGGAACTCGCTGGTGCGCAGGAAGACGCGCGGGCGCATCTCCCAACGCACCACGTTCGCCCACTGGTTGATCAGCAGCGGCAGGTCGCGGTAGCTCTGCACCCACTTGGAGAAGTACTCGTTGATGATCGTCTCGGAGGTCGGCCGGACGACCACCGGCTCCTCGAGGTCCTTGCCGCCGGCGTGCGTGACGACGGCGAGCTCGGGGGCGAAGCCCTCGACGTGCTCGGCTTCCTTGGTCAGGTAGGACTGCGGGATGAACAGCGGGAAGTACGCGTTCTGCGCACCCGCGTCCTTGATCCGCGCGTCCATCTCCTGCTGCATCCGCTCCCACAGCCCGTACCCGTACGGTCGGATGACCATGGTGCCGCGTACCGGCCCGTTGTCGGCCAGCTCGGCCTTGTTGATCAAGTCCTGGTACCAGCGGGGGAAGTCGTCCGCCTGGGGGGTGAGAACGGGAGCCTTTGCCATGGCGCAGATCGTACGGGGAGGGCGCGCCTGAGCGTGAATCGGCTGCTCACCGGGCTCAGGGTGCGCGCCGTGGGGAGGGCCTCGGATACGGCGAAGGGGGGCGCACGAAGGGCGCGTTCAAGCGCTCGTGCGTAGCCTCTGGACTACGGACGGGAAGCGGAGTTCCCTGGCTTGCGGGGGGTCTCGCGCACGGCGTGAGGCGCACACGGGGGCACTCGACGACGACTCGCTGGAATGAGGCCGCTCGATGACACCCATGCTCGTTTCCTCCGCGCCCGGGCTGACCGGACGGCCGGAGCGCACCGATGGCAGCGCGCGTGACTGGGCGGAGATCCAGGAGCGGATGCTGGTACCGCTGTACGAGGCCGTGTACGAGCGGCTTGAGGTCGGACCGCAGACCCGGCTGCTGGGGATCGGCTGCGGTGCGGGGCTGGCGCTGCTGCTGGCCGCCGCGCGCGGCGCGGCGGTGACCGGGGTGGACCGGGACGGGCGGCGCCTCGCGCTGGCGCGCGAGCGGCTGCTGCCCGCGCCGCAGTGGGGTGCGCGGCGGTCCGGTTACGGGCAGGCGCGGCTGGCGTTGGGGGGGCCGGAGTGTGCGGCGGTTCGCTGCGGGTCCGCGTTCACGGTGGTGACGGCGTTCGATCCGACGCTGCCCGCGCAGTGGCTGGTGCCCGCGTTGCGGTCGGCGGCCGGGCTGGCGCAGCGGGGTGCGGCGGTGGTGCTGGCCGGGTGGGGGCCGCCGGAGCGGTGTGCCACGGCGCGGGTGCTGCGGGTCGCGGAGCGGTTGGCGGGGCTGGCGGAGCCGGTGCGGGTGAGTGCCCGGGACGATCTGGAGGAGCGGGCGCACGACGCCGGGCTGCGGCTGGACGGTTCGGGGCGGGTGGCGTGCCCCTTCGCCTACCCGGACATGGACAGCGCGGTGCGCGGACTGGTCTCCACCGGCCTGTTCGACACCGCGATCGAGGCCACCGACCGCCCCCAGGTCGACAAGGAACTGGCGGAGGCCCTCCATCCGTACCGCCGCCTGGACGGCACGGTGCGCATGGAAAACGTCTTCCGCTACGTGGTCGCCCGGGCCTGAGGCCTGGACGACGGTTTCCGGACCGATTGCGGCGCGTGCGGCGCGGCTCTCTGACGGATTGCGGCGCGTCCGCCCGACGGGTTGCGGCGCGTTCGATACCGCCGGTCCACAGCTTCGTGGTCACTCGCCGTCGCGGCGGAAAGGATTTTCCCGCCGCGGCGGCGAGAGCCCCCCACGGCGAAGTCCGGCGCAGCCGAGCGGCGAGCAACCCGCCGAAGGGTCGTCCGAGCCGCCCAGTGAGCCGGGCAGGGCCCGGCGGGCGGCTCCGCGCGGGGTGCGGGACTAGCTGTCGGGGCGTTCCGGACGCGGGATGCCCGCCGTCCGGTACGCCTCGGCCTCCTCCAGTGTTTCGCGTTCCAGCAACGCCTCGGCGAGCGCGTCGAGTTGGGCGCGGTGGGCGGTGAGGAGGCGGCACGCCTCCTCGTAGCACTCGTCGACGATGCGCCGCATCTCCGCGTCGACGGCGTCGAGGGTGGCGGGCGCGGCGGCCAGGCCGTAGGCCTGCTGGGCGTCCTGCGGGAGGGCGGTGAGCCGGCCGATGCGTTCGCTCATGCCCCAGCGGGCGACCATGCCGCGCACGATGTTGGTGACCTGCTCCAGGTCGCTCTCGGCTCCGGTGGTGATGACGCCGAAGACGGTCTGCTCGGCGGCCATGCCGCCGAGGGCTCCGATGATCCGGCCGCGCAGATACTCCTCGGTGTACGCGTAGCGGTCGGCGTCGGGGGTGGACAGGGTGACGCCGAGTGCCCGGCCGCGCGGCACGATGGTGATCTTGCGGACCGGGTCCGCGCCGGGCTGGAGCATCCCGAGCAGCGCGTGGCCGCTCTCGTGGTAGGCGGTGCGGCGGCGATCCTCATAGGGCATCACCAGGGGCCGCTCAGCGCCGAGTTGGACCTTCTCCAGGGCCTCGGACAGCTCCGACTGCCCGACGCTGTTCAGGTTGCGCTTGACGGCGAGCAGTGCGGCCTCGTTGGCGAGGTTGGCGAGCTCGGCACCGGTCATCCCCGGAGTGGAGCGGGCGACCTGTGCCAGGTCGACCTGGTCGGCGAGCGGTACGTCGCGGGTGTGGATGCGCAAGATCGCCTCCCGCCCGGCCCGGTCCGGCGGGCTGACCTGCACGGTGCGGTCGAAGCGGCCGGGCCGCAGCAGTGCGGGGTCGAGGACGTCGGCCCGGTTGGTGGCGGCGAGGACGACAACGCCCTCGGATCCGGAGAACCCGTCCATCTCGGTGAGGATCTGATTGAGCGTCTGCTCGCGCTCGTCGTGCCCGCCCATTCCGCTGCCGCTGCCGCGCGCCCGGCCGATGGTGTCGATCTCGTCGATGAAGATGATCGCGGGGGCGACCTTGCGGGCCTCGTTGAACAGTTCACGGACCCGGCTGGCGCCGACGCCGACGATCATTTCGATGAACTCGGAGGCCGAGGCGGAGAAGAACGGCACATCGGCCTCGCCCGCGACGGCGCGGGCCAGCAGTGTCTTGCCGGTTCCGGGAGGTCCCGCGAGCAGTACGCCGCGCGGCATCCGGGCGCCCAGCCTGCGGTAGACGTCGGGCCGTTTGAGGAAGTCGACGACCTCGCTGAGTTCGGCCTCGACCTCGTCGATTCCGGCGACGTCGTCGAAGGTGGTGCGCTTGCCCTCCTCCGGTGCGACCGGCTTGGGCGGGGCCTTGCGGCCCAGTCCGCCGAGGCCGCCGCTGAGCGCGCCGCTCATCCGCCGGGCGATGATGATCCACAGCAGCACGAGGACCAGCATGGGCGCCAGCGAGATCAGCAGGTTGGACAGGAAGCTGCGCTGCTGGACGACGGGTTCCGCGGTGACGGTGACGTGGTGCCGGGTCAGCTGCGACCAGAGCTTGTCGTCGGCGAAGGACGGGCGCTGGGTGTCGAAGTTCTTGTAGGTGCCCTTGCCCGACGGGACCGGCACGCTGCTCTTGAGCTCGCCCTGGATCGCGTCGCCCTTGGCGTAGATCCTGGTGATGTTGCCCGCGCCGAGCTGCTTGCTGAACTCGGTGTACGAGATCGACTGGCTCGACGGGCCGCCGAAGAACGACAGCAACGCGTCGGTGATGAGGAAGACGGCGAGGGCGGTCAGGATCATGCCGCCCCAGCCACCCAGCCGACGGCGCGGCCGCTGCGGCGGGGGCGGCGGGGGCGCGCCCTCCGACCGCCACGGCTGATCCGGGCTCTGTCGGGGCGGTACGGGGTTGGTCATGGTTCGACCATACGTACAAGCACTGACAGGCGGCGGGACCCGCATCCGGAACGTCCGCGGCCGCGGCGGGTCACCGGCCGGGCCACTCCTCGGCGGTGAGCGCGAACCGCTCGTGGTCCCGCCAGGCGTCGTTGATGTAGAGCATCCGCGGGGAGAAACCTTCGCGCCGGAACCCGAGCCGCTTGGCCAGCGCGATGGAACGGACGTTGTCCGGCTGGATGTTGATCTCCAGTCGGTGCAGCGCCAGGCCGTCGGGAAGCTCACCGAAGCACCTGTCCACCACCTGCCGCATGCCCTCGGTCATCCGTCCGGTGCCCGCGTACGGCAGGTACGCGTCGTAGCCGAGCACACCGTTGCGGAACCGGGCGCGCACGATGTTGGTCACGTTGCACTTTCCGACGATGCCGTCGTCCTCGTCGTCGATCACGAGGAACGTCTGCAGCGACGGGCCCTGGTTGCGCAGCAGTTCGGGGAACCCGTCCGGGTCGACCGGGTTCCACGCGCCGATGTGCTCGGCGGACCGCACGACGGCCTCGGCGTAGGCCGCGGCGTCCGATGGCCGTGGCGGCCTGATGTGAACGCGCATGGTGGTCTCTTACGGCACCCGGTCAGCCCATGAACTTCTTGAACTCGTCGGGCAGTTCGAAGCCCTTGCCGTCGTCGCCCTCCGGGAGCCCGAACGCGCCGCCTGCCTGCTGTTCCCGGCGGGCGGCGGCCGCGGCCTCGTCGGCCTTGCGCTTCATCGGGTTGCCACTGCGCTGCTTGCCCTTGGCGGGCTTGGCCTTCTTCTTCCGGGCCGCGCCGCCCCCCATGCCCGGCATCCCGGGCATTCCCGGCATACCGCCGCCCTGTGCCATGCGCGACATCATCTTGCGGGCGTCGAAGAACCGCTCCACGAGGTTCTTGACCGCGCCGACCTCGACGCCCGAGCCCCTGGCGATACGGGCCCGGCGCGAGCCGTTGATGATCGTCGGGTCGGTGCGCTCGGCCGGGGTCATCGACTTGATGATCGCGGCGGTGCGGTCCACGTCCCGCTCGTCGAGGTTGTTGATCTGGTCCTTGATCTGGCCCATGCCGGGCAGCATGCCGAGCAGCTTGGAGATGGAGCCCATCTTGCGGACCTGCTCCATCTGCTGGAGGAAGTCGTCGAGGGTGAACTCCTTGGGGCCCTTCGCCAGCTTGGCCGCCATCTTCTCGGCCTCGGCCTGGCTGAAGGTCTGCTCGGCCTTCTCGATGAGCGAGAGCATGTCGCCCATGCCGAGGATGCGGGACGCCATGCGGTCCGGGTGGAACGCGTCGAAGTCGTCCAGCTTCTCGCCGTTGGAGGCGAACATGATCTGCCTGCCGGTGACGTGCGCCACCGACAGCGCGGCGCCACCGCGCGCGTCACCGTCGAGCTTGGAGAGCACCACGCCGTCGAAGCCGACGCCGTCGAGGAAGGCCTGTGCGGTGTTGACCGCGTCCTGGCCGATCATGGCGTCGACGACGAAGAGGATCTCGTCGGGGCTGATCGCGTCGCGGATGTCCGCGGCCTGCTCCATCAGCTCCTGGTCGATGCCGAGGCGGCCCGCGGTGTCCACGATGACCACGTCGTGCTGCTTGGTGCGGGCGTAGTCGATCGAGTCCTTGGCGACCTTCACCGGGTCGCCCGCGCCGTTGCCCGGCTCGGGCGCGTAGACCGCGACGCCCGCGCGCTCGGCGACGACGGCCAGCTGGTTGACCGCGTTCGGACGCTGCAGGTCGCAGGCGACGAGCAGCGGGGCGTGCCCCTGGCCCGCCAGCCAGCGGCCGAGCTTTCCGGCGAGCGTGGTCTTGCCTGCACCCTGCAGACCGGCCAGCATGATCACGGTCGGCGGGGTCTTGGCGAACCGCAGGCGGCGGGTCTCGCCGCCGAGGATGCCGATGAGCTCCTCGTTGACGATCTTGATGACCTGCTGCGCCGGGTTCAGCGCCTGCGAGACCTCGACTCCGAGTGCCCGCTCCTTGACCTGCTTGATGAACGCGCGGACCGCGGGAAGCGCGACATCCGCCTCCAGCAGCGCGATGCGGATCTCGCGCGCGGTGGCGTCGATGTCCGCCTCGGACAGGCGGCCCTTGCCCCGGAGGTTCTTGAAGGTCGCTGCGAGGCGATCGGAGAGAGTGTCGAACACGGCGTCGCGGATCCTCGTGTCGGGGGCGGGCGGATATCGCCCTCCAGGGTATCTGGCCCGTCCAGGTGCGGTCTCCACCGCGGTGTGGACCGGTATCGGCCCGCTCCCGCGGCAGGGCGGGCCCCACGGCGGCTACGGCCTCGCCTGGCAGCTCCAGGGCCTTGCGGCAGATCTTTATCGGATTGCGGCGGATTTCGGCGCCGCCGGTCCGCGTCATTGCGGTTGCTCGCTACCGCAGCGCCCCCTCCACCTCCCGGGCCACCTGCTCGGCGCGGTCCGCCGGGAGCGGTGCGCCGTCCGCGCCCACCACGTAGAACGCGTCCACCGCGTTGGCACCGAGGGTGCTGATACGGGCCGAGCGCACCGCGACCCCGCCCGCGTCCTCCAGGGCACGGCCGATCCGGTGCAGCAGCCCCGGCGCGTCCTGTGCCCGGACCTCGATCACGGTGGCCACCTCCGAGGTGCCGGTGGCCACCGTCACCCTGGGCGGCGGAGCCGGGACGCCCCGCCGCCGCGGGTACGCGGCCTCACGCTCGGCCAGCCGGGACTCGATGTCCAGCGAGCCGTCAAACGCCCGCGCGAAGTCGGCGCGCAGCCGGGCGACCTCCGGCAGCGAGCCGAATTCGGCCGCGACCCGCCAGCTCAGCAGGGTCACAGGTCCCGCCCCGATCGGGTCCGCGGTCCGTAGATCCGCCGCGCGCACGGTCAGCCGGTGCAGCGCCAGCACGCCCGCCGCCGCGGGGAGCAGCCCGGGGCGGTCCGGCACCGCCAGCAGCAGTTCCACACCGACCGGCTCGGTGCCGTCCTCCGTCACGGGCTCCGACTCGGCCTGCAGCGCCACCACCGGGTCGCCGGTGCGTGCCGCCTCGACCGCGAGGCGCTCCTCCTCGGCCGAGGGCTCCCGGGTCGGCGGGCCGGGCGGTGATCCGCCCGCCAGGACACCCGCGACCCGGCGCACCAGGTCGGCGACGAGCGACGCCCGCCACGCACTCCAGGCCGCGGGTCCGGTGGCGAGTGCGTCGGCCTGCGTCAGCGCGTGCAGCAGGTCGAGGCACTCCGTCGACCTCACCGCCTTCGCCACGGACTCGACGGTGGCCGGGTCGTCCAGATCGCGCCGGGTCGCCGTTTCGATGAGCAGCAGATGGTGCCGTACCAGCAGGGCCAGCGTGTCGGCGTCGGTGCGGCCGAAGCCCAGCCGGGCGGCCACGTCCCGTGCGATGACCTCGCCCGCCGTCGAGTGGTCGCCCGGCCAGCCCTTGCCGATGTCGTGCAGCAGCGCGGCGATCAGCAGCAGGTCGGGGCGGCTGACGTGCCGGGTCAGCGTCGACGCCTGGACGGCCGTCTCGACGAGGTGGCGGTCAACCGTCCAGCGGTGTACGGGGTTGCGCTGCGGACGGCACCGCACCCGCTCCCAGTCCGGCAGCAGCCTGGTGATCAGGCCCTCGGCCTCCAGCGCCTCCCACACCGCCACCGTGGCCTCGCCCGCGCCGAGCAGTGTGACGAGCTGCTCGCGCGCCTCGGCGGGCCAGGGCACCGGCAGCGGGGGCGCCGCGGCGGCCAGCGCCCGTACCGCGGGCAGCGAGATCGGCAGGCCCGCCTGGGCGGCGGCGGCCGCCGCGCGCAGCGGGAGCACCGGGTCGCGTTCCGGCCGGGCGGTACGGGCGAGCACCGCCTCGCCCTCCTGCTCGACGACACCCTCGGCGAGCGGCATCCGCTCGGCGCTCACCGGTTCGATTCGGCCGCGGCCCAGGAAGCGCTTACGGGGCCGCGCCGACCGCGACCGCAGCACCCGGCCGACCGCGCGCCAGGTCACATCGCTCGCGTATGCCACCGTGCGCGCCGCCTCGTACACCTGACGCAGCAGGGTGTCGGCGTCCAACACGCCCAGCCAGGAGGCGACTTGGTCCTGCTCCTGGAGGCTCAGCCGGTCGGTGGACCGGCCGGTGACCAGGTGCAGGGCGTCGCGGGTGTCGAGCAGTCGGGTACGGGCCTCGGCCAGGCCCTCGCGCGGGGCGTCGGCCAGCCAGGAGGCGGCGACGGCGCGCAGCACGGTGGCGTCCCGCAGTCCGCCGCGGGCCTCCTTCAGATCGGGTTCCAGCAGATAGGCCAACTCGCCTTGCCGGGCGGCCCGTTCCAGGCAGAGTTCGTGGAGTTCGGGCAGCCGCTTGGGCGCCTGTGCGCGCCAGTCGCCGAGTACGGCGGTGCGCAGCGAGGCGGTGAGCTCCGGGTCGCCCGCGATGTGGCGGGCGTCGAGCAGGCCGAGCTGCACCTTGAGATCGTCCTCGGCCGTCTTGCGGGCCTCGGCCGGGGTGCGCACCGAGTGGTCGAGGGCGAGGCCCAGGTCCCACACCGGGTACCAGAGGCGGTCGGCGAGCGCGGAGACCTCGCCGGTGGTGGCCGAGCCGTCGTGGAGCAGCAGCAGGTCGAGGTCGCTGCGCGGCGACAGTTCGCCGCGTCCGTAGCCGCCGACGGCGACGAGTGCCGTACCGGCGTGCCGGGTGGGGAAGAGCCCGGCGAGCCACTGGTCGGTCAGCTCGGCGAGCGTGGAACGACGCGACGGCCCCGGCTGGCCCTCCTCGTTGAGAAGGGCCAGCCGGGCCGCCGCGTAGCCGGCATCGGGCGACCGTGCGCCCTCCGGTACACGGTGGGGGGTCCCGGAGGCCTCCGGGACGGCACGGTCGGTCATACGGTCTCCCAATGCCAAGCGCGGTTCCGCATCGTCGCTGCTGAGTCGTCTACGGCGGGTCCTGGTCTACAGGGCGTCGGGGCCGCGCTCGCCGGTCCGTACCCGGACCGCCGTGTCGACAGGGACGCTCCACACCTTGCCGTCGCCGATCTTTCCAGTTCGCGCCGCCTTCACCAGGACCTCGATCAGTCCGTCGGCGTCCGCGTCCTCCACCAGGACCTCTATGCGGATCTTGGGTACGAGGTCGATGGTGTACTCGGCGCCCCGGTAGACCTCGGTGTGGCCGCGCTGACGGCCGTATCCGCTGGCCTCGCTGACGGTCAGGCCCTGCACTCCGAAGTCCTGGAGGGCGGCCTTGACCTCGTCGAGGCGGTGCGGCTTGATGACTGCGCTGATGAGTTTCATGCGTCCACCTTCGACTGTGCGGCCTCGGAGGGGCTCTCGGTCTTCTTGCCGGTGGTGGCCTTGCTGTCGGCGGCCACCGGGAGCCCGCCGATCCGGGCGCCGGAGCCGACACCGGCGAAGTCGTAGCCGGTCTCGGCGTGTTCCGCCTGGTCGATGCCGGAGACCTCGTCGTCCTCACTGACCCGGAAGCCCATCACCAGATCGATGACCTTGGCGAGGATCGCGGAAACCACCAGCGAGTACAGCAGGACGCAGATGACACCGACGGCCTGCTTGCCGAGCTGCCCGAACCCGCCGCCGTAGAACAGGCCCTTGGCGGTCTGGCCGACACCACCGGTGGCGAACAGGCCGATCAGCAGCGAGCCGACGATACCGCCGACCATGTGGACGCCGACGACGTCGAGGGAGTCGTCGAAGCCGAGCTTGAACTTCAGCCCGACGGCCCAGGCGCACAGCACACCGGCGATCGCGCCGACGGCGATCGAGCCCAGCGGGGAGACCGAGCCGCAGGCCGGGGTGATGGCGACCAGTCCGGCCACCGCGCCGGAGGCGGCGCCGAGGGTGGTGAAGGAGCCGTGCCGGATCCGCTCGTAGGCGAGCCAGCCGAGCATGGCGGCGGCGGTGGCGACCTGCGTGTTGGTGAACGCGACCGCCGCGACGCCGTCAGCGCCCAGCCACGATCCCGCGTTGAAGCCGAACCAGCCGAACCACAGCAGTCCCGCGCCGAGCATCACCAGCGGCAGGTTGTGCGGCCGGAACGGGTCGCGCTTGAAGCCGACCCGCTTGCCGATGACGAGGATGACACCGAGCGCCGCCGCACCCGCGTTGATGTGGACGGCGGTACCGCCCGCGAAGTCGATCACGCCGAACTTGGCCAGCCAGCCGCCGGTGCCCCACACCCAGTGCGCGACCGGGAAGTACACGACGATCGCCCACAGGGTGATGAACAGCGACCAGGCGGTGAACTTCACCCGGTCCGCCAGCGCACCGCTGATCAGCGCCGGAGTGATGATCGCGAACATCAGCTGGAAGACGGCGAACACATAGATCGGAATGCCGTAGCCGGGCCACAGCTCGGTGATCCCTATGTGGCGCATTCCCAGCCAGTCGGTGCCACCGATGACACCGCCGTGGTCGGTGCCGAAGGCAAGGCTGAATCCGAACAGGGTCCACAGGATGGTGATGATGCCGAGGCTGATGAAACTCATCATCAGCATGTTCAGCACGCTTTTGACCCGGACCATGCCTCCGTAGAAGAAGGCCAGACCGGGGGTCATCACCATCACCAGTGCGGCGCTGATCAGCATGAACGCTGTGTGGCCCGTGTCCAGGACGGGCTTGTCGGCAGCGAGCGTCGTCAAGATGCCAGCTGGCATCGGCGTCTCCTCGTCGTCGGTACGGCCCGTGCGGGCGGGAGGTGGGGGGAACTGAAAGGGCCGGTTATCGCCAAGAGAGTGGTGGAGCCGGGTTTCAGTCGCCGCCGTGCGGTGTTTCACCGCCGTGACGAAGATGGCGTGCGTGTTACGGCCGGGTGAACCGGTGCGCGCCGCTCATGGTGAACGCATTGCTCCGTATACCGGGTGCCTCCGCGTTTCCCGGCGGGGCCCGGATGGGGGTACGGAACCGGCCGCGGCGGTTGCCCGTCGACCTGGCGGTGGGGGAGCCTAGTCGGGCTGATCGGGATGGCCGCCGCGGCCGGAGTGGAGAGGCCCGTGTGGTCAGACGGCCTCGGCCGCCGGGTTCAGTTCGTAGTCGTCGGGCAGATCGGCCCGTAGCCGATCGCTGAGCGTTCTGACCTCGGCCACCTGCCCGTAGTCGCGCACCGCCGTGTCCGTGGTGCGGCGGATTCGGGTGTTGACCCGCTCGGAACGGATCTTCCTGGCCACGGCGATCGCCTGGACGGCGAGCTCCGAGGCATGCTCGGGGTTCTGCTGGAGCAGATGGACGCTGGCCATGCCGATCAGGTTCAGCGCGTAACTGCGCTGGTGCTCGGGGTCCTGGGCGAACAGCTCGACGGCCCGCTCCATCACCGGCTGCGCCAGCGAGGCGTACGTCGGGCTGCGACCGGCGACGTAGGCCAGGTCCCGGTAGGAGTGCGCGTTCTCCGCGTTCAGCTCGGCCTCGGAGAAGAACCGGATCCAGTCGGGATCCTCGGCCGGGCGGCGGTCGCTGAAGGTGTCCTCGGCCATCCGTACCGCGCGATGGCACTTCTGTACGTGGCCCATGCTGGCGTAGGCGCGGGCCTCCATCGCGTACAGCATCGACTGGGTGGTCGCGGTGGCGGAGTCCCGGCTGCCGTACTGCGCGAGGTGGACCAGCTCCAACGCGTCGTCAGGGCGGCCCAGATGGATCATCTGACGGCTCATGTTGGACAGCACGTACGCGCCGAGCGGGCGGTCCCCCGCCTCCTTGGCGGCGTGCAGCCCGAGCACGAAGTACTTCTGCGCGCTGGGCTGAAGACCCACGTCGTAGCTCATCCACCCGGCGAGTTCGGCGAGTTCGGCGGTGACCTTGAACAGCCGCTTGGTGACCGGCTGCGGATGGGTCTCCTGCAGCAGGTCGGTCACCTCGTGGAGCTGCCCGACGACCGCCTTGCGGCGCAGCCCGCCACCGCACTGCGCGTCCCACTGGCGGAACATGACCGTGGTGGCCTCCAGCAGATCGAGCTCGGGCCCGGAGAGCTTGGCGGGCCGGGAGGACCGCTCTGCCTGCGCGGTACGGCCCGCGGCGCCCGGGTCGGGTACGGGGCCGCCCGCCGGAGCGGGCACCAGCCAGCGCTGCATCGGCTCGATCAGCGCCGGCCCGGCGGACAGCGCCAGCGAGGCGCCGAGGAAGCCGCGGCGCCCGAGCATCAGATCGCTGCGGGAGAACTCGCTGATCAGCTCTACGGTTTGGGGCGCTGCCCACGGCAGGTCGACGCCGGAGGTGGCGGGCGGCTGGTGTGCGCTGCGCAGGCCCAGGTCCTCGATGGCGACGACCGATCCGAAGCGCTCGGAGAACAACTCGGAGAGGATTCTCGGGATCGGCTCGCGCGGCTGCTCTCCGTCGAGCCAGCGCCTCACCCGCGAGGTGTCGGTGCTGATGTGGTGCGCACCGATCTGCCGTGCCCGTCGGTTGACCTGGCGGGCGAGTTCGCCCTTGGACCATCCGCTGCGGACGAACCACGAACGCAGCTGCTCGTTGGCCTGCTTCTCGCCGACGCCGCTGGCGTCGGCCCCGCCACCTGTGACGCTTCCGCCCACCGGAACGCCCCCATCCCACTTCTCTTCGCTGAACTCTCCAAAGGATGCCGCCAGTTGGGGCTCCTTGTCCTCAACGCGCCACCCCCGGTGACCGAATGCGTATGCGTTCCCTGCCTCCGGCATGCCCGCGGACGGCGCGTCTTCCGTGGGCTCGTAAACCGAAAGTAATCCCGTGATCACCCATCCGGCGAGGGCAGATACCGAATCGCCACCATTCGCCACCCCTTCGAATGAACTCTTCGCCCTCCGCGCACGATTCACTTGACAGATGAACATCAGGTCCGGGTGGAGCGAGGTGCGGCGGGGCGCGCACTACGCCGCGCACAACTCCCCGCGCCGCGATACGCCGCCGACGCGCCGCCTCCGACGGCGCGTCGCGAGCCGGGGGTGGGCAGTCAGCCGCAGAGAACGCCAAAGGGGTACTGGTGGGCGACGGGCATCAAACACAGCGGCCCGTCAGGGCCTCCGTTGAGGGTGGTGGTGGGCGACGGGCGGGCGTAACCATCGACGAATTCGGAGTGTTGGAGGTGACATGGGCTTCACGATCGGCAGCTTCCGGGAGATCCGGGACATCACGCCCGGCGTGCGCCGCCGCACCCGCGCCTCGGTCCGCTCAACGATCGCGGAGTACACGGCGGTGTACGGCTGGGCGGTAGCCCCCGGCGCCCGCGCCACCCGCGGCGGTGGCCAGTGCAGTTGCGGTGACCCGGGGTGCGCGGCGCCCGGTGCCCACGCGTTGGACTTCGCCGCCGAGATCCCGGCGGGCGCGAACGGGGAACAGGTCGCCGCCGCCTGGGCGCAGACACCGGGCGCGGCGGTACTCCTGCCCGCCGGACGGTCGTTCGACGTACTGGACGTCGCGGAGGAGGCGGGCTGCCGGGCGATGGTGCGCCTGGAGCGGATGGGGCTGCGGCTCGGCCCGGTGACCGGCACGCCGGACGGCCGGGCGCTGTTCTTCGTCGCGCCCGGCGCGGCGGACGAACTGCCGCGGCTGCTCTACCGGATGGGCTGGGACGACGCCGCTCTCGACCTGCGCTGCCGGGGTCTGGGCGACCATGTCACCGCGCCGCCCTCGGACCTCGGGGGTCTGGGCCCGGTCCGCTGGCTGCGTCCGCCGTCCCCCGACCGGCAGCCGCCGGAGGCACGCCTGCTGCTGGGCACGCTGGCGTACGTGTGCCATCGGCACGGGACGCCGGTGCGGACGTTGTGATGGGTACGGGTAAGGGGCGCCCGCCAGTGGCGGGCGCCCCTTACCGATCAGGCCCAGCCGGCGGTCAGTCGCCGATCAGCGCGTCGACGAACGCCTCCGGCTCGAACGGCGCCAGGTCGTCCGGCCCCTCACCGAGGCCGACGAGCTTGACCGGTACGCCCAGTTCCCGCTGGACGGCGACCACGATGCCGCCCTTGGCGGTGCCGTCGAGCTTGGTCAGGGCGATGCCGGTGATGTCCACGACCTCCGCGAAGACCCGGGCCTGGACCAGCCCGTTCTGACCGGTGGTGGCGTCCAGGACGAGGATCACCTCGTCGACCGGGCCGTGCTTCTCCACGACGCGCTTGACCTTGCCGAGCTCGTCCATCAGACCGGTCTTGGTGTGCAGTCGGCCCGCGGTGTCGATCAGCACCACGTCGGCGCCCTCGGCGATACCTTCCTTCACCGCGTCGAAGGCGACGGAGGCCGGGTCGCCGGCCTCCGGCCCGCGGACGGTACGCGCCCCGACCCGCTCGCCCCAGGTCTGCAGCTGATCGGCGGCGGCGGCGCGGAACGTGTCGGCGGCGCCGAGCACCACGCTGCGGCCGTCGGCCACCAGGACGCGGGCCAGCTTGCCGGTGGTGGTGGTCTTACCGGTGCCGTTGACCCCGACCACCATCAGCACCGCGGGGGTGTCCTGCGGGCTCTCGGTGTGCAGCACACGGTCCATGTCGGTGCCGACCAGTGTCAGCAGCTCCTCGCGCAGCAGTGCGCGCAGGTCGTCGGGGGTCCGGGTGCCCAGCACCTTGACCCGGGTGCGCAGCCGCTCGACCAGTTCCTGGGTGGGGGCGACGCCGACGTCGGCGGTGAGCAGGGTGTCCTCGATCTCCTCCCAGGTGTCCTCGTCGAGACGGTCACGGGAGAGCAGGGTGAGCAGTCCCTTGCCGAGGGTGTTCTGCGAGCGGGACAGCCGGGAGCGCAGCCGTACCAGTCGGCCCTCGGTGGGCTCGGGCACCTCGATGGGCGGGGCGAGCGGTTCCCCGGCCACCGCCTGGGGTTCTTCGACCTCCGCGACCTCGGTGGCCGCGGGGGTGTCCGGCAGGCCGACCTCTTCGATGGTCCTGCGGGGCTCGTCGTGTGGTTCCTCCGCCTCCTCGCCGACGTGCGGCTCGGCCGGCGGGGCGGTGATCTTCGGTTCTGCCGACGGCGGCGGCGTGGGCGGCAGCTGCTTCTTGCGGCGGCTGCTGACCACGAGGCCGCTCAGCGCGCCGACCGCGACCAGGGCGATGACTACAGCAAGGATGACGGTTTCCATAACGCCCTCCAGTATCGGCCACGGCGCAAGGGCCGCGCCCTGGAAGACGCGGGGCACACGGCTAAAGCAACTTAATGGGACAAAGGTCACTCTTGACGTTTTCGTGACCCGCATACGATCCTGATCTGCAATGCGCGTAGAGGGCCCTTAGTGATGGCCCCGTAGTCGCCGCTGTCCCCTCCCCCGATTTCCCGCTCGGAGAAACCACCCTTATGGAGAAGACGCCTGCTCTCGAGGCAGAAGGCGCCATCGAGACCCGCGGCATCGAGCCCGTCCCCGACTCCGAGCGGCACGGCCGCGTCAGAGAACTCTTCCCCACCTGGGTCGCAGCCAACATCAGCGTCCTGCTGCTCACCATGGGCGCGGGCCTGGTGGTCTCCAACGGCCTGAACTTCTACCAGGTCCTGCTGGTCGCCGTCCTCGCCCCCATTGTGTCGTACGGCATCGTGGGCGTGCTCACCATCGCGGGCAAGCGCGGTGGCGCCCCCGGTATGACGCTCTCGCGTGCGGTCTTCGGGCAGCGCGGCAACCTCTTCCCCGGTGCGGTGACCTGGATCGCGCGCTGGGGCTGGGAGACGATCAACGCGGTGACCGGCGCGTACGCCGTGCTCACCATCCTCAACCTGCTGTTCGGGATCAAGAGCAGCACGCCGCTGATCATCGTCACCCTGCTGTTCTTCGTCGGCGCGACCTTCACGGTCAGCGGCATGGGCCGCAAGGTGCTGCTGCTGTGCAACCGGTGGTCGGCGTACCTCTTCGGCGCCTTCAGTGTCGCTGTGCTGGGCTATCTGATCGCCGACACCAACTGGTCCGCGGTCTTCTCCCGCCCGGCGGGCTCAACCGCGCTGCTGGTGGCCGGAGTCGGCACCATCGCGGCCGGTGGCATCAGCTGGGCGCCGTCCGGCGCCGACTTCTCGCGCTACCTGCCGCGCGCCGCCTCCAGCAAGGGCATCGTGGGCAACACGGTCGCGGGCGCGGGCATCGTCGTGGTGCCGATGGTGCTGATGGGCGCGGTGATGGCGGTCGGCACCCCGGACCTGGCGAAGGCCAGCGACCCGGTCTCGTTCATCGGCAAGCTGCTGCCGATGTGGCTGTCGGTTCCGTATCTGCTGATCGCGGTGATCGGCATGCTGCTCATCAACAGCATGTCGATGTACTCGGCCGGGTTCACCGCGCAGACCCTGGGCTTCAGGATCCCGCGCGCCTGGGCGGTCAGCGTCAACGCGGTCATCAGCCTGGTCTTCGGTTCGCTGCTGATGATCGTGGCGTCCAGCTTCATCAGCTCGTTCATCTCCTTCCTGACCCTGCTGGCGGTCTCGTTCTCGGCATGGATCGGCGTCTTCGGCGTCGACATGCTGCGCGGCCGGGAGTACGACCCGAAGGCGCTGATGGACACCACCCGCACCAGCGCCTACTGGTACAAGGGCGGCTTCGCCTGGCAGGCGATGACGGCATGGGCGGCGGGTCTGGCCATCGGCCTGTGCTTCACCTCCGTCTCCTGGTTCTCCGGTCCCCTGGCCAGCACCTGGCTCGGCCAGAACGGCCTGGGCTGGGCGGTGACGATCGTCATCGCCGCGGCGCTGTACTGGGTGCTGCCGCGGGAGCGGGCCGCGGTCACCGGTGAGGCGGCGGAGGCGGTCGAGACCGCCGAGACCGCGAGCGCACTGGTCAGCTGACGCAACGCCAAGCACAGCGTCCCCCCTTCGCCGTTCTCCGGCGGAGGGGGGACGTTTTCGTGCGGGGCGGTACTTCTGCTGACGCATCAGCCAAGCCGCGGGGAGCGGGAGGACTGGTAGGCCGCGGCTCTGTGTGCGGCTGCGAACTCCCGTGTCGGCTCAGGGGCGTTGGCCGTCGGCGCGGGCGGCGCGGCGAGCCTGAGACAACGCGGTGAGGGGGCGCCGGGCCCGGCCGCGACCCGCAACCGCACAAAGGACACCCTGGGGTCGTCCCGGCATCCGCTCGCCGTCAGTGCCGTCCGCACGGACGGCCCGCGAGCCGGAAAAGCCCGCCGCCCCGGCTCAGCAATGGTGCTGAGCCGGGGCGGCGGAACTGGAAGAGAGGGCAGCGGGGGGTGGTTTAGCCCATCTCTTCCAGGGCCTTGCCCTTCGTCTCCCGGACGAAGAACGCCACGAAGGGAATCGAGAGGATGGCGAAGAAGGTGTAGATCACGTAGGCGCCCGACAGGTTCCAGTCGGACAGGGTCGGGAAGCTGACCGTGATGAGCCAGTTGGCGATCCACTGGGCGGCGGCCGCCACACCGAGCGCCGCGGCGCGGATCTTGTTCGGGAACATCTCGCCGAGCAGCACCCAGACCACCACACCCCACGAGAGGGCGAAGAACAGCACGAAGGCGTGGGCCGCGCCGAGCGCCACGGCGCCCTGGAGGCCGGGCATGTGGATGTGGGTGCCGGAGCCGGTCTTGTACGAGAACGCCCAGGCGCACAGACCCAGCGAGACCGCCATACCGGCGGAACCGATCAGCGCGAGCGGCTTGCGGCCGATCCGGTCGACGAAGACCATCGCGATCACGGTGCCGATCACGTTGATGATCGACGTGGTGAACGAGTACAGGAACGAGCTGGTCGGGTCGATGCCGACGGACTGCCACAGCGACGCGGAGTAGTAGAAGATCACGTTGATGCCGACGAGCTGCTGGAAGACGGACAGCCCGATGCCGACCCAGACAATCGGCAGGAAGCCGCCCCGGCCGCCGAGCAAGTCCTTGAACGTGGACTTGTGCTCGCGGTGCATGGCGGTGCGGATCTCCACGACGCGGGCGTCGAGGTCGGCCCGCTCGCCCTCGACCTCGGCGAGGACCTTGCGCGCGTCGGCCTCCCGGCCCGCGGAGATCAGGAAGCGCGGCGACTCCGGGATCGCGAGGGACAGCAGTCCGTAGAGCGCGGCGGGGACGACCATCACACCGAGCATCCACTGCCAGGCTTCGAGGCCGCCGAGCTTGCCGCGCTGCTGGCCGTTGGCCATCTGCAGGATGCCGTAGTTGACCAGCTGTGAGATCGCGATGCCGACGACGATCGCGGCCTGCTGGAACGAGCCGAGGCGACCACGGTAGGCGGGCGGCGCGACCTCCGCGATGTACGCGGGGCCGATCACCGAGGCCATGCCGATGGCGAAGCCACCGATCACCCGCCACAGGGTGAGGTCCCACACCGCGAACGGCAGGGCCGAGCCGATCGCGCTCACCACGAAGAGGATGGAGGCGATCTGCATCACGCGGATGCGGCCGATGCGGTCGGCTATGCGGCCCGCGGTGGCGGCGCCGATCGCGCACCCGAGCAGTGCCGCGGCGACCACCTGGGCGAGCAGGGCGTGGCCGATGCCGAACTTGCCCTGGATGCCGTTGACCGCACCGTTGATCACGGAGCTGTCGTAGCCGAAGAGGAATCCGCCCATGGCTGCGGCGGCGGTGATGAAGATGACGTGGCCAAGGTGGTCAGGCGCGGCCTGGGGGCCGCCCTTCCCGAGGTCCATGGCGGGGCTGCTGGTCAACGTGAACTCCTGGGGCTCTGCACTGAGCCCTCCCGTTGGGGGCATTGATCTTCGACTGCTTCGAGTGTCAGGCGATCCGTCGACCGACACCACTCGGCTATCCATCGAAAGTTAAAACGACGTTGCCGAGACTATGCCTTCAAGTTTCGAAGTCAAGAGGGGGTAGTGGATCTCATTGAACATAATTTCGGTCACATGATGTTCACGTATTGAACTCTTGATGGAAGCGTCGCCAAGCCGATACGAAAGGTACGCGGGGGCGGTCGGGCTACTTCTTGCCGTCCCGCAACCGCTGGCTGATCACCTTCGACACCCCGTCACCCTGCATCGAAACGCCGTACAGCGCGTCGGCGACCTCCATCGTGCGCTTCTGGTGCGTGATCACGATGAGCTGCGAACTCTCCTGAAGCTCCTTCATGATCCTGATCAGGCGCTGGAGGTTGGTGTCATCGAGCGCCGCCTCCACCTCGTCCATCACATAGAACGGGCTGGGTCGGGCCTTGAAGATCGACACCAGCAGCGCCACCGCGGTCAGCGAGCGCTCGCCGCCGGAGAGCAGCGAGAGCCGCTTGACCTTCTTGCCCGGCGGCCGGGCCTCCACCTCGACACCGGTGGCCAGCATGTCGTCGGGGTCGGTGAGGATCAGACGGCCTTCACCACCCGGGAACAACCGGGAGAAAACGCCCTCGAACTCACGCGCCGTGTCGTGGTAGGCGGCGGTGAACACCTGCTCGACGCGCTCGTCGACCTCCTTGACCACCTGCAACAGGTCGGCGCGGGTCTTCTTGAGGTCCTCCAACTGCTCGGCGAGGAACTTGTGCCGCTCCTCCAGGGCTGCGAACTCCTCAAGGGCGAGCGGGTTGACCTTGCCCAGCTGCTGGTAGGCCTTCTCGGCGGCCCGCAGCCGCTTCTCCTGCTCGACGCGCACATACGGGCGGGGCGCGGCCTCGGTGTCCGCCGCCTCGCCCTCGGCGGGCGGGACCGTCGCTGCGGCGCTGAGCGCCTCGGTCGAGGATGGTGGAGGGAGGCTGGTGGGCGGCGGTACGAGCTGGTCGGGGCCGTACTCGGCGACCAGCCCGGCCGGTTCGATCCCGTGCTCCTCCAGCGCCTTGGCCTCCAGCTGTTCGATCCGCAGCCGCTTCTCGGCACCCAGCACCTCGCCGCGGTGCACCGAGTCGGTGAGCTTGTCCAGCTCGGACTTCAGGCCGCGTGAGGCGTCCCGTTCGACTGTCAGCCGGGACTCCCGCTCGGCCTTCGCCCGCTCCGCGGCCGACCGCTCGCGCTCGGCGCGGGCCAGCGAGACGGTCACGTACTCCAGCAGGCCCCGGGCACCGGCCAGCACGGCGGAGGCCACACCTGCCTCGTACTCCTGGCGCGCCCTGCGGCGGTCAGCGCGCACCCGCGCTTCGCGCTCCATCCGCGCCCCCCGGTCCAGCGCGTCGGCGCGGCCCGCGAGGGCCTTGACCCGCTCCTCGTGGGTACGCAGTTGCAGCCGCGCCTCCATCTCGGTCTGGCGGGCGTTGGCGCCGTCGGCGGCGAGCCGGTCCCGTTGTGAGGTGTCCGGCTCCTCCTCGGCCGGTGACTGCTCGGCCTCGTGCAACCGCTCGGTCAGCTCGGTCAGCTCGGTCAGCTCCGCGCTGGCCCGCGCCAGCGCCTCCTCCGCGCGGGCGACGGCTGCCGCGGCGCGTTCCGCTTCGCCCGCCGCGCCACGCGCCTGCCCGCCAAGGCGTCCCAGCTGCTGAGCGACCGCCGACTTCTCCTTCTCCGCGTCCCGCCGCCGGGCGGCGAGCTCCTCCACCGCCCGGGCGCCCTCGGTCCGGCGCTCCTTCGCCCGGGCCTGGACCGCGGTCAGCTCCTCGCAGCGCACCGCGAGCCGCCGCAGCTCCGCCGCCGCCTCGTCCACCGCGGCCTGCACCTCCAGCAGGCTGGGCGCCCCAGCCGAGCCGCCCTGCGCGAAGTGCGCCGCCAGGACGTCGCCGTCGGCGGTGACGGCGGTCAGCTGAGGATGCCGGGCGATCAGCGCTTCGGCGTCCGCGAGGGTTCCCACCACCACGGTGTCCCGCAACAGCCGCCGCAGTGCGGGCACCAACTCCTCCGGCCCGCCGACGAGTTCGGCGGCGGGCCGCGCGCCACTGGGAAACGATTCGGCATCCACGGCGGAGGCGACGTTCCGCGGCGCGGGCGCGGCGCCCGCGTCCGGGCCCGCACCGGACTCCACCGCCGAGTCGGCTTCCGGTGCCGAGCCGATGAGAAGCGCGGCCCGGCCCGCGTCGTCCTTGCGGAGCAGGCGCAGGGCGTTGGCCGCGGCAGCGGGGTGGGTCACCGCGACGGCGTCGGCGGCGGCGCCCAGGGCGGCGGCGACGGGGACCTCGAATCCCGGGGCCGCGGTGAGGAGTTCGGCGGCCGGGCCGAGCAATCCGGTCAGCCGGTCGGTGGCGCCGAGCAGTATGCCCGTACCGTCCTTGCGGCGCAGGCCGAGTGCCAGCGCGTCGTGCCGGGCGACGAGCGCCGCGCGTTCGCGCTCCGCCGTGGTGGCGGCTTCGCGGGCGGCGACCAGTGCTTCCTCGGCCTGCTCCTGCTCGCGCTTGGCGGACTCGTAACGTTCCTCCAACTCGGCGTCGTCCACCGCCAGGCCGTCGACCTGGGCCCGCAGCTGCTCGTACTCCTCCTGCGCGGCCACCGCGCGCTCCGTCGCCTCATCGCGGGCGGCGGTCAGCCGGCCGATCTCGGCCTCGGCGGCGCTCGCCCGGCTGCGGGCCGCGTTGACCTGGCCGTGCAGCCGGGCCAGGCCCTCGCGGCGGTCGGCGATCGCCCGGGCGGCCGCCTTGAGCCGCTGGTCCTCCTGGGCGAGCGCGCGCTCCAGCTCGGCGCGGTGGGCGACGGTGTCCTCCAGCGCGAACTGCGCGGCCTCCAGCGCCGCCGTCAGCTCGGCCTCCTGCTCGCGGATCCGGGCGGCCTCGCGCTCCATCTCCTCCGGGTCGCGGCCGCGCCGCTCCTCGGGCTGCTGTGCGGTGGCGTGTTTGACCTTCTGCTCGGCCAGGCCGATGGTGCCGCGTACCCGCTCGGCGAGTTGGGACAGCGCGTACCAGGTCTGCTGGGCCTCGGCGAGCCGCGGCCCGATCTGGCGTACCTGCTCCTCCAGTTGGGCTTCACGCCGGATCGCGGTGGCCAGTTCGGTCTCGACGGCGTCGCGGCGCTCCTTCAGTGCCGTCTCGTCGGCGATCTCGGTGCGCAGCGCGGCGCGCAGGGTGACCAGGTCGTCGGCGAGCAGCCGGAGCCGGGCGTCCCGCAGGTCGGCCTGGATGACGGCGGCGCGGCGGGCGACGGCGGCCTGTCGGCCCAGCGGCTTGAGCTGGCGGCGCAACTCCGCGGTGAGGTCGGTGACGCGCGCGAGGTTGGCCTGCATCGCATCCAGTTTGCGCAGCGCCTTCTCCTTGCGCTTGCGGTGTTTGAGGACGCCCGCCGCCTCCTCGATGAAGGCGCGGCGGCCCATCGGGTCGGCGTGGAGTACGGAGTCGAGCTGGCCCTGGCCGACGATGACGTGCATCTCGCGGCCGATACCGGAGTCGGACAGCAGTTCCTGGATGTCGAGGAGGCGGCAGGTGTCGCCGTTGATCTGGTACTCGCTGCCGCCGTTGCGGAACATCGTCCGCGTGATGGTGACCTCGGCGTAGTCGATGGGCAGTGCGCCGTCGCTGTTGTCGATGGTGAGGGAGACCTCGGCGCGACCGAGCGGCGGGCGGCCGGTGGTGCCCGCGAAGATCACGTCCTCCATCTTGCCGCCGCGCAGGCTTTTGGCTCCCTGTTCACCCATGACCCAGGACAGGGCGTCCACCACATTGGACTTGCCCGAGCCGTTGGGGCCGACGACGCAGGTGATGCCGGGTTCGAAGCGCAGGGTCGTGGCCGAGGCAAAGGATTTGAACCCGCGCAGGGTCAAGCTCTTGAGGTGCACGTCGAGCTCTCCTCCTACGCCCTGCGGCGCCAGCCGCTGATGTCGCTGCCGAGGAGTCGGACTCTACAGTTCGAGCCCGGTTTCGCCGGGGAGGATGCAGGGCACACCAGAGGTTAAGAACCGAAGAGGATCACGGGGGTGTGACCAGGGGGGACACGACGAAGGGACGCCGAAGCGTCCCTTTACAGAACTTCAAGCGGTGTGCTGATCCGGACCGAGCGGTATCGGCCGGGTCAAGCCAGCAGCCGGATCAAGCCAGCGCGGGCTCCGCCTGGGGAACGTCGATGGTGCTGAGCAGCGACTCTTCACGCGACGAGGCCAGAGCGTCGTTTTCGGCCTGGATCCGTACCAGCTCGGACTCCAGGTCCTGTACACGCTGCTGAAGCCGTCGCATCTCGGCGAGGAGTCGCGGGTCGGGACCGCCGACGTAACCGAGAAGCGCCTTTGCCATGATGGATGGTCCTCCACGCTGAGTGACCGACCTGAGCGGTGTGGGTCGTGAGGGGGTTGCCGCACCCGCCGTTTGCGCCGCCGCCGTTGTCCTTCTCACAGCCAAACAGCTAAGGTGCGCGGGGCTTCCAGCGTCTCACCAAAAGGTTTGACGGTCAACACGATCACACCCCAGTCGTGCGGCGCGCCGTCAACGTCACGCGGCGCGTCACTCGCCGCGGAGGCACCCGCAGGGGGCTCAGAGATCATCCTTTCGCGGCAGCCTGGCATGCCGATGCGGAATTGGCAACTGCCAAAACTGAGCTGTACCGACCAATTGCCCGCAGCCTATGCGCAGGCCCGCGGATGACGCCATCAGCGAGTGCTGAATCTGTCATATCCGCCGCGCGGCACACCCCAGATCTCTGTGACACCATCGACCCGACCTGGGGTTTCGCCACTCCTGAGCCAGTCGAGCAGTCGCTCGCACCGCTCCCTGGAGCCCTCCGCGACAACCTGGACGCGGCCGTCGGCGAGGTTGGACACATAGCCGGAAAGGCCGCCGATCTCCAGTGCCGCGGCCCGGGTCCACCAGCGGAATCCGACACCCTGGACCCGGCCGCGTACCCATGCGGTCAGTCGTACGTCCTCATCGGTGACACCGATGTCGGCGTCACCGTGTTGGGCGCTGTCCGCGTCACCGTTTCGGGTGCCCCCATCACCGTTGCGGGCAGAGTCGTTCACCGGGTCGTCCCTCTCGATATGGCCTACGTCCAACCCCCTGGCATATGCCCGGATCGGCGGGCCGGCCGACCGTCCCCACCAGGGTCCGGGGGCCGACGGACGCTACCGTACGCGGGCGCCGAGGGGCCGGACGCGCGCCATCAGCCGATCCGGCCACGGCGCCTCCGGGAGATACGGCATCCCGTCAAATACGTGGGCTTCGCTCCGGTAACGGCCGGGGTTCGATACAGTCACGCCGCATCAGGACTCACCCGTTCGAGTGAACGCAGGTGCTGTTCCGCGCCCCTCGGGGCACAGCCGACACCGGGAAGCGAGGACCGCGCAGATGGGCCGCCACCGCCGCACTTCCGCCGAACCCGTCCCACCGTCCCCTTCGGCGTCCGGCCGGTCGGCGCACGGCCGCGGCACGGACCGGCGGCGCAACCCCCCAGCACGCACCGGCCTGTTGGGTGCCTCCGCCGCGCTCGCGGTGGGCGCGGTGGCCGTCACCTCCGGCCTGGTACCGGTACCGGGCGGGCTGCCGGGCCTGTCGGGCCGCTACACCTTCGGCGCGCCGGACGACGCCCCGGGCAACCTGCCGCGGGCCGACGGCACACCGACCACACCGGTACGGGTCGCCGCCCCGGCGAGCCCGCCGAGCCGCGGCTCCGTCCCGACCAGCCGGGACACCGGGCGCAGCGCCGTCCCGGGCGGCGCGACATCCCCGGCATCGTCCAGCACATCGGTAACACCGTCACCCAGCGCCCCGGCGACGGCCTTACCGACACAGCGCGGCACCGCATCCGCCGCCCCAACCGCCTCGTCCAGCACGGATGGCACGGATGGCACAGCTGACACGGACGGCGCGAACGGCACCGACGCCCCCTACGGCACCAGCGGCCAGGCGGCCGCGCCGGGCGCCAACGCCCATGCGGTACGCCAGGTCCTCGCTCTGGTGAACCAGGAACGTGCCAAGGCGGGCTGCGTCCCGCTCACCGAGGACCCCCGACTCGGCACGCTCGCCCAGGACTTCAGCCAGGAGATGGCCTCCCACGGCTTCTTCGGCCACACCGGTCCGGACGGCAAGTCGCCTTGGGACCGGGCCGCGTCACTGGGGATAGCGGACCTGGGCGGCGAGAACATAGCCCGCGGCCAGGCCGACGCCCTGGCGGTGATGGACACCTGGATGAACAGTCCTGGCCATCGGGCCAACATCCTCGACTGCGAGTACCACACCATAGGGATAGGCGTCGATTTCGGCTCCGGCGGCCCTTGGTGGACACAGGACTTCGGTTTCTGAGGCCCCTGAGGCTCACGATGCCCCCGAGGCCCACGACGCAGCCGCTGTGACGTTCGGTCAGGCGGCGGCGCCAGCGGCGAAGATCCGCGCGGTGTCGGCGATCCGGCTGCCGAGGTGCTCGGCGGTGGCGATGTCCGCCTTGTGGACGCCGTCCGGGCCCTCGTCGTTGTTGGTCTGAGCGCCCGCGCCGAGGAAGATGCCGAGGCGGTTGAGGTCGTTCTCGGAGGCCGTGGAGGCGTTCCACCCCGGGTGCAGGCCGAGGCTGACCCAGTGCATGCCGTGCTGTGCGGCGAGCACGGTGAAGAACTGCAGGGTGTGCAGCTTGTCACCGCTCTTGGACGCGGAGTTGGTGAATCCGGCGGCCAGCTTGTTCTTCCAGGCCGCGCTGAACCAGCGCTTGGAGCTGGCCTCGGCGAAGGCGTGGAAGGCGGCCGACGCGGTGCCCATGTAGGTCGGCGAGCCGAAGATGATGGCGTCGGAGGCGTCCAGCAGCTCCCATTGCTCATCGGTGATCGCCTCGACGTTGACCAGGTGGACGGTGGCGCCCGCCGCGGCGGCGCCGTCGCGAACGGCCTCGGCGAGGACGGCGGTGTGGCCGTAGCCCGAGTGGTAGGCGATGGCCACGACAGGGGTGACGGGAGTGGTCACGGTTGCGCTCCTTGATGCGATCGGCCCCGGACGGAAGGCGTAGGCCCCGGGGTGGCATCAACAGGAGAGCACTTTCCAATGGAAAGCGCAACCCAACAGTTAGCGCTGTGGCAGAGTACGCTTGTGCTATGGCTCCGACCGAGACCCCCGTCTGCCCTTCGTCCGAGGACGAGGCGCAGCCGTTCGACGTGTTCGCCAAGGCCTGTCCCTCACGCGCCGCGCTGGAGCACATCACCGGCCGTTGGGGCAGCCTGACGCTGGGCGCGCTCAGCGAATGCACGCTGCGCTTCAACGAGTTGCGCCGCCGGGTCGACGGCGTGAGCGAGAAGATGCTCTCCCAGACCCTGCACGCGCTGGAGCGCGACGGACTGGTGCACCGCAAGGCGGAGGCCACCAATCCGCCGCGGGTGGACTACTGCCTCACCCCGCTGGGCCGCGCGGTGGCCGAGCGCCTGCTGTCGCTGATCGATCTCGTGGAGGACCGGATGCCCGAGGTGCTGGCCGCTCAGGAGGCCTACGACACGCGCGGCGGGCGCTGACAGCGCGGGCAGAAGTAGCTGGACCGGTTCATCCACGGCCGTCGGCGGATCGGCGTCCCGCAGCGGCGGCAGGGCTCGCCCTCGCGTCCGTACGCGTCCAGCGAGCGGTCGAAGTAGCCCGATTCACCGTTGATGTTGACGTACAGGCTGTCAAAGCTCGTTCCGCCGGCGGCCAGTGCGTCGGCCATCACCTCGCGGATGTGGGCGACGAGTTCCGCGGTGCGCGGACGGGTCATGGCGGCGGTGGGACGGTCGTAGTGCAGTTTGCTGCGCCACAGCGCCTCGTCGGCGTAGATGTTGCCGACACCGCTGATCAGTGACTGGTCGAGCAGTGCGCGTTTGATCGTTGTGCGGCGGCGGCGCAGCGCCTCGTGGAAGGCGTCCTCGTCGAACGCCTTCTCCAGCGGGTCGGGGGCGATGTGCGCGAGGGGCAGCGGAAGGCCCACGGTGGCGTCCGGGCCGTCGGGTACGCAGTCGTGCACCGACAGACCGCCGAAGGTGCGCTGGTCGACGAAGCGCAGCTCGGTGCCGGCCGCCTCGCCGGTGGCCGGCGCCGCGGTGTCGGTGAAGCGGATACGGATCCGCAGGTGCGGCTCGTCGGGCGCGTCCTGCGGCTGGACGAGCAGTTGGCCGCTCATGCCGAGGTGCCCGAGCAGCGAGCTGCCGTTGCCCAGCGGCAGCCAGAGGTACTTGCCGCGGCGGTAGGCAGGGCCGAGGGTGACCCCGCGCAGCCGGTCGGCGAAGTCGGCCGCGCCCGCGAGGTGGCGGCGCACCGCACGCGGGTGCAGCACCTCGGTGTCGGTGACCGTACGGCCGCTGACCCAGCGCTCAAGTCCCCGGCGGACGACCTCCACCTCGGGCAGCTCGGGCATATCCCCTCCAAGCGTTACGGGCCCTACCACCGATGATCGGTGGTAGGGCCCGCTCGTCGCCCACCACCGCCCTCAACCGAGGCCCTTCGGGCCGCGGAGTTGGCGGTAGCGTGTCACACAGTGCTGAACAGCGGCTCAGTGGGCCGCGGATTCCGCTGCCTTCTCCTGCGCGGAGCCGTCCCGCTCCTCGCGCTTGGCGCGGATCTCCCGCCAGGCGGACTCGGCCGCCTGCTGTTCGGCTTCCTTCTTGCTGCGGCCGGTGCCGGTGCCGTACGTGACACCACCGACGCGGGCGGCAGCCGTGAAGGTCTTCTCGTGGTCCGGCCCCGACTCGGTGACCAGGTACTCGGGAACACCGAGCGCCTCGGTCGCGGTGAGCTCCTGGAGGCTGGTCTTCCAGTCCAGGCCCGCCCCGAGGTTCGAGGACTTCTCGATCAACGGGTCGAAGAGGCGGTGCACCAGTTCGGACGCGGCGTCGAGACCCTGGTCCAGGTAGACGGCGCCGATCACCGCCTCCAGGGTGTCGGCGAGGATCGAGGCCTTGTCCCGGCCGCCGGTCCCCTCCTCGCCCCTGCCCAGGCGGATGAACCTGCCCAGCTCAAGGCCGCGAGCCACCTCCGCCAGCGCACGCGAGTTGACCACCGCGGCCCGCAGCTTGGCCAGTTGGCCCTCGGGCAGGTCGGGGTGGACCCGGTACAGCGTGTCGGTGACGACCAGGCCGAGCACGGAGTCCCCGAGGAACTCCAGCCGCTCGTTGGTCGGCAGTCCACCGTTCTCGTAAGCGAACGACCGGTGGGTGAGCGCACGCACCAGAAGGGCGGGTTCGAGTGTGTACCCGAGCCGCCCTTCCAGAAGCGTGTGGGACGAGGCTGCCTTGATGGCGTCTGCCGACGACTTGGCGTCTGACATGAAGCCTGTCACCTACCGATCAGACCTCGAGGACCTGACGCTTGTTGTAGGTGCCGCAGCTCGGGCACGCGATGTGCTGCTGCTTCGGCTCGTGGCAGCGCTCGCACGCCACAAGGGTGGGGACCGCAGCCTTCCACTGCGACCGGCGGTGGCGCGTGTTGCTGCGCGACATCTTCCGCTTCGGAACAGCCACGGCTATTTCTCCTGCTTCTCGTCGACGCCGCGCTCGGCGCCGCCCATGTTGTCCTTCTCGCCGGCCTTGAGGTTTTCGGCGAGTCCCTGCAGTGCCGCCCAACGGATGTCGGCAGCATCGTGGTGGTGGTCCGGGTCGTCCGCCAGCCGCGCTCCGCAATCGGAGCACAGGCCCGGGCAGTCCTCCCGGCACACCGGCTGCAGCGGCAGTTCCAGCACCACCGCGTCGCGCAGCACGGATTCGAGGTCGAACATGTCGTCCTCGAGGACGAGCAGCTCCTCCTCGTCGCCGTCTTCAGCCTCTTCGGCGTTGCCGCCGAAACGCTGATCGGCGTCGGGGTAGGAGTACAGCTCCTGAAAGTCCGAGTCGAGCTCCCACTCGATCGGCTCCAGACACCTTACGCACTCGCCCGCGACCAGCCCATGGGCGGTACCCGTAACGAGCACGCCTTCCATGACCGATTCGAGTCGCAGGTCGAGTTCGATCGAGGTCCCTTCCGGGACACCGATCAACCCGGCGATGCCGAGATCCGCGGGCGCGGGCACCGTGCGGGAGACCCTCTTCATCGCGCCAGGCCGACGGCCCAGCTCGCGTGTGTCGAACACGAGAGGGTCGCGATGGTCAAGGCGGGCGTTGATGGCTTCCTGCTTTCCTTGGTGCTTGTGCCGTACGGCGCGGGCCGACCGAAAGAGGGCAGCCGGAAACCGGCTCATCAATCGGGCCGGAGGTGTCAGGATACTGGACGCGCGCCCTTGGCCCAACTTCGCCCACCGCCCGGCAGCGCTCGTCGAGCGCCGGACGGGCCCGGTCAGCGGCCCTGTTCGAGTTCCCGCAGGTGATTCAGATCGATCAGGCCGGTGTCGAAGAAGCTGGTCTCGTCCAGGCCGCCCGGCTGTGCGGTGTGTTGCTGGTACTGCTGTGTCTGCTGGTGCTCGTGCGGCTGGTGCTGCTGCGGAATCTGGTGCTCGTAGCCCTGCTGCTGCCAGGTGTACGCGGCCGGGTCGGCGTACTCGGGCTGCTGCGGGTAGCCGTAGGCGTCGTAGCCGCCGTTCTGGTACGGGTCCTGCTGGTAGCCCCCGTACTCCGCCGCCACCGGGGCGTACTCGGGCTGCTGCGGGTAGTCGTAGGCGGGGACGGCGGCCGGTTCCTGGTGTGCCGGTTCCTGCGAGGGGTCAGCCAGGCCCGCCAGGTACTCGGCGTCGGTCTGGTGGGCGGCCATCGGCGTGCCGTCGGGCGCCAGGCCGTCCTGGGCGGCCATGTGCGCGGCCAGTTCGTCGGCGGGGCGGTGGCCGGTGAGCTTCTGGCGGCCGCGGCCGACCGCCTCCAGGGTCTTGGCCAGCACCGCCTCGAAGGCGCCGAGCTTGACGTCCACATAGGCGTCGGCCCGGCGGCGCAGCTCCTCCGGGTCGCCGCTGCGCTCCGGGGCCTCCTCGTCCGCCATGCCGTGCTCGTCGATGCCGGGACCGCGGCCCAGCAGCTTCTCGCGGCCACGGTCGACCGAGCCGAGGGTCTTGGTGAGGACCACCTCGAAGTTGGCGAGCTTGCTGTCGACGTACTCGTCCGCCTCCGCGCGGATCTCCTCGGCCTCCTGGCGGGCCTCGGCCAGGATCCGGTCGGCTTCCGCCTGGGACCGCCGGGCGACCTCGGTGTCGGAGACCAGCGAACCGCGCTGCTCGTGCGCGGAGGCGATGATCCGCTCCGCCTCGGCCTGCGCCTCGGCGACCATCAGCTCACGGTCGCCGAGCAGCGCCTGCGCCTGGGAGAGCGAGTCCGGGAGGGCGTTGCGCACCTCGGAGAGCAGGGCCAGCAGTTCGCCGCGGTTGACCACGCAGGACGCCGACATCGGCATGGAGCGCGCGCCTTCGACGGCCGCGACGATCTCGTCGAGCTTCTTTTGCACGTCCATGTCTCGTGGTGTCTTTCCTCGGCGGGCCCGGCTCGGCCGGGTGGATGGGTCAGACTCTACGACCACCGGGCGCGCCCGGCACAGTGACTGACGGACCGTCAGAAACTTGCGGGGCGCGACGGGTCGGTCAGCTCCGCCCGAGCTTCTCGCGCAGCCCCTGCAGTACGGGGCCGGGCACCAGGTGGGAGACGTCTCCGCCCCACTGGGCGACCTCCTTGACCAGGCTGGAGGACAGGAAGCTGTAGGTGGGGTTGGTGGGCACGAAGAGGGTTTCGACGCCGGACAGCCCGTTGTTCATCTGGGCCATCTGCAGCTCGTAGTCGAAGTCGCTGACGGCACGCAGGCCCTTGACGATGGCCGGGATGTCGCGCTGCTTGCAGAAGTCCACCAGCAGGCCGTGGAAGGCCTCCACGCGGACGTTACCGAACTCCGAGGTGACCTGTTCGATCAGCGCTATGCGCTCCTCGATGGTGAACAGGCCCTGCTTCGCCTTGTTGATCATCACGGCGACGTAGACCTCGTCGTACAGCCGGGACGCGCGGGCGATGATGTCGAGGTGTCCGTTGGTGATGGGGTCGAACGACCCCGGACAGACGGCGCGGCGCAACAGTGGTTCCTCGCTCTCCGATGCGGTCATGACGCGTCGGCGGTGGCGTCGGCGCGTGTCGCGGCGGCGCGACCGTACCAAAGTGTGCCCTCGCCGTAGCGACGGGCCCGAAGCCCCTCAAAGCCCTCGGGCCAGCGGAATTCTCCGCCTCTGGTGCTTCTCTCCACGGTGGCGAGCACGTCCTCGGCGAGCCACCCCTGGGCGCGGAGTGTGAGGAGGATCTCCCGCAGTTCGTCATCGGTGACCGCGTAGGGCGGGTCGAGGAAGACCACGTCGTACGGGGGCGCGGGGGGCGGTACCGCGATCAGCTTCTCAGCCTTGGCGGCACGTACCTCGGCGCCGGGCAGCCCGATGGCGCGTACGTTCTCCCGGATGGTGCGGGCCGCTCGGGCGTCCGCCTCGACCAGCAGGACGTGCTCGGCGCCGCGCGAGAGCGCCTCCAGGCCGACCGCGCCGGAGCCGCCGTACAGATCGAGCACCCGCGCCCCGTGCAGGGAGCCGCGCAGCGACTCCCAGGTGGAGAACAGGCCTTCGCGCGCCCGGTCGGACGTGGGCCGGGTGCCCTGTCCTGGCGGGACGGCCAACCGGCGGCCGCCTGCGGCACCGGCAATCACGCGGGTCACCCTCGGTCACGTTCCTTTGCGTCGCGCGTTGCGTTCCGTGGTGGAGCGGCGCCTTGGTGACGCCGCACCACCACGATACGTAGCCCCCGGCAGGCTTGCCTGCGGGGGTAAAGGGGTTTTTCCGGGGGCTACGCCCCCGGGCCCCCGCGGGGGCTGCGCCCCTCGACCCTCCGGGGGCTCTGCCCCCAGACCCCCGGTCCTGGCTGCGCCATCGAACCGCCGCGCGGGGGCTCCGCTTCCAAACCCCGGTCCGGGCCGCGCCCACAACCCCGGTCAGGGCTGCGCCGCCGAACCGTCGCGCGGGAGCTTCGCTGCCAACCCCCGTACGCCGCTTCGCCTCAAACCCCGGCCCGAAGCTGCACCGCCGAACCCCCGCGCGGGAACTCGCCTCCAAACCCCCGTACGCAGCTTCGCCCCAAACCCCGGCCCGGGGTCACGCCCCAACCCCGGGCCGGGGCGGCCTCGTCGAAGCGCCGTGCGGATCTTGGCCACCAAGGTGTCGTGGGCCGCGGCAGTTGCTTGGGGGCCGGTTCGCGGCAGCGTGGATCTTCGCCGCCGCGGCGCGGACAGGCGGTGCCGCAGGCCGGCCAAGAACCGCCGGACACGGCCTCGGCAGGGCGTGCCCGGCGGACCTGCTGGGGTTACGCCTCCCGGGCGGTCGTCTCGGTGGGGGCGGTTGTCGGGGCCGAGCCCACCAGGGTGGGCGAGGCGTAGCGGGACCAGGACAGGCAGCCGTCGGGTGGGCAGTGTTCGGGGCGGCGGGGGTCATGGCCCAGCTCACGCAGCTTGGTGCGCACCGAGTCCGGGGTGCGGCCGAAGCGGGCGGCGGTGCGGGCGATGGTCTCGCCGTCGTGGAACCGGCGGAGCAGCTCCTCCTCGTGCTGCGGTATCCAGGGCGCGCCATGGCCGGGGAACAGCTCCCGCAGCACATCGCGGTCGGGGATCGGCTCGGCCACGTCGGCGACGAGGGCGAGGGCGCGCAGCGCGCGGTTCAGCGCGATGCGCAACGTGGCGACATCCGCCATCGGCAGCCGCAGTTGGCCGGAGGCCAGCGGGGTACCGGGGTCGGCCTCGCTCCAGCCGGTGAGTGTCAGGGTGACGGTGGTGTCGTCCTCGCTGGCGAGTTCGATCCGGAAGACCTTCTCGCCGAGCGGTAGTTCATTGAGATGTCGGAACGCCATGATTCAGCCCCCAAGGGTCCAAGTCAGCCCATCCGTGGTCGGATTGGCTCGGACTGGTTCCATTCTCCCAGGGGGGTCTGACAATCGAGGGGGCCGAACCGCGCGCTCAGCCCTTCTCCAGATACCCCTCGCGGGACGCGTCGACCAGGCTGTCCAAAGCGCTCAACAAGTCGGGATGACCGGTCAGTTCGGGATCGGCCGCGACCAGGGCGGTGGCCTCCTCGCGGGCCGCCTCGATGACGTCCACATCGTCGATGACCGCGAGCATCCGCAACGACGACCGGGTGCCGGACTGGGCCTGTCCCAGCACATCGCCCTCGCGGCGCTGCTCCAGGTCGATACGGGACAGCTCGAAGCCGTCCAGCGTGGCGGCGACCGCGTCCAGCCGCGCCCTCGCGGCACTCGCCTCGGGCATCTCGGTGACCAGCAGGCACAGACCCGCCGCGCTGCCCCGGCCGACCCGGCCGCGCAACTGGTGCAGTTGCGAGACACCGAACCGGTCGGCGTCCATGATCACCATCGCGGTGGCGTTCGGCACGTTCACACCGACCTCGATGACGGTGGTGGCGACCAGGACGTCCACCTGTCCGGCCGCGAAGCGTCGCATCACGTCGTCCTTGGCGTCCGGCGCCATCCGGCCGTGCAGCACCTCCACCCGCAGCCCGTGCAGCGGGCCCTTGGCGATCTGCTCGGCGATGTCGAGCACCGCCAGCGCGGGACGGCGCTCGGCCTCGTCCTCCGGCGACTTCTGCTTCGGCTCCTCCTCGTCGCCGATGCGCGGGCACACCACGTACGCCTGGTGCCCGGCCTCGACCTCCTCCCCGACCCGCTCCCAGGTGCGGGTCAGGAAGTGCGGCTTGTCCTTCGCCGGTACGACATGTGTGGCGATCGGGAAGCGTCCCGCGGGCAACTGGTCCAGTACCGAGGTCTCCAGATCGCCGAAGACGGTCATGGCGACCGTGCGCGGGATCGGGGTGGCGGTCATCACCAGCAGATGCGGGGGCTGTTTGCCCTTGCCGCGCAGCGCGTCGCGCTGTTCGACCCCGAAGCGGTGCTGCTCGTCGACGACGACCAGGCCGAGGTCGTGGAACTGGACGGTGTCCTCGATCAGCGCATGGGTGCCGATGACGATCCCGGCCTCCCCGGTGACCAGGTCGAGCAGCGCCTGGCGGCGGGCGGCCGTCCCCATCGAACCGGTGAGCAGGACGACCTTGGTCCCGGCATCGGAACCGCCCAGCATGCCCGCCTCGGCCAACTCGCCCATCATCTCGGTGATCGAGCGGTGGTGCTGCTGGGCGAGGACCTCGGTGGGCGCCAGCATCGCGGCCTGCCCGCCGGAGTCGACCACGGCGAGCATCGCGCGCAGCGCGACCAGCGTCTTGCCGGAGCCGACCTCGCCCTGAAGCAGCCGGTGCATGGGGTGCTCGGTCGCCAGGTCGGCGAAGATCTCCGCGCTGACCGCGCGCTGCCCCTCGGTGAGGGTGAACGGCAGCTTGGCGTCGAAGGCGGTCAGCAACCCGTCCTCGCGCGGCACCCGCGCGGCGGCGGGCAGGCTCGCGTCCGTCGCGCGCCGCCGGGCCAGCGCGACCTGCAGCACGAACGCCTCGTCCCACTTCAGGCGTTCGCGCGCGTCCGCGATGTCGGCCTTGGTGCGCGGCCGGTGCACCTTCTCCAGGGCCTCGGGCAGCGGGGCCAGGCCGCGCGATGTCCGCAGCGTCTCGGGCAGCGGTTCGCCGATGCCCGTCCAGCCGGTCGCCTGCAGCGAGTTGAGCACGGTGTCGACGGACTGGGCGATCTGCCAGGAGGCGATCTGCTTGCACGCCGGGTAGAGCGGCAGCAGCCGGTTCGCGAACGCGTCCACGGCCTCCTGGCCTGCCTCGGTGTCGAGCAACTGGTAGTCGGGGTGGGCGAGTTGGCGCACCCGGTTGAAGACCGTCACCTTGCCCGCGAACATCCCGCGGCGGCCCGGCAGCAGCTTCTGGTGGTGGAAGTGCGCGGCCTTGTTGAAGAAGACCAAGGTCAGCGCGCCGCTGCCGTCGGTGACCACGACTTCCAGGCGTACGCCCTTGCCGTGGTTGTAGGTCTTCTTCTCGGCCTTGGCGACCTGCGCGACGACGGTGACGTGCTCGTCAAGCGGGAGGTCGGCGAGCCGGGTGAGCTCGCCGCGCTCGGCGTACCTGCGCGGATAGTGGTGCAGCAGGTCGCCGACGGTGTGCAGGTCGAGGTGGTCGGCGAGCACTTTCGCGGTGCGGTCACCGACGACCTTGCGCAGGGGTTCGTCCAGGGCAGCCATCGCTGTCCATCTTGGCGCACGCCTGTGACAACGGGCGTTTACTCGACGCCGATGAGCAGCAGGCGGCTGCCCTGTCCGCCCGAGTAGACCACCGTGTCCACCGCCAGGTGGCTGTCGTGCACATGGGCCTGCAGGCGGTCCGCGAGGTCGTGGGGGGCGTCCTCGCCCAGGACGAAGGTGACCATTTCGCCGCCCGCAGCGAGCATGCGGTCGAGCACGGTGACGGCGGTCTGGACGGGGTCGGCGCCGATGACGGCCACATCGCCGTCGATCAGGCCGAGCGTGTCCCCGGCCTGGCAGACGCCCGCCATGGTCCACGACTCGTACTCGGCGACGGCCAGTTCGGCGTAGCGGGTGGCACCGGCCGCCGCCGTCATCGCCACCACGTCCTCGTCGAACCGGCGGGACGGCTGGTGTACGGCGAGCGCCGCGATGCCCTGGACGACGGACCGGGTGGGAATCAGCGCGACCCGCACGCCGTCGGCGCGGACCCGCTCCGCCGCCGCCGCGACGGTGTGCCGCAGCTCGTCCTCGTTCGGCAGCAGTACCGCCTCACGGGCTCCCACCTGCCGGATGACCTGCGCGATCTCGCCGCTGGCCAGCGGTTCACCGGGGCGCGAGGGGACGACGACGGCCCCGGCCTCGGTGCACAGCGCGGCCAGGCCGTCGCCCTCGACCACGGCGACGATCGCCCGGCGCACCGCCGCCGCGGGCCGGGGCGCCGCGCCTTGGGCCGCGTCGCCGAAGTGGGTGATGCGGATGCGGTACGGCCGCCCCGCCTCGACCCCGGCCTCGACGGCGGCGCCCGCGTCGTCCACATGGACGTGCACGTTCCACAGGCCGTCGCCGCCGACCACGACGAGGCAGTCGCCCAGCGCGTCCAGCTGGGTCTTCAGGCGGTCGACCGCCTGCTCGGGGGCCTCCAGCAGGTAGATGACCTCGAAGGCGGGGCCGCCCGGGACCGCGTGCGGGTCACCGGCCGCCTCCCCCTCGCAGCTCGCGCAGCCGTACGGGACCAGCGGCGGGTGCAGGCCCGGAGAGGCGGGCAGCCGGTCGGGGGCGCCCCCGCAGAGTGCTTCGGCGAGCGCGCCCAGCACCGCGACCAGGCCCCGCCCGCCCGCGTCCACGACCCCGGCCCGGCCGAGCACGTCGAGCTGCGCGGGGGTACGGGCCAGCGCGGCGCGCGCCCCCTGGTACGCGGCGGTGGCGACCGCCGCCAGGGCGTCGGTGCCGTCGAGCGGACCGTCCTCACCCCGGGCGGCTGCGCTGGCGGCGTCGGCCGCCGCGGTGGCGACGGTGAGCATCGTGCCCTCGACGGGATGCGCGACCGCCTGGTACGCCGATCCGGCGGCTGCCCGCAGCGCCGTGCGCAGCCCGGCCGCGTCAGGCTGCTCGGCCAGTACCTCGCTCATCGCACGCAGCAGTTGCGCGAGGATGGTGCCGGAGTTGCCGCAGGCCCCGATGAGCGCGCCGTGCGCCATGGTCCGTACCGCCTCGGCCACCCCTGGGATGCTGCCGGAGGCGGCGTAGCCGTCGAAGACGGCGTCCACGGACTGGGCGGCGGACTCGACGGTCAGATACAGGTTGGTGCCGGTGTCGCCGTCCGCGACCGGGTACACGTTGATCGCGTCGATCTCCTCGCGCGCCTGGCCGAGCGCCCGCAGGGCCAGACGGCACCAGGTGCGCACCGCGGCGGCGTCGAGCGTGTGCGGCACCGGTTTCCTCCTGTGGGGCGGCCGACGTGTGGCACCCGACAGTAGTGGCGTGCGCAGGAGCGGCGACCCATAGGGCCTCGTTTGACGGTGGCGGCGACGTGCCCCGGTCGGCGGAAGGCACGCGGCGGGGGCCGTCGCGACCATGGTAGTTTTTCTGTACGGGAGCAGGCGTTGTATGCTGCTCCGGTTGCCCGGCACCAGTCGGGCCTTTCTCTCGGTCTTACCGAGAACTCACCGTACGTGCATCTGAAGTCTTTGGAGTGACCCGTGGCTGCCAACTGCGACGTCTGCGGCAAGGGGCCGGGCTTCGGCAACAACATCTCCCACTCGCACCGCCGTACGCGCCGTCGTTGGAACCCCAACATCCAGACGGTGCGCGCTGTGGTCGGTCGGACGCCGAAGCGCCTCAATGTCTGCACCTCGTGCATCAAGGCCGGCAAGGTCGCGCGCTGACGTCCACCGCGTCGTCGTAGTGCAGCCCTGCGGCTGATCAAAAACCGGTCCACCTGTCGGTGGGCCGGTTTTTTGCCGTGTCCGCGCTCAACGCCACTGCCAGGCGTGGTCGACCGGCCCGATCCCGGCGCCGAGCGGGAAGCCCGCGGCGATGGCCCCGGTCACATAGCGCTTGGCGGATCCCACGGCCTCGGGGACGCCCACGCCCTTGGCGAGATACGAGGCGATGGCACTGGCCAGGGTGCAGCCGGTGCCGTGGGTATGGCGGTTGTCGTGGCGCGAGGCGCGGAACCAGTGCTCCTCGGTGCCGTCGGAGAGCAGATCCACCGGTGCGCCGGGCAGATGGCCGCCCTTGATCAGCGCCCAGCGCGGCCCGAAGGCCAGGATGGCCCGCGCGGCGTCCGGCATGTCCGACTCGCTGGTCACCTTGACGCCGGTGAGCTGTTCGACCTCGTCCAGGTTCGGGGTGGCGACGGTCGCGGTGGGCAGCAGCCGGGTGCGGACCGATTCGAGGGCCTCGGTGGCCAGCAGTGTGTCGCCGTGCTTGGAGACGCCCACCGGGTCGACGACGACCGGGGCGTCGAGCCCCTCCAGCAGTTCGGCGACGGTGCGCACCAGTTCCGCGGAGGAGAGCATGCCGGTCTTGACCGCCTGAACCCCGATGTCGTCGACGACGCTGCGGAATTGGGCGCGCACGGCCTGAGCGGGCAGTTCCCAGGCGCCCTGCACACCAAGCGAGTTCTGCGCGGTCACCGCGGTGATCACGCTCATGCCGTGCACACCGAGCGCCTGCATCGTCTTCAGGTCGGCCTGGATGCCCGCGCCGCCACCGGAGTCGGAACCGGCGACGGTCAGGACACGTGGGGGAATCCTCATAACGACCGAACCTAGCCGGTCAACGTTCAACGGCCCGTAAACGGGCGGCGAACGCTGTGCCCTTCCGGCGGATGTGCTACCTGGGCTGCGCCAGGTTCGGCACCGCCGCACCCCAGATGCGAGATCCACCGGAAGGGTGCTACTCCCCGAAGTGGTCGAAGCCTCCGGCCTTCTCCCAGGGCGCGCCGTCCACCGTCACCTGGGGACCGGCCGTGCCCGCCGCCAGCACCTCGCCGATGACCCGCCAGCGCGCGGGGAGCTTGGCGTCGGGCGGGAACGCCGCCACGATCGCGTGGTCCTCTCCCCCGGTGAGCACCCACTGCAGCGGATCGACGCCGACCGCCTGGCCGATGTCCTTCATCTGCGCGGGCACGTCGATGTCGCCGGATTTCAGGTCGATGCGGACACCGCTGGCCGTCGCGATGTGTCCGAGGTCGGCCACCAGGCCGTCGCTGACGTCGGTCATCGCCGTCGCGCCCAGATCGGCGGCCGCCGGGCCCGCGTGGTACGGCGGTTCGGGCCGCCGGTGCGCCTCGACGAAGGCCCGCGGACTGCGGAAGCCGCGGGACAGCACCGCGAATCCGGCCGCCGACCACCCCAACCAGCCGGTGACCGCCACCATGTCGCCGGGCCGGGCCCCGGACCGGGTGACGGGCTGGCGATTGCGCAGGTCACCCAGCGCCGTGATCGCTACGGTGATGGTGTCTCCGCGCACCACGTCTCCGCCGACCACGGCCGCGCCGGCCACATCGCACTCGTCGCGCAGCCCGTCCATCAGCTCCATCGGCCAGGTCGCCGGCAGTTCGGCCGGAACGACCAGGCCGAGCAGCAGCGCGGTGGGTACGGCGCCCATGGCGGCGATATCGGCGAGATTCTGCGCCGCCGCCTTGCGGCCGACGTCATAGGCTGTGGACCAGTCCCGCCGGAAGTGCCGCCCCTCAAGCAGCACATCCGTGCTGGCCACCACGCGCCGGTCCGGCGCGGCCACCACGGCCGCGTCGTCTCCGGGCCCCAGCCGTACGGCCGGGGTGGCGGTGAGCCGGGAGGTCAACTCCCTGATGAGCCCGAACTCCCCCAGCTCACCCACGGTCCCCTTCATCCCACTCGCTCCTTCAGCAACACCTTGTGCAACGCAGTCCCCTTCACCCGCGGGCCGTCGGCCGCCCTGGCCGTCGGCTCGTCAATCCGCCGCACAGGAACGTCCCCCATAGCCTTAAGGGCATGGGAGGTGCCTCCTTCGCCGCGCCGACCGCACCGCGAGGGTCTCCCCGCTGCACGCGACGACGCGGTACGGTTGCCGTCCCCTTCCCACATGATCCTCGTAGCCGCCCTGGAGGTTCCGTGGTACAGGCGTACATCCTGATCCAGACCGAGGTCGGCAAAGCCTCGGCCGTAGCGGAGGTGATCTCCAGCATCCCCGGAGTCCTGATGGCCGAGGACGTCACCGGTCCATACGACGTGATCGTGCGCGCCCAAGCGGAGACAGTCGATGAACTGGGTCGCATGGTGGTGGCCAAGGTCCAGCAAGTGGACGGCATCACCCGCACTCTGACCTGCCCGGTCGTCCATCTGTAGTCCCGCCTATGCTCGGTCGGTGAGCTCTTCCACCCGCCGGCCGCGCCGTTTGTCCAAGTTGTCTCGACTGGCTCGCCTTTATGGCTCACTGCCCGTCGCCGCCGTTCTACTGGCGGCGACGGGCTGTTCGTCCAACGCCTCGTACACCGTTGCCGTGCCGACCCCTTCGGCCGCCCAGGCAGCGGTGTGCCATGCGCTGCACAACGCGCTGCCGAAGACGGTCAACGGGCTGGCCCGGCATGCCACCAACCCGGCGTCGGACTTCACCGCCGCGTGGGGCGACCCCGCGATCGTGCTGCGCTGTGGGGTGCCCACACCCGATGTCCTCAACTCCGGCAGCGAACATTACAACCCGACCAGCGAATCGGCGTCGATCAACGGCGTGGACTGGCTGCCGGAAAAGCAGTCGGACGGCAGCGTGCGCAGCACCACCACGTTGCGCAAAGCGTTCGTGGAAGTGACAATCCCGCAGAAGTACACCGGGCCGTACGGTGACATCAGTGCGCTCACCGATCTCGCCGACGCCGTCAAGAAGTCGGACCCGCCGGGGCTTTAGCGGCTGGTCGCCACCGATGCCCCGGCGGTACGGCGCACTTAGCGCAGGCCGGTCGAGCGGCGCAGCGCGGCCTGCAGCAGCCGGTCGATCAGCTCCGGGTAGCTCACTCCGCTCTCCTGCCACATCCGCGGATACATCGAGATCGGTGTGAAGCCCGGCATGGTGTTGATCTCGTTGATCACGAACTCACCGCTGTCGGTGAGGAAGAAGTCCGCGCGCACCAGGCCCTCGCAGGACGCCGCGTCGAACGCCGCGACCGCCAGCCGCTGCACCTCAGCGGTCTCCTCGGGCGTGAGCGGCGCGGGGACAACACCCTCGGCGGAGTCGATGTACTTGGCCTCGAAGTCGTAGAACTCATGGGCGGTGACCGGCGGAATCCAGGCCGGGACGCTGGCCCGCGGGCCGTCCTCGAACTCCAGCACCCCGCACTCGATCTCGCGCCCGGACAGCAGCGCCTCGACGAGCACCTTCGGGTCGTGGCGGCGCGCTTCCTCCATCGCCGCGTCGAGCCCGGAGATCTCGTCGACCTTGCTGATGCCCATAGAGGAGCCCGCCCGCGCGGGCTTGATGAACACCGGCCAGCCGTGCTCGGCCGCGAAGTCCACCACCTTCTGGCGGGCCGCGAGCGGGTCCTGCTCCCACTCGCGCGGCCGGATCACCTCGTACGGACCAACCGGCAGCCCGAAGGAGGCGAAGACCCGCTTCATGTACTCCTTGTCCATGCCGACGGCGGAGGCGAGCACGCCCGCGCCGACGTACGGGACCCCGGAGAGCTCCAGCAGGCCCTGCAGCGTGCCGTCCTCGCCGTACGGGCCGTGCAGCACCGGGAAGACGACGTCGACCTCGCCAAGCGCCTTGGGCACCGCACCCGGTTCGGTGTAGACGATCTCGCGGTTGGCCGGGTCCACCGGGAGGACGACAGTGCCGTCCGGTGAATCGGCGAGCTGTTCGACACTGGGCAGTGCGCGGTCGGCGATGGCCATCCGGTCCGGGTCGTCGGCGGTCAGCGCCCAACGCCCGTCGGCGGTGATGCCGATGGGCAGGACGTCGTACTTCGTCCGGTCGATGGCACGCAGTACCGCGCCCGCGGTGAGGACGGAGATGGCGTGCTCGGAGCTGCGGCCGCCGAACACGACGGCAACCCGCGGCTTGCGCGGCGGGTGCTCGGTGCTGTGGGGAGAAGGCATGTTGCTCATGTCGCTGTGACCCTACCGTTCGGTTCCGGACAGACTAGCGACGCTCGGCCTTGGCGGAACGCGACATCAGCTCCTTGAGCGCCACGAGCGGCGGTTTGCCCTCGTGCACGATCTCCACCACGGTCTCGGTGATCGGCACCTCGACACCGTGCCTACGGGCCAGATCCAGCACGGACTCACAGGATTTGACGCCCTCCGCGGTCTGCTTGGTGACCGCGACCGTCTCCTCCAGCGTCATACCGCGGCCCAGGTTGCGGCCGAAGGTGTTGTTGCGGGAGAGCGGTGAGGAGCAGGTCGCGACCAGGTCGCCCAGACCGGCGAGGCCGGCGAAGGTGTGCGCGTCGGCGCCCATCGCCAAGCCCAGACGCGTGGTTTCGGCGAGTCCACGGGTGATCAACGACGCCTTGGCGTTGTCGCCGAGCCCCATGCCGTCGGCGATGCCGACCGCGAGCGCGATGACATTCTTCACGGCTCCGCCGAGTTCGCAACCGACCACGTCGGTGTTGGTGTAGGGCCGGAAGTACGCGGTGTGGCAGGCCGCCTGCAGCCGCCGGGCGACCGCCTCGTCCCGGCACGCGACCACCGAGGCGGCGGGCTGCCGGGCCGCGATCTCCTTGGCCAAGTTGGGCCCGGACAGCACCGCGACGCGCTCCGGACCGGCCTTGGCGACCTCCTCGATCACCTCGCTCATCCGCTTGGCGGTGCCGAGTTCAACGCCCTTCATCAGGCTGACCAGGACCGCGTCGGGCGGCAGCAGGGGGGCCCACTCGGTGAGGTTGGCGCGCAGCGTCTGGGAGGGGACGGCGAGGATCACGAACTTCGCGTCGCGCGCCGCCTCCGCCGGGTCGGTGGTGGCCCGTACCCCGGGCGGCAGTTCGACGCCCGGCAGGTAGTCGGGATTGGTGCCGGTGGTGTTGATGGCGTCGACAGGGGCGGCGCGGCGACCCCACAGGGTCACCTCGCAGCCGGCGTCGGCGAGGATCATCGCGAAGGCCGTGCCCCAGGATCCGGTGCCGTACACCGCGCAGCGCGTCGTCACTTACGCTCCACTCTTTTCTGCGTTCCCAGCGTTGTCTGCGTCGACTGCATTCTCGGCGTTTTCGGCGTTCTCGGCGTTTCCGGCGTCCTCGGTCGCCGTCTCGCGTCGAGCCGCCTGCTGCGCGCGGGCCGTCTTGCGGTGGTCGTAACGCTCCGTGGGCGCGGGCTCACCACGTACTTCGGCGAGCAGCTCGGTGATCGCGTCCATGATCGCTTCGGTGGCGCCGCGCAGGTTGTCCGCGGTGGGCTCCAGGCCGTAGTACGCGGACAGGTCGACCGGCGGTCCGGCCAGCACCTTGAAGGTCTTGCGCGGGAACAGCTTCAGCTTGCCGTAGGGCGGCAGCGCCTCGTTGGCGCCCCACTGCGCGATCGGGATGACCGGCGCCTTGGTGAGCAGGGCGACCCGGGCCGCGCCGGTCTTGCCCGCCATCGGCCACTGATCGGGGTCGCGGGTGAGCGTGCCCTCCGGGTAGAAGGCCACGCACTCGCCGGAGTTGATGGCGTCGACGGCGGCTCGGAAGGCGTTGGCGGCGTCGGTGGACTCGCGGTAGACGGGGATCTGACCGATGCGGCGCAGCATCCCGCCGACGAGCGGGGCCTTGAAGAGGGCGTACTTGGCCAGGAAGCGTGGGACGCGTCCGGTGTTGTACTGGAAATGCGCGTACGAGAACGGGTCCAGGTACGAGTTGTGGTTGACCGCGGTGATGAATCCGCCGTCCGTCGGAATGTTCTCCATTCCGCGCCAGTCCCGCTTGAAGAACACGATGAGCCATGGTTTCGCGATGACGGCGGCCAAGCGGTACCAGAAGCCGATTCTGCGGCGGGACACCAGGACATCCTCCTCGATTGGCGCTGCCCTCGGTTTCATCTGGGCTTTCGGACAGCCGCACAAGTTTCGCCCCAGGCCCGCGCTCTGTCGAGAAGCACCCGCCGTAAGGGGTTCGCGGCCGTTGGCGGCGGGGACGGTACGGACACCGTAACGCGGGTTGCCGAGGCCGCCGCGACCGCCCATGGGGAGAATGACCGGATGCGCAGCCAAAGGGTGTGGGATCTCGTCATACCGCTCAAACCGTTGGGTCTGGCCAAGAGCAGGCTGGCGGCCACCGCGGGCGATGATCTGCGGCCCGGTCTCGCCCTGGCGTTCGCGCAGGACACCGTGGCCGCGGCGCTGGCCTGTGCGGTGGTACGGGGGGTGTGCGTGGTCACCGATGATCCGTTGGCCGCGGCCGAACTGTCGGCGCTCGGTGCGCGGATCGTCGCCGACGCCCCGGCGGCGGGCCTGAACGCGGCAATGGCGCACGGCGCCCGGGCGGTGCGGTCGGAGCGGCCGAGCGCTCCGGTCGCGGCGCTGAACGCCGATCTTCCGGCGCTGCGCCCGGCGGAACTGGAATCGGTGCTGGTCTCGGCCGCCGAGGCCGAGCGGGCGTTCCTCGCGGATGCGGCGGGCATCGGCACCACGCTGCTCACCGCGTCCGCGGGCATCCCCCTGGCCCCCGCCTTCGGCGGCCCCTCCCGGGCCCGGCACCGCGCTTCCGGCGCCCGGGAGCTCACCCTGCCCGGCGTGGACTCGGTACGGCGCGACGTGGACACCGCGGATGATCTACGCGCGGCGCTCGCGCTGGGCGTGGGCCCCCGCACGGCAACGGCCGTCACCGCACTGCGCGCGTAGGCCCTTCCGGCGGATCGTCGCGGGGTGCGGTGGGTTTGGGACCGCCGGTCCCCCTCGTCGTGGTTGCTCACCGCCGCGGCGGCTTTTTCTTGGGGGCAAGCCCTCAAACCCCCAGGAAGCAGCGAGGGGGCGGTGGGGCCCAGCCTCAGGCGAGCGGGGCGGTGGGGGCCCGGCCCCGGAACCGGGGGGGTATTGGGCATCGGCCCCGAAAGCACAGGCATTACGGCCCGGCCCCGGACGACAGGGGGCGGTGGGGGCTTGCCCCAGATGGTCGGGGCGTTGGGGCCCGGCCGCAGACGAACGCGGCGTTGGGGGCCCGGCCCCGGAAGCGCTGCGCATTAAGGCCCGGCCCCGGACGACAGGGGGCGGTGGGGGCTTGCCCCAGATGGTCGGGGCGTTGGGGCCCGGCCGCAGACGAACGCGGCGTTGGGGGTCCGGCCCCGGAAGCGCTGCGCATTAAGGCCCGGCTCCGGACGACAGGGGGCGTTGATACCCGACCACAGACGAACACCGCGCTCGCGACCCCGTCCCGAAATCGCGGCGCATTAAGGCCCGGCCCCGGACGACAGGGGGCGCTGATACCCGACCACAGACGAACACCGCGCTCGCGACCCCGTCCCGAAAACGCGGCGCATTAAGGCCCCCAGACGAACACGGCATCGGGGACCCGACCCCGGAAACCCCGGCGCACTAAGCCCCACCCCCAGGCGATCGGGGGCGTTGGGGGCTTGCCCCCAACAAGAATCCACCGCGGCGGCTAGCAACCACAGCGGTGGGGACCGGCGGTCTCGAACCGACCGCAACCAGACGGGCAGGTGCGCCCCGCGACACAGCCCCGCGGCGCCCAACCGCGCTCCAACCGCAGCCGCACCCCGCAAAGCGGTACCTGGCAGCCGACTAGGCTGCCAGGCATGCAGGCGACTTCGTACACCTTCGACCCCGAGACCCGCTGCGGCAGCGTGCTGCTGGACGACGGTACGCCGGTGCCGTTCGACGCGGCGGCCTTCGACGCGGGAGGACTGCGGCTGCTGCGGGTCGGGCAGCGGGTGCGCATCAGGGTCGAGGGCGAGGGCGAGGCACGCCGGGTGGTCTTCCTGACGCTGCAGACCTTCGACGATCCCGGGGCCTGATCCACCGGCGACATGGCGCGGGCCGGGCTCCCGTCTGGGGGCCCGGCCCGTTGCGGCCTGAGGTGACTGCTCCGTTCGCTGCGGCTGGTCCGCCTACCTGCTCGCGGTCCGCTTGGCGGTGGTCTTGCGCGTGGTGGCCTTCTTCGCCGGAGCCTTCTTGGCGGTGGCCTTCTTCGCGGCGGCCTTCTTGGCGGTGGTCTTCTTCGCCGTGGTCTTCTTCGCGGCGGCCTTCTTGGCGGTGGTCTTCTTCGCCGTGACCTTCTTGGCGGTGGTCTTCTTCGCCGTGACCTTCTTGGCGGTGACCTTCTTGGCGGCGACCTTCTTCGCCGCTGCCCTCTTCGCCACCGCCTTCTTGACCGTAACGCCGCCGGTGAGGCTGCCCTTGGGCGCCTTCTTCACCGCGACCTCGCCCTTCGGCAGCTTCTTGGTGCCGCTGACCAGGTCCTTGAAGCCCTGACCCGCCCGGAAGCGCGGCACGGAGGTCTTCTTGACCCGCACGCGCTCGCCGGTCTGCGGGTTACGGGCGTAACGGGCGGGCCGGTCCACCTTTTCGAACGAGCCGAAACCGGTGACCGAGACCCGGTCGCCGCCGACAACGGCCCGGACGATCGCATCGAGAACGGCGTCGACCGCTTCCGCCGCCTGCTGCCGTCCGCCGACCTTGTCGGCAATCGCTTCTACGAGCTGCGCCTTGTTCACGTCTTCCCCTTCGGAAACTTTGCTGGAACGAAAACCGTGTCCAAGCAGATCAAGCTTTTTCGCACGTTAGGCAGATATATACCGCAAATCAAATACGAAACGGGCGAATCACCCTTGTGCCGCAACGAACTCGGCTCTCACTGAGTTCCGGGATCGGGGAACCGCCCCTCGTCTAAGTCCCGCATGAAGCGCTCCAACCGCTGCTGTGCGCCAACCACGTCGTGCTTGGCGGCGGCGGTGATGACAAGCAGCTTGCGGGTCATCGCCACCCGTACGTCGTCGGGGACTTGCAGTGCCCGGACTCGGGCATGCGCCACCTTCAGGCGTGCCGCGACGACCTCGTAGAGCTTGAGTTGGTCATCGCGGTCCATGTGCCAATTGTGCCATCTGCGGCGAGTTGTCACCTCCGCAGGGGTCAACTCGCCGTACGCCACACGCGTCCACCGTGCCTCACACGCCGAACGCGCCCCCAGCCTCAGGGGCTAGGGGCGCGTTGCGGATGGTACGTGTTGAGCTCGGGAAACGGGAGGTCAGACCTCCAGCGTGCGCGGCTTGTAGGAGGGCCGACGCGACTCGTACTCGGCGATGTCGGCTTCATGGCGCAGCGTCAGGCTGATGTCGTCCAGGCCTTCGAGCAACCGCCACCGTGCATTGTCGTCCAACTCGAAGGACTGCGTTAGGCCTTCCGCGCGTACCTCGCGGGCCACCAGGTCGACGGTGATCTCGGTGGCCGGGTCGGTCTCCGTCAGCTTCCACAGCCGTTCGATGACGTCCTGCGGCACAACGACCGTGAGCAGGCCGTTCTTCAGCGAGTTGCCACGGAAGATGTCCGCGAAACGGGAGGAGAGCACGGTCTTGAAACCGTAGTTCTGCAACGCCCACACGGCATGCTCACGGGACGACCCGGTGCCGAAGTCGGGACCCGCCACCAGGACGGTGGCACCCTGCCGCTCGGGCTGGTTGAGGACGAAGTCCTCGTCCTTGCGCCAGGCCTCGAACAGGCCGTCCTCGAAACCGTTGCGGGTGACCTTCTTCAGCCAGTGGGCGGGGATGATCTGGTCGGTGTCGACATTGCCGCGGCGCAGCGGCACGGCCCGGCCGGTGTGCGTGGTGAAAGCTTCCATGACCGCTCAGGCCTCCACGGGGGTACGGACGTCGGACAGATCGGCGGGAGAGGCGAGGTGTCCCAGCACCGCCGTGGCGGCGGCGACCTGGGGCGAGACCAGATGGGTGCGGCCGCCCTTGCCCTGCCGTCCTTCGAAGTTGCGGTTCGAGGTGGACGCCGACCGCTCCCCCGGGGCGAGTTGGTCGGGATTCATACCCAGGCACATCGAGCAACCCGCGTGCCGCCATTCGGCTCCCGCCGCGGTGAAAACCTTGTCCAGACCCTCCTCCACGGCCTGCAGGGCGACCCGTACCGAACCGGGTACCACCAGCATCCGCAGTCCGTCGGCGACCTTGCGGCCCTCCAGTACGGACGCTGCCGACCGCAGGTCCTCGATACGGCCGTTGGTGCACGAGCCGACGAAGACGGTGTCCACCGCGATGTCGCGCAGCGGCTGGTTCGGCTGGAGGCCCATGTACTCCAGCGCCTTCTCGGCGGCCAGCCGCTCGCTCGGGTCGGCGAACGACGCCGGGTCCGGCACCGAGGCCGACAGCGGCGCACCCTGCCCCGGGTTGGTGCCCCAGGTGACGAACGGTGCCAGCTGCGTGGCGTCGATGTAGACCTCGTGGTCGAAGACCGCGTCGTCGTCGGTGCGCAGCGTCTTCCAGTACTCCACCGCCGCGTCCCAGTCCTCCCCCTCGGGCGCGTGCGGACGGCCCTTGAGGTAGGCGAACGTGGTCTCGTCGGGCGCGATCATTCCGGCGCGGGCGCCCGCCTCGATCGACATGTTGCACACGGTCATCCGGGCTTCCATCGACAGCTTCTCGATGGCGGAGCCGCGGTACTCGATCACATAGCCCTGGCCGCCGCCGGTGCCGATCTTCGCGATGATCGCCAGGATCAGGTCCTTTGCGGTGACGCTGTCGGGCAGTTCACCCTCGACGGTGATCGCCATGGTCTTGAACTTCGGCATCGGCAGCGTCTGGGTGGCCAGTACGTGCTCGACCTGGCTGGTGCCGATGCCGAAGGCCAGCGCGCCGAACGCGCCGTGCGTGGAGGTGTGGCTGTCACCACAGACCACGGTGGTGCCCGGCTGGGTCAGTCCCAGCTGCGGGCCCACAACGTGGACCACGCCCTGCTCGACGTCGCCGAGCGGATGCAGCCGCACCCCGAACTCGGCGCAGTTCTTACGCAGCGTCTCCAACTGGGTACGCGAAACCGGGTCGGCGATCGGCTTGTCGATGTCGAGGGTCGGGGTGTTGTGATCCTCGGTCGCGATGGTCAGGTCCGTGCGGCGCACGGCACGGCCGCTGAGGCGCAGCCCGTCGAAGGCCTGCGGGCTGGTCACCTCGTGCAGCAGGTGGAGATCGATGAAGAGGAGGTCTGGCTCGCCCTCGGCGTGCCGAACGACATGGTCGTCCCAGACCTTCTCCGCGAGTGTCCGTCCCATCGCTTTCCCTCCGGTCGGCGTTTTCGCCGGCCTGCTCGTCCGAGTGCGGCGGCGTCCGGCCGCGTACGCGGGGTGTGTGCGGCACACCGCGAAGCCGAACGCCGATCCGGCGTTGCCTTCCAGCGTGACGGCTTCCCCGGAAAATTGAACTTGCGTTTCACACTGTGAGACGTAAGTATCGTTTCATGGACAACTCTAGCGGCGTCGGCGTTCTCGACAAGGCAGCTCTGGTGCTCAGCGCGCTGGAGTCCGGACCGGCCACCCTGGCCGGACTGGTCGCCTCCACCGGCCTCGCCCGCCCCACCGCACACCGGCTCGCCGTCGCGCTGGAACACCACCGCATGGTGGCCCGCGACATGCAGGGCCGCTTCATCCTCGGACCTCGACTGTCGGAACTGTCCGCCGCCGCGGGCGAGGACCGGCTGCTCGCCACCGCCGGGCCCGTGCTCACCCACCTACGGGATGTGACCGGCGAGAGCGCGCAGCTCTACCGCCGCCAGGGCGACATGCGGATCTGCGTGGCCGCGGCCGAGCGGCTGTCCGGACTGCGGGACACCGTGCCGGTCGGCTCCACGCTGCCGATGAAGGCCGGATCCGCCGCCCAGGTGCTGCTGGCCTGGGAGGAGCCCGAGCGGCTGCACCGCGGCCTCCAGGGGGCCCGCTTCACCGCCACCGCACTGTCCGGCGTACGGCGGCGTGGCTGGGCCCAGTCGATCGGCGAGCGCGAGCCGGGCGTGGCGTCCGTCTCCGCGCCGGTACGCGGCCCGTCCAACCGCGTGGTCGCCGCGGTCTCGGTCTCCGGCCCGATCGAGCGCCTCACCCGCCATCCCGGGCGGATGCACGCCCAGGCGGTGATCGACGCCGCGGCACGCCTCTCCGAGGCCCTGCGCAGGAACGGCTGACGCCCGGCCTTCGGCCCCTCGGAGGTTGCGGTTGGCGCGGCACCGCCAGACTCCGCCGCAGCGGCGAGCCACCACAACGGCGGAGCCCGGCGGTGCCGCGCCAACCGCAACCCGAACCTCCGTACAACCGGAGGCACTTGTGCGCCGCACCCCGTACCGCGGCCGCACCGCCGCAAACGCAAAAGGCCTCCTGCTGTCGCAGGAGGCCTTACCGTACCCCCGACCGGATTCGAACCGGCGCTACCGCCTTGAGAGGGCGGCGTGCTAGGCCGCTACACAACGGGGGCCCTAGCGATCCTTCACGCGGCGAACCGCGTTGTTCACAGCATCGCCTCCGGGTGCGACCCGGATGGTGACGGTGTCAGGATCTGTACCCCCGACCGGATTCGAACCGGCGCTACTGCCTTGAGAGGGCAGCGTGCTAGGCCGCTACACAACGGGGGCTTGATCGAATGACGTCGATCAGCTGGGGTACCAGGACTCGAACCTAGACTAACTGAACCAGAATCAGTCGTGCTGCCAATTACACCATACCCCACCGAACTCAACCCCCCGGTGGAGGCCTTGTTTGGCGCTTGCGCCTCCGGTCCGGCCTTTTTTCGGCCCGCCCGGGCGGCGCAGAAAGAACATTACCGGATGCCTGCCGTGGCGCCAAAATCGAATAGCCGGGACCCCGACCGTGTACGGTGCGTGACCACCGCTTTACCCCCGAGTGCACACCGCGCACCCCCACCCAGGAGCGCCGGAACGCGGCGTGACCGCCCAGCGAGTCGCCGGACGTGCGGATGGGAGCCACGGGCCCCGACTCGGCGTCCAGAGGGCACGTCAGGGACCTCAGGCGGCATGCGGCCGGAGCGGGTGCCCATGACCTCGATGCGCACCGCCTACCGACCGGCGAGAAGGCATAACCGGACGGCGCGCCCGGTCGTGGTGAAGCGCATCGCGAACTCCCCGTCCGGGGAGGGGAACTGGCCGATGTGCTCGACGGGGAGCAGGGACGGCGGATCGGCCGCCCGGATCCGCTCAAGCAGGCGGACGAACTGCTCGACGCGGGCGAGGTGTTGCTCGCCCGCAAAGCGAGAAGGGGACGGCGGCCACCATGGCCGCCGTCCCCTCCGTTACGCGGGCGCGTCGTCAGCCCGTCAGCTTCGCCAGCGCGGCGTCGATGCGTGCCAGCGTCCGCTCGCGTCCGAGTACCTCAAGGGACTCGAACAACGGCAGGCCGACCGTGCGGCCGGTGATCGCCACGCGGACCGGGGCCTGAGCCTTGCCGAGCTTCAGGCCGTGCTCCTCACCGGCGGCCAGAACGGCCTCCTTCAGCGCGTCGGCCCGCCACTCGGCGACGTCCGCGAGCTTGGCGCGAGCGGTGCGCAGCAGCGCGTCCGAGCCCTCCTTCATCGCCTTCTGCCAGGACGCCTCGTCCTCCACCGGCTCGTCGAGGAAGAGGAAGTCGACATTGGCGGTGATGTCGGACAGCACCGTGAGCCGGGTCTGCGCGTGCGGGGCGATGGCCTCGAAGGCCGCCTGGTCGAACGCCTCCGGGCGCCAGGGGGCGTGCGGGGGCTTCAGCCACGGGCCGCAGGCCTCGATGAAGTCCTTCACATCGAGTCGGCGCAGGTGCTCCGCGTTGATGTGCTCGCACTTCTTCAGGTCGAACCGCGCCGGATTGGCGTTGACGTCCTTGATGTCGAAGGCGGCGACCATCTCCTCCATGGTGAAGATGTCGCGGTCCTCGGCGAGCGACCAGCCCAGCAGCGAGAGGTAGTTGAGCAGCCCCTCGGGCAGGAAGCCGCGCTCCCGGTAGAGGTTGAGCGAGGACTGCGGGTCGCGCTTGGACAGCTTCTTGTTGCCCTCGCCCATGACGTAGGGCAGGTGGCCGAACTGCGGCGTGCTGCCGTTGCCGACGCCGATGTCGGCGAGCGCCGCGTACAGCGCGATCTGGCGCGGGGTGGAGGACAGCAGGTCCTCGCCGCGCAGTACGTGCGTGATCTCCATCAGCGCGTCGTCGACCGGGTTGACCAGGGTGTAGAGGGGGGCGCCGTTGGCCCGCAGGATGCCGTAGTCCGACACGTTCTCCGGGCTGAAGGTCAGCTCACCGCGCACCAGGTCGGTGAAGGTGATCGGCTGGTCGGGCATCCGGAAGCGCACGATCGGGGTGCGGCCCTCGGCCTCGTACGCCGCGATCTGCTCGGCGGACAGCTCCCGGCACTTGCCGTCGTAGCCGGACGGCTTGCCCGCGGCGCGGGCCGCCTCCCGGCGGGCGTCCAGCTCCTCGGTGGTGCAGTAGCAGCGGTAGGCGTGGCCCGCGTCCTGCAGCTTGCGCGCCACGTCCGCGTAGATGTCCATCCGCTGTGACTGCCGGTACGGCGCGTGCGGGCCGCCGACCTCGGGGCCCTCGTCCCAGTCGAAGCCGAGCCAGCGCATCGCGTCGAGCAGCTGGTTGTACGACTCCTCGGAGTCGCGGGCCGCGTCGGTGTCCTCGATGCGGAAGACCAGGGTGCCCTTGTGGTGCCGGGCGAAGGCCCAGTTGAACAGGGCGGTGCGGACCAGGCCCACATGGGGGTTGCCGGTCGGCGAGGGACAGAAACGTACGCGTACGGGTGCGCTAGCCACGCTTGATCACCTTGTTGGTGAGAGTGCCGATGCCTTCGATGGAGACGGCGACCTCGTCGCCGACGTTGAGGGGGCCGACCCCCGCCGGGGTGCCGGTGAGGATGACGTCACCGGGGAGCAGGGTCATCGCCTCGGTGATGTTGACGATCAGATCAGCGATCTTGTGCGTCATCTGGCTGGTGCGGCCCGCTTGCCGCAGTTCGCCGTTGACCGTGCAGGTGATCGCCACGTCGGCCGCGGTCTCCAGATCCATGTCCGTCTCCACCCAGGGCCCGAGCGGGCAGGAGGCGTCGAAGCCCTTGGCGCGGGCCCACTGCTTCTCGGTGCGCTGCACATCACGCGCGGTGAGGTCGTTGGCGCAGGTGTAGCCGAGGATCACCTCGGCCACACGCTCCCGCGGCACCTCGCGGCACATCCGGCCGATGACCACGGCGAGTTCCGCCTCGTGGTGCAGTTCGGCGGAGAAGGTGGGATACGGGACCGGGTCACCGGTGCCGATGACGGAGGTCGACGGCTTGAAGAAGGCGAACGGCGCGTCCGGCACCTCATGGCCCAGTTCGGCGGCGTGCTCGGCGTAGTTGCGCCCGAACGCGACGACTTTGCTGGGGAGCACCGGCGGCAGCAACCGGACCTTGCTCAGCGGGACCTTGGTACCACTGAGCTCGAACTCGGCGAACGGGATGCCCTTGATGATGTCGATGGCGAGGGTGTCCGGCTGGGCCGGGTCCCCTTCCACCGCGCCGAAGGCGACATTGCCGTCGATGGAGAATCTGGCGATGCGCACGGAAGCTGCGCCCTTCACAGGTTGGGGACTGACGCTCCAGGCTATCGCGGGGCGGCGGCGCGCCCTCCGCCATTTCCTCGCGGGTGCGGGTGGCCGTCAGGCGGTGGGCAGCGTGTCCAGGACCGTGCGGCGGGGGTTCGCGGTCTGCTGGGGGAGGTCGCGGGCCTCGGCCGCGGTCTCCTCGGTGATCGGGGCCGGGATCAGCTCGTCGGCGTCCTTCAGATGGGCGAGCGTGGTGCGACGCGGGTTGGCTATCGGACGCATCAGCATCGTCGTCTTCACTTTTCGGTCCAGACCTTTTGCAGTGAGGCCGCTGTGCGGCGGCGTTTGTCGAACTTCGACCTTGTGTAAAGGCTCAGGCTATGCGTGCTTATTCCGGTGAATCCGTGACCCGGGCAACGATCATCGTGTGATTTTGCTCACGAGCAGCCGGGCAATTTACGCAAATCGCCTGACCGATTCCGCAGCGAGAAACCGGCATTGAGGACTGATCGCCTCTTATCTCCGCTGATCGGCGCTACCGGGTCGGCACGGCCACGTACCGGGCTCGCGGGTAAAAGTCCGTTATCGCCGACATGGTCCTCGACTCGCGGTGATCTGTTGTCTGCGGTGCGTAACCGTTGTTACAGCTCGGCTGCGCACCTTGTTGGACTTCCGCGCCTGTGCTGGAATTCCACGGACCGCCGCGACCAGACGACCGGCACGCAGGGGGCGCGCAGACGCGTCGAGCGGCGGTGCAACGGGCACTCGCCGGTCAACCGTTCCCCAGGGGGCCGCGGGCCCCCAAGAACCGACACCGTCCCGCCGCGCGCGCGGGGGACGCCTGGTCCAGAGGTTGCGACGCTAGTGCAGGGACGTTTCAAGAGGGATGGCGCCGCGGGAGACCCGGAGGCGCGCGACGGAGCCGGCCGTGGCCCGGAGCCGCGAGTGGCTCCCCCCATGCCATCAGCCGATTCGGGCCCCCCGGCCATCGGGCAGCCCGGCACCAAGGGCGGCGCGTCCGCCAAGGACGCCGGCCCCCGTGCCACGAGCACCGCAGCCGCGCCAGGCGGCGATGTCGAGCCCCCTGTCACCACGCGCTCGCAGGGCAAGCACGCCTCCCGCCTGGCGATGCGCAACTGGAGCATCCGCACCCGTCTGGTCTCGCTGCTCGCGCTGCCCGTGGTCGCCGCGACCACGCTGGGTGCGCTGCGTATCCAGGAGCAGCTGAACAACGTCAACCAGCTTGACCACATGAAGCTGCTGACCGACATGACCGGTCACGCCACCAAGCTCGCCGACGCCCTGCAGAGCGAGCGCGACAGCTCGGCGGGCCCGATCACCAGCGGCCACTCCAGGGACGACTCGGTGGTCGCCTCCCGGCAGGCCACGGACCAGCAGATCCAGGGCTTCCAGGACGCCACCGCGGGCATCAACACCAACGACAGCTCGATGGTCGGCGTTCGCAGCACGATCATCGACATCACCCGCCAGCTGCAGAGCCTCAAGCAGATCCGCGGCGACGCGTACAGTCAGCCGCAGTACATCTCGCAGACGGTCAGCGGTTACGACCAGTTGATCAACTCGCTGCTCTCGCTCTCCCAGGACATGGCGCAGGCGACCAGCAACCCCGACATGATCCGCAGCACCCGGGCGCTCGCCGCGTTCACCTCTGCCAAGGAGTACGAGTCGATCCAGCGCGCGGTCATCAGTGCCGCGCTCGCCAACCCCTCGGGTCCGACGCTGTCCAACAGTGACCGGCTGTACGCGCAGACCTCCTCGGACAGTGAGAACTCGGAGATCAAACGGTTCTCCGAGATCTACGGCCCCGGTTCGGCCGAGCTGATGAAGGCGCTGGACGGCGGGAACGTCGTGATCACCCAGGCCGACCAGTACCGCGACCGCGTCCTGCAGACGCAGAACGGCATCGCCCAGGAGCACAAGTCGTACCTGGACTGGTACGACCAGGCCGACACCAAGATGCAGGAGATGTCCCGCATCGAGTCCGAGCTCCTCGACCAGATGCAGCAGAAGGCGCTCTCGCTGCGCTCCGGCGCCCAGCAGGACGCACTGCTCAACGGTGCGCTGATCCTGCTCGTCCTCGGTGTGTCGCTGGTCGGCGCGTTCGTGGTGGCCCGCTCCATGATCCGCTCGCTGCGCCGGCTGCAGGACGCCGCGCAGGATGCCGCCCAGCGGCGACTGCCCGAGCTGGTCAAGCAGCTGTCGGAGTCCGACCCGCAGGACGTGGACACCTCCGTCGAGGAAATCGGCATCAACACCCGCGACGAGATCGGCCGGGTGGCCCGCGCGTTCGACGACGTCCACCGCGAGGCGGTCCGCCTCGCCGCCGAGCAGGCGCTGCTGCGAGGCAACGTCAACGCGATGTTCACCAACCTCTCGCGGCGCAGCCAGGGTCTTATCCAGCGCCAGCTCTCGCTCATCTCCGAGCTGGAAAGCCGCGAGGCCGACCCGGACCAGCTGTCCAACCTCTTCAAGCTCGACCACCTCGCGACCCGTATGCGCCGCAACGGCGAAAACCTCCTCGTCCTCGCGGGCGAGGAGCCGGGCCGCCGCTGGACCCGGCCGGTGCCCCTGGTCGACGTGCTCCGCGCCGCGGCGTCCGAGGTGGAGCAGTACGAGCGCATCGAGTTGACCGCGGTCCCGCCGACCGAGGTCGCGGGCCGGGTCGTCAACGACCTTGTGCACCTGCTCGCCGAGCTGCTGGAGAACGCCACCTCGTTCTCCTCCCCGCAGACCAAGGTCAGGGTCACCGGTCACGCGCTGCCGGACGGCCGGGTGCTGGTCGAGATCCACGACACCGGCATCGGTCTGTCGCCCGAGGACCTGTCCGACATCAACGAGCGGCTGGCCAACCCGCCGACGGTGGACGTCTCCGTCTCCCGCCGCATGGGCCTGTTCGTGGTCGGCCGCCTGTCCCTGCGGCACGGCATCCGGATCCAGCTGCGTCCGTCGGACTCCGGTGGTACGACCGCGCTGGTCATGCTGCCGGTGGACCTCACGCAGGGCGGTGCCAAGCCGAACACCGGTGCGGGCCAGGGCAAGCGCGGCGGGGTCATCCCGCCGGTGCCGGGCGCCAAGAGCAGTGCCGGGGACATCGCGGCGGCGCGCGGCGCCTCCGCCGAGGGCGGCGTACGCCGGGCGAGCCAGCTCGGGCGCGGCCCGCAGCCGGGGCCGAAGGCCAGGGGCGAGGTCCCGCCGGTCGGCCCGCGTCCCGCGCTGACCGGAAACCGCGACTCCGGCCCGGCCACCCCGCCGGACCGTTCGCAGCAGCGCACCAACTCGGGCCTGCCGACCCGCCAGGGCCCGGGCGCACCGCAACAGCCCCAGCAGCCGCAGCAGCCCGCTCCGGCGTCGGCGTCGGGCGAGCGGCCCGCGCCGAGCTGGGCCCAGCAGGGCCGTGACGGCGCGGATGTGCCGCGTGGCCACGACGACGTGGAGTCCACGGCGCAGTTCGAGCGCCCGGTGTTCCCCGACGCTCAGCACGCCCAGGGTCCGCGGGGCACCAACCCCGGTGCCCGGCAGCCGGGTTACGGCGATGCCTCCACCACGGGTCAGTTCCCGATGCCGCAGCCGCAGGGCGGCGCCGGGTACCCCGACAACAGCACGACCGGCGAATTCCGCGCCCCGACGGGCGAGTTCCAGCCGCCGCAGCAGCAGGGCCGGCAGCAGGCACCGGCCACCGACTTCTTCGGTGGCCAGCAGGCCGGTTCGGGCTCCGATGTCTTCGGCCCGCGCGGCCGCCAGGCACCGCAGCAGCGCCGGCCCGCCGAGCCCGCCCCGTACGAGACGACCGCCGAGTTCCCGGCGGTGGCGGACCCGCGCGGCCCGCAGCCGAGGGGCGGCACCGCGCCCCGCGAGCGCCGTCCGGAGGCCCAACTTCCGCCGGTCGTCGAGCCGATGGCGCTGCCGCCCGCCAGTTCCCCTGGTGACGGCCGCTCGCCGATCTTCGAGTCTCTGGAGTCGGACTGGTTCCGGCAGCAGGACGAGGGCGGCGTCCCGTCCGGCCACGGCGCGGTCGCACAGCAGCCGCAGCCGCAGCCGCAGCAACAACAGCAGCCGCAACAACAACAGCCGCAGCAGCCCCCGCTGACCGGCGGCCCGCAGCGGGCCCGCGTCCAGAACGCACCGTCCGCCGCGTCCCCCCAGGAATGGCAGCCGTCGCCCAACGACGAGCGGTGGCGCCGCGCCGAGCAGGTACGGGAGCCCGCCGCCGGCGGAATCACGTCCTCCGGCCTGCCCCGCCGGGTCCCGCGGGCGAACCTCGTGCCGGGCACCGCGGAGCAGACCGCGCAGACCGGTCCGCAGGTATCGCGTGCGCCCGATGACGTACGCGGGCGGCTCACCAACCTTCGCCGCGGCATCCAGCAGGGCCGCAGCGCCGGGTCCGGCCAGACGGACGGACGCGGCTTCGGTACCGGCACATCTCACCAGCAGGAGCGTTAGTTGAGTCCGATGAGCCAGGCGGCACAGAATCTGAACTGGTTGATCACCAACTTCGTGGACAGCACGCCCGGCGTGTCCCATACGGTGGTCGTCTCCGCCGACGGGCTGCTGCTGGCGATGTCCGAGGGCTTCCCGCGCGACCGGGCCGACCAACTCGCGGCCGTGGCCTCCGGGTTGACCTCGCTCACCGCGGGTGCCTCGCGCATCTTCGAGGGCGGCAGCGTCAACCAGACGGTCGTCGAGATGGAACGCGGCTTCATGTTCATCATGTCCGTCTCCGACGGTTCCTCCCTCGCCGTACTCGCCCACCCGGAGTGCGACATCGGCCTCGTCGGCTACGAGATGGCCCTGCTCGTCGACCGGGCAGGCAGCGTGCTCACCCCCGACCTACGCGCCGAGCTGCAAGGCACTCTGCTCGGCTGATCCTCGCTCTTTGCTGTACTCCCCCCGCAATGACCCGGACCAGCTTGCTACTGCTTCGCTCGGAGGACGACGTACATGACCCCGCCACCCGCCTCATCCGACCCGTACGGTGCTGCTCACCACCTGCCGTACGAGGAGGAGGAAGGCGAACAGCCGCTGGTACGGCCTTATGCCATGACCGGTGGTCGCACCAGACCTAGATACCAGCTGGCCATCGAGGCGCTGGTGAGTACCTCCGCGGACCCGTCGATGTACGCGGGTCTGCTTCCCGAGCACCAGCGCATCTGCCATCTGTGCCGTGAGATCAAGTCGGTGGCGGAGATCTCCGCGCTGCTGGCGATCCCGCTCGGTGTGGCGCGGATCCTGGTGGCGGACCTCGCGGAGGCCGGAATGGTGGCGATCCACCAGCCGAGCAGTGGCGAGGCCGGCGGACAGCCCGATGTGACTTTGCTGGAGAGGGTGCTCAGTGGACTTCGCAAGCTCTAGGCCGCAGGGAGCCGACCCGTACGCGCAGGGTGCGGGCGGGCAGCCCCAGCACAGCGCGGCCTACGGGCAGCAGACGGCGCGGTCCACCACCTCCGCCAAGATCGTGGTGGCGGGCGGCTTCGGCGTGGGCAAGACCACGTTCGTCGGTGCCGTGTCCGAGATCAACCCGCTTCGCACCGAAGCGGTGATGACGGCGGCGTCGGCCGGAATCGACGACCTGAGCAAGGTCACCGACAAGACGACGACGACCGTGGCCATGGACTTCGGCCGCATCACCCTCGATGACGACCTGATCCTCTACCTGTTCGGCACTCCAGGACAAGACCGCTTCTGGTTTATGTGGGATGACCTGGTACGTGGCGCGATCGGGGCGGTTGTCCTGGTCGACACCCGGCGGCTGGCCGACTGCTTCCCTGCCGTGGACTACTTCGAGAACTCCGGCCTGCCGTTCGTCATCGGGCTGAACGGCTTCGACGGCCACCAGCCCTACAAGCCGGAAGAGGTCCGCGAGGCGCTGCAGATCGGCCCCGAGGCGCCGATCGTCGTCACCGACGCGCGGCAGCGCGCGCACGCCAAGGGCACGTTGATCACGCTGGTCGAGCACGCGCTGCTGGCCAGACTCAAGTAGCCGTTGGATCTTGTCAGTTGTGATCGGCTAGGAGCGGGTCGGCCTGTGTCTTATGACACGGCGGACCCGCTCCTTCATAACGTTTCGACAGAGAATCACCGGGGCGCGGACACCGCCCGCATACGATCCGTCTCACAGCGCTCACTTAACGCCCGTCATTTGCCGCCCAACAGCGCTTATGCCCGTTTTATCAGTCCTGTCTTGGCGGTTGGCGAACTCTGTCCAGACGTTTGGAAAGGACCGCCGTGACGTGCTGGAATTCGTTGAACCAGCGAGTAGACACGGCACATCGGTGTGTCGGCGCCGAGAGGTTGTTGGTCGAGTGAGGAATACGACGCGGACACGGCCTGACCCCGTGGAACCGGCCCGAGGCAATTTCACGCCGCCGGGCCGTGACACCGGGGTGATGGCCGACGAAGTCATGCCGTCCGAACCGACAGGCAGCCGCTTCTCCCCGGGCAACTGGCGAGTCCGGACCCGGCTGAACGCCATCCTGTTGATCCCCGTCCTGGTCGCGCTGATCGTCGGCGGTTTCAACGTCAAGGACTCCGTGGACCGCTACCAGCAGGCGGACGACGCGGTACGCACCGCCAAGCTGGTCCGAGCCGCCTCCGCCTATGGCCACGCATTGATTGACGAGCGTGACCGCTCGGCGGTTCCCCTCCTCAAAGGGGACACAAAGAATTCCGAGGTAGTGGACACCCGGGCCGCCACCGACGAGGCCGCGAACGCCTTCAACGCCGCCGTCGCACAGATGCCCGACGTGCCCGACCTCAAGCGCCGGTTGGCCTCCTTCCGCCAGGTCGAGCCGAAGCTCGCCGCGCTGCGCCAGGCCGCCTACACCAGCAAGCTGCCGGGCGTGCAGACCGAAGAGGGCTACGTCCAGGTCCAGCACCCGCTGATGGAGTTCGCCAACGACCTCGGTTTCGGCACCAACAACATGACGAGCTACGGCCGCACGCTGTACGCGGTCTCGCTCGCCAAGGCCGCCGAGTCGCTGACCCGCTCCATCGGCATGCAGATCATGGACGAGGGTCCGGTCCCCGAGAGCGAGCGCAGGCTCCAGCTCACCGCGCTGTCCTCCTACGCGTACCTGGAGAACATCGCGCTGCAGGAGTACGAGGGCGGCGGCACCCCCACCGACATGCAGCGGCTGCAGGACGCCAACGACGCCGCGCAGCAGCAGGGCAAGCAGCAGCTCGCCGACGCCAAGTCCAAGGCGCAGGCCGCCGGCCTGCCGTTCGTGGCCCCGCCGGACCGCGTGACCATGGTCAAGGCGATCTCCTCTGGCGCCTCCTCGACGGCGCTGCGGGCCCAGGGCATCACCCCGGACAGCTGGTGGGCCAGCACCACGCTCGCCTTCAACGCCTACCGCACGGTCGAGTCGAACCTCGCCAACCAGGCCGAGAGCGACGCCGCGGCCGTGGCGGCCGACGCCAAGAACAACGCGATCGTCAACTCCGCGGCCGTACTGGCCGGTGTGCTGCTCGCCTTCGTGGTCGCCGCGCTGATGGCCCGCTCGATGAGCCGCAGCATGCGCAAGCTGCGCACCTCGGCCTTCGAGGTGGCCGAGCAGCGGCTCCCGGCCCTGGTCGACCAGCTCTCCCGCACCGACCCCGGCCGGGTCGACACCCGCGTCACACCGATCCCGATCCACACCCGGGACGAGATCGGCGAGGTGGCCAGGGCGTTCGACCAGGTCCACCGGGAGGCCGTACGGCTCGCCGCCGAGCAGGCACTGCTGCGCGGCAACGTCAACGCGATCTTCACCAACCTGTCGGTACGCAACCAGGACCTCATCCAGCGCCAGCTCTCGCTGATCACGGAGCTGGAGAACAACGAGGCCGACCCGGACCAGCTGGAGAACCTCTTCCACCTGGACCACCTGGCCACCCGTATGCGCCGCAACGGCGAGAACCTGCTGGTTCTCGCGGGCGAGGAGCCCGGCCGCCGCTGGAACCAACCGGTCCCGCTGGTGGACGTACTGCGCGCCGCCTCCGCCGAGGTGGAGGACTACGAGCGCATCGAGCTGACCGCGATACCCGAGACCGAGATCCACGGCGCGGCCGTGACCGACCTCGTCCACCTGCTCGCCGAGCTGCTGGAGAACGCCACCACGTTCTCCTCGCCGCAGACCAAGGTCAAGGTCACCGCGACCCGGCTGCCGGACGGCCGTGTCATGGTCGAGATCCATGACAGGGGCATCGGTCTGACCGCCGAGGACTTCGCGGACATCAACCACAAGCTGGCCGACCCGCCCACCGTTGACGCGTCGATCTCCCAGCGCATGGGTCTGTTCGTGGTGGGCCGCCTCGCCGACCGGCACAACATCCGGGTCCAGCTGCGCCCCTCGGGCGAGCAGGCGGGCACCACCTCGCTGGTGATGCTGCCGGAGCCGATCACCCACGGTGGTGGTGGCGAGGAACTGCCGCCGGACGACTTCACCGTCTCCCGCATCGTCCCCGAGCACCAGACGACCGAGTTCCACTCCGGCGAGTTCACCGCCGCCGAGCTGGGCTTCGACGACCGGGCCTACGAGGTCCCGGACGACGCACGGTCGTTGGACCCGATCAGCCGCCAGCTGCGGCGCGAGGAGCGCCGGGCGGCGCTGGAAGCCGCCGCGGGCGAGCGCCCGCTGTTCCGCGACGAGGTGGCACCCGCCGCCCCCAGGCACGCCGGCGAGCAGCAGCCGTACCAGCCCGAGCAGTCCTACCAGCCCGAGCAGTCCTACGACCCTGAGCAGTCGTACCCCGGTTTCGAGCGGCCGGTGCCCCCGGTACCGAACCAGTACACCGGCGAGTACCACATCCCGCAGCAGCCGTCGTACGACAACAGCGGCCAGCCCGCGCACGGCTACCAGGCGGAGGGTGAGTTCACCTCCGCCGAGTGGCAGCCGGACTACCCGCAGGATGGCTGGGCAGCACCGACTTCGGAATCGCACTCCTCCCTTGGAGCCCCGGAGCGCGTAGGCTACGACGCACCGGAAGCCGAGACGACGAGCGCCCCTCCGCTCACCGATGCGGGGCTGCCGCGTCGCAACCGGCAGTGGCAGGAGCCGGAACCGGCCGCGCCGCAGCGGCAGGACGCGCTCGCCGACAGCCCCGCGCGGGAGCAGGGAGGCGAAGGGGACGCCGACAGCTGGCGTTCCGCGAATGACGAGCACTGGCAGCGGGCCGAGCGGGCCCGTGAGCCCAAGGCCGGCGGAGTCACCAGCTCCGGCCTGCCACGGCGGGTCCCGCGGGCGAACCTCGTCCCCGGTGCCGCGCACCAGACCCCGCAGGGCGGCCCACAGGTCTCCCGCGCCCCGGAGGACGTACGCGGCAGGTTGAGCAATCTGCGCCGCGGTGTCCAGCAGGGACGCAACGCTGGAACTGATTCCACCCCAACTGACAGCCAGGGCCTCGGCCCCAACCACCAGGAGCGTTAGTTGAGTCCGATGAGCCAGGCGGCACAGAACCTGAACTGGTTGATCACCAACTTCGTGGACAACACCCCCGGTGTGTCCCATACGGTGGTCGTCTCCGCCGATGGACTGCTGCTCGCGATGTCCGAGGGCTTCCCCCGGGACCGGGCCGACCAACTCGCGGCTGTTGCCTCCGGGTTGACCTCGCTGACCGCGGGCGCGTCCCGTATCTTCGAGGGCGGCAGCGTCAACCAGACGGTCGTCGAGATGGAACGCGGCTTCATGTTCATCATGTCCGTCTCCGACGGTTCGTCGCTGGCCGTGCTCGCCCACCCGGAGTGCGACATCGGCCTCGTGGGCTACGAGATGGCGCTGCTCGTCGACCGTGCGGGCAGCGTTCTCACCCCTGATCTACGAGCCGAACTGCAGGGCAGCCTGCTCGGCTAGCCTGTCGGGCCCTACGGCCGTCTAGCCCCCCAACTACCGGACAGGCGTGCGCCGATGCGTCACCGGACCGTAAGGTGCGTTAACGCATCGGCAACCCTGCGGCGGAGACGGTGACCGGCACCCCGCCCAGCTGGAGGAGGAACCGTGGCAACGCCCCCAGGCGGATTTGGCGATCCGCAGCATGAGCTGAAGCGATTCAACTTCCCCTCAGCGCCCAGCCCGCAGCGGCAGCCATCGCCGGAACCGGTCCGGCACGAGCAGCAGCCGCCCGCGCCGCGGATCCAGCCGCACATGCCCCCGCAGGGGCCACCGCCGCGCTCCCGCGGCGGTGTACGGGGCCGTACGCCGCTCGGTTCCGACCAGCAGCCGCTGGTGCGCCCGTACGCCATGACCGGCGGACGGACCCGGCCGCGCTACCAGCTGGCGATCGAGGCGTTGGTCTCCACGACCGCTGATCCGGAGCGGCTGCGCGGCCAACTTCCGGAACACCAGCGGATCTGCCATCTGTGCCGCGAGATCAAGTCGGTGGCAGAGGTCTCGGCACTGCTCTCCATCCCCCTCGGCGTCGCCCGAATCCTCGTCGCCGACCTGGCGGAGGCCGGACTTGTCGCCATCCACCAGCCCGGTGGCGACGAAGCCGCCGGTGGCCAGCCAGATGTGACACTGCTCGAAAGGGTGCTCAGTGGACTTCGCAAGCTCTAGCGGTGCAGCCCGCTCCACCACCTCCGCGAAGATCGTGGTGGCGGGCGGCTTCGGCGTGGGCAAGACCACGTTCGTCGGTGCCGTATCGGAGATCAACCCGCTGCGCACTGAAGCCGTGATGACCTCCGCTTCGGCGGGAATCGATGACCTGACCCACGCGCCGGACAAGACCACGACGACCGTGGCGATGGACTTCGGCCGTATCACGCTCGACGAGGACCTGATCCTCTACCTGTTCGGTACCCCGGGCCAGGACCGCTTCTGGTTCATGTGGGACGACCTGGTGCGCGGCGCGATCGGGGCGGTCGTCCTGGTCGACACCCGGCGGCTGGCCGACTGCTTCCCGGCCGTGGACTACTTCGAGAACTCCGGCCTGCCGTTCGTCATCGCGCTGAATGGTTTCGACGGCCACCAGCCCTACGGTCCTGAGGAGGTCCGCGAGGCGCTGCAGATCGGCCCCGAGACCCCCATCATGACCACCGACGCGCGCGCCCGTGGCGAGGCGAAGAGCACGCTGATCACGCTGGTCGAGCACGCGCTGATGGCGCGGCTTCGCTAACTGATGCGAAAGGTCCCCGCACACGATGTGTGCGGGGACCTTTCGCGTTCTGCGGGGAGATCTCAGGCGACCGCCCGCCAGCTGCGCGGGGCGTGCCTGCATTTCCCCGGGGGATCACCCCCGGACCCCCAGCCGGATTAGGCGACCGCCCGCCAGCTGTGCGGGGCATGACTGTGTTTTCCCGGGGGATCACCCCCGGACCCCCAGCCGGACTAGGCGACCGCCCGCCAGCTGTGCGGGGCATGGAAGCCTGGGCTGCGTTCCAGGCGGCGCCAGTGGGCGATGTTGCGGGGCTCGCTGGTGGCTGCCTGGCGGGCGTTGGCGGCGGCGCGGGCGAGGAGGACGGCGGTGATGGCCGCGAGTTCCTCGGGCTCGGCGTGCCCGCGCCGCACGGTAACGACGGTTTCGGCAGCGGCTTGCGCGGGAGTGCTCACAGGGTTCTCCATAACTGCAGGGTTACTGCGGAGGGTTGCCGTGCTTGCGGGACGGCAGGTCGGCGTGCTTGGTGCGGAGCATGGCGAGCGAGCGGATGAGGACCTCGCGGGTCTCGGCCGGGTCGATCACGTCGTCGACCAGGCCGCGTTCGGCCGCGTAGTACGGGTGCATCAGCTCGGACTTGTACTCCTTGACCATGGCGGCGCGCATGGCGTCCGGGTCGTCCGCGTCGGCGATCTGGCGGCGGAAGATGACGTTGGCGGCGCCCTCGGCGCCCATCACGGCGATCTCGTTGGTCGGCCAGGCGTAGGTCAGGTCGGCGCCGATGGACTGCGAGTCCATCACGATGTACGCACCGCCGTACGCCTTGCGCAGGATCAGCGAGATCCGCGGCACGGTCGCGTTGCAGTACGCGTACAGCAGCTTGGCGCCGTGCCGGATGATCCCGCCGTGCTCCTGGTCCACACCCGGCAGGAAGCCGGGCACGTCCAGCAGCGTGATCAGCGGGATGTTGAAGGCATCACACATCTGCACGAAGCGCGCGGCCTTCTCCGACGCCTCGATGTCCAGCACCCCGGCCAGCGCCTGCGGCTGGTTGGCGATGATGCCGACGACCTGGCCGTCGAGCCGGGCCAGCGCGCAGATGATGTTGGTGGCCCAGCGCTCGTGGATCTCCAGGCAGTCCCCGTCGTCGACGATCTCCTCGATCACCTTGCGCATGTCGTACGCACGGTTGCCGTCGGCCGGGACCAGGTCCAGCAGCGCGTCACCGCGCCGGTCGGCCGGGTCGTCGGTGGACAGGACGGGCGGGTTCTCCCGGTTGTTCTGCGGCAGCAGGGAGAGCAGGTAGCGGACCTCTTCCAGGCAACTCTGCTCGTCGTCGTAGGCGAAGTGCGCCACACCCGAGGTCTCGGCGTGCACATCCGCACCACCCAGACCGTTCTGCGAGACCTTCTCGCCCGTCACCGCCTGCACCACATCCGGGCCGGTGATGAACATCTGCGAGGTCTCCCGGACCATGAACACGAAGTCCGTCAGGGCGGGGCTGTACGCCGCACCACCCGCACACGGACCCAGCATCACCGAGATCTGCGGAATCACACCCGAAGCCCTGGTGTTGCGCTGGAAGATCCCGCCGTACCCGGCCAACGCCGAGACGCCCTCCTGGATCCGCGCCCCGGCACCATCGTTGAGCGAGACCAACGGCGCACCCGCCGCGATCGCCTTGTCCATGATCTTGTGGATCTTCTGCGCATGCGCCTCACCGAGCGCGCCACCGAAAATCCGGAAGTC
>JBEYJY010000024.1:0-126277 GCA_040631425.1 Streptomyces sp. NPDC020096
AGATCCTGGCCGACGCTGGCATCCAGACCGTGCTCACCGGCATCCGGATGCCCCGCATGAACGCCATCATGGAGCGCTGGGTGCAGACCTGCCGCAACGAACTCCTGGACCGCACCCTCATCTGGCACGAGCGCCACCTGTGCCACGCCCTCCGCCAGTTCGAACTGCACCACAACGCCCACCGGCCCCATCAAGCGATGAACCAGGCAGCGCCACTGCGCAGTCCCCGAACCGATCACCGATCGCATGCGAATCTCCCGTCTGGACATACGCCGCCGAGACCGACTCGCCGGAGTGATCCACGAGTACCGGCACGCCGCCTGACTTGGTCGGATGAAATATTCGGCAGCCGCAGTCTTCTGGACGCCATCCTCTACGCGAACCGGACCGGGATCCCCTGGCGTTACCTCCTGCTCGACTACCCGCAACGGCGGCCGCCATGGTAGGTTATCGGTCGACCACTAACGTGGGAGTGAAGATGACAGCCAAGGAAGACGGCGCCAACCGCCGCACCCCTGCCCAGCACGCCCTGGCCGAGCACCTGCGCCTGACCGCCGCCGGGCTCGTCGACGAATGGCTGACGCTGTTCGCCCCGGACGCGGTGCTCGAGTTCCCGTATGCGCCGGCCGGCGTGCCTAGCCGGGTAACGGGGCGCGATGCACTGTTCGCGCACATGAGCAACTTTCCCGAGACCTTCGATGTGGAGTTCGTCGACATGGTGTTCCACGAGACGGTCGATCCGAGTCTGGCGATCGCCGAATTCCGTTCGACGGGCACTGCGCTGCCGACCGGCAAGCCGTACGAGCAGACGTGCATCTCCGTCCTCCGGACCGATGACGACGGGCTCATCACCCACTACCTGGACTACTGGAACCCGCTGGTGGCGATCGAGGCACTCACGCCTCAGGAAGTGCCGTCCGACCCCGACCTCAGCGTGACTTTTGGAGGCTGAGGGGAGCGGTGTTTAACTGACGCCCATGCCCGCCGCCGGTACCAGCACGAAGAGCGACGAACGACGTCGGGCCATCATGGCCGCCGCGGTCGATTGCTTCGCGCAAAAAGGTTTCTACGGTACGACGACGCACGAGATCGCAGAGTGGGTCGGCATCTCTCAGCCGTATCTCTATCGCCTGTACCCGAACAAGCAAGCACTGTTCGCGGCGGCGGTCGACCACGTGTCCGTCGTAATGACCGAAACGCTGGTGGCTCACTCGCCGGCGTCGGGTGGGGCCGGGCTGGCGCCCGAGGAGGCGTTGGATGCGGCGCGCGGCGCCTACTCCGCACTCGTCGCGGACCGGAACATCCTGCGTTTCCTCATGCATGCGAACTGTGCCGTCGGCGAGCCGCTGGTAGGACAGGCCGTGCGTCGGTGCTACGCCAAGCAGGTTGACACCGTTCGGCAGCTGCTGGGCGACGACGAAGCCGTGCGGCGCTGGTTCGGCGCCGGAATGCTCGACAATGTCGTCGCCGTGCTGGGTCTGGCCGACATCGATGAGCCGTGGGCGCACGTCCTCACCGCTCGATGACCCGACACCGGCAGTTCGGCGACGACGGCCCCGATTCTTCCTCGTAGGCCAGCTCGGCCGGTGGGACTCGGCTTCTTCGCCAAGGCGATTACGAGCTCCTCCCGTTCGGCCTGGCCCTCCTGCAGCTGCTTGGTCAACTCCGCAGCGAGCGTGTCCAGTTCACTCCGGCGAGCCGTGATCCGCTCCAGCTCCTGCATCCCCGCACCCTGTGGGGCTCGAATAATCATCGCCGCTGGTCAAGCGGCGTATCGGTACTCGTTGATCACGCCACTAGGGACACGGGTGCGCAACACTCTGCGGTTGGCCGATGCATGGACCGGAGGCGGATGTTCCTGGGCCTCGGGAGGGAGTTGGGATCGGGCCCGGTGGGGGCGGTGCGCGTTGTAGTGCCTCTGGTATCCGGTCAGGACCTGGCGTGCATGAGCTTCGCTCAGAATGAGTACGTGGTCGAGGACTTCTCGGCGGAGGGTGCCGATCACTCGCTCGCAGGGGGCGTTGGCCTTCGGCGCGCGGGCCGGCGTCTTGATGGTCTCGATGTCCTCGGTCTGGAACGCGGCGTCGTAGGCGTCGGTGTATTTGCTGTCGCGGTCTCGGATGAGGAAGCGCAGTGAGTCCGTCCGCATGCCGAGGTCGATGGCGAGGTTGCGGGCTTGCTGGGTGGCCCAGGCTGCGGTCGGGTGTGTGGTGACGCTGGCGATGTGCAGGCGCCGTGTGTGGTGTTCGAGGAAGACCAGGGCGTACAGGCGTTGCAGGCCGATGGTGTCGATGTGGGTGAAGTCGCAGGCGAGCAGGCTGGTGGCCTGCGTGGAGAGGAACTCGGGCCAGGTCGGGCCCGCCTGGCGCGGGGCGTGATCGATTCCTGCGGCGTGCAGGATGTCCCAGACGGTCGTGGCTGCGATCGGGTGTCCGCGCCGGGCCAGTTCGCCCTGGATCCGGCGAGGCGATGGCCCCATCGGCTGTTCTCGTGGGCGAGGCGTAGCACGAGCTTGTTGATGGCGGCCTTTGTGGGCGGTCGTCCGGGTCCGTGGTGTCGCTGGGAGTAGTCCCATCGGCGGGCAACGAGCTTGCGGTGCCAGGCCAGGAGCGTCTTCGGCGTGATGGTGAAGATCCTGGCCCAGCGGCGGCGGGGGATCAGTGTGGACAGAGCTGCGAACCACAGACGGTCCGCGGGCTCGTACCGAATTGGTCCTTGCAGCTGACGTCGTAGCACGGCGTTCTCGTGCCGCAGGACGAGCAGTTCGGCCTCCTTCGCGGTGTCCCGTCGTAGCAGCACTGCCGGAACGGAGAGAGGACGTCGGGTCACCTTGTACAGGAGCGACACGATCACCCGAGCATGGTCGCAGACCTACGCGTCGGCTCGTGGCGCTTCGACCAGCGGCGATGAATTACCGAGCCCCACAGGACAGGATCACCAAACATGATCGCAGACGCGGCAGAGCCGCTGCTGGGGGACCGGGGCTCCCGTTCTTCACGGTGACGGGCTTCGAAGCCGTACGAAATTCGTGTTTTTGAGCCCCACAGGCGCGCAATGATGCCGAGCAGCCGCTGCTCGGCATCGGCGTACAAGTCCCGGACTCCGGCCGACAGATCCTCCGCCATTGCGGGGTGAACGGGCATGTCCGCTCACCTCCGCGGGTGTTGCCGGACGTGCGGGTTACCCGTGGTGGGCGGTTCCCGGGGAGTGCTTGACGATGGTCAGGTGTTCCGCATGCCAGCCGTTTTCGTCTTCCACGGGCACGTAGGTCACCCGCAAGCCCTCGACGACAAACGTTCCGTCCTCGATGGCTGTGCGGTCCACCCTCACCTCGCGGCCGTCGTCCCCGTCTATGTACCCGATACCCCGGGCTTGGTTGTACCAGCGGACCACGCCGCTTACCCTGTCAGCCATTCGTTCGCCTCCCAACTCTGGTGCCTACGCACACTGTTGACTGTCGCATCGGATCATTCCCGCCGGACGTGGTGCGCACCCTAGGCGAATGCATCAACTCAGCTACAGTCGCTGATGCCCGGCAGCCGCGCCTCGGCGTCCGCGTACAAGGTGGCTACGCCGGCCGACAGGTCTTCGACTATGGCGGAATGGATCGGCACGGCGCCCCCTTCCCGTGGTCAGACGAGGGCGCCAGCCTGCATCGGGTCGGGTACGGCTGTGCGGGTGCCGATTAATCATCCGGCCTGGTCAAGCGCATGTTGGTACTCGTGCAGGGTTCCGCCGAGTCGGCCTCGGCGGCGGACTTCCAGGTGTCTGAGGTGTGCTGGCACGTTGATCGGTTCGGGCAGTGGGCGAAGGGGCGCGGCTTGCTTCAGCGTTCGGTGCGGTCGGTGCTCGTTGTAGAAGGTTTCGAACTCCTGGAGCGCGCGGAGGAGATGGCTCTGGTTCCAGATCAAGGTGTGGTCGAGGAGTTCGCGCCGGTAGGTCTGTGTCCAGCGCTCCGTGAGCGAGTTCATTCGGGGTATCCGGATGCCGGTGGTGACGACCTTCAGGCCGGCGTCGGCCAGCAGTGCGTCGAAGGCGGCGGTGAACTTCGAGTCTCGGTCTCGGATCAGGAACTTGGCCCTGCTGCCCGCGTCCTCCAGGTCCATGAGGAGATTGCGTCCGAGCTGCACGATCCACTCCGCGGTTGGGTGTGCCGTTGCGCCCAGGATCCGGATGCGCCTCGTGGAGTGCTCGATGACGGCGAAGACGTACAGGCGTGCCCCGGTCAGGGTGCGGGTCTCGAAGAGATCGCAGGCGAGCAGTGCGGCGGCCTGGCTGCGGAGGAAGTCGGCCCAGGTCGTGCTCTGCCGTTCGGGCGCGGGTGGGATTGCGTGCTCGCGGAGGATCTCCCAGATGGTAGAGGCGGCGGCCTTGATGCCGAGGGCCGCGAGTTCGCCGTGGATTCGGCGGTATCCCCACGAGCTGTTCTCGCGTGCGAGGCGCAGTACCAGGGCGCGAATCGAGCGGACGGTGGGCGGTCGGCCACGGCGCTTTGGCACGCGGGTCGCAGCGTGGGCTCGCTTGAGCAGGTTGCGGTGCCAGCGCAGAAGCGTGTCGGGGTGTACTAGCAGCAGGAGGTGCCGCAGCTTGTCCATGGGGAGGTGGAGCAGGCTGGCGAGTACAGCACGGTCGGTGTCGGTGAACGTGGGCTTGCCGACCTGGCGCTGCAGGACCAGCAGTTGGTGCCGCAGCGCAAGGATCTCGACGTCTTTGTCCCGGTCACTCATGGGCAGCAGGCGCAGCAGCGCGAAGGTGTTGGTCGCAGCGAGATAGGCCAGACGCAGCAGCACGACAGATCATGATGCCGTCGATGCCCTGAGCAGGTGAAGGCTCTGACACGATCGGCGGGCACGGCCCGGAGATTGGCGATCAAGGCGCGACCTGGGCGGATGATTTATCGGCACCCGCAGGGCCGAACGACGATCTCGCTGACGTCGACGCCGTCGGGCTGCTCGATTGTGTAGCCGATGGCGGAGGGTGGCATGGCGATCTCGTCGCGCTGCTGGGTCATGGCGGCCACGACTTCAGGGCTGGCTCGGCAGCAGCGCACCGCGTTCTCCGACATCGACTCCATGGTCGACGCCGTCGGCACCCCGGGCGAGCAGCCCAGCGCCCAGCGCCTGGACGGCATGGAGCGCGTCCCGTTTGCCTTGGCACGCCACCAGGGCATCGACCCCGACAACCTCTCCTGGCGCCCGGCCGGTCAGGCATGGTGCCGGATTCAGGGGCGGCCAGGTTCCTCGCAGGCAGTCCAGATGAGGCGACGGGCGAGCTCGCCGGTGCGCTGGGCGGGGCCCTGGGGGCCGAGGACGGTGGCGGTGACGTAGACGCCATTGAGGACGAGGAGTAGATCGTCGGCGAGCTGCTCGGGGTCGGGAGCGCAGGCGTCGGCTGCCAAGTCACGCATCCAGTGGCGGACCCGCTGCTCGTGGGTGACCGCGACATGGTTTGCGGGGTGCTGTGGGTCGGGGAACTCGGTATGGGTATTGAGCATGGGGCAGCCGCGGAAGGTGGGCAGTCTGGTCTCCTCGATGACGGTCGTGAAGATCGAGAGGAGCTTCTCGCGCGGGTCGTCGACCTGGTCGGCGGCCTTGCGCATACGCGCGAACCAGGCGTCGGCGCGGTCCTGTGTGTAGGCGCTGGCAAGAGCATCTTTGGTGGGGAACTGCCGGTAGACGGTGGCGTTGCCGACCCCGCTCTCTTTGACCACCAGGTCCATGCCGACAGCGCGGATGCCGCGCTGGTAGTACAGGCGGCTCGCCACGGCCAGGACGTGGCGCCGGTTCTCCTCCGCTGTCTTGCGAGCCATGGTGCGCTCCTTCTGCTTGTTATGCGTCGCATCGAGTCGACGCGGCGCGCGGTGGGCCCTTTGGCCGCGCGCTGGGCACGGTCTCAGCTTGACAGACGGATCGATCCGTCACAAACTCCGTGGCGGAACGATCCGTCACAAGAAATCGAGGCATGGGGCACCTGGTCCCCCAAGTGAGTAACACCTATGTCACCGGCAGACATGATTGACGTCCACGGTGGCTTACGGATCATCTGCTCCGCCTCTCCGGTAAGCCGACCACAGTCGAGGATCAACCCCGATGAACCAGCCCAGCCTCCTCTCCGCGACCTCAGCCGGCCCGCCCTCCTCGCGCACCCTGGTTGTCGTTGCCCACCCCGACCTGGCCTCCTCCCGCATCACCGCCCGTCTGGCCGAGGCCGTGAGCGACCTGCCACACGTCACCGTCCATGAGATCGGCCCCGCCTACCCCGACGGCCGCTTCGACATCGCCCGTGAGCAGCAACTGCTGCGCGACCACGACCGGATCGTGTGGCAGTTCCCCTGGTACTGGTACTCCGTCCCCGCAGTGCTCAAGGCATGGATCGACCAGGTCCTCACCTACGGCTTCGCCTACGGCAGCAGCGGCTCCGCACTGCGCGGCAAGACCCTCCAGTTGGTCACCTCCACAGGCGGGCCGGAAGACTCGTACGCTTCTGTCGATCCCACCTCCCGTTTCACGATGACCCAGCTGCTGGCACCCCTCGACGCCACCGCCCGCCTGATCGGCATGCGTCTCGCCGAGCCGCTGGTTCTGCACGGCGCCCGCACCGTCTCCGACGAGAACCTCGCCGTGCACGCCAAGCGCTACCGCGAGCTTCTCGACTCCACCCGACGGGCCGACTGAGCCTCACGCACAAGGCGGTCCGGGCCGGAGTCATAGGTGGCGACTCCGGCCCGGACCGCTTTCGACTGTACGGGCGCGTGGCTAGACACCTCACGTGCCTAGCCAACGACTACGCCCCGGGCAGCTACCCCTCCGCCCAGCGCTACCTGTGCCGTTCGGAAACTCATCGCTGCTGCTCGGAGGCGGTCTGGCGCGCCATCACGGTCTGCTGGACCAACGACGCGGAACTGCTTGTTCTGCGGCACGAGAACGCGGTGCTGCGGAGGCAGCTAACGAGGCCAGTGCGGTACGAGCCGACGGATCGCCTGTGGTTTGCGGCGCTGTTTTTGGTGACGCCCGCGACGCTGCTCGCGTGGCACCGCAGGCTGATCGCGCGTAAGTGGGACTACAGCAAGCGCTGGACAAGGCCCGGGAGACCGTCGACCGCGGGTGCGGTGAAGGCTGTGGTGCTGCGGCTGGCCAACGAGAATCCTCGTTGGGGCTGCCGTCGGATCCGGGGCGAACTGATGCGGCTCGGACACCCGGTCGGCACGACGACGGTCTGGGCGATCCTCACCGCGGCGGGGATCGATCCAGCTCCGCGCCGTGGAGGACCGACGTGGCGCGAGTTCCTGACCGCGCAGGCCAAGGGCCTCATCGCCTGCGACTTCGTGCACATCGACCTTGTCGACCTGCGCCGGGTGTATGCGCTGGTGTTCCTCGAGCACGGCACACGCCGGCTGCACATCGCCGGGGTGACCGCACATCCCACAGGGTCCTGGACGGTGCAGCAGGCGAGAAACCTCGCCGTCGAGTTGGGCGTACGGGTCGACTCACTGCGTTTCCTGGTCCGCGACCGGGACGCGAAGTACGCCGAGTCCTTCGACGCGGTCTTCGCGGCCGACGACATCGAGGTTGTGCGGACCGCGCCGCGGGCTCCCCGGATGAACGCGCACTGCGAACGGGTCATCGGAACCCCGCGGCGCGAGGTCCTCGACCACCTGCTGATATGGAACGAGGCCCACGCCCGGCAGCTCCTCGACGCGTACGCCCGGCATGACAACAGTCATCGCCCGCACCAGGCTCGGGGACAACTCCCGCCCCTCGCCCAGAAGCACCCGGCGCCTGTGGTCAACCTGACCGCTCACCGGCTCCTACGCACCCGAGTGCTCGGCGGCGTGATCAACGAGTACAGATACGCGGCTTGACCAGCAGCGACGAGTTTCCGAACACCACAGGCCAGCCCCGCGGTTGCGACCTACTGATGCGGCGAGGCGAGCAGCCCGATAGCACGGGCGATGGATTCGCGCAGCTTCTCGGGCTCGTCGAGCTCTTCGGGGTCCATCGAGGGCCCCCAGGGGCTGGACGCGGACCACCCGGACGCGAGGGCCAGGATCGCGGTCATCAGAAAGCCCGGCGTGAAGGCGCCCGAGACCTTCCCGTCCGCCTGGGCCTGCGCGACCCGGTCCTTCTGCTCGGCCATATAGGCAGTACGGGCGCGCGGCTCGCCCGCTCGGTTCTCCAGCCCGAACCACCCGACCAGGCGCATCGAGTCCGGGTGGGCCAAGGCGTAGTCGAAGGCGCGCGCGGCGTACCCCGGCAGATCCTCGGGCGTGAAGGGAAGACAGGCGGCGATCTGCTCGGAGTTGCGCCTGATCACCGTGTTGAACAGCGACTCCTTGTTCCCGAAGTAGACGTAGATCAGGTTCTTGTTGAACCCGCTCGCCGCCGCGATCCGCTCCACCCGTGCGCCGGCCAGGCCGTGCTCCGCGAACTCGGCGAGAGCCGCATCGAGGATCTTGGTCTTCGTCGCCTCTGATTTTTCGCTGCCCATGGTGTTCCCTCCTGCTCCGACCGTAGCTGTTGACTAACCGGTTATACAAGCCTAGGGTCGTGGATAACCGGTTAGTCAATTTTCGACTCGGGGGCAGAAGGAGCAAGATTATGACTCAGCGCACGTGGTTCATCACCGGCATCAGCAGCGGCTTCGGCAAGGAGATGACGCAGCAGCTGCTCGAGCGCGGCGACCGGGTCGCCGGCACCGTCCGCAAGCTCGACGCCGTCGCCGACCTCCAGGAGCGCTACGGCGACCGGCTGTGGGTCGCCCGGCTGGACGTCACCGACGTAACCGGCATCCACACGGTTGTCGACCAGGCGTTCAAGGAGCTCGGCACCCTCGACGTGATCGTCAACAACGCCGGCTATGGCCTGATGGGCCCGGCCGAGGAGTTCAGCGACGCCCAGGTCGAGCACGTCCTCGACACCAACCTGCTCGGCTCCATCCAGGTCAGCCGAAGCGCGATCCCGCACCTGCGCGCCCAGGGCCACGGCCGGATCATCCAGATCTCCACCTTCGGCGGCCTGGTCGCCTTCCCCGGCGGGTCGATGTACCACGCCGGCAAGTGGGGCATCGAGGGCTTCACCGAGGCGCTGGTGGGCGAGCTCGCCCCCTTCGGCATCGGGGTGACCCTGGTCGAGCCCGGCGGTGCCCGCACCAACTTTCGCTACGGCAGCTCCCGGCTCGGCACCGAGATCGAGGCCTACCGCGGCACCCCCGGCGGCGCGGCCCGAAAGATGATCGAGGACGGCACCAGCGTGCCGATCGGCGACCCAGCCAAGATGGCCGCACGCATCATCGCCAGCGCCGACCAGACCCCGGCCCCCAAGCGCCTGGCCCTGGGATCGGACTCCTACAACTTCATCCACAAAGCCCTGACCGACCGCCTCGCCGAGCTCGAGGCGCAGCAGGAGCTGGCCCTGTCCACCGACTTCGTCGAGACGGAGGCCTGACCGATGATCATCATCCATGTCGAGTACGGCTACCGGCCCGACGGGCACGAGCGGATGCGCCGGTTCGTCCCGGACGTCGAGAAGTTCTGCCGCGCCTTCGACGGTTGCGAATCGTTCACCCTCTCCTTCCCCGCGCAGCGTGACGACGTCCTGCTGGGTACCGAGGTGTGGCGTGACGCGGCAGCGGTGCGGGCCCACCTCAAGGTCGCGCACGACGCGCCCGAGTTGGCCGACTGGCACGGCCTGATCACCACCATGGACGCCCATTTCTTCGACGGCTCCACGCTGACGATCGAGGAGCTGCGGGCCGATCCCCCGGAAGGAGCGGTGTCATGACCCAGCAGCGGATCGCCGTCGTCACCGGCGGCGCCCAGGGCATCGGCTTCGCGATCGGCGAGCGCTTCGCCAAAGCCGACTACCTGGTCGCCCTGATGGGCACCCGGCCGGTCGAGCAGGGCCAGCAGGCAGCCGACCGCCTGGGCCAAGGCCACCTCTACGTCCAGTGCGACGTCGCCGACGAGGCAAGCGTCCAAACCGCCTTCGCCGACCAGCTCGGACCTGTCACCGTCCTGGTCAACAACGCGGGCGTCGGCTCCTCGGCCGACGCCGCCGACCTCGACCAGGCCCAGTGGGACGCCTTCTTCGGCGTCGACCTCAAGGGCGCCTGGCTGTGTGCCAAGTACGCCCTGCCCCAGATGCGTTCGGCCAGCACCGGATCGATCGTCAACATCTCATCGATCCACGCCCACATGACCCGCGCCGGGATGTTCCCCTACGCGGCCGCCAAGAGCGGCATGCTCGGCCTCACCCGATCCCTCGCCCTCGACCTCGCCCCCGAGGGCATCCGGGTCAACGCGGTCTGCCCCGGGTACATCCGCACCCCGCCGATCGAGCACCTCTACAACTCCTGCCCCGACCCTGAAGCGGCCTGGCAGCGCCTCAACGAGGTCCACCCCCTCGAGCGCATCGGCGAACCCGACGAGGTCGCCTCGGTCGTCGCCTTCCTCGCCTCCGACGACGCCAGCTACGTCACCGGGGCCGTATGGAACGTCGACGGTGGCCTGAGCGCCCGCTTCGCGAGCTGACAGGAGGTCCCGACATGCGCATCATCACCCTCGAAGAGCACTTCATCTCCCAGCGCTTCCTCGACACCGCCGGCATCGACCTCGGCGGCCAACGCGGACTGGACCTGTCCGGCACCGAGGTCACCGACCTCGGAACCCTCCGGCTCAAACACATGGATGACACCGGTATCGACGTACAGGCCCTCAGCCACGTCATCCCCATGTTCGCCCCGCTGCCCACCGAGCTCGACATCGACATCGCCCGCGCCGCCAACGAGCAAGCCCACGCCGCGGTCCAGGCCCACCCCGACCGGTTCCAGGCCTTCGCCGCACTCCCCATGACCGCCCCCGACGCCGCCGTCCGCGAACTCGACCACGCCATCAACAACCTCGGCTTCCGAGGCGCCCTGATCAACGGCCGCGCCAACGGACGCTTCCTCGACCACCCCGCCCTCTACCCGGTCCTCGAGCGTGCCGCCCAACTGGGCGTCCCCCTGTACCTGCACCCCGGCCTGCCGACCGCCACACTCCGTGCCGAGCATTACGACGGATTCGGTCCCTCGGTCAGCTACGCCCTGGGCACAGCAGCCTGGGGATGGCACGCCGAAACCGGCCTGCACGCCTTGCGGATTATCGCCGCAGGAATCTTCGACAAGCTCCCCAACCTTCACATCATCCTCGGGCACATGGGCGAGATGATCCCCTTCATGATCGACCGGGCCGACGAGTGGCTCACCCCAGCCGCCCAGCAGGAGAACGGCCTGCAACGGTCTGTCGCACAGACCTTCCGCGAACAGTTCTGGGTGACCACCAGCGGCATGTTCTCCACGCCGCAGTACCTGCTCCTGCACCAGGTGCTTGGCCCCGACCGGCTGCTGTTCTCCGTCGACTATCCCTTCAGCCCCAACGAACAAGGCCGCGCCTTCCTCGACGCGCTGGAGGTCAACCCCGCCGACAAGGAGAAGCTCGCCCACATCAACGCTGAGCATCTGCTCCGGTTGGACGCCGGCAGCTAGCCAGACGGCCTCCTTGCCCCAGGCCTTCGCCCCAGCCGCTGAGCCAGCGACAGGTCCCAGCCACCACCGCCACCCTGGCCGAGGAGACCGCTGCGCCTCGTGGCAGCGGGAGCCGAAGTCAGTAAGGGGCCCACCTCGGCGTTTCAAGGTGATGGCGGTGGGAGGTCGAGGGAGAGTCCGGTACCGGCAAGGAAACCATCGAGGACGTCGGGTGCGGGTGCCGATTAATCATCTGTGCAGGTCACGCGGCATGCTGGTACTCATGTAAGACGCCCGTAGCGCTTCAGAATGGCTCACTGGCTGTAAGCTGGGACTTTGTCTGATGGTCAGCTGGCTCGGTGGTAGTCGTTGATGAAGCCGGCGACGGCGTGTCGGCGCTCGATCCGGGCTGCGGGCAGGGGGATGACGCTCGGGTCGTCGTTGGGCGCGAGTTGGTTGCGTCCTTGATGGGGGCGGTGGCTGTTGAAGTGATGGGCGTAGTCGTGGAGGATCTTCTCGGCGTGACCGCGGTCGAGCAGCAGGACCCGGTCGGTGCACTCCTCCCGCGCTGAGCGTATGAACCGTTCCGCGTGAGGGTTGCAGTTGGGGCTGGGCGGAGGGATCTTGACCACGGCGATGCCCTCGCTGGCAAACACGGCGTCGAAGGCGCCGGTGAACTTCGCGTCCCGATCGCGGATGAGGTGGGTGAACTCTGCGGCGCCATCGCCAAGTTGCCACAGGAACTGCCGGGCCTAGTAGTGCTCCAAAATGGCTTCACTGGCTGTGAGCTGGGGCTTCAACGGGTGGTCAGCTTGCTCGGTGGTACTCGTTGATGATGCCTGTCACAGCCGCTCGGCGCTCGATCCGAGCTGCCGGCAGCGGTATGACGTTCGGGTCGTCCGAGGGGGCGAGTTGGTTTCGGCCTTGGTGCGGTCGGTGGCTGTTGAAGTGACGGCAGTAGTCCTGGAGGAGTTTCTCCGCGTGGCCTCTGTCGAAGATCAGCACTCGGTCAGTGCATTCCTCGCGTACGGAGCGTATGAACCGTTCCGCGTAGGGGTTGCAGTTGGGGCTGCGTGGAGGGATCTTCGTGACGGTGATGCCTTCGCTGGTGAAGGCGGCGTCGAACGCGGCGGTGAACTTCGCGTCGCGATCGCGGATGAGGTGCGTGAATGCGCAGGCATGGTCGCCGAGCTGCCATAGGAGCTGTCGGGCCTGTTGGGTGGCCCAGCTGGCGGTGGGGTGGGAGGTGACGCCGAGGATGTGAACCTTGCGGGTGTGGACCTCCATGACGAACAGGGCGTACAGCCGTTGCAGCCCGATGGTGTCGATGTGAAAGAAGTCGGTGGCGAGGAGGCCGCTTGCCTGGGCTTTGAGGAATGTGGCCCACTCACGGCGTGCCGTCTGTCGGCGTCGTCCAGGGCGGAACCCGGTGGCTCGCAGGACGCGGCGGATGGTGGCTGCGCTGACCTGGTATCCGAGCCGGCGTAGTTCGCCGTGTACCCGTCGGAATCCCCAGCGGGGGTTGCCGGTACCAAGCCGGATGATCAGGTCGCGGAGTTCGTCGGAGAGCGGCGGGCGGCCCGGGGATGGCGGTTGGGTCCACTTCTTCTTCACCAGGCGCTGGTGCCAGGTGAGCAGCGTGCGAGGGGTGACGATCCGGTGGGAGCGGAGGGGGCGGGGCAGGAGCCGCGCGAGCGCGGCCAGCAGGGCTCGGTCTGGCCAGCCGGGTGTCGGTTTGGTGATTTGCCGGCGCAGCACCGCGACCTCGTGGCGCAGGATGAGTATCTCGGCGTTCTTCGCAGCGGTAGATCGGCACAGCAGAGCGAGCCATGCGAAGATCCGTGCGGCGAGTAGGTAGGTCATCCGTACGAGCACGAAGACTGATCATGCCTGACCGCTGACCCGGTACATCGTCCGAGGTCAGGAGCGGTGAAGCGATTTTGAAGCACTACGTGCCAAAGACGGTAGCGTGCCCTCTGGAAGCATCGGCGGATCACCTTCAATCAGGGTGAAACGGACACCGTCGATGCTTCTGTGTCTGCTCCTTCACCCGTCTCCGAGACCAGCTGACATCACCCCAAGCAGCTATAGCAAACACACCAGTTCGCACACTCATTGATCACCAAAAGTGCGAAACACGAGGGGTGCGTTGGTCGCGGCGTTGGCGTAGCGGCGGGCCAGGTGCGCGAAGGCGTCTTTGAGTTCGGTCGGCCCGATGACCTCGATGTCGGCGTCGAACCTGCCGATGGTGGCGGCCAGGCCGGGCCATGACCAGGAGCCCAGGACGAGTCGGCAGCGGTCCGGGCCGAGTTCCTCGACGAGTCCGTCGCGAGTGTACCGGGACACGACGGCGGCGGGGAGGTCGAGGATCACCTCGCCGCGGCAGGGCCAGTCGCCCGAGCCGTCGGAGCCTTGGAACCTGCTGGCGACGAAGGCGGCCACGTTCCCTCCGGGCAGTTCGCGCGGGGTGAAGCGGGGCCCGGTGGGGGTGCGCGGGGTGATCCGGTCGGCGCGGAAGGTGCGCCAGTCGTCGCGGTCGAGGTCCCAGGCGACGAGGTACCAGCGCCCGCCCCAGGTGACGAGGTGGTGGGGCTGCACCTGGCGCGGCGGAGTTTCGGCGCGGTCGGCGCCGCCGGCTCCCGGTGGGGATCCGGGGGTGTGGTCGAAGCGCAGCACTTCGCGGGCGTGGACGGCGGCGCTGAGCGTCATGAGCACGCTGCTGTCGACCTGTGGGTTTGGTTGGGTCGCGGGCCGCTCGACGGCGGTGAGCTGGAGGGTGTCGATGCGGTGGCGCAGCCGTGCGGGCATGACCTGCCGGACGGTGTTCAGCGCGCGCGCCGCGGCTTCCTCGATGCCGGCGCCTGTGGTGGTGGCGGTCTGGAGGGCGACGGCGAGGGCGATGACCTGCTCGTCGTCGAACAGCAACGGGGGCAGTTCGGTGCCGGCATCGAGCCGGTACCCACCGTCGGGGCCCTTGGTCGCCACGATGGGGTAGCCGAGCTCGCGCAGGCGGTCGACATCGCGGCGCACGGTGCGCGAGCTGATGTCCAGCCGCTCGGCCAGTAGCCCCCCGGGCCAGTCCCGGCGCGCCTGGAGCAGCGAGAGCAACGACAGCAGTCGCGCTGAAGTCTTCTGCATGTCCCCATATTGCCCCAAGAAGCGGCCACAACCTGGCCGCTTCTCCTGCGACTGTGGTCACCGGGCAAGGCCAGGCAAGCCGAGCCTCGTGAGCGTCATCGGCGGCGGGGGGCCAAGCTCCCGCCGTCGCAGCAAACCGACCCTGCGGCCGCGCCTTGTGCGCCGTCGGACCGGGATGCGTAAGACCGCCCAGACAAGATGAATCGAGAGACAAGGAGCCAGTCATGTCCGTCAACGCTGCGACCCACCTGAACTTCCGAGGTGACGCCCGCGCGGCACTCACCTTCTACCAGTCCGTGTTCGGCGGGGACGTGGTCGTGGTCACGTACAAGGACGCCGGAAACGTCCAGGACCCGTCCGAGGCGGACCAGGTGGAGTGGGGCCAGGTGGCCGCCAGCAGCGGTTTTTGCGTGATGGCCTACGACGTGCCCTCCCGCATGCCGTGGGACCGGGGTGAGAACGCGTTCTTCGTTTCGCTCCGCGGCGAAGCGGCCGAGGAGGTCACCGCGTACTGGGAGAAGCTCTCCGACGGCGCGACCGTCCTGCAGCCGTTGGGGCCTGCGCAGTGGGCGCCCCTCTACGGAATGCTGAAGGACCGGTTCGGCGTCACCTGGGTCGTGGACGTCGTTAGCGAATACAACGCGTCTTGACCACCAAAGCCCGGGGCTGGCATCCGCCGCCCCGGGCGACGCTCCCATGACGGCGTCCATCAGCGGCCTCTGCCCGCCAGCCGGTGGCCGACAGCAGGCCGCGGCATCTGGTCCGGCCAGGAGTGTACCCCGCGGAGCTGCTGCCCACGCGTTCCGCCACGGCTGCCGGCTCCTACCAGACCATCGCCACCAGTCTCGGCGGTGACCTCGAACACGTCCTTCAGCTTGGAGGCCCGTGCCCGGAGCAGATCGCCGCCGAGTTCGGCGTCAGCCGCTCCACGCTGTATTGGGAACGGCGCAAGCACCCAGAAGGTGCCGCTGCCGAACCTGTCGGACCGGAAGGCTGAGCAGCAGGCCAGGCCGTGTCACTTCAGGCCAGCAGCGATATCCATCGCCTTTCGGCGAGGGCTGCGGGGCCGCCTACAGGGGCTCAGAGGGCAGGGGGCTGCTGGTAGGTGAAGGAGTTCCAGGAGTTGCTGCCGCCGGCGGTGGTGACCGAGATGGTGATGTTCTGGCCTGGGGATTGTTGTGGGGCGACGGCGGTGATCTGGGTGTCGGAGATGACGGAGAAGTCGGCGGGGACGTTCTGGAAGGTGACTTGTTGCGTGGTGGCGAGGTCGGTGCCCGTGAGAGTTACGGCGGTACCGCCGCTGCTCGGCGCGGTGTTGGGGGTGACGTTGGTGATGGTCGGCTGGGGCCAGTAGGTGTAATAGGGGCCGGCGGCGGTTCCGCCGGGAGTGGTCACGGTGACTGGGACGGTGCCGGGGGTTTGTGTGGGGGCGTCGGTGATGGTGAGCTGGGTGTCCGTGGCGGACTGGATGGTGGCGCGGTTGGGGCCGAAGGAGGCGGAGATCGCGCCGGCCAGGTTGAAGCCGGTGATGACGGCGGTGGTGTTGCCGCTGTTGGTGGGGCCTTCGGTGGGGTTGACGTCGTTGATCTGGGGTGGTGGGAAGTAGATGAAGTCGCCGAGGGATCCGGTGCCGCCGGGTGTGGTGACCGTCACGGGGACGGCCCCGGCTCCGGTGGGGCTGACGACGGTGATCGAGGTCGCGGTGTTGGTGAGGATGGTGGCGGCTGCGGTGCCGAACTGCACGGCGCTGGCGTTGGCGAGGTTGTGGCCGTTGATGGTCACGGTGGTGCCGCCGCTGGTGCTTCCCTCTTGGGGGATCAGGGTCAGGGGGATGGCGCTGAGTGTGCCCGCGTCGGTGTTGGTCACGTAGAGGCGGGAGTCGTCGGGGGTGACGGCGACGCCGGTCGGGCCTTCTCCGGTGCGCAGGTTTCCGGTGAGCGTGTTGGTGGCGGTGTTGATCACACTGGCGGTGTTGGAGCCGTAGTCCGCCACATAGACGTGGGCGCCGTTCTGGCTGATGGTCACGAAACGGGGCTCGATACCGACCGGGATGCTGGCGGTGATGGTGTTCGTCGCGGTGTCGATCACGCTGACGGTGTTGCCGAAGAGGTTGCTGGCGTAGCCGCGGGTGCCGTCGGGGGTGATCGCCACGACGGCGGGACTGCCGCCCCCGGGGATGGTGGCGGTGACGGTGTTGGTGGCGGTGTCGATCACGCTGATGGTGTTGCTGCCGGCGTTGCCCACGTAGGCGTGGGCGCCGTCCGGAGTGTCCGTCACGCCGATCGGCGACCCTCCCACCGCAATGGTCCCTGTGATGGTGTTCGTCGCGGTGTCGATCACGCTGACCGTGCCCGCGTTCTGGTTCGCCACATAGACGTGGCCGCCGTCCGGGGTGACCGACACACCCGTGGCCCCGGCCCCCACGGCGACGCTCGCCGTGACGGTGTTCGTCGCGGTGTCGATCACGCTGAGCAGGGCAGCGTCGGCCACGGTCACATAGGCGTGGGCCCCGTCGTGCGCGATCGCCAGGAGCGTCGGCCCCGCACCTGTGGGAATCGTCGCGACGACACCGTTGGTCGCGGTGTCGATCACAACCACCGTATTCGAGGACCTGCAGGCCACATAGGCGCGCGTCCCGCCGGGAGACAGCACCACCCCCAGGGGGTTGCCCCCCACCGGTAAGACGGGGTCGGCGGCCGAACGAAGGGCAGGCGCAAGGTCCCGGACCTCCGGGCCAAGCAGAGACAACGATCGCGTATTGGTGAACAAGAGACACTCCTTTGGGTAGTTGGCTGTTCAACGAGAGCGAACGGCCGTCAGATGGCCGGGAGATTGTAGAAACGTGCCCCGGCTTTGAGGACGGCGGATACGACGAGCATCACTTTCGGTCGCACGGGGCCCACCGCTCGATTAGCACTGCAACCACGCTCCCGGCACCACCCCAGGTCGCGCGGTGTGCGCCGTACGCCCTGAAGTGACAGGTCGCCACTTGAGTGCACTGCGGGCAGGCCGCTGACCACCGGGTCAGCAGTCCAGCCACAGCACGCCGAGAGCGGCAAGCGGAGAGCCCTGCGTCAGATTCCGGGTCCTGCGAGGTAGGTATAGGCGGAGAGCAAGTCGGCGTTGCCGCCGGGGGATTGGATGATGATGTCGGCGGCGCCTGCCGCCTCCGGTGGTGCGACAGCGATGATCTCGGTGTCGGAGACGATCGTGAAGGCGGCGTTCTGACCGCCCCCGTGTACGGCGCCGGGGCCGAAGACTACCTGCTCAGTCGAGCCGAGGAAGCTGCCGGTGATGGTGACGGTGTTGCCGCCGCCGAACTGTCCCGCGGCGGGGCTGACCGAGGTGATCCACGGCGCGCTGATGTAGAAGAACGGCTCCGGGTTACTGTTGCCGCCCGGGGTTGTCACTGTCACCTCCACTGTGCCCGATCCCGACGGCGAGACGGCGGTGAGCTGGGTCGCAGAGACGCTGGTGACGCCGGTGGCCGGCCTGGAACCGAAGTGCACGGCGGTGGCCCCGCCGAGGTTCGTGCCCGTGATGGTCACTGGGGTACCGCCAGAGGTAGAACCCTGGCTGGGAGAGACAGGCATGGGTATTCCTCACGCGACGCGGGCGTTGTGCGGGCCGTCGCATGTCCTCCACAGGGGATGTGCCTGGCGACATCACCGTCGTGGGGCCGTCAGGTGCCATCGAGTTGGCGGCACCAGCGACCGTGCCGGTTGCCGCGCACTCCCTGAGGAGGGATGGGCGGCCCACCAGTTCGGATGTACACCAGTAACCCATCACAGCCGATTGCACGACAAGTGAAGCGTCACCCCGTCACCCATGTGGCCGAGCGCGCGAAACCGTCGCCGTCGGGCAGAGCTACTTGAGGACTATTCATTAGGGGAACCCTTACGAACAGCTCTCAAGAGGCCTCGCTATCTTTCCGCCGAATCTCGGCCGAACCCCAAGCGGTGGCCCATCGCCCCCCACCCTCCGCCCGAAGGCCAAAGCCATCGTCTACGTCGCCGACGGCAGCGTCGTCGCGTCCGGTCCGTCGACCCCGACGTGTCCACGTGATGCGAGGACGACTCGCAGCCACGCCGATAACCCGTCAGTCGCAAGCCCCTGGACGGCCTCCAGATCGCTGTGTAGATGCCCACCCTCGCCATCCGCAACGGCGACCGCCGCCGTGCACGGCAAACTCCGCGGGTACGTCATGCTGTGACGGGCACGGTTGAACAGAACGGTTAATTAGCAGTGTCATAGGATTCATGGCAGATTATCGCTGCAGAGCCCCAAGAATACTCGGCATTCTCGGATGGGCTGCCGCGGTGGAATCCGCAAGTTCGAATGTCAGGCTCCTGGGGAGCCCCGACCACCAGCGGGCCCACTACGCAGAGAGATTCAGATTACTGGAATCCTACAGGGCGGCGCCAGCGCTGGGGTCCGCATGGCGTCGAGCCACCACCCCGGCTGCCTGCCACAGCGCTGATGCGCTGACCGCTTGAGCCCGCCTTGGTTAGTTGAGAGCGCAATGCCTCGCTACCTGAACGCCCACTCGGTATGGCGTCCTGTTTTCTCGGAGTGCGCGAGCACCAGCACGCCGTCGACGTCCAAAAGGAGGCTGCCGTCTGCGCTCGGACTGCTTGGACCGGCCAACTCCCAGACGTGCTGATAGGGCGGTGGCCGTGGGGCGCTCTCACCTGGAAGTGCCTCCGCCGGGGCGGGAACAAGGACTTCGACGATCCTCATTCTCGCTGGGCAGAGGCACTTTCTGCTCGGCTGATCACCGACCGCACGGCCCCTCGGTGAAAGCGTGAGGTTAGGGGGTGATGACTCCTGCGTGGGCGCTGGACGGCTGCAGGGTGGGGGTGCCCGCGAAGGTGGCGCTGTAGCCGTCGTTGAGGAGGATGAGCGTCAAGGTGAGCACCTCGCTCACCTGGGCGGTGCCTTGGGCGTTGGTGGTGGCGGTGCCCAGGATGTGGCTGCCGGTGCTGAAGGCGATGGTCTGACCGGGTACCGGAAGGCCGGTGACGAGGTCGGTCAGCGTGGCGGTCAGGAAGGGGAAGTACACCTGCGGCGGGAGCAGCTTGGCCAGTGCCGGGGTGGCGGTCAGCGAGGTGGCGTGGCTGACGGCCAGGTAGGTGAAGGCGTTGACCAAACTGGCCGTGCCACCGGGGGTGGTGACCGTCACGGTGGCGGGACCAGGGGTCCTGGCCGGGGTGGTGGCGGTGATCTGCGTACCGCCAGCGTTCACGCTCACCCCCGTGGCAGGGTTGCCGCCGATCGTCACACTTGCGCCGGTCAGGTTGGTCCCGGTGATCGTCACCACAGTCCCACCCGTCGAGGCTCCGCTCGTGGGGTTGATACCAGCCAGCATGGGGAACGGAGGTAGGACGCTGACATCGTTCGAATCGATGTTGGCGACGTAGATCTTGCCGTTGGGTGCGACCGCCACCCCGTACGGGCCGGTGCCGACGGGGATGCTGGGGACCACGACGAGGTTGGTGGCGGTGTCGATCACCGTCACATCATTCGACCCCTCGTTGGTGACATAGGCGTTGCCGTTGGGGGCTATCGCCACTCCGAGGGGGTGGGTGCCGACGGGGATGGGAGTGCCCACGACCATGTTGGTGGCGGTATTGATCACCGTCACGTCATTCGACCCGAAGTTGGTGACGTAGGCGTTGCCGTTGGGAGCGATCGCCACCCCGAACGGGTTGGTGCCGACGGGGATGCTGGGGACCACGACGAGGTTGGTGGCGGTGTCGATCACCGTCACATCGTTCGAATTGACGTTGGTGACGTAGGCGTTGCCGTTGGCTGCGACCGCCACCCCAGACGGGTTGCTGCCGACGGGGATGGGGGTGCCTACGACGAGATTGGTGGCGGTGTCGATCACCGTCACGTCATTCGACCCGAAGTTGGTGACGTAGGCGTTGCCGTTGGCGGCGACCGCCACCCCGAACGGGAGGGTGCCGACCGGGATCGTCGTCAGTGCCAGGGCGTCGATCGCCGGAGCTGCAGATCGCCTCACCTCACCCGCAACCTCGGCGGTCGGCCGCTCCTGGCCGGGAACGGCGGCGATCCGTAGCAGCTCAAGCAACCGCGGCTGAACGTTCGGACTCATGCGGACCCCTTCGGGTAGAGGGAGCCGCCACGGCCTGCCAGCCGCCACCCGGGGACGGGGCACCAGCACAGGCTCACAGGTTCTCTCCGGGGCACCACAACAACAAACCGAACGCACTAGACGCAGCGGGCTGCCCACCCCGGGGAGGGATGGGCAGCCCACCGTTCGAATTGCTTCTTTCATCCCCACGGTGCTAGGCGACGAAACACCGTGAAGGGTGTCAAAGCTCCGATCAGGCCGCTGATCTCGGGGTTTCTAGCGGCGGCCGAGAAGGCGCGATCGGCGCGGCGTGGTACTCGTCGAGCAGTCCCCCGAGTACTCGACGGCGCCGGACTGCCGCGGCGGGCGATGGAATGACGTCGGGTTCGTCGTTGGGGGCTCGCAGCTGCAGGCTGCGGTAGGCGCGGCTGGTGTTGTAGTGCTTGGCGTACTCGCCAAGGACGGCGCGTAGGTGCCGTTCGCCGGTGATGAGGAGTCGGTCGGTGCATTCGGCGCGCAGGGTGCGTATCCACCGCTCCGCGAAGGCGTTCGAGCGCGGGCTCTGTGGTGGGGTCTGGATGACTTCCGTGTCGTTGCCGGCGAAGACGGCGTCGAAGGCGGTGGTGAACTTGGCGTCGCGATCGCGGATGAAGAACCGGAAACGCCCGGCTCTTTGGCTCAGGTTCATCAGCAGGTTCCGGGCGAGCTGCGCTACCCCGTAGTGCTTCAAAAAGCCTTCATCAGCTGTGACCTGGGGGCTTGTCAGGTGTCAGCCTGCTCGGCTGTATTCGTTGATCAGTCCGGCGACGGCTTGTCGGCGCGCGATCCGGGCTGCGGGTAAGGGGATGACATTGGGGTCGTCAAGAGGGGCGAGTTGGTTCCGGCCCTGGTGGGGCCGATGGCTGTTGAAGTGACGGGCGTAGTCGTGGAGGACCTTCTATGCGTGTCCGCGATCGAAGATCAGTAGACGGTCGGTGCGCTCCTCTCGTACGGAACGGATGAACCGCTCCGCGTGTGGGTTGCAGTTGGGGCTGCGTGGGGGGATCTTGACGATGGCGATGTTCTCGCTGGCGAAGACGGAGTCGAAGGCGGCGGTGAACTTCGCGTCCCGGTCCCGGATCAGGTTGGTGAAGTCGGCTGTGCGGTCGCCGAGTTGCCACAACAGTTGTCGACCCTGCTGTGTGGCCCAGGCTGCGGTTGGGTGGGCGGTGACACCCAGGATGTGGATGGTGCGGGTGCGGACTTCCATGACGAACAGGGCGTAGACACGCTGCAGCGTGATGGTGTCGAGGTGGAAGAAGTCGGTGGCGAGCAGGCCGTTGGCCTGGGCTTTGAGGAAGGCGGCTCATTCCCGGCGCGCCGTGTGCCGGCGTGGCGCGGGGCCGAGTCCGGCGGTGCGCAGGATGCGGCGGATAGTCGAGGCGCTGATCTTGTAGTCGAGCCGGTGGAGTTCGCCGTGCACACGGCGCACGCCCCAGTGCGGATTTTCAGCGCCGAGTCGGATGATCAAGTCGCGGAGCTCGTCGGACACCGGCGGGCGGCCTGGGGAGGGCGGCTGGGTCCACTTTCGCTTGACCAGACGCTGGTGCCAGGCGAGCAGAGTGCGTGGAGAGACGATCCGGTGGCCGCGGAGCGCGCGGGGGAGGAGCCTGGCGAGCGTGGCCAGCAGCGCTCGGTCCGGCCAGCCGGGTTTCGGCGCGGTGACCTGTCGGCGCAGCATCGCGACCTCATGGCGCAGGATGAGTATCTCGGCGTTCTTGGCAGCGGTAGATCTGCAGAGCAGAGCGAGCCACGCGAAGACTCGGGTGGCGAGCAAGTAGATCATCCGGACGAGCACGAGGCCGATCATGCCCGCCACGGTCCCGCCACATCTCCCGAGCTCAGCAGCGGTGAGACAAATTTGGAGCGCTACGGGGATGACGTTCGGGTCGTCGTTCGGCGCGAGTTGGTCTCGGCCTTGGTGGGGCCGATGGCCGTTGAAGTGGTCGGCGTAGGCATGGAGGATCTTCTCGGTGTGGCCGCGGTCGAACAACAGGACCCGGTCAGTGCACTCCTGTCGTACTGAGCGTATGAATCGTTCCGCGTGGGGATTGCAGTTGGGGCTGCGCGGAGGGCTCTTGAGCACGGTGATGCCCTCGCTGGCGAACACGGCGTCGAAGGCGGCGGTGAACTTGGCGTCCCGATCGCGGATGAGGTGGGTGAACTCTGCAGCATGGTTGCCGAGTTTCCACAGGAACTGGCGGGCCTGTTGGGTGATCCAGGCGGCGGTGGGGTGGGCGGTGACGCCCAGGACGTGGACGGTGCGGGTGCGTACCTCCATGACGAACAGCGCGTACAGCCGCTGTAGGCCGATGGTGTCGACGTGGAACAGATCGGTGGCGAGCAGGCCACTGGCCTGGGCTTTGAGGAAGGCGGCCCACTCGCCGCGCGCTGGCTGGCGGCGCGGTGCGGGGACGAGCCCGGCAGCACGCAGCACCCGTCGGACGGTGGCGGGGCTGACCTTGTGGCCGAGGCGGCGCAGTTCGCCGTGCACGCGTCGGAAGCCCCAGCGAGGGTTCTCCGCGCCGAGCCGGATGAGCAGGTCGCGAAGCTCTTCCGGCAGGGGCGGGCGTCCCGGGGAGGGCGGCTGCGTCCACTTCTTCCTCACCAGGCGTTGGTGCCAGGCCAGCAGGGTGCGCGGTGAGACGATTCGGTGCTGGCGCAGGGCTCTGGGGAGCAGTCGGGCCAGGGCGGCGAGCAGCGCCCGGTCCGGCCAGCCGGGCCTGGACGCGGTGACCTGCCGGCGCAGCACCGCGAGTTCGTGACGAAGAATCAGAATTTCCGCACTCTTGGCGCCAGAGGATCGGGAGAGCAGGATCAGCCACGCGAAGATCCGCGTGGCGATCAGGTAGACGAGGCGTATCAGCACGAGGACTGATCGTGCTGGACGACTCGTGGGTCACGCGCGTTCGCAGGTCAGGGACGGTGAAGCCGTTCTGGAGCGCTACGGGTGAAGCAGGAACGAAAGCCCGTCAGTAGAGCTGCCAAAGACGGTAGCGTGCCTTCTGGAAGCATCGGCGGATCACCTTCAATCAGGGTGAAACAGACACCGCCGATGCTTCTGTGTCTGCCCCTTCATCCGTCTCCGATGCCGACCGAAATCACCCCAAGCGGCTATAGCAAACACACCAGTTCGCACACTCATTGATCACCGAAAGTGCGAAACACGAGCGCTACCGGACCCCACCGCCTTCGAGAGCAAGGTCCTCCGCCGTGATCGCCTCGGCGGAGCGATCCACGAATACACACAGGTCGCATAGGACGGCCGAGTATCTGGCACCCACACCCTCCGTGAGTACCTACATGGGGCTTGACCAGTACGAATGATTCATCGGCACCCGCAGAGCCCAAAAGCGCCCTGGGGTGATCTACTGCACAGGTTTACCCAGAACTTCAACCCCTGGTTTGACTACCAGACTCGCCGCTTTTGCGAGCCTATCCCTGCGGCCGCCCCGATGAGTTGGAAGAGAAACGGGTAGTCGCAGTCGGCAATGACAGTTCACATTCGCGCCCTGAATGCACGTACTACATCCGCGTTCAAGAACTGATGGGGGGACAGATGAATAAAGCGAAGCGTGCCGCCATAACACTGGCGTTGGCAGGCACGGTTCTGGGGAGCGTCGTCGCTGGGGCCGGTTCCGCCCAAGCCTCCGGTAGCTCCGGGCCGTGCCACACCTGGCACGATGACCACACGGCGGGCGGCTGGTGCGACGGAAGAGGGCCGGACTACACCTACCAAACCCAAGCTGAGTGCCTGTCGAACTCCAGTCCGGGCAATCTCTATATGGAGTTCGGGCCTACCCGTTGGTTCGGTGACAAGCGTTGGTCCTACGCCTACTGTGCTCCCGGCACATTGTACGCCGCATGGCTCTACGAGTACTACAAGGGGAAGCTTTTCCACCACGTCCGTATCGATTAGTCGCGAATCTACTCAAGACGTGACCGACGCTATCCGCTCTGCAGGGATGATGCGTTCTCAGGTATCGAGATCGTCACTTCTCCCGAGATGGCGCATGCCGGGCGGATGTCCGATTGGAAACGACGGACGCGGCTCCAGATGATCGAGGTTGCCGAGACCGAAGATCACGAGATGGAGCCGCGTCCGCGTGCCATCCGACGATGAGGTTCGACTTCGGCTTGGTGTGGTCCAGATGTGCTCGCATCCTGGTCCGTTCGGACTCTAGGGTGGCGAACGATGGAGGGCGTCGCGGTGTTCTGCCAGCGCTTACTCGCCGTCCGCCGTCGCCTCGCTCAGCCGACGGCAGGGGTCCGGCCAAGATCATCCCATGGCGGCTTTTGGGCTCACCTTGGAAGCGGCCGCAATTGGGGTAGTCGCCCGGCCACGGCCCATCAATACGCCGCACGAGGGTGAATGCGATCTCGAGAACTTGCTGCGGATTTCGCACCACGTTCCATAGCGCACCAACGAAAGGAATCGAAGTAATGAACGTGCGCAAGTTCATAGCCGCCACCGCTGCGGCATTAGCACTGGGCGGCGGAGCCGCCCTTGGTGCTCCCGCCCACGCGGACACTGCCCAACTGTCACCGCATGTGAAGGCTGGCGCACCCGCAGTCTCAGTAGCTGGGGGGACTACGATGCGTCCTGCCACCGCTTCGGCCAAGTCCTGTCCCGTCACCCGCTACGGCTACACCGGCTACTATCTCTGCGGCATCTCAACTGTCGCGGACAATCCCTGGTTCGCGACCCCTTGGGCCAAGGAAACCTTCGTCATCGGTACCGACCGCGCCATGTGGCACATCTGGCCGGGCAGCGGTGGCTGGCAGAGCATGGGCGGCTACTTCACCCCAGAAGAGGGGAGCGACCCGGGACAGGAACCGCAACCGGGATATACAAGGAGCGGCCACCGGAGCGTCGATGCCACCGCCTACGGCCATGTCTGGTGTAAATGGCTGGGCAGGTCCGGATGGAGCAGCTGGATCCAAGACCCGTGGAACTGCCCATAAAGGGCGTCTCATCCGCTGCGCGGTGTTTGAACCAGGCTAGGCACCTCGCTAGTTCACTCAGGCAGCGGGAGATGCACGACTCCGGCGACTACACCGAACCGTCCAGCAGATCGCCGACGAATTCGGCGTCACCCGCCCTATGGGTGCCGACGGCCCTGTCACCTATGTTGAGCTTCGGCTTCAGGGTCACGTTGTGGTTGTGAGTGCCGAAAACTGTGTCACCCTATGCGACCTGCGAATATTCGTGGATGAGGCCACTCGAGGCGAACCGTCCCGGCTTTGTCAGCGCTGCTTCCCGCCCTCCCCGGCGCCTCCCGGGTCGGACTGCGCTCAGCTCCCACCAGACTGCTGCGACAGCCTGGCGAGGAGGTCTTGCACCTCCTTCGATTCATCGCGCCTCACGGCGCACCACCGCCTCGTGGTGCACCCCCTCATAGCGTAACCGTGACTGCAGGGGAAGTTGGGCGTATGGGAAACTTGCATCTCGGAAGTGCCTTGCCGATCGTGCGTGCTGGAAGCCTCAAGAGCACCCATCATCGCAGGTCACAAGGCACTTCTCTGTTTTCCCAGACGCTATCCACAGACAACGAAGCGGTGGGTCGAGGCTCAGTTGACCCCAGGGGTCACCATGCCTGTCTCATACGCCAGTACCACCGCTTGTGCCCGGCTCGCCAGCCCTAACTTGCCCATGGTGCGGTTGAGGTGCGTCTTCACTGTGGCCTCGGAGACGTGGAGATGACCGGCGATCTCAGCGTTGCTCATCCCTCTAGCGACGAGCCGCAGCACCTCGTTCTCCCGCCCCGTGAGGCTCTCCAGGTCCGTGGACGGCGTCTTCGAGGCTGCCCCGCGCGGGGCGAATGCCTCGACCAGTCGGCGGGTGACGCTCGGCGCAAGCAGGGTGTCGCCCTGAGCCACCGTCTCGATGGCCGCGAGCAACCGCTGCGGCGGCGTGTCCTTGAGGAGAAAGCCACTTGCCCCCGCGCTGAGTGCCGAGTAGACGTACTCGTCGAGGTCGAAGGTGGTGAGGATGAGCACCTTGGGGTGGTGCGCAGCGCCGGGTGCGAGCAGGCGGCGGGTGGCGGCCACGCCGTCCAGGACAGGCATTCGGATGTCCATTACCACGACGTCCGGGCGGTGCTGTTCCGCCCGGACGAGGGCCTCGTGTCCGTCGGCGGCCTCGCCTACCACCTCAAGGCCGGGGGCCGCGTGGATCAGCGCGGCAAAGCCCGCGCGGATCAAGACCTGATCGTCGACAACCAGAACGCTCGTCACGGTTCTCCCTACCTCTCCGCTGGCCGCCCACTTGTCAACTGACGGGGGTTATTGTTCAGGATGACGGATCGTCGCGTCGCCTGAGGGCAGAGTGAGGAGGACTTCGAACCCCCCTTCGGGTCTGGGTCCGGCCCGTAACAGCCCGCCGTAGAGCTGGGCGCGCTCGCGCATCCCGAGCAGGCCGTTACCGGTCCCGGGGCCGGGCGTGCTGCCCGCACCGTCGTCGGTGACCCGGACTGTCAGATCGTCGCCGCCGTAGCGCACGGCGACCGTAGCTCGCGATCCGGGGGCGTGTTTCAAGGTGTTGGTCAGGCTCTCCTGGACAATGCGGAAGGCACACAGGTCCACTCCGGGCGGCAGCGGGTGAGGATCGCCGGTCGTCTCAACGCGCACCGAGACGCCGGCAGCGGTGACCCGCTCGGCCAGAGCGGTGAGTTGGCCGAGTCCTGAAGCAGGTGTGTACGGCTCGCCTTCATCGGGATCCTCGGAGTTGGCGCGAAGCAGGGCGAGTACTCGGCGCAGTTCGTCCAGCGCCTCGCTGCCCGTGTCCAGCACCGTATCCAGTGCACGGGCCGCGGTGCCGGGGTCGCTCTCCAGGACGTAGCGGGCGAGCCCTGCCTGCACGGCGATCACGGACAGGTGGTGTGCTACCACATCGTGAAGTTCGCGGGCGATTCTGGTGCGCTCGTCAGCTACGGCTCGCCGGGCGCGATCCTCCTGTTCCAGTCTCAACCGCTCTGCCGTCTCGGCAAGGCGCTCGTTGTTGATCGCCAGCTTGCGTGCCGAGTCACCGAACTTCCACAGAACCGTGGGCCAGGCCAGGGCCTGGGCGACGACCGAGGCCATGGCGGAATCCTGCGTGCGCAGTCCCGCGTAGATCCAGGTCCCGCCCATCACCGCCGCGGCCAAGGCGGCGTAGCGCGACGGCCGTTGTGCAGCGACGGTGTAGATGGCGAGCATGGGAGCCAGGGAGTTGACCATAGGCCAGTAGCCGAGGGTGATATACCAGGCCCAAAGTGCGCAGCAGAACAGCATGACCGTGAGCGGTGCCCGACGGCGCGCGACGGTGCTCAGGTTGCCAATACAAGTCAGCGTGATCCCGAGGGCCCCGGGCGGAGGCCAATGGGCCGGCGGCCGCTCAAGCCCGAGCAGAACGCTCACCGTCGTCGTGGCCAGCGTGATCATCGCATCCACCGCCAGGGGCGGCAGCGGTCTGCTCGGCAGTCGAAGGCGGGACTTCCAGGGCATGGAGGCACACTAAGTGGTCGACGCTGGAAGTCCTTCGGGGGTTGATCAAGCGGCCAGTGCGACGGAGGATTCTTGGTGTCGGTCGGTGAGCGTGTGCCGGTCGAGCCGGGCCAGTAGATCGTCCACGTCGGAGGTGGTGAACTTCCACTGGAACGGCTGTGCCGTGGCGTTGTAGCGGTCTTCGAATGCTCGGAGCCGACGCCTGACCTGGTCGAGGTCGGTGAAGTCGTTGGGCGAGACGACCTTGCGTTGCACGATGGAGAAGAAGACTTCGATCTGGTTCAACCAGGAGGCGTGGACGGGGGTGTGGACCAGGACGGCGTTCGGGAACCGGGCGGCCAGGCGGTCAACGGAGGTCTTGCCGCGGTGCGAGGAGCCGTTGTCGACGATCCAGAAGACGCGTTTCGCGCTGGCGTAGGGCGCCTGCGTCATGACCTGTTCGACCAGGGCCATGAACGGCAGGATGCCGGTGGTGGCCTCGCAGCGGCCGAGGACTCTCGCGTGGTGGACGTCGTAGGCGGCCAGGTAGGCCACGGCGCCGCCGCGGCCGTACTCGTGGTTGACGCGCATCGCCCTGGCCTGGCCCGGGGCCAGGGTCGGGAGGCAGCGGCAGCGGGCCTGAATCGAGGTCTTCTCGTCGCTGGAGACCACGTACTCATCGGGGCCGAGGGGCTCTCCTTCGTATGTTCGGGCGTACAGGTCAAGGACGCGCTGGGCCTTGGCGCGGAAGTCCGGGTCCCGGATGAAGATCCAGGACCGGTACTGCCAGGGCTTGAGTGCGTCCTGGCGCAGCCAGCGGCGCACGGTGGACGCCGAGACGGTGTCGGTGACGCCGCGCGCGGTCAGCTCGGCGGCCAGTTCCGGGCACGACCAGCGCGCGAGCGGCGCCCCGGTCTCGGCCGGGAGCTGGCAGGCCAGGGCTTTGGCCTCGGTGACCTGCACGGGGGTGAAGCGGGCCGGGCGTCCGGGGCGTTTGCGGTCGGCCAGAGCCGGTATACCGCCGTGGGCGAACCGGCCACGCCAGGTCCGCACCGTGTCCAAGTGCAGGTGGGTCTCGGCGGCGATCCTGGCGTTGCCCCGGCCGCGTGCTGCGAGGAGGACGACGGTGGCACGCTGCCTGGTCTGGTGTGGAGTCTTGTGGCCGTAGGCCATCTTCTTCAGCCGGTGGCGCTCGGCGGCGGTCAGCACCACCGCCGCTGCAGCGCATAGAGGCATGGTGACGGGGCGGTTAATCTTTCGAAGGCGGTGTGCGAGGGGCTGGTACCTGTCCGCCGGGTGGCCGGCGGCAGCACGCGGCGGCCTTCTGCGCGTGGACAGCTGCCACCGCACGGGCGCGTTCCTGCACGGAGGCTCAGGAGTTAAGCTCCGACGCTGGTCAGCAGTGCATGGACGCGGTGCCACGCGTCGGCCGCGATGGCGGGGTCGGTGGCGAGGAAGCCGTGTCCGATACCGGGATAGACGACGACCTCGTGGTCGACGCCGGCTTCACGCAGCGCCTCGGCGATCTCCCGTTGCTGGCCAGATGGGATGACATGGTCGTCCTCGCCGACGAGGAAGAGCACCTTTCCGGTGATGGCCGGGGTCAGTGACAGGGTCGGCTCAGGTCGGCTCAGTGAGATGTCAGCCGTCGGCAGCCATCCTCCGTAGAAGACCGCCACCGCGGCTAGGTCGAACTCGGTGGCCGCGAGGTAGGCGATGTGACCGCCCAGGCTCAGCCCGACCATGCTGACGTGTTCGCTGCCCGACGCCTGAAGGAGGTCGATGCACGCGCGGACGTCCTGGAGCACGGTGGCCCGTGTCATCAACTCCAGGAGTTCGAAACCTCGTTCCCGGCCGGCGGGGTCACGGGGGAGTTCTGCGCCGGGCGCGGTCCGGTGATGCAGGTCCGGCGCGAGTGCCACGAACCCGAACCCGGCCAGTCGGTCGCAGACGTCGCGGACGGCGGTATCGACGCCGAAGAGCTCCATGGCCACCAAGACACCGGGAAACGGGCCGGGGACCGCAGGACGGGCGAGGTACGCGCCCATCGGTGGTCCCTCACCCGCCTGGACCTCGACTCGTTCGGTGCGGATGGCGTACGACCCCATCGCTCCCTGGTCCGCACGGCGCTGGTTCGACCGCAGGTCGGTTTCCGATGCGGGCCCGTCGGCCGTGGAGACGGTGCGGCCTTCCAGGCCGGTGCTTCGTGTGTTCATGGCGCCAAGGTAGCCGCACCCTAAACTGGTAACCACAGGACGCTGTTCCTAGTAATAGGAGTACCAGGATGACTCAGCCCGCGATCCCGGCACGAGAGTTGGGAGACCTGCTGCGTTCGCGGCGCGAACGGCTCCAGCCCTGCGACGTCGGTCTGCCGCCCGGCGTCCGACGCCGGACCCGCGGCCTGCGCCGTGAGGAGGTGGCCCAGCTCGCGGCCATCTCCTCGACGTACTACACCGTCCTGGAACAGGGCCGCGACGTGCGCCCCTCACGCCAGGTGCTCGACGCGCTGGCGACGGCACTACAGCTCGACGGAACCGAACGGGCTCACATCCACGAGCTGATCCACGGTGCCCCACCCGCGGAGACACACGCTGTCGTCGAATCGCTCCCGCCCGCTGTCCTCACGCTCCTCGACCGACTCGACCCGTGCCCCAGCTATGTCACCGGCCGACGCTGGGACGTACTGGCCTCCAACCGGGCAGCCCGAGCCCTGTGGACCGACTGGCCCGCCCGGCCGGCCCAGGACCGCAACCTGCTCTGGTGGATGTTCACCGACCCCGAGGCCCGGGACGTCATGGTCGACTGGTCGGCTGAAGCACTCGCGCTGCTCGGCCGATTCCGCGCAGCCGCAGCCCGCCACCCGGGCGACCCGGGCTTCAGCGAGCTGCTGGAACGCCTCCACTCCGCGAGCCCAGAGGTGAGGGACTGGTGGCCGCAACACACAGTCACACCCCTGAGCTCCGGCACCAAACGGCTCCGCCATCCGGTTCTGGGAGAACTCGAACTCCACCACGTCGTGCTTCAACTCGCAGACGATCCCGAACAGAAGCTCGTCACGTTCACAGCCACCGACCCGGACCAGGACCGAATCGCCAAACTACTGGGATAAGGGCAGACCTCCCACACGCGCCACTTCACCGTCAACCCCCGAAGGACTTCCAGCGTCGACCACTAAGCGGCTTCGGTGAAGTTCACTGCTGATCCCTCGTGTTTCGCGGTTCTGGTTGGTTATGTTTCGGCGGCGGCCCAGGCTGCGAGGACGGTTCGGGTTTCTTCGGGTGTGGCCTGGTGGGGGTGTGAGGGCCGAAATCTGTCGGCGATCAGGACGCGCCGCAGTTTGATTGCCAAGCAGGAACGAAAGCCCGTCAGTAGGGCTGCCAAAGACGGTAGCGTGCCTTCTGGAAGCATCGGCGGATCACCTTCAATCAGGGTGAAACAGACACTGCCGATGCTTCTGTGTCTGCCCCTTCATCCGTCTCCGATGCCGACCGACATCACCCCAAGCGGCTATAGCAAACACACCAGTTCGCACACTCATTGATCACCAAAAGTGCGAAACACGAGCAGCCCTCTGTGGTCCGGCTCTCACCGCAAGGCCGCGAAGGCGCCCGCAGAAATGCCGGATTGACGCCGATTTGGTCCAAGAAACGCCCCAGGCTTTCGGTGGTTGGCTTTCGACAGAGAATGATCAACCTTTGCTGTGGCATGACGTGCTCTGATTGATGCCCTGTCATTCTTGATTCGACGTCGGGGGGCGGACTCCGTCGGGAACTGTTCGCTGCGGTACCCGACGAGGGATCGTTAATGGGGGCTACGGGTGATCGTGACGATGCGCAGTGAGGACTTGCCGACTGCGGACCGTTTCCAGTGGTGGCGCGAGCAGTGTGCCAGGGATGTCGTCCCGACGGTGGCCAGCAGTCCGTACGCCGACGACTTCAGGGCGACGGTGACGCTGGCGGAGCTGGGCCCGCTCCAGCTGTCGGTCCTGGACTTCCCCGAGGTACGGGCCGTGCGTACACCGGCTCTGGTGCGCCGTTCCGACCCCGAGCAGTACGGGCTCAGCATGATTGCCGCGAACGACCTGTGGTTCGCCCAGCGCGACCGCGACTGCCGGCTGGGTACGGGCGACCTGCTGCTCCACGACACCTCCCAGCCCTTCGATTCCCGTGCCCTTCCCGGTGCCGGCCCGGGGAAGATGCTGATGCTGCAGCTGCCCAAGGCCGAGCTGCCGCTGCGCCCGCAGCGCTTGAACCGTCTGCTCGCACGCCGGTTGCCGACCGGGGCCGGAATGAACGCGATCCTCGCCCGCTACCTCACCGGCGTCGCCTCGGCTGTGGAGCAGGGGGAGGTGGGCGAGCGTGAGACCGTGCGGCTGGGCGAGGTGGCCCTCGATCTTGTCGCCGCGGCCCTGGCCGCGATCGTCGACGCCGAGGATCGGCTGGCCCCGGAGACTCGCCGGCGGGCGCTGCTTGCCCGGATCGAGCAGTTCATCGAGCTCAACCTTGCGGACCCTGAGCTGACTCCCGCGGTGATCGCCGCCCACCACCACATTTCCCTGGGCTACCTGCATCGGCTCTTCCAGCCCCGCGAACTGACCCTGGCCACCTGGATCCGCCACCGCCGCTTGGAGCGCTGCCACGTCGACCTCGCCGACCTGCGGCTGCGGCATCTCCCGGTCCGCGCCGTCGCCGCCCGCTGGGGCTTCCGCCACCCCGCCGACTTCAGCCGCGCCTTCCGCACCGCCTACGGCATGACGCCGGGCGACTACCGCCGCCAGGCGCTGACGGCGAGTGACATCAGCGGCATTCGAGAAGCGGACCCGGCGTCAAGGTACAGGTGACGCACTGACGGGTGTGGCTCCCTTCGGGAGACGGTCGACGACAGGTCCGGGGAGGCGGACATTCCCTGCCTCAGGACCCGCATCGCACCTCGAGGTCTGCCCGGTGTCAGTGACCCGAAGCCTGTCGACCCCGGCCGCGCCGACAGCATGCCCGGCGGCAGACCGAGAATCGGCTGGCCGCCGGGCATGTGTCTGAATCAGTTCGAGAAGGTCTCGGCGTAACTCCATTGCGAGGCCAGGAGACCGCTGCTGCCGAGCATAAATACCCTCACCCCGTACCGGTGACCGTTGATGCCCTTATAGGGAAACGGGCCGTAATGCCCCGGCCAGCAGCCGACGCTCTCCTGCTGCAGAATGGCACCCGTTGTGATGTCCGTCAGGGAGATGTACGTGGTCCTGCAGGCGCTGACGTTGCTGAGGATGTACCCGTCCGGCTTGAGATAGGCCCCGCTCGCACTGATGCATGCCCTGACCTCGTAGGTTCCCGCGCATCCACCACCGCTGGAGGCGTTGGCCGTGCCAGGCGCGAGAACGACGGCGGCGACTGCACCCGCAGTCGCCGCCAGCGACGCGAAACTCTTACGGACCTTCATAGTTCTGGAACTCCTTGGATCTGGTGACTCAGACAGCCACTCGAACTTGCCAATCGACCGGGCCGCTGACCTCAGTGGTGAGAGTGGCAGGGCCCGGAGATGGTGTCATTGGCGCAGCGTCACCTCTTTCTTGACGCTGAGTCGCCTCCTGCAGCGGCGCCGGACCGTGTCCGCGGCCAGGGCGTGGCAACGCTCCCGCTCCGCCCCTGGTCACGCCCGCGTGACAGCCAGCCGCCGCCCATCGCTGTCCCGTTCATGCGCCAACTCGGCTACGCAGGCGTTGATTTCGGCTTCCAGCGCGGCGGCCAGCATCCGCCTCGCGCCTTCCCGGACGATCTCGTCCAGCAGCGAGCCTGTGCCGTTCGGAAACTCATCGCTGCTGCTCGGAGGCGGTCTGGCGCGCCATCACGGTCTGCTGGAAGCCTGTCCGGGTGATCGTCTCATTGGTGTACCAGGTGGCTCGGAAGCTGTTCGCGGCTCCGGCGTTGCTGCTGCGGCGGGACGCGGCCAACGACGCGGAAGTGCTTGTTCTGCGGCACGAGAACGCGGTGCTGCGCAGGCAGCTGACGAGGCCAGTGCGGTACGAGCCGGCGGATCGCCTGTGGTTTGCGGCGCTGTCCTCGCTGATCCCCCGGCGCCGGTGGGCGCAGGTATTTTTGGTGACGCCCGCGACGCTGCTCGCGTGGCACCGCAGGCTGATCGCGCGTAAGTGGGACTACAGCAAGCGCTGGACAAGGCCCGGGAGACCGTCGACCGCGGGTGCGGTGAAGGCTGTGGTGCTGCGGCTGGCCAACGAGAATCCTCGTTGGGGCTGCCGTCGGATCCAGGGCGAACTGATGCGGCTCGGACACCCGGTCGGCACGACGACGGTCTGGGAGATCCTCACCGCGGCGGGGATCGATCCAGCTCCGCGCCGTGGAGGACCGACGTGGCGCGAGTTCCTGACCGCGCAGGCCAAGGGCCTCATCGCCTGCGACTTCGTACACATCGACCTTGTCGACCTGCGCCGGGTGTACGCGCTGGTATTCCTCGAACACGGCACACGCCGGCTGCACATCGCCGGGGTGACCGCACATCCCACAGAGTCCTGGACGGTGCAGCAGGCGAGAAACCTCGCCGTCGAGTTGGGCGTACGGGTCGACTCACTGCGTTTCCTGGGCCGCGACCGGGACGCGAAGTACGCCGAGTCCTTCGACGCGGTCTTCGCGGCCGACGACATCGAGGTTGTGCGGACCGCGCCGCGGGCTCCCCGGGTGAACGCGCACTGCGAACGGGTCATCGGAACCCTGCGGCGCGAGGTGCTCGACCACCTGCTGATATGGAACGAGACCCATACACGGCAGCTCCTCGACGCCTACGCCCGGCACTACAACAGTCATCGCCCACACCAGGCTCGGGGACAACTCCCGCCCCTCGCCCAGTAGCACCCGGCGCCTGTGGTCAACCTGACCGCTCACCGGCTCCTACGCACCCGAGTGCTCGGCGGCGTGATCAACGAGTACAGATACGCGGCTTGACCAGCAGCGACGAGTTTCCGAACACCACACCACGTGGTGGCGGCCCGGTCGGGCGCGGGGTTGATGCCCTCGGTTTTGAGGATCTCCCAGACGGTGGACGCGGCGACCTTGATGCCGAGGGTGGCGAGTTCGCCGTGCACCCTGCGGTAGCGCCACGACGGGGTCTCCCGGGCCAGGCGCAGGACGCGTTCCGTACCGAGTTGCCGGTCAAGGACCGTGATCTGGTGGCGCAGGGCGCGGATCTCCGCGTCCTTGTCGCGGTCGCTCATCGCTAGCAGCCGCAGCGCTGCGAACGCGTTGGTGACGGTCAGGTAGGCGAGGCGAAGCAACACGAGTGCTCATCCTGCCGCAGCACAGAACAAGCGCCTGAGCTGCACGGATGACATTCTCGGCAGGCGCAAAGCCGGCGACGCTGAAATGCGCTGCCGTGCAGTGCTGGGACGTGCCGGACGATCTGGGCCAGGAATGTCTCCTACCCGAAGCGGGTGACCTCGACCGCAGAGCGTGAAGGAGCGCACGCTCCCAGCGAAGCGACGCCGCCGTCGTCGCTGTGCGCACCGCCCGCGCTGGCTGGAAACCGCAAGCACGGCATCCCCGTCGGCACCCGCGAGCCGCATAGGTGAACGAAGGTGCGGCGGGCACGGAGCCGCCCTCATCAGGCCCAGGGATCTGCGGGCCCCTGGGCTCCTTTCCGCAAGTCGGCAATTGAGAAAAGCGGCAGCACGTCCGATTCGCCCTAGCTACCCGGCGGTTACATGTTCCCTGGTGTCCGAGCTGGGATTCCGGGGCCCATTAGGCCGGCCGCTCACCGGTGAAGTGCCGCTGGCCGAACAGGAACGCCAGGCCGTACAGCACCGCCACGACCACGAGCAGCGAGCGGTAGCCGGTGATCAGTGCCAGGTATTCCAGGACTCCGCCGATCATCGCGCCGAGCAGGTTTGCGCCGAACGCGGTGGTCGAGGATCCCACCCCTTTGAACCGCTGGGCGAAGATCAGGTTGGCGAGGAAGACGGGCGCGAACGCGAGGGCGGCTCCTGCAGCGAAGCGCAGCGCAGGGGAGAGGGTGAGCAGCGAGTCCGCCGGTACCAGCCAGGCCACGGCCACCGCGGCGAGCAGCGCCGCGTAGAGCACGGGTGGCGGCGGCAGGCGCAGGTGGCGTGTGACCTCGATGGCGGCCGCGACGCTGAGCAGGATGCCGGCGAAGACCAGGGAGTTGACGAACCAGGTGGTACCGAAGAGCAGCGCGAACTGCACCACGTTCTTTGTCTCCAGCAGCAGGAACGCACCGCCCATGAACATCAGGTCGAGATAGCGCGTCATCGCGTGCAGCGGTCCGCCGGTCGCCCTTACCAGGAGCAGGGAGGCGGCCACGATGAGTGCCAGCGTCCACAGGTAGAAAGAGGGGATGCTGTTGGTGGCCAGGTAGGGGAAGGGGTGGTCGTCGCTGGCCGGAGCGATCGCGCGGCCGTGCCAGATGGTCGCGCAGGCAGGCGTCGGGCCGGCCGTGGTGCTGGTGAGGACGGCTTGGCGGCGCCCGGCCAGCGGGGTGCCGACCTCGGCGCACGGAGCGCGGCCGTACACGCTCGCGAGCGTGCTCGCATACCGGTCGAGCAAGTATGGCTCGTAGTAGTTGTACATCGCGAACGTGCCGGCGGGCTTCAGGTGAGCTTTCGCGTCGCGCATGGACTGCTCGGTCAGCAGATAGTTCTCCAGGCGCAGGTTGGACTGGCCGGACAGCAGGGTGAGCGAGTCGGGCAGCGCGAACAGGATCAGGTCGTAGCGGCGATCGGTCTGGTGTAGATAGGCCCGGCCATCGGTGATGTGCACGCTGACCCGCGGGTCCTGGTAGGGGTGGTCGGCGTGGTAGGTGACGCCGAGCCGCTGCAGCACCGGGTCGATCTCCACCGCGTCGACGTGCCGGGCCCCCTCCGACAGGGCCACCGCCACATCGTTGCCGGTGCCCGCGCCCACCACCAGCACGTTCCGCAGCGAGGCGGGGGTGAGGTGCTGGTAGGGGAACCAGTAGAAGGGCGCGACGCGGCGCAGGGTGGAGATCGGGTACGCCGTCTGGTGGGGGAGGTTGTTCGCCGACACCGCGAGGACCCCCGGCGAGCCCGCCGGCTGGGCGGCGGTCACCTTGTAATACGGCGACCAGTAGTCGTGCGGCGCGGCGGATTCCGCGGCGAGCAGCCCGACCATGGCCAGCAGCGAGGCCGCCGTCGTGGCCACCTGCCACCAGCGCCGCCGCCCGACCAGGACCGCGAATCCGGCGGCCGCGACCAGGCCCCAGGCGATCGGCGGGAGTTGCAGGAAGGCGATCCCGGAGAAGACGGCGATGCCCGCGATGCTGCCGAGGATGTCCAGTCGGTAGGCGGCCAGCGGAGTGAAGCGGGCGAAGGTACGGGCGGTGCCTTCGCCGATGCCCGCCATGACCAGCACCGTCAAGATGAAGATCACGGGCAGGCTGATCCACTGGGGCAGGGGCGGGCTGCTGCCCCGGCCCTGGAGCTGATGCGGCCCGGACAGCGCGACCATGCTCACCGGATACGCGAGGACGAAGGCGACCAGCACGGCGAGGGCCGGCACTGCCACCGGGGAGAAGTCCCGACGCGATCGGGCCCGCAGAAAGCCGACCCCGATACCCAGGAAGCTGGCGAGCAGCACAAAGTTGGTCAGATAGGCCAGATGGATGTTGTTCGCGGCGGTCCAGCGGATCAGTGCCAACTCGGTGAACAGCATCAGGAAACTGAGGCAGGCCAACCGAAGACCGGTGGCGATGGACGGTGGCGCGGCCCCCGGCCGGGCTTCGGGCGCCCGCTCGAGCGCGCCGACTACCGCCGGCGTGTCATCGCTGGGTATCTGCGGCCCTGCGTCGGCGCCGCCATGCACGGGGTCCTCCTGCGTCATATACGGCAGTCTGGTTCAACTGTGGAGATCCGCAAGATTTCGCCTGGCCTGGCGGCCGCTGCGGGCGGGAACGTCACCCTCGATGGCCGCGCCTACCATTCGCGGAGGTTGCCGGATACCACCGCCGCCGTGCATTCGTAATGGGTACACCTCGCCCAGCATCACCGGCAGTTCGAGGAGAAGGCACACGCCGAGCTCCGCGCCTGACGGACCGCCGAGGCCGAGGTGACCGGCGACACCGGCCACCTGCGCATGGTCCACGTCGTCCACCACCGTCAAGACGAGCGCATCGAACGCATCGGCTTCTGATTCGAGGCCACCCAGTGGACCGGCGAACCGGTCAACCGCGAACCGGCCAAGCGCCTTGACCCGTACTTCTTCGCTGTTGATGATCTACCCGACGACATCATCGAGTAGCCCGCCGCAGGCCTGACCGGCTGCTCCCGTACGCCTTCCCGCTTCGATCACGACGACCTCGTGCTGGCGGAGGAGCTCGCCTCCCGCGCCGCGGTCTGCATCGACAACGCCCGCGGCTACCAGAACCAGCGACGGGCAGCCTGGGGTAGACAGCGCTATGACCTGCACGGATGAGGTTTCCGGCAGGCGCAGCGCCGTTGGTCCGATGTGCAGGAACTTCAAGCCGTCTCAGAGCATTCAGGCTCCATCAGCATGCTGTGGACGCGTCGGGCAGCGTGCTCTGCGTTGGCCACGCTTGAGTTCGTGACGGTGACGGCGAAGTATTCGCCGGCGAGCTGGACGCGTGATGACGGGTCCAGGCTGTCAGTGAAGCGCTTGAGGTCAGGATATTCTCCTGGCCCCCGGGCGAGAATGGCCTGGTCCCAGCGCTGGACGTGAACCATGTCCTGGTGGGTCGTGATGTGCTCGGCAAGATGGGGCAAGGCGCTGCGGAGCGAGGCGTGGACGTCGGTGACGACGGTGGCATCATCCGCGCCCTAGTGTTGTTCGCTCCACGCCGCGGAGTGATAGACCGTGACCAGTCCATGGCCGTCGGGGGTGCTCCCGGGGCTGTAGTTGTGGTTGAAGGAGACAATCGACAGGTCGTGGTGTTCGCGACTGGGCACCAGGATGTATGTGGCCGGTTCGTCCGGCGGTTTCCTCAACCCAAAGCTGACGTGAATGTCGCGGCTGTAGCGGAGGCCGGCGAGGTACTCACGCTGGGCCGTCGGCATCTGCGGGAAGATTCCCGGCACGTCCTTCCCCGGAATGGCCAGGATGACGGCTGCGACGGTTTCGCTGTGCTCGGGTTCGCCTGGTTGCCGCCAGTGCACGTGTACTGCTTCGCGGCGCTCCTCAACATGTGTGACCCGTGCGTTGAGCGTCACCGGAACCTGCGCGGCGAGCAGGCGGGGCAGAGTGCTGATGCCGTCGGGGAAGCTGAAGGTGGAGCTTCCCAGAAGTGCGTTCATGCAGAAGAACAGCTCGACGACTGACAGTTCCGCAGGCGTGCGCATGTAGAACGCGGAGCACATGGGTGCCACAAGGTAGTCGAGAAGTTCAGAGTCGAGTCGCCGCAGAGTGTATGCAAGGACGCTTTCGGTGTCGATTGATCCTGCTGCTGACAGATCCTCCCAGCTGAACGTGGGGCGGGTTCGGCGGATGTCCATCAGGAGGTTGGCCGCTCTGATCTTGGAGGACCAGCTCAGCAAGTGGGTGCGGGCCAGGTCGGTGTAGGAGTGAGCGCGGATCCGGTGGACGCGACCTTCCCGGAGGACGCCTATCAGGTCGGAGGTTGCGCACTTCAGCGAGGCCAGTCCAGCGTCGGAGATCAGTCGTTGCATCTGCTGATAGCTGTCCAGCAGGAATGCCGCTGCGGTGTCTATGCGGTAGCCGGCCTTGTCGATATTGGACATGCGCCCCCCGGCTGTTGGCCCGGCCTCCAGTACGGTGACAGCGAAGCCTGCTTCCTGGAGCCGGAATGCTGCGGTCAATCCGCTGATGCCCGCGCCGACCACCGCCACCCGCTTCCGTTCCGAAACGGTGGTCATTGTTCCCTGTCCTCGCAGACGGGGCACTCCCAAAACGGGAGCGTGATACGACACCGCTCCGCGCGGTACGGAGCCCTTCGCTTCGCCATGGGACGTCCGATCGGACGCGCCTCCCGGAACAGCTGACAGCAGACGCGGCGTCCCTCGCTGGAGCCGAACTGGTCTCATACCGTCCCGCGTCAAGTAGCCCGTCGCCGACGGCTACGCCCTGTGTCGCGGTGCGCTGCAACAGCCAACGGATCCTGGGCTGTTGTTCTCCAAGTGTGATGGGCGGCCGCCACGTTGTCTCGAACGGGCCGGAGATCTGGTGGCGCGCGCCTTTGCACTGGCACCGATCTGAGAGGACCAAGCATCAGACGGCCCCTGCGCAAGGCCGGTTGGCAGTTGGCTGCGGGTTCGAGCTCCCGGTCGGGTTCTCCTTGGCTAGGTGCAGGATGAGTGTGACGGTCTGTTCGGCCAGTGGCGGCCAGCCCCTTGGCCGGTAGCTGTCGCCATTTCCAACGCCCCAGGCGCCGATGCCAGGTCAGCAGGGTGTGCGGGGTCACCACGAAATTCGTGTTTTTGAGCCCCACAGGTCACCGAAGCCGGAGGAACCTGGAGCCGATACGCCCCCGGCGATCACTCTCGATGAAACTCAGAGTGCCGTTCACCTGATCTGCCCAGAAGCCTGCCCGACCAAAGCGTGCAGGCTCGCCCGCGCATCTGCAGTCAGCACTCGCAGCTCCTCGCGATCTGTCGCTCGGTGAAGGGCGTGAATCATTTCGGGGGTGCGCTCTGCCCGTGAGTGCAGGCTGTCATCCGGCACGAGAAGGTGTAGTTGGTGAACGGCCTGGAAGACCAGGCCGCGCAGTCTGAAGGCTTCCGGTCTGGCTGCGACGTGCGCCGGGCCGCCTTGATCCTCATGCTTACGCCACCATCAGTCGTGTTGGCTACGTAAGAACTCGTTAGCGGCGCTGGTGAACGCAAGAACGGCGCTGCGGCGTTCGCTGCGGTCTGCGACTCGCTTCTGGAACTGGTACCCCAGCAGTGATCCGATGAGAGTTCCTGCCACTGCGATGAATGTCGTAAGTACCTGATTCACCCTAGTAGTTGACCATCCTCAACGTGGCTAAGGCGAGCCAGAGGCAGGCCCTCGCGCTCACTCGCGGTGATGGGTTCGGCCCGTTGCTCACGGAATAGGCGATACCTCAACATGCGAGCCCGCCAGTCCCGAAGCCGTACGTGGGCGTGCTGTGGCGGAGCCGCGTCCGTCGGCGAGCCTGACGAGCGATGGGTCGATGCGCAACCAGCCGATGAGCGGGTGGATCTGTCCGATCAGCCCAGCGATGCGCTCACCGTACGCAGCTCGTCCAGGGCCGCCAGGACGTATCCGGCGAGTTCGTCCTTGCCGTCACGGTCGCCCTCGGACCATTGGGCGAACCCGCGCTTGAAGGCGAGGACGCCCAGCTCGCTCGCGAGGGCCGCGGTGGGGTCGGGAAGGCCGCGGGCGGCCAGGGCGGCCGTCATCGCGGCGGCGAGGCTGACGGTCTTGAGGGCGTCACGCTCTTGCAGCTCGGCGCTGGCGGCGACGGCCGCCTTCAGGCGCGGGGCGAGCTCGCGGTTCATGGGGCCCATCGCGCTCGACGCGCGCTCAAGACCGGCGGCGACCGCCTCTAGCGGGCTGGCGCCACCGGGGGCCTCCGCGATTCCCTCGGTTAGCAGCCGGCTCAGCGTCTCCTGTCCGGCTACCAGCAGCTCGCGCTTGTCGGGGAAGTGCCGGAAGAAGGTGCTCTTGGTGACCCCGGCACGCTCGGCGATCTGTGCGACCGTCGTGGCGTCGTATCCCTGTTCGGTGAACAGGTCGACTGCGGCCACGACGAGGCGTTCGCGTGCGCCTGGTTCCCACCTACCCATGGGGCCAGCATATGCGATGGGACTCTTGTCCCGTCACCTGGTAGCGTGTGACGGGACAAGAGTCCCATCACTTGGGGGAGGATTTCCATGCGTGTCTTCGTCACCGGTGCCACCGGTCTGATCGGGTCCACCGTCGTCGCCGAACTGCTCGGCAACGGCCACACCGTCCTCGCACTCGCCCGTTCCGACGCGTCCGCACTCGCCGCCGAGGCGGCCGGCGCCGAGCCGCTCCGGGGAGCCCTCGCCGATCTGGACGTCCTCCGGGCCGGCGTCAGTCAGGCCGACGGGGTCGTCCACCTGGCGTTCGGCAATGACTTCAGCAGCTCCGAGGCCCTCGCGAAGAACGTCGTCGAGGAGAGCGCCGCCCTGGCGGCCCTCGGCGAGGAACTCGTCGGCAGCGACCGCCCCTTCGTGACCGTCTCGGGTACGCCCCAGGTGCCAGGCTGTGTCTCCACCGAGGCCGACCCGGTGCCGACCGACGGACCGGTCGGTGGTCGTGGTCGCGCGGTCACGGCGGTCCTGGGCCTTGCCGCGCGCGGGGTCCGGAGTACGGCCGTACGCCTGCCGCGCACGGTCCACAACCAGGGCACGGGCGGGTTCGCCGGCCTGCTGACCGGCATCGCACGCCGGACCGGGGTGTCCGGCTACCCGGGCGACGGCACACAGCGCTGGCCGGCCGTCCACGCGCTCGACGCGGCGGTCCTTCTCCGGCTCGCCCTGGAACAGGCGGATGCCGGCAGCGTCTGGCACGCCGTGGCCGACGAGGGGGACCGGGTGCGGGACATCGCCGCGGTCATCGGCCGACGGCTGGGCCTGCCGGTCGAGTCGGTGCCGTCGCAGACGTACGGACCTCTCGGCCCGATCTTCGCGACCGACCAGCCCTCGTCCAGCACCCACACCCGGCAGACCCTCGGCTGGGAGCCGAAGCACCCCGGCCTCCTGGAGGACCTGGAGAACATCCAGCCCTGACCGGCGACCGGGAGGCCCGCTTACGGCGCTCGCACCGACAACGGCAGATCCTCACCCCTCACCTACGTCACTCGCGGTCGACCGTCTCGGCGCAGCGATGTCCCGCGCCCGTCCACGCCCGGTCGACGCGGCTCCGGCTCTCGACTTGATCCCCACGCCTTCGCCGATGGCCAAGCCCGCTGACGCCGGACCGCAACCCGCGTGGCAGCAACACGTCCCGCACTGTCGACATGTCCGTGGCGAAAGTGGGTCTCCACGGCATCGCCGGCTGCGCAGCCATTCACGTCCACAATCAACAGGAGGTCCCGTCATGGTGGCAGTTGTCTTCGGCGCTCGCGGTAACGTCGGTCGTCACGTGGCCGATGGCCTGCTGGCCGCCGGTGAGCAGGTCAGAGCAGTCAGCAGAACCCCAGCCGCGAGCTTGACGTCCGGGTGGGAAGCAGTCGCCGCCGACCTGGAGCGTCCCGAGACGCTGCCCGCAGCGCTCGGCGGTGCCGACAAGGTGTTCCTTTACGGAATGCTCGACCCCCAGAAGCCCTACGACATCGAGAAGGTCGCTGCGGCGGCCACAGCCGCGGGGATCCGGCAGGTGGTTCTGCTCTCGTCGGTGTCGGTCCTGAACCCCGACGCCGACCACCCGGTCCCCCGCCTGAACCGCACGATCGAGCAGGCCATCCAGCGGTCCGGCATGGACTGGACGTTCCTCAGGCCGGGGACATTCGCGACCAATACCCGTACCTGGTGGGCCGAATCGATCCGCACTGACAACGTCGTCCGCCTTCCCTATCCGCTCGCACAGTCGGCACCGGTGCATGAGAAGGACATCGCGGCACTTGCGGTGACCGCCTTGACCGAACCGGGCCACTCGCACCAGGCATACACCATCTACGGAGCCGAGTCCCTGACCCTGCAACGGCAGGTCGAGTACATCGGCGAGGCCCTCGGCCGCCGCATCCGGATCGAACACGTCTCCGACGAGCAGGCTCGCGCGGAAGTGGGCAGAACAATGCATCCGGTCGTGGCCGAGGCAATCGTGAGTCAGTGGGCCGCCGCCAACCGCGTCCCGGTCCTGACCTCCGCCATCGCCGAAAAGATCACCGGCACGCCGGCGCACACCTACGCCCAGTGGGCCGTCGACCACTCCGACGACTTCCGCTGAGCTTGTCGTTGACCTGCGGTGTCGGTGGCGACCCCGGCCGGTCGTGAGGAACAGCCCTGGGTTGATCATTCTTCTTGGGGTCCAGCCAAGGTGGCTGTAAAGCCCGCCGCGGAATGACCTTGTAGCCCGTCAGCGGTTCCACCGAACGGCGGGGTCGTGCTCGGCGAAGTTGCGCCTGCCGATAACCTCATCCGCCCAGCTCATGCCGCATGTTGGTACTCGTGGAGGATTGCGGGTGCCGATAAAACATCCGTGCTGGTCGAGCGCCGTATAAGTACTTCTGATTCCACTTGGCTCATCTCATTTACTGCGGGAGCGCGTTGGTGAGGCTCGTGAAGCGGGTCCGTGGTGGGTTGAGTGGGGGAGCGGCTTTTGGCGCTTGACGAGTGATCTCTATGGCGTCGTACGGCGCTTGACATCGTTTGAGGTGCGAAGGATGCTCAATATGTAAGAAACCAGGAGGATTTGGCGCGCGGATGGGGGTCAAGGGGTCGCAGGTTCAAATCCTGTCGTCCCGACTTGCGAATCCGCAGGTCGAAGGCCGTTTCCGTGAGTAACGGAAGCGGCCTTTGTCGTTTTTGCGGTGGGAGCGAACGGGGAGCCCTCTGGGAGCGCTCTTGCTCCCAGCCTCAAGCGGTGTCAATCGGGGGCGATTTGTCCGTCGCTCGATCGGGTCGATGTGGCGCGCGGTACGGGGACGTTGCGCGCCGTCGTCAACCGTTGGGTGGGGAGGCCATCCGGGATGATGTTGATGTAGCGGCCATTGAGAGGCCTAAATGCCCCTTGGCGGCTTCTGACCGACCTTTGGTCAAGGGAGCGGAGCGCGATGCTCCCCACGGGACAGGGGTGACAGGGCGGCCGGCATGGCCGAGGTCCTCTCTGCCCGCAGGTCAGCGCGCCGCGCCTGTCTGCGTTGCAGCGCTCGCCGTCCCGTAAAGCCGGGGCGATGCCCCTTGGCGCCGCTCCGCAGACGGGGCACTCCCCAAACGGAAGCGCGGTAGGGCGCCGATGCGCGCGGTACGGAGCCCCTGACTTGCACATGGGACGACCCGTAGGGCACGTCTGAGGGAACGCCTGTCAGAGGGCATGGCGGCTCGTCCATCATCGGCGAGGGCTTGGGGTGGACCTACAAAGTTGCCCCGGCCCGTGGCGGCGGCTCGTCAGGTCCTGACCGCCGCAGTGGAAGTCGAGACGAGAGAAGACAGCGGCCGGTTGAGCAGGTCATGCTCGCCGGCGGTGTGAGCTCCGCCCGGGGCGCCGATGAGGGGGGTGATGGGTCATCAAGTCGGTGCGGCTGAGCCTGTTGATGATTGGCCGCAGGTCCGAGTCCTGGGACAGCGACCAACCCTGTGCCGCTCGAAAATTCGATTCGTGCTGTGACCTGGCTTGATGTCGTTCGGTCAGGCGGCGCGCTGGTACTCGTTGATTAGGCCTCCGAGGACGGACTGTCGTCGAATCCTGCGAGTCTGGAGGTCGGTGACGGTGGCTGGGGTGGGCGGTTGTTCGCTGTCCGGGGGGAGCTGCTGCCGGGATTGGTGCGGGCGGTGCCCGTTGTAGTGGCGGTGTGGGACTCTGTCGCCCGATTCGGGCGACCAGTCGAAACCGGCTGACCGCGGCGGAGAACGTGCAGGTAACGGTGATCGAATCAGGCCACGACATGAATCGGGCGACAGAGTCCTTGTGGGTACCGAAAACCTCATCCATGCAGTTCAAGCAGCATGGTGGTACTCACCGAGCGACAGCAGGCGGTGTTCCGGACCAGGTCACGCGACAGGCGCCGTAAGGGACTGCTCGGACCAGACGACCCTGCCCTCCTGCGAGTAGCGGGTGCCGCAGCGCTGGGTGAACTGGGAGATCAGGAGCTGGCCGCCGGCTTCGTCGCTCGTCTTCGGATGGAGCAGGTGCGGGGCGGCAGCTCCGCCGTCGAACACCTCGCAGATCAGGGATCGCTCCAGGATCAGGCGCAGCCGCATGGGACCGACGGCATGACGCATCGCGTTGGTGACGAGTTCGCTGACCACGGGCTCGGTCGTGAAGGCCAACTCGTCCAGACCGCAGCCGGCGAGCTGCCGGGGGCTCGTTCTGCGGGCCTCGACGACGACCGCCGGGTCGGTTGCAGGCACCTGGTTGATCATAACCTCACACAGCCCCTAGTCGAGGCAGTCCAGGTCAGGCCCGCGCGGGTGCGACAACCACGTGCCCTGGTCCACCATGGTGATCGAAGAGTGGTTGTCGGTAACCAGTCGCAGGCAGCTCGCGGGCCACAGTGCTCCGTCATCGAGTTGGAATGCCCCCGGAAGCCCGGGGGCGCCGAGTACCTTGTCCCTGTCGTGCAACGACGCGCCGTATGGCACCGCATAGTAGATCGACGGCGGAACGCTGATGCGGTTGTTGGTGAGGTCGGTGTAGACGGCGCCGTTCTGGATCTGCAGCCGTCGGCCGTTCACCACGACGGCGGCGGGCAACCCGTTTGACTGCAGTCCGTAGCCCTCATACATCCTGGCGATCTGCGCGGGAGGCATCGACGCACAACTGCGGCCGCTGAGCAGGTCGATGCCGATGTGCGCCAGCTGTTGCGGTGGAAACGTCGTGGTGGAGCGGATCACATCAACGGGGATCCGCCCGCAGTCATTGCTTCCCGAGACTACGGAGTGCTTGTCCGGCCGGGAGACGATGCCAGGTCCCTCCGACCACTGGCCGGGGATGGCCACTTCGGCGTAGGGGCGCTTGGCGAGGTTCTCCGGATCCAAAAAGGTCAACGTGGTCTGGCCTGCGACGTTGTCGTGGGCGATGATAAACGCGTGCAGGGCGTCGGAGTACTGCCAGTCCACCGAAACCGCGTTGACAACGGAGAAGCTACGCGAGTTGGCGGCCGTCTTCGACTGCCATCCGGAGGCGGTGAACACCTCGACGTGTGACTGGAACGTCGGATCGGGAGAGCGCCAGACGAACTGGCCAGCTCCGTTCGGCGCTGCCCCGGCACCGGTGGTGTCGGTGAACGTCAGATAGAACTCGCCGTCGAGGTGGACGACGCTCGGCTGGCCGGCGCCGTAACTGTTGTGGGTGTCCTGCTGGTTGGCGGGGGTGATGATGGGCTGGTCGTTGTTGAGCCGGGTCCAATTGATGCCATCGGGGCTGGAGGCGACGCCGATCGTGGTGGGTTCGCCGTCTTGCCGCTCGGCGCCGTAGTACATGTAGTACGTGCCACCGACCCGTACGACCGATGGATCGCAGGTGTGCTTGTTGTCGAAGCTGCCGTTGCCGGTTCCGTCGAACACGATCTGGTGTGGGGCCGAACTGCCCCGTGCGTGGAACGGACCGTCCGGGCTGGACGACTCCGCATACAGGATGTCGTCGCCCGGTACCTTTCCGCCGGCCGTCTGGCCGCACCACCACATCTTGTAGACGCCGTCCTGCATGATGCTCGGCGCGTAGTCGTACGCCGAACCGCCGACGACCGGGCCATTGCTCGACCGGTAGGAGTCAGTTCGCAACGGTGGTGGACCCGCCGATGCGCGGGTGGCCGCAGGCAGGGCTATGGCCAGCACGGCCGCGCCAGCGACGATGGATCTCACGGCGGTTCGCAGCATGCCTTCTCTCGTTTCGATGGAGTGAGCGGGTTGGCTCCCAGCAAGCAGCCGCGAACGTCCCGGGCGTACATCCTCAACTTCGCGTTGATCAATGGCAAATGCCTTGACAACACCAACGTAGGCTAATGGCAGGCGCGTTGACCCCAGGTCGCGCCCCCACCGTCCGCCGCCTACGGCGAGGATGCCCCCGTAGGGCTTCAAAACGGCTGAAGGGTGCGAGTATTCGGGCACGGCTGCCGACCTGCGGTGATTCGGTCGGTGCGTGATGGAGTGTCAGGCTGCTCGGTGGTACTCGTTGATGAGTCCGTCGAGGATCTTGCGACGTCGGATCGTGCCGATCGGCAGGGGAGTGGCGTTGGCTGCGTCGCAAGGTGCTCTCGGGTCCAGCGATCGGTGGCATCTGCCCCTTGTTGTAGTGCTCGGTGTACCGGTCTAGGACGGTACGCAGGTGGCGTTTGCCGGCGATGAGCATGTGGTCGGTGCATTCGGCGCGGACGGTGCGCACCCAGCGTTCCGCGAACGCGTTCGCCCGTGGGCAGCGTGGAGGGATCTTGACGACGTCCATGCCTTCGGTGGCGAACACGCCGTCGAAGGCGGTGGTGAACTTGCTGTCGCGGTCTTTGATGAGGAAGCGGAAGCTGCTGGCGGACCGGTTCCGGAAGGTCATCGTGAGGTTCCGGGCCAGCTGTGTCACCCAGGCGCCCCGGTGGGGTGCGTGGTGACGCCGAGGACGTGGACGTAGCGGGTCCCGACCTCCATCACGAAGAACACGTATAGCCGTTGGAGGGTGACTGCGCAGTCGACGTGGAAGAAGTCGCAGGCGAGCAGGGTGTCGGCGTGGGCGCGTATGAAGGTCCGCCAGGCTGTGTCGGCACGCTGCGGGGCGCTGGTGGAGACGGCCCGCAAGGCCGGGCTGGATACGGCGATGTCTGCGGCGTTGACGCCGTGGCGCAAGCTACGGGCGGTGCACGATCCGGGCAAGGTCCTGCTGGACCTTGCCCTGCCAGTGGCACTGGGCGGCGACCGCCTGTCGGATGTGGCGGTGCTGCGGGCCGAGCCGCAGGTGTTCGGGCCGGTGGCCTCCGATCCCACCGCACCCTAGCCACCGCCGGCCCCCGCGCGCTGACGGCGATCCGCCGGGCGAGGGCCGAAGTCCGGGAGCGGGTGTGGAAGTTGGCCGGGGCGGATGCCCCTGATGCGGTGGCCAGGTGGTCGTGGACATCGACGGCGTGCTGGTCCTGGCACACTCTGACAAGCAGGACTGCGGCGACCTGGAAGCGGGCCTTCGGGCACCAGCCGCTGGTCGCGTTCGTCGACCACGGAGCGGCCGGGTCCGGGGAGCCGGCGGCCGGGCTGCTGCGGCCGGGCAACGCCGGTAGCAACAGCGCGGCGGACCACATCACCGCGACCCGCATGGCTCTGGCCCAGCTGCCGAAGCTGTACCGGCGCGGCCGGCGGGCCCCTGATACGCACCGACCCTGCTGGCGGAACTCACGACTTCCTGAACTGGCTGACCGCGCGAGGCCGGTGGCTGTCCTACGCGGTCGGGATGACGATGTGTGTACCCGCGGGCGCGGGAGATGGCTTCACGACCGCGCGCCACGGGGTGCACGCCGTGTGCGGCGTGCACCCCGTGGCGCGCGGTGTTGTTCAGCCCAGGGTTGGGATCTTCCACTGCTGGTTGGATGTGCCGTAGCAGTCGAAGATCTGCAGTTTGGTGCCGTTGTCCGTGCCGAAGTCTGTGGCGTCGAGGCATTTGCCGTAGGCGGTCAGCTCGCTGGTGGCGGGGTCGTAGGTCCACTGCTGGGCGGCGGTGCCGTTGCAGTCGTAGAGCTGCACCGGTGTTCCGTTGGCGGGGTTGCCTCCCAGGACGTCCAGGCACTTGCCCGCGACCCGCACGGTGTGGTCGCCGGGCAGCGTCCAGGTCTGCGTGGCGCTGTCGCCGTTGCAGTCGTCCAGCTCGACCCGCGTCGAGTCGTCCGTGCTGCCGCTGGCCAGGTCGACGCAGCGGCTGCTGGCGACGCCGGTGATCGGGCCGGTCGGGTTCTGCCCGCCGCAGTCGACGGGGCCGGTGGTCGCGGCCGGGTGCCGGGTCGGCAGGGTCAGCGTGCTCCCGGCCGACACCTGGTGCACCGTTCCGCTGTGGTCGCGTACCGCGAGCGTGCCGGACTGCACGGTCACCGTCGCGGACTGCTGGCCGACCGCGATGTCGAAGGTGCTGCCGTGCCACTTGAGGCCGGTCACGTCGTCACCGGGCAGCTGCGAGGGCAGGAACGGGTCGATGGTGACCACGTCGGTGCCCCAGCGCAGGCCGGTGAACCCGTACAGGAACTGCTGCAGGTAGCCGCCCTCGCCGGTGGTGAAGGTGAACGCCCCGCCGGTGCGGGTCTCGTGGAACTGGTCGAACGGCGCGCCCAGGAACGGGTTGACGCTGTTCTGCAGGTGGTTGTAGGCGGTGCAGCCCGGTGAGCCGAGGGCGGCGGCGTCGATGGTGTCGATGGCGTCGGTCATCGACGGGCCGTTCGGATCGACGCGCTGGCTGTAGTAGTCGAGGTCGTTCTGCGCGACCGAGGCCGGCATCGGCACGTTCCAGGGGTACTGGAGCATCGTCACGTCGGCCTGGTTGATGGTCTGGCCGCTGTAGCCCTGGTATTCGGGATGGGTGTTGGTGGTGGTGTCGACCGGGATCTTCAGGCCGTCGGCGACGGTGCTCCAGGCTGGGTCGGCGCTCTGGCCGATGATGCCGGCGGCCTGGACGGCGATCCGCAGCGCCGTCTGTGCGCCAGCGTCGGTGGACGCGCTGTTGTCGACGGGATCCGCGCTCTCGTCCTGGGACATGACGTTGTTGATGTCGTATCCGCCGGCCGGGTCGGGCACCGCGCGGCTGGCCCAGTAGTCGGCGACGTCCTTGAGCACCGGCCATGCCTTGTCCCGCAGCCACGCGGTGTCGCCGGTGGCCTGGTAGTACTGCCACTGGGCGAGCGCTATGTCGGAGTTGACGTGGATCTCGTCCTGGTCGTAGGCGCCCCCTGGCGTCGACGGCTTGCCGGTCAGCGCACTCTCCCAAGGGAACTTCGCGCCCTTCAACGACAAGGCCTGGGCGGCGTCTTCGGCTGCCGGGAGGAGCTTTTGCCGGTACGTGTCGGCGGTCTGGGCGATGTCGGGGTACTGGGCCAGCAGGGCCGGGTACATCCAGGTCTCCATGTCCCAGAAGACATGGCCGCCGTAGCCGTCGGAGGACAGCCCGCCCGGGCCGGTGCTCCAGGTGGTGTCGGAGCGCATGCTCGCGAGCAGGGCGAACATGGCCGCGTGGATCTGCGCGGTCTGCGCCGCCTCCCCGGGAACCGAGATGCCCGACTGCCACAGGCTCGACCAGGCACTGTTGTTGGCGGCGATCGCCTGCTGGTAGCCGCCAGCCGCGCCGGTGGACGCCGCGCTCGCGGCCTCCTGCTGCGGGGTCGCGGCCGTCAGCGACCGGTCGGTGTCGACGGAGGATGCCACACCGACGTACTTGGTGACCTGGTAGCTCTGGCCGGCGGTGACGGGGAAGCTCGCGCTCTGCCCGGCGCTGCCCATGGGAGAGGTAGCCACGGTGGCGCCGTTGACCCGCAGCACGGAGTCCAGGGCGGCGGTGACCAGGTTGCCGTTCGAGACGACGTTCTCCGACATCGTGGCGTTCGCCCCGTCGACGCTCACCCCGCCGGCGGTGGCGTAGCTCAGCCCCCGGCCGTCGAACTCGTCCACGGCGGTGGCCGTGCCGCTCCAGTGCGGCACCGCCGTCACACTCACAGTCCCCAGGTGGGCGTCGGCCCGGTTGGCGTTCACCTCGTAGGTGAAGGAGGTGGCATCGCCCGCGGGCGAGGTCCAGTCGAAGGAGGTGGTCAGCCGCCCGGTCTTCAGGTCGAGCGACTGCTGGTAGTTGCTCGTGGTACCCGTGCCGGGGGCCTGGCTCGGGGGCTGCGCACCGTTGGGGTAGGCCGCGAGGTAGTCCACGTTCACCCTCGCCGTGTCCCCCTGAGCCACGGCGATCCCGACCGTGTTCGAGCCCGCGTTCAGGCTCACCGGGACGGTCAGTACCGCGTAGCGCTTCAGAATGGCTTCACTGGCTGTGAGCTGGGACTTTGTCTGATGGTCAGCTGGCTCGGTGGTACTCGTTGATGAAGCCGGCGACGGCGTGTCGGCGCTCGATCCGGGCTGCGGGCAGGGGGATGACGCTCGGGTCGTCGTTGGGCGCGAGTTGGTTGCGTCCTTGATCGGGGCGGTGGCTGTTGAAGTGATGGGCGTAGTCGTGGAGGATCTTCTCGGCGTGACCGCGGCCGAGCAGCAGGACCCGGTCGGTGCACTCCTCCCGCGCTGAGCGTATGAACCGTTCCGCGTGAGGGGTGCAGTTGGGGCTGCGCGGAGGGATCTTGACCACGGCGATGCCCTCGCTGGCAAACACGGCGTCGAAGGCGCCGGTGAACTTCGCGTCCCGATCGCGGATGAGGTGGGTGAACTCTGCGGCGCCATCGCCAAGTTGCCACAGGAACTGCCGGGCCTGCTGGGTGGCCCAGGCGGCGGTGGGGTGGGCGGTGACGCCCAGGATGTGCACGGTGTGGGTGCGTACCTCCATGACGAACAGTGCGTAGAGCCGTTGCAGTGCCACCGTGTCGACATGGAACAGATCGGTGGCGAGCAGGCCGCTGGCCTGGGCCTTGAGGAAGGCGGCCCACTCGCCGCGCGCCGACGGGCGGCGCGGTGCGGGGCCGAGACCCGCGGCACGTAGAACGCGTCGGACGGTAGCGGGGCTGACCTTGTGTCCGAGGCGGCGCAATTCGCCGTGGACGCGCCGGAAGCCCCACCGATGGTTCTCGGCGCCGAGCCGGATGATCAAGTCGCGGATCACGGTTGGCAGGGGCGGGCGTCCCGGGGACGGCGGTTGCGTCCATTTCTGCTTCACCAGGCGCTGGTGCCAGGCCAGCAGTGTGCGCGGTGAGACGATCCGGTGCCCGCGCAGGGCTCGGGGGAGCAGTCGGGCCAGGGCGGCGAGCAGCACGCGGTCCGACCAGCCGGGCTTGATTGCGGTGACCTGTCGGCGCAGAACCGCGAGTTCATGCCGCAGGATCAGTACTTCGGCGTTCTTGGCCGCAGAGGATCGGGACAGCAGGACCAGCCACGCGAAGATCCGCATGGTGATCAGGTAGACAAGTCGTACCAGCATGAGGGCTGATCATGCCGGACAGATGGTGGGCCGCGTGCATTCTCCGAGGTCAGGACCGGTGAACCCATTCTGGAACGCTACGGGGTGTTGTAGTGGTTCTCGAACTCGCGTAGTGCGTTGGTGAGATGGCGTTGGTTCCAGATCAGTGTGCGGTCGAGGAGTTCACGTCGGCAGGTTGCTATCCAGCGTTCCATCACCGCGTTCATCCGCGGCATCCTGACGCCGGTGAGCACGGCCTGGATCCCGGCGTCGGTGAGGATCGCGTCGAAGATTTGTGGGTACTTCCCGTCCCGATCGCGGATCAGGAACCGTGCCCGGTACCCGTCATCCTCCAGGTCCATCACCAGGTTCCGTGCCGCCTGGGCGACCCAGGCTGCGGTCGGGTGCGCGGTCGCGCCCAGGATCCGTATCCGGCGGCTGGCCTGCTCGATCACCGTCAGCACGTGCAGCCTTGCGTCGGTGAGGGTGACGGTCTCGAAGAAGTCGCAGGCCAGCAGGGCGTCGGCTTGCGAGCGCAGGAAAACGGTCCATGTTGTGGTCGCGCGCTGCGGCGCCGGGTCGATCCCTGCGGCGTGCAGGATCTCCCAGACGGTCGAGGCCGCGACCTTGATTCCGAGTATCGCTGGCTCGCCGTGGATGCGGCGATACCCCCAGGTTGGGTTCTCCTTCGCCAGTCGGAGTACGAGGAGGCGGATGGACCGGACTGTTCTCGGCCGCCCCATGCGCTTGGGGCGTGAGCGTTCGGCGTGCCGGCGGCCGAGGAGCTTGCGGTGCCAGCGCAGCACGGTGTCCGGTCTCACCAGCAGTCGCATTCGGCGCAGGTTTGCTGGGGGAGGGGGTGGAGGAGTGCGGCCAGGAAGGCCCGGTCTGCGGGCGTGAAGCGGGGGCGCGTTCCGTGGAGCTGGCGCTCCAGCACGGTGAGTTGGTGCTGCGGCGCCAGGATCTCCATGTCCTTGTCCCGGTCGCTCGTCGGCAGCAACCGCAGTACGGCGAAGGCGTTCGTCATCGTCAGGTAGGTCAGGCGGAGCAGCACGATCGATCATCATGCCCGGCGACGCCGACAGCCGGTGATGAACAGTCCGATTCTGTTCTGACCTGCACGGATGGACTTCTCGGCACCCACAGGCCCGCACGTCCACGTGCACGCACAGGGCGAAGGAGCCCCGCTGCCGCGAGCCTTCGTGCTGCTCGGCCCCATGCGTCAAACAGGGTCATCCGCCCAACCGGAGAAGCGCAGTGCGCTTGAGGCGACCTGGCACGTCCGCGGACCAACGGTTGCTGGGCCGAGGCGGCAGGCAATCGGGTGAATTCATCTTATAAGCCGGAAATTGTGGTAATCACCGGATGTGCCGCGCTGAAGATGTACCCGTCGGGCGAGCGCCCCCGAACGTGCGATGTGCAGCCCGGTCCTGATGGATAGCCAGATAAGGGGAACTGACATGCTTCTCGCGCACCTTGGCCGACCACTATGGAGACGGATCATCACCGTTGCCGTGGCGGCCCTGATGGCCACCGCAGCGTCTCCCGGCACATGGCAAACCGCCATGGCCGACAGCGGCAAACCAAGCCACACCGGCAGGCCAGGCCACATCGGCAGGCCAGGCCACACCGGCAGACCAGGCGGCACGGCCCTCGCCTGGGGGCTCAACTCCTCCGGCCAGCTCGGCGACGGCACCACCACCAACCGCACCACCCCGGTGCTCGTCTGCGCACCCGGCCAAACTCCGCCCTGCAACCCGCCGCTTCGGCATGTACGCGCTATGGCCGGGGGCGGCAGCCACAGCCTGGCGCTTCTCCGCAACGGCACCGTCCTCGCTTGGGGAGGCAACGGCTCCGGTCAGCTCGGCGACGGCACCCTCACCAGCCGCACCACACCGATGCGGGTCTGCGCACCCGGCCAAACCGCACCATGCACCCGATTCCTCACCCACGTACGCGCCATCGCCGCGGGGTCCAACTACAGCCTGGCCCTGCTCTACAACGGCACCGTCCTCGCTTGGGGAGGCAACAGCACCGGCCAGTTGGGCGACGGCACCACCACCTTGCGCACCACACCGGTGCGGGTCTGCGCAGTCGGCCAGACCGCACCCTGCACCAGGTTCCTGACCCACGTACGCGCCATCTCCGCACAGAACGAAGGCGTCTTCAGCATGGCGCTGCGCCCGAACGGTACCGTCCTCACCTGGGGCAACAACAGCAGGGGTCAGCTCGGCGACGGCACTTTCACCAGCCGCACCACACCGGTGCGGGTCTGCGCAGTCGGCCAGACCGCACCATGCACCCGATTCCTCACCCACGTACGCGCCATCTCCGCAGGCAGCTTCTCCAGTCTCGCGTTGCGCCCGAACGGCACCGTCCTCTCCTGGGGGCTCAACTCCAGCGGTGAGCTGGGCGACGGAACCAGAATCGGCCACGGCACACCGGTGCGGGTCTGCGCTGTCGGCCAGACCGCACCCTGCACCCGATTCCTCACCGGCGTACGCGCCATCGCCGGGGGCGGCTTGTGGAGCCTCGCGCTGCAAACGCGCGGCGCCGTCCTCTCCTGGGGGTTCAACGCCAGCGGTGAGCTGGGCGACGGAACCAGAATCGGCCGCCTCACACCGGTGCGGGTCTGCGCTGTCGGCCAGACCGCGCCCTGCACCAGGTTCCTCACTGGCGTACGCGCCCTCGCCGCGGGTGGCGACACCACCTTGGCGTTGCGCGAGAGGTGGGCAGGGCGGGCGCTTTGGCGCCCGCGGGTTGCCGTTCTTGCCTGGGGGTTCAACGCCAGCGGCCAGGTGGGCGACGGCGCCACCGTCACCCGCCTCACACCGGTCCGGGTCTGCGCAGTCGGCCAGACCGCACCCTGCACCCGATTCCTCACCGGAGTACGCAGTGTCGCCGCGGGTGACCGCCACAGCCTGGCCATCTCTTGGTCTCCGCGGGTCCGCACCGTCAAATGACCGCCGCAAACTGACCACACCGGCACCCCGCCGGGCGGCGCCGTAGACCACCCCGAAGGGCCCGGCACCCGGCGCCCGGGCCCTTCGTCCCACCACCATCCACGTCCGCGACTCCAACGGCTCCCAAAGCCTGGGCGGCCTTCGCCGCCTTCGTGGCCAGTGTCACCGCACTTCGCGGGCCCTGCGAAGCCTTGGTAGGTAGTTACTTAGTGGTCGGCTCCGGAAATCCTTCGGGGGTTGATCAGGCTGTCAGGGCAACAGAGGATTCTTCTTGTCGGTCGGCGGGTGTGTGCCGGTCGAGTCGGGCCAGCAGATCGTCCAGGTCGGTGGTGGTGAACTTCCACTGGAACGGCTGTGCCGTGGCGTTGTAGCGGCCTTCGAAGGCGCGAAGCCGGTTCCGGACCTGGGACAGGTCCGTGAAGTCGTTGGGTTGGACGACCTTTCGCTGGACGATGGAGAAGAAGATCTCTATCTGGTTCGTCCAGGAGGCGTGGACAGGGGTGTGGACCATGACCGCGTTCGGAAAGGCCGTGGTGAGACGGTCGATGGCCTTCTTCCCTCGGTGGGAGGAACCGTTGTCGACGATCCAGAAGACACGTCTGGCGCTCGCGTAAGGCTCCTGGGCCATGAGCTGGGTGACCAGGGCCATGAAGGGCACGACTCCGGTCTTCGGCTCGCAGCGGCCGAAGACCTTCGCGCGGTGGACGTCGTAGGCGGCCAGGTAGGCCAGCGCACCGCCGCGGCCGTATTCGTGATTGACCCGCATCGCCCGGGCCTGGCCCGGGGCCAGGGTCGGATGGCAGCGGCAGCGGGCTTGGACGGAGGTCTTCTCGTCGCTGGAGACGACGTACTCGTCCGGCCCGAGCGGGACACCCTCGAACGTACGGGCTTATAGGTCAAGGACACGCCGGGCTTTGGCGCGGAAGTCCGGGTCGCGGATGAAGATCCAGGACCGGTACTGTCAGGGCTTGAGCACGTCCTCGCGCAGCCAGCGGCGCACCGTGGACGCGGAGACGGTGTCGGTGATCCCGCGTGCGGTCAGCTCGGCGGCCAGCTCCGGGCAGGACCAGCGCGACAGCGGCACACCTGTCTCGGCTGGTAAGTGGCAGGCCAGCGCCTTGGTCTCGGCGATCTGCACGGGGGTGAAGCGGGCCGGGCGCCCTGAACGTTTACGGTCGGCCAGGGCCGACAGGCCGCCGTGAGCGAACCGGCTGCGCCAGGCACGAACCGTGTCCAGATGCAGGCCGGTCTCGTGTGCGATGCGCGCGGTGGAGCGCCCCCGTGCCGCGTGCAGGACGATCTGCGCACGGCACCGTAGCCGGTGCTCGGTCTTGTGGCCATAGGCCATCTTCTTCAGTCGCTCGCGCTCGGCGGCGGTCAGGACGATCGGGCAGGCCAGCGCAACGGGCATGACAGGAAGGCCGATCGGGAGAAGCGGAACACGACGGGTCGCAGCCCTCCGGGCCTGCGCCAATTTCCAACAGAACTCAGCCTTCCGCGACCGCCGACTCGATCAGGGACAGCGTCTGGTTGTCCGCGTCCACGTGTGCTCGGACGCCGATAGGCAGCGGCAGGTTCGGCGAGGTGTGACCGAAGTCGACCTGTGCGAGGACCGGGATGTCACGCTGCGCCAGGACATCGAGTACCACGTCGCGTAGACCCGCGCGCTCTCCGCCGCCATCGTGGGGCGTGACCTCGGTCGGGATGCCGACCACCATGCCCGCGATCCGGTCCAGCACTCCGGACAGCCGCAAGGTATGCAGGTCGTTCCAGATCCGCGAGACCGGACGCTGCACCTCCTCCCAGAACAACACGGCGCCCTCGAACCGTTCGGCGGCCGGCGCGAACGGTGTCGCCTGCAGTAGGACCAGGCGGTTCAGCAAACCGCCGAACAGTGGCCCCTGCGCGCGGCCCGTCCGCCAGGTTTCCCAAGCCCCCATCGCCGGCAGCACGCCCGGCGCCTCGGCCTTGGTGAGCACACGGGTGTAGAGGTCGACGAGCTCGGAGCGACGGGCCTCGTCGCCCAGCGTGTACCAATCGCTGCCGAAACCGTGGGTGGCGATGTCGGCGTGGAAGCCGACGAGGCCGGTCTTGGCGTGCAACGCCATGTGCAGCAGCGAGATATCGCTGTAGCCGAGGATCGGTTTCGGGTCGGCCCGGATCGCGTCCAGATCGATCAAATCGAGATAGCCGATGGTTGCCTGTCCACCGGTATGCGCGACGATGGCCCGCACCTCCGGGTCCCGGAGCAAAACATTGAGTTCGTCGGCCTGCTCCGCCGGAGTGCCCGACGCCCACCAGCGATTCTGCGCCGGGTTGACCATCGGGCTGACCCGCACGCGGAAACCCATCCGCTCGAGTATCGCCACACCACGGGCGAGCAGTGGTTCCTCACCCGGCTCAAGCTGGCCCGAGGGCGCGGTAACGACCACGAGGTCGCCGGAACGTAGCGCGCGGGGCCGAAGGATCGCAGGCATGGGGTCTCCTCCTTGTTGATCAATAATGGCGAGCAACAAGGCCCGTGCCGCCGGTATTCCGCCTAACCGACGTGATCAAGTCAAGCCCCGAAACCCCGGCTGGGCCCCGTAGTGCTTCAAAATGCCTTCATCAGGCGTGACCTGGGGGTTTGTCGGGTGGTCAGCCTGCTCGGCGGTACTCGTTGATCATGCCGGCGACTGCTTGTTGGCGTGCGAGCCGGGCTGGCGGCAGGGGGATGACGTTCGGGTCGTCGTGGGGCGCGAGTTGGCTGCGGCCTTGGTGGGGGCGATGGCTGTTGAAGTGACGGGCGTACTCGTGGAGGATCTTCTCCGCGTGTCCGCGGTCGAAGATCAGCAGGTGGTCGGTGCACTCCTCGCGTATGGAGCGTATGAACCGCTCCGCGTGGGGGTTGCAGTTGGGGCTGCGCGGAGGGATCTTGGCCACGGTGATGCCCTCGCTGCTGAGGACGGCGTCGAAGGCGTCAGTGAATTTCGCTTCCTGGTCCCGGATCAGGTGGGTGAAGTCGGCCGTGCGCTCGCCGAGTTGCCACTGCAGTTGACTGGCTTGCTGGGTGGCCCAGGGCGGCGGTGGGGTGGGCGGTAACGCCGAGGACGTGGACGGTGCGGGTGCGAACTTCCATGACGAACAGGGCGTATAGCCGTTGCAGTGTGATCGTGTCGAGATGGAAGAAGTCTGTGGCGAGCAGACCACTGGCCTGGGCTTTGAGGAAGGTGCTCCACTCGCGGCGCGCTGTGTGTCGGCGCGGCGTGGGGCCGAGGCCGGCGGTGCGCAGGACCCGACGGACCGTTGCCGCGCTGATTTTGTGGCCGAGTCGGCGGAGTTCGCCGTGTGCGCGGCGGGCGCCCCACCTCGGGTTTTCAGTGCCGAGCCGGATGATCAGGTCGCGGAGCTTGTCGGATATGGGCGGGCGCCCCGGAGGAGGCGGCTGGGTCCCCTTCTTCTCGGCGCAGCAGTGCGACCTCGTGTCGCAGGACGAGGATCTCGGCGTTCTTGGCCGCGGTGGATCGACACAACAGAGCGAGCCACCCAAAGATCCGCGTGACGAGCAGATAGATCATCCGTACGAGCACGATGACGGATCATGCCCGACCACGGACAACGCCCAGGTCAGCAGCGGTGAAGCAGTTTTGAAGCGCTACGGGCCTCGGAGACTGCGCCCTTGATCTCGCCGGGCAGCGCGTCGCCGAACTGGGCGGTGAGCCCCTGGCCGGCGCAGGTACTCCTCCAGCGGCTCGCCGGGGTGGACCGTGTCCCCGTAGTGGCGCAGCGCGATGTCGAAGGCGAGCATCGACCGGCCCGCGGTGCGGGCGGGCGCGAGGCGCAGGGTGAGGACGATCTGCTCGAAGTCAGTCCCGGCGGAGCGGGTCGTACGGGCAGGGGATCCTGAAGTCCCGGCAGTGATGGTGTTCGTCTGCAGTAGGCATCGACAGTGAGTAACTGTGGCCAGCCGATAGGGCCGTTGACACCCGGCCACCGGGTGCAGGGCAGTTGGAGTGCGCATCACCTTGCGTGTATGCAGTGTGGTACCGCGGTACTACGCGTCGTCCGAGGATGAGTCCCCGGTACCACCGAACGCGCCGAGCGCGTGCCTAGCGTTGCGGGTGAGGAGGGCCGGGAGGGGCCGGTCCGCAGGAGCGTAGGGACGAGGGATGATCGAGGTACACCAGCTGACGAAGCGGTACGGGGAGAAGACCGTGGTCGACGGTCTGGACTTCACCGTTCGGCCGGGGACGGTCACGGGGTTCCTCGGGCCGAACGGCGCGGGCAAGTCCACCACGATGCGGATGATTGTCGGGCTCGATGCCCCCACCAGCGGATCGGTGCGGGTCAACGGCCGCCGCTATGCCGGGCACACCGCACCGCTGCAGGAGGTCGGATCCCTGCTGGAAGCCAAGTCGGTCCACCCCAATCGGTCGGCGTTCAACCACCTCATGGTCCTGGCTCACACCCATGGCATCCCGCGTCGCCGCGTCGAGGAGGTCATCGACCTCACCGGCTTGCAGGCGGTCGCGAAGAGGCGCGCCGGCACGTTCTCCCTGGGCATGGGCCAGCGGTTGGGCATAGCGGCGGCGCTGTTGGGCGACCCGGCCATCGTGATGCTCGACGAGCCAGTCAACGGCCTCGACCCTGAGGGTGTGTTGTGGATACGCAACCTGCTGACAGGACTCGCCGCCGAGGGGCGCGCCGTCTTTGTCTCCTCGCACCTGATGAGCGAGGTCGCGCTGGTCGCGAACCACCTGATCGTCGTTGGTCGCGGCCGGATGCTGGCCGACACCACCGTGCAGGATCTGGTCCGCCAGGCCGGCGGCGACGTGGTGAGGGTCGTGACGGCCGATCCGGCCCGCCTGCGCGAGGTCGTCGTCGGGCCCGGCGTGGAGATCAGCGGACAGACGGGCTCCGGGGAACTTCTCGTCTCTGGTCTGACCGCGCGCGCGATCGGGCTCAAAGCCGCCGAACACGGCATCGCCTTGTTCGAGGTGACCACCCGCACGGTCTCCCTGGAGGAGGCCTTCATGGACCTGACCAGGGACGCCGTGGAGTACCACGGCTCCGCCACCGGCATCGAATCGCAGGAGCGTGCCGCATGAGTTCCATCGCACCGACCCAGGCTCCCGCGCCCGCCGCCGAGCGGCCCGCGCGCCCCGCCTACAAGGTGACCGGCTCGCGGGTGCTGCGCTCGGAGTGGGCCAAACTGTGGTCGTTGCGCTCGAGTTGGATCTCCCTGGGACTGGCGCTGCTGTTCCTGGCCGCGCTCGGCGTAGTCGGGGCGCTCGACTACAGGTCGGGCATCGCCTCGGGCCGGCACATAGCCGACGTCGTCGACGCCTTGAGCCTCTCGCTGTTCGGTACCAACGTCGCCCAAGTGGTGATCGGCGTCCTCGGCGTACTGCTCACCGCTGGCGAGTACGCGACCGGGATGATCCGCTCCACACTGGCTGCGGTGCCCCGACGACTGCCGGTGCTGTGGTCCAAGGCGACTGTTTTGGGCCTGATAGCTTTCGCTCTCGCCACGGTCGGGGCGTTCATCGCCTTCCTGTCCGCGAACAGCATCGTCTCGGGCACCCCGGCCGCGCTTCCCTTGTCGGCCACGGGTGTTGTGCGCAGCCTGCTGGGGGCGGGCCTCTATCTCGGTCTCGTCGGCGTGATCGGCGTCGCCTTGGGCGCGCTGTTGCGGTCGGTGGCCGGCGGCGTGTCGGTCCTGGTGGTCTTGCTAACGCTGACCCCCATCCTGCTTTCGATGCTGGCCGGTCAATGGGCGGCTACTATCGCCCGCTACCTGCCCAGTCGCGCCGGTGAGGCGATGTTCACTTTGCACCACGACGCGAGCACGCTGTCGCCCGCGGCCGGATTGATGGTCTTGCTGCTGTGGACTGCTGTGGCGCTGGCAGGCGCCGCCGTACGCCTGGCCCGGACCGACGCTTGAGCCGCTGTGCTGCGCGGCGCCCGGCCTGTGCCGGGCGCCGCGCCGGCCGTTTCTTCGCGCACGATGGACAGGTGATATCCGTGAGCCACGAGGACACCATCCCGGTCGACCCGGCCGTGGCGCCCGTGCCAAGCGGCGACCCGTTGCCAGGACACCCGTGGCTCGTGCGGCTGGGCCGGGCTGGCGGGCGCGTGCGCAAGGCGGACGGCGACCATCCCTGGGTCTTGGACACCGCGGTGGTGGTCGTCCTGTTCCTGCTGTTCTGCTTTCTGGAGCTGGTCCACCGCGGCGACACTGCTCCCTGGCGCCAAGAGTGGTTCGTCGTCAGCCAGCTGTCCTTGCCGGCGACGATCGCGCTCCAGGCGGGCCTGTTGGTGCCTCTGCTGTGGCGCCGGCGCCGGCCGACACTGGCGTTCGCTGCGGTCATGGCCGTATTCGTGCTGCAATGGGCGCTCGGCGCGGCGCTGCACGCGGATGTGGTCCTGCTCATCGCGCTGTACAGCCTGGCGCTGCACGGGCGGCCGCGGCATCTGGCGTGGGCGTGCCCTGCGGTGGTCGGCGTCACGGCTGCGGCTGCGGTGCGGCAAATCGCCGTGGTGGCCGTGGAAGACGCCGTCACGTCGGTGACAGCGGCCGTCGCCCTGGGGATCGCGGTCCGCATCCGCCGGGCGCAGCTCGCCGGTCTGCGTGAGCGCGCGGTGCGGCTGGAGATCGAGCGCGACCAGCGCGGCAAACTGGCTGTGGCAACCGAGCGCACCCGGATGGCCCGGGAGATGCACGACATCATCGGCCACAACCTGTCCGTGATCATTACTCTCGCGGACGGCGGTGCGTACGCGGCCAGTGCCGCTCCCGATCGCGGCAGGGAGGCGCTGGTGCTCATCGGTGACGCCGGCCGTCAGGCGCTGGGGGAGCTGCGGCGCATGCTCGGCATCCTGCGTGAGCATGAGGATGGGGGCCTGGAGCTGCGCCCGCAGCCGGGGGTCGCTGACATCGACGGCTTGTGCGAGCGGATCCGCGCCGCCGGACCGCAGGTCGCCTACACCTCCCAAGGGGATGTTGAAGGGCTGGATCGCGGGGTGCAGTTGATGGCGTACCGAATTGTGCAAGAAGCGCTGACGAACTCGCTCAAGCACGCCGGCTCAAAAACGCGGGCGCACGTCGCCGTCGTGGTTGACGGAGCCCGGCTGCGGGTCCGCATCCACGACAGCGGTCCGCCCGGTGGTGGTGCCGCCGGATCACGGCGGCACAATGAGGGGCACGGGCTTACAGGCATGAGGGAGCGTGCCGCGCTGTACGGCGGTACGGTCACCGCGGGGCCAGGACCTGGAAGGGGATGGTTGGTGGTTGCTGATCTCGATCTCTCCCGCAACTTCGACGCTGCGGGCGGCGTGGCGTGACCACGGTCCTGATTGCGGACGATCAGCTGCTGCAGCGGTACGGCTTTCGCATGCTGCTGGAGAGCCAGCCCGGCACTGCCGTGGTCGGCGAGGCGGGGCACGGCGCGGAGGCAGTGCGGCTCGTTGCGGAGCTGCGACCCGATGTCGTGCTGATGGACATCCGCATGCCCGGGATGGACGGCATCGAGGCCACCCGGCGGATCGTTGCCGCCGGCGGGCGCTCGCGTGTCCTGGTCCTGACCACTTTCGACCTCGACGAGTACGCCCACGCTGCACTGCGCGCCGGCGCCAGCGGGTTCCTGCTCAAGGACGCCCGTCCGGAGGAACTGCTGGGCGGGATCCGTGCGGTCGCCAAAGGGGATGCTGTGGTGGCTCCCGCAGTGACTCGGCGCCTGCTGGACGCCTACGCCCAATACCTGCCGAGGCACTCGCCCACCGCCGCAGGCGAGGACCCGCGGCTGGCAGCCCTGACGGATCGGGAGCGGGAGATCCTGGTTGCGCTCGGCCAGGGCTGGACCAACGGCGAGATCGCACAGCGTCTGGTGCTGTCGGAGTCGACGGTGAAGACGCATGTCGGCCGTGTACTTGCGAAGATCGGTGCGCGTGACCGGGTTCAGGCTGTGATCTTCGCCTATGACCTGGGCCTGACCCGGCCGAACCCGCCGGACTGACGGGGGCCGATCCGCGCCCGGTCGACCGCCTCCGCCCGCCTGTCTGGCGTGTGGGGTTCCAAAACGGGGCCACCGTGCTGACCAGCGCTTCTATGCCGCCCTCTCGTACTCGTTGATGAGGCCGCCAAGGACGGGACGGCGCCTGATCCGTTCTTGGGTGAGGTCGGGGACGGGGTGGTCGGGTCGTGGCGCTTGGAGCTGTTGTCCGCGATGGGGCCTCCGGCCGTTGTAGTGCCGGGCGTACTGGTCGAGGACTATGCGTAGGTGGTGGTGATTGATGATCAGCATCCGGTCGGTGACCTCCGATCGGATGCTGAGCACGAATCTCTCCGCGAAGGCGTTCGCTCGCGGACAGCGGGGAGGGATCTTCACGGCCTCGATGTCGGCTCCGGTCAGGACTGCGTCGAACGCTGCGCTGAACTGGCTGGCGCGGTCCCGCACGAGGAACCTGAAGTTCGCGACGCGGTCGCCGAGGTCGGCCATGAGGTTGCGGGCCTGCTGGGTGGTCCACGGCCCTGCGCTTGCCGAAAACCTCGTCCGCCCTGGTCATGCGGCATTCCGGTACTCGTGGAGGAGGCCGCCCAGACGTTCACGCCTTCGTATGTCGAGTTGGGTAGAGTGCCCCAGCTCGGTGATCGGTTGGGGGAGTGGGTGGAGTGGGCGGGCGTTGGTGAGGCCTTGGTGTGGCCTGTGCTCGTTGTAGAAGTGCTCGAACTCGCGCAATGCGTGAAGTAGGTGGCGCTGGTTCCAGAGGAGTGTGCGGTCCAGCAGCTCGCGTCGGCAGGTCTGCACCCACCGTTCCACGAGGGAGTTCATGCGGGGCATGCGGACTCCGGTGAGTACGACCTCGATGCGTGCGTCCCTGAGGATCGCGTCGAACAGTGCGGGGAACTTCCCGTCCCGGTCGCTGAGCATGTAGCGCGCCCGGCATCCGGCGTCCTCGAGGTCCATGACGAGGTTCTTCGCGGCCTGTGCCACCCAGGAGGCGGTGGGATGCGCGGTGCACCGAGAATCCGGATCCGACGGTTGGCATGCTCGATCACTGCGAGCACGTACAGTCGGGCCCCGGTCAGGGTGACGGTCTCGAAGAAGTCGCATGCCAGGAGTGCGTCTGCCTGGGAGCGCAGGAAGTCCGCCCAGGTGGTGGAGGTGCGCTCGGGTGACGGCGGGATCTTGGCGTCCTTCAATATCTCCCAGACCGTGGACGCGGCCACTTTCACCCCGAGGACGAGTAGCTCGCCGTGTAGGCGCCGGGTAGCCCCAGCTCGGGTTCTCTCTCGCCAGGCGCAGCACCAAGGCTCGGACGGAGTGGATGGTGCGCGGTCGGCCCCCGTTCTTGGGTCGGGACCGATCAGCGTGACGACGGGCGACCAGGTCGCGGTGCCAGCGCAGTACCGTGTCCGGCCGCACCAGCAACCGCATCCGACGCAGCGCCTGCGCTGGTAGCTGGTGCAGCAGGGCGGCCAAGAACGCCCGGTCAATTGCTTGGAACCGCACCCGTTGTCCGCTCAGCTGCCTTTCCAGCACCGTGATCTGATGACGTAGTGCCAGGATCTCCACGTCTTTTTCGCAGTCGTTCATCGGCAGCAGTCGCAGCATCGCGAACGCGTTGGTCATGCCCAGGTACGCCAGTCGCAGTAGCACGGCTGATCATCATGCCGGGGTGATCGCCAGTCTCGCCAGAGCGCGGACTCGGCGACGCGGTCGACATCCCGTGAATCATCGCTCGACCGCTCTCACCAGGGCGGATGAGGTTATCGGCAAGGGCAACGTCCGGGAAGCGTTTACGCAGTTCCGCGGCACCGCGTTCGCTGCGGACGATGTTGACGATCGAGATGTTGTGGACCAGGCACACGGCGGTCAGCAGTCGTCCGACCGACGAGCCGGCGGCGGTCTGCACCGGAAGGCCGTCGTACCCGATGGAGGCGTGTGCCTCAGCCTCGCGGCGCAGCATCACGGCGGTGATCGGGTTCACCAGCATCTGCGCGGCGACCTCGTCCGGCACTTTTGCCGGTACGGCGACCACCACCCGGGCGGCCGCCATGATCCACTGGGACCAGGCGCCCGGGTGCGGGAAAACCGTCACCCGCGCGCCACCGAGGTCCGGGTCGTCAGCCGGCATCCTGAAGCAGGAAGTGCCGTCCGCAGAGCGGGCCGTCGAGCTGCATCAGCCGCCCGCCCTCGCGCAGACCACCGAGGTCCAGTGCGGTGAACCCGAACTGGTCCAGCAAAGCGGCCACGGCCGCCTTCGCGTCGGCGTCGTCGCCCGCGTAGAAGACCACCTGGCGGCCTTCCTCGTGCTGGGGGTCCGCGGCGATGAACGCGGCGAACAGGGTGTTGAACGCCTTCACGATCCGCGCTCCGGGAAGGCGCTCGGCCACCCATTCGCTCCCCGTAAGGTCACCGACGTCGTACCGGCCCCGCCAGGGGTCGGCCGCGGCGAACTGATTCGTCGTGTCGACGACGATCTTCCCGGACCAGTCGGTAAGGCCGGTCAGGTCCGGTACGGCGAAGAACGGCACCGCGAGGAAGACGAGGTCCGGCTGCGCGGCCTCCTCGGCTGTCGCCGCGTGGGCCTTCGGCCCCAGCTGCTCCACGACCGCCTTGAGTGTCTTCGGGCCCCGGCTGTTGCCGATGAGTACCTCATGTCCGTGACGGACGGCCTTGTCGGCTACGGCCCGGCCGACCTCTCCCGCGCCGAGAATGCCGATGGTGCTGTGTGCGGTCATGCTGCTCATCCTTGATCGTGTGTCAGGGCCGTTCCGGCGGCCGTGCAGCGGCTGTGTGATCTACTCCGGCCGCTTCCTTTCGGGGTGGTGCCGGCCTCAGCGGCAGGTGCGGCGGCGCCTACGCGCGATGCGGGTTGAAGTCCAGGAGGACCTTGCCGTTCTTCCGGAAGTACGCGAGTGCCTCGGGGAAGTCCGCCGCCTTGTAGACGGGCGCGGAGGGCAGGACGGGTTTTCCCTCTGGGAAATCCGAGAAGCGCAGGGAGGGCGCAGGGGCTGAAGAGTGCCGTGATGCGTTCGGGCCGTGGGGCGGCCGACACAGCCTCCGCCCTTGTTCAAGCTCCCGATGGGTATGTACATCCACCTTAGTTGCCCATCCGCCGCCGATGCATCCCGAGGGCCTGCTTGATCCGTCCCGCGCCGGGTGCGTGGCTCGGTGACGACACCGCCTCCTCGGCGGCAAGAACACCGAAAACGCCCACACAGTGACCACCCCAGTCCCACCCCCTGACCAGGTAAAAAGCTGTGGGTGCCGAGAAGCCCATCCGTGCAGGTGAGAGAACAGATCGCGCCGTCTCGCCACCGGCGGTCGGGGTCGCCGGCCATGATGCCCGATCGTGCTGCTCCGCCTGGCCGAAGCACATGGGTCGACCGAGAACAGTCCGGTCCATCCGGCTCCTCATGCTCCGACTGGCACGCGAGAACCCACCCTGGGGGTATCGCCGCATCCACGGCGAGCTCCCTGCGCTCGGGATCAACGTCGCGGCCTCGACCATCTGGGAGATCCCGCGCGCCGCAGGAATCGACCCTTCGCCGCAGCGCACGACCACCACATGGGGCACCTTCACCGCTCACAGGCCGACGCACTCCTGGCCTGCGACTTCTTCGAGACCGTCACACTCACCGGCGCGCGACTGCACGTACTGACGGTAATCGAGCACGCCAGCCGCCGATCCGGATCCTGGCGCAACCGCCCACCCGAACGCGGCCTGGGCCGCACAGGCGGCGCGGAACCTGGTCATGGACCCGGAGGACACCGGATACCGGCCACGGCTCCTGATCCACGATCGGGACGGGAAGTACCCGCAGATCTTCGACGCGAGCCTCGCCGACACCGGGATCCAGGCCGTGCTCACCGGCGTCAGAATGCCGCCGATGAACGCGGTCATGGAACGCTGGATAGCAACCTGCCGACGTGAACTCCTCGACCGCACACTGATCTGGAACCAACGCCATCTCATCAGCGCACTACGCGAGTTCGAGAACCACTACAACACCCACGCCCCCACCGTGCCCTCGACCAAGCCTCACCCCTGAGAGCACGGCCCACACCGATCACCGATCCCGACCGGATCACCCAACTGCACATACGACGCCACGACCGACTCCGCGGAACCCTCCACGAGTACCGACATGCTGCATGACCAGCATGGATGTACTTTCCGGCACCCACAACGGCAGGACGGGTGGACCAGGCGCGCCCACACCTGGTCCACCGGCACCGCACGCCCGGCACCATTACTGGTCGGGTGGTCGGCCAGCAGTGCGGCGGGCAGGGCCACCGGGCGGATCCCGCGTGCCAGGGAGAGGAACGCGGCCTCGATGGCTTCCAGCGGCGTGAGGGCGGGGACATGAGCGGACGACTGGTCGAGGTTGCGGTTGTTGTGCATGATGCGGCTCCTGGCGTGAGAGCGAACGTTTTGGACGCCGCCATCGCGCCAGGTCCCCCTGCCACCCCCGCGCCGTTCACCGGCCGTTGCACAGCTACCAGTCAGCCACCCACGCGCCACAAGGAGACCACCAGACCTGGCTGATCACCGGCGAACCCCGGACCGACCAGCAACTGATGGCCCCTGCCAGCACCGCTATCCAACGCGGAAAAAGATCTTGAAAAATTTTCTGGGGCCTCTTGCGGCCGCCTGAAGGAGAGCGGTTTCGCGTCCTCCGCAGTACGCCGGGCAAAGGTGCGGGTCGAGTTGCCGAGCAACCGATCCGGCTGGCCAGCGACAGGTCGGCCAATCAGTGCGGTCAGGAACAAGGAGTTGCGGGCGGCGGCCCGGCTGACCGAGGCGCTTGGAGACCCGTTGCCGCTTTGCAGGCCGTTAGCCTGTCGGTATGTCAGAGCGTGTCATGCCCGGTCGCACGGACGGCCTGATCGCCCTGGGTGCCGCGGACGCTCTGTGGGTCGATTTGACGGCCGACAGTGCTGTGCCGACGGCTTCTGGGGCATTCACCTGCTCTCCTGCCCATGCCTGGGTGGGGTACGTCCTGCTCGGCGGCTATGTGGTGGCGACGGTGAGGGCGAGCGGCGATCAGTGGAGTGTTCCGGAGATTGAGGTGCGCCGGGCGGCCGCGGAACTGAACGCGGTGGGGATGGATCGGCAGGACCTGGTCCACATCGGTCCGTTTCGTGGGGGGCCGAGGCAGGAGTGCCACGAGGAAACGCCGCTGCGTTGGCGCCAGCGCATCACGGGGGAACTGCAGGAGCTGGGCGGCCCCGAGCGGGCAGCACGACGTGAAGACGGCCGGCCGTACCATCTGGCGGGGATCGACTGGCGACAGATGCTCGTGGTGCAGACCCGCGCCGGGACGCAGCGGACGTGGTGGCTGCCGCGCGCTGTGGTCAGGCTGCTCGACGCGGCCGAGCACACCGAAACGCAGTGGGTGCAAGCCACGCGGACCCGCCAAGCAAGCACAGCCGTCACCGAGCCGCCCTCTCACCCCCGGCAGGCCCGAGACGCCGACGGTGGGCAGACGACGAGCCCCGAAGGCCCCACCGCCTTACTGCGCCCGTACAACGGAGAGCTAGAAGGCCAGCTGTACTCGGTGCTCAGCAGGAAGCCCAGTACCTCCCGCAGGGTGGCTGGGTGGGCGTGCGCCGTCTGCCGCACTGCGCCCGCCGCCGTCCTCGACCACTGCCACGAACACGGCTACGTCCGCGCCCCCGTCTGCCAGTCCTGCAACACACAGGAACGCCCCGACCACCTGTACAGCAACGACATCCGCGTGGCGAACCACTACACACGCCTCTTCCACACCGACACCGACGACTGGCTCCGCCACTGGCACCGCTGCCCCGGCTGCCGCGCACGCACCACCCTGCCCCTGCCGCACCTCGCCGCATGGACCGCCTACATAGCCTGCCGATCGCTACGCCCGACCCACCGCGCCCCCCGCGGGCGCAAGCCCTGCGGTGTCCTGCGCGTGTCCTGGACGGGCAGTCAGAACGCGCCCCGTTCCTGCCTGCTCACTGTCGCCGTCGACTTCTGCCCCTCCGGAGAGCACCGGGTCCTGGCGCGAGTCCCCTACCGCGAAGCCGCCGAGCGGTTTCGTGTCTGGTTGGCCGAGACGGCCCCTGCCGTGGCCGACGCGGCCGGTCCTGATCGCTTGGACGGCCTCCCTGCCCAGTTCCGGCCAGTCATCGCGGACACCAGCGGCGAGGGCCTAGCACTGTTCTGAGCGAGCACCGCGAGACCTGACACCCCAACGTCGCTTCGCAGCTGCCGGCCCCCGACACGGTCACCCCGCACGCCCCAGCGAAATGCGCAGCAGAGTTACCCCGGACCCTGCTGCGCAATTGCAGGACGTGGCCGGTGATGCGACGGGAGGCGCCCCTTGACGCCCAGGCGCCCGGTCGTGCGGGCCGGTTTTCGGCACCCGCTTTGATCGGCTAAGGAATAGCGCACAGAGTCACTGCGGTACTTGTCAGGGCAGCATCGAGGGGCTCCGTGAAAGGGGCTGGTCATGCCGCGGGTCGGAGAGGAATCTCGAAATGATCGCGCGGATTCGGCGGGAGCAGAAAGAGCGGGAGCACCTTGCCCAGGTACGGAAGGTGTTCGCTGCCGTCGATCGGACGGTTCACTGGTGCTTCGAGGCGGACAACTCGCTTGCGCTGGCTAGCCTCCCCGCGTCCCGGCTTCTGCGAGGCGTCGGAGGTCGTCGCGTACAGTGCGGTGTCGAGGGCCTCAAGGCCGGGGTTCGCCGCCCGACCGGCGGGTCCTCTCCTCTTGTCCGGGCCGCCGAGCCGGGGGAACGGGCTCCGCAGCCGTCCGATCCGGAAGGAAAGCGCATGGTGCAGGTTCTGCGGGCGCAGGACAGAACACCCGCGCCGTGGAAGAACGGCGGAGGTGTCACCTCCGAGGTGGCCGCCCGCCCCGAGGGGGCGGGGACCGGCGATTTCGTCTGGCGCGTCAGCATCGCCGATGTCGCGCAGAGCGGACCGTTCTCCGTCTTCGAGGGCGTGGACAGGATCATCACCGTCGTCGACGGTCCCGGCATGGCCCTGACGGTCGACGGCACTTCGCACGAGATGGCCGCCCCCTACGAGCCGTTCGCCTTCTGTGGTGACTCCGACACGGAATGCGAGCTGCTCGGCGGCCCGATCGTCGACTTCAACGTCATGGTGCGGCGCGCCGATGCGACGGCGGGGGTCCGGATCGTGCGCGACCGCTTCGCGGTGCGGCCGGAAGCCGGAACCTGCGTGCTCGCAGTGGTCCTTCACGGGTCGGCCGCCCTCGGCCGGGAGTCCGTCCGCCTCGACCGCCTGGACGCCGCACTGCTCGCCGAGGGGGACGCCGACGACATCGACGTCGACGGGGTTCTCGCACTGGTCACCGTCGCCGACCGCGGTGCGGACTGACCCGGCGGGCCCGGTTGCCCCACCGGCGCGGGTCGCGAACAGCGGCAGTCGCCGGGCCCCGGCTTCCTCGGGCCATGGGCAACGCAGTCCGTTCTCGCGGCACCGAGGATGACTCTCTCCACTCGCCGTGACGTCATTTCTCGTGAACATTCACAACGTCGAGGAGCACAGACCGCCGCCCAAACCGAGGGACAAACGCTGTTGCTTGAAGTGAACGAAGCCATGGGCCATTACCCGGCGCGAGTCCGGGGCGCGTCTAGAACTCCTAACGCAACGCAGTTTGCAAGCGTCGCCAGTAGATCAGCGAGCAAGCGAGTTTGACGAACGCCGGATGTCGTCGCGAGTCTCCCAGCGGATGCGCAGGCGGCCGAACCAGTGCAGCAGTGCAATCGTCTGTTCCACGACCCTGCCCTTGCCGAATACCTCATCCGTCCTGGTCATGCGGCGTGTTCGTACTCGTGGGGGAGGCCGCCGAGTCGGTCGTGTCTGCGTATGTGGAGGCGAGTGATCTGCTCGGGGTCGGTGAGGGGTTGGGGGAGTGGGTGTAGTGGGCGGGCATTCGCAATGCCTTGGTGGGGTCGGTGCTCGTTGTAGAACTTCTCAAACTCACGTAGGGAGTAGAGGAGGTGGCGCTGGTCCCAGATCAGTGTGCGGTCCAGCAGTTCGCGTCGGCAGGTTTGCACCCACCTCTCCATGATGGAGTTTATGCGGGGCACGCGCACCCCGGTGAGCACGGTCTCGATGCCCGTGTCCTTGAGGATGGTGCCGAACAGTTCGGGGAACTTCCCGTCCCGGTCCCTGATCATGAATCGCGCCCAGCAACCGGCGTCTTCGAGGTCCATGACCAGGTTCCTTGCGGTTTGTGTGACCCATGAGGCGGACGGGTGTGGGGTCGCGCCGAGGATCCGGATGCGGCGGCTTGAGTGCTCGATGACCGCGAGCACGTACAAGCGTGTCCCGGACAAGGTGATCGTCTCGAAGAAGTCGCACGCAAGAAGTGCGTCGGCTTGAGAGCGCAAAAAGTCCGCCCAGGTGCTGGAGACGCGCTCGGGTGTTGGCGCGATCCCGGCCTCCTTCAAGATTTCCCACACCGTGGACGCGGCTACCTTCACCTCGAGGACGAGGAGTTCGCCATGCAGGCGACGGTATCCCCAGCTCGGGTTCTCCCTGGCCAGGCGCAGCACCAGAGCCGGACGGAATGCACCGTGCGCGGCCGACCTCGACGCTTCGGCTTGGACCGGGCGGCGTGACGACGAGCGACAAGATCACGATGCCAGCGCAGCACGGTGTCCGGGCGAACCAACAACCGCATCAGACGCAGCACCTGTGTCGGCAGCTGGTGCAGCACAGCGGCCAGGAACGCCCTGTCACCCGCTTGGAACCGAACCCGCTGCCCGCTCAACTGACGTGCCAGCACCGCGATCTGATGACGCAGCGCCAGAATCTCCACGTCCTTATTCCGGTCACTCATCGGCAGCAATCGCAGCATCGCGAACGCGTTCGTCACACCCAGGTACTTCAGTCTCAGTAGCACAGCCGATCATCATGCAGGGGTGATTGTCAGTCCCGCCAGAGCGCCGACACGGGCGACGCGGCTGACATGCCGCGATGCATCGCGCACCACCTCCTACCAGCGCGGATGGGGTTATCGGCAATGGCAAGCCCGGGGGTGCGATTCCCCCGGGCCACCCGACTCATCGGCAGCAGACGAAGTGCGGCAAACGCGTTGGTGACGGCAAGGTGAGCGAGACGAAGCAGCACGATGATCATCATGCCGCAGGCTCTAGAAAGCGCCATGACCTGCACGGATGAGGTTTCCGGCAGGCGCAGCGCGATGTCAACCACGTCGCGGCACACTGGAAGAAGGCGCTGAACCAGTTCTCGCTGTTCTTCGAGGACCGACTCAACGCCACATGACCCCACAGGACTTACACAAAGACGCTTACACGCCCCGATTGCACATCGCCGGATGCTGGGCGGTCGTCCGGAGGAGAGAGTGAAGCTGTGGAACCGGCCGCTTGCCGCAGCTGGACGCCTCCCAGCTGTGCACTTATATATCTCCTCCGAAGACCTCGTGGGGGCAGCTGACTGCCGCTCTCAGCTGTGTTTCATTGCCAGACAGCGGATGCCGAACACGTCGCCGTAGCTGTTGAAGTAGGAGACCAGGCTGTATCCCTGGGCGACGAGCGTCGGGTTGAGCCAGCGGCAGGCGGCGTGCAAGTCGATGGTGTGGTGGACACCGTTGTATCCGACGCATCGCCATCCCGCGACATTGTGTACGTCGAGGGCCGGGGTGTTGTACCCGAGGGCCTTACAGTAGCCGCCCAGCGGCATGTCGCTGGGGGATGAATAGTCGATCGCGTTGATCGCCCAGCAGCGCCCGTTACCCACGTACCGGACGTTGAAGCCGGCTCGTACCAGGTCGCTGAACTGCCAATCGCAGGCGGCGAACAGGTTCAGCGGCGTCCAGTACGCGCCGTTGTCGTAGTAACAGACCCAGGGGTTGGAATTGCCATTGTCGATCGTCTCGGCGCCCTGGTAGTGCATCGCCTGGCAGTACTCATTGAGCTCCATGCCACCGAGGTCTCCCGTGGTGGCACTGGCCATGGGGGCCGCGATAAACAGGCACAGAACGGCGCCAAGCAGGGTAGCGAGTAATCGACTACGAGTGCGAGACATGTGTCCTCTGTTGAGGTTGGGGTGGCTACTTGGGAAGAAAGCAGGGGTGCTCAGGCGTTCAATAGGCTCCCGCCCCACATGCCACTTGTCAACGCCGTGTCATATTGATCAGAAACTCAAAGGGTTCCATTCGGCGATCACCTGGACCCTGCGTCCGACCTGGGGGGCGAGCCGGTCCAGGAACGTGGTAAGCACCCTCGCGGTGAACTTCCCCGTGAACGCGGTGAACCACAACGCGCCCCGCGAGGCGATATTCGATGCGATCCTCGCCGACGCCGGGATCCAGGCCGCGCTCACCGGCATCAGGATGCCGCGAATGAACTCGGTCATGGAACGCTGGGTAGCCACCTGCCGACGGGAACTCCTCGACCGCACACTGATCTCGAACCAACGCCACCTCCTCAACGCACTACGCGAGTACGAGAACCACTACAACACCCACCGTCTGCACCGTGCCCTCACCCAAGGCTCACCCCTGAGAGCACGACCCACACCCATCACAGATCCGGACCGAATCGCCCAACTGAACATACGCCGCCACGACCGACTAGGTGGAACCCTCCACGAGTACCGACATGCAGCTTGACCAGCGTGGATGTACTTTCCGGCACCCACAGCGCCGACAGGTCTCCGCTCCGAGGCCCTCCTGGCCGGACCGGGCGCTCATCGCCGCTCGCCCAGCTACTTCCCCGAGGGCTGCGGCGCCACCGGATAGTCTCCCCACGCACCCTGATCGCCTGGCACCAACGCCTAATCAAGAAGAAGTGGACCCAGCCGCCTCCTCCGGGGCGCCCGCCCATATCCGACAAGCTCCGCGACCTGATCATCCGGCTCGGCACTGAAAACCCGAGGTGGGGCGCCCGCCGCGCACACGGCGAACTCCGCCGACTCGGCCACAAAATCAGCGCGGCAACGGTCCGTCGGGTCCTGCGCACCGCCGGCCTCGGCCCCACGCCGCGCCGACACACAGCGCGCCGTGAGTGGAGCGCCTTCCTCAAAGCCCAGGCCAGTGGTCTGCTCGCCACAGACTTCTTCCATCTCGACACAATCACACTGCAACGGCTATACGCCCTGTTCGTCATGGAAGTTCGCACCCGCACCGTCCACGTCCTCGGCGTTACCGCCCACCCCACCGCCGCCCGGGCCACCCAGCAAGCCCGTCAACTGCAGTGGCAACTCGGCGAGCGCACGGCCGACTTCACCCACCTGATCCGGGACCAGGACGCGAAATTCACTGACGCCTTCGACGCCGTCCTCAGCAGCGAGGGCATCACCGTGGCCAAGATCCCTCCGCGCAGCCCCAACTGCAACCCCCACGCGGAGCGGTTCATACGCTCCGTACGCGAGGAGTGCACCGACCACCTGCTGATCTTCGACCGCGGACACGCGGAGAAGATCCTCCACGAGTACGCCCGTCACTTCAACAGCCATCGCCCCCACCAAGGCCGCAGCCAACTCGCGCCCCACGACGACCCGAACGTCATCCCCCTGCCGCCAGCCCGGCTCGCACGCCAACAAGCAGTCGCCGGCATGATCAACGAGTACCGCCGAGCAGGCTGACCACCCGACAAACCCCCAGGTCACGCCTGATGAAGGCATTTTGAAGCACTACGGGCATGCGCCGCGGCGGGTGCCGCCGCACGGAGATGGGGTTGTCAATATCGCTGTCCTGCGCTGTGGCCCCCGCCGAGGCCAGGCCCGTCAGGTGCTCGGAGTCGATCAGGCCCGGCTCCCGACTGGCCCTCCCCGGGGCTCGGCGCGAGGGGTTTGTGCGGGTCGCTGGCGGGCAGCCATGCGTCCGGCGCATCGATCCCGGGGGCAACGACTGTCTCGGTCAGGGCGTCGATGGTGTTCAGCACGGCAGGGCGGACCTCGCTGCGACGCCAGACCAGAGACCATGTCCAGTAGACCTGCGGGTCGACGATCGGGCGCTGGACCAGGTCGGGTGGCAGCGGCGCGGATTGGCCCTTGGGCGAGTTGATGATCGGACGGCGCGAGCGGCGCACGTGGTCGAAGAATGCGGGTCCGGTGATGCCGCCGTCAGTGATATGCACGAACCTAGAGCCGGTGTCGTCGGCGAGCTGCTGGGCGTAGACGTTCCACGACCGCCAGGAGGTGGCGTCGTCGTCGAGGAGGATGGCGGTGTCCCGGGCCCGGACGGGCGCTGCGTCCTGTCCGGTGGAAACGGCGTAGAGCCGATCAGCGCCCAGCAGTCGGGCGTTGAGGCCGAGTCGCTCAAGGTCTGGTGCGTCGATCCAGCACACCGCCACATCCAAACTGCCGTCGGCGACCCGTGCGGCCTGGGTGTGGGATGGCGCCACCCAGGCGTCGATGTTCAGCCGCGCTACGGCGGAGGCCCGCGCGTTCAGGTCAGGGGGGAGCCAGTTGACGTATCCGAGCCGGACCGGTTCGGACCCGGAGATCCGCGCGGCCCGGTTCTGCAGGTCGTCGGCACGTTCCAGGAGGGACCGCGTGTGCGGGAGCAGCGCGGCGCCTGCGGGAGTGAGGGCTACTGAACGGCGGTCGCGGTCGAACAGTCGTACCCCGAGGTCGCGTTCGAGGGCCTTGATCTGTTGCGACAGTGATGGTCCTGCGATGAGCAGTCGTTCAGCGGCCCGTCCGAAGCTGAGCTCCTCGGCGACCGCGACGAAGTACCGCAACTGGCGCAACTCCACGCTCGTGATCCTACGCGGGCTGAGAGGCCGCGCCTACCAGAGAAGGGAATGCCTGGCCTGGCGCGGTCCCCGGCGGCATTCGCGGCCTGGGCCACGGAGTCTTTGCTGGGACGGCCCCGACCTTTCCCATGACGTGTTGGCTGGCAGAGGCACCTCACCTGTGCGGTGCGCGCGCTCCCAGGGGAGGCAGGTCTGCGGGTCCGGCGAGGCGGGTCGATGTCGGGAGCTGGTGCGGGAATCCGATCCGCAGCACGGCCGCAGCCGCGGCGGCGGCCAGGACCACGGCGGCAGCCAGCAGCAGGGCCTGGTGGTAGCCGTGCCGCAGCAACGGGGTGGCGACCAGGGGGCCGAGGATCTGGCCGACGGAGTAGCCCGTAGTCAGCAGCGCAATCGAGCGCGGGAACTGCAGGTGCGCTCCGATGGCCAGTGCGATCGTGCTGACACCCAGAAACGTGGCACCGAAAAGGACTGCGGACACGAGGGCGGCTGCCACGCCGCCCAGCAGCGCCGGCAAGGCGATGCCGACGGCCTGGATCAGCAGCGCGAAGAACAGCAGGTCGGGACGGGACCAGTGTCGGCCCCACCACGCCCAGAGCGCCGAAGACGGGATCGCGGCCAGGCCGACCAGTACCCAGGCGCCGCTGCCGATCCAGCCCGGCAAGGTCTGCTCGATCGCGGCGACCAGGAAGGTCCCTGCGATGATGTAGCCGATCCCCTCCAGGCTGTAGCTGGCGAAGAGTGCGCCGAACCAGCGACAGTTCTGCGAAGACGTGGTTGCTCGGTCCGTCTGGGGCGGGCCGATGGTGGGCGGCGGGGAGAGCTTAGGGCTCAGTGCCCACGCGGCGGCGCTGAGCAGTGCGCCCAGGACGGCTGTGCCCCACCACGCGGTGCGCCAGTCGCCGGCGTGGCGAAGCGCCAGGGCGAGCAGCCCGGACAGGGCAATTCCTGCCCCGACACCGCCGAATCCCCAGCCGAGCAGGGACGGTGAGTGTGCGCGCAGGTTGCTCAGCAGGGCAGTGACGGCGATGACGAAGACCAGTGCGCTGGCAGCGCCGGCGAGCAGTCGCAATCCCGCTCACACCGGCACCGCGTGGGTGGCCGGCATCGTGGCCAGCGTCGAGGTCAGCACGATCAGTGAGCCGCGCAGCACGGCGCGGGAGCGAGTGAGTGCGGGTACGAGAATGCCCGCGAGCGCGCCGACGAGGTAGCCGATGTAGTTCGCGCCGGCCAGGCTGGCGCCCGCCGACGCCGTCAGGCCCGCCTGAGTGTGCATCAGGGGCAGGATCGGGGTGAAGGCGAACCGGCCCACACCCATGGCGGCCGCCAGCGCCGCGGCGGCCTGACATACGTACGACCAGGGGGACACCGTTCCGCGGCCGGCGGGGAGGGTCGAGCCAGAGCGAGAGTTGGTGCTGCTCATGACGGGGTCCTTGTCGAGGTTGATGTGCGACCCGCAGACCCGTGCCGGCGGCCACCGCATCGGAAGATCGGCACGGAACGCCGCGGCCAGGCCCGTCACAGGGCGGGATCGCTCTTACCGGGGTCGTTGGGGTGCGACTGCAGGGCGGTTACCTTCAAGCTCATCCACGGACGCAACGGGAGGGTGCCCAGGACCTTCTCGTGCAGGTCGGCCTCGTCCGCGGCGCGCCAGATCCCCAGGCTGCGCAGCTCGCCGACCGGGCGCCACAGGCGGAACAGATGCCCGGTGGCCGCCAGTTCCGCGGCCCGGACGGCCTCGGCGGCGCGGCGGCGGGCGACCTCGGCCTCCTCGGTGCCCTCGGGGATGGTGGTGGTGATCTCGACCAGGAACTCGTTCATGGTCCTTCTCCGTCTCTAGGCGAGGCACCTGGGCGGTGCTTTCGCGTTCACCGTGCGCCCACCGCGGTGCGCTCGCCAGGACGGCCTTTCTCCCATCTGATAGGCACAGACTCCCACCGCAGGTAGCGGCGGTGGACGGCTCCGCCTCAGCTGGATCCGCCCTTTGACGTGGGAGGACCAGCCGTTTAGCGTCAATTAGGCGACCGGTCGACTATTCGATCTGGTCGAGCCCTTAATCCCTCTCGATCAAGAAGGCCATCATGAGTGCTGCCGTACAGAAGGTCGCTGTCATCACCGGCGCATCGCAGGGCATCGGCGCGGGGCTGGTCGCGGCCTACCGGAAGCTGGGCTACGCCGTCGTCGCGACCTCGCGCACCATCGCACCCTCTGGCGATCCGGACGTGCTCACCATCCAGGGGGACATCGCCGACCAGGCCACCGCCGAGCGTGTGATCGCGGCGGGCCTGGAGAGGTTCGGCCGGATCGACACCCTGGTCAACAACGCCGGAGTGTTCATCGCCAAGCCGTTCACCGAGTACACGCCAGCGGACTACGAGTCGGTGACCGGCGTCAACCTGACCGGCTTCTTCCGCATCACCCAACTCGCCCTGGAGCAGATGCTCAGCCAGGGCGGCGGCCACGTCGTCCAGGTCACCACCAGCCTGGTCGACCACGCCAGTTCGGATGTCCCCTCCGTGCTGGCCTCGCTGACCAAGGGCGGATTGCAGTCCGCGACCAAGTCGCTGGCCATCGAGTACGCCGGCCGCGGCATCCGCAGCAATGCGGTCGCCCTCGGGATCGTCAAGACCCCGATGCACCCCGAGTCCTCCTACTCGGCGCTGGCCGCGATGCATCCGCTCGGACGGATGGGCGAGGTCGACGACGTGGTCGAGGCAGTGGTCTACCTCGAGGGCGCTTCCTTCGTCACCGGCGAGATCCTCCACGTCGACGGCGGACAGAGCGCCGGCCACTGACCAGTCGGCTGCCCGCCGCACCGGCGGCCAGGACGCAGTAACCACCAAGGAGTTCCCGATGAGCAAGACATTCCTGATCACCGGTGTCAGCAGCGGCTTGGGCCGTGCGTTCGCCGAGGAAGCCCTGGCCGCCGGGCACCTGGTCGCCGGCACCGTCCGCAAACAGGACCAGATCACCGATTTCGAGGCTCTCGCGCCGGGCCGCGCTACCGGTCTGCTGCTGGAGGTCACCGACGATGCGGCCGTCTCCAGGGCGGTCGAGCACGTCGAGGAGAGCATCGGCCCCGTGGACGTGCTGATCAGCAACGCGGGATACGGCGTCGAGGGCACCGTCGAGGAGTCGTCCATGGACGAACTGCGGCGCCAGTTCGACGTCAACGTGTACGGGACCGTCGCCGCGATCAAGGCGGTCCTGCCGTCCATGCGGCGCCGTCGCACCGGACACATCGTCACCGTGTCCTCCATGGCCGGGCTGACCGCGCTGCCCGGGGTCGCCTTCTACGGCGCCAGCAAGTCCGCGGTCGAGGCCATCGCCGGGTCCCTGGCCCAGGAGGTCGCCCACCTCGGCATCCACGTGACCTCCCTTGCTCTGGGGGCGTTCCGCACCGACTGGGCCGGCCGCTCGATGACCCGGGTGCCACGGACCATCCCCGACTACGACAGCGTTTTCGACCCGATTCGCGCCGGTCGCCAGGCCAAGGACGGCAACCAACCAGGGGATCCCGTTCGCGCCGCCAAGGCGCTGCTCGCCGTGCTCGACGCGGAGAAACCCCCGGTCCACCTGGTCCTTGGCGCCGACGCCCTGAACTTGATCGAGCAGGGACGGCAGCGCCTGAACGACGACATCGCGGCCTGGGCCGACCTGACCGCATCGACCAGCTACCCCGCGGGCACCTGACCCGCCCGCCGCGCGCACCGGCCGCGGCCATTGTTTGGAGACCCGTGATGAGCAACTCCCGCACTCCCACCGCCGTCGACTTCTGGTTCGACCCTGTCTGCCCATGGACCTGGCTGACCTCCCGCTGGATGCTGGAGGTCCAAAAGACCCGCCCGGTCCAGGTGACCTGGCACGTCATGAGTCTGGCCGTCCTGAACGAGGCGCGCCTAGACCAGCTTCCGCCGCACAACCGTGAACTGATGGGCCAGGCATGGGCACCGGTCCGGGTCCTGGTCGCCGCGCAGGAGGCATTCGGCCCCGGTGTCCTGGAGCCGCTCTACACCGCGCTCGGCTCCCGCTACCACCCGCAGGGGCTGCCCAAGACCCGGGCCACCATCGAGGCTGCCCTGCGCGAGGCGGGACTGCCCGAGCACCTCGCCGAGGCCGGCGACACCCAGACCTACGACACGGCTCTGCGCCGGTCCCACCAGGAGGGCATCACCCTGGTCGGCCAGGAGGTCGGCAGTCCCATCATCGCCGTCCCGGGACCGGACCCCGACGCCGACAAGATCGCCTTCTTCGGGCCCGTGGTCACCCCCACCCCCACCGGCGAACAGGCTGCTCGCCTCTGGGACGGAACCCTCGCCGTCGCCTCCACGCCCGGCTTCTACGAGATCAAGCGGACCCGCACGGTTGGCCCGATCTTCGGCTAGCCGTATGGCAGTTCCGAGCAACGAAGGAACCGCAGAGCCGTCTTCGCCTATGCCGGGAACAGGGTCAGGGCGCTGTCGAGGGGTCGACGGTCTCGGCGTGGCCGAAGAGTCCGGCGAGTCCGCCGGTGTGCCAGAACACGGTCGTCTGCCCGGGAGCGATGGTGCCGTCCCTGACCGCGGCAACGAGTCCAGCCATGGCTCGCCCGGTGTAGACGGGGTCGAGTGCGATGCCCTCGGTGCGGGCGGCGAGTTCGAGCGCGGCCGCGGTGGAATCGGTGAGTCGGCCATAACCGGGGCCGACCTGGTCGGCGCGAATGCGGAGCTGGCCCAGTCCTGTGGGGGCGGTCAGCTCACCGGCCATCGCGGCGACGGCTGCCGCGGGTTGGTCCATGGCCCCGGTGTCGATGCCCAGCACGCGCTCGGCGCCCAGCGCGGCGACCAGCCCGGCCATGGTGCCCCCCGAGCCCAGCGCGACGACGGCCGTGTCGACCGAGGGAAGCTGGGACAGCAACTCCTGGCCTGCCTGCTCGTAGCCCCGAGCGCCCACGGCGTCAGAACCCCCGAACGGGATCAACGCCGGACGCGCACCCCGACGCCACAGCAGGTCAACAAGCCCCTGCGCGGTCTCGATGAATTGCTGCGGGTCGACGTCGCCAGCCCAGTGGACCTGGGCACCGAAATGAGCGTCGAGAGTCAGATTTCCCGAGCGGGAGGTGCCGGGCTTCCCGGGGAAAACGAGCACGATGTCAAGGCCGAGCTTCGCCCCGGCCGCGGCGGTCAGCCTGGCATGGTTGGACTGCGGGGCCCCGACGGTGACCAGGGTGTCGGTTCCGGCGGCCATCGCGGCGCCGACCGTGTACTGAAGCTTGCGTACCTTGTTCCCGCCCGCTCCCAGTCCGATCAGGTCGTCCCGCTTGATCCACAGGTCGCCCTCCCGCAAGCCGAGCCTGACCGCCAGGCGTGGGGCCAGCTCCAGGGGGGTCGGCCAGTTTCCCGGTGACGTGCGCGCAGCAGGCTCGGTCACGGCGGCTTCTCCGTCGGGTGGTCGCTGATCAGTCGCCTCTTCGGTGGCGTCAGACATTCTTGCCCACGGTCTCAGTGCTCGTCGCCGACCCGGGAGACGTGGTACTGCCGGATTTCCCAGTCGCCACTTACGCGTTGCAGAACCAGGGAGAGGTAGACCCTGGCCTTCCAGTCCGACGGATCGCGGAAGGTGACAGCCACGAATCCGCCGGCAACGTCGCGGCCGATCGCGTATGCATGGAGCACACTGACGTCCACGGCGCGACGGTGGTCGGGAACAGCCTGGTAGTAGGCTGCCACCGCCTCGCGGCCGACCAGCGGCTCGGGCCCGAAGCCCTGGAAGAGGGCGTCCGGCGCGAACAGGGCGGCCATGTCCCCCGGGTTATGGCTGTTGAACGCGGCTGTCCAGCGCTCCACGATCTGATCCACCGAGTCCAGCTGCTGAGTTGTCTCACTCATGGCGTCCATGCCGTCCTCAAAGTGACTAGCCGACCGGTCTACTAAAACATAGACGACCGGTCGTAGACTGGCAAGATGGGACGAACCAGTGACGCCAGGGAGAAGATCCTGAACGCCGCACAGTCACTCATCGAGCTGCGCGGCTACTCGGCATTGGGCGTGGCCGAGATCTGCAAGGCCGCGGGTGTGCCGAAGGGCAGCTTCTACTACTTCTTCGAGTCGAAGGAATTGCTCGCGCTGGCCGTGATAGACGAACACTGGGCCGTTCAGCGGGTTGAGTGGGAACGCATCATGCGCAGTGACACGCAGCCCTTGCAGCGCCTGCGGCAACTGTTCGAGGAGACTGAGGCCGGCCAGCGGGCCGGGCAGCAGAGCTGCGGCACGGTGTCCGGCTGCTTGTTCGGCAACCTGAGCCTGGAGCTGAGCAACCAGACGGAACTGATCCGCGAGCGCCTGCAACAGATCTTCGACAGGCAGGTCGAAATGGTTGACCAGGTCATCTCCGAGGCGCAGCAGCAGGGCGATGCCTCCGTCGCTGACACCCACGAGGCGGCCCGCTCAGTGGTCGCGCAGTTGGAGGGCCAGGTGCTGTTCGCCAAGCTCTACAACAATCCCCAGCGCCTGGAGACGCTGTGGAGCAACTGCCTGGCCCTGCTCGCCGCCCGCGTCCGACCGGCAACCGCGAACGCGCACTGACGGCGCTGGTGCCCGCGACACGCGTGCAGCCCAGGGTCGGGCTGGCCCTAAACATGTATTTGTCCGACTCTGATCTGGTTCCGGGGGACGCATGGCAAGCAACCCTGGGTGTCCGCGCGGAGTTGAGGCCGGTGGTCTGGTCGGGCGGAGCGAAGATGTGGCTCTCATCAATTCCTTCCTGGTCGAGTCCGCGATCGGGAAGGGCGGAGGAGCGCTTCTGCTCACTGGTGAACCCGGGGTGGGCAAGACCGTCCTCCTGGACTGTGCAGCGGAGGCTGCCAGGGCCGCGGGAACGCAGGTTCTGCGTGGGGCCGGTGTGGAATTCGAAGCCGATGTCACTTATGCCGGTCTCCATCAGATCCTTCTTCCGCTCGACGGCGAGTTCGGGCTCCTCATCCCCCGACACCGCACCGTGCTGTCAGCGGCCCTCGGGCTCGGTGCAAGTCCAGCCCCGGACCTGACCGAGGTCTCCGAGGCTGTACTCGCTCTGCTGCGCCGAGCCGCAGCGCGCCGGCCGCTGCTGGTGTTCGTGGACGATGTGCACTGGTTTGACCTGCCGAGCGCCGCGGTCCTGGAACTCGTCTCTCAGCGGTTCACCGGCGAACCGCTCGGTCTCATTGTGGCGTCGCGTCCGAGCGGCAGTTGCTCCGGACGTTCCAGGATCCCTGCGCACAAGGTGCGGCTGCTCGATGACGAGGCGACGGCGGACTTGCTGTGTGACCGGTTCCCGACTTTGGCGTCCCGGGTCCGTGCGCGGCTGGTGGCGGAGGCGCAGGGCAACCCGCTGGCGCTGCTGGAGTTGGGGGGCGAGGCGAGCGGCGTGCACTCCGCCCACGGGATGGCCGCTGTGGTGGCGCCCGCGCGATCGATCCGGACTCTGCTCGCGTCTCGGGTGGGCGAGCTGCCTGCTACGGCCCGTCATCTCCTGGCGCGGGCGGCCCCGGACGGTACCGGCGATCTGCGTGTTCTGCGGACCACGAGTCCCGGCCGCCCCTGCTACAGCGATCTCGCTCCTGCCGAGCAGGCCGGGCTTGTCTGCTTGGACGAGGAAGCGGGGCGCATCGCCTTCGCGCATCCGCTGATCCGCTCCGTGGTGCTGAAACAGTCGACCAGCAGCGAACTCCGGTCGGCTCACAGGGCTTTGGCGCAGCTGCTGGCGGATCAGCACGAGCGCCGGGCGTGGCATCTCGCGGAGGCGGCCATCGAGCCCGATGCGCGGGTGGCCGCGCTGCTTGCCGATGTCGCCCAACAAAGCATGCAGAGAGGCGACGCGGTCGGTGCCGTGGCCGCGTTGCTGCGGTCAGCCGCGCTGAGCCCGAGCGGCAGCGACCGAAGCCGCCGGCTGGGCGCCTGCCGAGAATGTCATCCGTGCAGCTCAGGTGCTTGTTCGGTGCTGCGGCAGGATGAGCACTCGTGTTGCTTCGCCTCGCCTACCTGACCGTCACCAACCCGTTTGCCGCGCTGCGGTTGCTATCGATGAGCGACCACGACAAGGACGCGGAGATTCTCGCTCTGCGTCACCAGATCACGGTCCTTGAGCGGCAACTCGGTACGGAACGGGTGAAGTTCGCCTCGGAAGACCGGGCCTTCCTCGCCGCTCTGCTGGTACCACTGCCACGCCAGGTCCTGCGCCGGCTTCGATTGCTGGTCCAGCCCGACACCGTGCTGCGATGGCACCGGGACATCATCAAGCAGCACCACGCCCGTACCTGCAGGCCAAAACGGTCAGGCCGTCCGCCCACCGTGCGCTCGATCCGCATCCTTATCCTGCGCCTGGTCCGGGAGAACCCGTCGTGGGGCTACCGCAGGGTGCACGGTGAACTCGCCACCCTCGGCATCAAGGTCGCCGCGTCCACCGTCTGGGAGATCCTCAAAACCGAGGGCATCAACCCCGCGCCCGACCGGGCCGCCACCACGTGGGCTGGCTTCCTGCGCTCCCAGACCGACGCCCTCCTGGCCTGCGACTTCATCGAGACCGTCACCCTGACCGGCCAACGCCAGTACATCCTCGCGGCCATCGAGCACGCCACCCCCCGCATCCGGATCCTCGGCACCACCACACATCCGAATGCGAACTGGGTCGCCCAGGCTGCTCGGAATTTGGTCATGGACCTGGAGGACGCCCAAGTCACCGTCACGTACCTGATCCGGGATCGGGACGCGAAGTTCCCCGCGCACTTCGACCAGATCCTGGCAGACGCGGGCATCCAGGTCGTGCTCACCGGTGTCCGGATGCCGCGCATGAACGCCATCATGGAGCGCTGGGTTCAGACCTGTCGCCACGAGCTCCTGGACCGCACCTTGATCTGGAACGAGCGCCACCTGCGCCACGCCCTCCGTCAGTTCGAGCTGCATCACAACGCCCACCGGCCCCACCCAGCGATGAACCGAGCAGCACCACTGCGCGCCGTCCCCGAACCGCTCGACTCCGGACAGGCCACCCACATGAACATAAGCCGGAGAGACCGCCTCAGCGGAGTCATCCACGAGTACCACCATGCCGCTTGAACTGCATGGATGAGGTTTTCGGCAGGCGCAAAGTACACCGACGCCTTCGACGCCGTCTTCGAGGCCGACGATGTGGAGATCCTTCTCAGCCCGCCGCGGGCACCGAGATCGAACGCGATCTGCGAGAGAGTCGTGGGCACCCTCCGCCGCGAAACCCTTGACCGCATGCTGATCTACAACTAAGCCCATGCCGTGGCAACGCTGACCGAGTACGTCCGCCACTACAACGGGCACCGCCCCCACCAATCCCGACAGCAACTACCCCCGGACAGCGAACAACCACCCACCCCAGCCACCGTCACCGACCTCCAAACTCGCAGGATTCGACAACAATCCGTCCTCGGAGGCCTAATCAACGAGTACCAGCGCGCCGCCTGACCGAACGACATCAAGCCAGGTCACAGCACGAATCGCATTTTCGAGAGGCACACGATCCGGTGTGGGCCAAGCGACTCACGGCCGAGGACCGGCGAGCCTTGAGCGCCCTGTTCTGGACGCACGTCAACCCCGACGGGCGGTTCCAGCTCGACATGACCAAGCGGCTGGACCTGGACGCCGTGGCCGTGTAGCGGCTACACGGCGATCGGCTGCCAGCCGTACTCCTGGAATTGTCACCCGGTCCGGGCGCCGGTGATCGCGGTGCCGATGAAGTCCAGGGCGTCGCCGGGCAGGCTGTCGGGGTCGGCCCACATCAGTTCGGTGCACTTGTGCGGTTCGCGAATCTGCGGAGTGCGGGCGAGGAAGAAGAGGTCCACCCGCGGCTCCAGCGACAGGTGGAACATCGTCCCGCCCGGCTCCAGCGCGGCCGGGTCGAGCCGGACGCCAGTTCCTCGGCGATCTCCCGGACCGCGCTGGCGGTAGGGGTCTCCCCGAGGTCGACGTGCCCGTACCAGCTACACCTCCGGCGCGCTGTTCCGTCCCAGCATCAACGGAAGCACCACCGGTGGAGGGCACCTTTCCTACGACGCCGCCCACCACCGCTGCATCGGCTACTGCGAGCAGGCCGGTGTCGAGATCGACATCCACCAACTCCGCCACGCCCACGCCACCGACGAGGTTGCCCTCGTGCCCGAGCCGTTCGACGCCCGCCACCACTGGTCAGGATCTTCGCGATCGATCTGGTCCACGAGCTTGTCCGCACTGGGCGCGCTTGAGGAAGTGGAGCGCGGTTGCCGCGACACTGTCGTGCTGTCGGATCGCTGACGACCGGCGTCCCGGAAAAATCTTCAAGGAAATCCGGGAGGCGGTGTCGGATCGGGGCGGTGGTGTTCGTAGCAGGGGTGAGGCCGCCCACAAGCGGCGGCGCCAAGGCAAAGGAACCGCGATCATGAAGCTGACGACCATGACTCAGGTCACCATCGATGGAGTGATGCAGGGAAACGGCGCCGCGTCGGATGACCGCAGGAACGGATTCGAGCGCGGCGGATGGGCCCGGGGGAAGAGCGATGACGAGACCAGGACGTTCATCACGCAGACCTACCAGCGCGCAGAGGCGTTCCTGTTCGGCCGGCGCACCTACGAGCTGTTCGCCGGCTCCTGGGGATCAATCGACCAGATGCGCGCACATCCCATCGGCGTGGCCTTGAAAGAGGCCCCCAAGTACGTTGCCTCGACCACGCTCACCGCGCCCCGTTGGGAGGACACGACCGTGCTCCGCGGTGACCTCGCGGCGGCCATCAGTGAGCTGAAGGCCAAGCCCGAGGGCGAGCTGCAGGTGCACGGCAGTGGCGCCCTGACCCGGTGGCTGCTGGAGAACGATCTGGTCGACGAGATGACTCTGATCGTGATCCCGGTGATCCTCGGCCAGGGCGCGAGACTGTTCCCGGAGACCGGCCCGGATCTTGCACTCGACCTGGTCGAGTCGCGAGTCGACTCGAAGGGCGTGACGATCCAGGTATACCGGCCGGCCGGGCGCCCGCAGTATGCGCCAACGGCTTGAAGTCCCTGACCACCGAACCACGCTGTCTTGACACCACAGGAGATGATCTTCAGATGCAGTACCTGGTTTCCGTGATCGATGACAAGAGCAATCCCGGCAGCGCGGACAGGCGGCCTGCCATCGGCGCGTTCAACGAACGACTTATCGCCGAGGGCTACTGGGTTTTCGCGGGCGGACTCGCGGACACCGACGCGGCCACGGTCATCGACAACCGGGGCGAACAGGCGGTGTTCAGCGACGGGCCTTTCGTGGAGTCGAAGGAGTACCTCGCCGGCGTCTGGGTGTGGGAGGCCCCCGATCTGGATGTGGCGCTCAAGCTCGCCGCCGAGGCGTCGAAGGTCTGCGATCGGAAGATCGAGGTGCGGCCGTTCCAGTGAGCGAAGTCGAGGCGGCGATCACTCGGGCCCACCACGAGGAGTGGGCCCGGGTGGTCGCCTCCCTGACCAGGCGCTTCGGTGACCTCGACATCGCCGAGGAGGCGGCCGCCGAGGCGTTCGCGACCGCTGTACAGCGGTGGCCGGCCGACGGCGTACCGCCCAACCCCGGCGCCTGGCTGACCACCACCGCCAACCGCAAGGCCATCGACCGGATCCGGCGCGAGAACAAGCGCGACGACAAGCACAAGGAGGCTCAGATGGTGTACGACGACGACCCGCCCGAGCCTGTCGGCGCTATCGACGACGACCGGCTCCGGCTGATCTTCACCTGCTGTCACCCGGCGCTGGCGATGCAGACCCGCGTGGCGCTGACGCTGCGCATGGTCGGCGGTCTGACCGTGCCCGAGATCGCCCGCGCCTTCCTGGTGCGGGAGACCGCCTTGGAGCGGCGGATCACCCGCGCGAAGGCCAAGATCAAGGCGGCTCGCATCCCCTACCGCGTGCCGTCCGCCGAGGATCTGCCGACGCGAGTCTCCGGCGTGCTCGCCGTCCTGTACCTCGTGTTCAACGAGGGCTACCTGGCGACCGGCCCCGACACCGATCCTCTACGGCACGACCTGACCGCCGAAGCGATCCGGCTCACCCGCCTGATCCGTGCCCTCCTACCGGCCGACGGCGAGGTGGCCGGGCTGCTGGCGCTGATGCTGCTCACCGAGGCCCGCCGCACCGCCCGTGTCTCGGCCGGCGGCGAACTGGTCACGCTCGCCGAGCAGGACCGTGGGGCCTGGGACGCGGCGCTGATCGCCGAAGGCCACCGGCTGGTGCGCGAGCGCCTAGCCGCTGCCGCCGCCGGGGTGGCTCCAGGCCGCTACCAGATCCTCGCCGCGATCAACGCCGTGCACACCTCCGCCCGCGACATGCGCGACACCGACTGGTCGCAGGTCCTCGCGCTCTACGACCAACTCGTACGCCTCGACCCCTCACCGATCATCGCCCTCAACCGGGCCATCGCGGTCGCCGAACTCGACGGCCCGCAGGTGGCACTGGCAGCAGTCGACCGTCTCCAGGACAAGCTGGCCGGCTATCACGCCTACCACGCCACCCGCGCCGACCTGCTGCGCAGGCTGGGCCAAAGCCAGCAGTCACGCGCGGCCTACGACAAGGCCATCGAACTTGCAGGCAACACCGCCGAGACCGCCTACCTGGCCCGCCGCCGCGACCAACTGCGGTAGCGCCCACGGATCAGATCCCGATCGAAACCCCGCGCGCAGCGGCGGCCGACCCCGGGGCTGCGCCTGCCGAGAATGTCATCCGCCCAGTTCAGGCGCTTGCAGGGCGGTCGCGGCAGGATGGGCATTCGTGTTACTTCGTCTCTGCGGGTGCCGATAAGTCATCCGTCCAGGTCGCGACCTTGATCGTCGCTTTTCGGCCCTGCCTACTGATTGCGTAAGAGCCTTCGCCGCACTGGGCATCAGCGGCATGATGATCTGTCGTGCTGCTGCGCCTGGCCTACCTCGCCGCAACCAATGCCTTCGCCCTACTACGCCTGCTGCCGATGAGCGGCCGCGAGAAGGACATCGAGATCCTGGCTCTGCGGCACCAACTGCTGGTCCTGCAACGCCAAGTCGGCAAGCCCAGGTTCACCGACACCGACCGTGCTGTCCTTGCCGGCCTGCTTCACCACCTCCCGATGGACAAGCTGCGGCACCTTCTGCTCGTGGTCCGCCCGGACACGATCCTGCGCTGGCACCGCGACCTGCTCAAGCGGCGCCATGCCGCAACCTGCGTGCCCAAGCGCCGTGGACGCCCGCCCACGGTCCGGTCGATCCGCGCCCTTGTCCTGCGCCTGGCCAGTGAGAACGCCTCGTGGGGGTATCGCCGGATCCACGGCGAACTCGCCGCCCTCGGCATCAAGGTCGCCGCCTCCACCGTCTGGGAGATTCTCAAAGAACACGGCATCCCACCCGCACCCGATCGGCACAGCACCACCTGGGCCGACTTCCTGCGCAGCCAGGCCGAAGCCCTGCTCGCCTGCGACCTCTTCGAGACCCGCACCCTGACCGGCGCGCGCCTGTACGTCTTCGCCGTCATCGAGCACAGCACTCGGCGCATCCAGATCCTCGGCGCCACCGCACACCCCACCTCGGAGTGGATCGTGCAGCTCGGACGCAACCTGCTCGTGGGCCTCGAGGACGCGGGCAACAAGGCCAGATTCTTGATCCGGGACCGCGACTCGAAGTTCACGGCCGCCTTCGACGCCCTGATGACCGACACCGGCCTGAACGTCGTGACCACTGGCATCCGGATACCGCGGTGGAACCAGAGCCACCTTCTCCACGCGTTGCGCGAGTTCGAGACCTTTTACAACGAGCACCGGCCGCACCGAGCTCTGAAGCAAGCTGCGCCACTCCGCGCGCTACTCGAACCGATCAACGAACCAGCACAGATCAGGCGTCTGGAGGTCCGTCGACGAGACCGACTGGGCGGAACCCTCCACGAGTACCAACATGCCGCGTGACCAGGCCGGATGATTTATCGGCACCCACAGTACGGGTGAGCGATAGCCGCACGACCGGGAAGCCGGTAACGCGCCGAGCCGGAAGCGATGATGGCCCGCGTCGGCCCTCGCTCGCGTTGGGCAGCGGCGGTCGGCGCGGGCACTGGAATCGCTAAGGCTGTTCGGACATCTCCTGCTTGGCCAGCTCCAGCTTCTTCGTCAGCTCCTCGGCGTCGAAGCCGGGGATGCCGCCGCCTTTCTCCCCGTCGAGGTCGGGTGCCTGCTGGAACTCCGGCTCGGCCGGTGCGGCGGGCTCGATGTGCTGGCCGACGGCGTTGGGTGGGTAGTTGGCGATGGCGTAGGACGGGAACTGAAATGACAGGCCCTCGGCCACCGCGCTGCCGTCGGCCCGGTACAACTGGAGTTCGTGGGACTTGACCCACAGGACCCCCGAAGCCCGCGGCGGGGTGACCATCTCCTGCGTCCTCGTGCTCTCGGTGAACTCGGTGAGCGAGGTGCGCTTCTCGTAGCCGGTCTCACGGGTGATGTTGACGTCCGCGCCCACCGAGAGGCCCTTGAACGCGATGCCGGCCGAGGCGGAGACGACGATGCGGGTCAGCGTCGTCCACGCCTCGCTCTCACTCTGGACGACGCCGGTGACCACCTGTTCCGAGGCGCGCGCGTCCTGAGTGCCGTGCTGGTTGTTCGTGAAGATCGCCCGGTTGTAGCCGACGCGGCGGTGCAGCCGGTAGAACGGGCTGTTGAGGACCTTCCATTGCAGGTCGCGTCCCTCGTCGTTGACGCCCGTGAACGGAACGCGCACGATCCGGTCGGTGACCGGCTGCGGGTTGGACGGCTCCTGGTAGGAGGTCAGGGGCGGTGCCTCCGGCTCCGGCCGCTTCTCGACGCCGGCCGGCACGTCCAGGATCCAGGTCGTGTCCGTCGGCGCCGGAGTGCTGTAGTGCGTGACGGTGGTGACCGTGTTGGGGGCGAGGAGCAGCCGCTCGGAGGGGTCCTCCGAGATCGGGGGGACTTCGACCCGCCACACGGCCACATCCCCGGCATTGCCGCCGGTCCCCTGGTCGCTCCAGACCCGCTCCCTCAGCTCCGCCCGGCGCACGTAGGTGTGTCCCCCGACGGCGGTCTGCTTCACGCACCAGATCGCGTTCAGCGGCGGTTTGACGTCCCAGCCCGACATCCATACGTCCCCTAGAGCTACGTACCCCTGCGGCGGGATCGGCCGCCACACCGACCCGTAGAGGTGCGCTCCGGTATTGCTGTCGTGCCACAACCGCCGGTAGTCCACCGGAGAGGCCACCACCCCCGACTGCCCGGAGACCGGAGCGATCATCAACTGCGCCACCCGCCCGAAGCGCCTGAAGTCGACGTCGTCACCCGCGTCTTGGGCCGACCCGTAATGGCGTGCGTAGGACCCCAGCGGCCGAAAATTGGCATTACCTGCTGCTGAGGACAGCCAGACACTGACCTCACCGTTCGGCCGCGGCTTCGGCGGCTTCCCGCCCCAATTCGGGACCTGGTAAGACGACCAGAAGAAACCATTCCGGTAGTCGTGATCAATTGTGTAGCACAGGTCGAGTTCTCCGAACCTTTCGAACCAGGACATCTGTCGCCCCTTCGGTTGACTAACTCCCTGCATGACAAGCAAGAGGAATCACAGTTATGCCCCGTTGTCGATGAGACACAGATCGAAACCAGACACCGCTCCTCCAGGCGGCCGAAGCCCCTCTTGTCCGTTGCCAATGAACCCAGCCCGTTTGTCACCGATTCCAGCCGCCCGCCTGGTGTCGGGGCCCTCAGTCGGTCGATCCCCGGCGCTGTGCGGTGCGATGGCGGTGGTAGTAGGAGATCGTGACGGCTGCGGTCAGCGGGCCCCAGAGGACCATCGGCTGGTAGAGAATGCCGACGAGCAGGTGTCCCGTGGGTGTCATGTCCTCATGCGGATATGTCCACCACCAGGGGACGTTGGCCCAGAGCGCGGTCAGAGCAATTGCGCCCAGGGAAGCAGGGACGACAACGGCCATGGGGCGAACCCTGCGCGCTCCGACCAGTGGCATCCAGCGCGGGATGACCTCGCCCCAGGGCCGTACCAGGCCGATCGTCAGGAAGGCGACCAGCTCGCAGAGCACGCTGAGCGTCAGCATCCATGCCTTGGATCCGAGCGTCTCGAAGGGCCCAAATCCCGCCTCTGTGTAACCGGCGGGGTATCCGAGCACCATGGCGACGCGCCACAGACCGCTGGGCAGGACTACCAGCGCGGTCAGGTGCGCGGCCCAGACCGCCCAACGGGGAGGTGCCGCTGCGGATGTGACGGGAGAGGAGGACGGGTGAAAGCTCATGTGACTTATCCTCAGACACCCCCCGACGCTCTACGTCAGCCTGCGCGGCGCACTTGTATGAGCCGCCGGTACGAGACCTGCGCGGCGTGATCGTGCAGACGGCGGAAGCACAGTCATCCTCCGCGACGATGTGGCCGGCGGGCCGCTCGCCTCCGCCGCAACGACTGGGTTCGGTGACAAACGGCCTGGATTCATTGGCAACGGACACCTCTCGCGACTGTCCGGTGCCACTGAACCTTGACCGTCTGCCACTGAAGTTTGACGACCGGTAGTTCCCTGCCGTTGAAGTTTGACCGGCCGCGACTCGGCAGTCTGGAAGGGCAGTGGGGCACCGGCGCACACACGTTCGGCGACTGCCCGGGCAGGTCCGGCGGGGAGAAACAGTGCTATCCGCAGGCAGGGGTGCGGCCCCGGTCTGTTCCAAGTCGGGGCCGCAGTGCTGGTGTGGTCGGGGATCAGCTCGGCTGGTCGCCGGTGTAGCGGTAGATCTCGTTGCCACTGTTGATGTGCCACACGGTGCCGTCGGCACCGGCGGCGATGTCGGAGGCGGTGCCGGGGATCTTGATCCACGGGTTGACGCCGCTGGCGTCGTTGTTGGTGTACCGGTAGATGCTGCCAGCGGGATCGACGCTGCCCTTGCCGAATAGCTCATCCGCTCTGGTCATGCGGTGTGTTTGTACTCGTGGGGGAGGCCGCCGAGTCGGTCGTGTCTGCGTATGTGGAGGCGAGTGATCTGCTCGGGGTCGGTGAGGGGTTGGGGGAGTGGGTGTAGTGGGCGGGCATTCGCAATGCCTTGGTGGGGTCGGTGCTCGTTGTAGAACTTCTCAAACTCACGTAGGGAGTAGAGGAGGTGGCGCTGGTCCCAGATCAGTGTGCGGTCCAGCAGTTCGCGTCGGCAGGTTTGCACCCACCTCTCCATGATGGAGTTCATGCGGGGCACGCGCACCCCGGTGGGCACGGTCTCGATGCCCGCGTCCTTGAGGATGGTGCCGAACAGTTCGGGGAACTTCCCGTCCCGGTTCCTGATCATGAATCGCGCCCAGCAACCGGCGTCTTCGAGGTCCATGACCAGGTTCCTTGCGGTTTGTGTGACCCATGAGGCGGACGGGTGTGGGGTCGCGCCGAGGATCCGGATGCGGCGGCTTGAGTGCTCGATGACCGCGAGCACGTACAAGCGTGTCCCGGACAAGGTGATCGTCTCGAAGAAGTCGCACGCAAGAAGTGCGTCGGCTTGAGAGCGCAAAAGGTCCGCCCAGGTGCTGGAGATGGGGCGGGTGGCGTGTTCGAGGAACGCCAGGGCGTAGAGGCGTTGGCCAAGGGCGGTGTGCAGGTGCATGAAATCGCATGCGATCACGCCTTGCCTTTGGCCTGGGCGGTGAGGAACTGCTTCCACGCGGGGCATTGCGCAGCGGGGCCGGGTCGAACCCTGCCGCGGTGAGGATCTCCCAGACGGTGGACGCTGCGATCGGGTGGCCAAATCCGGCCAGGTCACCCTGGATCCGGCGATGGCTCCAGTGGGGGTTCTCCTGGGCCAGGCGCATCACCAGCTTCTTGATCGCGTTGTGGGTCGGTGGCCTGCCGGTCTTGCCTCGGCGGTGGCTGTGGTCCCACTTCTTGGCGATCAGCTTGCGGTGCCAGGTCAGCAGCGTGCCCGGCGTGACGGGGAAGACCTGTGCCCAGTGGCGCCGGGGTATCAGGGGCGACAGCGCCGCGAGCCATAGCCGGTCGGCTGGCTCGTAGCGGACACGGCCGTGGAGTTGGCGACGCAGCACCCGCATTCTCGTGCCGCAGCACCAGCAGTTCTGCTTCCTTCGAAGTCTCGCGGCGCAGGAGCACGGTCGGGACGGTGAGGAGTTGCCGGGTGACCTTGTACAGCAGCGACGCGAACATCCCGGCGTGCTCCCAGATGCGCGGCCAGTGATCGACAGGCCAACGACCTGCAGCGATGAGTTATTGAGCGGGACAGGGGTCGCGTTGATGCCAAAAGGGTTGGCTGGATGTCCTCATTGAGGGGTGGGGAGGCTGACCGTGCTCCACTGCTCGTCGATGAGGGCGGCGCTTCGGGTGCTGGAGTCGTACGGGGCCCAGCCGGGGTCGCCGTGGCGTATGAAGTCGAGCCAGGCACCGTGTACTTGGTCGGCAAGGCCGTCGGGTTGGCGGCCTGGGCCCAGTAGCGCGGTGTCGCCGTGGAGGCTGGGGATGTCGGTGCGGTGGAAGACGAACGGCAGTTCCACGCAGTGGCAGGCGCCGAGCATGCCGTCGAACGCGGCCGAGCGCCAGGCGAACTCGTAGGCGAAGGTGCGGGCGCGTTGGTGGCGGGCGTGGGCGTCGGTGAGGAGTCGGCTGCCGTGTACGAACGTGTCGGTGATGATTCGGCCGGCCAATTCGCCCGGGCTGCTCGCTGGTTCGCCGGCTCGGTAAGCGGCAAGCCGCTCTCGGGGATCGGTGAAGCGCCGCGCGGCCAGGGCCAGGAGGTGGGCTTCGGTCATGGTGACGTCTGCGCCGGATGGCACGGTGTAGAGGTTCGCTTCCTCCCGGTTGGTGCCGATCAGTAGATCGACGTCGGCGCCGCGGCCTTCGCCTACGGCAGTTGCGGGCTGGTCTTCCAGCGTCTGCCCGTCGATGACGCATCTGAAGGGGCTGTTGCCGAGCGAGACGTCGCGGGGGCCGGCCGGCGGGACCGCGACCGGGCCGATCCTGCTGAGTGTTTCCGTCAGGACGCGGTCGTCGATCGCGCCGAGTTCCCCGGGCGTCGGGCGCAGATTCAGGGCCTGGGCCACCGCCCGGGTGGTTATTGTGGCCTGCTCGGCGGTGATCGCGGTCATGCCGCTGCCGCTCTGGCTGATCGCTCGGGTGAATAGCGGCCGGGCGTCAGGGTTGGCGAGCAACGCGGCAACGATCGCCGCCCCGGCGGAGTGGCCCGCGAGGGTCACCTTGGCGGGGTCGCCGCCGAAAGCCCGGGCGTTCTCGGCCACCCAGCCGAGCGCCGCGATGACGTCGAGCAGTCCCCGGTTGGCCGGTGCGCCGGGGATGTCGAGCCAGCCCGCGATCCCCAGGCGGTAGTTGAGGGTGACGACGATGACGCCGTCGCGGGCGAAGGACGACCCGTCGTAGAGCGCCGCCTGTCCCGTTCCCGAGGTCAGGCCCCCGCCGTGGACGAAGACGAGGACCGGAAGCCCGCCGCCGGGGTCATCGGGGGTGGTGACGGTCACTGTCAGGTAGCCGGAATCGGGGCTGGATTCCGGTACCGGTGGGGGAGGCGGGCTCCAGTCCGGTCCCAGTACCGCCGACAGGTCCATGCCGCCGAAGTCGGAACGGCGCGGTGAGGGTGCGGTGCTGCCGGGGACGGTCGTGTCCCGCACCCCGTCCCAGCGCGGTGCCGGGGTCGGGGCCGCGAACCGGGCAGGACCGGTGACGGGCGCGGCGTAGGGGATGGCGGTGAAGGTTCGCAGGCCTGCGCGCACTGAGCCGCACACGCGGCCGCCCGTCATGCGGACCACCGGTGCGGCACTCACGCCTGCTCCCCGAACGGCGCCCACGACTGGATGGTGTAGGACGAACCGGCGCGCTGCACCCACATGGCGCTTCGGCCGCGCAGGTGCGCGGGGAAGATCAGCGCACCCTGGTCGGCTGCCCGATCGAGGACACGCCGGCGGGAGGCCCGCGCCGCGGCCGGATCCTCGCAGAAGCAGCTGTTGGCGTCCGGCTCGACGATCTGCACCGGGTTGTGCAGGACGTCGCCGACGAAGACCGCGTGCTCGGTGCCCGACCGCAGGGTCAGCACCGAGGATCCGGGGGTGTGTCCGGGCGCGTGCTCCAGCCGCAGACCGCCGTCGATGTCGTGGCGGTCCTCCCACAACACGGCTTGGCCCGCTCGTACCACCGGCGTGACGCTGTCCGCGAAGACGTTCTCGTTGACCGCCCGCGTCCGCGAGGGACGAGGGTTGCCGGGTTGCCAGAAGTCGTAGTCGGCGCGCGGCATCAGGTATCTGGCGTTGGGGAATGTCGGCACCCATTGCCCGTCCACCAAGCGGGTGTTCCAGCCGACGTGGTCGGCGTGCAGGTGGGTGTTGACCACCACGTCGACGTCCTGCGCAGCCACGCCGACTGCCGCCAGCCGGTCCAGGAAGTCGGTGCTCCGGTGAGCGAACAGGGGTGCAAGTGGGCGGGACTTGTCGTTGCCGACTCCGGTGTCCACCAGGATAGTCACGCCTTCGCTGCGTAGCACGAAGGTCTGCATCCGGGTCATCAGCAGTCCCGTGTCCCGGTCCCAGAAGTCCGGAGAGAGCCAGGAGCGGTTGTCGTCCCACACCTGCGGGCCGAGGTCCGCGAACATCGCGTTTGGCGGACGGGTAGCGGCCTCGAACTCCACCACACGTGTCACCTCGACATGGCCGAGGGTGAAGGAATTAGTGCTCATACTGTCCCTCTCCGGATCTGGGTGATGAGAGCTGCCGGTTCGTCAGTGGAGGTCGCGCCGGCGAGCGGCCAGGATGTTCGGGTTCTTGGCTGTGACGTAGGCGGCGTCCATCACGTACACGGTGCCGCCGCGTATCAGGAGCGAGGTGGGGTTCTCCAGGCCGTCGGCGGCGGTCAGGACGGTGCTCTGGGCGCCGTCAGGACCGATGCGCACGACCGTGTTGGTGTGGTTGAGAGCAGCCAGGATCTCGTCGCCGGCACCGGTGAAAGCGAAGTCGTCAACGGTGGTCAGCCCGCTCGCCCGGATCTGAACGGGCCCTGGGTGGTTGCCCGGCAGGAAGGGGATGCGCATGATGGTGCCCTGGTCGGTGTTGGACGCCCAGACCGCATGGTTGTGGATCTTCAGGCCGTTGGCGCCCGCGATGCTGGAGAACGCGAGCTGCGGTGCGGTCGTCCAGGCGGTCGCCGCACCGCCGGCGGTGGGAACGCTCCAGATCGTGCCGAGCACACTGTCGGCGATGTAGAGCACACCGCTTCGCCGGTCCAGGGCCATTCCGTTGGGCAGGCCGTTGGCGGGCAGGGCGGCGATCCGTTCCGGCTTCCCGTGCGGATGCATCCGCCACACACCCGTCAGGTCCGCGCTGCCGGCTGCATACAGGAAGTACAGGGTTCCGTCCTGGTCTCGGACGATGCCCATGGTGGCCGCGAAGTGCAGGACCGGCGTGTTGACCCCGCCGTCAGCGGGCAGCGGCATGGTGGCCAGGATGTGCGTCGCACCGTTGGTACCGACCCTGGCGACCTGCCGGGCTACCGAGAACGTCACGTCGAGGCCGCCGTCGGGCTCCTGCGTGACGTTCTCCGGCGTCTGACCCTGGCTGAAGTCGAAGTGCGCGGCGAAGCGGACCGCGGCGCCGGGCGCTGCAGCGGCCGCCATCGGCACCGAACCGAGGGTGCCGATTCCAGCGGCCAGGGCGAGGACGCTCACTGCTGCCAGTAGCTTCTTCATGGTTCCTCCACGGATTTTCGGGGGCGTGGCCGCCCACCGGCATCGCTCGATTCCGCGATGCCGGTGTGCACGCCAAGCTCTCTGCAGCTGATGTCGACTGTTCGTTTTGGTGTCTGATCGGGTGCGCGTCTGATCGGGTGCGCGTCTGATCGGGTGGGCGTCAGTTCTCTCCGATCAGCACCAGTTCGACCGGGACGTTGCCCCGCGTGGCATTCGAGTACGGGCACACCTGATGGGTTGCCTCGAGCAGCTCCCGTGCGGCCTCGGGGTCCACGCCGGGCAGCTTGGCCTCGATTCGGGCCGCCAGGCCCAGCCTGCCCTCGGCGAGCGAGCCGACCATGGAGACGGTCACCACGATCGTCGATTCCCTCACGTCCAGCTTCTTCGCCCCCGCGACCAGTCGCAGGCCGCTGTGGAAGCAGGCCGCATAGCCGGCAGCGAACAGCTGCTCTGGGTTGGTGCCGGGGCCGTTGTCACCGCCCAGTGCCTTGGGCATGGACAGCGACGCCGTTAGACGGCCGTCCTCGGTGGCGACCTTGCCGTCCCGGCCGCCCCACGAGGTGGCGGTGGTGGTGTAGATGGTGTCGTTCATGTCCAGCTCCTTCGGTGAAGGCGCACCGCTTGAGGGCACGCCTGTTGGACGCACCTGCGCGGGTGCGATGTCGACCAGCTCGCGCTGGAGGTTTGTCAGTTCGTGCCGGTGCCGGTGCGGACGGCGGCGGATGGGGTGGGCATGGCGTCATGCCCGGTCTGCCTCGTGGCCCGGTCGGTGACCTGGGCCAGGAGCATCAGTGCGGCCTGCGAGGGCGAGCCCGTCTCCGCGATCACGACGACGATGCGGTGGTACCGGGGTGCCCGCCTGGACCTCACCCGCGGGAAGGCGGCGGCGTTCCATGAAGATGCGCGTACTTGGTAGGGCGGCACTGGTCTGCGCGGCGGCCGCGAAGTCGGTGGCGGGCACCGTGCCGACGGTGGCCGCCGCACCGGCCGCCGCCGGCGAGCGGGACGTCTACTTCACCGTGCAGCGGACCGAAGCCGAGATGTCGTTCAGCGGCGGTGTCGAGTGGCCAGGGGACGGCGACTCCACGATCCACGGGAAAGTCGTGGGGAACTGCTCCCAGGCACAGAGCGCACGACGGCCTGGCTCCAGTACGGCGGCGAGAACGAGTCGTGGAAGGACTCGGACGAGGTCGAGTGCGTGAACGGCCAGTACCGGGAGAGGCACCTCACCGTCAGGGGCCATGTCTCCGAGGGCAACAAGTTGGAGATGGGCCTGGGCACTTGGCAGACCAGTGCCTTCCGGCCCGGCCGGGGTTGTCACACGGCCCTGCAATCGATCTACCACGTCCGCACGGCACGCTTCCGCAACACCGGCGGGTATTTCCGCAGAGCACTTATCGTCAGGTTTCCCTCACAGGCCCTTCTGACCCGCTGTCAGCTCCCTCTGCATCTCGGGTGAACCTCAGACTGTTGCCTTGAGGGTCACTTCGATGTTCCCCCGGGTGGCGTTGGAGTACGGGCACACCTCGTGCGTGGTCTTGACCAGCTGATCGGCGGTGGCCTGCTCCAGTCCGGGCAGGTGCACTGTCAGCGTGACAGCCAGAGTGAACCCGCCGTTGTCCAGAGCGAGCAGGCTCACTGTGGACTGGACCGTCGACTCGTTCAGCTGGACCTTCTGCTGGGCGGCGATCAGCCGGAGTCCGTTGTGGAAGCACGCGGCGTACCCGGCGGCGAACAACTGCTCGGGGTTGGTCTTGTCGCCGCCCGGGCCGCCCATCTCCTTCGGGACCGCGAGCACCTCGTCGAGTACGCCGTCAATGGAACGGACCTCTCCATTCCGGCCGTCACCGGTCGAGAGGGCCTCAGTGGTGTACAGCGCAGACATGTTGTCTCCTCCGATGTCACAGGTCGGCTCCCTTGAGTGAGGGGCCGGTGGTGCGTCTTGTTCGTGGATCCGAGTGTGCCTCTGTGGGCTGCTTCCAGCCTGCCCCCGTCAGGGGCAGGCTGGAAGAACCGGCAACTGCGTGCGGTGGGCCGGACCGTGAGGCGCCCTGGCGGGCGCTGAGCGCGGCAGAGCCACATTCGCCATCGGCTCCTTGCCGGATGGAGGGGCGGCAGACACTGCTGTTGTCCAGGTCACAGCCATCACCGCTGCCCGGACGGGCAGCCCTACGCCGACGACGAGGGCACCGGTCCGGCCCCCGGTGCCCAGGGTCTCTGTACCCACTGGCGCGTTCCCGCGTCGGAGCTCGGTTGGCTGACCCCGGCAGGGGCAGGCTGGACGGCGGCGGGGCATGGAGACTCTGTCGCATGGTCAGAGAACTGGAGCCGGGAGAGCTCTCGCAGACCTGCCGATGGCGACCGCAGTCGGCAGATGTCAGGTCGTGGGTGTGGGGAGGGCGGTGGCGAGTGCCGGGACTTCGGCGTGACGAACCGGCGCACCCGCCATCTGCCACGGCCCGAGTCACCGCGGGCGGCGGCATCTCCGCGTGAAGTCCAGGATCGATCCACTGTGCGTAGCGGCGATGGTCGTCACCGTTGTCTCCATATCGGCCACCGCTCCTCTCACCGCCTCGGCCTCCGCCGCACCGCTCGCCATGGCTTTCTGGCGCAATGCCCTGGGCTTCGCCACACTCGGGCCGTTCCTCCTGGTGCTACGCCGTGGCGAGTTCGCGCGCGTGGTCCGCGGTGAACGCGGCATCCTGCGCCGGGAGCAGTGGCGGCCCATGGTCTTCGGCTTCCTCGCGGCCACGTCGCTGTCCCTCCACTTCGCGGCCTTCATGACGAGCACCAGGCTGACCTCGGTGGCCATGTCCACGGCACTCGTAGCCACCCAGCCCGTCTGGCAGGCCCTCGTCGCCGCGGCGCAGGGCGTCCGGACGTCTCGCCGGACATGGGCCGGTCTCGCGGTCTCCGTAGTGGGAGCAGCCGCGGCCGGCGGTCTCGACATACGCTCGGGCGGTACGGCACTGCTGGGAGATCTGCTCGCCCTCGCCGGGGCCGTGGCCCAGGCCGGGTACACCGCGCTGAGCCAAAAGGCGCGCACAGATGTGAGCACACCGCTGTATTCGACGGTCAGTTCGCTCGTCTGCGCGGTGGAACTCCTCGCCGTCTGCCTGCTGACCCACACCCCGCTCACGGACTTCGACCAGTCCACACGACTGTCGCTGCTCGGGCTGCTCATCCTCCCTCAACTTCTGGGGCTGGGCTCGCTGAACTTCGCCCTCGGCAGGATTTCGGCGACGACAATGAGTGTCGTACTCCTGCTGGAGACCCCCGTGGCCGCACTCGTCGCCTGGTGGCTGCTGGGACAGGACATCGACCTCGCGACCGTACCCGGGCTCCTGCTGATCATCGTCGGCGTCACGGTCGTGGTGACAGGCGGCAGTGGGGAACCGGCCACAGTGCGGAGTGGCAGACACCGTAAAGGAGCGCCGCCCTGCCCGACCGAGACCGGTCGGTATGCCCCCCAACCACAGTCGGCGACCGAGGAATCCACCGATGCGTGGCCGGAACACCACACACCTGCCGGCCCCCGGGCCCGGCCTACGACACCCCAACACCTCACGTTCCCACATCTCGCGTCCCGGCACGGCGCCGAACAGGTCGATGGAGAAGACCTGACATGGCACCTCCTGGACGATCATCCGACCCTGGTGCTCGCATACCACGGTGCCGCGCCGTTCGACACCGTCTACGGGGCCAAGCCGTCTCTCGACGAAGCGGGGCCGTGAGTGCAGTCTGCGTAGCACCGGCAGGGGCAGGCTGCACGGCACCGGGTCATACATACTCGGCTGCATGAACAAGACAGTGCGGTTGGGGGAGTTCTTGCAGATACGCCGATCGCTGCTGCAACCGGCGGATGTGGGACTGCCGGATTTCGGAGAACGACGGCGCGTGCCCGGGCTGCGACGGGATGAGTTGGCCCAGTTGGCGGGGGTGAGCTTGTCCTATTACACACGGCTGGAGCAGGGGGTGTCGCTCAACGCATCGCCGGAGGTGCTGGACGCTCTTGCCCGGGCCCTCGGTCTGGATGAGGTGGAGCAGGCTCACCTGCACGATCTGGCTCACGCCACGCGTCGCGGCAGCAAGCGCCGCAGGCTGGCGCCCGAGCATGCGGATGACGCGACCAGGCAGCTGCTCGGAGCGTTCGGTGACGCACCCGCGGTGGTACTGGGGCGCCGCAGCGACGTGCTGGCCTGGAACCGTACGGGACACGCCTTGTTCGCCGGACATCTGGACTCGCACATCCCTGATCAGCCAGACCGGCGCCCGAACATGGCGCGGTTGGTCTTCCTGGACGCTCACACCCGGGATCTGTTCGTGGACTGGCCCAGGAAGGCCAGGGCGGTGGTGGGGAAGCTGCGGCTTGCTGCCGGCCAGTATCCGGACGATCCGACGCTGGCCGCGCTGATCGGCGAACTGGCCATGAAGAGTACGGAATTCGCCACCATGTGGTCCGAGAACCGGGTCAGGAACTGGGATATCGCGGTCTATCGCATGCGTCATCCTCTTGTCGGCCAGATGTACCTCAATCTGCAGACCCTGACGATCCCGCAGGAGAGTGGGCAGCGGCTCGTCGTGGCGACCGCTGAGGCCGGTTCAGGCTCACAGGCCGCACTGCACCTTCTTGCCCAGGCCGGCGCCCCTGTCGACCGGCAAGCAGGGCACAGCTCCGAGACCGCCGGATCCGCGCAGTCTCAGACCAGCGCGAGCTGACCCCAGATACGCGTCGAGCCCCGGCCTCGGACGCGGACAAGGACGACATCAGCTGTGGGCGACCATCGTTCCTGTCGTGCTCCCCAGCCAGCTCCTCGGTGAGACCGGTTCGGTGTTGGTGTCCGTAGTCGATCGGGCTCTTGAAGCGGACAGCACGGGCTCGCCCGCGACACGGCGGGCCTTTCGCATTCCCCTCGCAACGTCGGCCGGCCCGCCCATCTATCACCCGCTCTCGTGATGCGACGGCCGCGCCCCGGTCATAACGTCTTACGCTCACGACTCTGGAAGCCAGCAGGCCGGCGGCGTGCCCTTCCTTTGGACACCGAGGAGCGATCATGTTCACCATCAAGGCCGAGGCCCGGGTCAATGGCGATCCCGACGAGCCCAGGCTGAGCGCCGAGCAGCTCTATGCGGCCCTGGTCCAGCGCGCGCGGGCCGACAGCTCCAAGTCCCCCGAACTCGTCCCGCCGGGACACATCTTCGAGATCATCGAGGACCAGGGAGATCGGTTGACCCGGCGTGCTGTTCGTGAGGACGGCAAGGAGTCCATCGCTCGCGTCACCTTCCATGGCGGGCGACTTGTGGTGGTGGATTTCATCGATGGCTGGCAGCGCGGACTCATCGCGCAGATGGTGACCACGGCCGAGGACGGTGAGCTGATGCTCGGGTTCACCGCGCTGTCCGAGATCCCCGGCGTCGAGCACAACAGCCCCGAGGAAGTGGCCATCGCCAACTCACGGCGCAAGGCCATGGGGTCCGCTCCGAACCAGACGATCGCCCATGCACGGCAGCTCGCACGCTCCGGGGACATCTGACCCGGCGCCGGGCGGACACACACCCCGGTTGCGAGATCTGCCGCACCGCCGAACCGAGCGGCCCCTGTTCCGGCCGGCGCCCCGGTGTTGAATGCCAACTGCCTACGCCGGGCCCGGCCAGGACAGCTCCACCATCACTGAGGTGAGGACCATGTACGACGAAGGTGTTCGCCACGGCAGCGTGCGACCGGCCCGCACAGCTCGGTATCTGCTGCCGCGTCCACGGCTGACCAGGCGCCTGGATGCGGCCCTGTCCGCGAGGATCACAGCGGTCGTGGCACCTGCCGGGTATGGCAAGACCTCACTCGTGTCACAGTGGTTGGACACGCCCCGGCTACGGGAGCGCTGCGTCGCGGTGGTCAGCCTGTGCGAGCGCGATGACGACCCGTCGCGCTTCGCCCGGCATCTGATCGATGCCGTCGAACGCCTCGGTGTTGATGAGGACCGGGTCGCGTCGCTGGAGTCGGCGCTGCGCGAGGAGGGGCGCGATCCGGCCCGGGAGCTCCCGGACGTCTTCCTGCGCAGGCTGCGCGACGCGTTCGACGAGGTGCCGAGGCGGGCGGTTCTGATCCTGGAGGACGTCCACGTTCTGCACCGGGAGAACGTGCTCCTCGTGCTCGACTTCCTGGCCGACGTGCTACCGCCGCCGGTGCACCTGATGCTGACCAGCCGGACATCGACGCCTCTGCGCCGGGCGCACACGCTGCGCCTGCGCGGTGAACTCGATGAACTGAACGTCATGGACCTGGCGTTCACCGCGGAGGAAGCGCACACCTATCTCCGCGAAGCGGCCGGCTTCCTGACCGAGCCGCAGGCGGGCCTGCTCGCCACTCGGTGCGAGGGCTGGATCGCCGGCCTCCAGCTGGCCAGCCGCGCTCTGCTTTCCCACCGCGACCCGGACGCGTTCTTGCGGGACTTCACGGGACACAGCCGCGACATCGCGGATTTCCTTCTGCACGAGGTCCTGCGCCATCAGCCCGACGGCGTCCGCGACTTCCTGCTCGACGCGTCCGTCCTTGAGGTGCTGTCCGCCGACGTGTGCCAGGCGGTGACAACGCGACGCGACAGCGGCACGCTGCTGCGGATGCTCGAGGGCGAGGGGGGCTTCCTGCTCGGCCTGGACGACGGGGAGCGCTACCGCTTCCATCCGCTGTTCGCGGAGTTCCTGCAGGGCGAGCTGGCGCGCACCGATCCCGACCGGGCCAGCGCGTGCCGGCTGCGGGCCGCCCACTGGTTCGCCCACCACGACCAGCTCACCGTGGCTTTCGACCACGCGGTCGCCGCCCGAGACTTTCCCCTGGCCGGCAGCCTGCTCAACCGGATCGTCACGCACGACGCCATCCACCGGCTCGACGACCAGCTGGAGCCGCTGTTCGCCCGGCTTCCCCGCTACGTCATCGAGCAGCACCCCGCGCTGTCCGTGCGCATGGCCTACCTCGCGTTGTGGGCCGATCAGCCCGCGGACGCGCTGCTGTGGTGCGAGCACACCGAGAAGCTGCCCGACAACGACGACGCCGTCGCCGAGGCGGGCTGCATGCGGGTGTTCGCGTACTGGATGCTGGGGGATCTGCGCGAGGCCATTGCCTGCGGCGAACGTGCCCGCGCGCTCCTCGACCGCCGCGAGCCGCTCCATCGCCACCACGACACCTATCCGCGCCTGGCCATGCTGGAGGCCCTGGCGGAGGCCTACGAGTGCACAGGACGGTTCGATGCGGCGATGGACGTGATCCGTGAGGGTCTGGATCGGGCCCGCGAGGGAGTCCACCCGCTGGTCGCAGTGTCTTTCCCCGGCAAGCGGGCCGCCCTGCTCAGCCACCTTGGACGACTCGACGACGTACGGGAGTTCGCCGAGCTGTCCTTGGCGACCGCAGAGAAGGTGGGCCAGGCTGACCAGCCGCCGACCATCGAGGCCCGTGTGGCCCTTGGTGAACTGCTCTGGGAACACGATGACTTGGCCGGAGCTGAGCAGGAGTTCCGTACGGCCGAGCGCCTGTGCACCATAGCCGACCGGGTGTGGATGCGCTCGCGCAGCCTGACCGGACTGGCCCGTACCCTCTTCCACCAGCGCCGGACCAGCGAAGCGTTCAACGTGCTGCGCGACGCGATGGGCATAGATCCGCGCGGTGCCCTGCCGCACTTCGTGCGTGTCCGCATCGGCGAGCAGCAGTTCCGGCTGCGGTTGGCCCACCACGATCCCACCGGCGCGCGCGGCTGGCTGTCGGAACTCAAACGGCACGGCGCCGATGTCGAGTTGTGCGCCGAGCTGCAGGCCTGGCTTGATCTGGAGCATGACGCGAACCCACGCGCAGCCCTCAGCGCGGTCGAGGACCTGATGCGCCGGCGCCCCCGCCGCGCAGCCCAGACCTTGGTCAGGCTGCGTGTCCTGGCCGCCCGCGCGGCCCGCGCCTGCGGCGAGACCAGGATGAGCGAACAGCACGCCGTCGCCGCCCTGGCGCTGGCGGCACCCCAGATGATGGTGCGCACCCTGGCCGAGGCCGCGGGAGCCGACTGCGCCTGGCTGCTGCACCTCGGGACGCGTGGTGGCCCGCACACGGTCGCGGAGTTCACCGATGCGGTCACCCAACTCCTCGAACGCGACGCCGCATTGACGAGAGGGATGCGATCCGCGCCCGAGCGTGCGGCGGAGCAGCTGCTCGACCCCCTCACCCCGGCCGAGCTCGATCTGATCCCCTTCCTGGCCATGGAGCTGACCTACGCGGAGATCGCCGCGCATCGCTTCGTATCGGTCAACACCGTGAAATCGCAGATGCAGGCCATCTACCGCAAGCTCGGCGTCACCTCGCGCATCGCCGCGATCGAACGCAGCCGGGCCCTGGGCGTGCACCCGTCACCCTGACCCGCACCGCACCTTTACGAACCAGCAGATATCGCGAAATAGGGTGATGACCCTCCCCGGGAAGCGAAGCGAAGGTGGTGTCCGTAACGAAGTACGGGCCCGGTGCGGCGACGCACACGGCCCGGGCGATCCTGACAAGGAACGGACACATGACGACACCCACGCAGACCGCAACCGCCTCCACGAACGAGTCGCCCGCCTGGCGTTCCCCCGAACGCGAACAGCTGCTGGCCAGCGTCCAGCGCATCGCAGAGGTCATCCAGGCGGACGCGCCGAACGCCGAACGTGAGCGCACGCTGCCCCAGGACACCCTCACCGCGTTCCGGGCGGAAGGCCTGTTCAAGATGGGCGCGCCCCGGGAACTCGGTGGCCTCGAGACCGACCCGGTCACGCAGGTGGAGGTCTTCGAGGCAGTCGCCCGCCTGGACGGCTCCGCCGCCTGGTCCCTCATGATCGGCGCCCAGGGCGTGGGAACGCTCGGCAGCACGGCGTCCGACGAAGCATGCCAGGAGATCTTCGGCGCCGACTGGCCGCACACGGCCGGGCAGATCCACGGCAGGTCCAAGGTCGAGCGTGTCACCGGCGGCTACGTGTTCACCGGCAACTGGTCGTTCGCATCCGGCATACGCCACGCGACCTGGGTCAGCTTCGATGCCCGCTGCCCCAGCGAGGACGCGCCGGGCGGAGAGGCAGTCGTCATCGGTGTCGCCCCCGCCTGCGAGGTCACCGTCATCGACGACTGGCACGTCTCCGGGCTTTCCGGCTCCGGCAGTTGCTCGTTCTCCGTCGACGGCCTCTTCGTGCCCGAGCACCGCACCTACACCTTCCCGCCCCGCCAGCGCCGCGGCGGCGCGAAGTACACGCTCCCGGAGTTCAACTTCTCCGGAATGATCGGCCTCATGGCCGGCATCGCCCGCCGATCACTCGACGAGATCAGCGCACTGGCCCGCTCCAAGCGGCGACCGTTCTCCACCGGCACGGTCGCCGACCGGGGCTACTTCCAGCACACCATCGGCGAGTTGGAGACCGAACTGCGCGCGGCCCGCGCCTACAGCCTCCAACTGCTCGAAGAGCTCTGGGTGACCGCCTCACAAGGAGAGATCGCTTCCGTGGAGCTGCGCGGCGCCTTCTCGGCCGCGATGACCCACATGATGGAGGTCGGAGTCAAGGTGACCAGCACCGCTCTGCGCTTCGGCGGCTCCGGTGCCGTCTACCTGACCAACGCGCTGCAGCGCAACACCCGCGACGCCGCCGTGGCCGCCCAGCACATCACCGTGAGCGAAATGCACTACGAGACCTACGGCCGCGTCCTGCTCGGCTTCGAGGAAGAAGGGCACCCCCGCCGATGACGGCGTCCGCTCTGCACCTCATGGGCATCCGCCACGCCTTCCGCAGTCCGACCTTCCCGCCGAGAGGAGCTGACGTGACCGAGCACCAGGTCCTCGCCGCGGTACGCGTCTTGGAACCGGCCGTGCGCGAACGCGCGACCGAAGCCGAGCGTCTGTGCCGCATACCCGAGGCCACCATCAACGACCTGGCCGCCGCCGGCGTCTTCCGGCTCCTGCAGCCGCGCGCGCACGGCGGGCTCGCCGCCGACCCCGCCGTCTTCTACGAGGTACTGCGCGAACTGGGGCGTGCCTGCGGGTCGACCGGCTGGGTCGCCGGCGTCCTCGGCGTCAACAGCTGGATCGTCGCCCAGTTCGATCCGCGTACCCGGGACGACGTCTGGGGCAGCGACCCCAGTGCGCGGATCGCCTCCTCACAAGCCCCCATGGGGGCGGTTACCCCCACCGCGGGCGGCTTCAGGATCTCCGGGCGCTGGAGCTTCGCCTCCGGCTGCGACCACGCGCAGTGGACACTGCTCGGCGGATTCCTGCGCGACGGCGACGGCAAACCCCGCGAGCTGCGCCTGTTCCTGCTGCCGCGGGCCGACTACACCATCGCCCCGGTCTGGGACACGGTCGGCCTGCGCGGCACCGGCAGCAACGACATCATCGTGGATGACGTCTTCGTCCCCGACCACCACACCATCGCAGCCGACCAGTTGGGCTCTGCCACCCGCCGCGAGCAGAGCGCGGCGGAGCCGGTCTTCTGGCTGCCGATGGGACCCGTGCTGACCACGTCGATCGCCGCGCCGATCGTCGGCATGGCCGAAGCGGCGTACACCAGATACCTGGACGCGACCCGCGAACGGAACCGCGTCACCGGAGGCAAGGTGGCCGACGACCCCTTCGCCCAGGTCCGCATCGGCCGCGCGGGCAGCGAGATCGACGCAGCCTGGCTTCAACTGACCCACAACATCCATGAGCTGTACGACACGACGCGGCACGGCGAGGAGCCGTCCCTGGCGCTGCGCACCCGGCTGCGCCGCGACCAGGTCCGATCCACCGAGCGCGCCGTCTACGCGGTCGACCTGCTGATGGAGAACGCGGGCGGCAGCGCCCTGCGCAACAGCAGCGACGACAACACCCTCCAACGCGCCTGGCGCGACGTACACGCCGGCCGCGGCCATGTCACCAACGACCCCGAGCGGTCCCTGGCACTCTTCGGACGCCACGCGCTCGGGCTCGACGTCCACGACCTCATGCTGTGAGGACCTCCACCATGACCCACCCCGCACCCCGTCCGGCCTCCTGCACCGGCCGCACCATCGAGCCCACCGAGTTCCGGTCCGCCATGAGTCTGTTCGCCTCCGGCCTGACCGTGGTGGCCTCCCTCGACATGTACGGCCAGCCGGTCGGGCTCGCCTGTCAGTCCTTCTCCTCCCTCTCCCTGGATCCGCAGCTGATCCTCGTGTGCATCGGCAAGGGCTCATCGAGTTGGCCCCGCATCGCCTCCACCGGCCACTTCAGCGTCAGCATCCTCGCCGCCGACCAGCAGGAGGTGTGCGCCGCGCTCGGCAGGCACAGCCAGAACAAGTTCCAGTCCATCTCCTGGCACCCCACCACACACGGCACGGTCCGCATCGACGGCTCCCTGGCCGCCCTGGACTGCCGTATCCGCGACATCCACGAGGCCGGGGACCATCTCGTCGTCATCGGCGAGGTCCTGGACCTGGCCACCCGTGAGGACGGTGCACCGCTGCTGTTCTTCCGCAGCGCCTTCGCCAAGGGCCTGGCGGCGTGAACGGCACCCTCGCCGGGCCGTTCGCCCTCGGAACGTTCTCCCTGGACGACGGTCCGCTCTTCCCCGGCCTGATGGCCGACGAGAAGGTCCTGGACCTGCGCGCCGAATCCGAGCTGTGGCAGGTACGGCAGACGCCGTCGATCCGTGCGCTCCTGGAGCGCTGGGACATCTCACTGCGCAGGCTGACCAGGATTGCCGCCGAGCCCACCACACGCCGCTTCCCCCTGTCCGAGCTGCAGGTCCACCCTCCGGTGGAGCCCCGCCAGATCCTTCAGGCGGGTGCCAACTACCGCACGCACGTCATCGAGTTGACGGTGGCCCACCGGCCCGCGGACGATCCGCGCAGCGAAGAGCAGGCCATGGCCGACGCGGCAGCGGAGACCGACCGCCGGGCCGCCGAGGGCGCCCCCTACCTGTTCACCGGTCTGCCTTCGGCCCTGACCGGCGCCTACGACGACGTGGTGCTGCCCGCCTGGACGGCCAAGCCCGACTGGGAGCTGGAACTGTGCGCGGTGATCGGCCGCCCGGCCTTCCGCGTCACCCCGGAACACGCCCTGGAACACGTCGCCGGGTACACCATCGCCAACGACCTGACAGCCCGGGACGCGATCTTCCGCACCGACATCGACGCCGTCGGCAGCGACTGGCTGCGCGGCAAGAACGCCCCCGGCTTCACACCGCTGGGCCCCTACCTGGTGCCCGCCGACTTCGTCGGCGACCCGGCCGAGCTGCAGCTCACCCTGCGCCTGAACGGCCAGGTCATGCAGAGCGACACCGCCGACGGCATGCTCTTCGACACCGCCCGCCTCATCTCATACGCCTCCCAGACCACCCGGCTGCTGCCCGGCGACCTGCTGCTGACCGGCAGCCCGCCCGGCAACGGCATCTCCTGGGGCCGTCTGCTCGCCCCCGGCGACGAGATCAAGGCGGAGATCACCGGTCTCGGTTGCCAGCACACCCGCTTCCGCTCCGAAACGGAAGGAACCACCTCACCATGACCAACCGCCTGTTGACCCACCTGCGCCATGTCGACCTCGCCGTGCCCGACTACGCCAAGCAGCTCGACTTCTACGCCGGGGTGTGGGGCCTGACCCGGGTGTCCGAGGACAACGGCATCGCGTTCCTGGCCGCCGAGGGCTCACCCGAGCAGTACGTCATCCGGCTGCGCCAAGCCGACGACAAACGCCTCGACCTCATCTCCTACGGCGCCGCCACCCCCGCCGACGTGGACACCCTCGCCGAGCGCCTCCTGGCCTCCGGCGTCCAGCTGATCACCCGCCCGGATACGCTGCAGACCCCCGGCGGCGGCTACGGCTTCCGGTTCTTCGACGTCGACGGCCGCACCGTGGAGGTCTCGGCCGACGTGGCGGTGCGCGCCCACCGCCGCATCGAGGAGCGGGAATCCGTCCCGGTCCGCCTCTCCCACGTCGTGGTCAACTCCCCGGACATCACCACCACCCGCCAGTGGTACGAGCAGCACCTCGGCTTCGCCCTGTCGGACGCCATCGGCGCCCCGCACACCGGCGACGTCATGAACTTCATGCGGATCAGCTCCCAGCACCACAGCCTGGGCATCGCCGCCGGACCGCACGCCTCGATCCACCACGTCTCCTTCGAACTGCGCGGCCTGGAGGAGTTCATGCGCGGCACCGGCCGACTGCTGCGCTCCGGAGCGCGCCTGGTCTGGGGTCCTGGCCGCCATCTGGCGGGCGACAACACGTTCTCGTACTTCTTCGACCCGCACGGCAACACCGTCGAATACACCACGGAGATGGAGGAACTGGACGAGGACACATGGCATCCGCACCACTACACGTTCCTCGACGAGCACGTGAGCGATCAGTGGGGCACGGCGAACGCGATGAACGAACCGCTCGCCAAGGGGTTCCACAACGACGTCGACCGCGGGTTGTTCATCGCCCCGCCGGTGTGACCGCCACGCTCCAGCAACACACCGCAGCGGCAAGGGCGTAGTCGCACGCCTCGCACCCCGCTGCCCCTCAGCCCCGCACGGGCCGTTCGACCCCATCGCGGCGGCCCGTGCGGCCCGTCCTGTCCCGCGACCCCAGGAGGCCTGTCCCCGTGAAACTCATCGCCCTGGAAGAAGCGTTCGCCATCCCCGAACTCCTCGCCCGTCAGCCCCTGCCCAGGAAGACCCTCACCGCCGACAAGTGGATGCAGGAGTGGAACCGGCAGTTGGTGGACTTCACCGAGGAACGGCTGTCCGACATGGACACCTACGGCATCGACATCCAGGTCCTGTCGCTGACCGTGCCCGGCATCCAGGGCATCGCCGACACCACGCAGGCGATCGCCGATGCCCGCCACGCCAACGACTTCCTCGCCTCCGTCATCGCCCGCCACCCTGACCGCTTCCGCGGCTTCGCCGCCCTGCCCCTGCAGGACGCCGAGGCCGCCGCCGACGAACTGCGGCGCGCGGTCGCCGAGTTGGGATTCTGCGGCGCCCTGGTCAACGACCACACCGGTGGCCACTACTACGACGAGCCACAGTTCGACGTGCTCTGGAGCACGCTGGAAGACCTCCACGTCCCGCTGTACCTGCACCCTGGAGCGCCACCCGCCGACTCCTGGCATGTCCTCAAGGGCCGGCCCGAGCTCATCGGCCCGCTGTGGACGTGGGGGGCCGAAACCGGTGCGCACGCTCTGCGCCTGGTCCTCGGCGGGGTCTTCGACCGTCATCCAAGGGCCCGGCTCATTCTCGGCCACATGGGCGAGGGTCTTCCCTTCCAGCTGGCCCGCCTCGACTCCCGCTACCAGCGCCAGCGTGATCGCACCCTGCACCGCAACCCCTCCGCATACTTCGGCGACAACATCCACATCACCGTCAGCGGCGTCTGGTCCCACGCCGCGCTCAACGGCGCCATCGAGGCGATCGGCGCGAACTCCATCATGTTCGCCGTCGACTACCCCTACGAATCGACCTCCCAGGCCGTCGACTTCCTCACCTCGGCGCCGCTCGCCCACGACGAACTGGCCAAGATCAGCCACCGCAACGCCGAACGCCTGCTGCGCCTCCATTCCTGACCCCACAGCACGACGCCACCGCCGGCGCCCGCAGATCGGCGGACGGTATGCGACTGAGCGGAGTCGATCTCAATGTCCTGCTCGCCCTGGACGCCCTGCTGTCCGAACACAACGTCACCCGGGCCGGCGAGCGGACCGAATCCGCGGCCCGCTGTCGTGCGCAGTGCGAGGGCCAGTGCGGCTCGGTCGGGGAGCCGGTCCAGGTCGAGGCCCAGAAGCTCCTGGATGAGTGTCAGACGCGCGGTCAGGGTGTTGCGGTGGATCTTGAGATGCGTCGTCGCACGGGGGGAGAAGCTGAGCCAGGAGGCTGCGATGGCCAGCGGTTCCGCGCTGTTCGGGTCCTGCGAACGTCTGGGGCGGTGGGCGCGCAGCGACGCGAGGAAGACCGCGGCCCAGGCGGCCGCGGTCGGCCCGATGGTGAGTGCCAGGTCAGGGTTGGCCGCGAACGAGGCGTACCGTTCGGTGCGGTGGCGTGCGGCGGCGAGGGCGTGGAAGCCCTGGGCATCTCGCTGTCCCTGCGGGGTGTGCCGCTCGAAAATACGATTCGCGTTGTGACCTGTGCCGATGTCGTTGGTTCAGGCGGTGCGCTGATACTCGTTGATCAGGCCTCCAAGGACGGGTTGTCGTCGAATCCTGTGAGTCTGGAGGTCGGTCACGGTCGCCAGGGTGGGCGGCTTGTCGCTGTCCGGGGGTAGCTGCTGCCGGGATTGGTGGGGGCGGAGCCTGTTGCAGTGGCGGATGTACTCGGTCAGCGTTGCCACGGCGTGAGCCTCGTTGTAGATCAGGAAGCGGTCCAGGAGTTCGCGGTGCAGGGTGCCCACGACTCTCTCGTAGATCGCGTTCGCTCTCGGTGCCCGAGGTGGGCTGAGAAGGATCTCCACATCGTCGGCTTCGAAGACGGCGTCGAAGGAAGGGGCGTACTTGCTGTCCCGGTCCCGGATGAGGAAGCGCAGCGAGTCCATCCGGCATCCCAGGGCCATGGCGAGGTTCCTGGCCTGCTGGGCGGTCCACTGAGCGGTGGGTGGGCGGTGACGCCGGCGCGGTGGAGGCGCCGGGTGCCGTGTTCGATGAAGACCAGGCGTACAGGCGCTTGAGCGAGACGGTGTCGAGGTGGAGGAAATCGGCGGCGGTGATGCCGCGGGCCTGGACGGTGAGGAACTGGCGCCAAGTGGGGCCGGAGCGTTGCGGAGCGGGGTCGATGCCCGCGGCGTGCAGGATCTCCCAGACCGTGGACGGGGCGATCGGGTAGCCGAGGCGGGCCAGTTCGCCTTGTATCCGGCGGTGGCCCCAGCTGCTGTTCTCCCGGGCGAGGCGCAGAATGAGCTGCTTGACGGTGTGCGCGGTCGGCGGTCGGCCGGCGCGGCACCTCTGGGCGAATGTCCATTTTCGGGCGATGAGTTGACGATGCCAGCGCAGCAGTGTGGTGGGGGTGACCGAGAAGACCTGACGCCAACGGTCGCGAGGGATCAGCCGGGAGAGTGTGGCGAGCCAGATCCGGTCGGTCGGCTTATAGCGGACCCGGGCGATTTGACGGCGCAGCACCGCGTTCTCATGTCGTAGCGCCAACACTTCCGCATCCTTGGCCACTCGGTTGCGCAGCACGACAGCGGGCACGGTGACCAGATTTCGGACCAGCACGGCGATGTCCGACGGTGACATCCACGGATCGTCGCAGGCCAGTCGAGGCCGCGTGGCCAGGACCGGGAAACGTGCAGGCCACCGCCGCGAACCGTATTTTCGAGCGGTACACGCTCCCAGGACTACCTCCGGCGACGCCTCGCGCAAGGCAAGACGCGCCGCGAGATCATCCGCTGCCTCAAGCGGTACGTCGCACGAGAGATCTACCGACTCATCGTCCCCACTAGCACAACGGCCGACCACACAGACCCCGCTGGAACCACCGGTTGACATCCATAGGGGCATCAACGCCGCCGCCGAGTCGTTCTTCACACTGCTGAGGGAGGAGATCGGCACCCGCCAGTGGCCAGACCGGGCCAGTGCCCACACGGAGATCTTCGCCTTCATTGAGACCTTCTATAACCGCAAGCGATTGCGCAGGCATCCGGTCTGGGGCTACCTCACCCCGCTGGAGACCCGACAGCGACACGAGCAAGGACATGCCCTCGCAGCGTAAGCATCGAGTGTCCGAGATCACGGGGAAGCTTCACCCTTGCTGTGTGCCACCGACGACCCAGCCGTGTTCCCGTCGCACCTGCGCATCATCGTGCCTGGTGGTCGGGCGCTGCGCACCCTGGACTAGCGGCTGACGCCGTAACAAATTTAAGATCGCGGCATTCCAATTCCTCACGGAGCCGGGCGAGCCCCCGGTGCAATGTGCTCCTGACGGCTCCGACCGACATGCCGAGGGCAGCGGCCGTTTCCTGCGTGGACAGCTGCTCCCAGTGCCGCAACACGACGACCGTGCGCTGCTGAGGCGCCAACACCTTGATGACGTCCATGAGCAGCGCGCGGTCGGCGTACTGCTCAGTGGAGTCCTGGATGCTCACGTCCGGCAGTTGCTCGGTGGGAAGCTCTTGCAGCTTCCTGGCTCGCCACCACTCGGTGCGGGTGTTGATCAAGACGCGACGCAGATATGCGTCCGCGAGCTGCTTGTCCGCTATGCCCTCCCAGCGGAGGTACATTCGTGCGAGTGCGGTCTGAAGCAGATCCTGGGCGTCGAGCGGGTCGTGGACCAGGCGCCGTGCGCTGCGCAGCAGGACGTCCTGCCGCTTGCGTACGTACTCCTCGAACTCAAACATTTCATCAGGGCGTTGATGCCGGTTCATGTGTTGGGAATCCTTTCGCCGGGGGCATGAGCGGCCGGGATGTGGCCGCGGGCGCCTGCTCGGGTCCTTCGGCGGGATGGACGGGGTGGTTGTACTGCTGCCTTCGGCGGGGGGATGGCGTGTGTTGATGCCGCCCTGCCGCGAAGCGGCCGCCATGGGCCCTGGCCTGTCTGGGGCGCACAGACGGCGCGGAACTTGGTCATGGACCTGGAGGATGACGCGTGCCGGGCACGGTTCCTGATCCGCGATCGGGATGGGAAGTACCCGCAAGTATTCGACGCGATCCTCGCCCACGCCGGCATCGAGGCCGTGCTCACCGGGGCCGCCGAGTCCGGGATCATGCCTCAAGCGCGACGGTCGTCCCCTCCGGCGGGTCCTGGTAGTGCGCCCACAGATGGTTCAACTCGTACTGGTAGTAGAGCGAATGGAGCCCGAAGGCGAACATCAGGATGAGCCCGATCCAGCCGTTACAGGTTCGCTGCGTCCTGGCGGCACGCTGCATCTGCGCGATCCGCTGCCCCGTCCGGTAGGTGGAGACGAGAGGCGGCACGATGAGAATCCAGCCGATGAGTTGGGCCAGCATCGCCCAGACGGGGTTCACATCAATGCGCCGGTCGAATTCGCATGCCTCGCGATTAACTTTGTAGCACCAGACAAAGTGGTAAATGCCCAAGGTGAGCAGCGGCCAGACGAACCATACGAGGATGGGATTGCGGCGTTTTCCGATACTGCCAGACATGTGGAGGCTTCCGATTTCGTCGAGGTTGGATCCGCAAGACACAGACACAGACACAGACACAGACACAGACTCAGGCGATGGGTATCGACTGGGTGGAAGTTGCTCGATGTTGTTGTGGCTTGCCGTATCCGGGAACCGCCTGGCGGGCAAGTGCCCACTTCCCGGCTCTCGGTGTCACGGCGACGAAGCTACAGAGCGGGAGCGCATCGCACACTCCTCTTTCGTAGCGGTCGGGCACAACGAAAGTTGCACAGCCGCCGGGGCAATGCCTCAGGAGCAAGCCCGCTGGCTGACGCACGCCATGACTGGGCAGCCCGAAAGCACACATCCGAGGCGCTCTCTTTGGCGTCCCCAGGCGGATGCAGCCTGGACACCGCGTGAACACTTGGAAAGCGCGTGCGCTGACCATGACTTGATGCCAAAGCAGCAAGAGCTGAACCAGCTCGATCCGGCTCGGGTGACAGAGCGTCAGCGCGACCCGCGACCGCCCCCTGGGCAGGGTAGCCTCGTTGAGGTGAGGGGATCTGTCCGGTTTGATCACATGATGCCGAGAATGGTCAGCGGTCGGGCATCTCGGCTGTGCTTGCGCAGGCCGGCGGCGATGTTGTCGGAGCCGGTGAGGCGGAGGGCGCCGATGGCCAGGTTGCGCAGGGCTGCCATGGCCCGGGGTGCTGTTCCGGTCCGCACGCGGGAGGCGTCCTCGGCGAAGGCGGTGTCGCGGATGTGGTGGATCTGGAGTGGGCCGCCGACCCGCCGGTGGCCGTGCTCACCGCTCTCGGCGGCCCGAGCCGCGAACCCCTGGACACGCTGCACTGGGTCATGGAGACTTCGACGCTTAAGACCCTGGCCGCTAAGCACCGATCCACTGTCGCGGCGATGGCCCGCACCTACAAGGCGACCATCAACACCCTCGACGGACCCCGGAAATGCTCTGAGGTCGTAGTGGAGCGCGACGCGGGAAGAAGACCGCTGGTCCCCCGCTTCGGCAGGATCCCTCTCATACGCAAACGCACCGCCGTCCTGACCGACCGGCAGCCGACCATGGCCAGCCGAAACAACGAGCTGGTTCATCGACTCCTGGCCGGAAAATGCGAGATCTGCGACGCGCGCAGTGGACTCCAAGTCCACCACCTCGGAAACTCGCCGACCTCAACAGGCCCGGCCGACCTGACCGGCCACCGTGGATACTCATGATGGCCAGGCGCAAACGTAAGACCCTCGTGGTCTGCTCGGCCTGCCACCACGACATCCACGCAGGACGCGGCACAGCCCTACCCCGGAAGTGATCACTGGAGAGCCGTGTGCGGTTAACGCCGCCCGCACGGTTCGGGAGGGGGCCGACGGAGAAGGACCCGAGCCACGGGCACCTCGCCGGCGGCCTACCTCACCAACTGCTGCCCCCGGGACGGGCTGGACCGCGGCTACGGCGCGGCCCTGGTCACCACCGACCGGACCACGCCAGCCGAACTCATGGTGGAACGCTACGCGGCCCGGTGGGCGATCGAGACCGCGTTCCACGATGCCCGCCAGACCCTCGACGTTGGCGAGGCCCGCAATCGCACCCAACACGCGGTCCAACGCACCGTCCCCTTCGAACTGCTCGCCTACACCGTGGCCCTCATCTGGTAGGCGCTCGCCGGACACCAGCCCGCCGACACCGAGCAACACCGCGCACGGGCCCGCTGGTACACCACCAAGACACAGCCCTCCTTCGAAGACATGACCGCCAAGCTCCGCCGCACGATCATCGACCCCCGCTTTCGCGGCCCGCATCCCACCAGGCACAACCCCAAGAAATCCAGGCCGTCCTCACCGCCTGGGCCACCGCCGGAACATGAACATCAAGAACTGCGAAACACGAGGGTTCTCATTGGTCGCAGGGCAGGGATGCCTGAGCTTCCCCGAGTTCGACATCCAGATCGGCGCCCATCACCAGAGTCTGCGAATGCCCGAGCTGGGATGTGGCCGACTTTTGTGGACTGGCTGCGCGACTTTTGGTGATGGTCGCGGGTCGGTGGCGGCGCCTATGGTGCGTGGGTGGATGCGACATCGCGGGCTCGTGACCTGTGGCGACGACTGGCCGAGCCGGGGCAGTGGTCCCGGCGGCGAGTGGCCGGGGAATGTGCGCTGGCTGCCGTACTGGGCCTGCTCACGGCAGTCCGGGAGGACCTGTCCGGGCATGGCTGGCTGCGGATTATCCTGGTCGCGCTGGCCGGCGCGGTGGTTTCCCTGCTGCGGCGTGCGCTCCCCGCGACCATGTTGATCGCCGCGGGAGCGCTGTGCGGGGGCACCGATTGCAACAGCCTGCTGCTGATCGTCACCGGTTGGTCTGCGGGGTACAGGATCGGCGGGGTGCTGCGGGCACTGACGGCCTTCTGTACGTCCTTCGCGCTTTTTGCGGCATTTACGCATTGGTCGGGGCGCGAGGATATGTTCAGCTTCCTCGGCTTCGTGTTGCTCGCGGTGGTCCCCGGGTTCGCCAGCCGCTACCAAGCGCAGCGGCGTGCTTTGCTACAGGCATTGCGGGAGCGCAACGTCCAGTTGCTGCGCGAGCGGCAGATGATCGCCGGGCAGGCGAGGATGCGTGAGCGGCAGCGCATCGCCCAGGACATGCACGACAGCCTCGGGCATCAACTGGCGCTTGTCGCGGTGCATACGGGCGCCCTTGAGGTGGATCACCAGCTGACCGGGCAGCAGCGTGAGGTGGTGGGGGTGCTGCGGGAGGCGTCGATGACCGCGATGCACGAACTGCGGGCGGTGGTCGGAATCCTCAGCGACGGCACTGTCGAGGAACCCAAGCCCGAGGCCAAGGGCGTGGCCGGTATAGAGGGCCTGGTCGAGTCGGCGGTGGCTGCTGGCGGGCGGGTGGGCCTTGAGCGGTCGGGGGAGTCCCGGCCGCTGGCGTTGGCGGCCGACCACGCCGCATATCGCCTCGCGCAGGAGGGGCTGACGAACGCTTACAAGCACGCGCCGGGTGCACCGATCATCGTCAGTCTGCGCTACGAGCCGGACTCGGTGCTGGTGGAGGTCGCCAATGGGCCGGCGCCGCAGGGCGTTGGTGAGGGCCACGGCGCGGTCAGCGGCGGGCAGGGGCTGACCGGCCTGCGAGAGCGGGCTCGGCTGATCGGCGCGATGGTGCACGCCGGGCCGGTGGAGGACGGGGGCTTCCGGCTCGCGGGGATGTTTCCCTATGCATCAGGGCAGGCACGGGCGACTGTTGGCGATGAGGCTAACGACTTTTGGCAGCAGAGCGGAACGGTGGCTCCCGGCGAGGGTGGACCGGTCGTTGACCGGTTGGATCCACGCGAGGAGATCGAGAGCATCATGAGGACGAAGAAAAGCAACGGCTGGCTGGTCGGCTGCGGGATCGGCGTACTGATCCTGGTGGGGCTCGTGGTGGCGGGCATCTTCGCCTGGAACGCACTAATCCACAATGCCCGAAGGGGGATGATCGATCCGAGCGTCTACGCGTCGGTGAAGGTCGGCGAGGCCGAGGCGCAGGTGCGCGCGAAACTGCCCTCCGGCGAGTCCTTGCTCACCTCCGATCTCAAGAAGCAGGTGCCCGCCGGACCAGCCGGTGCGAACTGCCTTCTGTTGCTATCCTCGCAAGACTCGGCCACCGATCCTGTCTACCGCTTCTGCTTCAAGGACGGGAAACTGGCCGAGAAGCGGGAGTTCCAGAAGGTGTACCGCGTCAAGAGCTGACAAGCAGGAGATCAGTTGATCCGCGTCCTCATCGCCGACGACGAGCCGCTCATCCGGGCGGGCATCAAGATGATCCTCAGCTCGGCCGACGACATCGAGGTCGTGGCGGAGGCGGCGAACGGACGCGAGGCGGTCGAGTCGGCGCGGCGGCACGTGGTGGACATCGCGCTGCTCGACATCCAGATGCCGCTCCTGGATGGGCTCGCGGCCCTGGCCGAACTGAGCCGCACAACCCCCGATGTACGCGTGTTGATGCTGACGACCTTCGGAGAGCGCGAGAACGTGCTGCGGGCACTAAGGCAGGGCGGAGCAGGCTTCCTGTTGAAGGATTCGGCGCCCGGCGAGCTGATCGGGGCAGTGCGGGCGACTGCCGCCGGGCAGGCATATCTGTCACCCGTGGCCACACGGCATGTGGCGGACTCGCTGGCGGCGGGCCCCGCGGCCAGCCGCAGTGAGGAAGCACGGCGGCGCGTGTCGGCACTGAGCGAGCGGGAACGCGAGGTGCTGGCGCTGCTCGGTGAAGGCTTGTCCAATGCGGATGCCGGGCGGCGTATCCATATGAGCGAGGCCACGGTCAAGACATACGTCAGCCGGATCCTCGCGAAGCTGGATTGCGAAAACCGGGTACAGGCCGCGCTGCTGGCGCGCGATGCCGGTCTGTCGTTGTGACACGTGGTCAGGAGCGAACCTCGGCACTGCCCACTACGCCCGCACGGCGCTCAACCTCGATAGACAACTGTGACACGGTGCCGAGCGTGTGCCGCTCGAAAATTCGATTCGTGCTGTGACCTGGCTTGATGTCGTTCGGTCAGGCGGCGCGCTGGTACTCGTTGATTAAGCCTCCGAGGACGGACTGTCGTCGAATCCTGCGAGTCTGGGGGTCGGTGACGGTGGCTGGGGTGGGCGGTTGTTCGCTGTCCGGGGGGAGCTGCTGCCGGGATTGGTGCGGGCGGTGCCCGTTGTAGTGGCGGTGTGGGTGCCGGAAAGTACATCCATGCTGGTCAGGCGGTATGCGGTATTCGTGGAGGGTTCCACCAAGTCGGTCGCTTCGGCGTATGTCCAGTTGGGCGACACGGTGCGGATCGGCGATCGGCGTGGGCCGTGCTCTCAAAGGTGAGCCCTGGGCGAGGGCGCGGTGCGGGCGGTGGGTGTTGTAGTGATCCTCGAACTCGCGTAATGCGTTGATGAGATGGTGCTGGTTCCAGATCAGTGTGCGGTCGAGGACCTCATGCCGGCAGGTTGCCACCCAGCCTTCCATCACCTTGCCACCCAGCCTTCCATCACCGCGTTCATCCGCGGCATCCTGACGCCGGTGAGCACGGCCTCGATCCCGGCGTCGGCCAGGATCGCCTCCAAGGCTTGCGGGTACTTCCCGTCCCGATCGCGGATCAGGAAACGTGCCCGGCACCCGGCATCCTCCAGATCCATGACCAGGTTTCGCGCCTGCGGGTGCCGAAAACCCCATCCGTGGCCTGTGAGCTGCGGGTTCTTGCGAACGTCCGCCGGTCGCCGGATAGGCGTGTCAGGCTGATCGATCGTGCTGCCGCGACTGCCCTGCCTCGCCGTGTCGAGCATGTTCGCCTTCATACGGCTGCTTCCGATGAGCGAGGTTGACAAGGACATCGAGATATTGACGCTGCGCCACCAGTTGGCGGTCCTGCAGCGGCAGGTCGACAGGCCGCGCGTTACCCCGGCGGACCGCGTTTTCCTTGCTGCGCTTCTCCACCGGTTGCCTCGCGCCCGGCTGTGGCAGCTGTACCTGATCGTCTCTCCGGAGACGATCCTGCGGTGGCACCGCGACCTCATGCGTCGCCGCCACGCCGCCGTGTCCCGCCGCAGGCGGCCCGGGCGTCCACCGACCCATCGCAGCATCCGGGTTCTCGTTCTGCGCCTGGCTCGGGAGAACTCCGGCTGGGGCTACCGCCGTATCCATGGGGAACTCGCCGCGCTGGGCATCAAGGTCGCCCCTTCTACCGTCTGGGAGATCCTCAAGCAGCACGGGATCGAGCCCTCTCCCGAACGCGACCGCCCGACCTGGGCCTCCTTCCTGCGGGCCCAGGCCCACTCGATCCTGGCCTGCGACTTCTTCACCGTCACCACTCTCAATGGCGCGACCGTGTACGTCTTCGCCGTCATCGAGCACGGCAACTGCCGCGTCCGCATCCTCGGTGCGACGGCCCATCCCACCGCAGCCTGGCTCACCCAGGTCGCCCGGAACCTGGTGATGGACCTTCAGGACGCCGGCACCACGGTCACGCACCTGATCAGGGAACGCGACAGCAAGTACACCCGAGCGTTCGACGCCGTCTTCGAGGCCGAGGGCATCGAGATCGTCACTACCGGCATCCGCGTTCCCCGTATGAACTCGATCACGGAACGTTGGGTGCAGACCTGCAGACACGAGCTCCTCGACCGCACCTTGATCTGGAATCGAGTGCACCTGCTTCGCGCGCTGGGCGAGTTCGAGTCGTTTTACAACGAGCACAGGCCGCACCGCGCCCTGCACATCGCGGCGCCTCTGCGATCAGTCCCCGAACCGATCACGGACCACGACCGGCTCGACCGCCTCGCCGTCCATCGACGTGACCGACTCGGCGGCATCCTCCACAAGTACGCACACGCTGCCTGACCTGCCTGGACGTAATAATCGGCACCGGCACCACGGCTGACATCCGTGTTCGGCTGCGAAGGCGCGGGCGCAGGACAGGGCCGCAGCGAAGCCGGCTGTCCGGCTCAGTCATATGGACGTTGTTTCGGCACGCACAACGTCAGCTAGGTCACGGCGACGATGGTCGCGCTGGAGCTTTCGTCTGGTTGATGTCGCCGATCGTCTGCCACAGCCGCAGCGCCCGCCCGCGGTGCTGGTGCGCCAGGTGGTGGACGCCGGCGGCGGCGTCCAGGTCGCCGATCAGTTGCCAGCACGCGGCCTCGTCCTGGCGGTCGCCGTGCCGGTGGAACAGGTCCGCCGCGCGCTCCAACGCCGGGCTCGCCCGGTCCCGGTCGTGCTGACCGGCGTACACGCGGCCGACTTCCAGCAGCGTGTACGCGGCGCACCGCTCGTCGGCCAGCTTCTCGAAGGTGGCCAACGCCTGCCACAGGCAGCGCAGCGCCTCGTCCGGATCACCGCGCCGATCGTGCAGCCGGCTGAACCGCCGCAGCACGACCGCTACCCGATGCCCGTCGTCGAGCGCCCTGGCCTGGCGCAAGGCCCCGTCGAACCAGGACTCCGCCTCGTCGAGTTTGTCCTGCATGAGCCGCATCACGGCCATCGAGCAGGACAGCTGCGCTTCGAGGTGCCGGTCGCCCTCACCGACCGCGATGGCCAGCGCCTGCTCGAAACGTTCGACGGCTTCGTCGTCACGGCCCTGTACCCGGCTGACTGTGCCCAGCATCGCCACCGACAACGCCTCGCCGCGCTTGTCCCCGCCGTCCTGGCACAGCCCGACGGAGGACTCCAGGGCACGGGTCGCCCGGTCGAACTCGTCTCGGTAAATGTGCAGCTGGCCAAGACCGCGCAGCAGCACCGATGCGCCGCGCACGTTGCCAGCGGCCTCGGCGGTGTCCAACGCGAGCCGGTGCCCGTGCTGCCAGTCCTGATACAGGCACCGGTGGTCGTAGTAGGTCACCGGGCTGGCCGCCAGCTCCCAGGCCAACTCGTCCAGTCCCCAGTCCACGGCCAGTTTTACCGTGCCGAGCAGGTTGTCGCGTTCCGCGTCGAACCAGCCGACCGGGTCGGCCATCAGCCGGTCCACGACCGCGTCGGGCAGCGACCGGCGCGGCGCCGAACCGGGCGCGGCGGCCAGCAGCCCGGCCGGCAGCCGATCGGTGCCGCGCCCGACCAGCTCGAGCCAGGCGGACAGCACCCGGATGATCGCGTCCCGCTTGTCCGTCGCCGGCAGCGGGGCGGCGATCTCCACGGCACAGGTCCTGATCAGGTCGTGCAGCCGGTAGCGCGGCTGGCCGATGGCGTCGGTGGCGGTCAGGCGCACCAGGCTGGCATCGACGAGGGTGTCCAGCACCTCCTCAGCGTCCGAGCGGTCAAGCAGCGGGCCGACCACCCAGCCGGGCAGGGTGTAGGCGCCGAGCAGACCCAGCAGGCTCAGCGCGCGCACCGCGTCGGCCGGCAGCAGCCGTAGGCTCAGTTCGACGCTGGCTCGCACGCTGAGGTCCCCGATCCTCAGCTCGGCCAGCCGCCGGGACTCATCCTCGATCCGTTCCCGCAGCACCCGCAGCGACCAAGCCGGGCGGCCGGTGAGCTTGGCGCTGGCGATCCGGATCGCCAGCGGCAGGTTGCCGCAGCAGTCGAGGATCGCGTCGGCCTCCGCCGGTTCCCGCTCGACCCGCCGCCGCCCGACAATTCCGGTGAACAACTCCCGCGCCTCTGCCGGGCTCAGCACGTCCAGGTCGATGTGCCGAGCGCCGGGAAGTTGCGTCAGCAGCGTGCGGCTGGTGATCAACACGGCGCAACCGTCGGCCCCGGGCAGCAACGGCAGCACCTGATCGGCGTGACCGGCATCGTCCAGCACCACCAGCATGCGGCGGTCCACCAGCAACGACCGGTAGAGCGCGGCCCGCTCGGACAGGCCGTTCGGGATCGCGCTGCCGGCGATCGAGAGCGCGCGCAGCACCTCGGCCAGCATCAGCCCCGGGTCCCGCGGCTCGTCCGATGTGGCGGCGAGGTTGAGGTAGAGCTGGCCGTCGGGGAAGGTGGCGCTCGCCAGCCGCGCGGCGTGCGTCACCAGGCAGGACTTGCCGACACCGGGACCGCCCACGATGACGGCCACCGGGGCCCGGTTCGGCGCCGACCCGTCGAGCAGTCCGGCGACCTCGGCCAGCGCCTCCGCCCGGCCCACGAAGTCGGGTACGTCGAACGGCAGTTGACGCACCGGCATCGCCACTGCCAGCCCGGTGGCCGCCGCGTCAGGACTTTCCGGTGGTGTGTCCGAGGGACCGCTTGCCGGGACCGGAGCCGCCAGGGCGGGATCGGCGGTCAGGATGCGCTGATGCAGCGCCTGGAGCGGCGCGGTGGGATCGACGCCGAGTTCGTCGGCCAGTGTCCGGCGCAGCCGCTCGTACACCTGCAGCGCCTCGCCCTGTCGCCGACACCGGTAGAGGGCGACTATCAAGTGTTCGGCGACGTGCTCGTCGTAGGGGTGCTCGCGGAGCAGGGCGGTCAGTTCGTCGATGACCTCCCGATGACGCCCCAGGTCGAGTTCGATGCTCAGGCACTGTTTGTGCGTGGCCGCGCGCTTCTCGTTCAGCCGTGCCGCATCGATCTCCAGGACCTGGCTGGAGATGTCGGCCAGGGCGTTACCGCGCCAGCAGGTCAGCGCCCGCCGCAGCGCGACAGCTGTCTCGAACGGGGCCTTGTGCCGTTCGGCGAGGTGCCGCTCGTGGTCAAACTCCAGTAGGTCGAGCTGATCCGGGGTCAGGTGGATCTGGTAGCCGCCGCGCCGCGTGCTGATCAAGGAGCCGGATGCACCGCACGCGACGAGGTTGCGGCGCAGCCCGGAGACAGCGTCCTGGACCTGACGGACCGCGGTGGTGGGTGCTCTCCCGTCCCACATCACGGCGACGAGCCGTTCCATGGCGACGATGTTGTTGGCGTCGATCAGAAGCGCGGCCAGCATCTTGGCCTGCCGCGGTCCGTCGAGCCGGACCTCGCGTCCGGTGATCTGGGCGTGTAACGGCCCCAGCACGCCGAATCTCATGTTCCCCCTGGCACTTGACGATCAGCGCCGATCCCCCGGCTGACCTCGCATTAGGACGAATCTAGGACGGCCGACGGACCCGTGTCCATAGCGTCACCGTAGCGGGGCTCACCGAAGACCAGTGGGCGAGCAATGCGGGCGGAGCGTGCCTTCGGATTCCGCGCTTGAGGCGACCAGGGGGAGGTGGCCAGACCCAAGTGATGAGCATGCCAAGCGAACGGGAGTGACCGCTGCGTTTCTGCGTGGATCCAGGTGTCTCGATACCGCCGACCTCAAGCCGGGCCAGCGTACGCACGGATACCGCCTGGGATCAGCGCACGGCATATCACCAGGCCGCCTCAAGCAGCCAGGTCCCGCCGCTTCGCGCAAGGCCGGCCGGCCCAAGCGGTTGGTCCCCGCCGAGGCCCCAGCCCGACAGCACAACTCACTCAGGAAGAACTACGCCCAAAGAGCTCGTAACACGATCTCGGTCGTCTAGCTGGCTGAGCGTGGCCGAGATCGATGCGCTTGCGCGGACGCAGTGTGCTTGAGGATGATTTCGC
>JBEYJY010000025.1:0-118563 GCA_040631425.1 Streptomyces sp. NPDC020096
AGGACCCCAGGCCGTTCATCTGGACCAAGACCGCCGAAGAGATCCTCGACTCACTCGCCCGATTCTGCCAACGGATCTCCGGCGCAGGACACTAGTGCGATGCCGGGGATGGAGCGTTCGGCTTCGCCGCTGCCGGTCAGGGCTCGTACGGCATCGACGGCGATGTAGGCGGCGAGCACGAAGAACGACAGCGTGATGATCCGCAGGGTGGTCTTCTCGCGGGCCTCGCGCACGTGGTGGTCGCGGGCGGAGAACTGCCAGGCGACCGCGGCGGCGGAGGAGACCTCGATGACCGAGCCCAAGCCGAAGCCGATCAGCGCGGTGGAGGAGGCGAGGGTGCCGGCGGTGATGGCGGCGGTGGCCTCGATGACGTTGTAGGTGATGGTTGCGGCGACCAGCAGCCGTATCCGCTTCGCAAGGGCGTCGCGGCGGGCCGGGCTAGGGCCGAGGGATATGGATATCTCGGCGGTCACGGTCAGCAGCAGCCCTTCACGTCGGCGTCGGCGCAGGTGCGGTCGGTTTCGACGGCGACCACCGCGGTGCGCAGGTCGTCGATCGCGTGGCCGAGGCGTTCGTCGGCCAGTTCGTAGCGGGTGCGGCGGCCGTCGGGCACGGTGACGACCAGCCCGCAGTCGCGCAGGCATGCCAGGTGGTTCGACAGCCGGGTCCGTGAGATGCCGAGCGCATCGGCGAGGTCGGAGGGGTAGGCCGGGGCTTGGCGCAAGGCGAGCAGGAGTCGGCAGCGGATCGGGTCGGCGAGCGCACGGCCGAACCGGACCAACACCTCGACTTCGGAGGCAACAGTCAGCACACCATGACAGTACACGTGATCCTGAATTCAGGAAGCCATGGATCATTTCTCGCGGCCACATCCAGCCGTTGGATCACCTGTTCGGGTAGTCCGTCGGGGTGGGTGAGCATCCAGCCGGCGATGGTGCGGGCGGAGGGCGGCTGGGCTCCGACGGGTTGCTGATTCGAGCGGAGCGGCCGGAGGTGAGCGCGGACAGCCCCGTATCCGCCGGTGTAGCCGTGCTCCTCGATCTCCTCCCAGAGCGTCCAGGCGTTGGTGCATCCTTCGGCCCAGCGTTCGTGCAGGTAGGGCTTGTACTCGTCCAGTTTGGTGCGCCGGTTTTGCCACTGGCCTCGGAAGAGGTCTTCCGGCGTCTTGGCCTGGGCGAAACGGGGCACGGTGTTTCCGCCCATGCCGAGCTGGCGGGCGATGGCCCGCTGACTGTGGCCTGCGGCCAGGAGTGTGTGGATGAGGGCGTGCCTGTCGCGGGTTCGGGTGGCAAAGCGGTGTCCAGTCGGCCACGGCGAATCCGAGTCCCCGGCGGCCGTGCTATGTGATGCATCGCTGGGCCCTGGCAGCGACAGGGGAACACGTAGGCAGGAGCGGTGCTGAGCGATGCACTTCTCCGCGGCTTCACCCAGGTTGCGCCACAACTGCCAGCGATTGGCGACCTGAATGCGGCGCACCAGCCGTGGCGCCTTCGGCGAAGAAGGGCGCCCGGTCACGGCTGACGACCTCGATTCCTGGCCGCTCGGCCAGCCCAGCGGCCGGGCTGGACGCCTCGCGGTCGGGCAGCAGGTCGATGGGACGGCGGGTTTCGACGTCCACGAGCACGGTGCCGTAGCGGCGGCCCTTGCGGGTGGCGTACTCGTCGACGCCGACCACCCGCGCTGCCGGAACCTCCGGCTCTGGCAGCGACCCGGTGGCGCAAGCTGGCGGGCAGGGCGCTCCCATCGGTGCCTTCCGAACCGAAGCAACTCCAGATGGCGTTTTCGGTACCCGCAGGGTCAAGCCCTGCCGCCGCCGCGGCGGCAACTCGTCACCCAGGGGATGTCAAGGTCTGCAAGGCACCGGTCGAAGCTTTTAAGTCCGCTTCACCTTGGTCCGGATTTCACTCGGATGGACGGCCCTGGACGGCGACCACTCGTCGGGCCGATCAGACTCTTTGCGGGCTCCGTCATCGGCCGTCCACCAGTCCACGCGCAGTCGACGGCGGCGCAAACATCGTCTGCGGGCCCAGCGACCTTCCACCCCAGTCCAGGAGGGCACATTGCGTGCGAGACTCAGCTTGATCCTGATGTTTGTAGCTGCGAGTGTCCTGACGTCGACCACCGGCTGCTCGCCGACCTCGATGCAGGCGGCGGGGGCGGGTCTGGTACAGCCATCGAGACCCGGCGTCGGCGCGGTCCCCGACCCCTCGCTGATGCAGAGGGCGGTTCCTTCCTCCAAGCCGGCGCGAGGCACGTTGCTCCAGGCCCCGGCGCTCCCCGGAGCACAGCCGGTCTCGGGCAACGACCGGGTGTACACCGCCGACCAGAGCTCCAACACGGTCAGCGTCATCAATCCCGCGACGAACACGGTGCTGGGCACGATTGCCTTCGGGAAGCCGCGGCTGGCCCCCAGCGCGGATGTGCTGGGGGCGATGTACGACGGCGAGATCGACGTGCACGGCCTGGGCTTCTCCCGGGACGGGAGGTGGCTCGACGTCATCGACGTGACCACCAACGCCGTGCACGTCATCAACACCGCCACCAACCAGGTAGCGCGCACCGTCTACGTGGGCCGGGCGCCGCACGAGGGATTCTTCTCGCCCGACGGCACCCGGTTGTGGGTTGCGGTACGCGGTCAGGACTATCTCTCGGTGATCGACTGGCAGGCGGGCAAGGAGGTCGATCGGATCCACACCGAGGACGCGCCGTCGAAGGTGGTCTTCAGCCCGGATGGCAGACTCGCCTACGTCAATCACCTGCGCACCGAGGTGCTCGACGTGATCGACGTGGCCTCCCACCAGATCGTCAAGCGCGTGCCGATCCCCAAGGAGGCCGGGGGCTCTTCCGACGAGGCGATTTCACCCGACGGTAGGGAGATCTGGCTGGGTATGCCTACCAACGGCCGGACCACCGCCGTGCTCAACGCCAGCACCTACCGGGTGGAGGCGGTGCTGCACACCGGGCCGCGCACCAACCATCCCAACTTCGTCACCATCGGCGGGGTCGACTACGCCTACCAGACCGTGGGCGGGCTGAACGAGACCCTGGTCTACCGCCGGTCGCATAACGGGACGCCGCCGACACTTGTGAAGACCATTCACAACCACGGCCACGGATCCCACGGCATCTGGCCGAGCCCCGACAACACCAGGGTTTACGTCGCCCTGCAGAACTCTGACGCGGTCGACGTCATCGACACCAAGACCATGTCCGTCATCACGACCCTGCCCATCGGCCAGTCGCCGATGGCGCTGGTGTACGTGGCGCGCAACGCTCCAGCCACCACGACACAGAACCTGGGCCGCCAGGGTCTGGGCATGCGCACGCAGAACCTGCCCCTGGAGGCCCGCGGCACCTCCGCGAGGGGTACGGCGCTGATCCGGGCGCTACCCGGCATCGATGAAGTCGACATCAGTGCGACGGGACTGCCGCCCAACCAGCTGGTCACCGCCTACGCCAGCAACGGCACCCGTATGACGGCGCTGATGTCCATGACGAGTAACGAGTTGGGCGACATCGACGAAGGGCTGTCCTACTCGTACTTCTTCGCCAACCACTACAGCTCCGTCGTCCTCAGGCCGGGCGCTCCGCACTGACCGTCTCCCTCGCGTGGCGGGACAGCGGGTCTTCCGTCACAGCAGCAGGGGAGTGGCTAGTCAACGCGGATCTGACGATCAAGGAAGAGGTTCATGATGACCGAGACCGCCGTGGAGTCGACGCCTGTCCAGAAGCCGGCCGAGGTGGTGTCCAGCGCGACGACTGACGAGCAGCTGATCCAGATGCTGATGGATCGCGCCCGTAGCGAGGGGCTGCAGCTGACCGGCGACGGCGGATGAGGCGTGCCCGCCTCTTGGCCGCTACCTGTCTCCGTCGGCCGTTCGCGTCACAGAGTCTGAGATCAATGCCGCCACTTCAGTGGGCGTGCGCGTGTTTGTATCGATGAGCTGTGCTCTGCGGCTCAGCCATGGCTGGGCTTGCTGATAGTCCGCCAGGTGGTCGAGGCGCCATTGGCGGGCGCCGGTCTCCTCGGTTTCGATGCGTTGGACCAGAGTGTCGTGATCGGCGTGGAGAAAGAAGTGGTGGACTGGGATGCCAGCCTTCTGGAGACCGGATTCGAGCTCGTGGTGGAAGTCTGCCGCTGGGATCCGATCTGCTTTTGAGGTATCCGTCACTGTTGCTTCGAGCACGCAGGCCAGAATCTTGACTCCTGCTGGATCCCGCCGGTTGGTCGCCGTCAGTGTCGGCCAACGCTGGTGTGGATTGGGGTGGTTGGGATGGATGTGGTGCACCCGCGGTGCGCGGGCATCGATATCGGCAAGGCGGACATGAAGGTGTGCGTGCGCCTTCCCTGGGGCCGGTGGCCGCCGACGCAGCGAGGTGCGCGCCTTCTCGACGATGGCTGCCGGGGTGCTCGAGGCCCGCGATTGGCTGGCAGGCTTGGGCGTGACGTTGGTGGCGATGGAGGCGACCGGATCGTATGGGAAGCCGGTGTTCTACGTCCTGGAGAAGGATTTCGAGACCTGGCTGCTCAATGCCCGGCACATGCGCAATCTGCCGGGCCGCAAGACTGACGTCGCGGATTCGGTGTGGATCGCGCAGTTGGCCGAGCATGGTCTTGTCCGACCCGGTTTCGTGCCGCCCGAGCCGATCCATCATCTCCGCGACTTGACACGCTGTCGGGCTGAGTTGACCGCTGAGCGGGGCCCGATGGGCCGCAAGATAGCGGAGCTGCGGGAAGCCCTCACCGGCAATTGGAGCGCCCACCATGCCTTCCTGGCTCGGGTCATGCTTGACCGCATCGATGCCTGCGCCGTCCAGATCGAGGCGATGACCGCGCAGATCGAGGCCGAGCTGAGCGAACACCGCGGTGCCGAGGGGTGCCCCGGGCCGGTGGAGCGGCTGGCCACCATCCCCGGGGTCTCCACGCTGCTGGCCCAAGTCACCATCGCCGAAGTGGGCCTGGACATGGCCCGTTTCCCCACTCCTGGCCATCTCGCCTCGTGGGCGGGGATGTGTCCGGGCAACAACGAATCGGCGGGCTGGCGGGAGCCGGGGCGCACCCGGCATGGCGATGTCCACCTGCGGGCCGCTCTGGGACAGGCCGCGATCACCACCGCACGTGCCAAGGACACGTACCTCAGTGCCCTTCACCTGTGGCGATGACTTTCCGAGCCCGACGCGCTCCGTCGGCGGGGCGCTCTGGTTTTTGTGCCAACTTGCGACACAGTGAGCGATGGCACAGTTGCATTCAGTCACCGCGAGGATGGGAAGCGGATCTCACCATCTGCGGGGAGTTGTGACAACTCCCGCGCATTGCCCGCTCGTTCGCATGTGATCGCGGTGCGCCGTGTCAGGCCCGTGAACAACACCTATGCAAGGGCGGTGGCAGTTCCCATGACGCAGGAAGCCAGGATCGACGTCGAACTGACGTGGCAGCAGGCCGAGGAGAAGTCCTCGACCGAGAAGTTGGCGGAGTTCGCCGAAAACCTGCCGAAGGGCCCGTGGTTCGGCACCCCGATGGGTGTGGCGCGCGCCGGCGACCGGCAGCCGAAGTACAGCTTGCCGCTGCGGTCCGCCCGACCGTACCGGCGGGAGGTGGCCGTCGGCGAGGCCGCGGTGTACCTCGCCGACGGCCACGACGAGCTGGAGCGGCCGTTCATCTTCGCGGACGGCTTCAACTACGGTCCCAGTGACCTGCCGGGGCTGTTCGCGCACTTCAACGCGCCCTACCCGGGCAGCAAGGTCGGCTTCCTCGACCAGCTGCTCGCCGCGGGTATCGACGTCGTCTTGGTCGGCTTCGAGCAGCGGCACACCTACATCCAGGCCAACGCCGGTGTGGTCATCAGCGCCATCAACGAGGTCATCCAGCGGCGGCACGGCAAGGCGGAACTGATCGTCGGCGGGGTCAGCATGGGCGGCATCATCACCCGCTACGCCCTCGCCGAGATGGAGAACCGGAAGCAGGACCACCAGACCGGGACCTACCTCTCCTGGGACTCCCCGCACAACGGCGCCTGGATCCCGCTGGTGCTCCAGCAGCTGGCCTACTTCTTCGAGTCGCTGCCGACCGAGCCGGGCAAGGTCAAGGAGGCCGAGCTGATCAGAAGCCCCGCCGCGCAGCAGCTGCTGTACGCATGGGTCCCGGACGCGAAGTACGCGGGCCCCGTCGCTACCTCCAGCGAAATGCGCCAGCAGTTCCTGGCCGAGCTGAGTGAGCTCGGCCAGTTCCCGCAGCGGCCGCGCAAGCTGGGCGTGGCCAACGGCACCGGCAACGGCACCGGCCGCGACCTGCCGCCCGGCGGGGAGGTGTTCAAGGTACAGGTACCGCTGGTCGTCTACGCCCAGGCGAACTTCCAGCCCGACGGCGGTGAGCGTAAGCCGATCGGTGAGATGCGGGCCGCCGGCCAGGTGCGACGGGGCTTCACCTCGTTCGTCCCCGGCCTCGACGGCGTGCCCGGCGGCACGCTCGACTCCTTCGGCAAGATCGCCGAGGCTCTTGGGGCTGACATCCCGGAGAGGTACAAGTTCAGCTGCTTCGTTCCCTCCGTGAGCGCGGTCGCGCTGGACTACGACCCGGCCAAGTGGAACGTCAACCCGTACGAGAAGGTCGAGGCGGCCGACGAGAAGAGCGCGCTCGACGAGTTCAAGTGCGATAGCGAGAACACCGAGCACAGCCAGGTGACCAAGCCGCTGGTCGACTGGATCGTGGAGCGAATCGCCCGCTGACGCCAACGGGCTTGGACAGTGCGGCCACTCGGCGGGCTTCCGGCCCGAGGTGGCCGCACTGCGGCCTGCGACGAGGACGTGGCCCTTGCCGAATGCCCCCGGCCCTACGGGCATTCCTGTCCTGTGTGGTGACGGGCGGGTCGGGAGTGCGCCGGGCCGGCCATAGACCAGCTTCAGGCGCAGTCCGACCTGGTGGCCGCCGGACCTGCCCTGCACGGGCGTCAGGATGCTGGCGCCGGCGGCCACGGGAACACACGGACCCCACCCGGCCGCGCTGCCACGAACGGTCCAACGACCGGGCGACGACGGAGCTCCCGGGGAATACGTGGGTCACGCGGCGCCCGCGCCACCCCTAGACCCGAGGAGCACTACCCCATGGACGTCGGCATCGGACTGCCGGTCCTGCGCCCCGACCCGGAGCTGTCGATCGCAACCTGGGCGCAACGCGCCGAGGAGCGCGGCTTCTCCACGCTCGCCGTCACCGATCGCCTGGTCTACGACAACTACGAGCCGCTGACCGCGTTGGCCGTCGCCGCCGGAGTGACCTCCCGCATCCGGTTGACCACTGGCATCCTGCTGGCCCCTTTGCGGTCGAACCACGCGCTGTTCGCCAAGTCCGCCGCCACGCTTGACCGCCTATCCGGCGGTCGGCTCGTCCTGGGGCTCGCCCCGGGCGGCCGCGAGGACGACTTCCGCGCAAGCGGGCTCGATTTCCAGCGCCGCGGCAAGCTGTTCGACGCGCTGCTGGAGCGGGCCGCCCGTCAGTGGCAAGACCCCGGTGACGGCATCGGACCGCAACCGGCCACGGCCGGCGGCCCCCCACTACTTTTCGGTGGCTTCACCCAGGCCACGCTGCGTCGGATGGCCGCTCACGGTGTTGGATGGATCAGTGGTACCACGGGTGTGGCCAACTTCCATGCCTTCCTCCCCCGGGTCAGGCAGGCATGGCAGGACGCGGGCAAGCGAGGCACACCCCGACTGGTGGCGACCACGAACTTCGCGCTGGGCCCGGACGCAGAGCAGCGCCTGCGTACCCACCTCCTCGACTACTACAACGACCAGCAGAGAGTCGAAGTCGGCCTGACCACGCCCGAACAGGTGGCCCGCGAGGTCGCTGCCTACACCGAGGCCGGCTGCGACGAACTCATCTTCCTCCCCAACGGCGGTGGCCTGGAGCAAGTGGACCTGCTCGCCGACGCGGTGGGGCTGTAACCCGAGACATGGGATGGCAATCGGCAATATCGGGCCAGTGGGCCTTTCCGAAGCGGCCACATCAACGGCTTCGAAGTGCCAGCGCGACTATCGGACTTGCCGATCGACGCCACCGTCTTCCGCCCGTGCACCGTCGCCAGCGAACCGCACGGGTGCACCGGGCCGCTGGTCAAGCCGGACGACATCAGCCTCACCCGCGCCGATCCCACGCCGCAGCGGCGCCCTGACCCCGTGCGCCTTCATCCCGCTGTGCGACGGCAACGACCGGCGGACGCCGCCGCTGTCCCGCGCGTACGACGACGGTCTCCCGGTGCGGTGATCACAGCCCCGCGGCGTCGGCGAGCAGGTCCACCTGTTCCAGGCCGCCACCGTTGGGGAACAGGATGAGTTCGTCGCAGCCCGCCTCGGCGTAGGCGGCCACCTCGCGGGCCACCTGTTCGGGCGTGGTCAGGCTCGCTTCGACGCTTTGCTGGGCGTAGGAGCCGGCGGAGGCGTAGTAGTCCAGCAGACGGGCGCGCAGGCGTTGCCCGGCGTCCGGTCCCAGCGCGAAGTTCGCGGTCGCCATCAGCCGGGGCGCGCCCGTCCTGCCCGCGTCCTGCCACGCCTGCCTGACCTGCGGGAGGAAGGCGTGGAAGTTCGCCACCCCCTGGGCGCCACCGATCCAACCGGCACCGTGGACGGCCATCCGGCGCAGCGCCGGCTTGGTGAACCCGCCGAACAGCAGCGGGGGGCCGCCAGGTGTGGCCGGGTGCGGGCCGATGCCTTCGCCGGGGTCCTGCCACTGGCGGGTGGCCCGCTCCAGCAGTGCGTCGAACAGCTTGCCGCGGTGCTGGTAGTCGACGCCGCTCGCGCGGAAGTCGTCCTCGCGGAAGCCTGGGGCGAGCCCCAGGACGAGTCGGCCGCCGGAGAGGCGGTCCAGCGTGGCGGCGGACTTGGCGAACAGCGCGTGGTTCGACCGCAGAGGGGCCAGCAGGATGGCGGTGGTCAGCCGGATGCGGGAGGTGGCTCCGGCCGCCACGGCCAGTGCGGTCAGCGACTCGTAGTTGTCGTAGACCACACGGTCGATGGTGGCGAGCGTGGAGAAGCCGCGCTCCTCGGCGCGTCTCGCCCAGGCCGTGATCGACAGGTCCGGGTCGGGGCGCAGGGCCGGCAGTCCGATGCCGATGTCCATGGGGTAGTGCTCCTCGTGTCCGGGGGGGGCGTGCGTATGCGGGCAGATGCCCGTCAGGCACGTATCCCACCCGCGCTACGGCCGCGCCCGGTCGTTGGATCGTTCGGGCGACGCGGAGTGGGGTGGAGGCAGGGGAACGGCTCGGGCTTGCGCTGGGCGGGGCTTCCGCATCCAGGACTAGCTAGTCGGGTTCGTGGCCGGGCTGTGTGCTCGGGGCGGGAGTGGTGCCGGCCGAGCGTGCGGCAGGCGGTGTCGCGCGGCGAGCGGTAACCGGTCGGCATCTGTCGGCTGCGATGCGGCGGGCGGATCGGATGGGCAGTCGGGTCAGGTGACGCGCAGTCCGCCGTCGACGAAGAGGTCCTGGGCGTTGACGCCGGTGTTGCGGAGGAGGAAGTCGGTGGCGTCGGCGACCTCCGCCATCGTCACGAGGCGCCCGATGGGGGTACGCGGTACGTGGGGGTGGTCGGGCACGTTGCGCCACCTCGGACTGTCGCCTACCACGCCTGGGTGGATCGCGTTGACGCGATGGGGTGCGATCTCCACTGCGAGGGTCTTCACCAGCCCGGTGACACCTGAGTTGATGGCGGTCACGATGGTGGAGCCGGGGTAGGGGCGTTCTTTGGCCAGGCCGCCGAAGAGTACGACCGACGCGGCCGGGGTGAACCGGTCACGCAGGACCCGCACGGCCTCGGTGTACCCCACCAGTTTGGTGGTCACGGCTTCGACGGCCTTGGCGATGTCGAACTTCGCGAGGGTGTTGAAACCCGCTGAGATGCCGGTGATCACCAGGTTGTCGACTTCCCGTACGTCGACGAGCGTTTCCGCGATGGTCTCCGGCCGCGACAGGTCAACGGCCAAGCCCCGGACCGTGTCGGCGATCTCGGCGGCCACGGCGTCGGCGCGCTCCCTGGTGCGGCTGGTGATGATCACGGTGTCGCCGCGGTCGGCGAATCGCTGCGCCAGAACATGTCCCAGGGCGCCGCTTCCTCCGACGATGATCGAGGTGGTCACGAGCCAGTGGTCCCTTCCGGCGGATAAGCCGACGATGATGGATCTTATGCGGTCAGATATGGACGGTGCGGGCGTCGCCGGACTAGTCCACCCGGACGGACCAGCAGCCGTACTGACGATCGGTCGATCCCACCGCGCGCAGCTCGAAATGGCATGGACCCCCGGGCAGACCGACGACGCTCGCCCGTGAACCGACCTGGCCGCGCCCAACGGCGGCCATGCGGCTACATCACGGCAATCCTCGGTTACTTCACGACGGTGCGGCCCGGGGCAGCTGGTCGGCGAGGAACGACGTCGAGTACGGCCATCATGCCCATGTCCTCGTGGTTGAGGAGATGGCAGTGCAGGACTGTCTTTCCGATGAAGTCGGCGAAGCGGATGCGGATCACCACCTTTCCCTGGACGGGGACGTTGAACGTCTCGTACCAGGGGTGGCCGCGCGGCACCGGGCGGTCGTTGACGCTCATCACCTGGAAGTGGTTGGTGTGAAGATGGAAGGAGTGGTCCTCGTTGGTGTTGTTGCGGATGGTCCACTCCTCGACGGTGTTGAGCGTGGCGGTGAAGTCCACCCGGTTCGGGTCGAACTGCCTGCCGTTGATGTAGAACTTGGTGCCGGCGGTGTTCTCGGTGTACGTGACGGTCTGCCGCGCGGCGATCGCGGCGTGGCTGAGGTCCTCGTTGGGCGCGAGGCCCACGGGGATGTGATCGCGGTGCGCCGGTGTGCCTTGGGAGACCACGGTGGCCAGGTCCACCTTCGGGAACTGGTTGCCGGCCGGGCCGCTGTTGTAGGCGAGGGTCTGCAACGGTGCGCGACCCGCCGGGCCGCCCTGGACCAGCACGTCGAAGCGGGCGGCGGCCGGGATGAGGAGCGAGTCGGCGGCGTAGACCTGCTTGACGGGGTAGCCGTCTTGCGCGATCACGTAGAACTTCGACCCGGGCAGGTGGAGGTTGTAGTAGATGTTGGCGCCGATGTTCGCCAGCCGCCACAACTGGGTCTCTCCGGGCCGGATGCGGATCACGGGGTTCTGCTGGCCGTTGACCGTCCGGTTCGTCGGCGCTCCGATGCTCAGGGGCTTGGTCTTGATCGAGTCGCCTTGGATCTGGTCGTCCTTGAGCGCGATGACGTGCTCGGTGATGTGACGCAGCGACGCGGGCAGGTATCTGCCCAGCCCGTCGACGATGATGATGCCCGACTCGCCTCCGGCCACCTGCGGGGCGGAGAGCATGTGCTCGTGCGAGTGGTACCAGTAGGTGCCTGGCGTGACGTCGCGCGGGAGCCGGTACGAGTAGTGGTACGCCTGCCCGGGCTTGATGGAGATGAAGATGTCGTCACCGGGGCTGAGTGGGGACACGTGCAGTCCGTGGACATGCACGTTGGTGCCCTCGCTCGTCCGGTTCGTCATCGTCAGGTCCAACCGGTCGCCGGGCCTCAGGCGGAGGGTGGGGGGCATGTAGCGGCCGTTGTAGGTCAACGCGTACAGGGTGCGGGCACCAACCTGCACCTTCCGCCGCTCAACGACGATCTGTGCCCTGAGAACGCCGTGCCGACTGATCAGCTCCGGCGGATCCTGGAGCGGGGGCCCGGTGCGCGTGTCGGGAGAGGGACGTGCCGTTCTCGCCGTCGTTGGCGGAGCCGGGCTGGGGTCTAGGCCGTTCGTGAAGTGGCCGACCCCCAAGGCTACGGGCAGCGGCAGCCCGACGGCGATCCAGCGCAGGATCGAGCGAAAGCGCATCAGGACGTCTCCCTCACGGTTGCGCTGCCGGCATGGGTGGCTCGGGGACATCGGCCCGAAGATCGGCCCGTCCTCGCCCGGCCAGCCCACCTGGCGACGCTGACATCACACCGCGCACCCGCAGCCCACGCACCCGACGGGTGACCGTTCGGGCTACGTCGCAGGCGCCGGCCGAGTGCTGACGGGCTGGCGCAGCGGTGCACCGGCACCGGCTTCCCGGACGGGGAGACGTGCGGGAGTTGCTCGGTCGTGGGCCGTGCTGGTGGCTGCGAGAAGGCGTGCAGCGGTGCAGCTGAGCCCGACCAGGACGGACCCGGCGTAGAGCATGACGTCTCAACCCTCGACGGTGCCGGATCGAAGATGGGCGACCTCCGGCATCTCGGCCGTGAGGGTGACGAGAGCGTCGACCTCCGGCCGCCGGTGCTCGGAGTCCAAACGGGTCCGGAAGAGGACGTCGGCGATGACAAATCCGAGGTCGCGGGTGCCCCCACGACCCGGTACCAGGACGGTGAGCGCTGGCAGCGGATCCGCGCGACGGGGGTCGTCGGGAATAGCCTGGAGAAACGCGGCACCGGGACGGGACGGACCCTCCCGATGCATTTCCCTTCGCCGAGGGGACGCGAAACAGGGAGGAAGACCCATGCCCTGGAATCTGAACGGCACGTACCTGGAGAGTTGCAACTGCGACGTGGTGTGCCCCTGTACCACCTCGGGCTTCGCCGCTCCGGCCGACCACGAGCGCTGCCAGGTGACCTTCGCGTTCCACGTGGACAGCGGGAACGTGGACGGCGTGGACGTCTCCGACCGCAGCGTCGCCGTCTTCATCGACGGGCCTCGGGTGATGGCCGAGGGCGGCTGGCAGGTGGCGCTGTATGTCGATGCTTCGGCCGACAACGGCCAGGCTGAGGCGCTGGGCAAGGTCTTCTCCGGCCAGGCCGGCGGGCCGATGGCGGCGCTCACTCCGCTCATTGGCGAGGTCCTCGGCGTGGAGCGCGTCCCCATCGACTACCGCGACGACGGCCGCCGCCACGCCGCACAGGTGGGCGACGCCATCGACATCGAGATCGAGGACCAGGTCGCCCCGCAGTTCGGCGAGGACGGTCCGGTGATGGGCCTGACCGGCATGTTCCACCCGGCGAACAGCACGCTGACGATCGCCCGGTCCACCCGGGCGACGGGCGACGGCGTGTACGGCCGGTCCTGGGACTTCACCGGCGGCAACGGACACTCGGCGCCCTTCACGTGGTCCGGGTGACCGGCAGGCCGGTTACCGTCCGCCGCAGGGCGGCCCCCGCCGGACTGCTGCTGGTCGCGGCGGCCGCCGCTTGGGTCTGGGTGGTGACGCGCTGGGGCGGTATGCAGGCGATGCCTGGCACCATGGGTCTGGGCCTGCCCGCTTTCCTGGCCGTGTGGACGCTGATGATGGCCGCGATGATGTTGCCCGCCACGGCGCCCGTCGCCGCGCTGTACGCACGCACCATCACCGTGCACCGGGCGCCGCGCATGGTCGTTTTCACGGTCGCCTACCTGCTCGTCTGGGCCGCGGCCGGGGTGCCGGCGTACGAGTTGGCCGTCGGCCTGGGCTGGGCGGCGAGCCTCCCCGCCGTGGCGGGGACCGCAGTGGCCGCGGCCGTGTTCGCAGTCAGCGGCGTCTACCAGCTCACGCCCCTCAAAGACCGCTGCCTGGCGAGGTGTCGCTCACCGCTCGGGCTGATGCTGCGCTACGCCTCGTACCGGGGGCCCTCGCGTGATCTGTGTGCCGGAGCCCACCACGGGGCCTTCTGTCTGGGCTGCTGCTGGTCGCTGATGGTGCTGCTGGCGGCGTTCGGTCTGATGAACCTGTGGGCCATGGTGGCCCTGGCCGCCGTGATCACCGCCGAGAAGCTCGTTCCGGCCGGCCGCCTGGTGGCCCGTGTCGTGGGGATCGCCTCGATCGCCCTGGCCGTCGCCGTCATCTGGGTTCCGGCCCTGGCTCCGGGCCTCACCGGTGGCGGTATGGCCGGGATGTGAGGACGGGCCGCCCGCCGGGGGATCGCACGCAGGGCGGGGACGGGAGGGCATGCCTCACGGGGCTGCCGGGGGTGGTGGCCAGCTCTTCGAGGAGGGCCACGACGCCGGCAGGGCTCTCGACGGTGAGGTCGGCGCGGGCGACGACCTGGGCGACGGGGGGCGCCGCTGTGGGGGCGGAGCAGACGTTGACCGTGTGGGTGCCGGGAAATACGTCTGTCACGGTCAGGTGGTCGTGTGCGCGTGGGGGAGAGCCACGAAAGTCGGTCGTGGACGGAGGAGTTGGGCAGCTATGCACGCTGAGTGCTTGACGGTTGATCTGTCCGGCGGCGTAAGACTCTCGTTGGAGGCTCGGTGGCGCGGGACCAGTGCCATGTGCGTTGGTGTCGTCAGGGGAGCGCCGGGCGTGGTCCTGGATCTCGACCGGCTTCTCGGTCCCGGTGCTGGGGACTGACCACCGGGTCGTCGAATGCCGCCCGGACGATCCCGGCAGCTGCCCGGGACGCCGCCAGTACCGGATCGATGCTTCGCGTGGCGCGGCCGAGCATGAACGCGCCCTCCAGGAGTGCGAGTACAGAGCTCGCGGTCTCGCGCGCGAGGGGCTCGGTCATGCCCCCGGCCGCGTAGTACTCGGCCAAGCGCTCCGTCCAGCTCAAGAAGGCCTCCGCGGTGGCCCGACGCAGTGTTTCGTTCGTATTGGCCATCTCCATCGCGACGGTTGCGATGGGGCACGGGTCGGCGAAGTCGAGTTCCTGCAGTGTCCGCGCAGCCGCTGTGAAGGCGTCGCGGGTGACCGTCGCCATATCCCGGGGCTCAGCGGCCGTCGCGGAGACGAAGAGTTCGGTGATCAGGGCAAGGTAGGCCGTGCCGGAGGCCCGGACCGCCTCCTCGCCGAGCTGTGCCTTGCCGCCGGGGAAGAAGTGGTACGCCGAGCCGTACGTGGCACCGGCGGACGCGAGGATCTGCTTCATCCCGGTGGCGTTGTAGCCCTGGCGCCGGAAGAGCTCAGTCGCGGCCATGACGATGCGCTGCCTGGTGTCGCCAGTTGTCTGCATGGTCGCTAGTCTCTCATTAGATCGATCGATCTATTCAGGAAGAGGGGGCGCCATGCCAGAGATCGAACTGGGAGCCGGGGTGATCGACTACACGGACACGGGCGGCGATGGCGAGGTCGTGGTACTCGTTCACGGGCTGGGCTTCGACGAATCGGTCTGGACCGAGGTGGCGAACGATCTGCGCGGGGAGTTCCGTGTGTTGTCGCCCGTGCTGCCGATCGGCAGCCATCGAAGGCCGATGCGCCCGGACGCCGATCTGTCCGCGCACGGAGTCGCCGCGGTCTTAGCTGAGTTCCTCGAGCGCCTCGACGTGCGCGACGTCACCCTCGTCCAGAACGACGCGGGCACGGCCCAACTCCTGGTCGGCGTACGCGACGAGCGCATCGGTCGCCTGGTCCTCACCTCGTGCGAGGCACTGGACAACTACCCTCCGGGCATTCAGGGCCGCACGCTGCACGCGGCCAGCCGGGTCCCGGGCGGCCTCTTCCTGCTGCTGCAGTCCTTCCGGTTCCCCTTCCTGGTACGGATGCAGAGCTCACTCGGCGGCATGGCGAAGCATCCGATCCCGTACGAGCTCGTGCGGCGCTGGTACCGCCCCCTGCTCACAAGGGGCGAGATCCGCCGGGACCTGGCCAAGTTCTGCCGTAGCACCGAGAGGGACACCTACCTCGAGGCCGCCGAGAGACTCCGGACGTTCGACCGGCCCGCGCTGATCGCCTGGGGAGCCGAAGACCGCATGATGCCGCCTTCTACCGGTCGCCGCCTGGCCGAGCTACTCCCGCGTGGGCAGTACGTGGAAATCCCTGACGCGCGAACGCTCGTGCAATTGGACAACCCCGCCGCCCTCGCGGCGGAACTGCGTTGCTTCATCAAAGCGAGCCCCTTGCACCAGTAGCCGTTCGCCGCTTGGACCAAGAACGACAGCAGCCTGTCGAGGACCCTCGGCGTCATCCCGACCCCGAAGTCGCGTTTGGTGAGTTGGGACGGATCAGCGGCATCTCGTCGGGCCGATGGCCTGACCGCATCGCTGAACTCGCTTTAGGTCCCGTTGGCCGCCTGTGGGGCGGTGGCCGCCCAGGCGAGGGCGTCGGCGAGCAGGCGGACGTCGACCGCCTCCCACACGAACGACGGGCCGCCGGGGAAGCTGAACGGCAGCCCTTGCGCGCGAGCGATGGCCGCGTACGCGCCGATCGCCGGGATGATGTTCAGCTCGACACCGACGTTCGGCCCTGCGCGAAGTCGCCGAGGCCGTCCTCGCTCAACTCGACCGCCGCCCGCCCTACCCGCTCACCCACAGCTAGGAGCTCCGAACGGGGGGGGGAGCGTCGGGCCGAAGCGACGGATTTCCCTCGCGGCTCAGCCCTCGCCCGGGCAGGATCTGTCCCAGCAACGGTGGACATCCAGAGACGCCGGTCTCGGATCAGGGCCCACAGAACGTTGACGTGGCGGCGGGCGATCGGCCGTCGTGGTTTCGACCAGGTGCACTTCGGTGATCACCGGTGCCACACCCATGCGAGATCGTCGGCCTGCACCACGCCAGGATGATGCCGGCTGTGGTGGTCCGATCGGTTCACGCGTGGAACTCGGTGAGATCGATGGTGTGAACGCGCAGCGGATGGCCGTACACCGGGTGCTGCGTTTCGCGCTCCGGCACCATGCCGAGCTTGCGCATCACGTTCTCGGAGGCGTCGTTGCCCACTCGGGCGATGCTGATGACGCGGTCGAGGCCGCGATCCTGGAGCGCGAACTCCAGTGCGGCGTGAGCGGCTTCGGACGCGTACCCCTGGCCCCAGAACTGCCGACCGAGCCGCCAGCCGATCTCCACGGCGGGCAGCACCTCCGGCAGGAACGTGGGCACGGACAGACCCACGAAGCCGGCCAGTTCACCCGAGGCCAGCAGCTCGACGGCGAAGAGGCCGAAGCCCTCCTCGTCCCACTCCTCCTCCCACCGCTCGATGGCCTCCGCCGTGTGGTCCGGATCGCGAACCGAGCCGTCGCCGATCCAGTGCATGACCTGCGGGTCCGCATTGATCTCCGCCATGGGAACCAGGTCGTCGTCATACCAGCGGCGGAGGATGAGACGGGGGGTGCGGATCTCGGTCATGGCACCCATCCTCGTCGAAGACGAGGGCATAAGTGAAACTCGACGTCACAGCCCCCGTCAGGGGCTGCGCCGCGGCCCATCCATGTCGCGTGTGCTGGCGCGACAGGCCAGGTCAGCGCGGGCCACCACTGACATCTATCGATGCGCGACCACAGCTGACCGTCTGGGCTCTTGTGACTCCGGCTGATAGTTGGCCAGTGGCCCCGAGGCCGCCCAGGTCAGGACGCGGTGACGATTCTTAGTTGGCCCGTCCGTCGACCGATAGCTGGCCCCGCGACCCGCCGTGGTCCGCAGGGTCCAAATGACGGTGGGAGCCGCGGTAGCGGGCCAGCACCTCAAGCCAGATCGGCGAGCAGGCCGCCCAATCGCTCTGGCACCGACCAGAACGGCGAGTGGCCGGCGTCGAGTTCCTGAACGTCGGCCCCGAGCACGTCCCGGGCAACTGCTGCATTCCCCTCGCCGTCCACCACTCGGTCCTGGCGGCACGACACCTAGGTGGTTGGCACGCGCTCGGTTGGGGTGCAGTCGTGATGGAAGGGCTCGGTCGCATCGGCGGCCGTCCGGGCGTTGCGTGTTCGGTGTCGACAGCCTGGGCGACGCCCGACGTGACGAAGACCGAGGCGGCCGCGTCCGGCAGGGTCTGCTGGTTGCGCCGGGCGCCCGTCCGCTTGGGCCGGGCTGAGCGCCCTGCACCCTCGTCTGTGCCGTTCACCGCGTCGTTCCCTCCGCTACCGAGCTTGCCAAAACGGAGCAGTGTTCCGTATTGTAAGTGGAGCAATGTTCCGCTTATTGGTGATGCCAGAGCCTGGGGCCCGACAGCCAAGCCGCGCATTGTCACCACCCCTTCGCCCGCAATGGAGGAACACGGCTATGCAGTACCGCACCTTGGGCCGCACCGGTGTGCAGGTCAGCTCCCTCGCGCTCGGCGCGATGAACTTCGGCAGGATCGGGCGCACCACCCAGGACGAGGTCACCGCCATCGTCGATGCCGCTCTCGAGGGCGGGATCAACGTCATCGACACCGCCGACGCGTACAGCGGCGGCGAGTCGGAAGAGATGGTCGGCAAGGCCATCGCCGGCCGCCGCGACGACATCGTGCTGGCCACGAAGGCAAGCCTGCCGATGGGCGACGAGCGCAACCAGCAGGGCAGTTCGCGCCGCTGGCTGGTCACCGAGCTGGACAACAGCCTGCGCCGCCTCGGTGTCGACCACGTCGATCTCTACCAGATCCACCGGTGGGACCCGAGCACCAGTGACGAGGAGACGCTGTCGGTATTGACCGACCTGCAGCGCACGGGAAAGATCCGTTACTTCGGCTCCTCGACGTTCCCCGCCTACCGCATCGTGCAGGCCCAGTGGGCCGCCCGCGAGTATCACCTGAGCCGTTACGTCACCGAACAACCCAGCTACTCGATCCTGCAGCGCGGTATCGAAACCCACGTGCTGCCCGTGACCGAGCAGTACGGGCTTGGTGTGCTGGTGTGGAGCCCGTTGGCTTCGGGCTGGCTGTCGGGCGCGATCCGCGAGGGCCGGTCCATCACCACCAGCCGCTCCACGTTCATGCCGCAACGCTTCGACACTGCTATCCCCTCCAACCGGGCCAAGCTCGATGCAGTCGAGCAGCTGGCCAAGGTCGCCGACGAAGCCGGCCTGACCATGATCCAGCTCGCGCTCGGATTCGTGACCGCGCATCCCGCCGTGACCAGCGCGCTCATCGGTCCCCGCACACTGGACCACCTGCACTCGCAACTCGCCGCCGCTGACACCGTGCTCTCCGCCGACGTGCTCGACGCGATCGACGCGATCGTCGCCCCCGGCAGCGACCTGGCCGCACACGAGAAGAACGACACCCCGCCAGCGCTGCTCAACCCGACACTGCGACGCCGCTGACCGACGGGCCCACCGCGCCAACCACGCTCACGCCCCGGCCACCCCTTGGCCCGGCGCGAGTAGGAAGCCCACGGCCTGCCCTTCCAGGACGCGGCGCACGCCGTGGGCAGCTTCGCCGAGGCGTGCACGGTGATCCGGCGGCTGTGGAGCGAGACCGAACCGTTCGACTTCCACGGCACCGACATCCGGCTGACCGGCGCCTTCGGCAACCCCAAACCCGTTCAATGCCCCCATCCGCCGATTCTCATCGGCGGACGCGCGTCCTCGACGCTGCGCGTGGCCGCCGAGCACGCCGACCTGTGGAACATCCCCGGCGGCGGCATCGACGACGCCATCGAGCGCAGCGCACTGCTGGACCGCTACTGCACCGAGATCGGGCGTGATCCCGTCTCGATCACGCGCTCGATCCTGCTGCCGGTCTCCTACGACGCCGCCGATGCGACCCGGGGCGCGATCGGCAGAGCAACCGACGCCGGTTTCCGGCGCATCGTCCTCGGACTGGCGGCTCCCTACCCCGACAACGTCGCACGGTGGGTCGCCGAGGAACTCATCGCCATTCCCGACTGAGGAACACCAGTCGGCATGAGCATGGAACGACACGATGAAGGAGCGGTTATCACGGAGGGTTTGAGTGATCTGCCGAGCAACTGGGGTCGGTGGGGCGATGACGACGAGCTCGGCACGCTCAACCTGATCACCGATGAAGCGCGGGCTAGGGCGGCCGCGGAGGTCCGAAGCGGCCGGGCGGTGTTGCTGGCGCTGCCGATCCAGCCGGTGCCCATCATCAGCGGTCCTTATCCATCGGCCACGACAGAGGGTTCACCCGTCCAGCAGCTGATGGCCCAAACCGGGCCTGCGGCGCACGCGACTGTGGATGTGATGGTGGTGACCAACCACCATCCGCGCTCGACGCATCTGGACGCTCTCAGCCATCAGTCGATTGACGGACGGGTCTACCCGGGGCGGCTGCTCGGCGACATTGTGTCCCAGGCCGGGGTCACGCACGCTTCCACGACGGCGTTCGCCGACGGCGTGGTCACGCGGGGGGTGCTGCTCGACCTCGCGGCGGACGGCCCGCTGCCCGCCGGCTACGCGGTCACGGCGCGGGACCTCGATGCCGCCGAGGAGCGCGAAGGTGTCAAGTTTGAGACCGGTGACGCGCTGGTGGTGCGCTTCGGATGGACCGCCACGCTCGAGCCGCTGATGCCCGGTATGAGCGTCGACGCGGTGCGGTGGATGCACCGCCGCGGAGTGTCGATCTACGTGGGCGACACCGGCGACGCCCTCCCCGCACTGGACGCGGAAGCGCCAGCGCCCCTGCACGGGATCGGCCTGGTACGGCTGGGCATGCCGCTGATCGACGCGGCCAATGTCGAGGAACTGGCTGCCGTGTGCGAGGAACTTTCCCGTAACAGCTTCCTGCTCACGGTCGCGGCGCCACGTATCCACGGGCTGACCGGGGTTCCCGTCAACCCGCTTGCCGTCTTCTGAGAGCCGAGGAGCGGTTTGCCTCCGACGTCGAGGGCGCGACGATGACCGCGCTCAGGGACGACGGGGTCTAGCGTCACCTGAACTTCCGCTTCCCGAAGGTGTCCTGGGACCTTGTCGGTAGAGGAGGTGGTTCCAGCTGTCCTGCACGGTCCTGTCCTGGGCTCTTGAGCAGTGCGACGCCGCCCTGGCCCCGGGCGGCTGACGCCAGCCAGCCCCCAGTTCACTCCACCTCATTCGTCCTCGTCGGGTTCGGGCGCTTCGGGGTCGCGCAGCGGTCTCAGGGCCCCGCCGGCCGGGACGGTCGAAGCTGTAGCGGCCCAGCACGTCGAGGTTCGCGTGCTTGAGCGGGGACAGCCGGGCCGCGTCCTCGTCCAGGACGTCGTGCTCGCGCTGCTCGGCGGGCAGCTCCCGCAGCGCGGCCACCAGGTAGCGGGTGGTCGCGGCGGCAGCCAGCGCAGGCGCACTTGGTAGGAGCGGTGAACGCCCGGGTTGTACGAGACGGTCCATATGCGTTCCATCGCCTACAACTGGTAGGCGACAGACGAGGCGCGGACCACTCCTGCTACCTCGGCGATCTCGAGCATGGACGGCGGGTATCCACGGGTATCGGTCCACTCCACGATGACCCGAGCGATCTTCGCCTGTGTATCGGTCAGTTACGCGCCCATGCCCCCGCTTCCTTGCATACTGCCTCCCAGGCCCCTTGCTTGAGCTCCATCGGGGCGGCTGGCGCCGTGCCGGGCAGGCTCGCCCAGTAGGGATGCGTCGAGATCCGCACCGAAAGCCGCTGCAGCGTGTGCCGCAGGATGGTCGTCTGGGACTCGTGCTCAGCTCTGGCGAGCTGGCGGTACACGGCGAACCAGTCGCGCTGGGCTTTGCGCCTGCCGGAAACCTCATCCACGCAGGTCAAGCAGCGTGGTGATACTCGCGGATGACTCCTCCCAGGCGATCGTGTCGGCGTACGTCGGGGCGGGCCATTCGCGCGGTCGCTCATCGGCAACAGATGAAGCAGGCAAACGCGTTGGTGACGGCCAGGTAAGCGAGGCGAAGCAGCGCGACTGATCATCATGCCGCGGGTCTCGGACACTGCGATGACCTGCACGGATGAGGTTTCCGGCAGGCGCAGAGCCGAGCGGATTGACGACGAACGCGCACCACCGGTGTTCGGCTGCGGTGTCCCCACGTGGCGATATCCAGATCCAGTTGCGGAGGTCCAGGTCCAGGAAAAGTAATGTGTGCGACAGGGGGAATCTGGGCTAATGGCCTCTCGATGGCCGTTTGGCGGTGAACTCCGGTCGAAAGGCCTTCGCCGTGAGTGTTCACGCCACGGTCACGAAGAATCAACACGCGCGGAATGATGGACCTTGGGTGTCGCGGTTATTGTGTGGGGTGGATCCTTCGCGTAATTGTGTGAAATCCGCCCGACTTTGACCTTGCGCTCTCGCGCGTACTCAGTATCATCGGCCGCTTGTCGGGGCGTGCCTGATTCCCTGCTCACGGGTGAGACGCTCCGGCTTCTGATGCGCGTTGCGTAGGTTGACTCTTCGCATTGATGTCGCTACCTTCGGCACCGCCTCAATTCGAACGTCCATCCGGGGCCGGTAGCCCGAATGGCCATTCCCGCATGTCCTAGTTGCTTCTTTTGCGCCGCTAATCCCCCCAATGCGTCATCAAATCCCCTCCGGAGAGCACATGACGTCCGCTGCGCGCTTAGATGACATTGTCATAGGCATCAGTCCCTTCGGTGAACCGGACGCCAGACTCACCTCGGCGGTCAGCCGCGCTGGGGGACTCGGAGTGCTGGATCTCGGTACGGGGGGCCGCAGGGCGCGGGAGGCGCTCGCTCGGACAAGTCGCTGGGCGGCGGGCGCCCGGTACGGAGTCCGGGTGGCCACTGCCTGCCAACTCCTGCCCGCGGACCTCGCGGCTTCCGAGGGGCCCGGTCCGGACACCGTGGTGCTGGGTGTTGACGCGCCCTGGCGGATGCGCGAAGTTGCCGACCACTACCGGGTGTTGGTGGAGGTCACCGACCTGGACCAAGCCCTCGACGCGGTCCGCTCCGGGGCACACGGCCTGATCGCCCGGGGCAACGAGAGCGGCGGCCGGGTCGGGGAGCTCAGCACGTTCGTCCTGCTCCAGCGCTTGCTTGCCGAGACCTCGGTGTCGATCCCGGTGTGGGCCTGCGGCGGCATCGGGCTGCGCACGGCGGCCGGTGCCGTGCTCGGTGGGGCGGCCGGGGTCGTTCTGGACACCCAACTCGCGCTGCTCGCCGAATCCGGCCTGCCGCAGGAGACGGTTGCCGCGATCCGCTCCATGGACGGTTCGGAGACCGTCGTCATCGGCGGTCACCGGGTGCTGCGCCGCGGTCTCACCGTACGCGGTGCCCGGGAGACCGGTGTCGCGGACAGTACCGGCGGTTCGCAGGCCGCTCGCGTCGCCACTCTGCTCGGCGTGCGCGACCTGCGCACCCAACTGGTCCCGGTGGGTCAGGACGGCTTCCTTGCCAGCCGCTTCGCCGAGCGTTGGCACGACGTCGGCGGGGCCGTCCGCGCCGTGGCCGACGCCATCCGGGAGGCCGTGCGGCACGACTCGGCAGCGGCGGCGTTACGCCCCGGGTCAGCGATGAGCAGCACACTCGGTACCCGACTGCCGGTCGTGCAGGGCCCGATGACCAGGGTCAGTGACCAGTCGGGATTCGCCTCCGCCGTCGCCGAGGAGGGCGCTCTGCCCTGCATCGCGCTCGCCCTGGCGGGGCGAGACCGAGCACGCGAGGTGCTGGAAGAGGCCAAGTCCGCACTGGAGGGAAGGCCGTGGGGCGTCGGCTTGCTCGGCTTCGCGCCGCCAGAGATCAGGAGCGGCCAGCTCGAAGCCGTACGCGAACAGCGCCCGAGTCATGTGATCATCGCGGGCGGGCGGCCGTCCCAGGCCGAGGCGCTGGAAAGGGACGGGATCACCACCTTTCTGCACGTTCCCTCGCCGGGGCTGCTCCGCCAGTTCCTTGAGGCCGGTGCCCGCCGGTTCGTCCTCGAAGGAGCCGAATGCGGCGGCCATGTCGGCCCGCGGAGCAGCTTCCCACTCTGGGAGGCCCAACTGGCGGTGATCGAGGACTACTTGGACGACGGCGGGGAGGGCGCGGACCGCGTCGAGGTTCTCTTCGCCGGCGGTATCCACGATGAACGGTCAGCCGCGATGGTGGCTGCGCTGACCGCCCCGCTCTCCCGACGCGGCGGCGCCGTCGGACTGCTGATGGGCACCGCGTACCTCTTCACCGAGGAGGCGGTGGAGCGCGGCGCCGTCCAGCCGCTCTTCCAACGCCAGGTGGTGGCCGCGCGGCGCACCGTGCTGCTGGAGACCGCTCCAGGCCACGCCACCCGGTGCGTGGCCAGTCCCTTCGCCGACAGCTACCGCACCATCAAGGAGCGGCTGCGGGCGCAGGGCATCCCTGACCGGCGGATGTGGGAGGAGTTGGAACGGCTCAACGTCGGCCGACTGCGGATCGCCAGCAAGGGGCTCGAACGGGACGCGGACGGCGAACTGCTGCCGGTCGCAGAGCAACGCCAGCTCTCTGAGGGCATGTTCATGGCCGGACAGGTCGCGGTCCTGCGCTCGGCCACCACCACGATCGGCGCCCTGCACCACTCGGTCTCCTCCGGCGCCGCGGACTTCCTCGCCAGTCACGCGGCCTCACTCCGACGACGCCTTGGCGCGACGCGGTTCGAACGGCCCGCCGAACCGGAGGCGCCCGCGCCGTTGGACGTGGCCGTCGTCGGCATGGCCTGCATGTTCCCGCAGGCACCCGACCTCGCCTCGTTCTGGGCCAACGTACTGGGCGGCGTCGACGCCGTCACCGAGGTACCTGGCGAACGGTGGGATCCCTCGGTCCACTACGCGCCGACCGCGGATGCCGACATCGGCGGTACAAGAAGCGCCACCGCCTCCAAGTGGGGCGGATTCCTGCCGAAGATCCCGTTCGACCCTCTCCGGTACGGCATCCCGCCGACCTCGCTGGGCAGTATCGAACCGGTGCAGCTGCTCGCCCTTGAGGCCGCCCGACGCGCCCTGGACGACGCCGGGTACGGCGACCGTGGCCGGGCGTTCGACCGGTCCCGTACCGCCGTCGTCTTCGGCGCCGAGGCCGGCAGCGATCTGTCCAACGCCCACGCGCTCCGTGCCGTGCTGCCGTCCTACCTCGGCGCGGTACCGGAGGGCCTGGCGGAGCAACTGCCCGAACTCACCGAGGACTCCTTCCCCGGCATGCTCGCCAACGTGATCTCCGGACGGATCGCCAACCGGCTCGACCTCGGCGGCGCCAACTACACCGTGGACGCGGCCTGCGCGTCGTCGCTGGCCGCCGTCGACGTCGCCTGCAAGGAACTGGTCGCGGGCACCAGCGACATCGTCCTGTGTGGCGGCGCCGACCTGCACAACGGCATCAACGACTACGTGCTCTTCTCCTCGGTGCACGCTCTCTCACCGACCGGGCGCTCGCGAGCCTTCGACAGCTCGGCGGACGGCATCGCGCTCGGCGAGGGCGTCGCCTGCGTCGTGCTCAAGCGGCTGGCCGACGCGTCGCGGGACGGCGACCGGGTCTACGCCGTGATCAAGGGGGTGGGCAGCTCCAGCGACGGCCGCTCGCTCGGCCTGACCGCGCCGCGCCCCGAGGGCCAGCGGGCCGCGCTGGAACGCGCCTACCGCAACGCCCGTGTCTCGCCCGCCGATGTGGGCCTGATCGAGGCCCACGGAACCGGCACGGTTGTCGGCGACCGCACCGAACTTGCCATCCTCACCGAGGTGTTCACCAACGCCGGTGCCAACCCGGGGCGCTGTGCGCTCGGCTCCGTCAAGTCGCAGATCGGGCACACCAAATGTGCCGCCGGACTGGCGGGACTCATCAAGACCGTCCTGGCGTTGCGCACGGGCGTCAAGCCGCCGACCCTCCACATCACGCGGCCGAACGAGGCATGGCAGGCGCAGCGCAGCCCCTTCGTCTTCCACAAGCAGGCGCGGCCGTGGGCGGCGCCACCCGCCGAACGGGTGGCGGGGCTCAGCGCGTTCGGCTTCGGCGGCACCAACTTCCACGTGGTGCTGGCCGCCCATGACGGCGGTGCGCCTCCGGCTCACGGGCTCGATGCCTGGCCCGCCGAGCTGTTCACCTTTCGCGGTGCGGACCGCGCCGCTGCGCTGCGCGAGGTTGAGGAGACGCTGGAGCTGGCGGCGGGGAATGACGCCTGCGGGCGGCCGTGGCGCCTGCGCGACCTCGCGCTGGCCAGCGCCCGGCACTCCGATGTCAGCCACGAGCCGGTTCGGGTGGCCGTGGTGGCCGATGACCTGGACGGCCTGGCCGAGCAATTGCGACGGGTGCTCGCGGGCGAACACGACCCCGCGGCCGGGATCCATATTTCTGATGATGCGTCAGAAGGTGAATCGGCTTCCTTTCCCACGCCACGTCCAGGAAAGGTCGCCTTTCTCTTCCCGGGCCAGGGCAGCCAGCGGCCCGGCATGTTCGCGGACATATTCGTCGCCTTTCCCGAACTGCACCGCTATCTCGAACTCGGCCGGGCCTACGCGGACGTTCTCCATCCGCCCACCGCCTTCGACGAGGCCCGGCGGGCGGAACAGCACCGGCGGATCGCGGACACGCGGGTGGCGCAGCCGGCTCTCGGCATAGCGGGCCTGTCGGCGTACTCCCTGCTCACGACCGCCGGTATCCGGCCGGACATGGTCGCCGGGCACAGCTACGGGGAACTCGTCGCCCTCTGCGCGGCGGGCGCCCTTGATCCGCGGACCCTGCTGGAGTTGAGCGCCGAGCGGGCGACCGCGATCCTCGATGCGGCCGGGGACGAGCCCGGTGCCATGGCTGCGGTGACGGTGGGAGCTGAGGACGCCGAGCGGGTCCTGCGCCAGGCGGGGCTGGCCGGGAAAGCCGTGGTCGCCAACCACAACGCACCGCGCCAGACGGTGCTCTCCGGACACGCGGACGCGGTGGACGAGGCGATGCGGCTGTTTCGGAAGGCCGGGTACGGCGCGCAGCGGATCGCCGTGGCCTGCGCCTTTCACAGTCCGCTGGTCACCGGCGCGGGGGAGCGGTTCGCCCAGGCGCTCGCGAGGCGTCGGGTGCGAGCACCCGAGCTACCGGTCTGGGCCAACCGCACCGCCGCCGTCCACGCCGCGGACCCGGATGAGGTGCGGTCGGAGCTCGCTGCCCAGATCGAAGCGCCGGTGCGCTTCGCGGCGCAGATCGAGGCCATGTACGAAGCGGGCGCCAGGGTCTTCGTCGAGGCGGGTCCCGGCACGGTGCTCACCCGGCTGGTCGGTTCGATCCTGGGTGACCGCCCGCACCGCGCGGTCGCCTTCGAGGAGAGCGGCGGCGGCACCAACGGCCTGCGTGCCTTCCTCGACGCGCTCGCTCAACTCGCCGTCGCCGGGCTGCCGGTGCGCACCGGCTGGATGTTCCATGGCCGCGACGCCGTGGAAGTCGACCGTACGGCGCCGCCGAAGCGGCCTGGCTGGACGGTGGACGGCCACCTGGTGCGCACGGCGGACGGCGAACTCCTGCCCGGTGCGCTGGCCCCGGCCCGACGGATCCGGGAAACGGCGATCCCCGGTACGGACAGGTCGGAGGGCCCGCAGGCGGAAAGGGACGCGCTGGTCCGCGAATTCCTGCGCGGCAGCCGGGAAATGGTCGCGGCTCAGCGCGATGTGCTGCTGGCCCACCTCGGTCCCGAACCGGGCACACGGTTCACCGACCCTGCCGCACCCGCCGTGGTCGAGCCGCGGCGGACGGCGTCGACCGCGGCGGTAGCCGCAGATGTCCCGCAACCCGGCGCCGAAGCGGCTCCGAACCCGGCCGCGCTCACCGGCGCCGACGTGTCGCGGGTGGTATCGCGGATCATCAGCGAGCGCACGGGCTACCCCCTCGACATGATCGAGCCCGACCTCGACCTGGAAGCCGACCTGAGCATCGACTCGATCAAGCGCGCCGAGATCGCGGGCGAACTCGCCAGGCGGTTGGGCGTGAGCGGCGAGGGCGCGGCCCTCGGCGACGAGGAACTGGAAGAGCTCGCCAAGGCCCGCACCGCCGCGGCCGTCACCGCTTGGTTGACCGACCGACTGGCACCCGTCGGCGGCTCGGCCACCCAGGCTTCGTCCGAGCCACAAGTGCCGCCCATCGCAAGGGAATTGACACCCGTCGCGACGCGGCAGCGGCCCCCAACCGTAGTCGGCGAAGCGCCCAAGCGGCTTGTGCTGCGCCCCATGCCGCTTGGCGAGCCGGACGCCGCCACCGACCCCTCGGCCCTGCTGACCGGCAGACGCTTCGTGCTGCTGGGCGACGGTGGCGGCGTCGCCGAGACCGTCTCGGCCCGGCTCACGGAACACGGCGCCGACGTCGTGACCCTCGACGCCGACCACCTCCTGACCGAACGGGACGGTGACGTGGACGGCGTGATCCTGCTGGAGCCCCTGGCCGACTCTGGTACGCGGGTGCTGCCGGAGGCGTTCCCGGTACTGCAGGCCGCCCTGCGGCGCTCACCGCGCTGGCTGCTCACGGTGCGCAGCGGCGATCCGCTCGACCTGCGCGCCGCCGGGCTGCACGGGTTCTTCCGCACGGTGGCGAGGGAGTACCCGCGGGTCGTGGCACGCGTCGTCGACTTGCCCGCGGCAGGGCCCGCCACCGCATCCGCTCGCGGCTGCGGTGGCGACGAGCCCGTGTCCGTAGCCGACGCCCTGCTCGGCGAGTTGCTCGCCCCGGACGGCGCGCCGGTAGTGTTGCGGACCGCAGCGGGCAGGCACCGGCTGGAGTTGGTGGAGACCCCGCTCGGGACTCTGGCCCTCTCGGGCGCGGGGCCCGCCGGTGACGGGGCGGCGGAGGCCGCCGCCATCGGCCTCGACCGCGACTCCGTGGTCGTCCTCGTCGGCGGGGCACGGGGCATCACCGCACGGTTCGCCGCCACGCTCGCGGCCGCCGCGCGTTGCCGGATCGAACTGCTCGGCCGGACGCCCGAGCCCGGCGGGCCCGAGGACCCGGTCACCGCCGACGCCCGCGACCCGGCGTCGCTGCGCGCGGTGCTGGCCGCCCAAGGCCACCGGACGCCCGCCGAGATCCAGCGGAAAGCCTCCCGGATCCTGGCCCAGCGCGAAGTCGCCGCCACCCTGGACGAGTTGAGAAGCCGCGGCAGCCAGGTGCGATACCGCTCCGTGGACTTCCGGGAGACCGACGCCGTACTCCAGGCCGTCAAGGAGATCCACGCCGAGCACGGCCGACTGGACGGTGTCGTGTACGGCGCCGGGATCATCGAGGACCGGTTGATCGAGGAGAAGTCCGCTGAATCCTTCAAGCGGGTCTTCGGCACGAAGGTGGACGGGGCGAGCGCCCTGCTGAACGCGCTGGAGGAACTGCCGGTCCGCCCCGCCCTTCTGGTGCTGTTCGGCAGCATCTCCGCGGTCCTCGGCAATCCCGGCCAGGCGGACTACGCCGCGGCCAACGACGCGCTGGAGACTCTCGGCCTGCGGTGGGCGGCTCGCACGGGGCACCGGGCGCTGACCGTGCACTGGGGTCCATGGGCGCCGAGCGGGGCGCACGCGGGGATGGTCACTTCGGAGCTCGCGCGTGAGTACGCGCGGCGCGGCATCTCACTCATCGACCCGGAGGAAGGCACACTCGCGCTGCTGCGCGAACTCGCCTGGCAGGGCGAGCCGACCGGTTCCGTCGTCGTCACCGCGTCGAGCTGGTGACCGTGGCGCACTACGACGGCGTCCACCGCGGACCGGTCGGCAGGACGCACCCGGTCGCCATCGTGGGGATGGCCGTGTTGCTGCCGGGCGCGCCGGACCTGGACACCTACTGGCGCAATCTGGTGAACGGCGCGGACGCGATCACCGACGTCCCATCGGGGCGGTGGGACACCGACTTCTACCACCCGGACAGCGCCGGGGGGCCGACCGTGCCCGACCGTGTGTACTGCCGACGGGGCGGATTCGTGGACGAGTTCGCCGAAGTGGAGGTCACCCGTTTCGGGATCATGCCCGCGTCGGTGCCAGGCGCCGAGCCCGACCAACTGCTCGCCCTGAAAGTGGCGGCCGCGGCCATCGCGGACGCGGGTGGCGAGGACCGGCTGCCCGACCGGCAGCGGGTCGGCGTGGTGCTGGGCCGCGGCGGATACCTCACGCCCGGACTCGTCCGGCTCGACCAGCGGGTACGCACCGCACGCCAACTGGTCCGCACCCTCGGCGAGTTGTTACCCGGCCTCGGCGCCGACCAGTTGGAGCGTGTCCACGCGGCCTTCACCGACCGCCTCGGGCCCGACCGCCCCGAAGCGGCCATCGGGCTGGTGCCCAACCTCGCCGCCTCACGCGTGGCGCACCGACTCGACCTGCGCGGGCCCGCGTACACCGTGGACGCCGCCTGCGCATCGTCGCTCGTTGCGGTCGACCAGGCGGTGGGGGAACTGGCCTCAGGCCGGTGCGACGTGATGCTCGCCGGTGGTGTGCACCACTGCCACGACATCACCTTGTGGAGCGTCTTCTCCCAACTCGGCGCGCTCTCCCCGAGCCAGCGCATCCGGCCCTTCCACCGAGCGGCCGACGGCATTCTGATCGGCGAGGGCACCGGTGTCGTGGTGCTCAAACGGCTGGCCGACGCGCAGCGGGCGGGCGACCGTGTCTACGCGGTCATCCGCGGCACCGGGGTCGCCAGCGACGGCCGCGCAGCGGGCCCGGTCACCCCGGATCCGGCGGGCCAGGCGCGCGCCGTACGGCAGGCGTGGCGAACGGCTGACCTGGACCCCCGGGAACCGGGCGCGATCGGGCTGCTGGAGGCGCACGGCACCGCCACGCCCGCCGGGGACGCGGCCGAACTGGCCACACTGGCCGATGTGTTCGGCTCCGGCGGTCCCGGCGGAGCCGACAACCGCGCCGTGATCGGGTCGGTGAAGTCGATGATCGGCCACACCATGCCCGCCGCCGGGGTGGCCGCACTGGTCAAGGCCGCCCTCGCGGTCCACCACGGCGTGTTGCTGCCCACGCTGCACTGCGACGACCCGCATCCCGCTCTCGCGGCGACCCGGTTCCGTACCCTCGACGCGGCGGAGCCATGGGAAACCGGTCCCGGTCGGCCCGTACGCCGTGCGGCGGTGAACGCGTTCGGCTTCGGAGGCATCAACGCCCATGTGGTGCTGGAGCAGGCGCCGACAGCCGGTTCGTCCGTCGCCGCGCCCGTTCCACGGGCCGTCGTCGCCGAGCCGGAGCGTGTCCTGGCGCTGTGCGCGGCCACCCCGGAACGACTCGCGGAACTGCTCGCGGCGGACGACTCCGCCGTACTCGCCGCGGGGTCGGTACGGCCCGCCGGGTCGGGCGGCCGCAGCAGGCTCGGCATCGTCGACCCGACCGCGAAGCGGCTGGCACTGGCCAGGCGCCTGGTCGCCAAGGGCCGCTCCTGGCGCGGTCGCCACGACATCTGGTTCGCCCCCAGCCCACTGCTCGGCGGCGGCGCCCATGGGGTGCCGGGGAAGCTGGCCTTCGTGTTCCCGGGTCTTGAAGGTGAGTTCGAGCCCCGGGTGGACGGTGTGGCCGAGCACTTCGGGCTCGGCCGTGCGGCCGTACGCGGCGGCCGACCGGCGCCGGTCGGTGACGTCGGCCGACGTGGGGCCGACGTCCTCGGCGTCGGCCGCCTGCTGGACGCCGCGTTGCGGCAGATGGGGATCGTGCCGGACGCGGTGGCTGGGCACAGCGTCGGCGAATGGACCGCGATGGTGGCGGGTGGCATGTACGCGGGCGACGCGGTCGACGCCTTCCTCGACTCCTTCGACCCTGACGCGCTCCGCGTGCCCGCGATGGCCTTCGCCGTCCTCGGCGCCTCCGCGGAGCGGGTCCTGGCCGCGTTGGGGGAGCGGTCGGACGACGGGGTGGTGCTGTCCCACGACAACGCGGCGCACCAGTCGATCGTGTGCGGGCCTCCGGCCCCCGTTGCGGAGTTCGTCCGGTCGCTGCGAGCCGAGGGGGTGATAGCGCAGGTCCTGCCGTTCCAGTCCGGCTTCCATACGCCGATGCTCGCCCCCTACCTGGGGCCGATCGAAGCGGCCGCGCACCGCTTCGCGCTGCTCCCGCCGACCGTCCCCGTCTGGTCGGCGACGACCGCCTCGCCCTACCCATCGGACGAGGCCGCCGTACGCGAGCTGTTCGTGCGGCACCTGCTGGAGCCCGTGCGCTTCCGGCCACTGACGGAGGCCATGTACGAGGCGGGGTTCCGCGCGTTCGTACAGCTCGGTACCGGCCAGCTGGCCTCGCTCATCAGCGACACCCTGCACGACAGGGAACACCTCGCGGTCGCCGCCAACTCACCGCACCGTGACGGTCTCGCCCAACTGCGTTGCGTGGCCACGGCGTTGTGGGCCGACGGCGCCCGGGTGGACCCCTCGCTGCCGCCCCGGGCAGCCGCGCACACCGGAATGGGGCATGCCGCCCAGCCGGCGGCGTCGGCCCCGCACCAGCCGGTGCGGCTCGACCTGGGCGGTCCACTGGTCCGACTGGACGCGGGTGTCCTGGCGGAGCTGCGCCGCGAGTTGGCGCCTGCGGCCAACTCCACCGGCCCCCTGGGCACCGCCACGGCGGCACTTGACGCCGCGGCCGGGCGCTTCCCGCTCGCCGCCGAACTCGGCGCGCTGCTGCGCGAGACGGCCGAAACCGCCGCCGAACTCATCGCGACGGGAGACCGGATGGCAGCGCCACAGCCGCCGCTCCCGCCCACTCCGGGCGCGCAGCCGCCTCCGCACGCCGTCGAGACGCGTACCGTGCTGCGGGTCTCCACCGACGCCATGCCGTATCTGCTCGACCACTGCTTCTTCCCACAGCGGCCCGGCTGGCCCGACGAGGCGGACCGTTGGCCGGTGGTACCGGCCACCACGATCGTGCGGCACCTGATGGACGCGGCGGAGCGAGCCGCCCCCGGACAGCGCGCCGTCGCGGTGCACGGCGCCCGCTTCGACCAGTGGGTGACCGCCGCACCACCGGCCGATGTGCCGATCACCACGGCACCGTCGCCCGACGGCCCGGGCAGGATCAGCGTCACCTTCGGCGGCAGCGCGCACGCCACGGTGGAGGTCGCCTCCCGCTACCCGGCAGCCCGCCCTGCACCGTGGCGCACCGACCCCGCCGCCGACAGCGTCCCCGGCCACACCGCGGCGCAACTCTACGACGAGCGCTGGATGTTCCACGGACCGATGTTCCAGGGCGTCACCGCGATCACCGCGATCGGCGAGGCGTACGTACGCGGCAAGATCACCACGCCTCCCGCGCCCGGCGGCCTCTTGGACAACGTCGGCCAGCTCCTCGGCTACTGGATCATGGCGACCCGCACCGAGCGGACCGTGGTCTTCCCCGTCGGGATGCGGCAGCTGCGCTTCTTCGGTCCGCACCCGTGCCCAGGCACCGCGCTGGAGTGCCTGGTCAAGATCGCCTCGCTGACCGACGCCGCACTCGAAGCCGACGTACAACTCGTCGCCGACGGCCAGGTGTGGGCGGAGCTGACCGGCTGGCGGGACCGCAGGTTCGACAACCACCCGGAGACCAAGGCGGTCGAGCGCTTCCCGCAGCGCAACACGCTCTCCACGGCGCAGCCCGACGGCTGGGTCCTCCTCCACGAACGGTGGCCGGATCTTGCCTCCCGGGACCTGATCATGCGTAACCACCTGGGCGGCGCCGAGCGCGCCGAGTACGAGCGCCACGCGCCGCACGGGCGCAGACAGTGGCTGCTCGGCCGGATCGCGGCCAAGGACGCCGTACGGCAGTGGCTTTGGGACCATGGCGAGGGCCCGGTCTTCCCCGCGGAGATCCGGATACGCAACGACGAACACGGCCGCCCGTATGCCACGGGCGTGCACGACCGTACGCTCCCGGACCTGGATCTCTCGCTGGCGCACCGGGCCGAGGCCGGGGTGGCACTCGTGGTGCCGCGGCGACCGGGGGACCGCGCCGACGGTCCGGGCCCCGGCATCGACATCGAGGAGATAGCCGACCTGGCCGAGCAGACTCTCGCGGTCGCCTTCGGCGCGTCGGAGCGCGAGCTGATCGCCGCGCTGTGCGCCGCCACCGGCGAGGCCGAGGCGCGGTGGTCCACGACGTTCTGGGCGGCGAAGGAGGCCGTCGCCAAGGCGGAAGGCACCGGGTTCCGCGGCAGGCCGCGGGACTTCGTCGTGGTCGAGGCGGATGTCACGGCCGCACCGGTACGACTCGTGGCCGAGCTGGCCACGTCCACCGGTCGGCGGCGGCGCTATCGGGTGCACAGCACGAGGGTGGCCAACCCACCGGGGTTGCCGTGCAGGGACTACATCGTGGCCTGGACGAACGGACCGGCGGACGACAACGAGGAGATCGATAGTGACCACCAGTGAGCAGACCCCTCCGGTCTCCGTGGTCGACGCGCGGACCGTCCTCGCGGAGATCGCGGGGATGCTCCGGACCGTACTCGACGAGTACTGCCTCGACGACATCGAGATCACCATGGAGAGCCGCTTCACCGAGGACCTGGAGCTGGAGAGCATCGACCTGGTCACTCTGGCGGGCAGCCTGGAGACGCGGTACGGGCGGCAGGTCAACTTCGCCGAGTTCGTGGCCGACTTGGAGCTTGAGGAGATCATCGGCCTCACCGTCGGACGTCTCGTCGAGTACGTCGTGCGGTGCCTCAAGGCCGACGGGAGCTGATCCATGGCGATGATCCGGACAGCCGACGGACCGGGCGGCATCAGTCTCCATGTGCAGCGGCTGACCCCGCCGGACGGCCGCCCGCCCACCGCCACCGCCGTGCTCCTGCACGGCCTGCTCACCGACAGCCTGGCCAGCTACTACTTCACCGTGGCCCCCGCCCTCGCCGCTGCCGGGATCGACGTGGTGATGTACGACCACCGCGGCCACGGCCGCAGCGAACGCCCTTACGCCGCCTACCGGTTGGACGACTTCGTCACCGACCTGGAGCGGCTGCTCCACCGACTGGAGATCACCGGCCCCATCCACCTGGTGGGCAACTGCTTCGGCGGAACAGTGGCCTTCGAGTACGCCGTCCGCCACCCGGAGCGGGTCGCGGGCGTCTCCCTGATCGAATCGAATCCGGCCACGAAGTCCTGGTCCGAGGAGATAGCCGATATCTTCCGGCGCCTTGTCACGGAACTCGTCGAGCACGAGGCCGAGGCGCTGGCCTGGGTGAACGCCAACGAGGGCGGCCACACGGCCAGGTTGGCGAGGTCGGCGGCTCGGCTGGTGCGCACCACCAGCATCGCGAGGGATGTCCCGGCGAGCCGGGTGCTCAGCGAGGAGCAGGTCCGCTCGGTGCGCTGCCCGGTGCTGGCCGTCTACGGCTCCGACTCCGAACTCGCCGGGCAGGCATGGCGGCTGGAGTCGCTGGTGCCGGGCACCCGATCGATCGTCCTGCCCGGCCAGGGGCACTCCGTGCTGGCGGAGGCGCCCGGGCTCGTCCTCGATCTGCTGCTGTCCTCGATCCGCGAGCCCGGCGGCACGCCGCCGGTGCCCGTCCCGGCGGAGGGCGACACGCGGTGAGCCGCTTCCTCTTCGTCGTGCCGCCGCTCGTCGGCCACATCAACCCCACGGTGGGAGTCGGGGCCGAACTGGCCGCCCGCGGACACCAGGTGGCCTGGGCCGGGATGCCCGAGGTCGTCCGACCGCTCGTCGGCGACGGCGCCACGGTCTTCGCCTGCGGCGGACCGCGGCTCGGCGAGGGCGGCGCCGTCCGTCCGCCGGACGTACGAGGCCCGGGCGCGCTGAAGTTCCTCTGGGAGCGGTTCCTGGCGCCGCTCGCCGAGGAGATGACCCCCGGCGTGCGTGCGGCGGTGGAGGAATTCCATCCGGATGTGCTCGTCGCCGACCAGCAGACCGTCGCCGGAGGTCTGACCGCCGAACTCCTCGGCGTGCGATGGGCCACCTCGGCCACCACCTCGGCCGAGTTCACCGGCGCGCTCGACGGCATGCCCAAGATCGACGCCTGGCTCGACGGGCTCCTGGGCGACCTGCGACGCCGTACGGGCGACCCGGCCGGGACGGCGGATCCCCGGTTCTCACCGCACCTGGTGCTCGCCTTCACCACCGCGGAGCTCGCCGGCCGGCCCGTACGGGCGCCGGACCGTATCCGCTTCGTCGGCCCGTCGATCGCCGACCGCCCGACCGCGCGCGACTTCCCCTGGCACTGGCTCGACCCCGCGCGCCCGTCAGTACTGGTCACCTTGGGCACCGCCAACGCCGAGGCGGGCGCACGCTTCCTCGCCGAATGCCGCGAGGCCGCGCGCCACCGATCCGACCGCCTCCAGGCGGTGATCACCGATCCCGCGGGCTCGCTGGGTCCGCCCACTCCGGACGACAAGGACGTGCTGGTGCTTCCCTACGTTCCCCAACTCCCGCTCCTCGAAAGGGCCGACGCCGTCGTCTGCCACGCGGGGCACAACACCGTCTGCGAGTCCCTGTGGCACGGCGTCCCGTTGGTCGTGGCACCGATCCGCGATGACCAGCCCGTCGTGGCCGCCCAAGTGGTGGACGCCGGGGCGGCCGTCCGCGTCAGGTTCGGCAGGGTCACGGCGTCCAGGCTCGGCGACGCGCTTGACGCCGTGCTCCACGAACCCGGTTACCGCGCCGCGGCCGAGCGCGTCGGGGCGTCCTTCCGCGCGGCGGGCGGAGCCGTAGCGGCCGCCACCCACCTGGAACGGCTGGCGGCCGGGGCAGGCGACGCCGCTGGCACCTGCGAGGTGAAGCGATGAGCGGCGACGCACCCAGGAACGCAGCGAAGCGGAACCGCGCCGCGACCGTCGCCGAGCTTCGTCCGCGCTACCAGGTTGATCTGGCCCAGGGCACCGAGCGGTTCTTCGACAGGCGCCGCACCGACTGCCCGTGGTGCGACTCGACCCGGCTGCGGGAGCGACTGCGCACGCCCGACCTCTTCCAGCACAAGCCCGGCCGCTTCATCCTCGACGAATGCCAGGAGTGCGGCCATGTCTTCCAGAACCCCAGGCTGAACGGCGCCGGTCTGGAGTTCTACTACCGGGACTTCTACGACGGACTGGGGGAGAAGGACCTCGACGGAGTCTTCACCGGACCCGGCCGGGAGAAGATGTACCGACGGCGCGCCGAATCCCTGAAACCCTTCGCCCGCACCCCGAAGAACTGGCTCGACGTCGGCACCGGCCACGGACACTTCTGCGCCACCGCCCGCACCGTCTTCCCCGGCACCTCGTTCGACGGGCTGGACTTCAGCTCGGGCATCGAGCTGGCCGAGCGGGCCGGCCGGATCGACCGCGGCTTTCGCGGCAGCTTCACCGAGTTGGCGCAGGAGGAGCTCGTCGGCGGGTACGACGCCGTCAGCATGTACCACTACCTGGAACACAGCACCGACCCGCGCGGCGAACTACGGGCCGCCCGGCAGGCGATCCGCCCGGGAGGGCACCTGCTGATCGAGGTACCCGATCCGCAGAGCCGCTTCGCCAGGATGCTCGGCCGCTGGTGGCTTCCCTGGCTGCAGCCGCAGCATCTGAACTTCCTGCCCGTGGCGAACCTCCGCAGGGAGCTGACCGCGCTCGGCTTCACCGTGGTCGCCGAGGAGCACACCGAGCCGCACGACACGGTCGACCTGCTCGGTGCCGTATGGCTGTCGCTGAACGCCATCGCCCCACCCGAGGACGCTCCCTGGCTCGCCAAGCCGACGAACCGCTTCGAGCGCCTGCTGCGCCCCGCGATCCTGTTGGCCGGTGTTCCGGCCCTGCTGCTCGCCACCACGCTTGACCGACTACTGGTCAAGCCCATCGCTCACCGGTTGGGCCTGACCAACGCTTACCGGGTGATCGCCCGGCGGCCCGAGACGTCGCCCGGGTGACGGCGGCTGTCGCCTGGGACCTCCAGCGAGACGGGAAGAAGGAAGGAACCTGACCGGGGATAACGAACAGCAGGGGCACGTGCCCCCGAGTCCTACGAGATGTTCCAGAAGCGGTCGGACATCAACGTCCTGCTGCGGCCAGCTCTGCTGCGCTGCGGGCGAGCGTGAGCGTGTCACCCGATCAGTGCCCGGTCGGTTCTCGCTTCGCCCGCGCGGGCTGACGACAATGCCCTGGGACGCCGCACGGTCGGCGTGACGATTGAGGGGCGGTGTTGATGAGTGACCTGACGGTGCTTCCGCTCGCGGTCACCATGATGGTCGGCCCGCAAATCGTCACGGCCGTGATCCTGCTGACGACGCCTCGCCCGGTCCGGGTTTCCCTCGCCTTCGTCGCCGGGGTCGTCATCGCGGTGGCGGCGGGCACGGCGGCCGCGCGGGGGCTTGCCGCGCTGCTGAGCCAGGTGGTCCGGCTGGGCGATCATGCGGACCGTGGGTCGGCGGGCAACGTCATCCAGTACATCCTGGTCGCGTTGCTGCTGTTCCTGGCCTTGCGGAGTTACCGGGGCCGCGCGAGCGTCGAGCCGCCGAAATGGCTGGGCACCCTGCTGACCGCGGGCCCCGGCAGGGCCTTCAAAACGGGGTTGCTGCTGATCCTCCTGATGCCGTCGGACATCGTGATCATGCTGACGGTGGGTGCCAACCTCGCCTCACGACACGCGGGCTTCGGCTCGGCGGTCCCGTTCCTGGCGGCCACCGCGCTGATCGCGGCGCTGCCGCTGTTGATCTACCTGCTGTTCCGGCCGCTGGCGGCCAAGGCGATGCCGAAGGTCCGGGACTCGCTGACCGCGCACAGCTGGCTGGTCAACGTGGTCTGCTGTCTGATCTTCGTCGTGCTCATCCTGGTCGGGGTGTGACCCCGGCTACACCTTCTCGGGCCTGCCGCCGTAGGCGCACAGCGCGTAGATCGCCACGATGTCGAACACGATGATCACCAGGGACCAGAAGGGGTACGCGGACACGACCCACATGTGGGCGAACGCGTTGACGGACAGCACCGCCACCCCGAACCAGCGCCCTGTCTGGCCGCCCGCCAGGACGCTGAACGCCGCCACAGCCTGCAGGATGGCGAGTGCCAGCAGGGTCCAGCCCCAGGCCCGAAGGTCGCCGATGACGATGTGCGCCCCGGCAACGAAGACATGCGACTGGACGATGGCGGCGATGGCCTCAAGGCCGTTGAAGAACGCCAGGATGAACAACATCACTGCCGCGAAGGTCACCATGCCGCTGCCGGGGCGTATGCCCCTGGCGGGCGCTCCATGCGCGCCCGCCGCTGGTGAGGTATGAGAAACCATGAGACACCTCCCATGAGGTCTCGCTCATCCACCGTCTCACGGGACGGAACCGCGCTCCACCGCAACGGCCGCCGACGGCTCTCTGACGGCTTCGCGGCGGTCGGCGTGACGGCGGGTTCCCCGACGGCGTGTCACTCATGGGGGGCATCAGCGGTCGCTGACGCGGTGTCGTGCGGCTTGGCTGGATGGCAGTGGTCGGCTGTGGCGCGGCGCTTGTGCTCATCGCGTGGCGTCCGCTGACCGGCCGAGGACCCTTCGCACGGGGAGCATGAGATGCCGCCCAACGAGCCGGGCAACGACCAGGGACCGTCGGGACCGGTCGAAGGAGAGCCGGGCGAGCTGGAGGCGCTGCGGCGCCGCATTTCCCGTTTGGAGGCCGGAGCCCTGCCGACTGCCGAGCACCACCGCCTGCGTACCACCGGCTCTGTCCTGCTGATCACGCTTGCCTCGGTGCTCTCCCTGTTCGCCGTCGTGTCCGTGTGGGCGAGCAGCGTGGTCGCCGACACGGACCGGTATGTCGCCACCGTGGCGCCGCTGGCCGGTAACCCGGCTGTGCAGGGTGCGGTCACCGATCGGATCAGCGGCGTCGTCCTTGACCAGATCGATGTGAAATCCCTGGTGAACCAGCTCTCCCAGGCGGCCGGCCAGCACGGCGTGCCACCACAGACCGCCAGTTTGATCAAGGGTCTGGTCGGGCCGATCACCCAGGGCCTGAGCGGCCTGGTCCACGATGTGGTCCACAGGGTCGTCGCCAGCAAGCAGTTCGCCACCGTCTGGGGTGACGCGAACCGGGCCGCGCACACGGCGATGGACAAGGCCCTTACCGGCAAGGGCGGCGGTAGTGTGCAACTGGTCAACGATCAGGTCGCGATCGACGTGGGCCCGGCCGTGGCCAAGGTCAAGGACGAGCTGGTCAGCTCGGGTTTCGGGGTCGCTGCCAAGATCCCCGCAGTGCACACTCGGTTCGTCGTCTTCTCGTCGCCCGACATCGCGAAGCTCAAGACGTACTTCCGCCTCCTGGAAATCGCCGGCGACTGGCTTGCGGTAGTCGCGGTGCTCATTGCCGCCATCGGCGTCTTCCTCGCGGCAAACCGCCGACGGGCGCTGATCGGGGCCGCGTTGGGCGTTGCCGCCGCCATGTTGGTGCTCGGTGTCGCGCTCGCCTTCTTCCGGGACTTCTACCTTGATCATCTCCCTCCGGAGGCATCCCAGGCCGCGGCGGGCGCGGTCTCGCGCTGGTGCTGTTCCTGCGGCAGGCGGTACGCGCCGTGGGGGTACTGGCGCTGGTCGTCGCCATCGGAGCCCTCCTCATCGGGCCGTCCCGGGTGGCCGTCACCATTCGCTCCGCGTGCAGCACCGGGATCGGGGGCGTACGCGGCGTGGCCGACTCGGTCGGGTTCCGGGCGGGCCCGGTGGAGCCGTTCGTCCGGCGCCACAAGCGCTGGATCGGGGCGGTTGTCCTGCTGATCGCCGCTGCCGTGTTCGTCTTCTGGAGCCATCCGACAGCGGTGGTCGTCTTCTGGTTCGCGCTGGTCGTCCTCGGCGCGTTCGGTATCCGTGAATTCCTCGCTCCCGCCGCTGACCGTTCCCCGACGAAGGGTTAGCCCGCCATGCGGGCCTTCCGGACCGGCCCCACGCCGCCCCAACGACTATCGCGTGTGAGCTCCCCGGGATAACTGCGGTGCGGGCGTTCGGCGTTGGGCTGCGCGACCAGGCGTGCGGCCGATCGCTCCGTGAGTCCCAGGGTCAGGGGGAGGGAGAACGAGCTGGCGAGGGGAACGGCAGACCAGGTGCTGAGCCCGCCGGAACGAGAACCTGCGGCAGGCCAGCGGTATCTGCGCGCATCGGCCGGGGAGTCGGGTCAGGTCTGCTGGGTGGGGCAGGCGTCATCGGGGCCGATCGCGCTGTTGACGCGGTGACCGACCTCCCGCAGCTGCCGCTGCTGGGCCTTGGTCAGCGGGTCGAAGACCAGGCGGCGTACCTCGGCTACGTGGCCGGGAGCGGTCGCCACGACCTTCTCCCAGCCGGCGTCGGTGAGCACCGCGAGGGTGTAGCGCCCGTCGGCCGGATCCGGTGTGCGGTAGACCCAGTCCCGCTTCTCCAGCCGCTTGATCACATGGGACAGACGGGAGAGCGACCCGTCCGCGAACAGCGCCAGCTCGCTCATCCGCAGGGTGCGCCCCGGCGACATGGACAGCCCGGACAGCACTTGGTACTCGAAGTGGCTGATGCCCGCGTCCCGCTGAAGCTGGGCGTCCAGCGCGGCCGGAAGCCGGATCAGCATGCTGACCAGCGCCAGCCAGGATTCGCGTTCCTCGTCGTTCAGCCAGCGGGGCTCATCTGCGCTCATCTCCTCACCCTAACTTGATTCATCAACTTGACGACAAGCAGGAAACACTTGAACGGTCAAGCGAGAACCTGCCCCGCTCCGCTTGACGCTTCAAGTTGAAAGTGCCAATCTTTAAGTTGAATCTTCAAGTCATTGAGTAGGGAAGTGCCCGATGAACATCACCCTGTGGATCATCGCGAGCGTGCTCGCCGTCGCGTTCTTCGGCGCCGGCCTGATGAAGATCGCCCAGCCGCGTGAGAAGCTCGCCGCCTCCGGCATGGCCTGGGCCGGGGACTTCTCGCCCGGGGCCGTCAAGGCGATCGGCGCGGCGGAGGTCCTCGGCGCTCTCGGCCTGATCCTTCCGGCCGCGTTGAACATCGCGCCCGTCCTGGTCGCCTGGGCGGCCACGGGCCTGGCGGTGGTCATGCTGGGCGCGGCCGCGGTGCACGCGCGCCGCAAGGAGAACCAGACGATCCCGGTCAACGTCGTGCTGCTCGTCCTGACCGCCGTCGTGGCCTGGGGCCGCTTCGGCCCGCACGCCTTCTGACCTGCCCAGCGGCGCCCTCTCCCGCGACCTCGCGGTCAGTACCCGGCTCCGCCGGCGCGGATTGCTCACGGGTGCGGCAGTTGGGGTGTGTCGGGCTTGCGGGCGGTGAGGGTGACGCTGCTGCCGCGGGCGACTGTGTTCGGGTCCATCTCGAATCCGGTGTCGGTGAGCAGGGAGAGGAGTTCGCCGGTGGGGATGGGGTGGGCGGTCTCGTCGACGATGGAGACGGTGAAGGTGGCCAGGGACTGGTCCGGGTAGCCGTCCAGGGAGAGGCAGTTGCCGATGACCAGGGGTGCGCCGGGGCGCAGGAGCCGGTGGATCTCGCGGAGGCGGGCGGCCTTGTCCTGGATGTAGTGGAAGGCGCCGATGCACAGTGCGCCGTCGAACGTGGCTGCCGGGAGGTGCGGTAGGCCCTCGTTGAGGTCCCGGTGCACGGCGTGGGCGCGGGTGCCCGGCGGGTAGGGGGCGGTGCGGGCGGTGCGCAGGAAGTCGGCGGATTTGTCGACGATGGTGATGTCGCAGGATCCGTCGCAGAATTCGGCGAGCCTGCGGGCGCCGATGCCCGTACCACCGGCGAGGTCGAGATAGCGGCCGCCGGGGCGGGCCAGGGCGCGGACGGCGAGCATGCGTCCCAGGTCGTAGAGCGGGTTGGACAGGTGGGCCTGCCAGTAGGCGTTGTGCCGGTCGGAGAAGGTGAGTTGGCCGCCGTCGCGCTTGAGGTAGCCCAGGTCGGTGCCGAGGAAGGCGGTGGCCCCGGTGACGGCGCGTTCGGCGGCGCTGTCGTGCATCCATCCGGCCAGGACGCCCCGGCGGGCGGTGGTCTTGCGTAGCTGGCCGCTGAGGTCCACCGCTATGGGCCCCGATGCGCGCCGGTAGACGGCGGGTGCGCGTGGGGTGCCGGAGCGCCGTTCTACGAGGCCTTCCTCGGCGAGCATGTCCAGCAGGAGGGCGAAGGTCTCCTGCTTGCCCACGGCGACGCCGAAGCGGGCGGCGAGTTGTCCCGCGGGTTGGAAGGCGGTCATCGCGTCCGTCAGGCCGCTGGTGGAGGCGCAGCGGGCGGCGGCGTTGCGCCACAGCCGGGCGAGTTCCACTGTGGCGTCGAACAGGCTCTGGGCGTCGGGCATCGCGGATCGGTCCCTTTCAAGGCGCGGCGGGCATCAAGGCGGCGGGCGGGGGCTTGCGTGAGGGGTGGGGCGGACAGCAGCTTGGTGAGGGTTCGGGTCAGGTAGTCGGCCAGGCCGCGGACGGTGGATTCGCTGTGCCGACGGGCGCTGTGGAGCCAGACGAGTCGGAGTCTGCCGTCCACCAGGTCTGCCTGGATCTTCAGTTCGTGGGACTGCTGGCGGGCCGGGGCCAGGGACTGTCCGCAGTCCTCCTGGGCCGCGGTGAAGGGCGGGCGCAGGATGCGATGAGCCTCGGTGATGGCGCTGCCGCGGTAGTTGACCCGCACTCGGGGAGCCGGGAGGTCGGCTAAAGCGCCGCGGACGGCGGGGTCGCGGTGCAGGTAGCGCAGGGTGCCCCAGCTGAGTTCGCGTTCGCGGATGGCGCGGATCTGGTCGACGGCGCCGGGCAGGACCCGGCGGGGGTCGCTTGTGGCGGGGAGGTCGATCAGGTGCGGGGCGAAGGTGGCCGTCCAGCCGACGGTACGCAGGAGGCTCTGGTCCGGCCGCACGGGGATGCGCCCGTGCCGGAGCACCTCCATGGCCACCGTCTCTGAGGCGCTGTAGGCGGACAGGGTCAGGGCTATCGCGGTCAGGAGCGTCTCCTCCGCGGTGGCGCCGCGGGCCGCCGCCGAGGCGGTGAGGCGACGGGTGTCAGCGGTTTGCAGCCAGGAGACCACCTGCCCGAAGTCCTCGGCCCGCAGGCTCCCCGCCGGATCATCCGCTGGCAGGCGCCGCACACGGTCCCAAGGACGGGCAAGCCACCAGTCCAGGTCATCCGCGGACCCGGGCCGGTGGACGTGCTCGTGTAACGCGTCCGCGTATTCCGCCAAGCCGGTGGGGGCACGGGAGAATCCGGCAACGACACCCCGGTCGGCGGCCGCGATCAGCTGCTGCAACTCCCGGACCAGGATGCGGCACGACAGGGCGTCCACCACCAGGTGGTGGAAGAGCAGTAACAGGCGGTCCTGGCCCGGCGCTAGCCGGATGTAGGCCGCCCGGCACACCGGTCCGTGCTCGATGTCCAAACTCAACTGGAGGCGCCCGCACAGGTCGTCGAAGACCTTCCGACGGGAATCGGCCGGGTGTGCCGACAGGTCGTGCACCTCCAGCGGGAACGCGCCGCCGGGAGGGTCCACCACCTGGGTCCGCCCGCCACCCGCCCGAGGAAACCGCGCCCGCAGGGCTTCGTGGCGCGCCGCTGACGCGCTCAGCGAGTCTCCCAGCACACGCATGGACAGGCCGCTTTGCACGGCGAGCAGCACGGGGACGTTGTAGTGGTGCGGGGCGTGCGAGTGCTCCTCCAGCAGGCGGTGCTGCATCGGGTGCATGGCATGGGACGCCACGGTCACCTGCTTTCGCTTGGCGAGCGAATTACATGTGAGTATCCACGGACGGCCAGCGCGGGTCAGTCGCAAGCCTCAGTCCGTAAGGAAATACCAAGCAGTGATCACGGTGCGGCGGTCCGTGCGAGGTTGCGGTAGACGGGTGGGGCGGGCGACGTCGAAATCGTCGACGTTCTATCGACTGCCGGGCTACCGGATCGCTCCCTCGTGTGGTTTGCCGGGGAGCCTCCGCCCGTCGTGGGCCCGTCAGCGGGGTTCTGGTCAACTCCTCGAAGAACTCGCCACTTTGGCGTATATGCGGCAGTTTGGTCAGGATGCTATAGATGGAGGATCCGCAACTGACAGGCGTTGGTGGGGGGATCAGCATGCCCGACGAGGACCGCTTCGATTCCGAGCCGCAGGAGCTCGGTGAAATCTCTCAAAGTGCCTATGCGCGGCTACTTGTGATGCACAGCCAAGAGGAATCGGCAGCCGAGGCAACCGCCAGCGGTGACCGCTACCCGGACTTCTTCGTGGAAGGCCCAGGAAATCCGCCCGGATGGCATGAGAGGTTCGGGGACAAGGGTCCGCGTCCATTCCACGAAGATGACCTCATTTCCAACTCCGGTGTGCGGGCGCACGCCGCGCGTCAGATGCCGGTCAGCCGGGCTTACTTGCATCTGCGATCGAGCCTCGACAAGTAGGTGAGCACCCACGCGGCACAGCGCGGCCACGACAACCAGGCCGCAAGCGCGCTGACACCGCCGTACCTGCAACTGGTGGTCAAGGTTTCGAAGTTCTGCAACCTTCGCTGCCGGTACTGCTATGAGTACCCCTCGCTGGGCGACCGGACCGCCATGAGCGTGCCCGATGTTCGGAAGATGATCGGGCACGTCGCTGAGTGGCTGGCAGGCCAGCGCAGGTCGGCGGACTTCGTGTGGCATGGCGGCGAACCGCTTCTGATGCCACACAGCTTCTATCGTGAGATCAAACGGATCCAGGAGGAACTCCTTGGCTCCGCCGGCATCCCCTGCAGCAACTCCGTCCAGACCAACCTCTTCCGGCTCACCGATGACGACATCTCATTGATGAGCGAAGTGTTCGACGAGGTTGGTGTGTCCCTGGACCTGGTGGGCGGCCACCGCGTCACGGTCGCCGGCCGCCCGGCGCAGCCGCGCGTTCTGGCGAATATGCAGCGCCTGACGAATACCGGGGTGCGCTTTGGCTGCATCACGGTGCTCTCCCGTGCCACGGCACCCCATGTCTCGGCGATCTATCGTTTCTTCGAGGACACGGGCTTGAGTTTCCGGCTCCTGCCGATCTACCGCACCGGCTACCCAGGGCAACAAGCGGATCACGAGCTGAACCCGTCCGAGATCGTCCATGCCCTCAAGACCGTCACCGACCAATGGTTGCGTTCGGACAGCTTCATCAACGTCGAGCCGATCCAGAGCTACGTGGCCAATGTCGTCCATGCTCTGTCCAGTGGCGCGAGTCCGCGTTTCTACGACAAGGAGCACGGCGAGACCATTCTCATCATCGACACGGACGGGTCCGTCTACTCCAACGGAGACGCCTATGACCCGACCCTGTGCCACGGCAATGTCTTCACCGATCCCCTTCAACATCAGCGCCGTTCCGAGTCTTTCGGCGAGGCGTTGCGCCAGTCGCGTCAAAGGATCCGCGAGGTGTGCACCGGCTGCCGATTCCACGGCTCTTGCTCCGGATTCTTCGCCGCGGAGGCCACACCGGAACAGCGGTGGCGAGATCCCGTATCCGGCGTGCCCGTCTGCGGCGTCGCGCTGCCCGTGCACGGGTACATCGAGGAGCGCCTCACCGCGCTCGGCCTCGTGGACAGCGTGACTCATCGCATCGACCGGTCCCTGCTTGAGCGGGGAGCCCTCGGCTGACCAAAGAATCATGCTGCGCCAGGCGGACGCCGGAAGACACAACCGCTCACCGCATGCGCCGTGAACCACACGAGCCCCAGACGCAGATGGCCGTAGGGCGTCGCTCGGTGTGGTGCCGAGCCTCCAATGCCCTCTGGGCTGACTCACGTCATCGTGCTGAAGGCATCGACTCCGGTGAGTTCGGCTGACAGGCGCCAGACCCGTGCGGCCCGTTCCGGATCAGGCGATGAGTAGGGCTCCTGCTCGGCGTTACCCGGCGGTGGTGCCCAGCGTGCCGAGCCACGCCCGGATCGCCTTCGCGGTCGTGTGTGCGTGTTCCTCGGTCATGGTCCAGTGGTTGCCCGGGACGTCCAAGGTGTCGTACGGCTCCGGCCAGGAGGTCCGCCAGTCCTCGCTTCCCGCCTTGTGTGCGCCGTGGAGACGTAGCTGCGGCAACGGTTCCGTGGCGCGGACCAGCAGGGTGGGGACGCCCGCCGGTTTCGGGCACCAGCCGCGGGCGATGCGGGTGTAGGCCCCCAGGGCGGCCATGGACATGTCGTCCACGGCGCCGTCGAATCGCTCGCCCATCTGAAGGGGGAGGCGGGCGGGCATGGCGAGCAGCCATGGTTCGTCCTCGCGGTCCGGGGTGACGTGGTAGGTGTCGACGAGGACGAGACCGGTCGGCGGCGTGCCGGTCGTCGCGAGCCGGGTGGCCGCCGAGTGCGCGGGGTAGCCGCCCATCGAGTAGCCGAGGATGGCGTACGGGCGGTCGCCGAGGAGTTCCCGGACGGTGTCGGCGTGCAGGTCCACGAGGGTCTCCCAGTCGCGTGGGACGGCGTCCCCGCGGTCGACGCCCGGGTGCTGGAGTTCGAGGATGTCCCGCTCGCCGCCGAAGAAGGAGGCCATCGCCGCGTACCAGGGCCTGCCGAGGTTGGGGGAGAAGCCGGGGAAGCACACGAGCGCGGGAGCGTCGGCGCCTTCGGTCAACTTGAGCGGGGCGAGCGCGTGCCGGGCGTTGTCGGCTCGGTCGAAGGAGGGCACGGCGAGCGAGGCGGTCACCAGCAGGTGCATCGCCGAGACGACATCGCCCGTCTCGCACACCCGCCGGTAGAGGGAGGCAAGCGTCTGCGGCGGCCGTGTGGTGCCTTGTGCGGCGGGTATCGGTTCGGCGCTGCCCAGCGCGGCGGGTGCCCCTTCGGGCAGGGCGTCGCTCAGCTCCTCGTACAGATGGTCGGCCAGCTCCGCGGTGCTGGGCCGGTCGAATACGACGTCGGCGGGCAGCGGTAGGCCGGTCAACGTGCTGAGGCGGTTGCGCAGCAGTACCCCGGTCAGGGAGTCGAAGCCCAGCTCGGTGAAGGCGCGGCCGGGGGCCACGGCGGTCGCGTCCGGATGGCCGAGCACCGTGGCGACCTCCTCGCTGACCCACTCCAGCAGGGCGGGCGCGCGATCGGATGCGGGCAGCGACCCGAGCCGTCCCCGCCAGGCCCCGGCCGCGTTCTCGGGGGCGTCGCCCGCGTCGGTGCCGCCCTCCTCGGACCGGGCGGCCGGGCGGGCCGGGCGCAACAGCCCCCGCAGTGGTGGCGGGACCGGTAGGGCGGTCGGCCGGGAACGGTCCAACAGCAACGGGGCGAGCACCGGTTCGGCGCTGCCCAGCGCGGCGTCGAACAGCGTCAGGCCCTGTTCGGGGGAGACCGCGCGCAGCACCCCGACCCCGGCCCGGCCGGTACCGTCGGTGCGGGCCGCCATCCCGTCCCCGTCCGCCCACGGCCCCCAGGCGAGGGAGAGCGCGGGCAGGCCGACGGCGGCGCGGTGGTGCGCGAGCGCGTCCAGGAAGGCGTTCGCGGCGGCGTAGTTGGCCTGGCCGGGATTGCCGAGCAGCCCGGCCGCCGAGGAGAACAGTATGAAACGGGACAGGGGCAGATGCTTCGTCAGCTCGTGCAGGTTCCAGGCCGCGTCCGCCTTCGCCCGCAACACCGCCGCCATCCGCTCGGACGTCAGCGTCTCCAGCACACCGTCGTCCAGGACCCCGGCGGCGTGCACGACGGCGGTCAGGTGCGGCGCGTACTGCTCGACGACGGCGGCCAGTTGGGCGCGGTCCGCGGCGTCACACGCGATCACGTCCGCGCGGGCACCGGACCGCTCCAGCGCGGCCCGCAGCGACCCAGCGCCTGCGGCCCGCAGACCGCGACGGCTCGCGAGGACGAGATGCCGGATCCCGTGCCGGGCGACCAAGTGCCGGGCCAGCAGCCCGCCCAGGGCCCCGGTGCCGCCCGTGAGCAATACGGTGCCGCCGCCCGCGACGCCGCCACCGGCGGAGGCGGAGGTACCGGTGTCAGCCAGCCGCGGGACGCGCACGATGCCGTCGGCGAGGGAGAGTTGGGGTTCGCCTGTGGCGATGGCGGCGGGCAGCAGGCGCAGCGAACCGGGTTGCCCGTCCGTGTCCACGACCGTGAGGCGGCCGGGATACTCAGACTGCGCGGAACGCATCAGGCCCCACACCGCGGCGGCGGACAGGTTCGGCAGGCGGGAGGTCGCGTCGCGGGTCACCACGACCAAACGTCTTCCGGGGACGGACAGTTGGGCCCGCAACGCGAGCAGGGCCCGTGTGGTCAAGGCGTACGTGTCCGCGGCCGGATCGGTGGATTCGGCTGACAGGGAGACGACGACCGTCTCGGGAGCGGTCCCTGTTCCGGAGGGCGTGGCGGGAAGCGCGGAGCACAGGGCCAGATCGTCTGGCGCTGCCACGGTCAGGGCCGGCCCGTCGCCGCTGGCCGGAATGCCGGTCCACCGCAGGCGATACAGCCCTCCGGCCCCGGTCGCGATGTCAATGGACTCCGGGACCGGTCGGGTGGTTAAGGACTCCACCCGGGCTGCCAGCCTGCCCGTGTGGTCGGCGAGATCCACGGTGATGGTGTCCGTGCCGGTGGCGCGTATGCGTACACGCAGCGCCGTGGCACCGGCGGCGTGCACGGTCAGGCCGCGCCAGGCGAAAGGCAGCCGGGCGGTTTCGGTGGGCGGCGCGGTGAGTAGTGGGGCGTGCAGCGCGGCGTCCAGCAGGGCGGGATGGATGCCGTACCGCCGGGCGTCGGCGTTCGCCGCCGCAGGCAGCCGCACCTCGGCGAACAGCTCCTCGTCCTGCCCCTGCCAGGCGGCCGTGACGCCTCGGAACGCGGGGCCGTACGCGTAACCGGCAGCGGCCAGGCGCTCGTAGGCGCCGGTGAGGTCCACGGGCACGGCGTCCGGGGGCGGCCACGCGGGGGCGCCAGCCTCATTGCCCGGATCTCCGGTGGCCGGGCCGAGCCGCCCGGTCGCGTGGTGCGTCCAGGAGCCGAGCGCACCTGACTCCTGCGGGCGGGAGTGGACGTCGGCGGTGCGGCGGCCGGAGGAGTCCGGTTCGCCGAGGACCACCTGCACCTGGACCCGGTCGCCGGAGCCGGGCAGTGCCAGCGGGGCCAGCAACACGAAGTCCTCCAGCAGGTCCAGCCCGCACGCGTCACCCGCGTACGTCACCATCTCGGCGAACACGGCGGCCGGTACGAGCGCCTGCCCGGCGACGACGTGGTCGCGCAGCCACGGCTGCGCCTTCCCGGACAGGTGGCCGGTGCACAACAGGCGTTCCGTGCCGGGCACGTTGGTCGTCTGGGTCAGCACAGGGTGACCGCAGCCGTCTGCGACGGAGACAGAGGAGGGGGCATCCAGCCAGTGCCGCTGCCGTTGGAAGGGATAGGTCGGCAGGTCCACCCGCCGGGCGCCGCTGCCTTCGTACACCCGCTGCCAGTCCACCGGCACGCCGTGCACGTGCAACCGGGCGAGCGCGGCCAGGACCGTCTCGGTCTGCGGTGCACCGGCCCGTGCGGTGGCCGTGAACACCAGCCCCTCGCCCAGCTCGGCCAAGCCGGCCAGGGCGGCCGCGGTGAGTTGCGCGTCGGGCCCGACTTCCGCGAAAGCGGTCACCCGCTCGTCGTACGCGAGTCGGTGTGCGGCGTCTGCGAAGCGCACGGTCTCGCGGGCGTGGCGCACCCAGTACGCGGCCGAGCGCAGATCGCTCCCGGCGGCCTGACGCCCGGTCAGCGTCGACATCACCGGGATGCGCGGCGCCTGATACGTCAGCCGTGACGCGACGCGGCCGAATTCGGCGAGCATCGGTTGCATCAGCGGGGAGTGGAAGGCATGGCCGACCCGCAGCCGCGTGGTGCGGCGTCCCCGCCCGGCGAAGTGGGCCGCGACGGCGAGTACGGCGTCCTCCTCCCCGGAGACGACGACCGACCGCGGACCGTTCACTGCCGCGATGGCGACCCGCCTGGCCAGCTCCGGCAGATCCGCCAGCTCCTGCGCCGTCTCGTCCTCGGAGGCGTCCAGGGCCACCATGGCCCCGTTCCCGGGCAGTTGCCGCATCAGCCGACCCCGGGCCGCGACCAACTCCACGGCGTCCCCTTCCGACAGGACGCCCGCGGCATGCGCTGCCGCCAGCTCGCCGACGGAGTGTCCGGCCAGGACGTCAGGCCGCACTCCCCAGGATTTCAGCAGCCGAAACAGCGCCACCTCGAAGACGAACAGGCCCGCCTGCGCGAAATCCGTCCGGTGAAGCAAGGCGGCGTCCTCGGTCCCCTCGTCGGCCCACAGCACTGCGCGCAGCGGCCGGTCGAGGCCGTAGCCGCCGTCAAACCGGTCGCACAGGGCGTCGAAGGCGGTGGCGAAGCCAGGGAAGGCGGCGTGCAGGTCCCGGCCCATGCCCGGCCGCTGCGCGCCCTGGCCGGCGAACAACAGGGCCAGCCGCCCATCGGACACCCTCGCCTCGGTGGTTCCGGTCTCCGCCAAGGTGTCCAGAGCGCTCAGCAGCGCCTCTCGGCCGCCGACGGGCACGGCTGCCCGGTGCGCGAGCGCGGCCCGGGTCGTGGCCAGGGAGAACGCGACATCCAGCGAGGACAGTTGGGGCTGCTTCCGCAGCAGGGACGCCGCCCGCCTGCTCTGCGCGCGCAGCGCGTGCGGATCCGCGCCCGACAGCAACAGCGGCGGCACCGCCTTCCAGCGCACGGGCGCGGGGGAGGGGGTGCCGGGAGCCGGTTCGGGATCGGGATCGGGAACAGCCTGTTCCAGGATGATGTGGGCGTTGGTCCCGCCGATGCCGAACGCGGACACCCCGGCCCTGCGCGGGCTGCCGGGCGCCGGGTGCCACTCCTTCGCCCGCGTCAACAGCCGTACGGAGCCGGACGACCAGTCCACACGCGGTGTGGGCTCCTCGCAGTGCAAGGTGCGGGGCAGCCGTCCGTGGTGCATCGCCAGGACGGTCTTGATGACTCCGCCGACCCCGGCCGAGGCCTGGGTATGCCCGATGTTCGACTTCAACGCGCCGAGCCACAGCGGCCGGTCGCCGGGCCTCTCGCGCCCGTACACGGCCAGCAGCGCCTGAGCCTCGATGGGGTCGCCGAGCGCGGTACCGGTGCCGTGCGTCTCGACCGTGTCGATGTCGGCGGGGGACAGCCCGGCGTCGGCCAGGGCCTGGCGGATCACCTGCTGTTGGGCCGGACCGCTGGGCGCGGTCAGGCCGTTGGAAGCGCCGTCGGAGCCGACGGCCGAGCCGCGCAGCAGCGCCAGCACCGGATGGCCGTTGCGTCGGGCGTCGGACAGCCGCTCCAGCAGGACCACTCCGGCGCCCTCGGCCCAACCGGTGCCGTCGGCCGAGGCCGAGAACGGTTTGCAGCGGCCGTCCGGTGCCATACCGCGCAGCCTGCTGAACGCGACGAACGGCGCTGGAGTGGCCATCACGGTGACGCCCCCGGCCACGGCCAGCGAGCACTCGCCGGACCGCAGTGCCCGGGTGCCCCAGTGCATCGCCACCAGCGACGACGAGCAGGCGGTGTCCACCGTCACGGCGGGCCCGCGCAGGCCCAGGGTGTACGCGATACGACCGGACGCCACGCTGCTTGCCGAGCCCAGTGCGAGATGCGCCTCCAACTCGTGGGGGCCGTGGTGCAGGAAGCGGCCTGCGTAGTCGTCGTGCATCACGCCGACGAAGACGCCGGTGTCGCTGCCGCGCAGGGCCGTCGGGGCTATGCCCGCCCGCTCGCAGACCTCCCAGGTGATCTCCAGCAGCAGACGCTGCTGCGGATCGGTGGCCAGTGCCTCCCGCGGGGACATCCCGAAGAAGGCCGCGTCGAAGTCGGCCGCCCGGTGCAGGAATCCGCCGCGGCGGGTGACGGAGGTGCCGAGCCGGTCCGGGTCGGGGTCGAAGAGCCCCGCCAGGTCCCAGCCGCGGTCGGCGGGGAAGTCCGAGGTCGCGTCCAGCCCGTCCGCGACCAGCTGCCACAAGTCCTCCGGGGAGGTGACGTCTTGCGGGTGTCCCGGATACCGGCATGCCATGGCAACGATGGCCACCGGTTCCTCCGAGGACGCATGCGCCCTGGTGCCGCTCGTGCGGGCTGCCGGGACCGGGCCGCCGAGCAGCGCGGTGTGCAGAAACTCCGCTACGGCGGCGGGAGTCGGGTGGTCGAACACCAAGGTGGCGGGCAGGTCCAGCCCGGTGGCGGCGCCGAGCCGGTCACGCAGCAGTACGCCGCCGAGGGATGTGAGCCCGACGGCGGTGAAGGGCCGGTCCGGTTCCAGGTCCCGCGCGGGTACGCCGCTCGTCTGTGCCGTTCGGTCGAGGACGAGGCGCAGTACGGCGTCGTACCGCCCGGACGGGGCCAGGGCCAGCAGGCGCCCGCGCAGGGCGGACGCGGCGACCTCGTGCGCCGCCCCCAGCCGTTCGGCCAACTGCCGGGCCAGCGCCGGACGGTCGGTCTTGCCGGAGGGGGTACGGGGCACGGCGCCGGTCTCGTACACCTCGTCAGGCACCTTGAAGCCCGACAGCCGTTCCCGGCACACGGCGTGCACCTGATCGGTGTCGACGCCGTGCGGGCCGGGAACCACGAACGCGACGGGCACCTCGCCCAGCACGTCGTGCGGCCTGCCGACGACGGCCGCGTCCGCGACACCGGGGCAGGCGAGTAACACGTGCTCGACCTCGACGGGGTTGATGTTCTCGCCGCCGCGGATGATCAGCTCCTTGACACGACCGGTGACCCGCAGACGGCCGCCGTGAACGCGGCGGCCGAGGTCCCCCGTGCGGTACCAGCCGTCCCTGAACGCCCTTGCCGTGTCGTCCGGACGACGGTGGTACCCGATCATCAGGTTCGGGCCGCGAACCCAGATCTCTCCCTCCTCCCCATCCATGACGTCATCGCCGCTCGCCGGGTCGGTCAGCCGCACCTCGACGCCGGGCACCGGCATGAGGCTGGAGTAGTCGTCCCGGCCCCCGCCGAGCTGGTTGACCGCGATCTTCCCGCAGGTCTCGGTACTGCCGTAACCGTCAAGCAGGGGGACGCCCAAGAGCTCCTCGACGTCCTTCCGCAGCGCCGGGGGACACGGCGCGCCCGCGGTGACGCAGACGCGCAAGCCGGGCAGCGGCCGTCGGGCCTCTCGCACCGCGTTCACCAGCAGGTGGTACGTGGCGGGTACCCCGGCCACGACGGTGAACGGCTGCTCGGCGAGCGCGTTCGCGACGCTCGCCGCCCTGTCGAGGAGGTGCGCGCTCGCCCCCACCGAGACCACTCCCAGCAGACACAACGAGTGCGCGTAGGCATGGGACATCGGCAGCGGCCACAGCAGCCGGTCCTGCGCTTCCAACCCCCACAGCGGGACGTAGGCCGCCGCCACCGACCACAGCGCGGCGCGCTGACTGCAGACCACGCCCTTGCTCCGCCCGGTGGTGCCCGAGGTGTAGTGGATCCAGGCCGGTTCGTCCAGGCCGAGGTCGTCCCGGGGCGAGACGCCCGGATCCGTCCCGGCCAGTTCCTCGAACACGACCGTGCCCGCGGGCGCCCCGTCCGGCACGGCGTCCGTACCCGCCACCACGATCGGTAACCGCGGGCCTACGGCTGTCAGTTGGACTATCTGAGGCAGCAGCGCCGCCTCGGTGACGAGCGCGACCGCGCCGCTGTCTTCGAGGAAGTACGCCAGCTCCGCGTCCGCCGCCGCGGGGTCGAACGGAACACCCACCGCTCCCGCTCGCAGCACCGCGAGGCAACTCTCCACCATCTCCACCCGGTTGCCGAGATGGAGCGCCACCCGGTCGCCACGCCGCACGCCCAGACCTGCCAGATGGCCCGCCAACCGCCCGGTCCGCTCGTCCAGTTCCCCGTAGGTCACGCCGCGCCGGGCATCCTGGAACGCGGTCTTTCCCCCCACCCGCGCCGCGTGCGCCTTCATCACACCGGGTAACGCACGGATCAACTCGCCGTGAATCCTCGCCATCCTCCACCCCTTCGGCCACGCGTCGAACGAGAGCGCCCCGCCCGGACACCGTACCGATGGCGGTGCCCTGCGGAGGGGCGCTTGCCGGGGCCCGGCACCGGACCTGGGCGTGCGTCGGGCCGCGCAGCTCATCTCGTCGGCGTTCGTGCTGGCGGGTAGCGCGGAGGGCGCTATCGGGCTTGCCGGCAGCACGCGTTGGCAAGTGTACCTACTAGTATGTATGGTCGTGGCCATGGACACGAGGGAACGACTCATCAAGAGCACCCGTGAGCTGCTGTGGGAGCGTGGCTACGTGGGCACGAGCCCGAAGGCGATCCAGGAACGATCCGGCGCGGGCCAGGGCAGCATGTACCACCATTTCCACGGCAAGCCCGACCTGGCGCTCGCCGCGATCAGCCGCAGCGCCGAGAATCTACGGGGCAGGGCGGAGGCGGAATTCAGCAGTTCCGGCACCGTGGTCGAGCGTGTCAGCGCCTACCTGCGGCGGGAACGGGACGCTCTCAAGGGCTGCCCGGTCGGCCGCCTCACCCAGGACCCCGACGTGATGGCAGACCCGGAACTGCGCAGACCCGTCGAGGAGACCTTCGCCTGGCTCACCGACCGGCTGGCCGGGCTGCTGGCGGAGGGCCGCGCGAACGGCGAGCTTGACGCCCGGCTCGACCCTGCGGCCACGGCCACCGCGCTGGTCGCGGTGCTGCAAGGCGGTTACGTGCTGGCCCGCGCCGCCGGCTCGGCCAAGGTGTACGCCCAGGCCGTCGACGGCGCCCTCGGCCTGCTCGCCAGCCACGTTCGCTAACCCGCGGAACTCCGAACCACCCGGGAGAGGAAATCCACCAGATCACGCTGCCGCCGGGACAGGCGGCCGCTCTCCACACCCATCCCGGCGGAGTCGCCGACTACGTCACCAGCGGCCGGATCGCCTTCGAGCTGGACGGCCGTGCCGCGCAAGAACTCCGTGCCGGGAGCGCCTTCTTCGGACGTGCGGGTGTGACCATCCGTCGTTTTGACAATGCGTCGGCCAGCCAGCCGACGACCTTCATCGCTTGCCATCTGGTCACCGGTGACGAGCCGTTGATCCCCACCGCACTGAACGGAGAACCTTGACATGCCATTTGTTCGCATTGACGCGTTGCGGGCCGACAGCGAACGGCTCGACGCACTCGGCCGCGCCGTGCACGACGCCCTGGTTGAGACGATCGGCTTCCCGCCCGATGACCGGTTCCAGGTCCTGGTCAGTCACGACGGCACCAGCAGCACGCTGCGCTACGACAATTACCTCGGTGTGCAGCGCGACGACGACATCGTGTACGTCGCGATCACGATGCGTTCCGGGCGCACGCCCGCGCAGAAGCAGGCGTTGTACCGGCGGATCGCCGAACTCGGCCACGAGTACGCGGGGACCGAGCCGCGGAACATGTTCGTCTTCCTGACCGAGAACGAGTCGATTGACTGGTCGTTCGGCAACGGGGTAGCGCAGTACGCCGTCTCCTCCGATGCGGCTGGCCCGCTCGGGGGCGACCGTGGACGAGGCCTACGCCGGTAGATCCCGCGATCGCCCAAGTGCGGGACGAAGGACCGCGAGCCGTGCCGCACGGCGAAGGTCCCCAACGAGCGGACCGATGCCACCAGGGGCGCACTCGCCGTGGGATCGGCGAGCGGTTCACCGCGTGGTCACCATGGTCCACGGGCTGGGTGTGGCGAGTGCTTGGCGGGGCTTACGGCGCGCCCAGTGCCGTACGGACACGGCGACGACTTCAGCGGGTTGCTCGACGGGTCGGGTGGGTGCGAAGGGCTCGGACATGCTGGTGTAGCTCTGGAACATGGCGAGCAGCCTGACGGCCTGCCGCTGCACGGGCGACAGCCACTGCTCGGCCAGCGGGAGGAAGAACCGGCTCCAACTGTCGGTGGAGACCGTGGGAGGACGCTCGATCGGCGCGACGCCGTGGGCGGTTCGGAAATCGTTGAGCGTGGCGCAGGTGATGTCGATCAACTGGCTGAGACGCAAACTGCCCTGGCCGCCGGAGACCACCTCGGTCCGGGGCGCAGCAGGCGGCACGCCGCAGGCCGCCGCCACGATCGCATCGGCGACCTCGTCGACCGGGCCGATCTCGGCGTAGCCGTCGCAGTCGCCGACGACCACGGCGGCGAGCCCGGAGACCAGGGCCGGGAAAAGGCTGTAAGAGCCGGAGAACCGCGCGATCACGCCGTCCGAGCGACGGCCCATGATCAGTGGTGGGCGGATCACCGTGACCGGTCCCTGGCGTTCCGTCGCGATGCCTTCGCCGACCGCCTTGGACCACTCGTAGCCGTTGCGGTAACCCTCGAACTCGCTGCCCCTGAGGTCCTGCGGATTCCGGGATCCGCCGACATACGCGGTGGAGACATGGACGAAGTGGGTGTCTCGGTCGGCGAGGGCGAGTACCGCGCGCAGCGGGACGATGTTGGCTTCGGTGGCCTCGTCACGGGTCAGGGTCCACCGCGTCGATGCCGCCGTGTGGACGATGACGTCCCAGTGGCCGGTGAGTTGGGTGGGGACCGGTTGGCGGCCGATGTTCCACGGCACCACAGTGGGATCGCCGATCCGCCGGGCAGTCCGCACGATGTCGGCGGTGGGCGCGGCCGTGGCCAACCGGCCGATGAGTTCGGTGCCGACGATGCCGGTGGCGCCGGTGACAAGTATGCGCATGACAGCAGCCGTTCCTCACGAGGTCCAGGACGCGGGGGCCAGTACCAGGCAGGCGTTCTGCCCGCCGAAGCCGAACGAGTTGGAGAGCACGGGTGCGGTGGGCACCGTGCGTGGTGCACCGGCCACGATGTCGAGGGAGTCGAACTCCCGGCTGTCGGAGACATTGGCCACCGGCGGGACCATGCCCCGCTCGGCGCAGAGCAGCGCGATGCATGCCTCCAGCGCCCCGGAGCCCCCGATGAGGTGTCCGGTGACGCCCTTGACGGAGGTGATGGGCGGGGGAGCGACAGCGCCGAAGCACCGCAGGATGGCGGCGGCTTCCGCGCTGTCGTTGGACTTGGTCGACGTACCGTGCGCGTTGATGTGCCCGATGTCGGCCGGGGTGAGACCGGCGTCGGCGATGGCGAGGGACATGCAACGGGCGGACACCACGCCGTCGGCCTGCGGGGCCACGATGTTGAAGGCATCGGCGTTGGTCGCATACCCCGCGACTTCGCCGTAGATCCGCGCGCCGCGGGCCATCGCGGTGTCCCGCCGCTCCAGGACCAGCATGGCGGCCCCCTCTCCCAGGACGAAGCCGTCGCGTTCGGCGTCGAAGGGGCGGCTGGCCGACCAGGGTGCGTCGTTGCGGGTCGACAGGGCCCGCATACGGGCGAAGCCACTGATCATGATGGTGGTGATGGCGGAGTCGAACCCACCGGCGACCGCTGCGTCCAGTTCTCCGGACCGGATCCTGAGGGCCGCCTCGCCGATCGCCGTCGTGCCGCTCGCGCAGGCCGTGCAGTACGTGTTGCAGGACCCCTGGAATCCGTAGCGCATGGCGATGCGCGCTGCGGCGCTGTTGGCCATGGAGCGGGGGACGGTGTGCACCGGCATGCCCATCGGATCGTCACCGTGGTTCAGTGCGGTGGCCTCCATGCTGGTCAGCCCGCCGATCCCGGTCCCCAGATGGACCCCGACGCGCTCGGGCGGCAGCCCCGGCGACAGAGCCGCGTCCCGTACCGCGTCCGCGGCAGCGCAGAGGGCGAGTTGAGTGCCGCGGTCGATCTGCCTGCGTTCGCGAAGACTCACGTAGGAGTCCATGACGAAGTCCGGTACCCGGCAGGCGAAATGCACCGGGGCGTGCTGAGCCACCAGTTCATCGACCTTGGCGGCGGCGGGCTTGCCGGACATGATGGTGGTGTACGCCTCATCGACACTGTTGCCCGCTGGTGTCTTCACCCCCAAACCGGTGATCACGACCCTGACCCGGTCGGGTGGGAGGGGTTCGCTCATGCCGTGGCGGCCAATCGGGCGGCCAGCATGTCGATCGCCTGGCCGACGGTCTCGGCCCGTAACAGGTCGTCCACCTCGATCTGGATGTCCAGGGATCGCTCCAACTGGGCACCCACAGCCATGAGTTCCAGGCTGTCGATGTCGTATTCGGACTGCAGATCAGTGCTGTCCTTGATCGCGTCCGGTTCGGTGCCCAGCACTTCGGCGATGGACGCCCGCGCGGCGGCGGCCAACTCATGCCGCGTCAACGCCATAGCAGTACCCCTTGTCGGAGGATGTTCGTTCACGGGTCGCTGACGGCGTGCGTCGCCAGGCGCAGAGCGGTATCGAGGATCTGGGTCGCCTCAGCGAGTTCGTCGGAGGTGGTGGACAGCGGAGGGAGCAGTCGTACGGTGGTGGGACGACTCAGGCATGGCGAGACGAGCAGTCCCGCGTTGGCGAATTCGATCACCACTTCGCCCGCCGCCCGCGGGCTGGTGAAGTCCATGCCCCACAGCAGCCCGCATCCGCGGAATCCGCTCATCACCGCGCGGTGGCGCTCGTGCAGCGACCGCAGCGTTCCGCCCAGCGACGTCGCCAACTCCCGTCCATGGTCGGCCAGTTCCTCCAGAGCCAGCAGGCTGGCAGGCAGGGCGGCGCAACTGAGCGGATGGCCGCCGAAGGTCGCCGAGTGGAGGAACGGGTCGGCGTTGAGCGGCTCGTACATCTCCTCGGAGCAGACGACCGCCGACAAGGGGACGATGCCGCCACCCAGCGGTTTGCCCACCAGCACCGCGTCGACGGGGAGTTCTTCGGCGAGTGCGACCGACCGCTCCCCGCACCGGCGCAGACCGCACTGGATCTCGTCGGCGATCACGAAGGCGCCGTGCCGCTTGGCGTCTCGCGACCAATGGCGCAGGACGTCGAGCGGTAGCGGGACGACGCCGTTCTCGCCCTGCACGGGTTCGAACACGACGGCCGCCACCTCACTCCGGGCGACCTCGCGGCTCACGGCTTCGGGGTCGTCCGGGTCCATGTGGACGACGTCCACCGCGCAGCCGCGCAGTCCCACCCGGAGCAGCGGGTTGTGGGTGAGGGCCAGTGCGCCGAGTGACTTTCCGTGATACGCGCCGCGCACCGCGAGAACCCGGTCGCGCCCGGACGCCAACCGGGCCAGTTTGACGGCGACTTCCACGGCATCGGCACCGTTGAGCCCGAAGTGGACCTTGGGCAGGGAGCCGCCGAGATAGTCGGCCAGCCTGGCGGCGGCCTCGGCCGTCACGGGATTGGCCAGACTGCGGGTGGAGGTGGGCATGAGGTCGAGCTGCTGTCGTACCGCCTTCAGCACAGCGGGGTGGCGGTGCCCCAGCAGCGTCACCGCGTAGGAGCCGAAGTCCAGCACCGAGCGGCCGTCGGAGAGCGTCACCCGGGACCCTTCCGCGGTGGTCTCCACGGCGCCTTTGCCTGCGAACTTGCCGGTCAGTGCCAGTTTCGGGGACAGGTGTTTGCGGAGCTTGGCGAAGACTTCACCGGTGTCGTACGCGTCACCGGTCGGTACGGGCACGGCCTGCGGTGAGGCCACGATGATCTCCTGGTCGGTTGGTGGGAGGTCCGGTGGGAGGCTCCTGGCGGGCGGGTAACGGTCGGCTACGGTGGGGAGGAGCCGGTCAGCCGCTCGTCGAGGGCGGCGAGCATCTGCCGGGCGTTGTCGCGCAGTGCTGCCGAGGCGACGGGATTGAGCATGTCGGCCAGCAGCGGAATGCCGATCTCGAACTCGACGTGCAGTGACACGATGCTGCCGCCGCCATGGCCCGGCCGGACGGCCCAGTGGCCGATGAAGTGCGCCAGGTCGCCGCTGAGTTGATGGAAGTCGAAGCGGTAGGAACGATGGTCGAGCTGTTCGGCCTCAACCCATTCCAGTACCGATCCCTTCAGGTAGACCGACCAGGCCGTGGACCGCCGGTCGGGGCCGTCCTGGTCGATGATCTTGACGGACTGGACGTTCTCCATGCACTGGGAGTAGCTCTCGACGTCCACCACAGCCGCCCAGCTCTGCACGGGCGCGGCGTCGATGTGCAGGTCTACCTCGACTCGGGGCACGGGTGCCTTCTTTCCCTGGGAGGCGGTGACGTCCGGGACAGGCGGTTCCCGGGCGAGTGGTGTGCGGGACCTGAGGGCCATGGAGGCCTTGTGGGCCCTAGGACTTGGGCGCCAGGGCGTCGGCCAGCGCGGAGTTGAGCGCACGAGGCAGCAACCCGCGCAGGATCGCCCGCGGAACCGGCCGCAGATGGGTGATGGCGTATGACTGCCGCACGAGCGAACAACCGAGCTCGCGCTTGGGTTCGTACGCGGTCTGTGCGAATCTGATGTGGCGACAGCCCCGGTTGATGGCCAGCTCTATGGCCGCGTAGTGGACGTTGTGGTAGAGCCGTGCCTGGTGGGCCGTCCGGTAATCCAGCCCGATACGAGCTCCGATGGCACCGGTGCCCCGGAACAGACAGTGCAGATAGGCGACCAGGCGATCCCCTTCGAAGCAGGCCACCAGCCGCTGATCGAGATCGTCTGCCTCGCCCAAGGCCCGCAGGAACGAGTGGTCCAGCACATCCAACTTCTGGTCGGCACGCTCCATCACCTGGTGGTAGAGGCCGAGCATGGCAGGCAGCAAGTGGGTGAACTCGGCCAGCACCTCGATACGCAGCTCCGGCTGATGAGCCCGGAACTTCCGTATCTTGCTGCGTGCGTTGCGCCGTGGCTTGGGCGGCAGGGCGGCCACGTACTCCTCGAAGGAGGCGTATCCCAAGGGCAGTTCGGTGTCCGGCAGGCTCGGTACGGTGAAGAACCCCTCGCGTTCCAGTGCTGGACGCAGCACCGCCATGTCCTCGTCCGCGAAGTCCTTGAAGACCACCGTGCCGATCCGGTTGCGCCGGGCGTACGCCATGACCGCTGCCACCAGCAGCCAGGAGGACTGCGCGGACAGCGGCCCCGAACTCAGCACCCGGCCCGCCCCCAGGAAGTTGCCGCAGAACAGCATGGGAACCCGCAGCAGCTGCGGGAAGAACCCCCGTACGGGTGCCAGCAGTTGGCGCTCGCGCGGTCCGACGACGTTGTCCAGGCGCAGTCCGCGGAAGACGCTCAACGGCAGTACAGCGGCCACGCGTTCGCCTTCGCGAACGACGATGTAGGCGTAGGTTTCAGGGCCGATGGCACCTTGTTCCATGGCCGCGAAGACCCCCCTCGCCCACATCGGGTCATCCGGCGGCGCCAGCTCGTCCCACACCGTTCGTGGCAGTGTCGCGACGCTCGCCCGAACCTCGACGGTGCAGCCGGGAGCGGGCAGGGGGAGTTCCGTGGAGCCACTGCCCGGTGCGGTGTGGCGGGCGCTGCGTTCGGCCATTGCTCACCAGTCCAGAGGAAGTCGTCGTCGGAAGGTTTCCGGCTGCCGCGGCAGTTCGGGCCGCTTATGCGATGCGCAGCGGGCGGCCGTCGACAGCGGCGCACAACTGCTCCGGCATCCGCCCCCGGGACGGCGGGTGGAAGGCCAGCGCGACGGCTGCCGAAGCGAGATAGCTCCCCTCGTCCGAGCCGATGAACGACATGCCGCCGAGAGCGGCCATCGCGTCGTGAGTCGTACGGGCGATCGCGTCCTGCGCGGCATAGCGGGCCGTCAACGCGTTCACCAGTGTGCGTTCGGTCCATTCGTCTTCTGCCATCGAGCGCGCCACGGCCTCGACGGACAGCACGGCCGCTTCGAGGTTCACCATCAGCGCGGCTCGGATGTGCGCGGCGGTGCCGTTCCGATCGAGTACCCGCTCTGCGAGGGCGCTGGCCGCGCCCAGGTAGCCCGCGGTGACCAGGAGTTCGAACCACAGGAAACCGGCGACGTGCAGTGAGTCGAGCTCGGAGTCGGCGGTCACGTCGGTGAGCACCACCATCTGCCGGTCGAGTGTTACGTCGCTCAGCACGACCTCGTCGCTCTCGGCACCGGCCAGTACGCGATTGCGCCAGAACGGCCGTACCGACAGACCCTCGACGTCGGCGGGCACGATGGCCACCGCGAGACGCTCCACCCCTGCCTCGTCCTTCATCACCACCGAGGCGGTGAGCAGGTCCATCGACCTGGACAGGCTGCACGGCTTCTTGCTCCCGTTGAGCACCACTGTGTCACCGTGCCGCTCGGCCGTGATGGACGGCCGCAGGATGGACTGTCCGGTGCGGCCCTCGGCGAAGCCCGAAGCCAGTAGTTTGCGGTCGTTGGCGATGGCTTCCAGGAGCATCCATTCGAAGCCCGCACCGTGTTTCGCGGCCTCCACCAGGCTCGCCACGGAGAAGTGGTGCATGGTGGTGGCCACGGCCAGCGACGGGCAGCGGGCGCCGACGGCCCGCTGGATCCGTACCGCCTGCAGCGGACTCGCTCCCATTCCGGCGTTCGCGGCGGGCACCAGCAGCGCCGGTCCACCCGCGTCCCGGAACAGGCCGATCGCGGGGCCCGAGGGGCTTTCCAACTCCTCTAGGGGCCGGGCGGCGAGGGCGGCGTCCAAGCCCGGGAGGAGCCGTTCCAGTTCTTCCCGCTCCGTGTCGAGAAAAGCCACGTCACTACCTCTCGGACGTCGTGATCGGAAGGTTCTCGTAGGCCCGCAGGCTGAAGGACTCCCGCCGCTGGGGTACACCGGCCAACGCGATGGAGGGGTACCTGGACACCAGCTTCCTGATGGCCACCGTCCCCTCCAGGCGGGCCAGGGCCGCCCCCAGGCAGTAGTGCGGTCCGGCGCTGAAGCTCAGCACCTTGGCGCCGGTCCGCGACACATCGAAGCGGTGTGGGTCCGGGTGCTGTTCCGGGTCGCGGTTGGCGGCGGTGAACACGGTGGTGAGGTTGCTTCCGGCGGGGACGGGTACCCCGGCGACGGCCGTCGCGGATGTCGCGATGCGTTCGGTCATCTGCACCGGAGTGTCCCAACGTAGCGATTCTTCGACCGCGTTCGCGGCGAGGTCCGGTTCGGAGATGAGCCGGACGAACTGGTCGGGATGGGTGAGCAGGGCATGCACCGTCAGTGCGAGGAGACTGGTGGTGGTCTCGAAACCCGCCACGAACACCAACAGAAGGGTGTCCGTCAGCTCCTTCTCGGTCAGCTGGCTGTCGTCGCGCGTGGTGTGCAGGAGCGCCGAGACCAGGTCGTCGGCTGGCTTCCGGGAGCGTGCAGCGGTGAGTTCACGGAAGTAGCCGCGTAGTTGCTCCACCGCGTCGTCGGCGCGGCGCCAGTCCTCCGCGGAGCGCACCGGCTCCAGCAGGCGACCGGCATCCCGACCAAGCTGCCAGAACTGCGCCTGATCCGCGGCGGGTACGCCGATCAGCTCGCCGATCACGGCCACGGGCAGCGGGTATCCCACCACATCCTGGAAGTTCGCCTGCCCACCGTCCGATACGGCGTCAGCCAGGTTGCCGAGCAGACGGTCCGTGATCTCGTCGACTGCCGTCTGGAGCCCGGCGACCCGGCGAGCGGTGAAGGCGCCGCTGACCAACTTGCGTAGCCGGCCATGGTCCGGCTGGTTGCTGCGCAGCATGGAGGAGTAGAAGAAGTCGGCTGCCGGGTGCTCCCGCCAGTCAGGCAGTTCACTCTCGCACCATGTCAGGTCGGGAACCGCGGAGTTGGGGTCGGTCAGGACACTGTGGCAATCGCTGTAGCGGGTGAGGAAGAAGGTGTCGAGATCCTTGTCGTAATAGACGGGGGCAATCCGGCGCAGTTCCTCCAGCGGAGTGTGCGGGTCCTCTCGCCCCTCGGGTGTGAACAAGGAGAACAGGAGAGACTGGGGATCCATTGGGCAAGCATCACCCCATCACGTGTTAGTGCAAGAGGTTTCGGACGAGGCGACACCTACTCATGTCTCAACGCCATGTGATCGGCTTCAGTGGCAACGCCACGGTACTGCCCGGAACTTTCGGATACTACCAACCCCACACGGTCGATGGTAGTGGCAACTGTCGTGGTTGGACGGAACTATCGGCTTGCCCGGCTGAACCCGGAATCGAATTCACGATCGAACGCTTCCGTTACCTCCTTCCGTTCCAGGGAAGGTGACTTGATCACGGGCAAGCGGACCCAGTGCGCGGGAGTGCGAACTCGCCGACAGGATGAGTCTGGCAGCCCTGTACAGGTGGCTGGCCTGCAGGACGTCGTCTCCCTGCTTGCTGGCCCTTCCTGCTCGTTCCCTTGCCTCCGTCGCCAGGATGAGGATTACACGCTCAGGTGCTGAGGTGCGGTCGAATTCAAGCAATGGCTGGATGTCGTTGGGTGATCCGCGTGTGCAGGGCTACGGATCTTGGTATGCGCGGACAGCCGGCTGCCGGGCTGTCCGCTACCAGGATTCCTCCGGCATGCGGCATGTGTACTTACAGCGGACTTCGAGGCATAGCTGCCGGCATCCACCTTGTGCCATTCGCGCAACCGGCGTACGCCGTATCGTCTTCGTGTACCAGAGTAGGACCTTCGCGATGCGTCGGGCGGTAACCCGGCATTGGAGGCGAGGCCAGAGCTTGCTGATGCGATCACCGCTTTCGGGAGCCGAGGCTGGCAGTCGACGGAAAGGCCGAGGGGCGGGTCTTGGTCAGGGACATGGGAGAACAGGGCGAACCCGTATCCCCGGAGGGTAAGCAGTCCATTTGCATGGATGCGGGGACCTCCGCGCCCCGGTTTGAGAAGCTGGTGGGGCCCCGGCGTACCGAGACGGCGATGAGACCCGCCATGCCCTCGCGGCGAATAGTTCGGGTAGACCAGTCGCGACTCGATCTCGTCGGTGATCCAGCCGCACGTCGAACCGCCGTCAGATGCCCCTCCAGTGGGCCCACCGGCTTCGGCCCTCACCTCTCGGTCCCTTCTTGACCACCGTTCGGTTCACGACCGGGCTGTCGTGCCCCACTGATGGGGGTGGACTCAGTGTGAGGTCTTACTTCGAGGGAGGCGATTTCGGGATGATGCAGGTCGAAGGCGGGAGACTCGGAGCGGATGGGCGGTAGGGCCAGGAAGTTGTGTCGGGGTGGTGGGCAGGAGGTGGCCCATTCCAATGACCGCCCATAGCCCCAGGGGTCGTCGACACTGACCCGCGCTTTGTACTTGGCCGTCTTCCACACGTTGTACAGGAACGGGAGCGTGGAGCCGCCCAGGAGGAAGGCGCCGATTGAGGAGACCGTGTTGAGCGTGGTGAAGCCGTCCGTCGCCAGGTAGTCGGCGTAGCGGCGGGGCATGCCCTTCACTCCCAGCCAGTGCTGGACGAGGAAGGTCGTGTGGAATCCGATGAACAGCGTCCAGAAGTGGATTTTCCCAAGGCGTTCGTCGAGCATTTTTCCGGTGAACTTGGGCCACCAGAAGTAGAAGCCGGCGAACATCGCATAGACGACCGTTCCGAAGACCGTGTAGTGGAAGTGCGCCACGACGAAGTAGGAGTCGGAGACGTGGAAATCCAAGGGCGGTGAGGCGAGCAGTACTCCGGTCAGCCCGCCGAACAGGAAGGTCACCAGGAAGCCGATCGACCACAGCATCGGCGTCTCGAACGACAGCGCTCCTTTCCACATGGTGCCGATCCAGTTGAAGAACTTCACCCCGGTGGGAACGGCGATCAAGTACGACGTGAAGGCGAAGAACGGCAGCAGCACCGAGCCGGTGACGAACATATGGTGCGCCCACACCGTGATCGATAGCCCGGCGATGGCGATGGTCGCGCCGACCAGGCCGATGTAGCCGAAGATCGGCTTGCGGGAGAAGACCGGAATCGTCTCGCTGACGATGCCGAAGAACGGCAGCGCGATGATGTAGACCTCCGGATGGCCGAAGAACCAGAACAGGTGCTGCCAAAGGATCGGCCCGCCGTTGGCCGGGTCAAAGACGTGCGCACCGAACTTGCGGTCGGCCTCGGCAGCGAGCAACGCGGCCGCCAGGACCGGGAAGGCCATCAGCACCAACACGGCGGTGAGCAGGACGTTCCATGTGAAGATGGGCATTCGGAACATGGTCATGCCGGGGGCGCGCATACAGATGATGGTGGTGATGAAGTTGACGGAGCCCAGGATCGTGCCGAAGCCGGACAGCGCCAGCCCGATGAACCACATATCGCCGCCAACGCCCGGCGTATGAACAGCGTCACCCAGCGGCTCGTACGCGGTCCAACCGAAATCCGCGGCTCCCTGAGGGGTCAGCAGCCCGAAGACGATGATCAGTGAGCCGAACAGATAGAGCCAGTAGGCAAACATGTTCAACCGTGGGAACGCAACGTCCGGTGCCCCGATCTGGAGCGGCATGATCCAATTCGCGAAGCCCGCGAACAGCGGCGTCGCGAAGACCAGGAGCATGATCGTTCCATGCAGCGTGAACGCCTGGTTGAACTGCTCGGTGCTCAGGATCTGCAGACCGGGTCGAGCCAACTCTGCCCGGATCAGCAGCGCCATGATCCCGCCGATCAGGAAGAACCCGAACGAGGTGACGATATAGAGCGTGCCGATCATCTTGTGATCGGTAGTGGTCAGCCACTTGATCGCAGCCTGGCCACCGCGGGGCTTGGTCACCCCCGTCGTCGATGCGTGACTGCCCGTACCAAGCGTTGCCATGCCATTCCTCCTTGTGCCAAGCCCCCTCCATGCCCATCGGCCTCGGTCCATGACTCAACGTCAGCCCTCTGGGAGTGAACGTACAGATGTCAAGCGGAGGAATGAAAATGGCATACCGCAACGCAAGGGAGGAAAACGCTCCAGCGTGCACTCGTCGCCTCCGCACGCTCCTCCGCGCCCGATGGAGACGGACCCGCGACACGTTGGCTCGGCAGGGCCAAGGCCGGTCATAACTGGTACGACGTCTGCCCGCGGACTAAGCCCACGAGATCGGCGCTGAGTGGAGAACTGGCCAACTCTGATTCCGAGCCCCCGGCTTCGCCGGACCTTGGTCCCGGGAGGGCGCGATCGGCGGGGGAGGGCCCGGGCCAGCTTTCCGGTGCGGTGGGTCTCCTCGCCCTGTGCCGGAGTTACGTCGTGTTGCCGCCGAGTGCGGGGCCGTCGGATCCGTCCGCCGTGAAGTGGACAGCGCGGCCTCCGACTTGGCGTCGGAGGCCGCGCTGGTGTCGTCGTGGGGTCAGCCGGTGAAGGCGGTCAGGCCGTTGGGGGTTCCCCAGCCCGTCGGGCCGTCGTAGCCGACCTCGGCGGTGCACAGGTAGGCCGGAGAGCAGGTGGTGGTCGAGCCGGTGGTCACGTCGTTGAGCGAGCCGGTGTGGGCGTAGAGGAATGAGGACGGGTACGAGCCAGAGGACGGGGTGCCCGCATCGGCGTACACGCTGGCGATGATCGGTGAGGCGACGCTGGTACCGCCGTAGACGGTCCAGCCGGAGCCGCCGTATGTCTGGTAGACGGCGACACCGGTGGCCGGGTCGGCGACTGCGGAGACATCAGCGACTGTGCGGCGGGCACAGCCGCCGTCCGTCTGCCAGGTGGGCTTGGCGTCATACGCCGAGCAGCCTGACCCAGCGCCCTCGGTGCTGCTGGTGGACCAGACGCTCTCGCTCCAACCGCGGCTGCTGGAATCCCGCTTGAGTGCGGTGCCTCCCACAGCGGTGACATACTTCGAGGCGGCCGGGTACTGCACTCCATAGCCGCTGTCCCCGGAGGAGACGGTGATGGCGACGCCCGGGTGGTTGAAGTAGCTGGAGTCGTAGGTGGCGTCCGAGGACGATTCGGAACCGCCGTAGCTGTTGGAGACGGACTTCGCGCCGAGCTTTACGGCGGTGTTCACCGATGTGCCCAGATCAGTCATGTTCGCGGTCTTGGCCTCGACCAGGATGATGTGCGCGTTCGGCGCGATCGCGGACACCATGTCGAGGTCAAGGGAGATCTCTCCGGCCCAGCCGGTGCTGTTTCGTGGATAACTGGTGCCGCCGTTCTCGTCGACCTTCTTGAAGCATCCGTTGGCCGTGGTGCAGGCGGGCAACCCGTACTGGCTGCGGTAAGTGGCCAGGTCCGACTCGGCGTTGGGGTCGTTGTACGCGTCGACGATCGCGACGGTCTGGCCGGTGCCGCCGCCGGGAGGCAGCTTGTACGCGCTGAGCAGGTCGCTGGGGCCGTAGCCGGACGGGGTGGCATTGGGCGTGACACCCTTGGCGTTGATGTGTTCGGACACGCTGGTCACATGCAGGGCGTTGCATGCCATGGCACCGCGTGTGGTGGGTATCGCGCAGGCGCGGGCCCACGAAACCCCGTGCACGGAGGGGGTTTGCGCGCCGGCCGGGGCCGCCGCGGCCAAGCCGGAGAGGGCGAGCGCGGTGGCGCCGAGGACGGAGAGAGTGATCCGGCGAGGGGACCGTGATGCAAACCTTGCAGGCTCGGGAGTTGCCGATATGGGGTTGCGCAACGTACTGCCTCCTGGGGCGGGATGAACCGGAAGCGGTGCAGGGACCGCGGGCACGGTGGTGCCCGGGCGGGTGACGCTGTGCAGACGGCCGTGCTGTACGGGTATTTGACGTACTGCCACCCCGTTCAGTGGTGACCCGGCGGGTGGTTGGCGCAGACCGTACTGTTGTCATTCATCCGTCAACAAGTGGCAGCCTGGAAGATCGACCTCCGCTTTACCTTCGGGTAGTGGACATGGCGAAGTCATGGGGAGTTCATGGCACTCGCCTACTCGCCTACTCGCCTGTGCCTGATTGCGATCCTGAGAGTGACCGGCCCTGTCGAAGACATCGCCCACCACTCGATCCGGTGGGTCTTGAGTGCGGTGAAGCCCCAGTCGCGCAGCGCCCGTGCGGCCTCTGTGGAGTACTCCCGGCCGCGCTGCTCCTTGGTTGCCCAGTAGCCGAGTTCGTAGACGCCCTGGGAGAGCTTGGTCAAACAGAAGGAGCCGACCAGGGCGCTATTGTCCGCTCTCCATGCGCTATGGGAGCTGCGTGGTTGCGTCGCCAAGCTGTTCGGCGACCTGATGAACCGGCAGGCACGATTCGCAGGCGACGGCGGCCGCCGCGAGGGAGTTGGAGACCTGGGGAGCGCCCACGAGCTGGAGTGCCACAGGTGCCGATCCTTCGGGGGCAGGGTGTAGTGGGCTTGGCCGTCTTCCGTCGGCGCCCGAAGGAAGGGCCGGAGCTTGGGGTCGTCCAGGGCGATCCGGTTCCAGGCGCGGGCGTTGACTGCGCCATCCCTTGGCGCTCCCGCGGCCAGCCGGGGCTCCTTGTTCACTGCGGGGCGGGGCTATCTCAGCCCCGCCCCGTGCGGTGTCGCCCACCATGATGCGGTGCCATGACGTCGACGCCGCTGATCCGGTCCTGGCCGAGGCCCTCCAGTTCCTCACGCGGGCGGTTCAGGTTCGCGCCGTACGGCAGAACGCATCCGCCCGCATGTTGAACCCGCCCCGCAGCCGTGGACGAGCCGGCCGTCGAACGCCGCGTGCGCCCGGACGCACACGATGCACTCGTACTCGTTGAACCGGGCTCGTGTTACAGCTCGTCGAGTTCCTGGCCCTCGGACACGGAGAACGCGAACACAACGCTGGTGACGACCGGGAGGAACCAGTAGGAGCCGACGTTGCGCGGTCCGGGAGCCTGTCGGCTGCTATGACGTGATGCTGCGTCAGCTGTCGCCGTGGTGCTCGTCTCCGCCGTGCTCTCCGTGACCGTGCTCGTGGTCATGCTTGCCATGCTCGTCGCCGTGTTGTTGGTCTCTGCCATGCTCGTTGTGGTCGTGGCACCACTCCGGAGCCGGTCCGACGTTGCGGATGTAGCGGGCGGAGGACCAGCCGTGTGTCTTGTCAGTCAGCTTGTACCAGCGTGGGTTGCCTTTGATCCACTCGCCGTTCACCTTGCAGCGGATGCTGACGAGGGAGCCCTCGGCGTTGAAGCCGACGATGCGGCTGTGCGTGGTCGGCATTTCGCGGACGTTGAGTCCGCCATGGGCGATGACGCGGCCCTGGAAGCCGTGACGCCAGTTGTGCTCGGGTTGGTTACGGCCGTCGTGGTCGTGGTCGTGGCACCAGTCCGGAGCCGGTCCGACGTTGCGGATGTAGCGGGCGGAGGACCAGCCGTGTGTCTTGTCAGTCAGCTTGTACCAGCGTGGGTTGCCTTTGATCCACTCGCCGTTCACCTTGCAGCGGATGCTGACGAGGGAGCCCTCGGCGTTGAAGCCGACGATGCGGCTGTGCGTGGTCGGCATTTCGCGGACGTTGAGTCCGCCATGGGCGATGACGCGGCCCTGGAAGCCGTGATGCCAGTTGTGCTCGGGTTGGTGACGGCGGCCGTCGTGGTCGCGGCCTTGGTTGCGGTGGTCGCGGTGGTCGCCGCGGGGATGGTGGTGCTCGCCGGGATGGCCGTGGGCGGTGTTCGCCGGGGCGGGGTGCTCTTCCGCGGCCGCGGGGGCAACGGAGGCGGCGGCGAGGATTGCGCTCGCGGTGGCGAGAGTAACCTTGATGTGCTTTGAATGCGTAAACATCTGCTCACTCCTGGGGGAGGTTAGGGGTCGGGAAGGCGCCGGGGCTGCCGGGCTTCGAAGAAAGAGAGAGGCGATTAATGCCGATATGGCACTCAGCGGACGGTTTGCCAAAAGCTGACCGTTGCTGTGCGTTCTGACGCTAGATGTGTTAGGCAGCGCTTCAAAGAAGGCGCTGTGCGATAGACGGATTAATCACCCGTGTGCGGTGTCCCTGCAGGTCAGGCCTGGGCAGGCCGGAGCCTCGTTTGGTGGTCAAGGCCCGTCCGGAACGCCGATGGGCCCTCGCGGCGCGGCGTGTCAGGCACGCTCCGCGTCGGAGCCGCCGAAGTCGGGGCTGGAGAAGTCCGGGCGGAGTACTGCGGGCTGCTGAACTGTGTGCATGCCGGGAACTGTGTCAGTGGCGTACCTCTGCAGTTGCTGCTTTATCTTGGTTGTGGCCTTGGGCTCTGCAGGTTGGTTCGGAATGCGGTGTGGGCGCGGCGGTCGTCTGACTGGTCCGCTCTTCCGACGGGTTGCGCCGCCGCCCCTGGTACGCCCGCGAGGCGGCGGCCGGCGTAGGCGTGGGGATCGCCAGGTGCTGGCTGCCATCAACTTCGTCGCGACGTCGGGCTGCACGTGGCAGCAACTGCCGCCTGGACTTGGTCAGTCCGGGGCACCCGCGTACCGGCGCTTCGCCGAACGGTCGGCGGCACGCGTGTGGGCCAAGCACACCGCCTGATCCTCAACGAGCTGGGTGCTCAGAGCGAGCTGGACTGGTCGCGGTGCGCGGCCGACTCTGTCGGTGTGCGCGCCCTCAAAGGAGGCGGCTGACAGCACCGAATCCGACCGACCGAGGCAAGAACGGATCGAAAATCCACGTCATCGTCGACCGCCGGGTCCTGCCCGTCTCGATAGGCGTCTCCGCCCCCCAACCTGCACGACAGCCAGGCACCCATACCGCCGGTACGCGAGATATCGCCCATTCGATCCCGCCGCAGCCCCCGCAGACGACGACCGGCAAAGGTCCACGGTGGCAAGGGATACGACTGTGCTCGCCGACGTATCGCCCGCCGCGGCGTCGACACCTCCCCACGGCTCGGCAAGCACCGCTGGGCGGCGACTTTTTCACCCAGGTCCCGCTCATTGACGCGTACCTCCTGAAGATGTTCACCCATGACTGGGGCGACGCCCGCTGCCGCACGATCCTGCAGAACTGCCGGCGCGCGGCTTATCCCGGGGCCCGCGCCTACGTCATCGACTCGCTCGTAGACGCCGGCAATGACACGGGCCCCGTAGCCCTACTGGACATGGACATGCTTGCCAGCGCGCACGGCCAGGAACGAGAGCCGGCCGAATTCGACACTTGTTCGCCGCCACCGGCTGGCGCCGAGTAGCCACCCACCTCACCCGAACGGTCCAGGTGGTTCAGGAACTCGTCGCCATCTGACCCTGTCGACGTCCGCACCGTCGGCGGATTGAGCCTCCATCACCAAGACGGCCAAGGGGACGGGTGTGGTGGTCTCACCCGTCCCCCGAAGCTGCCGGGATCAGACCGCAGGGGTCTCCGCGGTGGCAACGATCGTCGCCCGACCCAGGATGTGCGACGCGATATTGAAGCCGAGGAACGCCGGGGTGCCCTCGGCGGTGACGCCGATGTCCGCCACATCCAGGGCGTGCACGGTGATGAAATAGCGGTGCGGGCCATGACCGGCTGGCGGCGCGCCGCCGACGAAGCGAGGCATCCGTGCATCGTTCGGTAGCTGGAAAGCACCGGCCGGCAGGCCTGACCCGCTGTCGTCCCCGGCTCCCTCGGGGAGATCGGTGACATCGGCCGGGATATTCGCGACGGCCCAGTGCCAGAAGCCGGACTGCGTTGGCGCATCCGGGTCGTACACGGTCACCGCGTAGCTCTGCGTGCCCTCGGGCGCGCCGGACCAGCTCAGCTGCGGCGAGCAGTCCTCGCCGCCCGGAACTCCGAACAGGCCGGACATCTGCGCAGCCGGCAACGCCTCGCCAGCCCGCACGCTGGTGCTGGTCACGGTGAAGGCAGGCGCCGACGGCAGCCCGGCGAAGGGATCGTTCCCGTTCATTCCCTTGTGTTCCTCTCCTTGGAATCTGCAATCGATTATTACGCATATAATCGATTATCCGCTAGAGTCGACCTATGACGGAACGCGGAGCACCCTCGGAGCGGCTTTACACCACGCTGCGCGCGGCCATCCTGCACGGGGTGTTCGCGCCGGACCAGGCACTCAAGCCGCAGGAACTGGCAAACGCCGAGAGGGTCAGCCTCGCCGTTGCACGCGAGGCCTTGCTCCGCCTGGTGGGCGAGGGCTTGGCAACCCGACTGCCGAACCGGGGGTTCGCGGTCCCAGCGGTGAACGCCGAGCGCTGGCAACAGATCGCGGAAGCGCGTGCCGTTACCGAGCCGGTGATGCTTCGGCTGTCGATCGAGCGGGGCGGCGTCGACTGGGAGGTACGAGTCCGAGCCACCCACCACCACCTTGCCCGCACGCCGTTTCGGGAACCGGGCGATACGTTCGTCTCCGACGAGTGGTCCGAGGCGCACCGCCAGTTCCACCGCGCGCTACTCGAGGGCTGCGGCAACCCGGTACTTCTGGACAGCTTCGATCGCATGTGGACAGCGAGCGAGCTGGCCCGGCGTTGGTCCGGCGCCATCGTCCCGGAGCGGGACGGCACGAAGGAGCACGGCGCTCTGGAGGAGGCTGCCCTGAGCCGGGACGCTGAACGCGCTGCCGACCTGCTCGCCCGGCACGTCCGCCATACCGCCCAGAACTTGACCGTACGCAAGGACTGACCCCCTGCGGCAGCTCAGACGAATTCAGGAGACAAACATGGATATGACCGCTGGCCGCCGCTGCCACAACGCCGTCAACCCCCTGCACGTAGCCATGTACTTCGCACCGGAGCTGGCGGACGAACTCGCGACGCTCGGGCTGGAGCGAGGGGCCATGGTCTACCTCGCGGGCCGCGCGGCCCCGCTCGGGACGGTCGGCGCGGGCACGGTCACGGCGACGTTCTACAACTTCAACCACGAGCGCGTGGCCCGGCACATCCCCGCAGCGTGGACGGTCACCACGCCGGAGGCGGTGCTGGCTGCGCGACTGCGCGGCGCGGACGGGACGCTGCGGCGGCTGCTCGGGGAGGAGGCCCTCGCGTCGAAGGAGATGGCCGAGGCGGCCGAGCTGGCGCTGCGCGCCACCGAGGCATGCCGCCGCGAGGCTCGGCCGCTGTACGCCGCGAACGCCGGCCTTCCCGTGCCCGAGGAGCCGCACCTGGCCTTGTGGCACGCCGCGACACTCCTGCGCGAGCACCGGGGTGACGGTCACCTCGCCGCTCTGGCGGTGGCCGGCCTCTCCGGGATCGAGGCGCTGGTCCTGCACAACGCCACCGGCAAGACGGTGACATCGGACGTGCTCAAGCAGACCCGCGGATGGTCCGCAGAGCAGTGGGCCGCCGCCCGGGACCGGTTGCGCGAACGCGGTCTGCTGGACGAGGCGGGGGACCTCACAGAGGCCGGGGCGGCCCTGCGCGGTGAGGCCGAGGCGCTTACCGACCGCCTCGACGCCGCCCCGTACGACCACCTCGGCCCGGCCGCTACCGCGCGCCTCACCGAGTTGGCCGACGGCTTCACCCGGACCGCGAGGGCCGCGGGTGCCTTCCCCGCGCAATTCTTCGGCAAGGGCTGAGGCGCCCGGCCGCGCCGCTCAGCGCCGCCACCGTGGCGCGGGCCCGGCGGGCGACCGGCGGGAGGAGGAGCGAACCCACCGTGGCCGCCGCCGCGGACGTGAGGGCGGGGGGCCAGCCCGCGGGGCCCAGGGGCGTACAGCCGAAGAAGCGGCTGACGCCGGGCGTATCGGAGACTGAGTCGGCGGTAGCCGGACAACCACGAGACGGTACGCTCGATCACTCAACGCCGACGGCCGAGGCTGTCACGGGTGTTGGCGGTGGGGAGGCCGACGACCAGGGGCAGGCCGTTCGCGTCCGACAGGATGTGAAATCTTGGAACCCGACTTGCCCCGGTTCACAGGGCTCGGACCTGCGAGTTCGCCCCCTCTTTTTACGCCTGGGTGCGAGTGGAGACGAGGACCACGCGGGAGACGTCGATCAGTCCATGGTCGTCGAGTTGGTGCAGGACTGCCTCGTGTAGACGGCCCCGTATCGTAGCCCGTGACCAGATCACGAACCGTCGATGGGCCGTTGACTTCGATATGCCGAAGCGCGGCGGCAACGCCCGCCAGGCACACCCGCTCACCAGCACATAGACGATCGCGGCGAAGACCGTCTTTTCAGGCGTGTTCGGTGCTTCGCCGCCCTGCGGCCGCACGCGATCCGGTGGGATCAACGGCCGGGCGATCTCTCGCAACCCGTCGGGAACAATCCAACTCCACCCCCTCCCTGTACCAAACCAGAGAACAACTCGCCACACAGGACACGGTCTTGGTCCGCGTGACTGCAAGCCCCCCGCCCAAGGACAGGACTACCGAGGCGGGGGCTTGGCCGTTGTCAGCCTGCGTAGGTGATCTGGGCGACGACGATGGTCTTGTTCGGCTGATCGATGAGGATGGCGGCTGTGACGTAGCCGCGGGCGATGGTGCGCATGATGCCGTCGTCGACGCCGTAGGGCGCGGAGTGGGCGAGCGGATCGGCCATGGCATCGAGAAGGCAGACGGCGAGGTCGCGGCGGCCGTCGTCGGGAAGCGCCCCGTAGTGGGCGTGGATCGTCGGGTCGATCCGGAGGCGAAAAGTCATGCGGCCGCCCTTCTCGTTCCACGCTGACTCGGCCGCGTGCACCGGCTCGGCCACCCTCCTACTGCGTGAGCGTAGCGGCGCTGTCACCTGCTGTGGGCGGGAACCGGGGAAACGGGAAAGGGTCAGGCAGCGCCGCGGCTGCGGGCTTGTTCCTGGATGTCGTGGGTCAGGTCGACGAGCGCCGTCTCGTAGTCGGGGGGCAGTGTGCCGTGTTCTTGGTAGTGCTCGCGGAGGGCTTCGAGGCGGGGCCCGGCTGCGGTCCAGTCCTCGGCTACACGGATCCACCGCTGCAGGATGTTGGGTAGATCGTCGACTGGCGCGAGGTTGATCTCGGCGAGGAACTGTTGCCGGGTGACGGGGTGCGGGAGGGCGTGGGCGATGCTGTCGATGGTCCACGGCTCGCTGCTCATCGCATCCTCCTGGCCTGCGGGTTTTCTGCGACAGCGATGGCGTTTCCCATACGCTATCGCTTTGAGGGTATCGGTTCGCGGCAATGCTCGGGCAAGAAACTCTGTGGCTGTCGCTTTGGAGAATCACATCGGGTCCTGGAGCGGCCGGGCAGGCCACTCCGTTTCCGGCACCCGGCTCAGGATCCGGCCTGGCAGCTGAAGCCGAGCGCGCGCATCGCCCGGAACACCTCCTCGGCGCTGAAGTCACGTCGGTCCTGCCGGGTGAGGACCGCGCCCACCTGCATCAGCGGGTAGGCAATGCCGCCGATCTTGACCGATGCGCCGGTGTCGGATTCCGGTATGACTCCGTTCATCGCTGTCTCCACGTCGATGCGGAGAAGGTAGAAATGCCGACGGGCGATGATGACGCGCATTATGCCTCCGGGGTGTGTGAATCGCGTGCGCCCGAGGCGTCCGCTGGAAAGAACCCCGTTTCGGGAGGAAGGACCGTCAGGTCCCAACGGCCGACGCCGGGACAGACCAGGCAGATCGTTTGCGGATTCCGGCCGGTCCTGAACCACCCGAGATGCACGACGCGGTCGGCGAAGAGTATCCGGGAGGGGATGGGCGACCACATCGATCTGTTCACCGTGACACGCGTGACGCGCCCCCACCGGCCGTCCAACTCCCCTAGCAGCCTGGGCAGTTCGAGAGCCAGATCGCGACTGCGCGGCCGCCATGTCCCGTCAATGCGGCAGGGGCCGGTGTCTGAAGGCAACAGGCACAACCGCGCTGGTGCCAGCGGAGTGATCCCGAGCGGCGGCATCCCACCGAGCCCGGGATACCGGACGTCGTCGGTCAGCTGCGTCTGGTCGACCGTTTGCGGTACGGCTTCGGTGCTGGTCGGCACACGTAACTCCTAGATCTTGTAAATCGGCAGCGCGATCAGGGGTCCGCGTGGTGCGGGTGCGGTCGCCGTCGCGCTCAAACCTCGTCCGCATGAGGGTGGTCGGCGCCTCGCGGGCCGTCGGTGACCAGCCACGGGCGGAAGGGCTGGCCGGGGTCCGGGGTACGCGCGGTGTCCACCGTGACGTGCAAGCGGGTGCCGTTGCCATCGGAGTCGGCCGGATAGCTGCGCTGCTCGGTGCTGGCGAAGCTGCGTCGCAGCACCGCGGCGATCTGGCGCGCTGCTTCGGGCGACGCCGCAACGATGCGAACGTGGGCGAAGCCGGGTTCCGGCAGTTCCGGCTGCGGCCGGGCGGTGTCCATGGGGCCTCACAGGTCGGGTCGGTGCCGGCGGGCGGGGAAGACCCGCTGCGACACGAAGTCAGCGTGCCGGGCGAGCGAACCCGACGGCAGAACGACAGGCTTGATCGCGGTAGCGATCCGCCACACGTGGACGGTCAGGGCATCAGGGCACGGCGGGCACGGTCGGGACCAGCTCGGGAAGTCGCGTGCCATCCCCCAGCACTCGGACCGCTTGGGCGGTGCACTCTGGCGTCGGTGCCTTCCTGCCGTCGGCCGCCTCGGCCAGCATGGCGCTCGCCGGCTGCCGGTTGAGCGGAGCGGAGGCCGCGGCCATCAGCCGAACGGCCACCGAGAACTCGCAGGCCGGGGGGACGACCAGCAGGTCCCAGCGGCCTCCTTGAACAGGCAGGAGGCAGATTTCGTTCGGGTCCTGCTCGCTGGTGAACCACCCTACGCGGATCGTGCGTCCGGCGACCGCGATCCGGCGCGGTACCTCGGGCCACATCGAACTGTTCACGGTGACGCGGCCGATCCTTCCGAAGCGGAGGTCCAACGCGGCGATCAGCGCGGGGAGTTCGCTAGGCAGGTCACGCGAGCGCGGCCACCACGCGCCGTCCAGACGGTGGTGGTCGGTGCCCGCGGGCACAAACGAGACCCGGGCTGAGTCCATCGGGGGCAGAACGGGGACAGAAACGGTGGGAGGCGTCGTCCAAGCTGTCGTCGCAATCATGACGCGAACCTTCATCCGAGCCACCGGCCCGGCGTTGTGTTCCCCGACGACGACGCCAACGTGAATGCCGACATGCGAAATGCCTTCGGTACCTTCAGCGTACCCCCGCGCGGCCCCGGGCGGGGGTGAGTACCCCACCGCATCGGCCGCCGGTCCAGCTCGGGTGTGCGCTGTGACCGGCTACCGGGCGTAGACTCACGCAGCGTCTAGCCGGATTCCGCCGCGCTCGACGCTCCGTGAACACGGGCGCTGCTTCCCCTACGGTCCCATTCCGGACATCCGTCGGCGCCCCGTGGATCTGCTTCTACCCCTTCCGCTTCCACTTGTCCTGCCCAACTCCCAGGACCACGTCAGCCGGAACGCACGATCCCCAACGGTCGGCTGCCTCACTCCAGGCACCGGACAGCCAGGTTCATGGTCATCACCGCGGGTCCGTCAGCCGTAGTCCCCGCCGAACGGCGCGGTCTACGGCCGGCGCGCCGGAGAACCGCCTTCGAAGGGGACAGCTTTGAAACTGAACGAACTGCTGGACGGGTACGAGCACCAGGTCCTCCAGGGTGACATCGGAGCGGGGATCAGCGGAGGAATGACCTTCGACGTCGACCGGCTGACCCCTGGCTCGTTGTACATCGCGGTACCCGGCCACCGCGAAGGCGGCCCCGAGGCCGTCTCGCGTGCCGTGGAGCTCGGTGCCGTAGCGATCCTGGTGGAAGGCGAAGGCCCCGGCCGCGCCGTTGTGCCGGAAGGCGTGTGCGTGGTGCGCGTGCCGGACACTCGGGTGGCGTCGTCGGCCGCCGCGTCCCGCTACTACGGCGAACCGGGCCGCGATATGGACGTCGTCGCGGTCACCGGCACCAACGGGAAGACCTCGGTCTCATGCATGGTCGAGTCGGTCCTGCGCATCGCCGAGAACGCGAGGGTAGGGGTCATCGGGACGTCCGGTAGCCGGATCGGCGGCGAGTTCATCCCGATGCCGAGGTCCGTCCTGACCACGCCGGAGCCACCGGAACTCCACTATCTGCTGGGGTACATGCGGGACCGTCAGACCGACATCGCGGTGCTGGAGGCCACCTCCATGGCTCTGCTGACCCACCGGGTTGACCACGCGTACATCGACGTCGGTGTCTTCACCAACCTGACCCAGGACCACCTGGACGACCACGGCACGATGGAGAACTACAAGAACGCCAAGTTGCGGCTGTTCCAGGGCTTGTGCCGACGCGCAGTGGTCAACGCCGACGATCCGGTAGGCGCCGGGATCCAGGCGCTGATGCCGGGAGCGGTGACCACGTACGCTGTGGATGCGGAGGCGGACTACCGGGCCAGCGACATCTCCGTGGACGCCGCGGGCAGCCGGTTCACCCTGCACCACAAGGGGCGTAAGTATCCGGCGGCGATCCCCGTTCCAGGGCTGTTCTCGGTGGCGAACGCACTCGCCACGGTCGCGGCCTGCCACGCCCTCGGTCATGACCTGAGGGCACTCGTCGACGTCCTGGACCGGATGCCGCCGGTCCCCGGCCGGTTCGAACGATACGAAACCCCGCTCGGGACCTCGGTGATCGTGGATTACGCCCATTCCCCGGATTCGTTGGAGAAGGTCCTGACCACGATCAGCGGCTTCGCCACCTCCCGGATCATCACTGTCTTCGGCTGCGGTGGCGACCGGGACGCCACCAAGCGTGCCACCATGGGAGAGATCGCCGGGCGTCTGTCGGACCTGTGCGTCCTCACTTCGGACAATCCGCGCACCGAAGACCCTGGGGCGATCCTCGACCAGGTCGCTCCTGGTATCGCGATGACCGGTACCCCGTTCGAGCGGATCGGTGACCGTCGTCAGGCCATCAGCTTCGCCCTCGCCGCCGCCGAACCGGAAGACGTGGTCCTCGTCGCCGGGAAAGGCAGTGAACCGCACCAGATCATCGGCGAGGAGTTCATCCCCTTCAACGACATGGCAGTCGTGCGCCAACTCGTCCATGAGCGGTAATCCGCCCGCCATCACGAGTGGTCGGGCGAAGCAAAGCGGGATGCAGCAGGCTGTGAACAGGCAGGCTCGGGCCGCCTGTTCACCGTACTCGGTCCGGCCGCGAGCGCAGGTTTTCGCATGTGAGTCACGGCCTGGACGGCGTGGTAACGTCACCACGTACGGGCCGATCTTGTAACGGTGGTGCGCCTACACCTCGACCGCGAGGTGGCCGAGCCTGTGGAGCGTCCGCGTCCCGTCCTGGCGGCTCCGCGAGTACAACGGGCTCGAGATCGCCGCCACCGACCCCGAAAGGAGCCGCCGCTAACCGCACCGCCGCCAGCGGGCCCGATCACCGAACGCGGATCTCGGTGATCGCAGATCGTGACCTCGCGTGATCGCTCACAGGTCGCGCATGCTCTCGTTCTCCTATGCGTTCTGAATCGCGTTCACCAGTCCAGCAACAAGGTTCGCCCGCTCGGCCATGGCTTCGATCACCAGGTACTCGTGGTCGGCATGGGCGCCGCCCCCGACTGCTCCAAGGCCATCGAGTGTTGGCACCCCCAGTGCGGCCGTGAAGTTGCCGTCGCTTGCGCCGCCGACTGCCTTGCCTTCGAGGTCAGGAAGCAACTGCTGTGCCACCGCAAAGAGTTCGGCCGCCGCCGACTCAGGCATCGGGGGTCGGCTGATAGCTCCCTGAACCGCGATCTCCGCCTCATCGAGATGCGGAGCCAGTGCTACGAACGCGGATTCGATTCGTTCTTTCTCGTCGGCCGACTCGACCCGGACGTCGACGATGACGGTCGCCTCTGCGGGAACGACGTTGTCCAGGGTTCCTGCGGACGCGACGGTCGGGGTAACGGTCGTGCCAATGTCGGGTCGAGCAAGCGCCGCGATATCCAGTACCTGGTGTGATGCTTCGATCAGGGCGTTGACCCCGGCTGCGGGCTCAAGGCCTGCGTGCGATGCCCGGCCCGCGACAGAGACTTGGAACGTGCCGCAGCCTTTGCGGCCGGTCTTCAGGGCCCCGCCGTCAGCGGCGCCCTCGAACACAAGTACAGCGCCGCAAGCAAGGGCTCGTTCTTCGATGAGAGCTCGAGAGGAGCGGGAGCCGACCTCTTCGTCGGCGGTCACCAGGATCTCGACGCCTGACCGGTCATCGAGCATCGCCAGGCCATGAACGGCTTGTACCAAACCGCCGAGCATGTCAAAGACCCCGGGGCCGGTTGCATGCCCGTCTTCGACCATGAACGGGCGGCGTTCAAGGGTGCCTAGCGGAAACACCGTGTCATGGTGACCGAGGATCAGTACTTTGGGATCGCCACCAGCTGACCAGTGGACGTGCGGCCCGGCTTCGCTCTCAACGAGGATGGCCTGCCCGCCAAGGCGGCTCTCGATGACAGCTGCGACAGCTTTGGCCGATGCCATCAAGGCGTCGAGATCGCGCGATGGAGACTCGGTTTCGACGAGTGTCCTGAGGTCCTCAATCATCGCGTCAACACTCACATCGACGGTCTTGTGCATCGTCACGTAGCAAGGGTACTTGGTACGCCGTGACGGAGCGGGGTTTACCTGCGCGGGTCAATCGTTTCTTGCTCAGCGTCTGGGAGATCGCGCGGATAGGCGCGGCGCGTCCGTGCTGCAAGCCGACGCCTGCTGGGTTATCGAACGCACCAACTCCTGGCACCACCGCGGGTTCAAGAAACTCGCCATCTGTACGGAACGCAGGGCCCGTGTCATCGAGGCGTTCATCGCGCTCGCCACCCGCGGCACCCGTCGCAGTCGCCGGCGGTAGCAGTGCTTGGTCCGGTCGGTGACTCCCGCACCCCGCTGCTCCGACTCGGCTGTTCTTAATGATCGTGTCATCAGACCCTGCTGGCTCTGATGACACGATCATTGGCTCACGTCCTGGTGCCAGTGGCCATGCCGGGTCACCGAGTTGTGTCTCAGATGGAGGGGCCGGCGGCGTAGGTGTAGCCGGCCGCCAGCAGGGTAGTCCCGGCCGGGTTGGTGACACGAATGTCAGAGGGGCCGACACCTCCGTCCGGTGTGGGCGGGGCGACGACGGAGATCGTGGTGGCGTTGATCACCGACAACGGTGCCGCGATGGCGCCGAAGGTGACCGAGGTGGTGGTGTCGAGGTTGGTGCCGGTGATGGTCACCACGGTCCCGCCTGATGGCGGTCCGGAGTTGGGATTGAGGGCGGCGATGGTGGGAAGGCCGATATAGGTGTAGGACAGGCCGTTGTTGGTGCCGCCGGCGGTGGTGACACTGACACTCACCGAGCCGACAGCGGCACCTGCTGGCACAGTGACGCTGAGTTGGCTGTCGGAGTTCACAGTCGGGGTCGTGGATACGCCGCCGAAGGACACACTGGTAGCAGTAGCCAGGCCAGTGCCGTTGATGGTGATCGTGTTGCCGCCAGCCACCGGCCCGGAGTTGGCGCTCAGGGACGACTTGAACGGCGCGCCGACGTAGAAGAACGACACTGGGTTGCTGGTTCCGCCCGGGGTGGTCACGGTCACCCCGACCGTACCGGTGCCGGACGGGGATACTGCGGTGACCTGGGTCGGCGAGACCTGGGTGACGCTGGTGGCTGACTTGCTCCCGAACTTCACCGCGGTAGTGCCACTGAGGTTGGTGCCGGTCACGGTCACCAGGGTGCCACCGCCGGTGGAGCCCTGACTTGGGGAGATAGGCATGATGGCGCCTCCTAGCTGGGTTGACGCACGGATTTGCGCGTGGGCAGGAACCACCGAATCGGGAGGAACGCGCAGTCACCGAACCGCAGTTCCCTGCGAACCGCCGCCTACAGGGGTGCCTTCCCATAGGCGGCGGAGACCGCAGTGATGCGCGCGCGGTGCCACGCCAGATGGCTGGACTGCTTCAAGAGCCACCTGTCACGGCCGACGGGTGGCTCAGCCCATCAGCACGCCGGGGGACAGCCGGGCCGGGACGCGTACCGGGGGAAATCGTGGCCGCCATCACGGCGACGCCGGTCACACGAAAGACCGGCGCTGCCGCCACTGCCACGTTTCCTCGGCAAGGGATGGGCGGCCCGCCGGTTCCGACACACAAAGTAAGGCACGATTGTGAGCTGGGCGACAAGGGCCCCAACACGCCATCACCCAGACAGCCCAGCGTACGAGTCAGTCCACACGCAGCGCACGCCTTTAGCCCAAGCCCGGGAAGTCAGAGCTCACAGAACATTCCCAGTGGGGAAGCGAGGTTCTCTGACCGGCCTTGCACTTCGTCCTGAGAAGAACCATGGGAAGCCATCACGCCCGATGCGTTTCCGCGCGTGCGGCCCGTATGAGCCGCCCAGCACGGCTTTACGAGCCTGGTGATTCTCTGCGTGCGTCTCTGGCTGGTCGTCACGCGTCCTGCTGCGTCCAGCCGCCGACCTTGCCTGTGCACCTGTGCACGATCGGGTTGACCTGGGTGACCGCCTGATCTGGCAGGGATGTGGATGGGTGTGAGCAACCAGAACTGCAACCAATCAGCGCCGTGCGGTGCCGGTGGCTTGTGGCGTGGATGGCAGCCGGCTTCCTCGGCACGGTAGGAGTGGGGCGGATCGGGGGTGTTCGCGCCCGGCCCATGTCAGGCTGTTGCGGACGGTGTCCGGCGGTGCCGAGCTGTCCGTATGGGTCCGCCTGTCCGTATGGGTCCGCGCCGCAGGCCCTGTTCGGCCTCCTGTAGCCTCTGGCACACGTCGGCCGACGAGGAAGGCGTTACGGTGACTCCGGCGCCCAGCCGAAGGGTTGTTGGCCGTCCGGGTCGCCGAGCGGCGACGGGGCAATCCAGGTCTCCCGCCCTGCCAGTTCGCAACGGAGGTCCAGACCGTGCCCCATCCTGTCTTACCCCGGCGTCCGGAGGCCCGATGGATACTGGTCGGCACCCTTCTGTCCGCTGTGGGCCGTGGCCTCACGCTGCCCTTCCTGTTCATCTACCTCACCGAGGTACGCGGCCTGTCCGGTACGTGCGCCGGGTTGGTGATCGGGTGGTCGGGCGTGATGAGCCTCATCCTGTCGCCGATCGGTGGCACGTTCATCGACCGTCTCGGGGCGCGGCGGGTGGTCTTGCCCTGCCTGGTTGTTGAGGCCGTCGGCACGGGCTCGCTGGCATTCGTCCACTCGGCCGGGGCGGCCTTCGCCGCGGCGTCGCTGATAGCCGTCGGCAACTCGGCGATCCTGGCCGGGCAGTCCGTCATGCTTGCCTCACTCACGGAGGAGGAGGAACGGCAGCGGACCTTCGGGCTACAGTTCACCCTGCTCAACCTGGGCTTGGGCGTGGGTGGACTGGTGTCGGGCGCGATCGTCAGCACATCCCATCCGGGCACGTTCCAGACCGTTTACGTGCTCGACGCGGTGAGCTTCCTCGCGCCGGTGCTGGTCCTGCTCGCTCTGCCGGGTGTCGGCAGTCCGGTGGGCTCCGGCCGCGACAACGCCGCGGCCGACGGCGGCCGTTCCCACGGCGGCTACCTCACCCTGCTGCGCGACCGTGCGTTCCGGCGGTTGGTCCTGTTCCTGCTGGTACTCACCACCTGTGGCTACGCCCAGATCCAGGTGGGCTTCTCGGCTTACTCGGTACGGGTACTGCATGTGGGGCCGCGGATCGTCGCATGGGCTCTGGCGGGGAACACGGTGGTCATCGTGGTGTCCCAGCTTCTGATGATCCGTCTGCTCCACCACCGGAGCCGATCGGCCGTGCTCGCCACTGTGGGCGCGACGTTCGCGACCGCCTGGCTGGTGCTCGGCGCGAGTGGCTACGTCGCCGCCGACCACCGGATACTGGCCGCGCTCTCCGTGACAGCATGTGCCGCGATCTTCGGCGTCGGTGAGACCATGCTGTCGCCGGTGCTGCCGGTGGTCACCAACGCCCTGGCCACAGACGAGCTGCGGGGCCGCTACAACTCCATCAGCTCCATGATCTTCGGCGTCAGCGGGGTGATCGGTCCCGTCACCGCAGGGCCCCTTCTCGGCTCCGGCGACGGTACGGTCTGGGCGGGCCTGGTTGTGACCGGCTGTCTGGTGGCCGCCCTGCTGGCCTTGTCGCTACGGAAGTTGCTCACCGCCGCTCAGGACGGTCGCGCGACGGGCGATGCGTCGGCGCCGACGTCCGAAGTCGCCCACCGCTGACTCTTGGCACTGCCGGAGCACGCACGCTGGCGCGTCGGCGCCGTTCCGTGACCACGCCACCGGCGTTACTGACTTTGGCTCGTCAGGTGACGTTGCCCGGTCCCGGTCCCTGTGCCTGTGAAGGTAGTTGGAACCTGGGAGCGGTGGTTGGGATCTCTGAGGGGCGCCGGGTGGGGGCGCCCGTCGCGCGCCCGGGTGTGTCTGTCCTGGGAGTCTCTCTTCGGCTGACGGCCGAAATCTCATCCGCGCTCGCGGAGGTACGCCTCCAACTCGGCCGCCCCGGCCAGCATCGCCCGCCCCCGGGCGGACAGCCGGCCGCGCCAGTCGCCCAGTGCGGCCTCCAGCGGTTCCAGCCCGCCGGCCGCCCGTACCTGGGCGATCAGCGGGGCGATCTGCTCCAGCGGGTAGCCGCCCCGCCTGAGCTGGTGGGCCAGCCGGGCGTCCCGTACGTCGGCCTCGTCGTAGACGCGGTACCCGGTCCGCGGGTCGCGGCGTGGGCGCACCAGCCCGGCGCGCTCCCACTTGCGCAGCGTCGCGGGCCGGATGCCGAGCTTCTCCGCCAGCGGCCCGATGAACGTGCCGTCGGACCCGGACGCGGTGTCGGGGTGGGACGCCGCGGTGAGCTCGAGGCCGCGGAGGGCGCGCTCGACGGCCTGGAGGGTCCGGCGGTCGTCGAGGAGCTGGGCGTGGCTCTCGTCGATGAGACGGAACGCCTCATCGACCGCGCCCTGGTTCACCGCCCGCATGATCGACGTTGCCGTCTGGTGGCCGTGGCCGGGCACCAGGGCAAGAAACGCGCGCAGGGCCCGCGCGTGCAGCGGCGTATAGGTGCGGTAGCCGTGGGGTGTGCGGCCGGCGGCCGGAAGGATGCCGGCCTCCTCGTAGTTCCTGATCGCCTGCGTGGACAGACCGTGCCCGCGCGCCAGATCAATCGGCCTGAGCCGCTCACCGCTTTGAAGGTTTCGTCCCACGCTTCCGACGATAGCGCGAGAAAGTTTCAACCGTTGGTTCAACGATACCGTTGAAGGCATGGCGACTGACATCAAAGACACCGCCCATGCCGTCGAGGCTGCCGCCGTCATGAGGCTGCTCCCGGCCCGGCCGCAGCTGCTCGCCCTGGGCGAGCCCACCCACGGCGAGGACACACTGCTCGAACTGCGCAACGAACTGTTCCGGCAACTTGTCGAGCAGGAGGGGTACCGGACGATCGCGATCGAAAGCGACTGCATGATGGGCCTGGTCGTGGACGACTACGTCACCTCGGGAACGGGCACCCTCGACGACGTCATGGAGCATGGATTCAGCCACGGCTGGGGCACCTCCGCGGCCAACCGCGAGCTCGTGCGCTGGATGCGCGCGTACAACGACGGCCGGCCCGCGTCCGAGCGGCTCCGCTTCGCCGGTTTCGACGGCCCGCTGGAGATCACCCACGCCGCGAGCCCCCGGCAGGCCCTCACCGCACTCCACGGCTACCTCTCGGCCCGGGTGGACGCGGACCTGCTCCCCTGCACCGCGGAAACACTCGACCGCCTGCTCGGCACCGACGACCGGTGGACCAATCCCGCCGCGATGATGGACCCGTCCCAGTCCGAGGGGCAGTCGGCCGAGGCCAAGGAGCTGCGACTGCTCGCCGACGATCTAGTGGCGCTGCTCGACGCGCAGACGCCACAACTGATCACGGCGACCTCGCGGGACGACTGGGACCGGGCGCGCCTGTACGGGCGCACCGCAACCGGCCTGCTGCGCTACCACTACTGGATGGCCGACACCTCACCGGCCCGCATGACCCGGCTGGTGAGCCTGCGGGACCAGATGATGGCCCACAACCTCCTTGCCCTCGCCGAACGGGGCCCGGCGCTGGTCCACGCCCACAACGGCCATCTCCAGCGGGACAAGAGCACGATGCGCATGTGGGACCAGCCGCTGCTGGAGTGGTGGAGCGCCGGCGCGCTCGTGAGCGCCCACCTGGGCGAGCGGTATGCCTTCCTGGCCACGGCCCTCGGCACGATCCGGCACCAGGGAGTGGACACCCCGCCGCCGGACACCGTCGAAGGACTCCTGTACGCGCTCCCGGAGGACCGGTGCGTCATCGACGCCCCCCGGCTGGCCACCACCTTCGGCGACACGCGGCCCGCCCCCCGCGTATCCCCCTGGTTCGGCTACTCCCCGCTCGACCCGGCCCACCTGGCCGGAATCGACGGGATCGTGTTCGTCAAGGACGTCCCACAGATATAGCGCCACTGACTTCGGCTCGTCAGGGAGATTCTTCTCGAAGTCCCCGATGAGGATGGGGCGTTGGCTGTACCTCGTGGTGTGTGAGGTATGCGGATGGGGGCGGGTTGACCGCTGCGGGACGCCAGCGCCGCGAGGCGGTGCGGATGCAGGCGGCCGAGTTGTTCGAGCAGGAGGTCAAACCGCCGGAGGTGGCGCGGCGGCTGCGGGTGAGCCGGAAGTCGGCCGCTGCGGCCAGAACGCCTGACCGTGGCAGCGATGGCGTAGATAGCGGTGCCAGCGTTGGACCGTCTCAGGGTCGACGATCAAGTGAAGCTGCCGCAGCCTCGATTGGGGGAGGGGATGCAGAAGGGCGGCAAGGAGGGGTCGACGAGGCGGGACTTGTCGATCTGGCACTGCGGAATCGCGAGCTGGTGATGGAGCGTCAGGATATCGATGTCCTTGTCGGTGTCACTCGTCGGCGGCAGCCGCATGAGCGGTGAACACGCCCGTGTGCGCCAGCCGTGCTCCCCGTGGGACGGGGCCAGGAGCTGGGCCGCAGGGCCTCGATCGCTCATCCGTGCCAGTCAGCCTTGGCCACGCCGCTTGGATGCCGCGCCTTTCGTACTGCAAACCCGAGGCAATGGGCCCGTGGCGTCGTCCGCTCACCGCGGGCGCCGGGCGACGGCGCGACGCGGTGGCGGATCAGGACCTCGCCGACGCTCTGAGAGCGGAGGCCAGCAGCGAGATGGACGCCAAGAAGTGGGACTACGTAAGCGCGGTCAGCCCGTCGTAGTGGGGGCATCGCCTGAGCCGGGGGTGGGCCACAGCACCGGGCAGAACTCCGGGTCGGCGTAGTCCGGCAGGCCGGTGGTTGTTCTGCGGACCAGAGCGTCGTGCTTGTAGGGCTGTTGGCGGCCGTCCGAGAGCCTGTAGTCGCGGTACGCGTTCGCCCCGTCCTGGAGGTGGAACGAGATGGCTCGTCGAGGCCGGGGGCTGTGGTTCGCCCCGCTGCCGTGGTACAGGAGGCAATGATGGAAGGTCATATGGCCCTTGGGGATATGGACCGGGACCTTCTCCACCCTCGCGCCATTCCGTTCGGCGTCTCCTTGCAGAAGGTATTCGCGTCCCAGGTCTTCCGGATCGCCAACCGGCCGGTTCGCGCCGTGCCGCTTAGCCCAGAGATGACTTCCGTTCACCATACTGATCGTTCCAGATTCCTCGGTGCAGTCATGGAACGGCACAAAAGCCGTGAGCATGTTGTCCGAGGAGCAGGTCGGCCAGAAGTATTTATCGAAATGCCAGGAGACAATGTTGGATGCCTCGTCGGCGATCGGCGGCTTGTAGATGAGGGTGGCCTGGAACACCCTTATCTCCGACGCTTTCGAAAGGCGTGCGGCGACAGCCCCTATGAGAGGCTTACGGAGGATCTTCGCTATGGTCTCATCCTGGTAGTGGATGTAGTCGTTGTTGCGCTGGACCTCGCCGTCCGCGGGAGTCCAGTCGGCCAGCCTGTCCGGTCGTACAGGTAGTGGGCGATCGCGCCGGCCTGCGTAGTAGCGCTCACTCGCATCGGTCAGGGCATCGGTTTCAGCGTCACTGAGCAGCTTCTTGGACAAGTACCAGCCACGTTCTTCGTAGGTCCGCACGTCCTCTTCGGAAGGTAGCAGCTCAATTTCTTCCGCGGTAAGCCCGGAAAGGTCGGTCATGCCATGCTCCCATCGATCCTGAATTTCCGGAGTGTTTGGCTGGAGGAGACGTCAGCCCGCAGCGATGCACAGTTAGCCGACTTCCTGCCACCGCCGATTGCAGTCACCACGTCTCATGCCAGCGGCATCGGACGTGATCCGTTCCGCTCTTGGATCACAACAGCCAGTCGTCGGTGTCCAGCCCGCCCACCACGAACTGGCCGTACTCCGCACCGAATGCCGCCGTGCCAGCACGATTCCGTTCCCGAACCGCCAGCTCATCCGCGCCGAGTGGGCTGTCCACCCCCACGAACACGCTGTAGAGCGGATTGGGTTGGGCACCGCGTGCCAACTTTGCCTGAAAGGTGCCGAGTCCCAGGTGGATCGCACGGACGTGGCGCCCGGCGCCATCCGCAATGGGGTGGTAGAAGACCAGGTTGAAGTAGTCGGCCATATTGGGCACCGAGTAGTCGAACCCGGCGACACGTGCGTACAGCATGTCGCGCTGGCGGTAGCGCAGGGCGAAGCCGACGGGCCGTCCGCCGTCCTCGTCCAACAGCAGGGTGCTGGATCCGCCCAGATAGCGGCCCTGTCGGTCGTAGACGGCCGCGGCGCGCTTCTCGTCGTAGTCGTGCCCGTGCTTGTGCATCAACGCACTGTTCAGCGGGGCGATCTCCGCGACCACCTCGGGCAACCGCGCGTCACGGATGGTACGCCCGCTCTCCCGGAAGGCTCTGGCCTCACGCCGGGCCCTCGGCCGCCGGCCGGACGGGAGCCACGCCAGGTACTCGTCCAGGTCTTGCCACAGCCCAACGGGCAGCACGGTTTCCACATCGTGGTAGAGGAGCACCGCACCGGCGTCGGCATGAGCTCTGGCCACCTCCAACGCCTCCTCGCGCGGCAGGTAGTAGTACGCCAGCACACTCGCCCCCGCCGCACCGGCGAACCGGAACGCCTCCGAGGTCAAGGCGTCCACTGCCGACGCGCGCTCCTGCGCTGTCACACCGTCACGTCCCGGCACCTGACCGCGGAACTCCGACCAGCCCGCAGCGATGGCCAACGGCCGGGCGGCGACGTGGGCGTGCCGTTCCTCGTCGATCAACCCGGCCAACATGTCGGCAGGGGTGTAGAGCAGGTGCGGTGGGCGTGGGAAAGCGTACGTCTCAAGGCCCGCCACAGGCCTGCCGCACTCATCACGTGCCAACAGGTGGTGGCCGCTGGCTCCTTGCGGCAGTTCCTCTTCCCGTACCCCCAGAAAGCCGCTGGTGGAGTAGATGGTGGCGCCCGTCGTCAGCGCGTCCCAGACGGCCGCCGGCAGCTGACTGAAGGAGTCGTATGAGGAGACGTGCATGGGCAACTCCTATGGAGATAGCGGAGGGTAAGTGAGAATAGGTGACGAGGGGTCAGATCATTGAATGATTCGTCCGACCAGCGACCGTACATCGTCGCCTCGGGCGTGGAGGAGCAGGACCCCGGTGTCCGCGAGCCGGTCGAACAGCTCCTGGTTCGCCAGTCGTTGGGATGCTCGGACCTTGAGTGCGTACCAGAGAATGGAACGCGGCCCGACCACGCTCCACAGGGTCTCCCGTGTGCCGCCCCAAAGCCGCTCCCGACGTATCCAGCGGCGCATGGTACGCCGCAGCAGCCGGGACCAGGCCACGGCGAGCGGCGGGTCGACCCAGACCACGCAGTCCGCGTGATGTGCGAAGGTGGTGATCGCCTCCGGATACTGGCCGTCGACGATCCACCGCTCCGCGTCCAGCTCCTTGCCCAGTCCGCTGACGAACTCCTGCGTCGGCACTGGAGTCCAGCCGGGTCCCCAGTAGAGCGCGTCCAACGCGACTGGCTGCACGCCGGTCGACTCGGCCAGGGCGTCTGCGAGGGTCGACTTGCCGCAGCCCGGACCGCCCACGATCCATACCTTGCACGGGCTCGCGATGTCCTTTACGCCGGGCACAGACATATCCCTTCCAGCCATTTGGCCACTCCATCGTCGTCGTGGTGTCGGGTCACCGCGTCGGCGAGCGCCAGGACTTGTGGACACGCGTTCGCCACAGCCACTCCGAGACTTGCGGCCGCAAGCAGCCCCGCGTCGTTCGGCGCATCCCCGAACGCCACGACCTCACCCCATCCGACACCGATGTCGTCGAGAATCCACTGGACCGCTGACACCTTGTCCGCCCCAGGTGCGGAGATCTCCAGCAGTCCCGGGCTGGATGATGTCCACAGCACATCGCCCCCCGTATCAAGCGCCTGCGGGGGAATGTCGGGACCGCCATGGACCATCAAGCACAGGATGGCCGGCCCGTCCGGCAGCGCTGTGACGCGTTCAGCCGTTGCCGAACCGCTGGCCAGTACGTCCGGCCAGCCGGGGCCGAGCAGCCGATCGTTCCTCCGGTCGGCGGCCCATGCGTCCCGGCCGAGCGTCGCGATCGCGGCACGCGCGGTGGTGGGAGCCATCGCCCGGGTACGCCGCACCCGGCCGCTGTCCAGCTCACTGACGACCGCGCCGTTGGACGACACCAGCAGAGCGTTCATACCGGAGGCGGCGGAGAGGACTTTCCGAGCCGACCAGGCAGGACGGGCGGTCGCGAAGACGATCCGGGCGCCGTCCACAGCGGCTTCGTGCAGTACGGCGACGGCACGCTCGCTCACCGTTCCGTCCGACCGCAGCAAAGTGCAGTCGAGGTCAGTGACCACAACAGCCGGGCGGCTGCCCCCGTGTGCGCGGGGACAGCCGCTTTGATGTGCGCTGGCCATGTATGTCACTTGTCCGGCATGGGCGCGCTGGGCAGCGGCATGCGGTGGACGATGGCTGCCGCGTACCGGTGGTAGTGCCACTGCTCGTAGCCGAGATGGCTCTCCCCGTGAATACCGAGGTCGGCATTCTCGAAAAGCTCCCAACCTGGGCGGGTGACAATCTGCTCCATGCCGACGGTGTCCGGGTAGTAACCGCACTCCCGCTCGTCGTCGTTGAGGGCGATCAGGTATTCGCCGAAGAATATTCCGCCCGGAGCAACCATGTTCATCGCATGGTGGATGAGTTCCTGGAGCTTGTGTGCCCGGTTGGGCGGCATCGACCACAGGCCGCTGCCCATCACCAGTTGGAAGTCCGCCTCGGCGGGCAGGGTCATGTAGTCCTGCTCCACCACCGTGCATCGGTCCTCGAAGCCTTCGGTAGCGAGCCTGTCGTACAGGCCCACGATGTCGTGGTGTCCGTCGACCAAATCCAACTCGCCTCCCGTGAGGAAGAGTTGATCGGTCTCGACACCGACGACCTCCCAGCCGGCCCGGAGTAGCGGCAGGGCGAACTTGCCGTCGGAGATACCCAGTACGCAGGCCCGCGGCCGGACCCGACGGGCGTACTCACCCAGCGGAATGTAACGGGACAGCGCGGGGAAGTAGGAGTAGTACTTTCCCCAGTAGCTCTTGTGATCGACGTCCAGCATCTGCCCTCCCTCGGGCCTGTTCTCCATGGGGCCCTTCATGACACCGCCTCGATCAGGGATTCGGCCGCGCTGTTGCGGACGCTGCCCCACCTCTTGGCCGCTGCCTCGTGGATGTACCAGATGTCGTCCTCCGTCAGTAGTTTGGAGACAACCTCGGGGTAAGCCTCTTCGAAGTATGTGAAGGGCGGCCGGTTGTTCTTACGTGAGTGGTAGTCCAGACGGTCCTGCCCGTGCGCGGCGGTTATGGCCGTGCCAGGGTGGTAAGTGAGAATGTTGGGGCTCGCCATGATGAGCAGTTCGTCGTCGATCAGGCGGCCGATCTCCTCGATCGTCTCCTCGATCGTCTCCCGGTCCTCGCCGTCCAGGCCGAAGAGCACGGAGCTGCCGACCCGGATGCCATGGCTCCTGATCGTGGTCAGCGCCTCGCGCACCTTGCTCACCCATGCTTCCGGATTGCGGCGCAGCAGGTTCTTGCCCACGTTCATCATCACGCGCTGGGCCATGCTCTCGATACCGATGTAGATGTACGTGCAGCCGCTGCGGCGCATCAGCTCCAGCCCGGCGCTGACCTCCGCGGCTTTCGCCCGGTTGAGCACTACATCGACTGTGAGTTGCGCGCCCCACTCGAACGGGACACCGGCGGACTGCGCGGCACGGAGGTCCATCAGGTCATGGCAGAAATCAGTGATCGCCTTCCAGTTCCCGCCCCAGAAGACGGGGTCGTCGAAGAAGGCGGCTTCCGCACCCCAGTCGATCAGTTGCTGGATACGGGCGGCGACGTGTTGGGTCTCGCTCACCGCGAAGCGCGTGGGCCGGTTGGAGACCTGAATGCTCTCCGAACAGAAGGTGCATCTGAACGGGCAGGCGTCCAGGGTCATCATGTGCGCTGTTCGGCTGCCGAGCACTGAGCTGTTCGCCTGGGTGAAGATGCCGAAGCGGGCGCGTATGGAGAACGCCTCGTAGGGAGAGGGGAGTTCCACCGAGGTGAGGCGGCGTCCCAGCACCGGCAGGACGACGGCCTCGTCCGGGCAGAAGCCGACAACGGTGCCGGATCCCGTCAGATCCTCGTCGGCGGCGGCCAGCAAGGTCAGGGCGTCGAGCACATCTTCGGTCCGGGTGGGTTCGATGCCGGGCGTCGCGACGAGCGAGACCGCTCGCAGCAGCAGGTCGAGCAGCGGGGCCCCATCGCCGGCGACCACGAAGTCGACGACCTGGCGGGCGCGGCCGTCACGGATGACCTCGACGGTGCTACTCCACGAGAGCTCGGCGGTCCCGAGGCCGCGGTTGTAGCGAACCGTTTCGTCAGCGTGCCTGCCACCCATGACCACGACACAGTGGGGGACGTGGGTCTTGGCAAGCTCGGCCATCTCAAGCGCGTACCGATGCGCCGCTGACACCGCGCTGAGCAGGACGACCTTGGGCTGGAGCGCCCGCAGTTCCGCGACGAACCGGTCGCGTGCCACGTTGTCCCAGATCCGAGGATCGAAGATGTGGCCGTCGGTCGTCGGGTTGTCGGCGATCAGCGAGTCCCGCGGGCCATCCGCCGCGCGACGGTACTCGGCGTCCGGATAACGCCCCCAGTCCGGACAGACATCATCGAGTGAAGGCGCCTCGGATAACCCCGAGTGCAGACGTGCGACCGACCGCCGTACGGTGAGCGTCAGCGCGGAGTAGAGGCACATCGGGTCGCCCGGGTAGGCGATCTCTCCGCCTCTGCTCGTGGCCACCGGTACCAGGGCCGCCATCACCGGGTAGCGGTAGCGAGGTTGCCCTGCCGCCGATTCGAAGAGCCGACGTCGCCGTACGACGCGCTCCGCCAGATCCCGCTGGGCGCTTCCCCGGTCAGCGCACTGTGGCTCCAAGGGGGTGCGAACCGTCATCCTCACCTGCGGATCTCGTTCTTCGCGCACGATCAGATCGCAGCTATCAGGTCCGCGACGCGGTCACTCGATGCCGGGCTGGTCACGAGCGTCGTCGCGTCTCCGAGCTTTCGATAGGCATGAGTGGCTAGGCAGGCACGAGCCACGTCGGCGAACTCGGTGCTCGCCTTGCGCTCGGCGATGTCGTCGACCACGGAGACATCGCCCGCCTCCGCGGCCTGCCGCAGTCGGAGTTCGAAGTCGATGAGTTCGCGTGCGGTCTCCCTGGCACCCTCCGCGGTACCGGGGAAGGCGGGCAGTGTGGCCGCCAGTGCGGGCTCCTCGACGATCCTCTTGGCCAGACCGGCCTCGTTCTCATAGAAGTGGAAGGTGCCCGACTGGTGGATGTAGGGGCCACAGGGCACGTTCAGCAGCGACGCCGCGTATTGCTGCATGCCCATGAAAAGGAACGCATCGTAAGGCAGCACGGTCAGCGCCTGCTGCGCCCGCATCACGGTGAGCCAGGTCAGTGCGCCGTCCCGGAGGAACAGGTGGACTCCCACGGCGCAGGGGTATTCGCGCGACTGACGGAAGTTGTCTTGGGGTTCCAACACCAGAGCGAACGCGCGGCGATGCGCGGGGTCCCGCTCAATGCGGCCAACCACTTCCTCCAACTGGTTGCCGTTGGCGGTCAGCAGCCGGTGCCCGAACGCGCCGCTCAGAGTGTGCTGGTCATCGGAGTACTCGTGCGCGCCGCGACGGTAGTACGCCGGAGTGCCGACGTCATTGCGGCCGTCGAGGGACCAGGCAAGCAGACCGAAACAGTAGGAGAGATTGATCGGCAGATGGGGACTTACCGCCAGACACGAGGTCGGGTCCTGGATCCGGCTCTGGTACGCGATCAGCTCACGGTACGGGCGGTCGTTGCGGCCGAAGTCAGAGGCTTTGGAGAGCGGATCGCGCACCGAGGGCACCTCCCGCCCCTCGGTGAGAATGTCACGCAGGCCGATTGTGTAAGCATCGGCAAAGGACTTGAAGTTGGCCATAGCAACCTTCCAAGAGGCGTTTTGGAGACGTGTCTGTTTCGCGGAGTCCCATTGCGTTGAGTCGCATTGCGTTCGTGCCAGCCCCGCAGCAGCCAGCCAGGCCGCTGCGGGGCTGCCGACTCACATGGTCAACGGGCCTTTGAATCAGCCCGGGGTGTTGGGCAGGTTCGGCGTGCAGAACATGCCCTCGAGGTATCGGAAGACAAGGTGCTGACCGTTGGGGCACCAGCCCTGGCCCGGGTCCTTGTCGAACGGGATGCCGTTGTAGACACCGCGCGAACAGTACGCCTGGGCGGCGCTGTTGTAGCCGCCGAAGAAGCCGCCGCTGCTGAAGCACTGGTCGGCGGTGACCGTGGTCGGCGTGGCGGCGACCGCGGCGGTGGCGGCCGCCACCGGCGCGATCGCGAGGCAAGCCCCCATGGCCACGACAGCCAGGAGAGGATGACGCATCGTCAACTCCTCAGAAAGCGAGGGAATTTGGTTCGTTGGCCCGCTCATGCTTCCCGGCCGCTGCCGGTGCGCCAACCCCGGGTCCCCATTGCCGGACCCCTCTCTGCCCCCTATCGCGCCGGGGAGGGTTGCCTCTTGGTTACTCAATTACCGGGCCTGCGGCCGACCGGCTTCGCCCAGTTCCGGCCACGCATCCCAAGGCCTTTGAGGCGAAGTACGCGACCGGGCTGAAGTGCGCTGCCTCGGCGCGCGGATAGGGGATGCCGCTGCTGCAGATGGCGTCGGCGCGTCAGCGGGCCGGAAACTTATCGATCCGAAACAGTGAGGTTCCGGGCCCGTTGTTCCAGGCGTGACGGATCCGGTGGGGGATGCTCGGCGCCTGTCACCTAGGAGGTCGTCTCATTTGGCTGGTTCGATGGTCTTGCTGGGCTCGCGCGGGGAGCTGGACTGGACTCGCTGTGCGATCGACTCGGTGAACATGCGGGCCCTGAAAGGGGGGGACCTGACAGGTCCGAATCCTGTGGATCGAGGCAAGAACGGCTCGAAAGTACACCTGCTCACCGAGCGGACCGGTCTGCCCATCTTGGTCGGCATCTCCGGCGCCAACCTGCACGACAGCCAGGCCCTGGAACCCCTCGTGGGCGGGATCCCGCCGATCCGCTCCCGCCGCGGACCGCGCCGACGTCGGCCGGGCCAAACTCCGCGCGGACAAGGGCTACGACTCCGACCGCCTGCGGCGATGGTTACGCAGCCGAGGCAGGCTAGCCAAATGAGACCGCCGCTTACTCCGAGCCGGGAACGAGGAGCACCTTACCCTTGCGGTTCTTGATCTCTGACTGGGCCACCGCGGCCTCGATCTGGGCGAGTGGGAATTTCGTCCCGGGCGAGGTTTCGAGGATGCCTTCGCGCATGAGGTCGACGATGTCCCGGACCAGTCGTTCTCGCATCTCTCTGTCGAGTCTCGCAAGCCAGTATCCGAGCCAGTAGACCTCCAGCCTCCGGCGGCCGGCGAGGATGTAGCGCGGATCGTCTCCCACGAGCATCGGCTGGCGTGTAAGAGAGCCGTAGAGCAGCATTTTGCCGTCCTCGTGGAGCGCCTTGAACATCTGGGTTCCGGTTTCCCCGATCACAGGGTCGATGGCGTACTTGACACCCTCCGGGCTCACGGCCCGGCGGACCTGTTCGTCGATCGGGCCGTCGTCGGACACCAGGACGACGTCGGCACCAAGGCGCTCCAGTTCCGCCACCGCTTCGCGGCGGCGGACGATATTGATCGTTCGGATGCCGTCGCGTTTCGCCAGTCGGATCACCATGCGGCCGATTTCCGAGGTGGCTGCCGACTGCATCAGCCATTCACCTTGGGGGACCGCCAGTACATGACGGACCATCAGTACGGCCGAGGCCGGATTGATCATGAAGGAGGCCACCTGCTCGTCAGGAAGCCCCTCCGGTGCGGGGAGCAGGTCCTGAGCGGATACCACCGAGTATTCCGCCCAGTTCCCTCCCCGGCCGTTGACCACCACGACACGCTGCCCCGGCTCCCACCCCTGTACCTGCGGGCCCAGGGCATCGATGACGCCGACGCCTTCGAACCCGACGGGCGCGGGAAAGTGCGGCTCGACGCCCGCGTAGTGCCCCCGTACGTACAGCAGATCCGAGGGGTTGACCGGGCTGGCGATCACGCGGACCCGGACTTCCCCGGCCCCGGGTTCGGGAATGGGCCGGTCGGTAATCGACAGGACGTCCTTCGGCTCACCGTACCGGTCGAAGGCGACGGCTTTCATCGCTTGGTCTCCTCGGATCTGCCGTTTCTCTATCAGAGAATTCCGGAACCCGCTCCGAACGCTGTGCCTACCGCGCTGCCGCCGAGCGGCCTGGGGTGGCCAGGAAAACCACGCCGGAGCATTTCTGCATCCGGCGGACATGCCGCGGTGCCGCCAGACCGGCGACGGGATCGTTGGCTGAAGCCGCGGTCGATGCGGAGGCAGCAGCGAGGTCGACCTGCTCAGACTATCCGGCACATCGCGGCCGTGCATGTCGGGGAATTCACCAGGAACCTCCGAGGTTTCCCGTGCCGGCGTCGGCGGAAAAGCGCCTGATAGTCCTTGCGGAGCCTGCTCCATTCGAGCTGATGCTGCTGCTGTTCCTCGTTCAGCTTCATGGTCGAGCGCCGCTCGACGCTTTGATACCCGTTGTGATGGTCGCTGTGGCGACTTGCACGCGGTCGGTGAGTTTGCCGACGACGACGTTGGCGCCGAGCGCCGTCGGCGCGAGCGTCGTCATGGTGGGCCATGGCCCGCATGGTCTGTCCGCGAGCCAGGAGTCGTTCCACGACCCGTCGGCTGACCCCTCCGACCCCGCCCACGGCCCCGGTGATCGCATACGTCGGTGCGACGGTCTTCCAAAAGCTTGCAGGTCATCGTGTCTTCACGAGCTTTTGGACGCCAGTTGCGCGGGTACTTCGCCGCCGAGCAGGGTGATCAGCTGGGCGAGGAGGGCATCGAGTTCGCGGCCGACGTCGGCGATCTGCGGCTTGTTATAGCTGGCGAACAGCAGGCTCGGCTGGTCGACGGCCAGTTTGGCGTCGCCGTCGGGGTCGGCGTAGAGCAGGGTCCGCAGTGGTGCGTGGAGCATGACCGATGGGTCGTGGCGGAACATGCGTTCGGCGATGGTGTGGTTGCCCATCAGGTACTGGGTGGCTTTCCACAAGGACGGCGATCCGGCCATGACGGCGGTGAGGTCACTGCGGTAGTAGCGCATGAAGCCGTGCGGGGCGTTGATCTCGGCCAGTTCGAGCGTGGCCTGCCAGGAGGCCATTTGGAAGAAGCGAGCGACATCGACCTCCGGGACGAGGGTCTCGTACTGCTCGCGGGCTGCGTCGTATGGGCGGGGGAGCGCGACAACGAGCCGGCGGGCGGGGTGGTCGATGACGGCGGTATGCATGGTCATGGCTGTACCTGTTCGTCGCCGGAGCGGAGCAGTTCGACGTCGTGGATGTCGAGGGTGATGGACGGCAGGTTGAGGTTGACGCTGTTGTCGGGGTTGCGGCGGAAGACTCGGCGGCGGGTGGCCACCAGCAGGCCATCGAACGTCTTGTAGCGGCTGGTGTAGTGGCCGACGAGGGTGCTGCCGTTGACTTCGGTGATGTAGTCCATGCGCCGTTGCATTCCGAAGGTGTCGAAGTAGAACACCTGGTCCGGGTTGTGCGTGGCGATCTCGGGTGGGAAGCGCACCTGCAGGCGCCGCCAGGTCTGGCCGGACTCACGCCACGGTTCGATCTCGCGGACCTGCACATCCGGGTAGGTGAACAGGAAGGGGGTGGTGAAGTAGTTCCAGCACGCGTAGCCCAGGAAATAGCCCAGGTGCAGCGCGTCCCAGGGGCTGTTGCGCAGCATTCCCCTGAAGCCTGCGCGTGCGGGGGCGAGGATCTCGACCGGTTCACCGTCGAGGGTCTGCATGGTGACGCTGTCCGTGACGGCGTCGAAGACCATGCGCTGGTCGGGGCGAGTAAACGGGCTGAACACGATGTGCTCTCTGCCCGTGTCCAGCGTCAGGATCTGGTCGAACGTCTTGTCCGAGGGCCAGCCCTTCATCGCCCAGATCGGGCCGCCGATGGAGATGTCGATCCTCAGGCCACGCAGGGTGTTCCAGAGTTCTTGACCGCCGGTCGTGGTGATCGCCAGGTCGAGAAGTTCCTCACGCATGGGCCAGGTCCTTTCCGGAGCGGGTTTCGGCGTAGGAGCTGAATCCGGTGCCCGCGTGGCGGCCGGACCCGAAGACGATGGCCAGTGCCTCCAACGATCGACCCACAACACTGCTGAGCACTATTACACTTTCGGGGCCGCGACGGGCGTGAGCCGGGTGCCACGGACCCGCTCGGCGTCTTGGCCCGCGCCATGCTGGACGCGCTGATCGCCCGCGAACGCGACCCCCGGGCCTTGGCCGGACTCGCCCGGGGCAAGCCGACCGCCAAGCGCGAAGCGCTGGTGGAGGCCCTGACAGGCCGGTTCGAAGACCACCATGCCCGGCTCCTGAAGCTCCCGCTGGCCACCGTGGACCACTTGCGCGGGCAGATCGCTGCCCTCGACGAGGAGATCGCTGCGTCGTTCGACGCCCTGCCCGATCCGCGCCTCGTCGGCACCGACGGCCCCGCGGCCCAGGACGCCGTCCCCTTCGGCCGCGACCTGCTGGCCAGGCTGGACGAGATCCCCGGAGTCGGACCGACCTCAGCCCACGCCATCCTGGCCGAACTCGGCCCCGACATGGGCGTATTCCCCACCTCGGACCACCTCGCCTCCTGAACGAAGTTGTGCCCGCGCACCGTCCAGTCGGCAGCCAGGAAGACCACCGGCCCGGCCGGTAAGGGCAACCCCTGGCTCAAAGGAACCCTGGGCGAGGCGTCGAACGCCGCCGCCCGGACCGGCACCAGCGACATCTCAACCCGCAACGCAAGACCCGCGAACTCGTCCGGTAGCTCGAACATCTCGGCCACCAGGTCACCCTCGCCCCCACCTCTGGCGCCACGACCTGAATACGCGTCACAGAAACTTCCGGATAACTCCGCCATCCGGATGCTGCCGCCTGCGTGGCTGAGCGTTGATTTTCCGTTCAGCCTCAACAACCCGCGCCGCGCCCGCCACATCCGGCGCCTTCGCCAACGCGGTGACCTTGGCCGTACCGCCCCGGATGCCCGCGCACCGCAGCGAGGCGCGGGCGGAGCGTCCGCGTCCATCCGCCATCCGGACGGCAGAACGAGGACCGGCAGCGGAACTCTGCACGGGCGGCCCATGCAACTGGCCCGGCGCCTCTCGGCGGCTCCCCTGGCCGACGTGCTCACACGATCACCAGCCCGCCACCCGACCCCCGCTGGCGGATCGCGGGCGTGGGTGGCTCAGTGGCGGTCGTGTTGGTGGGCGGCGAGGAGGAAGAGCCAGATCTCGCTGACCGTCGGGAAGCAGGCGACCGCGTGTCGCAGTCGTTTGAGCGGGACCTCGCCGGCGACCGCGACGGTCGCCGAGTGCAGGAGCTCGCTGACTCCCGGGCCGACGAAGGTCACGCCGAGCAGGACGTCCCGGTCGAGGTCGACCACCATCCGGGCGTGGCCCTGGTAGTTGTCGGCGTAAAGGTTGGCGCCCTGGACGGCGTTGAAGTCGACGTCGACGGTTTGGATCCGGTGGCCGGCGCGCTCCGCCTGCTCGGCGGTCAGTCCCACCGCGGCCGCTTCAGGGTCGGTGAAGAAGACCTGCGGTACTGCGTGCTGGTCGGCGGTGGTGGCGTGGTCGCCCCAGGGGACGTCGTCCAACGGGCGGCCGACGGCGCGTGCACCGATGGCGTCGCCCGCGGTCCGTGCCTGGTATTTGCCCTGGTGCGTGAGCAGGGCGCGGTGGTTGACGTCGCCGAGGGCGTACAGCCATTCGCCGTCGACGCCGCCGACCAGGCAGGTGGTGTCCACGTCCAGCCAGGAGCCGGAGGTGAGGCCGATCGTGTCCAGGCCGATGTCGCCGGTGGCGGGGGTGCGGCCGGTGGCGAACATGACCTCGTCGACCTCCAGTTCGCTGCTGTCGTCGAGGGTGAGGGTGACAGGCCCTTGGGGGTCGGGGCGGCGCAGGGCGGTCACCTGCGTGCCGATCCGCACGTCCACGCCTGCCTCGGTGAGGCTGCGTTCGACCAGTTCACCCGCGAAGGGTTCCATGCGGGGGACGAGGTGGCGGCGGGCGAGCAGGGTGACCTGTGAGCCGAGGCCTTGCCAGAGGGTGGCCATCTCGATGCCGACTCCGCCGCCGCCGACGATGGCGAGCCGTCCGGGCACGGTGCTGGAGTCGGTCCCGTGCCGGTTCGTCCAGGGCCGGGCCTCCTGGATGCCGGGGATGTCGGGCAGGGCCGGTCGGCTGCCGGTGGCGATGGCCACGGCGTGCCGGGCGGTGAGGGTGTGGCGTGCGCCGTCGTCCCGGGTGACGGTGACGCGGCGGGGGCCGTCGATCCGGCCGTGCCCGCGGAACAGGTCGGCGCCGATGGACTTGACCTCCTCGGCCTGTCCGCTGTCGTCCCAGTTGGCGACGTAGTGATCGCGGCGGGCGAAGACCCGGTCGGTGTCGAGCCGGCCGGTGACGGCTTGCCGGGCGCCGTCCACACGGCGGGCGTCGGCGACCGCGATGACGGGTCGCAGCAGCGCCTTGCTGGGGACACAGGCCCAGTAGGAGCATTCGCCGCCGACGAGTTCCCGCTCCACGACAGCCACGCTGAGGCCGGCGGCGCGGGCGCGGTCGGCGACGTTCTGGCCGACGGGGCCCGCACCCAGCACGATCACGTCGTAAATGGCGCTTTCCTGATCTTGGCGCGCTTCGCTCATTGTTCCCTCGCATCATGATCTGGGCTGCTGATCAGCTGTTTCTTCGGTTGCCTGACGACGGTCAGGGTCGCGCTCGCCGAACCGGGTGCCGACTCCTGGGGCCGGGCCGGCTGCCGGGGCCGGAGGGCGAACCGAATGTCCGCCGGCAGGAGCCGGAAGCGCTTCGGTGCGCATCCTGGGTCATGTAACCGCGCGGCCTCCACCGCTCATCGGATCCGGGCCATACGGCTCACCAAGAGCGGCCATAAGTCCAGCCTTTGGGTGCACGCACGCTGTGACCAGCACCCCGACGGTGCGGCGCATCCCGCGAGCACCTGGGCCGTACAAGACGCCGTTGGACTTATGGCGGACCCAGGAATCGCCGATGACCGAGACGGAATCCCGTGCGGGGCGGAGCGCTTCTCGACACATGTCAGCTCGCACGAGGTGACAAGGCAACGGACGCGGCAGGTGTCCCGCACCCCGTTCCCTTCTCAACTTCCGATATCAAGGACAATCTGATGGGTTCTTTTGATCTGGCCGGGCGTGTAGCTCTGGTGACCGGAGCCACCAGCGGCATCGGCGCCGCCACCGCGGCGCTGCTCGCCGAGCGGGGTGCCCACGTGCTGGTCGCGGGCCGGGACCGCTCCCGCGGCGAGTCCGTGGTCGCCGCCATCCGTGACCGGGGCGGCAAGGCCGACTTCGTCGCCGCCGACCTGCGCACCGCGGAGTCGGTGCGGCAACTGGCCCGGGAGGCCGAAGGCCTGGCCGGCGGCCGGGTGGACATCCTGGTCAACAGTGCGGGCGTCTTCCCCTTCGGCCCGACGGAGCAGACGCCGCAAAGTGAGGTGGACGCCGTCTACGACGTGAACGTGAAAGCGCCGTTCCACTTGGTGGCGGCCCTCGCCCCGGCCATGGCCGAACGTGGGCACGGGACGATCGTGAACGTCAGCACCATGGTCGCCGAGTACGGCGTCGCCGGGATGGCGCTGTACGGCTCGAGCAAGGCCGCACTGAACCTGCTCACCAAGGCGTGGGCCGCAGAGTTCGGCCCGCGCGGTGTACGGGTCAACGCGGTCGAGCCCGGCCCGACCCGCACGGAGGGCACTGCCGGCATGGGCGAGGCCCTCGACAACCTGGCCGCGGAAGCACCCGCCGGCCGCCCGGCCGCACCGGAGGAGATCGCTGAAGCGATCGCCTACTTGGCCAGCGACGCCGCGAGCTTCGTCCAGGGCGCGGTCCTGCCCGTCGACGGCGGCCGTACGGCCGTCTGAGGATCCGGCCCCGCCGGGCAGCCGTTGGCGGAGCCGACGCTGACGGCTGCCCGGCAGTACACCGCATTGCCGCCGCACGACCGGTCGGCCTGCTTCACCGGTCGGCCGACCGGTCGAGTGCGGCAACGAACCGGCTCAGGTCACGCCGTCTCGAATCACCCGGCCACACCACCCAGGTCCGCCGCACCAGCGGATGCCCCACCAGCGGCGACCACGTCACCTGGTCCGGCAGCGGCTGCTGCCAGTTGGGCGGCGCCAGCGCGAAGGCCCGCCCCGCGCTCACTTCCGCCAGCTTCACATCAGCGATCAGCGTCTGTCCCTCCGGAGCCTCCGGACCGAGGTCGAGGCCATGGCCGCGCAAGATGGCGGTCAGTTCGTCGTACCAGGCGGGGCTGCCGGAGCGCGGGAAACCGACCCACCGCAGGCCGACCAGCGCGTCGAGCGCGATGCCGTCCGGGCCGACCAACTCAGCGGCCTGCTCCGCCGCCAGCAGAACACCGAGCCGCTCGCGTACGACCAGCAGCGCGTCGAACTCCGGTTTCGTCGGCCTCTCTCGCAGGAAGCCGACGTCCAGCTCTCCGGCCTGCAAGGCGGCCAGTTGCTCCGCGGTGGACAGGTGACGGGCCTGTACCTGGGTGTCCGGATGAGCCTGGGCCAGCTCCGCCAGCGCCGGATCCAGTAGTCCCGGGGGCAGTTCCAGCGGGATGCCGATCCGCAGCGCCCCACCTCCCGGCCCGGCATACCGGGCCATCACGCGCAGCGCCTGGTCGTGCCGGGCCAGAACGGCGCGGGCCTCTCCGAGCAGAGCCGTCCCCTCCTCGGTGGCGCGCACGCCGGTGCTGCTCCGCACCAGCAGCTTCATCCCGAGTTGCCGCTCCAGCCCGCTGACCGTCTGGGACAGCGCGGGCTGACTCACGTGCAGCCGCCGCGCCGCCGCCGACAGCCCGCCTTCCTCCACCACCGCCACGAACGCGCGCAGCTCCCGCAACTCCATGGCCTCATGCCATCACGTTCGTCCCGCCGACGTCACGCGGCCCCACCCGCGCCGGCAAACAGGCCCGCCGACCGGCCCTGGCGAGCGCCTGCCGTCCGCCCGGCGCGTCCGGCTCGGGTCAGTTACTCAGGTTGAACTCGTAGAGCCCGCGAGCCCATGACGGTTCTTGATCGCTGCGGTACGACGTCCTCATGCGGTACGGGCATGGGGGCGGGCTGACGCCCAGGGAGCAGGAGAAGCGAGAACGGCTGCGGCTGGAGGCGGCCGAGCGGTTCGCGTGCGGGGAGAAGACCGAGGCCATCGCGCGGGAGTTGCTGGTGACAGCACGGTCGGTGCGGTGCTGGCGGCGCGCAGGGGAGTAGGGCGGCGCGGACGCCCTGCGGTCAAGGGGGCCGGCGTCGGTGGAGCTGTTGAACCCAGGGCAGTGGGATCGGCCGGAACGGGAGTGACGGCGCGGTCCGCTCGCGCAGGGCTGGGACTGTGCGAAGGCGGACCTCGAAGCACAGGGCGGTGTCATCAAGAACGCCCGCGTGGTCGACGATGGGGATCTCGTCACCGCCGGGGGCATCTCCTCAGGGTGGGCGGGCGCCCCGTTAGCGGACCGACCCCGCCTCGCCCACCTGCGGCGATGACTTTTCGAGCGGCGCAGGGTCGACGCCGCTGGCAGGCGGCGGTGAGGGCGTCGGCGACCAGGTCGGTCCGCAGGTGGTCAGCCGACGCCCAGCCGACCGCGCGTTGAGCACCAACTCCGGGGCCGGATGGACCCGTTGCCGCCCTACCGAAGTCGCCCCGCAGGGCCGTTGTGTACACCTGCGGGGCGGGTGGGAAGGCGGCGGTCGGCCACTGGCTGTAGGAACCCGTAGCGGGGGCGGTGGACTTGAGGCCGACACCACCGGTCTGTGCGGGCTGGGGCCGTCGACAGTGTGAGGTCGACGGGGGAACATGCCGCCTGCGGCTACTGCTGTGGTTGGGCGCGGGAGAGTCCGTCCGTCGGCACAGCCGAGGCGGGCACGGGCCGGTGCCGCAACCGGCGGGCGGCCGGCAGGACGGCGGCCCCGAGGACGAATCCGTAACAGGCCACGAGGCCGTGCCCGTTGTCTTGGGCCAGCCACATCGCGAGCCCCGCTGCGGGAACGCTCACGGCCAGCAGCCGCTCCTTGGTGTCCGTACTGGTCAGCACAAGGCCCGCCGCGAGGGTAGCGGCCAGGAAGTACGTCGCGCCGGAACTGCCGGCGAAGTTGCGCGGGTCGGTACTGCGGGCGGCCTCACCGAACAGCGCGTCGATCTGCTGGGGCAGCAGGATGCCGCCAGCGAACAGTGCCAGCATCAGTGGGCCACGCCAAAACCACTGTGCCAGCGCGGCGATCACGGCGAGGGTGACGATGTTCCAGACGGTCCCAAAGAGCCCGCCGTTCTGCATGAACACCGAAGTCACCACACGCCACCAGCCGGTTCTGCGTGGATCGCTGTCGAGGGCATCCATCGCCCCGGACCAGCTCAGCTGCAGCACCACCGCGCCGACCGCCACAGCGGTGAGGGCGACTGCTGCCCAGGGAGCAGGTCGTCGGCGGACCGTGCCCTCGTCGATCAGTGCCACGCCACTCTTGAACATCAGCACCATCAGTGCCGCGGTCGTCAGGTTGAACACTATTGCGTCGAGCGCGGCCAGCAGCGCCCGGTCCGGCCAGCCGGGCTTGGGGGCGTGGATCTGTCGGCGCAGCAGCGCGACCTCGTGTCGTAGGAAGAGGATCTCCGCGCTATTCGCCGCGGTAGATCGGCACAGCAGAACAAGCCACGCGAAGATCCGCGTGGCGAGCAGGCAGATCATCCGTACGAGCACGAGGCTGATCATGCCCGCTTAGTGGCGTGGTACATCGTCTGAGGTCAGGGGCGGTGAAACCATTTTGGAGCGATACGGGGTGCCTGCAGTCGGATCGCGAGGACGGAAAGGGGGACCGGACCATGCCGGTGAAGGTGCGGGCAGGTGGTCCGGGCGGGACGGCCGGCGCATCAGCTGCCCGGTCGACGCTCAGCGCGGCTGGCGCAGTCCTGCGACGAGTAGCTCGACCAGTCGACGTGCGTCGTAGCGGGGATCGTGGTCGGCCCCGACGCAGAGGTTGCCGACGCCGCGCATGAGCTCGTAGGCCTCCACGTCGGACCGGATCTCGCCGGAACCAGCCGCGGCGTCGAGCAGTTGGGTGCACACGGGCACGAGGCGGTCGAGGAAGTAGGCGTGCAACGCCTCGAAGCCGGCGTTGTCGGACTGCAGCACGGCGGCGAGTCCGTGCTTGGTGACCAGGAAGTCGACGAAGAGGTTGATCCATCGCCCTAGTGCGGCGTGCGGCGTCGCGCTGGTCGCCAGCAGGGCTGGACCGGCCTCGGCGCAGGCTTCGATCTGGTGCCGGTAGACGGCGACGATGAGATCCGCCCGGGTCGGGAAGTGGCGGTAGATCGTGCCCATCCCAACGCCGGCCCTGGCCGCGATGTCGCGCACAGGCGCCTCCACGCCCGAGGTGACGAAGACCGCGGCGGCCGCGTCGAGGAGAGTCTCCTTGTTGCGCCGGGCGTCCGCCCGCTTGGACCGGGCCGTAACCGTCTGCCTTGCAGTCTCGTCGTTATCGTCCACCGCGTCCGCTCCCTCCGCCGACGAACCAGCCGAGCGGAATAATGCTCCGCCTACCGCCCAGAGCAATGCTCCGTTTGCTCATGATGATAAGCCAGCGGCCACCTGGTCAAACCGTGAACGGGCCCCAAAACGATCGAGGACGTTCCAACGGCGGCGCATGGATTGGCCTCGCTCCCGTGAACGTACGAGCTCCCGGTGGCCGTTCCCTCGCGTGCTCGGCTCGCCGCAACGCCTTGATGAGCGGAGCGTCGTTCCGTATATTTTTCGGAACGCCGTTCCGTTTAACGGTTCGATCACGAGCCAGCAAGGAAGGTCGTTAGATGAGTCGGTTCACGCAGGAGGACGTCCCCGCTGGCGCGCCCGCTCCCATCGTCTCGGTGAGGGCCGGTGGTGCTGTCAGCCCCGGGCCGTGGTGAGGATCTGCACGCGCGAGTGTCGGCGCCCGTGATGGGGCACCGATTGCCTGTCATTGTCTTCTCGCACGGCGTCGGCCGATCAATGAACGACTACGCCCCGTTGGTCGACTTCTGGGCTGCTCACGGTTTCGTGGTGATCCAGCCCACCCACCTCGACTCAAGGACACTGGGTCTTTCCCCCGACGATCCCCGTACGCCTCTGATCTGGCGTTTCCGAGTCGAGGACATGAAGCGCATCCTCGACCGGCTCGATCTCCTCGAGGCCTCCGTTCCCGGTCTTGACGGGCGCCTCGATCGAAGCCGCATCGCCGCAGTCGGACACTCCTGGGGCGGCCAGACGGCAGCCACCTGGCGCATCCAGGCGTACCGGGCGTTTCCATGCCGGGGGAGAGACCATGCCGCCGGTGGCTCCGCGCACTTGGATGGTCTTGGGCTCTTGGTTCTCATCCGGTTCGGGTTCGAGGCCGTGATCGGATGCACCGGGTGCAGGTCGGCGAAGTGGGAGAGGGCATCGCCAGCGGTGGATTCGCCCAAGGGCCGAGCGGTCGGGGCCGGCCATTGAATACTGGTCGGGTGGGAGTCGTCGACGAGTCGGTGCAGGGGCGGGCTTCGGAGCCGCTGCGCCCCTATGTGGCCTGGTACACCGGCTACCGCCAGGCAGGCATCGCTCCAGCCCGCCACCGCGGTCTGCCCTCCCCGTATCTGACGTTGATCGTCACGCTCGACGATCCGTTGATCGTCGCCGGTCATCCGGACCACCGGCAGGCGCCCGGCGTCTATGCCAGCCTTCTCGGCGGGCTTCACCGCGCGCCCGCGCTCATCATGCACCCGGGCCGTCAATCCGGCGTTCAGGTGGCGCTCAGCCCGCTCGGCGCACGATCGCTCCTGGGGCTTCCAGCGGGCGAGCTGGCGAACATCGATGCACCGGCCGATGCGGTTCTGGGCCGTCGAATCGAGAGCCTGCGCGCCGGGATGGTGGAGGCCTCCGACTGGCAGCAGCGGTTCGCGCTCCTTGACGCCTGGCTGACCGGGCTCATCCGGCCGGATCGTGCCGTTCCGCCGGAGGTGGCGCGGGCCTGGGAGCTGCTGCTGCGCAGTGGCGGTGCGATGTCCGCCGCGGCGCTCGCGGACGAGGTCGGCTGGAGCGGACGTCATCTCGCGAGCCGCTTCCGCACTGAGATCGGCCTGAGCCCCAAGGCCGCGGCGCGGGTGGTGCGCTTCGATCGGGCCCGCAGGGTGATCGGCGACCTGGCGCGGCGGCCCGGCCCGCAGACCGTTCCCACCCTCGCCGAAATCGCCGTGACGTACGGCTACTTCGACCAGGCTCACCTGGCTCGCGACTTCAGGGAGCTCGCCGGATGCGCGCCCAGCCGCTGGCTGGCCGAGGAGTTCCGAAACGTCCAAGCCGCCGGTGGCGCGATCGCGGAACCCTGGTCTGGGTCAAGGCTCCGGTCAGACTGACCGACCCGCGGTCCGGCCGACCCGACCCGATACGGTGAAGAACGAACGAGGAGGTCCGTTCGCGATGAAGGACACGACTCCCACCCCACAGGTGTGGCCGAGCCTGCGCGCCCGCGATGCCCGCGCGCTGATCCGTTTCCTGGTCGACGCATTCGGTTTCGAGGAGGCCGTCGTCTACGGGGAGGGCGACAGTGTCGACCACGCTCAGCTCTCCTGGCCGCCTGGCGGCGGAATCATGCTCGGCTCGGCGCGCGTGGGAGACGAGAACGACTGCTGGCCGCTGCGTCCGGGCACGTTCGGCGCGTATGTCGTGACCAACGAGCCGGACGCGCTGTATGCGCGGGCCAAGGCTGCGGGCGCCGAGATCGTCGCCGAGCCGCACGACACCGATTACGGCTCCCGAGACTTCATCGCCCGCGACCCGGAGGGCAACCGCTGGTCCTTCGGCACGTACCGCGGCGAACCTCGCACGGCGTAGGCCTGTTCGGCGGATGCTCACCGGCGGGATACCCGTGGGCCCGAGGGCCTCTCCGGAGGCCGCACGACGAGACTTCCGCTGGCAGCCAGGACGCGCTGCGACTCGCGCGGCAGTTCCGTACCTTCTCCGAACTCCTGGTGAACGACGCCTCGGACGACTGGCGACCGTCGCAGCCCACTCGCGCCGCGACCGTGCAGACTCACTGTCATCAGCGGGCTGTGATGGCGTACGGCGCTGACTGGGCGCTGATGCGTCGCGTACGTGGTGAAGCCGCCGCTGCCGTACACCTGCACGTCGCTGTTGGTCGCGCCGAGCAACGCGGTGAGCGGCAGTCCCAGCAGCCGTGCTTTGAGGTCCCACAAGGAGATGTCGACGGCCGAGACTGCCCCGGCGATCAGGCCGGGGCAGCCAGCGTTGCGTACCGCCCCGGTCATGGCCTCGTTCGCTGCGGGCACGTCCCACACGGTCGGCCGGTCACCTCGTCGGCCAGCAGGTCGCGGACGGCGTGTGCTTCACGGCCCTGCTGGTGTTCAGCCAGCGCCGTGACGAACCCGCACAGCAGGAACGCCCCCTCCGCCTCTTCCAGCGGGCGCTCGTCATGCCGGAAGCGATAGGCGAAGTGATCGGCCGTCAGCTGTTCGGTGTAGGCCCGCAATGTGGCGACGGTACGAGGATCGTCGGCGGGGAGAGCACCGCGGATCGGGGGCAGCAGCAGCGCGCCGTCGAGGCCCTCGTCGTCGGGGGACCGCCGCCGCACCGCGGGCGAGCTGCCGGCGGCCCGTTGGATGCAGACTCCTCGTGGCGGTGTCTGCAACCAACTGGTCCGCAAGGGCGCTCCACTGCGCCTGCTGGGCCGCGGGCGCGTCGGGCTCCTGCCAGCGCTGGGCGATCGCTTCGGCCCCGATCTGCGCGGCCAGCCACCCGTCCGCGTCGAGCCGGTCATGACGTGCCACGGCGCCCAGCAACAGCAGCGCCTCACCGAAGACGTCGAGCTGGAACTGCTGGTTGACGTGGTTGCCGACCAGGCCGAAGCCCCCGGGGTAGCCGGGCAAGTCGAGTCGGTGCTGATCGGGGATGGCGCTGCCGTCGACGCGGAAGGCCGGTGCTATCCGGGGGCCGTCGTCGAGAAGACGGTCCGTGACGAATCGCACCGCGTCATCCAGCAGCCCGTAGCTGCCCGTTGCCGCTACCGCTTGGCGCGCGTAGCACTGATCGCGGATCCACACCTACCGGTAGTCGTAGTCGCGGCCTTCTTCGGCCCGCTCCGGGAGGCTGGTCGTGGTGGCGGCCACCATGCCCCTGCTGGAGCCGGTCAGCCCCCGCAGGACCGTGTAGGCAGGTCGTGGTGAGCGCCTGCCTCCACGGTCAGTTCCGTTGCCAGTCGGTGTCCGTCGGTACCGATGGCCGGGCCTGCCGACACCCCTACCAGCGAGGCCTCAAGTCACCGGCGCGTCCGGTCCACACTCCGGCGGCCTCCTGCGTCGAGCTCTCCAGCGGGTCAACGTCGAAGCTCGCCTCGGCGCCAGGAAGACGGTCAGCTGGGCGCGTGCGTCCCGGGCGGTGACCCGGCGCAAGACGATCGCACGGTGCGGGGCGCCGGGGAAGGCGAGGGCCTCGCGGCATTCCACGATGCCGTCTTCGATGACCCAGCGGCTGCGCCAGATCAAGGAGCCTTCCTCGTAGTAGCCGCCCCAGACGTAGCGACCGAGTGGAGTGATCGCGCAACTGCTCCGACCGCCGATGAGGGAGGAGGAGACGGCGTCTGAGTCCCAGCGGGGCGCGCCCATCCAGGCGAAGTCACCGCGGGGACCGACGAGGACGCCCCGCTCGCCATCGGCCAGCGGCGCCTACTGCCGTAGCGGATGCGGTAGCAGCGCAGGAAGTTCGTGGTCCGCTGTGCTCGCCGTCATCGTCACTCCTTCCGGGCTACGGCGGTCGCCGTACGCGGGCGGGTGAACGACACGGTTCGCTGGCCGCCCGGTGCCACTACCGCGCAGAACCGTTGATCGCCCCGGCAAAACGGCCTAGGCGGGCCAGGGAGCCGCACTCGGGCCCGGTGGGAAGCCTGGTGCTCTCCCGCGCTGACACGCGATTCGGGTTCACACCGGTGAAGGGGTGTCACCACCCTTACGAGACGACACGCGTGGTCTCAATGGATGAGCGTGAGTTTTGTGATCGGATAGCCAAGGCTAGGCAGCTGGGCATGCTGACGGCTTCCCCTATGTCCGTCAGGTCGCCAACGGGCGTTCAGGAGAAGCGATGTCGCAACTGCACGAGGGTACGCGGCAGAATCCCGACGAGGAGTTGGAAAACCCGCGGGTCAACACGGGAAAGAGACTCAGGAAGTACCTGACGACCACCGATCACAAGACGATCGGCAACATGTACCTGGCCACCTCGTTCAGCTTCTTCATGCTGGCCGGAATCCTGGCCATGTTGATGCGGGCCGAGCTGGCCCGGCCGGGCCTGCAGTTTTTCACGGAGGAGCAGTACAACCAGCTGTTCACGATCCACGGCACCGTCATGATGCTGCTGTTCGCCACCCCGACGTTCGCGGGTTTCGCCAACGCGGTGATGCCCTTGCAGATCGGTGCGCCGGACGTCGCCTTTCCCCGGCTGAACGCCCTGACCTACTGGCTCTTCCTCTTCGGCGGGCTGATGGTGGTCTCCGGATTTCTCGTCCCCGGCGGTGCGGCGCCCTTCGGATGGTTCGCCTACGCGCCGTTGAACGGTGCCATCCGCACTCCGGGAGCCGGGGGCGACCTGTGGGCGATGGGGCTGGTGGCGGCGGGTCTGTCCACGACCCTGGGCTCGGTGAACTTCATCGCCACCATCGTCTGCCTGCGCGCGCCGGGCATGACGATGTTCCGGATGCCGATCTTCACCTGGAACATTCTGTTCACCTCGATCCTGGCGCTGCTTGCTTTCCCGGTGCTGACCGCGACGCTGCTGGCTCTGGAATCGGACCGTAAGTTCGGGTCGCATGTCTTCGACGCGGCGAACGGCGGGGCGATCCTTTGGCAGCACCTGTTCTGGTTCTTCGGCCATCCCGAGGTCTACATCGTGGCTCTGCCGTTCTTTGGCGTGGTCAGCGAGATTTTCCCCGTCTTCAGCCGCAAACCGCTCTTCGGTTACGTCGGTATGGTGGGTGCGACGGCCGCCATCACCATGCTGTCGGCCGCCGTGTGGGCCCATCATATGTTCGCCACCGGCATGGTGCTGCTGCCGTTCTTCTCCCTGATGTCCTTCCTGATCGCGGTGCCGACCGGGGTCAAGTTCTTCAACTGGATCGGCACGATGTGGAACGGCAGCCTGTCGTTCGAGACCCCCATGCTGTGGTCGATCGGCTTTCTGGTGACGTTTCTCCTCGGTGGCCTCAGCGGTGTGCTGATCGCTTCCCCGCCGATTGACTTCCACGTCACCGACTCGTACTTCATTGTCGCCCATCTGCACTATGTACTGTTCGGAACCATCGTGTTCGCCACGTTCGCGGGGTTCTACTTCTGGTGGCCGAAGTGGACCGGCCGGATGCTCGACGAACGGCTCGGGAAGATCCATTTCTGGACGCTGTTCGTTGGCTTCCAGACCACCTTCCTCGTCATGCACTGGCTGGGTGAGAAGGGAATGCCACGCCGCTACGCGGACTACCTCGCCACTGACGGCTTCACCGTCCTCAACACCATCTCCTCCATCGGCGCCTTTCTGCTCGGACTGTCCACCCTCCCCTTCCTGTACAACGTATGGAAGACCACGAAGTACGCTCCGCAGGTCGAGGCCGACGACCCTTGGGGTTTCGGACGCTCCCTGGAGTGGGCTACCTCCTGTCCGCCGCCTCGCCACAACTTCCACTCCCTGCCGCGCATCCGTTCCGATTCCCCCGCCTTCGACCTTCACCATCCCGAAGTGCCGCAGCTCAGGCCTCGAACGACTGGCACGGTCATGCCCACTGCTGACACCCTGGGAGAGCAGAGCGAATGAAAGCCGAGGCGTACCTGTTCGCCGGCGTGGCGGGGTTCTTCCTGACCACCGACGTCATCTACATCTGGTTCGCCAGGGAGCCGGCTGGAGTTGCGGCGCTTACGGTGTCCTTCCTCATGGCGTCGGTCATCTCGTTCTTCTTCACCATGACCTACAAGCGCAAGGGGCGGCGGGCGGAAGACCGGCAAGATTCCGAAGTCCGGGATCGCGCCGGAGTGCTGGACTTCTTCCCCCCGCACAGCGGCTACCCCCCGATGACCGGATTCGGCTTCGCCCTGCTCGGCCTCGGCATCATCTACGGCCTGTGGCTGTTCATCATCGCCTTCGGTATCTTGCTCGCGGGCGTCGTGGGCATGGTCTTCCAGTTCAACGGACGCGACGACTGACACGAGGCGCGGCGGTGGCAGCGAGGGGTGGATGTCACTGCCAGAGCGCCCTGCGGACCGCGTCAGCTGGCCGATTCGTGGGAACCGGCTACGGGGTCAACCAACTTGCCGGTAATCTGCAGCTTCTCCTCATCGGTCGTTGGCATCTCCACGCGGTCCCGGTAGTACCAGGCGCTCAGCGCCGCCCGGATTCGGTGCCTCCGTGACGCCTCGTCCGCAGGACGTACCAGAGGCCGGGGCATCTCGCGGACCACCAGACGGTAGCGATCCTGTGCGGAGACCGGACGGTTGCGCTCGCTGATCGCGCCGGCGACATCCTGAATCACCTTGCCGGTTTCGCGGCCCTCTTCGAGCAGCTCACGGTCGTGAGCTTGCAAGGCCAGGCAGATCCGTTTGCCGACCATGAACGCGATCACCGGGCCGACGATCACGGCGACCCGGAAGATCCACGTCAGTGCGTTGATGGACCAACGGAAGCTGTAGGCGATCACGTCGTTGCCACCGGCCATCAACAGCACGCCGTAGAAGACAACCGCGGCGACTCCCAAGCCGGTGCGGGTCGGTCGGTTCCGCGGCCGGTCCAGAAGGTGATGCTCCATCAGGTCACCGGTCACCCACTTCTCGAAGACCGGGTAGAGGTAGAGCGCCAGAAACAGCAGGCCTGGGAGGAGCACTGCGGGGATGAGGACGTTCCACATGAGGGTGTGGCCGACTACGTTGTTCTCCCACGGTGGCATGATCCGCAGCGCGCCCTCGAGGAATCCGACGTACCAGTCGGGCTGGGCATTAGTGGTCACCTGGTCGGGCACGTAGGGGCCGTAGGTCCAGATCGGATTGACCTGAGCCACCGTCCCCAGCACGGTCAGTACTCCGAAGACCATCATGAACAGGCCGCTCGACTTCGCCATGAAGTTGGGGAACATCGGCTGCCCGACGACATTGCGGTTCGTCTTTCCCTGCGCCGACCACTGTGTGTGCTTGAGGTAGACCACCAGGAACAGATGTGCGGCGACGAATGCGATCAGTAGGCCCGGGACGAAAAGTACGTGGACGATGTAGAGCCGGGGGATGATCGCATGGCCCGGGTACGGGCCACCCCAGAGGAAGAAGCTCAAATACGTTCCGACGAGGGGGATGGACAGCACGATGGTGTTCGCCGTGCGCAATCCGGTCCCGGACAGCAGATCGTCGGGGAGCGAGTAGCCGCAAAAGCCCTCCAACAGGCTGAGGACGAAGAGAGTCAGCCCGACGGTCCAGTTGATCTCCCGGGGCCTGCGGAACGCGCCGGTGAAGAAGATCCTCAGCATGTGCACCCCGATGGCGGCGATGAAGACCAGCGCCGCCCAGTGGTGGATCTGCCGGATCAGCAGTCCGCCCCGGACGTCGAAGCTGATGTCCAGCGTGGAGGAGTAGGCGTCCGAGACCCGCAGGCCTTGCAGGGGTACGTAGATGCCGTGGTAGACGCTCTCGCTCATGCTCGGGTTGAAGAAAAGCGTAAGGTAAGTGCCCGTCAGGACCAGCACCACGAAGCTGTAGAGGGCGAGCTCACCCAGCAGGAAGGACCAGTGGTCCGGAAACGCCTTGCGCAACAGTTCCCTGGCCAGTTCAGCAGCGGGTAGGCGCCTGTCGAGCGCCTCGAAGCCCATCAGCGCGGTCTCGCGGGCCTTGGCCTCAATCCTCGCCTTCTTCCTGCGCCCCAACATGCACCACGCTCCCGCATCGCTCATCTCGCCGTTCCGGGGGATGGGTAACCGCATACGCCGAAGTCGAACCCGGCGTAGCGCATCCGGAGCCGTCAGCTTCGTGCTCCTGAGTTCACTAATGGGACGTCAAATATTCCGGTCGCATGGATATGAGCCGACCGGTTTTGTCGCTCTTGACGCCCTGTACGAGAACCGTGAGAGGCAGCCCACCCGCAGCCCTGCGAGCTCTCAGCCCGGCGCGCGATACCGTGAGGCAGGTTCTCCTTGACATCCGTGGGGAAGAGATCACCAGGCCACATCAGAGTCGGACGGCGAAGGGAAGGAAGCCGGCATGGCGCAGGCCCCGGACGTCATCTCGGAGCTGACAGCCGACCACCGCGGGGTGCAACGGCTGTTCGACGACATCCGGTCGTCATCCCCCGGTAGCGCAAAGCGCAAAGAGCTCGTCGACCAGGTGACGCAGGAACTGGTCCGCCACACGGTGGCTGAGAAGGAATACCTCTACCCTGCCGTACGCCACCACGTGACAGACGGCGAACGCTTGGCCGGAAAGGAAGTCGCGGACCTCGCGGAGATCGAGAAGACCCTCCAGGCCCTGATCAGCAAGGCGCCTGACGAGCAGGACTTCACCCGTCTACTCCTCCGACTCATCACCCAGGTGACCGACCACGTTCTCATCGAGGAGCAGACCGTCTACCCCAAACTGCGGGCAGCCTGCTCCGCCGAGACCCTGCGGGAACTCGGTCAGAAGGTCCGTCGCGCCAAGAAGATCGCCCCGACACAGCCTCACCCGCACCTCCCCGACACCCCACAGGCCGCGAAGCTCGTGTCTCCCGGAGTGGGCTTGATCGACCGCATCCGTGATCTCGCTCCCCGACGCGGCAAGCACTGATCACGCCCCGGCGAACGGCCCTTGCGGCAATCTCCGCTCTTCCGCCCCAGCGGTGCCAGAAGCCTCACACACTGCCGCCCCCCGCCCGACCATCCGGGGGCTTGTGTATCCGTGACAGCGTGACCGGATACCGCGTCACGAGTCGCACTGCGTCGGGTCTCCAACCTGTGGGGCTCCGATAGTCATCGCCGGTGGTCAAGCGGCGTATCGGTGCTCGTTGACCACGCTACCGAGGACGCGTGTACGTAGGACGTGGCGGGTGGTGGAGTCCTGTACTGGGGGCCGTTGTTCCTGGGTATCGGGTGGCAGTTGGTTCCGGGCCCTGTGGGGACGGTGCGCCTTGTAATGCCTCTGGTACTCGGCGGCTCGGCAAGGCGAGCGGCCTCCCGAGGCGTTGGCCGAAACCGTTTTCTTAACTGATCCTCAAGAAGGCCATAACGACGACTGATGAGGCGAACTCCCTGGGGGATGTGCGCAGTTACCGCCGGTTGGGGGCCGTACAAATGTACGGCGGGTTCCGGAACGGTCAGGCCCGCATCGAGTCGGCCGAGCCCGTCGAAAGGACCCGCATGCCGCAACGGCACAAGCGACGCAGAAAGCTCGTACCCCTGGTCGGAGCCGCATCCGTGCTGGTGGCCGGCGCGGCTCTGGGCGTGACTCGCGCGGCGCAGGCCGCGAACACGCCGAGCACCGGAGCGGCGGACTGCGTCGCCTCCTGGTACGGGGCAACGGACGAACATGTCGAGGGCGCCGCCACGGCCAGCGGGGAGCCGTTCCACGCGGCGTTGATGACGGCGGCCAGCCGGGATCTGCCGTTCGGCACGGTGGTGAAGGTGACGGACAAGCACAGCGCGAACACGGTCACCGTGAAGATCAACGACCGCGGGCCGTTTACCGATCCGGCCCACCGGTGCATCGACCTGTCAGCCGGAGCGTTCGCCGCCCTCGGCGAAAACCTCTGCTCGGGGGTGACGGACGTACACCTGGACATCATGCCCGCGGGTACGCCCCTCAGCCCGACCGATCCGAACTTCAAGCCGATCTCGATGTCCCAATGCCCACCGGGCTCCGGCGGCCCGACGCCGAACCCCGCGCCGACGCCGACCTCGTCCCCCACAGCGAAGCCGACACCCGCCCCGACGGCCACGCCCACCGCAACCGCTCCGCCCACCGCGTCCCCCACCGGCTCAGGGTGTTCAGCACCTGCCTGGTCGCATGAGACTGCCTACGTCGGCGGAACCAGGGTCTCCTACGGCGGCCGGACCTGGACCGCTAAGTGGTGGACGCAAGGTGACGTCCCCGGACACAACGGCCAGGACGTCTGGACCGACTCCGGCACTTGCGCGGGCTGACCGGTCACCGGACGCGTCCAGTGCGCGTCCAAGCCCCCATCGCATCTTGGCGATCACCTCGGCGTGTCACACCCATCACGCCCTCACGCCATGCCTTGCGCACAGTTGCTTACGTAATTCACTGAAGGGAAACGGAACATGTCGCACGTGCACGCTCAGCGTCCTGCGGTCCGGCGGAGGTTGCTCATGGCCACGGGCCTGCTCGCGGTGGTGGCGGCCCCGATCGGCCTGATAGGGATCGGCAACGCGGCGGAACCGACGCCGACCGACCGCCCCGGCGCTTCGGCGAGCGCGGCAGATATGGCCCATGCCGACGCAGCGGCGGGTCTCGACGACCCGCATGAGAAGGACATCGCGATGCAACTCGTCTCCAGCGCCGAGAACTCCTCCCTCGACTGGAAGGCGCAGTACAAGTACATCGAGGACATCGGCGACGGACGCGGTTACACCGGCGGGATCATCGGCTTCTGTTCCGGGACTGGCGACATGCTGCAACTCGTCGAGGCCTACACCGCGAACAAGCCCGACAACGCGCTGGCCGCGTTCCTCCCGGCACTGCGCAAGGTCAACGGCACCGACTCGCACGCAGGTCTGGGACAGGGCTTCGTCAACGCCTGGCGCGCGGCCGCCGCCGACCCGGACTTCCAGCAGGCGCAGAACGACGAACGCGACCGGATCTACTTCAACCCCGCCGTACAGCAGGCCAAGCAGGACGGGCTGGGCGCGCTCGGACAGTTCATCTACTACGACGCGATCGTGATGCACGGGCCTGGCGACGAAGGCGACAGCTTCAGCGGGATCCGCAAGAAGGCCATGAGCAAGGCCAAGGTCCCTGCGCAGGGCGGCAACCAGACCACTTATCTCAACGCCTTCCTTGACGCCCGTAAGGCCGCGATGAAGGACGAGGCGGCGCACAGCGAAACCAGCCGGGTGGACACGGAGCAGCGGGTCTTCCTACAGCAGGGCAACTTCGATCTTCGCCCGCCGCTGGCCTGGAAGGTCTACGGGGACCGCTACTCGATCGACAAGTGACCCAACAGCGACCGCAGATCAGCCATCAGGCGTACGCATGGCTGCGCCTACGGCCGCCGGTTGTGTGAGGCACGCGCGTGGCCCGACTGTGAGAGGGCGGTTCGTGAGTCTTTGAGTTGTTCTGTCGTCGCCTGATGGTGTGGGTGTGGGCGGAATCTGCTGGTCCCGCGGCCGGCGGTCTGTTGG
>JBEYJY010000026.1:0-116781 GCA_040631425.1 Streptomyces sp. NPDC020096
CGCACCGAGGGGCAAGGGCGATGCTGCCGACGCCGCTGGCATTCGCCTTGTTGATGGCCGCCTTCAGGGCGGCGATGTCGTTGCACGGGACGCGGATCCCGTCGTGCGCCTGTGCTTGTCCGATGGGCAGAAGGGTCAGGCACAGGCCGAGGCCGGTGGCGGCGGTGACGGTCGCGCGTCTGAGCGTGTCAGTCATGAGGCTTCCCTTGGCTGTGGGGGAGGGACAACGCGATCCCGGCGACACTCAGCTGTCAAGTCACAACTGAGCGTCACTGATCACCACTCAGACATATATGAAGCGTGCAAACAACGCACTCCGAACCTGCCGTTCGGACGCACCGCCCCTGGCGACCCGTCAGCCGCCGATGACCGCTAGCCGTCCGCCGGGGCCACCCCGATCGGGCACGCGACGCCCGTCCCGCCGATCCCGCAGTACCCGGTTTTGTTGCGGTCGAGATACTGCTGGTGGTAGGGCTCGGCCGGGTAGAACGGGCTCGCGGGGGTGATCTCCGTGGTGATCGGGCCGTAGCCGGCCTTGGTGAGGACGGGCTGGTAGGCGTCGCGGGAGGCGGTGGCGGCGGCCTGCTGGGCGGGGGAGTGGGTGTAGATCGCGGAGCGGTACTGGGTGCCGATGTCGTTGCCCTGGCGGAAACCCTCGGTGGGGTCGTGGGACTCCCAGAAGACCTTGAGCAGCTGCTCGTAGGAGACGAGGGCCGGGTCGAAGACGACCCGGACCGCTTCGGTGTGGCCGGTGTGGCCGCTGCAGACCTCCTCGTAGGAGGGGTTGCGGGTGTGGCCGCCCTGGTAGCCGACGAGGGTCGTCCACACGCCCGGGGTCTGCCAGAAGCGGCGCTCCGCGCCCCAGAAGCAGCCCAGCCCGAAGTCCGCCACCTGCAGGTCCTCGGGGTAGGGGCCCAGCAGCGGCTTGCCCAGGACCGTGTGCCGGTCGGGGACGGTGAATTCCGGCTGGTCGCGGCCGGGCAGCGCCTCTTCGGCGGTGGGCAGCTTCGTCTTGAAGCGGTTCAGGAACATCGGCTGATCTCCTCACTACGTACGCTCACCACGACAACGTCGCGGCGGACCAGAGGATTCCGGGGCAGAGCATGGGCCTCGGCGCATTACGCTCGGGCACATGAGTGACCAGCACACCGAGCGGCATCAGAGTTTCGAGACCCTCGCCATCCACGCGGGGCAGCCGGCCGACGCGCAGACCGGCGCCGTCGTCACCCCCATCTACCAGGTGTCCACCTACAAGCAGGACGGAGTGGGCGGCCTTCGCGGCGGCTACGAGTACAGCCGGTCGGCCAACCCGACCAGGACCGCCCTGGAGGAGAACCTCGCTGCCCTGGAGGGCGGCCGACGTGGCCTCGCCTTCGCGTCCGGACTGGCCGCGGAGGACTGCCTGCTGCGCACCGTCCTCGTGCCCGGCGACCACGTGGTGATCCCGAACGACGCCTACGGCGGAACGTTCCGCCTGTTCAGCAAGGTCGTTGAGCGGTGGGGCGTGCAGTGGTCGGTGGCCGACACCTCCGACCCGGCGGCGGTACGGGCCGAACTGCGGCCCAACACCAAGCTCATCTGGGTTGAGACGCCCAGCAATCCGCTGCTCGGCATCACGGACATCGCGGCGCTCGCCGACATCGCGCACGGCGCGGGCGTGCGCCTCGTCGTAGACAACACCTTCGCCAGCCCCTACCTCCAGCAGCCGCTGGCGCTCGGCGCCGATGTCGTCGTGCACTCCACCACCAAGTACATGGGCGGGCACTCCGACGTCGTCGGCGGTGCGCTGGTCACTACCGACGCCGAGCTCGGCGAGCAGCTCGCGTACCACCAGAACGCGATGGGCGCGGTGGCCGGGCCGTTCGACGCCTGGCTGGTGATGCGCGGCATCAAGACGCTGGCGGTGCGCATGGACCGGCACAGCGCCAACGCCGCCCGGGTCGCGGAGATGCTGGTCAACCACCCCAAGGTGACCCAGGTGTTCTACCCGGGGCTGGCCGGGCACGCCGGTCACGATGTCGCGGCCAAGCAGATGCGGGCGTTCGGCGGAATGATCTCGTTCCGGGTCGCGGGAGGCGAGGAGGCGGCCGTCGGGGTCTGCAACCGCGCGAAGCTGTTCACCCTCGGTGAGTCCCTGGGCGGTGTGGAGTCGCTGATCGAGCACCCGGGCCGGATGACGCACGCCTCGGTGGCGGGTTCCGCCCTGGAGGTGCCGTCTGACCTGGTCCGGCTGTCGGTGGGCATCGAGTCCGTCGACGATCTTCTGGCGGACCTGACCGAGGCGCTGGGGTAGGGCTGACGCCCCTTTTCGGCGGCGCCGGGTCGGGGTCCGGAACCCACTGCAACACCGCGCCAAAGACGACCCCGTCGGAGGCGTCGGCGCTTACCAACTCCGCAGCGGAGGCGTGACGTTGGTCGGTGGCGGAGTCGGCCACTTGGTCGCTGCCCAGACGGCAAAGGCCACCGCTGCTGCCAGCAGCACGGCGCACAGGGCGAGACGCAGAAGTCGTCGGCGTCGGAGCAGGCGGCGGCCCACGGCCGCCGCCCGCTCGGCCAGATCGGCGGGGACCGGCGGATGCGGTACCTCCAGCATCCGTCGGACCTCGACCTCCTTGCGGTCCGGCAACCGGCCGCTGACCGCTTCCGTCACGCCCGGCTCCGCATCGCCGCCATCGCCCGCAGGTAGACGGTCCGCAGCCGTTCCGCGGGCAGTCCGAGCTGGGCCGCGGCCTGTTCCTCGGCCACGCCCTCGTAGAGTCGTAGCACCAGCACCAACCGCTCCTGCGGCGCGAGCCGGTCGAGCAGGCCGCCGCGCGGTCGCCGGTAGTGCCAGGCGCGGTGCGCGAACCGGGTGGCCAGCTCCTCGCGGGTATGGACGTACGGGTCCTCGCCGCGCATCCGGAACCAGTCGGCGTAGGTGCGTGCCAGCGCGGCCACCAGTAGCCGTTCGCCTTCGGCGGGGTCGCCGGTCAGCAGGGTGGCGGCGTGCAGCAGCCGCCCCGCCGCGCCCGCGGTGAACGCCTCGAACTCCCGGGCCCTGCGGTGCTCTTGAGCCTCGCGGCGCGCTCCCACCATGCTTCCCCCGGCCCAGGTGCCTGCACGCTTTGCACGCTATGGGACGGCACGCGGTGCGGGGCGGTCAAGAGGTACGCCGTGCGGCTGCGGCGCCGCACGGCGTATGGCCTTCCCCCGTTGCCTTGTCCGGCGGTCTCCACGACCGGGCCGCCGTCCGCGCACCGTGCGCGGCGGCGCCGCGTCCGCGAAGGCGCCGGAGCGCCGCCGCGGACCGCTACGACTCCCCGACCCCCGAGGCGGCGTGGTAGTCGGAGAGGGCGATATTGAAGCGGGAGAGCAGGTCGCAGAACTGCTCCCGCTCGTCCTGTGTCCAGCCGTCGGTGACGACCTCCATCAGTGCGCACCGTGAGGCCCTTACCTCCTCCAGGCGGCCGCGGCCGCGCGGGGAGAGCGCCAGGACGACGGCGCGGCCGTCCTCAGGATGGGAGGTCCGTTTGACCAGCCCGGACTCGACCAGTGGTGCCACCTGGCGGGTCACCGTGGAGGAGTCGATTCCCATGCCCTCGGCGAGCGCCTTGACGCCCATGGGGCCTTCCCGGTCGAGCCGGTTCAGTAGCAGATAGGCCGCACGGTCCATCGAGTTGCGGGCCTTGCCCACACCACCGAGGCGGGTCTGCTCCGCGCGCCGCGCGAAGAGGGCGACCTGATGCTGAAGGCGCTCGAAAAGTGCGGCAGATGTCATGTCAACGGAGGTCGGCATGTCGGAAGGGTACGCGGACGGTGTATTCCCCGTACCCCCGCAGCCCAAACATATGGTCCGACAGCCGGACAGCCGCTCATTCCTACCGCATTCGTCCAGGTTCCCTACTGCATCCGTACTGCGTCCGGGCACCTGAGTGCCATGCTTGGCCGCATGGTCGACAAGTCTGCTTCCGTCACTCTCGACGACGTGCGCACCGCCCAGAAGACGCTGTCGGGCGTGGCCCGGGTCACCGCCCTGGAGGGGAGCCGCCATCTGTCCGCGCTGGTTGGCGCACCGGTCCATTTCAAGTGCGAGAACCTGCAACGCACCGGTTCCTTCAAGCTGCGCGGCGCGTACGTCCGGATCGCGGGCCTGTCCGAGCAGGAGCGGGCGGCCGGTGTGGTGGCGGCCAGCGCGGGCAACCACGCACAGGGCGTGGCGTTGGCGGCCGCGCTGCTCGGGGTGCGGGCCACCGTGTTCATGCCGGTCGGCGCTCCGCTGCCGAAGGTGGCGGCCACTCGCGACTACGGCGCCGAAGTCCGGCTGTACGGGCAGGTGGTGGACGAGACGCTGCGCGCCGCCAAGGAGTACGCCGACGCCACCGGAGCGGTCTTCATCCATCCGTTCGACCATCCGGACGTGGTGGCCGGTCAGGGCACGGTGGGCCTGGAGATCCTGGAGCAGTGCCCGGAGGTGCGCACCATCGTCGTCGGCATCGGCGGCGGCGGTCTCGCGGCCGGGATCGCGGTGGCGGTCAAGGCGCTGCGGCCGGACGTTCGGGTGGTGGGCGTGCAGGCGGCGGGCGCGGCGGCGTATCCGCCCTCGCTGGAGGCCGGGCGGCCGGTCGCCATCGACGCGCCGTCCACCATGGCCGACGGCATCAAGGTCGGGCGGCCGGGCGACGTTCCGTTCCGGATCATCAGCGAGCTGGTGGACGAGGTCCGCACGGTCTCCGAGGATGCGCTGTCCCGTGCGCTGCTGCTGTGTCTTGAGCGGGCGAAGTTGGTGGTGGAGCCCGCCGGGGCGAGCCCGGTGGCGGCGCTGCTGAGCGAGCCGGAGGCCTTCGAGGGGCCGGTGGTCGCGGTGCTGTCGGGCGGGAACGTGGACCCGTTGCTGATGCAGCGGATCCTGACCCACGGCATGGCGGCGGCCGGGCGCTACCTGTCGCTGCGGCTGCGGCTGACCGACCGGCCGGGGGCGTTGGCGCTGCTCCTGGGGGTGTTGTCAGAGGTGGACGCTAACGTCCTGGATGTGAGCCATGTGCGGACCGATCCGCGCCTGGGTCTCACGGAGGCGGAGGTGGAGCTGCATCTGGAGACGAAGGGGCCAGAGCACTGCGCGCGGGTGGCTCAGGCGCTGGGCGAGGCGGGGTACACCGTCATCGGCTGAGGGTTTGGGCTGCGTACGCGCACGGACGACGCGACGAGGTTGACGCGATATATCGCGAGCTGGAATACTCGCGATGCATCGCAATGCTGCCGTGCTGGGTCGCGACACCCGGCATTCGGGGCGAAGGTGGCACATGGCGCCGCGGCAGCCGCTGGTGTCGCCGCCTCTGGTGAAGCACCGCGCTCACCGCGAACAGGCCGAATACACAGCCCACACCCAGGGAGTTATTCCTATGCCAGGTGCCATTTATGCCGAAGGCCTGGTGAAGACCTTCGGCGACGTACGGGCGCTGGACGGCGTCGACCTCGACGTCCCCGAAGGCACCGTGCTCGGTCTGCTCGGCCCCAACGGTGCCGGGAAGACCACCGCCGTAAGGGTTCTGACCACGCTGCTACGGCCGGACAGCGGCCGCGCCGCCGTAGCGGGCATAGACGTCCTCAAACACCCCAACGAAGTGCGCCGCTCCATCGGCCTGTCCGGCCAGTTCGCCGCCGTCGACGAGTACCTCACCGGCCGGGAGAACCTCCAGATGGTCGGCCAGCTCTACCAGATGAGTTCCCGGGTCGCCAAAGCCCGCGCCGGTGAACTGCTGGAGCGCTTCAACCTCGCCGACGCGGCCGACCGGCCCGCCAAGACCTACTCCGGCGGTATGCGCCGCCGTCTCGACCTGGCCGCGGCGCTGGTCGTCCAGCCGCCGGTGATGTTCATGGACGAGCCGACCACCGGCCTGGACCCGCGCAACCGCCAGCAGCTGTGGGAGGTCATCCAGGAACTGGTCTCCGGCGGCACCACGTTGCTGCTCACCACCCAGTACCTGGAGGAGGCGGACCGCCTCGCGCACGACATCGCGGTGATCGACCACGGGAAGGTCATCGAACGCGGCACCTCCGACCAACTCAAGGCCCGCACCGGCGGCGAACGCGTCGAAGTCGTCGTCCAGGAACCGAAGATGATCGAACCGGCGACGGCCATCCTGCGCAGGTTCAGCGCCAAGGGACTCAACAAGAGCGAGGCGACGGTGGACCGGCACACCCGGCGCGTCACCGTCCCCGTCGCGGGCGGGGCGAAACTCCTCGCGGAGGTCATCCGCGAACTCGACACCCAGGGCATCGAGATCGACGACATCGGACTGCGCCGCCCCACCCTGGACGATGTGTTCCTCGCGCTCACCGGCCACGTCGCGGAAGCCGGGAGCGCCGAACCGGAGAGCGCCGACGCACAGAGCGCCGACGCGCAGAACGCCGAAAAGGGGACCGCCCCGACAGGGAACGCCGCCGCGGGCGGCAGCGCGCGCGAAGCCGAGGAGGCCGCCAAGTGACCGCCACCGCCGAGACCGTGACCCACACCCGCGCCCCGCGCCCCTCCGGCGGCCCGGCCCAGGCCGTACGCGACTCCCTGGTGGTCGCCAAGCGCAATCTGATCCGCATGGTGCGGATCCCCGAGGTCGTCATCTTCGGCCTGGTCCAGCCGATCATGTTCGTCGTGCTGTTCAGCTATGTGTTCGGCGGCGCGATACCGGTGCCCGGCCACCCGGGCAACGACCCCTCCGTCTACCGCGAGTACCTGATGGCGGGCATCTTCGCGCAGACGGTGACGTTCGCCACGGCGGGCGCGGGTGCGGGCATCGCCGACGACATGCACAAGGGGCTGATCGACAGATTCCGTTCGCTGCCGATGTCACGCGGCGCGGTGCTCACCGGACGTACGCTCGCGGATCTGGTGCAGACGGCGCTGACCATGCTGGTGCTGATCGTGGTCGCGGTGATCGTCGGCTGGCGGATCCACGACGGCTTCCCCAAGGCGCTGGCCGGGATAGGGCTGCTGCTCCTGCTGGGCTACGCCTTCTCGTGGATCGGGGCGCTGATCGGGCTGTCGGTACGGACCCCGGAGGCGGCCACCTCGGGCGGGCTGATCTGGCTGTTCCCGCTGACGTTCGTCTCCAACGCGTTCGTGCCAACCGCGAACATGCCGGCGTTCCTGCGGCATGTCGCCGACTGGAATCCGTTCAGCGCCACCGTGCAGGCGGCCCGCGAGCTGTTCGGCAACCCGCAGGGCGCGGTCTCGCACGCCTGGCCCATGGAGCACCCGGCGCTGGCGTCGCTGCTCTGGTCCGTCGTGATCATCGCGGTCTTCCGCACTCTCGCGGTACGCAAGTACCGCTCGGCGACGGCGTAGCGAACCGCCTCCCGCGGGGTGGGCGAGCGGGTTTTCTGGGGGCTTCGCCCCCAGGCCCCCGTGGACGAGCGATTCTTCGGGGGCTTCGCCCCCCGCCCTCGGCTGACGGCGAAGCCCCGGACCGCACGGGGGGTCCGGGGCTTCGCCGTACGCGTTGGCTCAGGCGCCGTACGGCTTGGCGTCGAGGATCTTCACCGACGCCTTCTTGCCGTTCGGCAGCTCGTACGAGGCGTCGTCACCGGCCTTCTTGCCGTTGACCGCCGATCCCAGCGGGGACTGCGGCGAGTAGGTGTCGATGTCCGAGGAGATGCCCTCGCGCGAGCCCAGCAGGAAGGTCAGGGTGTCGTCGGGGTCCCCGTCGAAGGCGATCGTGACCACCATGCCGGGGGCGACGACGCCGTTGTCCGCGGGCGCCTCGCCGACCTTGGCGTGCTGGAGCAACTGGGTCAGCTGGCGGATCCGCAGCTCAAGCTTCCCCTGGTCCTCGCGCGCGGCGTGGTAACCGGCGTTCTCCTTGAGGTCGCCTTCCTGACGCGCTTCCTCGATCTTGGCCACGATCTCGGCGCGGGCGGGACCCGACAGGTGCTCCAGCTCGGCCTTGAGCTGGTCGTACGCCTCCTGGGTCAGCCAGGTGACGTTGTCGCTGGTCTGGGTCACAGGTGCTCCTCGTCGGTACTCGGCTTGCTGCTTACTTGGTGCTGCTTGTCTTCAGTCCTACTGCCTGGCTCCGGCTCGTTCCAGCTGGTTCCAGATGCACTTAACGCCCTTCCGACGGCCTGCGCCTGTGCGGATGGGCGAAACCACGAGCGTAACAATTACCGGCGGCGACCGGGAGAAGGAAGCTGTTAAATTCCGGCCACAGCCGGGGCCGCGCCGAGGGCGTCAGTGCTGGTCAGCGGCCTGGCAGCTGAGGAGTTCCGCGGTGGTTCCGCGGGCCGTGGTGCGGATCGTCACGGTGGTGTCCACGGTCGACGCGGAACCGCCGACCGTCACGTCCTTGCGGCCCACCTCGGACTGGTCGGCGGCCTGTGAGCGCAGGGTGCACACGGCGGTCTGCCCGCTGTCCTTGTGGACCTCCAGATGGGCCCGCACCTCGGTGTCGGAGAGCACGTCGAAGGTGACGACCTGGCCGCTGACGGTGTTGGTGGACAGGTACCACCAGCCACCGATGCCCAGGCCGAGCACAAGCGCCCCGCCCAGCACCGCGCCGAGCAGCTTCAGCCGCCGGTTGGTGCGGGCGCTGTCCGTGCGCCCGTAACGCCCCTCGGGCAACCGGTCACGCACGGCGCTCATGATCGATCCTCCTGCGAGGGGGCTACGGAATTATTCAGGCCCCCGCGTCGGTCACTATAGAGGGCGTTGCTAGACGTACTGACCCCACTCCCGTAGCCAATCCTTCACCGTAAGGACCTTTGCCTTGACCGATCAGCTGCGACTGATGGCCGTGCACGCGCATCCCGACGACGAGTCCAGCAAGGGCGCGGCGACGATGGCCAAGTACGTGTCCGACGGCGTGGACGTGCTGGTGGCCACCTGTACCGGTGGCGAGCGCGGTTCCGTGCTGAACCCCAAGCTCCAGGGCGATCCCTATATCGAGGAGCACATTCACGAGGTGCGGGCCAAGGAGATGGACGAGGCCCGCCAGATCCTGGGCGTCAAGCAGGCGTGGCTCGGCTTCGTCGACTCCGGGCTGCCCGAGGGCGACCCGCTGCCGCCGCTGCCGGAGGGCTGCTTCGGGCTGCAGGATGTTGACGAGGCCGCGGGCGCGCTGGTCAAGCTGATCCGCGAGTTCCGGCCGCATGTGATCACCACGTACGACGAGAACGGGGGGTACCCGCACCCCGACCACATCATGACCCACAAGATCTCGATGGTGGCCTTCGACGCGGCCGGGGACCCGGAGCGCTACCCGGACGCGGGCGAGCCGTGGACGCCGCTGAAGCTCTACTACAACCAGGGGTTCAACAGGGTCCGTACCGTCGCCCTGCACGAGGGGCTGCTGGCGCGGGGCCTGGAGTCGCCGTACGGGGAGTGGCTGGAGCGCTGGGACAAGATGGACCGGCCGGACCGGGAGATCACCACGTACGTGCCGTGCGCCGACTTCTTCGAGATCCGGGACAAGGCGCTGCTCGCGCACGCCACGCAGATCGACCCGGACGGCTTCTGGTTCCACGTCCCCATGGACGTGCAGAAGGAGATCTGGCCGACCGAGGACTACGAGCTCGCGAAGTCGCGAGTCGATACCACATTGCCGGAATCGGACCTCTTCGCGGGCATCCGCGAGGCGGGGTAGACAATGTCTCCCGTGAACGCTTCCTTCACCCCGGCAGCCGCGCATCTCGTCCAGCTCGCCGACTTCGACCAGAACAAGGTGACGCCGGGCCTGATCGGCTTCGTCGTCTTCGCGGCCATCGGCGCTGCCGTGTGGTTCTTGATGAAGAGCATGAACAAGCAGTTCCAGAAGATTGACTTCGAGGAGGTTCCCTCCTCGAAGTCTGGGGGTGAGGAGGGTTAGTTCCGGGGGCTGCGCCCCCGGACCCCCTTGTGCCGGGGCCGCGGCCCCGGCCCGCGCTCGGGGCTGCCGCCCCGAACCCTGCTCGGGGCTGCGCCCCTGGACCCCGCTCGGGGCTGCCGCCCCTAGCCCCCTCGGGCCGTGCCCGGACCCCGCCTGGGGCCGTGAGCCGGGCCGGGCCCCTGGGCCCGCTCGGCCGCGCCCGCGAACCCCGCGCGGGCCGCGCCGTCGCGCCCTCGACCTACGCCGTAGCCGCCAGTGACAACCGGTCGCGGGACGCCCGGGTCGGGGTCATGCCCAGGCGCCAGATCTCCCAGGGTTCGCCGGGCTGGATGCCGCGGTGCAGGAGCAGGGACCAGGCTTCCGCGTACTCCTGGAGGGCGGGGTCGCGGCCGTCGTGGTCGGAGGCCAGGAGGTCGGCGAGGTCCTCCTCGGCCGCCTTCGCGCCGGCCTCGGAGGCCAGCGGGAGCAGGGTGCAGCGCAGGAAGCGCGCCCAGTCCTCGCCGCGGCGGTCGCCGATGGTGACGAACAGGCGCCCGGCCTCCTCGGTCAGTTCCAGGGCCTCGGGGACCCGGGCGTTACCGGCGTCGATCACCGCTAGCTCCACGCACGACCACGCCTCACCATGCGGCACGCCCACCTTGTGGAAGTCCTGCCTGGCGTCCTGCAGCAACTGCCGGGCGAAGCCGCTGTTGCGCAGGTTTCCGACCTGCTTGGCGCGCTGGTCGCGGGTGAGGCGGCCCGAGTGGTGGCGGGCGCAGGCCAGCCCGTAGGCGTCGTGCATGCGGTTGAACATGGTGCGGGCGCGCTCCAGTGAGCGCAGCGCCGCGTCCGCGTCGCCCGCCTCCTCCTGCGCCTGGCCCAGGTAGTACAGCGTCCAGGCCTCGCCCCGCGCGTCCTCGTTCTCCCGGTGCCTGCCCAGCGCCTCGTGCAGCGCCTGTACGGCATCGGGCGCCGCGCCGCGCACCAGCACGGCGCGGGCGAGCTGCGTCAGCGTCCACGCCGTTCCGCGCTGGTCGTGGGTGACCTCGTACTCCCGCTGGGCCTCGTGCAGCGCGCCGAGCGCGCTGTCCACATCACCGAGCCGCAAGTAGACCTGCCCCAGCTGCATGTGCGCCCATGCCTGCCCGTGCACGCTCTCGCTCTCGCGGTGCAACTCCAGCGCGGTCAGCAGCAGTTCGCGGGCCTCCTCGACCCGGCCCTGATCGCGCAGCACGGCGGCGAGGGCGTGCTGTGTCCAGGCGCGGTCGGCGCGTAGCGCGTCGGTGTTCTGCAGCTCAAGCGCCTCGCCCAGCTTGACCGCCGCCTCCCGCAGGTTGCCCTGGTGGTGCAGGGTGATGCCGAGGCTGCACAGCGCGCGGGCGGCGCCCGCCGGATGCTGGGCCTCGAAGTACAGGTCGACCACCGAGGTCAGCGTGGAGCGCGCCCGGTCCAACTCGCCGAGTTGCCGCGCCGCGATACCGGTACGCCACTGCACCGAGCGCACCAGCAGCCCCTGGTCGACCTCCTGCGTCAACTCGCTGATCTCGCCCAGCCGGTACAGATCGCCGCGCAGCAGGCAGTAGTCGCACAGCGCGCCCAGCAGATGCAGCACCGCCGCCTGGTCGACGCCCTCCGCGCTGCGCAGCGTCGCCGTGATGAAGCTCGACTCGTCGTCCAGCCAGCGCAACGCCTGGTCGAGCGAGCGGAAGCCGTGCGAGCCGACCGCGCCCTTGACGAACGTGTCGGCACGGGTGGAGGTCTTGCCGTCGACCAGGCGGATCACCGAGTCGGCCAGCTCCGAGTAGGTACGGATCAGCCGTTCCTGCGCGGCCGTCTGCTCGCCCGGCTCCTCCTCGTCCAGCAGCCTGGCGTGCGCGAAGCCGCGGACCACGTCGTGCAGCCGGTACCGGGTGCCGCGGACATGCTCGATCAGCCCGGCCTTCGCCAACTCCTCCAGCCTGCGCACCGCCTCCTTCTCGTCGGTGGCGAGCAGCGCTCCGGCGGCCGCCGCGCCCAGGCTCGCCCGACCGGCCAGCGCCAGACGGCGCAGCAGGCGGCGGGAGACCTCGGACTGGTCGTGGTAGCGCAACGCCAGCGCCCGCTCCACCGGATCCACCGGACCGTACGCCTCCAGGTCGTCGGCGAGCCGCCGCAGCGTACGCGAGCCCAGCGAGGATCCGGCGACGGTCAGTGCCAGCGGCAGCCCGCCGCACAACTGCCGTACGTGTTCGGCGGATTGCGGATCCTCCGGCACACCGTCCTCCGCGAGCTCCCGCAGCAGCTCCCGGGCGTCCGCCTCGGCCAGCGCCTCGACGGGCAGCGTGTGCACCCGCGCAACCGAGGAGCCGAGTTCCACGGGGGCGGCGGAGGTCACCAGGACCAGGCTCTCGGAGTGTTCCGGGATGAGCGTGCGCACCTGTTCGGGGTCGGAGGCGTCATCGAGGATGATCACGGCGGGCAGATCGGTGAGGTGCTTCTGGTACTGCTCGCTCAACCGCCGCAGGTGCTGCTCCTGGTTGGGCCGCTCGCGGAACAGGAGGTGTTCGCGGGGCGCGCCGAGCCGGTTGAGGATGTGCAGCAGCGCCTCGCGGGTGGACATCGGCGGTTCGTTCACGGCGCCGCCCCGCAGCGGGACGACACAGGCGCCCCGGAACTGGTCGCTCAACTGCCGTGCGGCACGCACCGCGAGCGCGCTGCGGCCCGAGCCCGTCGGGCCGTGGAGCATCACGACGGTCGGCTTGCTCTCGGTGGCGGCGCGGCCCTGCTGCACCCACTGGCTGATCTGCGCCAGATGGCCGCGGCGTCCGGTGAACGGCCCGCTGTCCTGTGGCAGTAGGCCGAACGACTGCTCCAGCACGGCCCGTTGCCGGGCGGCGGCGCTGCGGTCGCCGCGCTTCGCCTGCGTCGGTACGGAGGACTTCGAGCTCTTCTTCAGGCTCGGCGTGGCAGGCGGTGTCACCACACGCTGCTGCTCCAGGAACGGACGCACCCCGCGTCGCTCCAGCGCCTCCAGCCACTGCTGCCTCAACTGTTCGGCACTGCCGGACTGCCCCTGCCCGCCCGGACGTCCCTGGGTGATCGACTTGGCGCCGATGGCGACCCCCGCGGCGGCGACCACCGCGACGCCGGTCACCAGCGACGCGCCCGCGGAGAGCCCCTGCCCGAGGTCGACGGCGAACGCGGTGGCCCCGCACACCCCGGCCAGCAACGCTGGGGGCACCGCAGAATCGCGGCGCGGCGCACCGGACTCGTCGTCCACCGCGCGTAGATACGCCGCGTACTCCTCGGCCGCGTTCACCGCGATGTCGTCGAGTGCGGCCCGCCCCCGATCCAGCAGCGCGGTGGCGTCCACCTGACGCTTGGAGCGGGTGGCGCGCTGGGTCTCCTCCGTGACGGCACGCTGGAGGAGCCGCTCCGCCTGGGCCCGGTCCGGCTCACGCAGCGTGGGCGGTCCCCCGTGGGTCTGTGTGGGTTGGTTCACCGATCTTCCCCCTAGTGGTGTGTTGCGCTCGCCCTCCGCGTACGAGCCCCGTCGCGCGCCTGAGCGCGAGGGGATGTGTGAGGGTGGGTACATGGCCAATCGACTCAGCCGCTCGACCTCTCCCTACCTCCTTCAGCATGCCGACAACCCTGTTGATTGGTGGCCGTGGAGCGAGGAGGCCTTCGCCGAGGCCCGGAGGCGCGGGGTTCCGGTGCTGCTGAGCGTGGGCTATTCGAGCTGCCACTGGTGCCATGTGATGGCTCACGAGTCATTCGAGGACGACCGGACCGCCGCCGTACTCAACGAGCACTTCGTGCCGGTGAAGGTCGACCGGGAGGAGCGCCCGGACGTCGACGCGGTCTACATGGAGGCGGTGCAGGCGGCGACCGGGCAGGGCGGCTGGCCGATGACCGTGTTCCTGACACCGGACGCCGAGCCGTTCTACTTCGGTACGTACTTCCCGCCCGAGCCCCGGCACGGGATGCCCGGCTTCCGGCAGGTGCTGGACGGCGTACGGGCCGCCTGGCAGGACCGGCGGGACGAGGTCGGCGAGGTCGCGGCGCGGATCGTACGGGACCTGCCCGGCCGTCAGATCGAGTACGGCAAGGCACCGGCGCCGGGGGAGGCCGAGCTGCACGCCGCGTTGCTGGAACTGACCCGCGAGTACGACGCCAAGCACGGCGGCTTCGGCGGCGCGCCGAAGTTCCCGCCGTCCATGGTGCTGGAGTTCCTGCTGCGGCATCACGCGCGGACGGGTTCCGAGGCCGCGCTGCAGATGGCGGCCGACACCTGCGAGGCGATGGCGCGCGGCGGGATCTACGACCAACTCGGCGGCGGCTTCGCCCGCTACGCGGTGGACCGCACGTTCACGGTTCCGCACTTCGAGAAGATGCTCTACGACAACGCGCTGCTGTGCCGGGTCTACGCCCATCTGTGGCGGGCCACCGGCTCCGACCTCGCGCGCCGCGTCGCGCTGGAGACCGCCGACTTCCTGGTCCGCGAACTCCGCACGGAGCGAGGCGGGTTCGCCTCCGCGCTGGACGCGGACAGCGACCGCCCGGACGGCACGCACGGCGAAGGCGCCTACTACGTCTGGACCGTTGGCGAACTGCGGGACGCGCTGGGGGAGAGCGACGCCGAGTTCGCCGCCCAGTACTACGGGGTGACGCCGGAGGGCACCTTCGAGGAGGGGGCCTCCGTACTCCAGCTGCGGGACGGCGAGTTGGGCTCCGCCGACCGCGTCGCATCCATCCGCGAACGGCTGCTGGCCGTACGGGACCGGCGCCCGCGCCCCGGCCGGGACGACAAGGTGGTCGCCGCCTGGAACGGCCTGGCCATCGCGGCCCTCGCGGAGACCGGCGGCTACTTCGACCGCCCCGACCTGGTCCAGGCCGCGCTGGAGGCGGCCGACCTGCTGGTGCGGGTCCACATGGACCCGCACGGGCGGCTGACCCGTACCTCGCGCGACGGCAAGGCCGGTGCCAACGCGGGCGTACTGGAGGACTACGCCGATGTCGCCGAGGGGTTCCTCGCCTTGGCCGCGGTGACCGGCGAGGGCGTCTGGGTGGAGTTCGCCGGACTGCTGCTGGACACCGTGCTACGGCACTTCGCGGGCGGTGACGGCACGTTCTACGACACCGCCGATGACGCTGAGACGCTCATCCGCAGGCCGCAGGACCCGACGGACAGCGCGGCCCCCTCCGGCTGGACGGCCGCCGCCGGTGCCCTGCTGTCGTACGCCGCCCACACCGGCTCCGCCGAGCACCGCACCGCCGCCGAGCGGGCGTTGGGCGTGGTGGGCGCGCTGGCCGGGCGGGCGCCGCGGTTCATCGGCTGGGGGCTCGCGGTGGCCGAGGCGGCGCTGGACGGTCCGCGCGAGGTGGCGGTGGTGGGGCCCGCGCAGGACCCGGCCACCCGTGAACTGCACCGCACCGCGCTGCTGGGGACGGCCCCCGGGGCGGTGGTCGCCTGCGGCGAGCCCGACAGCGAGGAGTTCGCGCTGCTGCGCGACCGGCCGCTGCTGGACGGCCGCCCGGCCGCGTATGTCTGCCGTCACTTCGTGTGCGACGCGCCGACGACTGACGCGTCGGCGCTGGCCGAGCAGGTGCGGTAGGCCTGTCCGGCGGATGCTGGTCGGGTTGCGGTGCCCTCGGCCGGAGGCTGCAGACCGGCGGTCAGGCGATGGCCGCGAGCCACCAGACCTTGGCGGTCAGGATCCGCCGGACACGTCCTGGTGCCGGAAGCCGGTGTGGGTCATGGCCGGTCCCAGACGGTCACCTCGACGTTCTCCCGGTCGGGCCCTGGCTCGCCCACGACCGTGAAGTAGCCGACGCGGCCGTCCCAGGTCTTGAAGCAGCCCATGGCGCCCGCTCGGGCGTCCACCACGTGCTGTCCCAGATGGGTGCCCAGGGCGTCGGAGCACTGCTGCTGTTGCGGCGCGCCGGGGCCGTCCCACGCGACGATCGCGTTGCCGACGACCTCGTTGGGATCGCCGTAGCTGAGGTCGCCGAGCGGCGCCTGAGTCGGCGGGACGGGATCGAGCCACCAGCCTCCGCCGGTCCCGCCGTAGCCGCCCAGGACCAGCGTGCCGTGCCACCGCACGCGACCGGCCGTCGAGATGGGCACGGTCGGGGTCGGGGTCGGGGGCGGGGTTGGTGTTGGCGTCGGTGTCGGTGTGGGCGTCGGTGAAGGTGTGGGTGGGGGCGAGGTCGGCGGGTCGGCGGAGTAGCTCTGCGGCGGGTCCGACAGGGAGCCGGGCGTCGAGGCGCCTGGTACGGTCGCGGAACCGCTGGGCGAGCCGGAGGCCGACGAGTCGTTGAGGTAGGCGCCCAGCCCCAGCGCGAGCGCGACCACCCCGATGATCGCGACGGCACCCCGGGCCGCCGGTGACGAGATGGCGGGAATCTCCGAGCCGCTCACCTTGACAGCTCCCCCGACCGCCGCGGCGATCAGGCAGACCAGGCCAATGATCCACAGCGGCGCAACGTTAGCGAGCACAGATGGCGCCCCCCATTAGGCGTTCAGGCGAACTCGCCAGCGGTGACGGCCGATACGAACGATGCCCACGCCTGTGGGGAGAAGAGAAGGGTTGGGCCTTGGGGGTCTTTGGAGTCGCGTATAGGGACGACGCCTGATGATGCGTGCGAAGGTGCCCATTCAACGCAGTTCGCTCCTCCGTTACCGCTGTAGCTGGACTTGAGCCACTCCGCGCGGGATAGGTCGGGCGTGGTGCTCATGTCGGTAGCGCCTCCATTACGGACCGGATGAAAGACGCCGTATCGTTCGGCGACAGGGCACATGCCCTAAGCAGATCGTAGGCCCGCTGACGGACCGCGACGCTCTCCAGATCCTCAAGCAAAGTGCCGGTGGAGATGCCCTCTTCCCAGACAGCTTGTGTGCCGTCATCCAGGGTCAGCAGCGCCAGCGAGCCCCCTACCAGCGCATGTCCCCCGTGTGAGAACGGTAGAACCTGCACAACATTTGTAGGAGTTAGCGTCAGCTCGATGAGACGGGTGAGTTGTGCCCGCATGACTGCTGGGCCGCCGAAGGATCGCCGCAACGCAGCCTCATCAAGGATCACGGAGTGGTCCGGCGGAGAGTCGCCCTGCAACAGGGCTTGCCGACTCATACGGGCCGTTACCAACTCCTCAATCTTGTCTGGCGTCGCCTTGGGGTTGTGGATCTCGAACAGCGCACGGGCGTAGTCCTCAGTCTGCACAAGCCCTGGCACCATCTGACCGGTGTACTCCTCGATGACGCGGGCGCGCGTCTCCATCAGCATCCGCCGACGGAACTGCTCCGGATGGATCTCCTGACTCCGCCGCACAAGCTCATAGAGCCGCTCAAAGTGCTTCCCCGTGCCGAACACCTCGTCCAGCGCGGGCGAGAGATCGCGCGGCGGCATCATCTCCGCGACCTCGACCCGGTGCAGCTGGCTGCGGCTGTGCAGGACCTTCGCGGCCAGGTCGTCCAACGTCATGTCCGCCTCGTTGCGGCAGCGCCGCATCTCGGACCCGTAGAAGTGGCGGTTGGACCGGTAGGGCGTCAGTTCGCGGGGTGGACGTGCCATGGGTGCAACCCCCGTTGTTCCTGATCGGAGTTGGGATTGGTAACCGCTTCCAAGCCTACGCGCGAGGAGCAACGCTTGGGCTACACACCGTAATTGAGCACACGGAACAGCGAGAGGTACGGAGGCCATGGCGAACGCGAGTACGAGTGCGACCCCGACGCCCGGGGCGCTCGTCTACGACCCGGCGGCGGAGCGGGTGGGGACCTACGAGGCGAAGGCGGGCCCGTACCTCTTGCTGCGCCCGGTCGGCGGCGGCCGTGAGTGGGAGGCGGACCCGGCGCGTGTTCGCCCCGCCACCCAGGAGGAGCGCGTACGCGCCGAGGTCAGGGCCGCCAACCAGCGGGCGGGGAGGCAGGTCCGGTGAGCGGCCCGACGTTCGACGTCAGCCGCCCGCCCGCACCTGTCCCCGGCTGCCAGGCGTGCGCGAGGCTCGCCGAGCAACGGGCCGTCGCACGGGCCGAGTTCGACCGCAGCCACGAGACGGACGCCAATGTGCTGATGCGTCGGCACCAGCGACAGGAGCACACCCGATGACGGCTCGGCGGGTCTTCCGCTACGTTCCGTTCACGATCACACAGGACGCGACGGCGGAGCCGACGTACGAGGCCGAATGCGTGTCCGGCGACGAAGCCGGGTGTGGAGCGGAGTCCGGCCCGCACCACGACCCGGAGCCGGTGGAAGAGTGGATGCGCAAGCACACCCAAGAATCAGGCCACTTGAACTACTGGCGGTGCTTCGCGGACAACGCGGTCATGAAGCCCCGCTGATGTGGCCAAGCCCCTCGGCCAGGATGGTGAAGGTGCGGTCCAGCAGGTCCGGCAGTTCCTCGGCGTCGTCGGAGGTGTCGATCCAGTACATCATCGCCTCCTGCCAGCCGCCGATCAGCGCGCCGACCAGCACCCGCAGCTCCAGGTCGTCCGCCGGACGGCCACGCCGCTCGGCCAGCGCTGCGACGATCAGTTGGCAGGTGGCGGCCATGTTCTCGCCCATCCGGGTGCGGATGGCCGGTACGTCACGGCTCAGCCGCATGCGCTGGAGGATCTCCTCCCGGTCCCGCCCGCCCTCGGCGAACATCTGCCGCAGCAACTCGACGGTGGCGTGCCGCAACGACTCCACGATCGGTTCGTCGGCAGGCCGGGCCCGCAGTTCCGCCACCATGATCGGGTCGTACTCGTCGCTGAGGACGACGTCTTCCTTCGTGGGGAAGTAGCGGAAGAACGTGCTGGGAGAGACCTCGGCGGCGGCCGCGATCTGCTCGACCGTGGTGGCGTCGTACCCCTGCTGGTCAAAGAGCCGGTAGGCGGCGTTCCGGATCGCCTGGCGGGTCTTGATCTTCTTGCGCTCGCGCAGGCTGGGCTTGGCGGCGGCAGGGGTCGTTGCGGGGGCCATGGAGCTTATTGTCGGGCATCGGCCGTCTCCGCGGCCATGTCCGGAGCGGGCGCTTCCGGAGTGCGGGTGTCCGGCAGGAAGGCGGCGACCAGCAGCGCGGCGACGATCGCGGCGATTCCGCAGACCAGCAGCACGAGGTCCATGCCGTGTACGTACGCGGAGTTGGCGGAGGCGGCGAGCGCCTGGTCGCCGGTCCTGGCGGCGATGGCGTGCGCGGCGCCCACCGTCTTACGGGCGTACTCGGCTGCCGGACCCGGCAGCCCCGCCGTGTCCAGGTGGCTGCCGAACGAGGAGGCCAGCAGGCTGCCCAGCAGTGCCACCCCGATCGCACCGCCGGTCTGCCGCAAGGTCATCAGCAGCCCGGAACCGGAGCCCGCCCGCTCCTTCGGGAGCGCGCCCAGCGCCGCGTCCATCGCCGGGATCATGGCGAAGCCGAGCCCGAGCCCGGTGATGGACAGCCACAGCGCGGTGCCGCCGTATCCGTCGGCGACGGTGGTCCGGGAGCCCAGCATCGCCGCGCCCGCGAGGACCAGCAGCCCGCCGGTGATCACGGGGCGCGGGCCGAAGCGGGCGGTGAGCGGTTCGGTGATCCGCGAGGCGGCCAACAGCCCGCCCATCATCGGCAGCATCCGTATCCCGGTGCCGAACGCGTCGTAGCCGAGCACCACTTGCAGATAGCTGGGCACGAGGAACATCAGTCCCATCATCACGAAGATGACCAGCGTGGCCGCCGTGCTGTTCCACAGGAAGCCGCGGTGGCGCAGCAGTTGGAGGTCGAGCATCGGCCGGGTGGCGTGCCGTTCGCGCAGTACCAGCGCGGTGAGCAGGGCGACGGCGGCGAACAACGAGACGAGCACGCCCGGGTCGGTCCAGCCGTCGCCCGGCGCCTTGATGATCCCGTAGACCAGGGCGCCGAGGCCGAGGCAGTTGAGCGCGGCGCTCAGCACGTCGATGCGCGGCGAGGCGGGGTCGCGGCTCTCGCGGAGCAGCAGGGCGCAGGCGGTGATGCCGATGGCGACCATGGGCACGTTGATCAGGAAGATCGAGCCCCACCAGAAGTGGTCGAGGAGCCAGCCGCCGACGATCGGGCCGAGCGGAATGCCGAGCGCGGTGGCGGCGGTGAGGATCCCGATCGCCTTGGACCGCTCCTCGGGTCCGAAGGCGGTGGGCAGTACGGCCATGGCGAGCGGCATGATCAGCGCCGCGCCGAAGCCCATCAGGGTCCGGGCGGCGATCACGCTCGCCGAGGTGTCCGCCAGCGTGCCGTACAGCGATCCGGCCAGGAACACCGCGAGTCCGGTGACCAGCATGCGGCGGCGGCCGAACCGGTCGCCGAGGAGTCCGGCGGGGAGCATCAGCGCGGCCAGCACCACGCTGTAGGAGTCGGCGATCCACTGCTGCTGGCTGATGTCCGCGCCGAGCTGCGAAGCCATGGTGGGCAGCGCGACGTTGAGGATCGTGGCGTCGAATCCGACCACCAGCATGCTGGCGACCAGGGCGCCCAGCGCCCACCAGCGGCGGGGGTCGGGGGTGGTACGGGTGGCCTCCATGGCACACCTCCGATAGTCGGCGTCAAATGAGAGTAACTATCAAAAGAGATTAGCTGTCCATTCGGGCATGTGAAAGCCCCCGGCACGGACGTCCGTGCCGGGGGCGGTGGTTGGGGTGCCGAAGGGCCGCTATGCGTGGGTGTACGCGACCAGGGAGATTCCGACGTAGTGGACGATGAACGCGGCCAGGGTCAGCGAGTGGAAGACCTCGTGGAAGCCGAACCAGCGCGGTGATGGATTGGGGCGCTTGATCCCGTAGATCACGCCGCCCGCGCTGTAGAGCAGGCCGCCGACCGTGACGCAGACCAGTACCGCGACGCCGCCGGTGCGCAGGAAGTCGGGGAGGAAGAAGACCGCGGCCCAGCCCAGTGCCAGGTAGCACGGTGTGTAGAGCCAGCGCGGCGCGCTGACCCAGAAGACCCGGAAGATTATCCCGGCCAGCGCGCCCGCCCAGACGAACCACAGCAGGGCGGTCGCGGTGCCGTTCGGCAGCAGCAGGATGGCCAGCGGGGTGTAGGTGCCCGCGATGATCAGGAAGATGTTGGCGTGGTCGAGTCGGCGCAGTACCGCCGACGCGCTCGGGGACCAGTTCCCCCGATGGTAGAGCGCGCTGACCCCGAACAGCAGACACGCGGTCAGGGTGTAGACGGCGCAGGCGATCCGCCCGCGGGGGCTGTCGGCGAGTGCGGTGAGCACTACGCCCGCGACGAGTGTCGCCGGGAACATCCCGGCGTGCAGCCAGCCGCGCAACTTCGGTTTGACGGCTGAAAGATGCGGACCCGCGGCGGCCGGGGTGGCGGCGCTGGTCTCCTCGGCGGCGGTCATGCCGGACATGCTACCTACGGAACCGTAGGTTACGGCCAGGTAATAAATCGGACTGGAAGTGGCAATGCTCACTACTGCCGGGCTAGACAGATCGGCTCCATCGCGCCGACACTCATATGAGTGCGGTCGGCACCGGATGAGCAGGCATCCGGGTCGCAGCCCCCAAGGGGCCATCCACAACCCTCAACATTCGACGCTGGGTATGTGCGTATCCGGCGGAACGGAGCGATCGTGGCGCGCGGCAATGCGGCTCCCACCAAACACCAGGAACTGATCGCGTGGGTCGGCGAGATCGCCGCCCTCACCGAACCAGACGAGATCGTGTGGTGCGACGGCTCCGAGGAGGAGTACCAGCGCCTGTGCGACGAACTCGTCGCCAAGGGAACGTTCAAGCAGCTCGACCCGGTCAAGCGCCCCAACTCGTACTACGCGGCCTCCGATCCGACCGACGTCGCCCGCGTCGAGGACCGGACCTTCATCTGCTCCGAGAAGGAGGAGGACGCCGGTCCGACCAACCACTGGAAGGCGCCCGCCGAGATGCGGGAGATCTTCCAGGGGGACAAGGGCCTGTTCCGCGGCTCGATGCGCGGCCGCACGATGTACGTCGTCCCGTTCTGCATGGGCCCGCTCGGCTCGTCGCTGTCCGCGCTCGGCGTGGAGATCACCGACTCCGCCTACGTGGCCGTCTCCATGCGCACCATGACCCGGATGGGCCAGGCGGTGCTCGACGAGCTCGGTGAGGACGGCTTCTTCGTCAAGGCCGTGCACACCCTCGGCGCCCCGCTGGAGCCGGGCCAGGCCGATGTGCCCTGGCCGTGCAACTCCACCAAGTACATCTCGCACTTCCCCGAGGCCCGCGAGATCTGGTCGTACGGCTCCGGCTACGGCGGCAACGCCCTGCTGGGCAAGAAGTGCTACGCGCTGCGCATCGCCTCGGTCATGGCCCGGGACGAGGGCTGGCTCGCCGAGCACATGCTCATCCTCAAGCTGACCCCGCCGAAGGGCCAGCCGAAGTACGTCGCCGCCGCGTTCCCGAGCGCCTGCGGCAAGACCAACCTCGCCATGCTGGAGCCGACGATCCCCGGCTGGACCGTCGAGACCATCGGCGACGACATCGCCTGGATGCGGTTCGGCGAGGACGGACAGCTGTACGCGATCAACCCCGAGGCCGGCTTCTTCGGCGTCGCCCCGGGCACCGGCGAGCACACCAACGCCAACGCCATGAAGACCATGTACGGCAACTCGGTCTTCACCAACGTCGCGCTGACCGACGACGGCGACGTGTGGTGGGAGGGCATGACCGAGGACGCCCCCGCCCACCTCACCGACTGGAAGGGCAACGGCTGGACGCCGGAGTCCGGGACCCCGGCCGCCCACCCGAACGCCCGCTTCACCGTCCCGGCCGCGCAGTGCCCGATCATCGCGCCGGAGTGGGAGGACCCCAAGGGCGTGCCGATCTCGGCCATCCTCTTCGGCGGCCGTCGCGCCTCCGCCGTCCCGCTGGTGACCGAGTCCTTCGACTGGCAGCACGGTGTCTTCCTCGGCGCCAACGTGGCCTCAGAGAAGACGGCCGCCGCCGAGGGCAAGGTCGGCGAGCTGCGCCGCGACCCGTTCGCGATGCTGCCGTTCTGCGGCTACAACATGGGCGACTACTTCGGCCACTGGGTGAAGATCGGCCAGACGCACGACGCGGCCAAGCTGCCGAAGATCTACTACGTGAACTGGTTCCGCAAGGACGCGGACGGCAAGTTCGTGTGGCCGGGCTTCGGTGAGAACAGCCGGGTTCTGAAGTGGATCGTCGAGCGGCTGAACGGCGAGGCCGAGGGCGTCGAGACCGCGATCGGCGTGCTGCCGACCAGGGAGGCCCTGGACACCAAGGGCCTGGACATCGACGAGGCCGACCTCGACCTGCTGCTCACCGTCGACGCCGACGTGTGGCGCGAGGAGGCCGCGCTGATCCCGCAGCACCTGGAGACCTTCGGCGACCACACGCCGAAGGAGCTGTGGGACGAGTACCGGGCGCTGGTCGCGCGACTGGGGTAACCGGGTAACCACTCAGGGGCGCGGGGAACTGCGCGACCAGCCACAACGAGCCTGTTGGTGGTCACCGGCCGGGGCCTTACGGTCGTTCTTCGACCACCGGCCGGTGGGGGCTGAGCGCGCAGTTCCCCGCGCCCCTTATTCGCGCACCGCACAGCGCGAGCGTTACGGCTGGCCGTAGCCGTCGAGGAAACGGCCGATGCGGTCGATCGCCTCGGTCAGGTCCTCCGCGCGCGGCAGCGTGACGATGCGGAAGTGGTCCGGGTCCGGCCAGTTGAAGCCCGTGCCGTGGACGATCATTATCTTCTCGGCCCGCAGCAGGTCCAGGACCATCTGCCGGTCGTCCTTGATCTTGTAGACCTTGGGGTCGAGCCGCGGGAACGCGTACAGCGCACCCTTCGGCTTCACACACGTCACACCCGGAATCGCGGTCAGCGCCTGGTACGCCGCGTCGCGCTGGGCGAGCAGCCGACCGCCGGGCAGCACCAGCGAGTTGATCGACTGGTGGCCGCCGAGCGCGGTGGCGATGGCGTGCTGGGCGGGCATGTTGGCGCACAGCCGCATGTTCGCCAGGATCGTCAGGCCCTCGATGTAGCTCGCGGCATGCGCCTTGGGGCCGCAGACCGCCAGCCAGCCGCTGCGGTATCCCGCCACCCGGTAGGCCTTCGACAGGCCGTTGAAGGTCAGCGTCAGCAGATCGGGCGCGATGGCGGCGGTCGGGGTGTGCGTGGCGTCGTCGTAGAGGATCTTGTCGTAGATCTCGTCCGAGCAGACGACCAGCCGGTGCCGCCGGGCGATGTCGGTGATCCCGCGCAGCAGCTCGTCGTCGTAGACCGCGCCGGTCGGGTTGTTCGGGTTGATCACGACGATCGCCTTGGTGCGATCGGTGATCTTGCGCTCGATGTCGGCCAGGTCGGGCATCCAGTCGGCCTGCTCATCGCAGCGGTAGTGCACGGCCGTGCCGCCCGCCAGCGAGACGGAGGCGGTCCACAGCGGGTAGTCCGGCGCCGGAACCAGCACCTCGTCGCCGTCGTCGAGCAGCGCCTGCATCGACATCTGGATCAGCTCGGATACCCCGTTGCCGAGGTAGATGTCCTCGACGGCGAGCGGGATGCCCTTGGTCTGGTAGTGCTGCATCACCGCGCGCCGCGCGGACAGCAGGCCCTTGGCGTCCCCGTAACCGTGCGCGTCGCCGAGGGAGCGCAGCATGTCCTCAAGGATCTCCGGCGGGCACTCGAAGCCGAAGGGCGCAGGGTTTCCGGTGTTCAGCTTGAGGATGCGATGACCCGCCGCCTCAAGCCGCATCGCCTCTTCGAGAACCGGGCCCCGGATCTCGTAACAGACATTCGCGAGCTTCGTCGACTGGATCACCTGCATGTCGGTCACCTTACGGGTCCCTATGACCGCCCGCTCGGTGTTCTTCGCCACGTCGCCGTACCGAGCGACCCGCGAGGACGTCCGTCCTGCGGCCGTCCCTGATCACGAAGCGGCCGTCCACCAGCACGTGCGGGATGCCGGTCGGCAGGGTCTTCGGGTTCTCGAACGTGGCGCCCGCGGCCACCGTCTCCGGATCGAAGAGCACCAGGTCAGCGCGGTATCCCTGGCGGACAAGACCGCGGTCGGGCAGGCCCAGGCGGGCGGCGGGGCGGCCGGTCAGATGGGCCACGCACTCTTCGAGGGTGAGCACACCGAGCTCTCGGACGTACCGCCCCAGGTACTGGGGGAACGTGCCGTAGGCGCGCGGATGCGGTTTGTCGCCCATCAGGATGCCGTCGCTGCCTCCGGTGTGGACCGGATGGCGCATGATCGTCCGGATGTTCTCCTCGTTGCCGACGTGCTGGAGGATCGTCGTCCCGAGCCGGTCGTCGAGCAGCAGGCGCCTCGCCGTGGTGTACGGGGCCTCGCCGCGCTCGCGTGCGCTGTGCGCGATGGTCCTGCCGACGTGGCCCGCCAGCGCGGGGTTCGACACTCCGGAGACCTCGATGCGGTCCCAGTCGATCGGTACACCGTGGCAGCCGTCCGAGCCCTCCTGCTCCAGGGTATGCCTGATCCTCGCCGCGGCCGCCTCGTCGCGCAGCCGCCGCAGGGTCGCCTCCGGGCCGCCCTCGCCGGCCCAACTGGGCAGCATCGCCACGAGAGTCGTACAGCCCGGCAGGTACGGATAGGTGTCCAGCGTGATGTCGGCGCCCTCGGCGAGCGCGGCGTCCAGCAGCGCCAGCAGCTCCGGGGCGCGGCCCTTGTTGATCTCGAAGTTCATGGTGGCGTGCGCGAGATGGAGCGCGCAGCCCGCCTCGCGGCAGAGCGCGACCATCTCCGCGTAGGCCTCCAGGGCTCCCGCGCCGTAACTGCGGTGGTGCGGGCAGTAGTAGCCGCCGTACGCCGCCACCACGCGGCACAGTTCGGTGAGTTCGGCCGTCGGCGCGTACATGCCGGGGGTGTACGTCAGCCCGGACGAGAGCCCGACGGCTCCCTGTGCCATGCCCTCGGCGACCAGCTGTTTCATACGGGCCAGCTCCGCCGGGGTGGCCGGGCGGTCGTCCCAACCGACGGCGAGCATACGGACCGTGCCCTGCGGGATGAGGTACGCGGCGTTGACCGCGACGCCCTCGTCCAGGCGGCCCAGGTACTCGCCGACCGTGCGCCAGGTGAAGTCGATGTCGGAACCGTCGCCGTTCCAGCCCGTGATCTGGCGCCTGACCTCGTCGAGCGTACGGTCGTCCACCGGGGCGTACGAGAGGCCGTCCTGGCCGAGGACTTCGAGGGTCACGCCCTGGGCGGCCTTCGCGGTGTGTTCCGGATCGCGCAGCAGGGCCAGGTCGCTGTGCGCGTGCATGTCGATGAAGCCCGGGGCGAGGGCGAGGCCCCCGCCGTCCACCACGGCCCGGGCGCGGGGGCGGGGGCCTGCGTCCCCCGCCCGGTGGATCTCGGCGACCCGTCCGCCGGACAGGGCTACGTCCGCGCGGTACGGGGCACCTCCGGTGCCGTCGATGACGGTGACGTCGCGGATTACGGTGTCCATTCGGCCTCCGCTTGTCGGTGGTCGCCAGCTCTCCCGCCCGCCCACCCGCCCGTTACCGTCTCCGACTTGCCGCGGGCGGCAGCCGCAAGGCACGACCGGGGTAAGGGCGGGCGGGTGGGCATTTCCCTAGCTAGGGACGGGCGGGCGGGAAAACCCCCTAAAAGAAGGTCCGGACGAAGTCCACGACCGCCCAGTCATCCGCGACCAGCGGAATCAGCTGCCACTTGTCGAACGTCGTGCACGGATGCGAAAGCCCCATCGCCACCCAGTCCCCGACCTCCAGCTCCGCGCCCTCGGAGAGGGCCACAAACGCATGCTGGTCGGCCAGCCTGGTCACCCTCATGCCGTCCGCGGGACGCACCTCACCGGCGAGTGTCCGCACGGTCTGGACCTCCGGCAGGTCCAGGTCGTACGCCGCGTCCCGCTTGCCCGCGTTGAGCACCGCAAGCCCCGGCTCCGGCCGGGACACCACCTGCGCCCACAGATGGAAGGCGGCCCGCAGCGAGCCCTCCCCAGCCACCCGGTCGTGGAACGGCGTGCTCTGGCGGTAGTGACCGTCGTCGTGGGTCACATACGCACCGGAGCGCAGCAGCTTCAGCAGCGGGCGGGAGAAGCTGTCGCCCGCGACCGTCGAGAACACCTCCGCGACGGAGTCGAACCACGCGCTGCCACCCGCGCTCAGCACGATCTCGTCCGCGTCCGCGAAGCGGCCCCGCGCGTCGAGGTCCCGAGCCAGCGCGACCAGCCGACGCAGCCACGCTGTCACCGTCTCCTCGGTCTTGACCGGGAGTTCGCCCTCGTACCCGGCGACGCCGACCAGCCGCAGGTGCCGCGCGGCGGCCACCGCGTCGGCGACCTCGCGCGCGACGCCCTCGTCACGCACGCCGGTGCGGCCGCCGGGCGCCCCCAACTCCACCACGACGTCGACGCGGTGCGTCAGCGCGGCGTCCATCAGCTCGACGCCCCGTACCGAGTCCACATAGGCGACGAAGCGGAAGTCGGGGTCCGCCGCGAGCTCGGCGGACAGCCAGCGCAGCGCCGCCGCGTCCACCAACTCGTTCGCCAGGAAGATCCGTTGCACGCCGTACGCGCGGTACACCCGTACATGACTCGGTGTCGCCGCCGTGATCCCCCAGGATCCGTGGGCCAGTTGGCGGGCGAACAGCTGCGGCGCCATGGACGTCTTGCCGTGCGGCGCGAACGCCAGGCCGTGCTTGGCGGAGTACTCCTCCAGCTGCGCCAGGTTGTGTTCCAGCGCGGACGCCGAGAGCGTGAGGATGGGCGTGGTGAAACCGCCGTCGAAGATCGACCGGCGCTCGGCCGCCAACTCGCCGACGGTGCGACCCTCGGCGTCCGGCGGCAGCCCCTTGAAGCGGTGGTCGACCCGTTCCCCGTACAACTCCTCGACGTGCATCGGTCCTCCTGGAGCGGGCGCATTGCATTATGTGCAACAGTCGTTGCGGTATGTGTTTCGTGCTGTCTAACATCCCGGCGAGCACCGGGTCAACGGTGAGCAGACGGCGCGGGAAGCGGGGCGATGGTGACGTTCGACGTGGTGTGCCTCGGGGAGTCCATGGTCACCCTGGTGCCCGCGCGGCCCGGACGGCTCGCCGACGTCCCGGTCTTCCACCGCGGCATCGGCGGCGCCGAGTCGAACGTCGCCTGCTGTCTGGCCCGCACCGGCCATCGCGCCCGGTGGATCAGCCGGGTGGGCGCCGACGGGTTCGGCGACCACCTGCTGGCCGAGATCGCAGCGGCGGGCGTCGACGTCAGCGCAGTACAGCGCGATGGCTCGCGTCCCACCGGCATCTACGTCAAGGAGCGGCTCGCCGACCGTACCGCGGTGCTCTACTACCGCTCCGGCTCGGCCGCCGCCGCGATGTCGCCGGGGAACCTCGACCGCGACGCGGTGCGCTCCGGGCGCCTACTGCATCTGTCGGGCATCACGGCGGCCCTCTCGGCGGAGTGCGGCGCCCTGATGACCGAGCTCACCCGGCCCTCGGACGGCCGACCGCTGGTCTCCTTCGACGTCAACTTCCGTCCGGCGCTGTGGAGTTCCCGGGACCCGTCGCCGCTGGCCGAGTTGGCGCGCGGCTGCGACATCGTGTTCGTGGGGGAGGACGAGGCGCGGGCCGCCTGGGGGCTGCCGGACGCCGCCGCGATCCGCTCCGCCCTGCCCGAGCCCGCCGTCCTCGTCGTCAAGCAGGGTGCCGAGGGCGCCGCGGTCTTCCGCGACGACACGGCCACCTTGGTCGCCGCGCTGCGCGTGGACGTCGTCGAACCCGTCGGCGCGGGGGACGCGTTCGCCGCCGGGTTCCTGTCCGGCACCCTGCGCGGGCTGCCGGTCCGCGACCGGCTCCGGCACGGCCACCTCATGGCCGCCGCCGCCCTCACCGTGCCCGGCGACCTCGGCACCCCGCCGCCGCGCGAGCGGGCCGACGCCCTCGCGGCGCTGACCGACGAGGAGTGGGGCAGACTGCGGCTCGGGCCCGGATGGACCACCGAGGCCGCGGAGGTGCCGACCCCATGAGCCAGACCGTCGATCGCGCACTGAGCATCCTGCCGCTGCTCGCCGAGGGACCGGCCAACCTGGAGCAGGTGGCCACCCGCCTCGACGTCCACAAGTCCACGGCGCTGCGGCTGCTGCGCACCCTGCACGAGCACGGCATGGTCTACCGCCAGCAGGACCAGCGCTACCGGCTGGGCGCGCGGCTGTTCGCCCTGGCGCAGGAGGCGATGGAGCACCTGGACGTACGGGAGATCGCCCATCCGCACCTGGTAGCGCTCAACGAGGCGTGCGGGCACACCGTCCATCTCGCCGTCTACGAGGAGGGCGAGGTCGTCTACATCGACAAGGTGGAGAGCCGCTACCCGGTGCGCATGTACTCGCGGATCGGCAAGCCCGTCGCCATCACCGTCGCGGCGGTCGCCAAACTCCTGCTCGCCGATCTGCCCGAGGCCGAGCGGCGTGCGGTCGCCGAGCGCCTCGACTATCCCGCGTACACGGCCCGTTCGACCCCCAACGCGGCTGCGTTCCTGGCCGAGTTGGCCAGGGTTCGCGAGCAGGGCTGGGCCGGCGACCTCGGCGGCCACGAGGAGTCCATCAACTGCGTCGGCGCGCCGATCCGCGGCGCGGACGGCCGGGTGGGCGCCGCCATGTCGGTCTCCGCGCCGAACGTCGTCGTGTCGGCCGAGGAACTCCTGGCACTGCGCCCGCTGGTGCTGCGCACCGCGGAGGCCATCAGCCGGGACTACTCCGGCCGGACACCCGGCAAGGACCCCAAGCACCCCAAGGGCCCGAAGGAAAGGCAGTCATGAGCGAGAAGACCGCGATCACCCCGGCCACCCACACCCAGCCGCCGGCCAAGTTCTCGCACGGTGTGAAGAAGGGCAACATCCTTCAGGTCGCCGGTCAGGTGGGCTTCCTCCCGGCCGTGGAGGGCCAGGCCCCCGTCGTGGCCGGGCCCGGCTTGCGCGAACAGACCCTGCAGACGCTCGCCAACGTCCGATCGGTCCTCGAAGAGGGCGGTGCGACGTGGGAAGACGTGATGATGATGCGCGTCTATCTGACCGACACCGCGCACTTCGCGGAGATGAACGAGATCTACGACGAGTACTTCGCCGATCTCAAGGGCGCTCCGGCGGCCCGTACCACGGTCTACGTCGGGCTTCCCGCGGGCCTGTTGATCGAGATCGACGCACTGGCCGTCCTCGGCTGAGCGCGCCCGCGCGCGACTCCGTGCGCCGTTGACACCGTCGCTACGTAGTGGTGACGGTTTTGCAACAGAGTGCAACTGGCTCGGCAGGGCGGACGTCATCCGCCGGGGCGCGCGGTGCCGAGCACCCGCCTGCGCACGTCGTTCGCGATGGTCGTACGCAACGAGACGGCCTGAGCTGACTTTGAAGACCCCGCATCGGTCCAGGCCCGAATGCCCCTGTCCGACGGGCGGTTGAGCGCACGGTCCGTGAGGGTTCTCTTCCGGGCGCGGCCCAAAGATAATGTGCATGCCAAATCTGGAAGCTCCGGTACGGAGAGGATCCCCCCACATGAACAGACCTCTCGTAGCTGCCTTATCGGCAGGATGTCTCGCCGTCGTCGCACTGCTCGGCGTAACCGCCGCACCGGCGGAGGCTGTGGTGCGGCCCGCTGACGCGCAAGTCACCTTCGCCGGGACCGTGGCGCTCGACGACTGCTCCGGTTCCGTCATCAGGACCCCCGCCTCGGCGGACGACGACCCGGCCATCGTCATGACCAACGGGCACTGCCTGGAGAGCGGAATGCCCACTGCGGGTCAGGTCATCACCGATCAGCCGTCCAGCCGGACGTTCGGGCTGCTGGATGACGCAGGTGATCAGGTCGGCACGCTGCAGGCCAGCAAGGTGCTGTACGCGACGATGACCGACACCGACATCACGCTGTACCAACTGAGCAGCACCTACGCGCAGATCCGCCAGCAGTACCAGATCGAGGCACTGCCGCTGGCCACCGGCCACCCGGTGCAGGGAGACTCCATCGAGGTGGTCTCCGGGTACTGGCAGTCCACCTACTCCTGCGCCATCGACGGCTTCGCCTACGAGGTGAAGGAGGCCGACTGGACTTGGAAGGACTCCGTCCGGTACACCCCGGAGTGCCATGTGATCGGCGGTACCTCCGGCTCGCCGGTCATCGACACCTCGACCGGTCAGGTGGTGGCGGTCAACAACACCACCAACGAGGACGGCCAGCAGTGCACCCTGAACAATCCCTGTGAGGTGGACCAGAACGGCGGCGTCACCATTCACCAGGGCACCGGCTACGCCGAGGAGACCTACCCGATAGCCGCTTGTGTGGGCGCCGGAAACCAGATCGACCTCACCCTGCCGGACTGCACGCTCCCCAAGCCTTGACCACGGCGAAGGCCGGGCGGTACGCCTCGCGTACCGCCCGGCCTTCGCTTACGGCAGCGCGTGCACGTGCGCGCCGACCCCGTTGGCGAACGAGTTGCCGTTCGCCGCGTCCCAGTTGGTGGACCACGTCATCGCACCGCGCAGCGTCGGCCAGGTCCTGGACGGCTTGAACGAACCGCAGTTGGTGCCCTGCGCCAGACAGTTCAGGGCGTTGTTCACCACGGACGGCGAGACATAACCGCTGCCCGCCGCGCTGCTGGAGGCCGGTACGCCGATCCCCACCTGCGACGGGTCAAGACCGCCCTGGAGCTGGGTGCAGGCCAGCGCCGTGATGAAGTCGACGGACCCCTGGGCGTAGACGTTGCCGTCGCAGCCGTTCATCGAACCGGAGTTGTAGAACTGGGTGTTGACGACCGTCAGGATGTCCTTGATGTTCAGCGCCGTCGCGAAGTAGTCGCTTGAGGTGGACTGCATGTCGATGGTCTGCGGGGCCATGGTGACGACCAGGCCCGAGCCCGCCTTCGCCGACAGGGCGTGCAGCGCCTGGCTCATGTATGTGGCGTTGAGCCCGTTCTCCAGGTCGATGTCCACGCCGTCGAAGCCGTAGCTCTGCATCAGCGTGTAGACGCTGTTGGCGAAGTTCGTCGCCGAGGTGCTGTCGGACACCGAGATCGTGCCGTTCTGGCCGCCGACGGAGATGACGACCTTCTTACCGGCCGCCTGGGCCGCCTTGATGTCCGCCTTGAACTGCGCATCGCTGTAGTTCAGACAGGAGTCGAGGGAGAAGTCCACCGCTCCGGGCGTGGACGTGGCGTTGGCGAAGGCCACGGCGATGATGTCGTACTGGCTGTTGACGTCGGAGAGCTTCTGGACGGTGGCGCCGTTGCAGAAGTCCTGCCAGTAGCCGGTGACCGCGTGCTTGGGGAGGCCGGGGGTGTTGGGCGGGGTGGGCGTCGGCGTGGGGGTTGGTGTCGGGGTCGGCGTGGGGGTCGGGGTCGGCGTCCCGCCGCTGCCCGCCGGGCCGGTCAGGCTCACGTCGTCCGCGTAGTAGGCGGGCTGCCCGTACCAGCCGTGCAGGTAGACGGTGACCGAGGTGGTGTGCGCACCCGTGGTGAAGCTGGTGCTGAGCTGCTGGTACGAGGAGGCCGACGGGGTCCAGGTGGACGGGTCGGTACCGCCGGTGCCGGACGCGCCGAGGTAGACGTAGCTGCCCTGCACCCAGGCGCTCAGCGTGTAGGAGGAGTTCGGCTGCACACTGACGACCTGCGAGCACTGGGCGTCGTCGGATGCGGTAGGGGTGGCCCTGAGGGCGGAACTGCCGCTGTGCACGGGGCTGTTGACCGCGGTCCCGCTGTTGCCGGTGCAGGTCCAGCCGGACAGCCCGGACTCGAACCCGGGGTTGGCGGCGAGGTTGGCGTCCGCCGCGTGGGCGGAGGACATGGTGACGCCCAGACCGAGTCCCGCGGCGGTCAGGGCCGCCGCGGTGAGCAGGGGGGCGGTGCGCCGGTGTCGGCGGCGGCGATCCGGAGCGGTCGTATGGCGTGAACCTGACATTTAGGCCTCCTGGGGGCGACGCCCGCGCGTCGGGAGGATGAAGTGGGGGGTTGGTACGGACCAAAAGTGGTCCAGACCAGTGCGGGTGTCAAGAGGAGCGGCATGAGTCTCAGGGTTGTTGAGCGTTGCGTCTGGGTAGCACAAGGCCCTGCTCATCCCGAAAATCCTGGATAGGCTGCGCAACGTTGAGAGGTGGGAACGCAGTGGCTGGGGGTCCGCGGGCCATGTCGACCGTCATCGGCGTCACCAGCGAGGACATGCTGCTGCCTGCCCTCGCCCAGCACACCCCGTCGGCCATCGTGCTGCCCGCGCCCGGCCAACAGCCGCTTGAGCAGGCGCTCACGGTGACCTGCGCCGCTCTTGAGGCCGTCGGGCACCTCGTCGTCGTGCTGCCCGCCTCGCTGCCCGCCGACCACCGGATGCGGCTGCACTCGTTACGTTCGCTGCTGGAGAGCGACCGGATGGCGCTGGTCGAGGTCGATCTGCCGCCGCTGGCCATGGCGCTGCTCACCCAGCAGTTACGGCAGATAGCGCAGTACGACCTCGGGCCCGGTGTGATCGCCTCGGCGGCGCGGCTGCTGGCCCACTACCTCTACGCGGGCGCGGTACTCGGCAGCGTCGCCCGACTGGACCGCATCGAGGTGGGCCTCACCTCGCATCTGAAGTCCTGGGTGCCGGGCGCGCGGTTCGCCGTGCTCGCCACTCCCGAGGCGCGGCTTGAGCAACTGACCGAGGGCCTGCGGCTGCCCGGCCCCAACTACGCCACCCATCTGGCCTTCGGCTCGCCCGGCTCCCACGGCTTCGGTGGCGAATGGGTGCGCGGACGGCTCGGCCAGGACTGGAACTGCCAGTACGTGTGCGAGGTGCCGCTGCCCGCGGAGTCCGCGCGCTGGTGGGGTACCGCCAAACTCGCGGAGTTCGCCGCGTACATCGCCGATGTCGGCGTCCTCTATCAACTGGTGTCCTCGGCGCACCGCGAGCCCTGCCACTGGTGCGGGCTCGAACTCGTCGGAGATCGCTGCGCGTTCTGCGAGGCGGGCCCCCCGTTCCGGGGAGACCAGAGCAACAGGCGTACCGGTTAATGCTGTTTCTGTCGGGGGCTGGCTCCCGGACCCTCCAACCCAACCCAGATTGGTCCTGTCGATGAACTCACGTCAGCGGCGCGGCGTCATTCTGCTCGTGCTGTCCGCCCTGTGTGCCTTCGCGGCGTTCTTCGGGGTGCTGTCGCTCGTCAACGATGTGGATTCCAAGGTCGGGCCGGAAGTGTCGGCCTACGAGCTCAAGCAGGACGTGTCCGCGTACACGAGGCTCTCCTCCGACCAGTTCGACAAGGTGGCGATGCCGCAGCGCTGGCTGCCGCCCACCGCTGTCACCGACCTGTCGTCCATCGACGGCAAGGTCGCCGCCACCGGGCTGGCCAAGGGGTCGCTGCTGCAGCGGGACATGGTCTCCGACCAGCCGCAACTCAAGCCCGGCGAACAGGAGATCGCCATCATGGTGGACGCCGCGACCGGGGTGGCGGGCGAGATCCACGCCGGGAACACGGTCAACATCTTCGCGACGTTCCCCGCGAACGGGCAGAACCAGCGCGCCGAATCCCGGATCATCGTCTCCGGGGCACGCGTACTCAAGATGGGCAGCCAGACCCCGATCAACCAGACCAGCGACCAGTCCGACGCCCGCCGTACCACCCAGGCGGTGCCGATCACCTTCGCCCTGAACACCGAGGACGCCCAGCGCGTCGCCTACGCCGAGGCCTTCGCCACCCACGTTCGCCTCGCCCTCGTCGCCCCCGGCAGTGACACCTCCATCCCGTCGGCCGACCGGACATACACCCTCGAAGGCGACAAGTGACTACGGCATGAACATGCGCATTCTCTCCGCGATCGCCGACCCGGACACGGCCCGGGCCACCACCACGCTGCTCAGCCAACTGCCGGGCGCCGAACCGGGAACGCCGGTACCCGACTCGACCGCGCTGCTGAACACCCTGGGCGCGCTGGCCGCCTCCGGCACCGACGAACTGCCCGAGGTGGTCCTGGTCCATGAACGCATAGGCCCGCTTCCGGCCCTGGAACTGGTGCGGGAGGTCGCGCTGCGCTTCCCGGCCGTCGGCGTGGTGCTGCTCTGCGCCGACCACGGACCGGCGCTGTACTCGGCGGCGATGGACGCGGGAGCCCGCGGGCTGATCGGACTGCCGCTGTCGTACGACGAGTTGGCGCCGCGCGTCCAGACCGCGGCCACCTGGGCGGCCGGGGTGCGCCGCCATCTGGGGGCGGGCGGCGAGACGTACACCGGGCCCGGCGGCACGGTGGTCACCGTCTCCGGTGCGAAGGGCGGCGTCGGCGCCACCGTCACCGCGATCCAACTGGCCCTGGCGGCCCGGGCCTCGGGCAGGTCCGTCGCACTCGCCGACATGGACCTGCAGACCGGTGACATCGCCTCCTACCTCGATGTGCAGTTCCGCCGCTCGGTCGCCGACCTCGCCGAGATCAACGACATCTCACCGCGGGTGCTGGCGGACGCCATGTTCACCCACAGCAGCGGGGTCGCCCTGCTGCTCAGCCCCGCCGAGGGCGAGCAGGGCGAAGCGGTCACCGACCGCGCCGCCCGGCAGATCGTCACCGCGCTACGGGCCCGGTTCGACGTCGTCGTGATCGACTGCGGCAGCCAGATGAACGGCGCCAACGCGGTCGCCGTCGAAATGGCCGACACCGCGCTGCTGGTCACCACCCCCGACGTGGTCGCCGTACGGGCCGCCAAACGCATGGTGCGGCTGTGGGACCGCCTTCAGGTCCGCAAGGCGCAGGACACCTGCGCGGTGGTCAACCGGCACTCCCGGCACACCGAGATCCAACCCGCCCTGATCGAGCGGATCACCGGCACGAAGGCCGCCAAGTCCGCCGTGCCCGCGGCCTTCAAGGAGTTGCAGGCGGCGGTGGACAGCGGCCGTATGCACGAACTCGACGGCCGCAGCACCGTCAAGCAGGCACTCTGGTCACTCGCCGCCGAGCTGGGCATTGTGGGAAGCCCAGGCCGCGGCGGTACGGCGGCGATCGAGCGCGGACCCCATCGGCTCGGCCGCCGCGCGGAACGCCGGGCCATCGGCCGGGGCGCGGACAACGGAACGGCCACGGGCGGGAGTTGAACGTGCGGATCCACGTACCCGGGTTACCAAGGTCGGCCGCAGGCCGTCCGGGGGCCCGCGACGACCGGGGACAGGTCAGCGTCGAACTGCTGGGCATCACCCCGCTGATCCTCATCGTGCTGCTGCTCGTCTGGCAGTTCGTCCTGGTCGGCTACACGTACACGCTCGCCGGGAACGCCGCGGACGAGGCCGCCCGCGCCGCGGCCGTCGGAGGCGACCCGCTGGCGGCCGCGCGGGCGGACCTGCCGCAGGCCTGGTCGCACGGCGCCGCGACCTCCGTTTCCTCCGGCGCGGACGTGGTCACCGCGCGGGTGTCGCTGCGCGTCCCGATGCTGCTCCCCGGGTTCCTCGACCTCCCGTTCCTCACCGTCGACGGTGACGCGGGCGCGGGGCGGGAGCGGTAATGGGCGGGTGGGTGAACCGGCTGAGGCGGATCGGATCGGCGCGCGGGCCCGCCACGGCGGGCGGTTCAGCCGCCGACCGCGGCTCGGCGTCCATCGAGTTCCTCGGCTTCCTGCCGATCCTGCTGCTGGTCGCACTGGCGGGCGTGCAGCTGGGCCTGGTCGCCTATGTGGGGACCGAGGCCGGGACGGCCGCCAGAGCCGCCGCCCGTACCAACGATCCGGGCGCGGGCACGGCGTCCGTGAGCGGCTGGCTGCGCGGCGACACCACCGTGGCCCTCTCGGGCGGCAGCGACGACGGGGTCAAGGCCACGGTCACCATCAAGATCCCGTCGGTGTTCCCCGGGGTCAGCCTCTTCGATCCGGTGACGCGCAGCGCCACCATGCCCCGGGACGGTGCGCCATGACCAGCTTGCGAGCCCGAATCGCCGCCCCCGAGGAGAGCGGCGGGCGGCACCAGGAGACCCAGCTGATCGCCGTCTACCGCGCGAAGCTGCTGGAGGAGATCGACCTCGCGGAGATGTCGGCGCTGGCGATGACCGAGCGGCGGGCGCGGCTTGAGCGGGTGCTGGGGCACATCATCAGCCGCGAGGGACCGGTGCTGTCCACCCGCGAGCGGAGCTCGCTTATCCGCCGGGTGGTGGACGAGGCACTCGGTCTCGGAGTGCTGGAACCGCTGCTGGAGGACGCCTCCATCACGGAGATCATGGTCAACGGTCCTGACCATGTGTACGTGGAACGGGCCGGGCGGGTGGAACTGGTGGCCGCCCGGTTCGCCAGCACCGAGCAGTTGATGCAGACCATCGAACGCATAGTGTCGACGGTCAACCGCCGGGTGGACGAGTCCAATCCGATGGTGGACGCGCGACTGCCGTCCGGCGAGCGGGTCAACGTCATCATTCCGCCGCTGTCGCTGACCGGCCCCACACTGACGATCCGGCGCTTCCCGCGCAGCTACACGCTCGCCGAGCTGCTGGGGCTCGGCTCGCTCGACGAGCACATGATGCTGCTGCTGTCCGGGCTGATCAGGGCCAAGTTCAACGTCATCGTCTCCGGCGCCACCGGCTCCGGCAAGACGACGCTGCTCAACGCGTTGTCCGGGCTGATCCCGAACGGTGAGCGGATCATCACCGTGGAGGACGCCGCCGAACTCCAGCTGCAGCAGGAGCATGTGATCCGGCTGGAGAGCCGCCCGCCGAACGTCGAGGGCAAGGGGCACATCAGCATTCGCGACCTGGTCCGCAACTCGCTGCGGATGCGGCCGGACCGCATCATCGTGGGCGAGGTGCGCGGCGGGGAGACCCTGGACATGCTGCAGGCGATGTCCACCGGCCACGACGGTTCGCTGGCCACCGTGCACGCCAACTCGGCGGAGGACGCGTTGATGCGGCTGCAGACGCTGGCGTCGATGAGTGCGGTGAAGATCCCGTTCGAGGCGCTGCGCGACCAGATCAACAGCGCGGTCGACGTGATCGTCCAACTCACCCGCAGCGCGGATGGCGCCCGCCGGGTTACGGAGATCGCCATGCTGTCGTCGCGGTCTCGCGAGTCGTACCAACTCGCCACGGTGGGCCGCTTCCATGCCCAGCCGATGTCCGCGGACCGGGTGGTCCGCGGCCACTTCGAGCATTTCCCGCTGCCGCGGAGGGCCGCGGACCGCCTGTACATGGCGGGCGAGCCCGTACCTCCCGCGTTCGGTGCGGCCACGACGGATGAGCAGCTCGCGTTGCGAAGGGTTGAGGGGTGAGGGGCAATTGGGGGCTTCGCCCCCAAACCCCCACGGGGGCTGCGCCCCTCGAACCCCGGCGGGGGGCTCCGGCCCCGGGCCCCCGAGCCGGGGCCCCGCAATGGCCCGCCCCCGAGGGGGTCCGGGGGCGTAGCCCCCGGAAAAGAGCGGGGGCCTGGGGGCGGAGCCCCCAGAAGAAAGAATCCGTCAACCCACCACCAAGGAGACGCGAGCCGTGATGGAGCCCATGGGATGGGTCGCGCTGGGCGGCACGCTCAGCGCGTGTGCCCTGGGGGTGTGGGGCGCGTACGGCTGGGCGGCCGGGCGCGCCCAGCGGCGGGCGGTGATCGAGCGGTTGTCCGGCACCGGCCCGGCTACCGTCTCGCGGCGTGAGCGGTTCGCCGGGCTTGACGCCGCCGTACGGCGAACCCCGCTCGGGCGGAAGCTGGAGCGGCGGCTCGCCGCGACCGGGCTGGCCGTCACCCCCGGTGAGTTCAGCCTCTACATGGCCATCGCCATCACGGGACTGTGGGTGCTGGCAGCCACAGCCCTCGCCCCGTTCTTCGGCCCCATCGCGGGCGCCGTCGCCGCCTGGTCCGCGTACGCCTTCCTCGCCTGGCGGCGGCAGAAACGCATCGAGCGGTTCATCGGGCAACTGCCCGAACTGGCAAGGCTTTTGGCCAACGGATCCTCGGCGGGACTGGCGCTACGTACCGCGATCGGCATGGCCGCCGACGAACTGGACTCCCCGGCGGGCGAGGAGCTGACCCGGGTGGCCGACGCACTGGCCGTCGGGCACCCGCTGGAGGACGCGCTGAACGACCTCAAGGAGCGGTTGCCGTCCCGGGAGTTGGCGGTACTGGTCACCACACTGGTGCTGTCCAGCCGGGCGGGCGGCACGCTGGTGGAGTCGCTGCGCAACCTGACCGAGACGCTGGAGGAACGCAAGGAGACCCGGCGCGAGGTACGCACCACGCTCTCCCAGGTCACCATCACCTCCTACGCCGTACCGGGGATCGGACTGGGCACGCTGCTGCTGATCAACCGGATGGCCCCCGGCTCGTTGGACACCATGACCGGGACCTTCCTCGGGCAGATGGCGGTGATCGTGTCCGTCGCGCTGTACGGGGTCGGATTCCTGCTGATTCGGAGGATGGCGAAGATCGATGTCTAGGAACTCGCGCCGCCGTGCCCGGAGGGTTCTGTGATGGCCCTGATGCTGGCCGCGCTGAGCGCGCTGTCCGTCGCGGGCGCCGCGTACGGCCTCGCGCTCTACCGCCGGGCGGCCAAGCTCCCCGACGACCTCGTCCTCGCCCTGGAGGTCGGCGCGACCCGTACCACCGCGGTTGGTTCGGTGGTCGACCGGTTGGGCATGCGGCACGCGCCGACGGTGCTGCGGTTCATGGGCCCCCTGCGGGTGGCACGGCTGCGCCGCAGGCTCGATCTGGCCGGGAACCCGGGTGGCCTGACCGTCGACCGCTATGCGGCCCGGCGCGCGGTCTACGGATTCCTGGGGTTCGGCGGCGGGTTCATCCTGCTGCTGCGGGGCGAGTGGATCCTCACCCTGGCGCTGTTCGCCTTCGGCGTGTGGTGGACGGATGTCGGGATCTGGCTGGCGATCCGGCAGCGCAAGGACGAGATCGAGCGCACGCTTCCGGACTTCCTGGATGTCCTCGCGGTCGTGGTCAGCGCCGGTCTCGGCTTCCGGCAGGCACTGGAGCGGGTGGCCGACAACTACCAGGGGCCCTGGGCCGACGAGATCCGGATCACCCTGCGGCAGATGGACATGGGCGTCAGCCGCCGCCAGGCCTTCGACGAACTGCGCAGACGCAACGACTCGGAAGAGGTCGCCCAGTTCACCACCGCCCTGCAGCAGGGCGAGGAACTCGGCGCGTCCATCGCGGACACGTTGATCCAGATCGCCAAGGACATGCGGCGCACCGACGCGCAGAACGCCCGGCGCCGGGCGGCGCGCGCCGTGCCCAAGTCGACGATGGTGATCACCACGTTCATGGTCCCCGCGACGATGATCCTGCTGCTCGCGGTGTTGTTCCTGGGCAACAACGTGAGCCTGGGACAGGTGCTGGGGAAATGACCGGACCAGGCGACGCGGTGCGGATCTTCGTCGGGCTGCGGCCAGTCCGACACCGCTGGTCAGTGCCGTCGGGCCGTTCGCCGTCGCGGCGGACGCCCCTTACCGCCGACACCCCCGCGGGGAACCCCGCGATCGCGCTGCAGATATCCGCTCTCCAGGCGCTGTGCCGCCAGGTCTTCGGCTTCCGGCTGGCCATGCTGGCCGTCGCCTCACCCATCGCCCTGGTCAGGGTGGCCCGCGGCCCGACCGCCTGGATCGCCGGATCGGCCGTGGTCATCACCTTCATGGGGGCGTACGTCCTGTTCCGCGACTGGGAGCGGTTCGGCCCGCTGCTGCTGCGCCACCCCGCGCTGCTCGCGGTGGACACCCTGTTCGCGGCGGTGCTGCTGACCGTCGGCACTCCGCAGAGCCCGCTGGCGTACGTCACCATCAGCACGCCGCTGCTCGCCGGTCTGGTGTACGGCTGGCGCGGCTCGGCGCTGTTCACCACCATCCAGATCCTGGTGGTGGCCGTGGCGTCCTCGGTTGACGTGCGCGAGCACGCCACGGTCGCCAACTCCCTGCTGCTGTCCGGCTTCTGTGTGATCGCCGGTGTGGTGGGGGTGAGCCTGCGGCGTCTGGTGCTCGGCTTCGGCGCCGCGACCAGGGCGCTCACCGAGACCCGTTACCGGCTGGCCGTCACCGAGACGGTGGTCGCCGAACGCGCCCGGCTGGCACGGGAGATGCACGACTCGGTGGCGAAGACGCTGCGCGGCGTCACCATGGCCGCCGAAGCGCTGGCCGACCGCGCGGACCGGCTCGACCCGCGGGCCGTACGCGAACAGGCCGAGCTGATCGCCCGAGCCGCCCGCCGCGCCGCAGCCGAGTCCCGGGAACTCCTGGGCGAACTGCGCCGCACCCCGGACACGGTGGATACGGACAGCGGCGGCACGCTGCTCGCCGCCGAACTGTCCGCCAGGGTGGAGGCGTTCGGCGCCCGCACCGGACTGCCCACCGGATTCCGGCAGTTGGACGGCGCCCCCCTCCCGTTGGCCCCCCGATCGGTCGCCCGCCAGCTCGTCAGCATCGTGCTGGAGGCGCTGGAGAACGCCCACCGGCACGCGAGTGCCAGCCGAGCCGAGGTCGCCGTCGGCATCGTCGACCGCCTGCTGCGGATCAGCGTGACCGACGACGGTCGCGGGCTGCCGCCCGGCACCACGCTGGAAAGCCTCCGCGACCAGGGGCATTTCGGAGTGGTGGGGATGGTCGAGCGCGCGGCCGGGATCGGGGCCCGGCTGCGCATCGGCAGGGGGCAGGCCCGCGGCGGAACCGAGGTCCGGCTGGAACTCCCGGTCGTCGCACTGCTTCCGCGCTCGCCGAACGCGTCCGAGGACCGACTTCAGAAGGGGGCCTTATGAGCACCGTGATTCCGCTGCCGTTCCCCACGGCCGCCGTACGCCCGGTGCGGGTGCTCGTCGTCGACGACAACCCCGTGGTACGGGCCGGGTTGGCGGCGCTGCTCGCGACCCGGGACGGCATCGAGGTGGTGGCCCAGGCGGCGGACGGCCGCCAGGCCTGTGAGGCCGCGTCCGCGCACCGGCCGGACGTGGTGCTGCTCGACGTGCGGATGCCGGGCGTGGACGGCATGTCGGCGCTGCCGTATCTGGTGCCGATCGCACCGGTGCTGATGCTGACGTACAGCCAGGAGAGCGAGATCGTCCAGGAGGCGATCCGCAGGGGCGCCGGGGGCTATCTGGTGCACGGCGAGTTCACCGTCGACCAACTGGTCGGCGCGGTACGGGACATCACCGAGGGGCGGGCCTGCCTCACGCCGACGGCGGCGACCGCGCTGCTGGCGCAGGCCCGGGAGCGTACCCCGGCGCGATCTTTGCAATCGCAATACGCCCCTTTGCAACTGCAATCGAATGTGGGAGAGTCGGGGGGCACCGGGGTGGACCGGGCCCGGTACGGGCTCAGTCAACGGGAGGAAGAGGTCATGGAGTTGATCGCGGGTGGCATGACCAACCACCAGATCGCCGCGACCTGCTTCATCAGCGAGAAAACGGTGAAGAACCACATCAACCGGATCTTCGCCAAACTGCACGCCGACAGCAGAAGCCAGGCCATCGCCGTATGGCTCGGGACCGTACGGGGACCGGTGCGCCATGGCTGAGCCGAACGGTGCGCGGTCCGTTGACTGGGCCCGGGACTGGGCCCCAGGACCCTTGGGCGGGACGGGAGTTCCGCCGTACCGTGCGGGCCTTACGCCCGTCCCTGGAAGGGGTCATCGTGCCGAAGAACATCGCGCTCAAGGCGGCCACGGCCGCCCGGATCCGCGTCAGCGGCTGGAAGGACACCGCGATCGCCGGCATGAGGGCCCGCTCGGACCGGGGTCAGACCTCGGTCGAGTACCTGGGGATCATCGGGGTGGTGGTGCTGATCGTCGCCGCGATCCTGGGCACCAACATCGGCCAGACCATCTACAACGCGATCACCTCGGAGATCGCCAAGGTCACCAAGTAGGTCCGCGGTCCGGGGCGTTCGGTACGCACTCGGACCGCGGGCAGGCCCTCCCGATCTACCTCACGGTGATCGGCGCCCTGCTGCTGCTCGCGTTCGCGTACTTCGCGGTCGGCCAGGCCGCGGCCACCAGGAACGGTGCGCAGACCGCCGCGGACTCCGCGGCGCTGGCCGCCGCCCAGGACACCCGCGCCCAACTGCGCGACGCGCTGCTGGACGCGTTCCGGTCGGGACGGCTCGACGACCTGGGCGCCCTGCTGAACGGGCGGCTGCTCGATGTGCGGTACGACCCGTGCCAGAAGGCGGATGACTTCGCCGCCGCCAATAAGGCGCACACCACCGACTGCCACTCCGTGCAGACCAGCGACGGATATGACGGATACAGCGCCTCCGTCGAGACCGATTACACGGTCGGCACCTCGGTGGTCCCCGGTACGGAGAACAAGACGGCACACGCCAGCGCGACCGCCGCCATCCAGCCGCTGTGCCAGTGGCAGCCCGCCCGGCCGTCCGCCTCGCCCACCCCGGCACCGACGCCGACGCCCACGCCGACGCCTCCGTCGAGCTCGTCACCGACGCCCGCGCCGAGCGGCACCCCGTCTCCCGGGACGCTCCTGTGCGACGGGCGGAACTGGGTCGTCGACCCGTCGAACCTCACCCTCTTCCCGTCCGCGGCGGAGCTGTTCTCCGTCCACCTGACCAGCTGACCCGTGCACGACGAACCGGACGACCGAAGGAACGGCATATGAGGACTGGGCAGACGAAGCGCACCTGCGGTCGGGCTGCGGCAGCGGTGCTTGCCGCTTCGCTGGCCGTCGCCCTGGCGGGCTGCGGCAGCGGCACCGGGCAGGACAAGTCCAAGTCCGCGTCGGCCACCTCCTCAACGTCCTTCGCCAGCGCGGGAAGCGGCGGCAGCGCCGCGGCGCCGGGGGGCAGCGACCAGGTCCTCGCCACCATCAAGGGGCCGGACGGAATCGTGCTGACCATCAACTCGGCCAAGCGCGACGGCGGTGGGTTCGTCACCGTCACCGGCACCGTGAAGAACACCGGCAGCGCGCCGTTCAGCCAGGCGGGCTCATGGCGGGGTGACGAGGAGGAACTCCAGAAGAACGGCGGATCCCTGGCCGGAGCCACCCTCGTCGACACCCTCGGCAAGAAGCGCTACTACGTCCTGCGCGACACCGAGGGCCGCTGCCTGTGCTCCACCGGTCTCGACATCATCCAGCCCGGCGCGACCATGCCCGTCTTCGCACAGTTCCCGGCGCCACCCGCGACGACCACACAGGTGGACTTCGACCTGCCGACCCTCCCCACCGCGTCCATCGTGATCTCGCAGTGAGGACGGCCGACATGAAGCGTCTCGTCACGGCGGCCGCCGTCGCCCTCCTCATCAGCGCCACCAGCGGTCTGCGGCCTTCGCCCGCCCTCGCCGACACCGCGCCCCCCGCACCCGGGCCGCTGCCGTCCGCCTCATCGGCGCCGACGGTCCATGTCGACCCGCACGCCCCCGGGCTGAAGCTGATGCAGGGCGCGACGCTCGCCACGCCCAAGGTGCTGGACATCAAGACCGTCGTCGAGGACTCCAACGGGGACGAACGCCGCTCCGACACTCCCGCCGACGTGACGTTCTCACTCCAGTCCGAGGTCCTCTTCGACAAGGACAGCTCCGCACTCAGCCCGGACGCGCAGTCCCGCATCAAGGCCATCGCGGACGAGATCAACCGGCAGAACGCCAAGTCGGTGCAGGTCTTCGGCTTCACCGACAACCTCGGCTCGCACGAACACGGCGTCGAACTGTCCAAGCAGCGCGCCGAAGCCGTGTACACCCTGCTGGCTCAGGACCTGACGGCCGACGGCGGCATCCAGTTCGACGTCCGCGGATACGCGGAGGACTTCCCGATCGCCGACAACGCCACCGAGGACGGCCGCCGGAAGAACCGCCGGGTCCAGATCACTTTCCCCAAGGCGCAGAGCTGACGCGTCAGCGCCCGTCCGCGGCCTCGACGGCGCTGATCTCCAGCAACGCGCCCGGCCGCACACCCCACCCCGCCATCGCCCCGGCCGCGGCTTCGAGCACATGCCGCGAGCGCGGCCGGGGCAGGCCGAGCCGCCCCGGCGGCATCGTGCGCACCGCGAGCACCCGCAACCTCCGGTCGAGGTAGGCGACATCGATCGGGAAGCCCATCCGGATGGTGTGCACCCCGCTCGCGGGGGTGAGCAGCAGCGCCCCTTCGATGCCGTCCCTGCCCAGCAGGCCGCGGGTGCGCGCACGGTACGAGGCCGCGATCTCCAACCCGACCGGAGCGCTCGTCGCACCGACGACCCGCAGGATCCCGGGCCCATCACTCCAACGCCGTCCCATCGCGATCCTCCCCGCGTCAACCGGCGTCCTTTCCGTCATCCCCCTGGTTCAACCCCCTTCCCACCCCGTGAGAACGAGTCATCCCCCTAATCCGGTGTCGGAAGGCCGCCAACCGGACCGGAGCGCGCTACAGTGAAAGTCCCCCCCTCGGGCCGATCCGCATCCCACCCCGCGGATCGGCCCGTTTTCTCTTTCCGGGGTCTTGGCGCCTGCCGCTTCATCCGTCGCACATATCGAATGTGTGTGCGTTTGTGGTGACCGCCACACCCCTGGGGCCGCCTCGTATCGCCTACGTGTTGTCTCCCGTCGTCACCGGCTTCATCTGCGCGTTGCGATTCGGAAACAGCGGTACGGGAGTGTGGATCACCGCGGTCGCCGCCGCCGTTTTCGGTCTGTGGCGGAGATTTCGGTCGCGAGCAGCGGAAACGTTGGCGCACTGATCGCGGCGGAATCCGCCGCCGCGGTCGTATTCCTGCTGTCGCGACGCTCGTCCGCCCAGTGGTTCGCGTGTCGCCGCGGGTAACGTAAGGGCCGTAAAGGTGGAGATCGCGCGAATCGTCGTACCGCGCCCCGGATGCCTGTGTGAGGGTGAGTGTGAACAGCTCGGTCGGCACAACCCAGCGGTGGGGCAGAGCCCTAGGTGCCGTTGGCGCCGTGCTGCTGCTCGGGTCGGCAGCGGTTGGCTGCGGTGTGGGCCGTGGGGCGCCGGACGGCTGGACGTATGTGAACGCGCAGGGCCTCGCCTTCGCCGTCCCCAAGGACTGGAAGGCGGTACCCGCCGCCGGACTGCCGAACGGTGTGCTCGCCGGAGCGGTGTGGAAGCAGCACGGGGAGCAGGTCGGCGAGGTCCAGGTGCTGTCCGGCGCCAAGCAGCTGCGCCCCAAGGGCGTGAAGGTCAAGAACAGCGCGGACTTCAAGCTCGGCGGCAAGCCGGCCGCCCAGGTCAGCTACGTCTACCGCCCGTCCCTGGACAGCCCCAGGCTGCGGGTCCTGGACATCACCGCGCGCAACGCCCAGGGCAAGCCGGTGCAGGTCAGGATCAGCGGGACGACCTCCGACCTGACGCTGGACACGATGGACCGGATCGCCAACAGCATCCAGATCGGCACCATCGGCAAGGGCAACATCCTCAAGGGCTGACCGGATCCCGGTAGCGTCTGCCGGATGCATGCGCTTCTCGTCGCCGCTGCCGCCCTCTGGGGGCTCGTGACCGGTTTGGCGGTACCGCGCGCCGCGTACCGGCTCGCCGTTGAACCGGGGCAGGAGTGGCGGCCGGGCGAGCGGCCCGGCTGGCGCGGCTGGATCGGGCCGGGACCCGGGCCCGTCTCGGCGGTGCGCGGCGGCTGGCCTGCGGTGCTGACCGCCGCGATATGCGCGGCGCTCGCCCAACGGGGGGGCGCCCGGCCCGAGTTGGCGGTCTGGCTGCTGCTGGTGCCGCTGGCCGCACTGCTGGCCCGGGTCGACCTGGCGGTACGGCGGCTGCCGGACGTGCTGACGATTCCCGCCGCCGCCGGAACGGCCCTGCTGCTGGGCGCGGCCGCACTGCTGCCCGCGCACACCGGATCATGGCCGCGCGCGCTGCTCGGCGGCCTGGCGCTGGGCGCTGGCTACCTCGTACTGCTGCTGGCCAACCCCTCCGGGATGGGCCTCGGCGATGTGAAGCTCGCCCCGACGCTGGGGCTGGCGCTCGGCTGGTACGGGTGGCCGGTGCTGCTCGCCGGGACCTTCCTGGGCTTCGCGCTCGGCGGCGTGACCGGGCTGGTACTGCTCGCGGCCCGGCGCGCCGACCGGCGGACGGCCATTCCGTTCGGTCCGTTCATGCTGGTCGGCGCGCTGGCGGGGATGCTGCTCGGCGCGCGGTGACGCTGGGAGCCCTACGCGTCGCTGCTGCGCGCCCAGATGTTCACGCCACCGGTGTCCTTCGCGAACGAGTCGATCTCGGCGAGCTCGTCGTCCGTCAGCGGCGGCGCGCCCACCGCCGCCACGTTGGCCTCCAACTGCGCGACGCTGGACGCGCCGATCAGTGCCGAGGTCATCCGCTTGTCGCGCAGCACCCAGCTCAGGGCGAGCTGCGCCAGTGACTGGCCGCGCCGCCGGGCGATCTCGTTCAGGCCGCGCAGCCGCGCCAGCACGTCGTCGGTCAGCAGACTCGCGTCCAGCGACGTGCCCTGGCTGGCCCGCGAGCCCTCCGGGATCCCGTGCAGATAGCGGTCGGTGAGCATGCCCTGCGCCAACGGGGCGAAGGCGATGCAGCCCATGCCCTCGGCCTCCAGGGCGTCCAGCAGCCCGTCGTCCTCGATCCAGCGGTTGATCATCGAGTACGAGGGCTGGTGGATCAGCGCGGGCACGCCCATCTCGCGCAGCAGCAGCGCCGCGTCCACCGTGCGCGCGGCGCTGTACGAGGAGACACCGACGTACAGGGCCTTGCCCTGGTGGACCGCGGACGCCAGCGCGCCCATGGTCTCCTCCAGCGGGGTCTCCGGGTCGAACCGGTGGGAGTAGAAGATGTCGACGTACTCCAGGCCCATCCGCTTCAGCGACTGGTCGAGACTGGCCGTCAGGTACTTGCGCGACCCCCATTCGCCGTACGGCCCGGGCCACATGTCGTATCCGGCCTTGGTGGAGATGACCAGCTCGTCGCGGTACGGGCGGAAGTCCTGGGCCAGCAGCTTGCCGAAGTTGGACTCGGCGGCGCCGTACGGCGGGCCGTAGTTGTTGGCGAGGTCGAAGTGCGTGACGCCCAGGTCGAACGCGCGGCGCAGGATCGCGCGCTGCGAGTCCAGGGTGCGGTCGTCGCCGAAGTTGTGCCACAGGCCGAGGGAGATGGCGGGCAGCTTGAGCCCGCTGTGGCCGCTGCGGCGGTACTCCATGGACGTGTAGCGCTCGTCGGCGGCGCGGTAGGGGGAGCTTCCGTTCATGGGCTCTGCCTATCACGGCCGCGTGAGCTGGTGCCGTACAGCGCGCGTACCGCCGGATGACGGGCGCTGGGCGGAGCGGGTAGCGGTACTTACCGGGTGCACCCGGGTCGTAGTCGCCCGGCTGCGCGCAGTATGGTGGCGAGACGGGGCGTCGTTAGGGGTTCGAGGGTTCGAGGGGCTGTAACAGCATGAGACTGCGCGACCTGAGACTGCGCGACCTGGTCTACGGACTCTATGCGCGCCGGGTCGAGTCCCACCTGGACCAGAGGCAGGTGCCCAAGCACATCGGCGTCATCCTCGACGGCAACAGGCGCTGGGCGAAGGCCGCGGGCGGCACCGCGGAGGAGGGCCACCGGGCGGGTGCGGACAAGATCGCCGAGCTGCTGGGGTGGTGTGAGGAGACCGGTGTCGAGGTCGTCACCCTGTGGCTGCTGTCCACGGACAACCTGAACCGTCCGGCCGAGGAACTGAACCCGCTGCTCGGCATCATCGAGGGCGCGGTGACCGACCTCGCGACGACCGGCCGCTGGCGGGTGCACCACGTGGGACAGCTCGATCTGCTGCCCGCCCGGATGCAGGGTGTCCTGAAGGGGGCCGAGCAGACCACCGACGGTGTCGACGGCCTGCTGGTCAATGTCGCGGTCGGGTACGGCGGCCGTCAGGAGATCGCCGACGCCGTACGGTCGCTGCTGCTGGAACACGCGGGGCGCGGTACGTCCATCGAGGATCTCGCGGAGATCCTCGATGTGGAGCACATCGCCGAGCACCTCTACACCAGGGGGCAGCCGGACCCCGACCTGATCCTCCGCACCTCCGGCGAGCAGCGCCTGTCCGGTTTCATGCTCTGGCAGAGCGCCCACTCGGAGTACTACTTCTGCGAGGTCTTCTGGCCGGCGCTGCGGAAGGTGGACTTCCTACGCGCCATGCGCGATTACGCCGCCCGGCACCGCCGCTACGGCAACTAACCGCTGGGAGTCGGTTCGTGGGGGCAGGCCCCCACACCCCGGACATGGCACGGGGGGCGCCCGGGGCCTGCCTTTCGAACGCGGCCCGGGGCTTGCCCCCCCCAACGAGGTCTGGCAGCTCGCCCCCGAGCCGCGGTCTGGGGGCCGTCCCCCCAATGGGGCCCCCGGGGCTTGCCCCGAATGGGGGCTTGGGGGCTTGTCCCAGAGAAAAGCGAACCGCCCCCGGGGGGCCCGGGGGCCTACCCCCAGAGGGCGAAGCGCCTCACCCCCCTGAACCCCTAGCGGGAGGCGTCGTCGCATAGGCAACCACCTGAGAGGGAATACCCCCTTCAGGCCGACGCCCGAGCCACGGGTGTCGGAAGAAGCGGGTGGCAGGGTGCCGCCCGCCCGGGAGGCCCCTTGCTCACGGACGTGCTGTCAGCTGACGGCAATGGCCGCGTCATGACGGAGGGTCGTGGTCCGGCCCCCGTGGCCGTTCCCGGTCCAGTACCGCGCGACGCACGCGATGCATGCGGCGCCGTCGCACCCCGACCCTTCCCGAGGGGGTTCGTCCACCCGTGGTGACCAGCAAGAACCGCCGAGAGCACGACCGGCGCACCTACGTCCTCGACACCAGCGTGCTGCTGGCTGACCCCAACGCCCTCACCCGATTCGACGAGCATGAAGTGGTGCTCCCGGTCGTCGTGGTGACCGAGTTGGAGGCCAAGCGCCACCACCCCGAGCTCGGCTACTTCGCCCGCCAGGCGCTGCGGCTGCTCGACGAGTACCGGATCCGGCACGGGCGGTTGGACGCCCCCATTCCGATCGGCGACCTCGGCGGAACGCTGAGGGTTGAGCTGAACCACTCGGACCCCGGCATACTCCCGCCCGGCATGCTCCCCCAGTCGGCGGGCGGCCGTTTCGGCGACAACGACTCCCGCATCCTGGCCGTTGCCCGCAACCTCCAGGCCGAGGGGTACGACGTCACCGTCGTCTCCAAGGACCTCCCGCTGCGCGTGAAGGCGTCGTCGGTGGGCCTGCTGGCCGAGGAGTACCGGGCAGAACTGGCCATCACCTCCGGCTGGACCGGAATGGCGGAGCTCCAGGTGGCCGCCGACGACATCGACGCGTTGTTCACCGACGAGCCGATCGCCGTTCCCCTGGCGAGCGAACTGCCGGTGCACACCGGGCTGGTGCTCCAGTCGGAACGCGGCAAGGCGCTCGGCCGGGTCACCGCGGACGGCCGGGTCCGGCTGGTACGCGGCGACCGCGAGGCGTTCGGCCTGCACGGCCGCAGCGCCGAGCAGCGGATCGCGCTGGATCTCCTGCTTGACCCGGATGTCGGAATCGTCTCGCTGGGCGGCCGGGCGGGCACCGGCAAGTCGGCGCTCGCGCTGTGCGCGGGACTTGAGGCGGTGCTGGAGCGGCGGCAACACCGCAAGGTGATGGTCTTCCGGCCGCTGTACGCGGTGGGCGGCCAGGAGCTCGGCTATCTGCCGGGCAGCGAGTCGGAGAAGATGAGCCCTTGGGCGCAGGCGGTCTTCGACACGCTGGGCGCCGTCACCTCGGCGGATGTGATCGAGGAGGTCGTGGAGCGCGGCATGCTGGAGGTGCTGCCGCTCACCCACATCCGCGGCCGCTCACTGCATGACGCCTTCGTCATCGTGGACGAGGCCCAATCACTCGAACGCAATGTTCTGTTGACCGTTCTGTCCCGTATTGGTGCTGGTTCGCGGGTAGTTCTCACCCACGATGTCGCACAGCGTGACAACCTGCGGGTAGGGCGGTACGACGGTGTGGTCGCCGTCGTCGAGAAGTTGAAGGGGCATCCGCTGTTCGCGCACGTCACGCTGAACCGTTCCGAGCGTTCGCCTATCGCGGCGCTGGTGACGGAGATGCTGGAGGACATCCACATCTGACCCATCTGTCCGCTCTGGTTCCGGTGAGTCCGCTTCGGCCAAGTCTCCCGGGAAGCAGGTGAATTGAGGCTTCTACGGCTGCTGCGCCCCGACAAGGGCGCAGCAGCCTAGTCGTGTCTGGGCGCGGCGCGCCGAGATTTCCAAGAAGCAGCAGGTCCAAACGCGGTGTGACGTTTGCCACGCAACGGAGAATTGCCTTGGCGTGTCGCCGTCGGGCAGGGTGTGGGGCTGTCAGGCCCCGCTTACGGCACACCTACACCCCCAGTGGTGTAGAACCACAGAACTGAACAGCGTTGCGTCGTAAGCCGCCCAGCACCACGCGGACCCCAAGTACCGGGGATCGCACCGGGCCAGTGCCTCCCGTGACCAGTCGGGCCGAAAGGTCCGAACCAAGGGGAGGTCAGCGTCAGGGGCACGATTGCGCCCGCGCGGTCACCACGCGGGCGATGCTGGAAGGAAACCGAGTGAGCCGGATCTCCGTCCGGGGAATCGCCGTAGCGTCAGCCACCGCGGTCACCACCGTCGGTGCCGTCGTCGGCGTCGCCTCTGGCAGCGAACCGACCGCCGCCGCCATGCAGCCCGTCGCCGACACCACGGCGCTGGACAACATCGACGCGGGTCAGCAGGCCACCGTCCAGGCCGCCTCGCTGACCGAGCAGGTCCAGACGCAGCAGGCCGCGGCCGACGCCGCAGCCAAGCAGCAGGCGGCCGAGAACGCCCGCAAGCAGGCCGCCGCCGACGCCGCCAAGAAGAAGGCGGATGCCGAGGCAGCCGCCAAGGCCAAGGCGGAGCACGACGCACAGCAGGCCGCGAGCCGCGACCAGCAGCGCCAGTCGCTGTCGACGCTGAGCAGCGGTGACTACTCCGTCGCGGGCATCCAGGCGATGGCTCAGCAGATCGTCGGTGACTCCACGCAGTTCCAGTGCTTCTCGCACATCGTGAACGAAGAGAGCAGCTGGAACTACCAGGCCACCAACGCCTCCTCCGGCGCGTACGGCCTGGTGCAGGCGCTGCCCGGCTCGAAGATGGCGTCCGCCGGTGCCGACTGGCAGACCAACCCGGCCACCCAGATCAAGTGGGGCCTCAGCTACATGGACAGCCGCTACGGCAGCCCGTGCGCCGCCTGGCAGTTCCATCTGGCCAACGGCTGGTACTAGGCGCCTGCCGCGGGCTTCCCGGAACCGGGGTGGCCGTCGAAGTGGGGTCTGGGGGCTTCGCCCCCAGGCCCCCTTTTGCCGCGCGGCCTCGCCCCCGAACCCGAGGCAACCATGGCCCCCGGTAACGTCGTCCTCCTCACAGGTTCGTACTGGGGATGGGGAAGGCAATGTCGCAGATGCGCCGATGGGGAGCGGGCTTCGCCGCGAATCTGGCCGGATTCGCCGGCCGCCTCCAAGAGCGCCGCGCGGCCGTGGAGAGTGGGGAGCGCGTCCCCGCGATCCCCGGTATGCCGGGCGAGGAGGGCGAGCGGGAGCGGGGTAAGCCCATAGCGGAGCGGGAGCCGCACGTCGACTACGTACCGCCGCCCCCGTCCTACGCCCCGGCGGTCTCGGCGCCGCACGACCCGGTCAACGCCGTCCCCTGGGGAGTACGGGTCGCCGCCGAAGTCGGCTGGCGCTTCCTGATCCTGGCGGGCGCCCTGTACGTCCTGATGCGCGTGATCAGCGCGGTGGAACTGGTCGTCCTCGCCTTCGTCGGCTCGCTGCTGATCACCGCGCTGCTGCAGCCGACCGTCGCCATGTTCAAGCGCGCGGGGCTGCCGCGCGGCCTGGCCACCGCCGTCACCTTCATCGGCGGCTTCGTGATCATGGGCCTGGTGGGATGGTTCGTGGCCTGGCAGGTCATGGAGAACACGGACATGCTGTCCCAGCAACTCCAGGACGGCGTCGGGCAGTTGAAGAAATGGCTGCTGAACTCCCCGTTCCATGTGACCGAGACGCAGATCAACCAGATCGCCAAGAACCTCCAGCACGCGATCGGCACCAACGCCGAACAGATCACCTCGGCGGGCCTGCAGGGTGTCACCGTGGTGATCGAGCTGTTCACCGGGATCTTCCTGGCGATGTTCTCCACCCTGTTCCTGCTCTACGACGGGCGGAACGTCTGGCACTGGGTGCTCAAGCTCTTTCCGCGGGACGCCCGGGAGGGGATCGCGGGCGCCGGTCCGCGCGCCTGGCGGACGCTGACCCTGTATGTGCGCGGCACGGTGATAGTGGCCTTCATCGACGCGGTCTGCATCGGTGTCGGCATCTACTTCCTCGGGGTGCCGATGGCGGTGCCGCTGGCTGTGGTGATCTTCCTCGGGGCGTTCATCCCGCTGGTGGGCGCGGTGGCCTCGGGTGCGCTGGCGATGATCGTGGCGCTGGTGACGCAGGGGCCGTTCACCATGCTGATGGTGCTGGTGGTGGTGCTCGCCGTGCAGCAGATCGAGGGCCACATCCTGCAGCCGTTCATCCTCGGGCGCGCGGTGCGGGTGCATCCGCTGGGGGTGGTGCTGTCGGTCGCGGCGGGTTCGCTGATCGCCGGGATCGGCGGTGCGGTGGTCGCGGTTCCGCTGGTCGCGGTGACCAACACGGTCGTCGGCTACCTCCGCGTCCACGCCCAGGAGGCCGCCCTGCGGGCGGCGCCCGGCCCGCACGGGGCCACCGCCGTGGAGGTGGCGCCGGTCGAACCGGGCGAAGTCACCTGAAAGCAAATGCACAACAGGGCCCCGGGACCTGAAGGTCCCGGGGCCCTGTGCTGGGCGAACTAGGCGAGCGTCGCCTCGGCGTCCAGGGTGGTTCCGACCGCCTGAATGACGGAGGCGATCTTGAACGCCTCCTGGACCGTCTCACGGGAGACATCCGCCTTGCGCAGCACCTGCTCGTGCGAGTCGAGGCACATGCCGCAGCCGTTGATGGCGGAGACCGCGAGCGACCACAGCTCGAAGTCGATCTTCTCCACGCCCGGGTTGCCGATGACGTTCATCCGCAGGCCCGCGCGCAGGTTGCCGTACTCCGGGTCCGACAGCAGGTGCCGGGTCCGGTAGTAGACGTTGTTCATCGCCATGATGGCCGCCGCGGCCTTGGCCGCGGTGTACGCCTCCGGGCTCAGGTTGGCCTTGGCCTCCGGCTCCAGCTCGCGCAGGACGATCGGGCTGCGCGAGGCGATCGCGCAGGCGAGCACGGTGCCCCACAGCTGCTGCTGGGACAGCGCGTCGTTGTTGCCGATCACCGAACCCAGGTTGAGCTTGAGGTCCTTGGCGTAGTCCGGCAGCGCGGACTTCAGCTCATCGAGGGCCATGTTCACTCACCGGCCAGCAGCTTGACCGCGTCGAGGGTGTCCTCGCCCTTGCTCCAGTTGCAGGGGCACAGCTCGTCGGTCTGCAGCGCGTCGAGGACCCGCAGGACCTCCTTGGGGTTACGGCCGACGGACCCGGCGGTCACCATGGTGAACTGGATCTCGTTGTTCGGGTCGACGATGAAGACCGCGCGCTGGGCGAAGCCGTCCTCGCCCTCGACGCCGCACGCCTGCATCAGCTCGTGCTTGGAGTCGGCCAGCATCGGGAACGGCAGGTCGCGCAGGTCCTTGTGGTCCTTGCGCCAGGCGTGGTGGACGAACTCAGAGTCGCCGGAGACGCCGAGGATCTGGGCGTCACGGTCCGCGAACTCGTCGTTCAGCTTGCCGAACGCGGCGATCTCGGTCGGGCACACGAAGGTGAAGTCCTTGGGCCAGAAGAAGACCACTGACCAACCCTTGTTGTCCTCGGAGCTGTACTCCTTGATCTCCAGCTTGTCGTCGGACGGGCCTTCTACGCCCAGGAGCTTCCAGGCGGGGAACTTGTCACCAACGGTGAGCACTGAGGTGCCTCCATGATCTTGCGGGTTGGACGAACTCCACCGTGCCATAGACCCATTGATCTAGAAAAATTGCCACTCCGGGGAACATTGATCGGAAGTCCTGATCAATCGCTGGCTGTGTCCAGACGTGCCGATGCCCCCGGCCGGTGCGGTGCTCGGGGGCGTCGGGGCACGGCGAGAATCGGTAGCGGAGCCCGCCGGACAGGCCGTAGGGTCCGCCGGACACGTCGATCGACTGGGCGCTTTTCGGACCGTGCCGGAAGGCAGAAACCAGACGGACGGGAACCCTACGCGCCAGGATGGCGCTATGGGAAATGATTCACCTGAGGTGCCAGTTCCCGACAGATTCATTCACTCGGTGGGCAGTGGCCAGGAAGGGCCGTTCGGTTCGCGGTACCAGACCCGCTGGCTGGCCGGAGTGATCGTTAGCCCGAAATCCTCTCGGGCGGGAGAACCATCCGGGAAGATCGAGGCCAGTTCCTCAACCGTGTTCCAGAGCCTCTGGGGGCCGATCTGCCGGACCTTCCCCTCGACGTGGGCACTGGCGGTGGAGCCGTCCTCCGTCCACAGCCCGACGCCGGTCAGGTTGCCGTCGTCGTCCCGCCAGGAGCACGAGTTGTAGCCGGGAAGCGCGAGAGACGTCGGGAACTTGAGCCGGTCGAGTACGTCCTTCGCGGGGACCGTCGTCTCCTCGGCGGGCTGGCCTTCCAGGCCCGCGAAGTCTGGAGCCTTGCCGGGGGTGCGGCGCGGCATGAAGTGCGCGGGCGTCGAGATGAACCGTCCGGTTGCCTCGCCGTTGTTCGAGACGGTTACTCGCGCGACTCCGAAGCCGATCGGGGCGACGATGACCGAGCCCTCGCGTACCTGATCTAGCAGCGCGGGCGGGATGCAGCGGAGCCCAGCCGTGGCGATGATGCGGTCGTACGGCGCTCGGGCTGGGTAGCCCTCCGCTCCATCCCCGGCGAAGACGAGAGGGCGGTACTGGCTCTTGGCCAGGCGCTCTTGGGCGAGGTGTACCAAGTCCGGGTCAACGTCCACGCTGACCACGTTGTTGCTGCCCAGGCGCGACGCGAGCAATGCGGCGTTGTACCCGGTACCGGTGCCCAGCTCGTACACGGTGTGGCCGATCTCTGCGTCCAGTGCGTTGAGCATGGTCAGCATCAGTTGGGGCTCACTCGAAGACGAGGTGGGGATGCCGCGCTCGTCCAGTTGCGTCGTCAGCGCCGTGTCCGAGTACACGGTCTCCAGGTAGCCCCTATCTCCCTCGGAGACCTCTTGCCACCGGCCTTGATTGTCCTGCCGGTAGAAGGTGGGGGTGAAGAGGTGCCGTGGCACGGTGGCGAAGGCGGCCAGCCATTCGCTTTGGTGCCCCTCGCCAAGGGCAGCAGCGAACTTCGCGCGCAGCTCGGCCGTTGCGCTGTTGTTCGGCCCGATCATGTAGTGGTCCCTTGCAGGTAGTCAGCGTGTGCGGCTGCGATGGGCAGCCCGGTGCGGTTCTCGACCCATGACCAGGTGCCAGCCGGGTTGTTCTCGAAGAACACCCAGTTGTCGTCTGGAGTCACGGCGAAGTCGAATGAGCCGAACACGATTCCGTAGGAAGCCATGAAGCGCCGCACGGCCGTTGCCACCGCTTCGGGCACGGTGGTCGTGCCGTACTCGATCGCCTCGTAGTCCGTGCGCCAGTCCGTACGTGCCTTCTCGGAGGTGCCGAGCAGGGTCCCCGCGAACATGTTGCCGTCCACGGCCACCAGGCGGACTTCGTACTTCTTCGGGATGGCTTCCTGTAGATAGTGCGCGGTCAGTCGAATGCTGTCGTCAAAGTCAGCCGGGTCGATTCGATGAGTCGCCACCATCATTTGCCGGTCCTCGCCCGTGTTCAGGCGCCCGCCGAGGACTGGCTTACAGATCAGCGGTCCGTCCACCTGCTTGGCGAAGGCGCGAGCGGCATCGGGATCGTTGGTGATGATGCTGCGTGGCACCCTCAATCCGGCGCGGGTGGCAGCGACAAGCTGTTGTGGTTTGTGCGCGGCGATGCGGTCGTAGTGCGGGTTGTTGATCCAGCGGACGGGGAGCGCGGACAGCAGGTTCAGCATCGCGGCATCCGCCTGGTTCTGCGCCCAGGTCGAGTACGGCTCTTTCACGGTGTCGGCAATGACAGGGCGTCCGGGCCGCCTGTAGTAGACGGCCCGGACGTCCTCCAGCCGCACCGATCGGTGTCCGTCGTCCAGCGTTCCTTCCCACCCCGCGACAGTCGGCCGGTGGCCAGCGGTCAGGGTGATCTTCTGCGGGAAGTCGGCTGAATCGATGCGCATCACGGGCACGTTCCGCTGATTGAGTTGGTCCACAACCATGTCAGCGGAGGCGTCGAGTCGTTCAGCGACGACGAGCACAGGTCGGGCGGCTCCCATCAGGCTGCCGGTGCGAAGTACGGGTCGGCTACCTCGTCGCCCTTGCCGTCCTGGTTGGTGTCTGTGGTCGATGCGGCATGGTCGGCGGTGTGCCAGGGCGTACCGTCCGCCTGCACATTGAGCTGACGATCCTCGTCCCAGGTGACCCCCTCGATGGACGTGGTGACCAGGCAAGGCGGCTCGGCCGCACGGGCAGCGAACGGAATCGTGGCGGTGGTCATTGATCCTCCATGGCGTGTGCTTCCAACCCCGTCGGCGGTTGCACGGCGGGGAACTTGGGGGCTACGCGACCTCGCGGTAGGCGGACGGGCTGTAACGCCAGCTCCGCTGGAAAGGCCACTGTGGCAGGCCGAGCGGTGAGCGAGTAGTAGGCCGTGAGGCCGTGGGTTGTGGTCACCGCATAGGTCAAAATCAGTGTTCGCCGCTGTCTGGCGGCGTCCGGTCGGGGGCAGCCATCGGTGGCGGGGAATCGGGCTGCTGCGGCGGGAGTTGGGCGCGGCATGCCATGCCGAGCACTCCGAGAGTCACGACCTGGGCGGCGAGCCATGCTGTGGTAGCTAATCGGCCGTCAGGTGCGGGGAGCCGGTGACGCCCACTCACCGTTCGTCCACCGGTCGAAGCGTCGTCACTTCAGCCGTCCACTCTGCGCCGCCGCCCTCTGGACGCAGGAAACACTCACCGCTCTGGGCGCCGGTCCACGGGTCACCAACAAACTGGATGATGCCCTCGCGATCCGTTCCGGGGTCGTAAACGCGTGCTCCTTCTCGTACCCACGCCGGGCGCTCGCTGGTCATTGTTCCTCCGTCGGGGGTGCTGCCGTCTGTGCCGGTAGGGTCCGGTTACGGGCGGCGGCGGTATACGACTGACCGCGCAGGGAAGCGCTGCCACGACGCAGTGAACGCCCGCGCAGGGAAGCTCAGTAACCCCACGCTGTACCCCCTGCGCGTGTACACACGGTGGGGGTATGGTCACTGAATCGCTGTCAACCTTCGGGGGTTGAGGATGGACTTACCGCCGTCACCGGCCGCGCTACCGGACCCGCTGCCCACCGATCCGGAGGTGATTGCCGCCGCTGGTCGGCGCGATATCGGCGCCCTCTTCGCTATCGCGCATCGGTTCGGGGTTTCCTACAACAAGATCAGCGCCGCCTGTGGAATCCCCGCGGAACGCGTCGGGAGGTTGGCGCGCGGTGAGGGGGAGATCCGCGCCATCGATGTCATTGAGCGTGTGGCAGACGGTCTACGTCTTCCGGGTGACCTATTGGGCTTAAGTGCGCGACCCTGGGAGCAGTTCGCCCCTTCCGCCGTCACGGAGCGCGCCCATGCACACGATGGTGATGACCCGATGAAGCGCCGCGACCTCTTGCGTGGTGCTCTTGCTGCCGGGGTAGTTGCTCCCGGCCTGCCTACGCTCACGGCTGCCCGACAGCGTCTTGACGCTGCGTTCGCCGACAACGATCACGCTGACCTCGACTATCTGGAGGGCCAGGCCGAGCGCTACAGCTACGGGTACCACGGCCAGGACCCTCACGTAGTGCTCGGTGATCTCGCGGATGACTGCACGAATGTGGTCACGCTGTTGGACCGCCCACAGACCGCCCCGGCACGACGTCGGCTTGCGCACGTGGCCGGGCAACTCGCCGGGTCACTGGCGATCGTGATGCACGATGTCGGTGAACACCGAGACGCGCAAGGGTGGTTCGTTACGGCGGCCCGCGCGGCCGGGGAGTCTAGCGACGGATGCCTAGGCGCGTGGGTGCTGGGGCGCCATGCGATGGTGCCGTTGAACTACGGTGCGCCCGGCCGTGCGGCGGACCTCGCGGAGCGCGCTCGGTGTGAGGCCGGAGAGAAGCCGTCGGCCCCCGCCGCTCTGGCCGCTGCCGTCGCCGCCCGCGCCTACGCCGCCCAGGGTGACCGCGAACAGGCCCTCGCTGCCGTAGCGGACGCCGAACGGCTGATGGGCCAGATCAGCCCGCAGCAGGCTGCCGATACTTGGACCGGCTACCCCAGGCAGAAACACTTGGTGCACATGTCGCAGGCGCTCACCCTATTGGGCAACACCAGTCGCGCGTATGAGGTCCAGGCCGAGGCCCTGGCGTTGTCGCGGTCGCCATCGCTGATGACCCGCGCGCTCCTGGCGATTGATCGGGCGTCCTGCCTGGTGCACGACGGGGAGGCCGAGGAGGCGGCGCACACGGCCGCACAGGCGTACGGCACGCTTCCGGACGGGTACCGGACTGGGCTGACGCGCGAGCGGGCGTTGGCGCTGTACCGAGCGCTTCCCAGAGACACGCGGGGGCAGGAGCTCCTACGAGACGCGCTCGCCGCCTGACACCCCCGTCCATGCTGCTCATCGGAACCCTCCGGCCTTGCTGGGGCCTGAGTGGTGGAGCCTGTCATGCGACCGTGGGGCACAGCGACGCTCCGCAGAGTTAGACCAGCCCGACCATGTGTCAGTCATGGTCGGGCTCTCTGCTGCCCCAACTCATTCGCATAAGCGCTTGACGTGTGACGCGCGCCATCTGATGCTTGAGACTCATTCGCATGAGTGTCTGACGGATGAGACGTCGGAGTGCACTCGATGCGGCGCGAGCTGAAAGGCAGACAGATGGCAGTGATGCGTATGCGGGCTCTGGCGGTGGCTGGGGTCCTGGCGGTTGTGGGCCTGGGTTTGGGCGCGGTGTCGGCGTCCGCTGCGACTCCGGCTGATGGTTTAGGGGTGGAGGGTCCGGCGGCTGCGTCGGTCCCGGCTTTACCGCAGGTCACGGTGGACGGGCTCCGGCTGCGGGACGACTCGGGGACGTCGGCGGGCATTCTCGGTCAGCTCTATGCGGGCGACCAGGTGCGGATCGTGGCGACGGATCAGGACTCGACGGGGCAGCAGTGGGACCAGGTGGCGGTCGTCGGCGACAGTGCGGGCGGGCTGCCGGACGGTACTCAGGGCTGGGTCACTGAGGCGTACCTGTCTGAGCCGACGTGCGCGACGGACCAACAGATTCAGTGCCTGATGTACGGCGGTCATGACTGATCGCCGACGCTCTAGGGCTCGCGTGGGCGGGCGGCGGTCACGCGGTGCGTGACCTGATCAACCATCAGGAACAGGAGTGGTGAGCATGTTTTCAAGTAGGTCTGCTGGTCGTGGTCGGCGGCGTTTGGGTGCGCTGGCGGTGGTCACTGTGGTGGCGGCGGCTGGTTTGAGTGCGGGGGCGGCTACCGCCTCGGCGGTCTCGTCGCATCCGGCTCGTTCGTCGAGTAGCTATGCCACCCAGGTCGTAGCTGATGGTGTCCGGCTGCGGACGGGGCCTGGGACCGGGTATGGCGTTGAGGGGCTGCTGTATTACGGGGATTCGGTCGCGATTGCGCAGTGCAGCGGGGGGTGGGATCGGGTGTATCTCACCTCCGACAGTGCGGGCGGCCTGGGCTCGGGCACTGGGGGATGGGTGTCCGGCAGCTATCTGGAGCCGCTAGCGGGTTCGCCGACGGGTGGTCTTCCGTCGGGCTGCGAGTGAGCGTCGAGCGGGCGTCGGCTGCGTGGTTGACGTGGCGTGATCAGTCATCAGGAACGGGAGGAGTAGGTATGTCTGCTGGTAGGTCTGCCGGTTGTGGCTGGCGGCGTCTGGGTGCGGTGGCGGTGGTCGCTGCGGTGGCGGCGGCTGGTCTGGGAACGGGAGTTGCGTTCGCGTCGACCGCGGTTCCGGCGCGTGCGGCGGCGCCGTTTCGGTCGGCTGAACCGCACGGTTGGCCCGGTGGCATCACTGGTAACGGCGTCCGTCTGCGGACGGGGCCTGGTACCGGGTACGGCGTTGAGGGTCTTCTCTATTACGGAGATACGGTCAAGCCGGTGGGGTGCGTCGGGCCTTGGTATCACGTGGTCCTGACTGCGGATAGTGCTGGTGGTCTGCCCGCAGGAACGTGGGGGTGGGTTAACTCGGCCTACATTGACCCGATAACCGGCGCTCCATCTTCGGACTGCCAGTAACGGTGTTCGGTTGCCCCCTTCTGCTTCGGCGGGAGGGGGCAACCGTCTTTCCGGAGCATTACATACCGTTAAGAAGGTTACTAACCGACTGTGCATCCGCTTTCCGTTTCTGATGTTCAGTCAGCCTTTATGTGGTGGGTGCACGGTAAGCGATCCCCTTGCGTGACAAGGGATTTCAAGGCTCTAGCGCATATGCCTGGGGCGTGAGAGGGTACGAGGTTCCGAACTTGAGGAGGCGGGAGTGATGGACACGCCCCGTGACGGGCGCGGCGCGGGCGAGTCTCTTGATGACTCTGTGTGGATAAGGGGAGTGGATTACGTGAAAGGCTGGCGGGCTGCGGACGATGCCGCGAATGAGTTCAACCGGGCGGCGTCGGATCTCGACCTGGGCGCGACCGTTTGGGCGGTCCCGCATACCGGACCGGACGGTGAGCCACTCGTCATTTTGCCTAGTGAGGCTGTACAGCTCTGTGCGCTGCTTTTAGCGGCTCTAGCGGATTTTCTCTGACTGGTGGAGGGGAGTCATGCGCGGCAGGCCGAAGGGGTGGACCTGGGAGAACCGGGTCGGGGCGCTGGTGTGGGTTGAGACGGACGTGAGGGGCCGGTGGGTTTGCTGCCAGGGTTGCCCGCGTCCGATTGAGGTCCGGGGCCTTGCCTCGGCTGCGGGGGAGGCGAAGCGGCATGCGGCGCGCTGCTCCAACCGCCGCTGACCTGGTGGGCAATGCGGCGGGGCGGTGGTCCTGGTGGCGGTCGCTGAACTCCTCCCCCTCCCGATGCGCAACCCACGAACAGTGAGAGCGACGGCGGGACAGGCAAGCGAACAGAGTGCGTTGGTGCCGCATTACCCCCATCGGCATCAGCCATTCAAGAGGGCAGTGTTCTCCAGCGCGCACGGGCCTGGACCACGACGAAACCGGCATCGCGCTGGAGGACGCTGACCAGCGGGCGGGGTCCAGGGACCGCTAAAGGTCCCTGGTACCACGCCGCGCAACCAGCTCGTCACGGCATTCACCCCTGTGGTGCGTAGCGGTGGGCGGCGGCCCGCGGGATGATCCCGGCGCGGCGCTGCGGTCGCCAACGGCGCTCGGATTGGGAGGGATGCGCGTTGCTGGAAGGCGCGTTGACATCCGGTACGGCTGCGGGCACACGAACAAGCCCCCGCTAGGCAGGCGGGGGCTTTTCTAGTGCTCCGGGCGGCCTGTGGTGCGGGGCGGCGCCGACCGGACGGGACCGGCCGTCAGGCCGCAGCCCGGCCGAGGCGGCTGCCAGCCCCGGCGCGCCGCAGGCGCGCCCTTGAGTAAGTAGAGAAAAGTTACTCCGCTTGGCCTCGACGGGGGCGCTTGGTGGGTGCTGCCGTGGCAGGCGTGATCGGGTAGGCGAGGCGGGCCTTCTCGGCGGAGACGCGCAACTCCTCGACCATTAGCGGGCGGTCGGTGGCCTGGTCGCGAGTGATCCGGTAGGTGATCAGAATCGGCTCGGGCCCCGTCAGTCCAAGGGTGGTGCGTTCGTCCGGGAGCGGTGTGGCTGCTGAAACCTCCTCGTCCCAAGTGAGTTCGTGCCCTGCGGCGTGGAAGTGCGCGTACAGCTCCGGCAGGGGCGCGTCTGGGGTGTCGGCTACCCCCGGAACGTCCGCAGCTACCGATAGGGGGATGAGCACCCTTTGGGCGAGGCGCGTACCACTGGCGGGATCGCGGAGGAGGCGGTCCACGGAAAGCGCCTGCTGTCCTTGCTGGTTGAGCAGCTCGGCTGCCGTGGCGGTGAGGCTGACGCGGGAGACTGCGGGCGGCTCTACCTCTTCTAGTTCTGGCAAGGTGTAGCGCTTGCCGGTGCGGCTGATGGTGCGGGCGATAGTCGTCACCGGTGGTGCGCTACCTCGCACGATGGTCCCTCGGCCGTGCTGCTTGGTTACCAATCCCATCTGGCGTAGCTCGTTGAGAGCGGCTCGCACGGTCGCTGTGCCTACTCCGTACGTCTTCACCATCTGAGACTCACTCGGCAGGATGCTCCCCGGTTCGTAGTCGCCGGACTGGATAGCCCGCACAAGCACGGACGCCAGTTGCACGTACATGGGCTGTGGTCGGGTGATGTGGTCCTCGGCCATGTCCTGTCTCCGTTTGACGGCGTCTCGTTGTCAGTGGTCCGTGGTATGGGTCCGACTCATTCGCATAAGGATAAGAGCTTGACCTTACGGGGCGCCAGATGGACGATTGAAGCTCATACTCATGCGAATGAGTACGTCGAATGAGTGGAGTGAGGTTCATGCGAAACAAGCCGATAGACGTTGCGCGGCTCGGGGCGTGCATGTGCGTGATCGCACCGGAGCAGCGGGTCAACGTCGAGACGGGAGAGGCCCGCAGGGATCGAGAGGGCCGTGAAGAGTGGATCGTCGGGCTGTCCGTCCGTCAGCCGGAGGGGCGTCGAACGGACGTGATCCACGTGGTGGTGCCCGGCTCGCCCCGTGGTGTGGCTGAGGGCATGCACGTGCGGCTAGTCGACCCGTGGGCGAACGACTGGGAAGTCGGGGGCCGGTCGGGAACGTCCTGGCGGGCGGCGGAGGTCGTCCCCATCCCGACGTCGGGCGGCAGCGGAACACCTGCTGCGGCTCCTCGTGGGAAGGGTGGTGACTCCTGATGTCCTTAACGATCGTCCTTCTGCTGTCAGCGGCACAGGCACAGGGGCTGGCGTGCGTGGTGTGCGGAGTGGACTTCAGGCAGACCGCGGTGGCTCGTGCTTCGGTCGGCCGGTCGTCGGCGGGCTGTGAGGTCAGTGCCTGCATGTCGTGCATGGCGGGCTACCGCTCCGTAGCGGCTAGGCGGACATCGGCAAAGGGGGAGCAGTGACGATGTACCTCGGTGACGATGACACCTTCGCGCACCTGCTGAGGGATCTGGAGTTGCTGAGCGGCAGCAAATCTCTGCTGGTGACTGTGGACGACCTCCCCACGATCGAGTTCGTGCTCAGCATGGTCGGCATGCATGCCGAAGCGGCGGCGCGGCGGGCTCAGGTCATCGCGGCGCGGCTTCGCCTCCAAGGGGGCAGCGATGGCTAAGCATCTGCTGTTGTGGGCGCTGCTGGTCGCCGGGACGGTAGGCGCTCTGACACGTAAGTGGTGGGCACCCCGTTTTACGCGGTGGGCTGAGGCGCGCGAGATCCCCTGGCGCTGGTGGCTGCTGGAATTCCCGGTCTTGACGGTACGCATGCGCGTGACGTGGCGTCAGGTCTGCCTACTGAACGGGCTGTCCATCTCACGTCGCAGTACGGCGCGCGTGGTTGACGGCGTAATGGTGCGTGGCGTTGCCCTGCGGCCGATACCTCCTCGTCTGGGACTGCCGCATCTCACTCGTACGGGCGTGGTCGTTCGGGTTCGGATCCATCCGGGGCAGACCCCGGGCCCGTTCCTGGCTGCGGCACAGGCTCTGGAGCATGCCTGGCGCGTGCATGGGGTGCGGGTGGCCAGTCCGCAACGCGGCGAGGTGGTCATCACGATCACCGCACACAACCCACTCCACACCACCGCGCGCGCCGTAGCAGCGCCAACTACCGCCCCCTTGCTGTCGGCTCGGGTGGGCCGTGTGGACGATGGCGGGCCATGGCTGATGAACCTGCGTCGCATACCGCATTGGCTCATCGTCGGCGCGACCCAATCGGGTAAGTCCACGCTCCTTGCCGCCTTCATCAAGGCCACAGCACCGCAACCCGTCGCGCTGGTCGGTATCGACTGCAAAGGAGGCATGGAACTGGGCCTGTTCTCGCGGCGTCTGTCAGCGCTGGCAACCAGCCGACCCGAGGCGCGCAAGCTCCTTACCGGCCTGGTGACGGAAGTCCAGCAACGGATGACCCTGTGCTGGTCGACGGGCGTCCGCTCCATCTGGGAACTGCCGGAAGATCAGCGGCCGGTACCAGTCGTGGTGATCATCGATGAGCTGGCTGAGCTCTACTTGCTGGACGGTACGCGAGAGGGCCGAGAAGAGGCTGAACAGTGCTCCACGCTGCTGCTCCGGCTCGCACAGCTCGGTGCAGCGCTGGGCGTGCATCTGGTGGTGGCTGGTCAACGCGTCGGCTCGGACATGGGGCCCAGGGTCACGGCGCTACGCGCCCAACTCGGCGGGCGCATCGTCCACCGCGTGCACGACGAAGCGACGGCGGAAATGGCGTTGGGTGACCTGAGCCCGGATGCCGTCGCGGTGGCCCAGACGATCAGCGAAGAGGAACAGGGCGTCGCTGTCGCCACTGTAGGGGGCCGGTGGGTACGTGCCCGGTCGGTCCTCGTCACGACTGAGGAGGCGCGGCAGGTCGCCAGTGAGTACGCAGCGCTTACCCCCGACCTGCCCGCTCTGGGGGCAGTGGTCTTGGAGAAGGAGGGAGGAAAAGCAGCATGAGCCAAGATGACATCTACCTCCTGGAAATCTTCCTCTGGGTCGTCTCCATCATGCTGGTGCGCGGTAATGACGTGCGCACTTGGCAGCTCATCGTCATCGGGCTAGCGGGGTTCTACCTCGCTATGACTCCCATAGGAAATGCCGTCGTGGCAGTAGTGAACATGCTGGTCATGATGGGCTCAAGCTAACCCAACGCTATCTTCTCGGCTTTCTTTCATTCTCCTTCTCCAGCCTCGCCACTCTCACCGAAACCTGACGAGCCATCAGATATGGAGTCCTGTCATGCCAGATGACCTGCCCGTACCTCGTGAAAGGGGTCCTCCGTGGTCTACCCGGCCACTCCAGACGCGCGGCGCTCGGCTCTCGCATACGCTGAGCGCCTGCGCGCATTATCAGAGACTGAGCGCGATTTGATCCGGCTCGTCAACCAGCCGGATTTTCCTCGGTGGTTGGAACAAATCCACGCTACCGGCGGGTGCGCACACCCTATCTACCTATCGGGTCGGACAACGGTCCGCGACGCCCGATCCGAAGAAGTCATCCGCCATTACGACACTGCCCAAGAACCTGGCGGGCGTCTCGCCGTACGGTGCCGAAATCGCCGCGATACAAGGTGTCCGCCATGCGCCAGGTTGCACGCGGGCGACACTTACCAGCTTGTACGCTCCGGCCTGGTCGGCGGCAAGAAAGTGCCCTCGACAGTCGCGGGGCATCCCCGACTGTTCGTCACGCTCACTGCCCCCTCGTTCGGCGCGGTCCATGGCGCTACCGGGAGGCGCTGCCATCCAAGGCGCCAGGGAGGCCAGTGCCCGCACGGGCGGCCCGTTGACTGCGGTCTCCTGCATGCCGACAGTGACCCGCTGGTTGGTCAGCCGCTGTGCCGCTCCTGCTATGACTACGCCGGTCACGTCCTGTGGCACGCGATGGCTGGGCGCCTGTGGAACCGAACGTGCACCGCGACGCGACGGCACTTGGCCTCCTCGGCTGGCATAGCCCAAACGCGCCTCCGCGATCACCTGGTGGTGTCCTTCACGAAGGTGGCCGAGTACCAGCGGCGCGGCGCCGTGCACTTCCATGCCGTCGTGCGGCTCGATGGTCCGGACGGTCCCGGATCGCCACCTCCGCCATGGGCCACCATCGACCTGTTAGAGGAGGCCATCCGGCAGGCTGCCACTGCTACACACGTGCGTACGCCCTACTCGCCCGCAACGGGGGAGCTGGTCATGCGCTGGGGCGCCCAGGTCGACGCCCACGAAATCCGCGGGGCACTCGGCACAGGCGCGACGGTGACCGATGACGCCGTAGCGGCCTACGTCGCCAAATACGTCGGCAAGTCCGTGGGAGACGCGGGCGGAGTCGACCAGCGCGTGCGCTCGGCGGAGGAGATACGCCTCCTACCGGTGAATGCCCACCTGCGGGCGCTGATGGTCACCTGCTGGCGCCTCGGCGGCCTGGCGGACCTGGAAGAACTGCGACTCCGGGCCTGGGCTCACACGCTCGGCTACCGCGGCCACGTACTCACCAAATCCCGCGCCTTCTCCACCACATACAAGGCACTCCGCGCGGCTCGCGCTGACTACCAGAGTGGTGCCACTGAGGAGCAACTCGACGGCCTGGAGGACGAGACCGAAACAACCTCGGCTTGGCGATACGTCGGCTCCGGCCACACTCCGGCAGAAGCTGAGATAGCGCGCGGAATCGCTGAAGACCTTGCCCAGAGCCGTGAGATAGCGCGGGTGGAGGGGACGTCGGGGTCGGGGGTGAGCGCTCATGTCTGACTGCCCGAAAAGGCGTCACAAACCGATGACAAAGGAAGAATGGCTGAAGCGTGAGCTCGCCAAGGCGCCCGAACGCAGTGAACAATGGCGCGAAGAGATGATGAAGCTATTCGGGTTGAAGGAAGCTGAATGAAATGAATCCCTCGCTGGTACCCTGCGAGGGATTCATTTTCTTTATTCTTTAGTCCAGACGATTTCGATGAACGCTGGATCGAATCTTTTACCTCGACCCACTTTATGTACAAGAACGGCCCTAATCGACTTCCGTAGACGTGCCCGCTTCTCGCTGATGGTGTACGTCGGCCAATCGTCAATCAAGTTCGGTTCGAGGGAACGGCGCTTGACCTTGGCCGCTACCAGTTGTCGGCGTTCCTTGATCAGAGTTGCCCGCTCGTTCTCTAGGTCTTCGATGATGTCCATTGCCGCTCCGGCGGAGATGCGTTTGTTTTTCCGGCGTTGGTTTGCGTCGGAAATCTCCTCGTCAATCTCGGCAATTCGGGCGTCGTTCTTGGTCTCATCGACATCTTCCCGCTTTACCACGGCACCGAGGCTTTCCCGCACTTCATCGAGAAACGCTGTCTCAACGAGATCTTCAATGGGTGGCCCAACCCGGGTGACTCCTCCGCAGCCCCCTAGGTTCGATAGACAGGCGTAGCGGTAGCGGTATTTCTCGTATGAACTGGTCCCCTTGTTGTAGAAGTTGGCGTGAAGGGGAAACGAACACTCTCCGCAACGAGCGATTCCGGTTAGCAAGTACTTCGCGGAAGTGTCGCGGTCCGGATGGCCTTCCTTGTTTTGCTCTTTGCGCCGCTCGATTTCGGCAACGCATGCAGCCCACTCCTCCGGGGAGCAGACAGCTTCCCAGTCTCCCATGACGGGCTCGCCATCTTTGTAGACGACGTAATCCGGCAACCAGAGTGCGCCAGCCTCTCGGCGGGTCTCCTGCGGTACGTAAACCATGTATCCGCAGTTGCGGGGGTTCACCAAGCGCATTTCAACGGTGGAGTGCTGAAGAGTCCACTCGTTTCCGCTTTCCTTGGACTTCTTGTTTCTCTTCGGGGCGTAGCCCTTGGCCATCCATTCCTTGCGGACTTCGCCGACTAGCTTGCCGCCAGGAATGGCGAGAATTGCATCTCGGAGGTCTTTTGCCTCCTTGGGGTGCAAGGTTGCGCGGTCGTCGTTCCAACCGAACGGCCGCGGCGCCCCGTGAGCATGCCCTTTCTCGGCTAGCTTCCGGTTGGTTCGGCTGACACGGCGCTTTGTGGCGTAGACCTCCATGCCGCCCATTGTGGCCTGCATGACGAACATTGACCGGCCTTCTGGCGTGGACAGATCCACGCCCCCACTGAAGCTGCGACCGATGAGCCTGGGATTCATGAGAAAGAGCCGGTTGACCCTGGCCGCGTCGTAATCCATCCGCGCCAGTCGGTCTGAGTGGTAGAAGAGGATCCCCCGGATCACCCCGGCTTCAAGATCCTTGAGCATCTGCTCGAACTCGCCCCGAACGATGAACGGGTCGGTGGCGGGGGTGTTGTTGTCGTTGTAACGACGTGTGACCGTCACGCCCAACCCAGACGCGAGGGTGTCAATGTCTTTGAACTGCTCGGCTACCTGGTCTCCGACCTCACGCCAGGCTGCCGCGTCGGATCGCATCGCCTTGTCCTCTGACAGGCGCGCGTAAGCACCGACGGGTATGAGTTCCCCCGCGGGGTCTCCGGACGCTACCGCGATTGCACTGGTTAACGCTGCCCTCCGAGTCATCCGGCTAGGGTAGCGAAAGAAAGGTGATCGAGTCTATGTCTGTCAGAAGAACACCACACGCCACTTGCCCTCGTAGCTCTTGTGGTTGATCTGGGCGAACGCCTTGTCCGCGTCAAGGTCGACACAGGCGGTCAGGTCGTACTGGGGGAACTTGTCACCGACAGTGAGCACGCGCTCTCCTTCGAGGGGCTGGAAAATCCCATATAAGTGCTATAGGGGACTTCCTGGGGGTTGGACGTGATCCACAGTGCCATAGAGTGCATTGATCAGTGAAATAGCCGCGCGCCGCGATCTTGATTGGAGATCCTTATCAATAGCCAGCGCCAGCCGACCCTCGCCCAGCTACGGGCGTTCGCCGCCGTCGCCGACCATCTGCACTTCCGCGACGCGGCCGCCGCCATCGGGACCAGCCAGCCCGCACTGTCCGGAGCGGTCGCCGCGCTGGAGGAAGTGGTCGGCGTGCAGTTGGTGGAACGTACCACCCGGAGGGTGCTGCTCACCCCCGCCGGGGAGCGGCTGGCGGTCCGGGCGCATGCGGTACTGGACGCGGTCGGCGCGCTGATGGAGGAGGCCGAGGCGGTCCGGGCGCCGTTCACCGGGGCGCTGCGGCTCGGCGTGATCCCGACCGTCGCGCCGTATCTGCTGCCGATAGTGCTGCGCCTGGTCCATGAGCGCTATCCGGAGCTCGACCTCCAGGTCCATGAGGAGCAGACGGCCTCGCTGGTGGAGGGACTGGCCGCGGGGCGGCTGGACCTGCTGCTGCTCGCGGTGCCGCTCGGCGTGCCGTCGGTCGTCGAACTGCCGCTGTTCGACGAGGACTTCGTGCTGGTCGTGCCGGAGGGGCACCGGCTCGCCGGGCGCGGCGACGTCCCGCGTGAGGTGCTGCGCGACCTCGACCTGCTGCTGCTGGAGGAAGGGCACTGCCTACGGGACCAGGCGCTGGACATCTGCCGCGAGGTGGGACGGCCGCAGGGCACTCCGGTGACGACCAGCGCCGCCGGTCTGTCCACGCTGGTACAGCTGGTCGCGGGCGGGCTGGGGGTCACGCTCCTGCCGCGTACCGCGGTACGGGTGGAGACCGGGCGCAGCGCCCACCTCGCCACCGGGTACTTTCGCGATCCGGCGCCGGACCGCCGGATCGCGTTGGTCATGCGGCAAGGCGCCGCACGCGCCGAGGAGTTCGAGGCTTTGGCCTCGGCGCTGCGCGGGGCCCTGCGGGGGCTTCCGGTTCGGATTGTTGAGTGACGGTTCGTCTTGGCCGGGTTCTGGGAAATCGCCCGCCCGCCCGTTGCCGTCACATCACTCCGTACGCAAACCCTCCGGGCGCATCATTCGCCACAGCGGCGGCAGGCTCAGCAGTGTCACCAGGAGGACGACCGCCGCGCCCGCGCCGGTCAGTGCGGTGATGCCGGGCCAGTCGAAGTGCACCGGGGCCTTCACCATCTTCAGCAGTACCGCGCCCAGCCCGAGCCCGCCCGCCATGGCGAGCCCCAGGCCGATGACCACCGGCACCGCGGCCTGCCACAGCACCGACAGGGCCAGCGTGCCGCGCCGGGTGCCGAAGGCCACCAGCACCGCCAACAGCCGCCTGCGATCGCGCAGTTGCTCCAGCATCGACACCAGCATGCTCGCTCCGATGACCAGCAGCGTCGCGGTGGCGCCGACCAGTAGACCGCGCCGGATGCTGGCGAAGGTGCTGTCCTGTGTGGTCGAGGTCAGCATCATCGTCGGGTCCGAGGGGTCCAGCCGGGTGCCGGTGTTGCGCACCCGGTCCGCCGCGTCCGGATCGTTCGGGTCCAGCTTCATGGCGACGCTGGCCACCGGGTCGGCCAGTTCGCTGACGCCCAGCGCGCCGGGGGTGGCCAGCACACCGTAGTGCGCCATGCCCGCGGCGTCCTCGCGCGGCTGTACGATCCGGGCGTCGGCCGGAATGGTCCACGGCCGGGGGCTGCCGGTGGGGGCGCCCAAGCGCGGCACGTTGAGGTCAAGCCGCTTGCCGGGCATGGCGTAGGGGGCGGACGGGTTGTCGTCCGACCCCTTGATCACGAACACGCTGTTCGGCGAGCAGCCGTCGATCCGGGCGATCTCCCGCAGCGTCGTGCAGTCGGCGACGGTGACCGGAACCCTGTGGTCGTTGCCGCTGTCGCCCGCGGCCGTCGCCTCCGCGACGCCGAACGCCGACCGTACACCCTGGGTGGTGCGGAACGCGCTGATGGCCTGCTGGGCCTGGGTGCCGTCGTGCACCTGGACCCGGGCCATGATCTGCGCCCGGTCCGGGTCCTGGCCGGTGCTGGAGGTGAAGTAGTGCTCGGACCCGGCGAACAGCGTCTGCAACGCGATCGCCCCGGCCACCGCGACGGTGATCCCGCTGACCATCCGGGCAGCCGTGCCGCTGCTCAACTGGAGCCTGCGGGTGGCAAGTTGCCACGGCAGCGGGCCGCCGCGGAACCGCCGCACCGCCGCCTCCACCAGCCACGGCAGCAGCAGCGCCAGCCCCACCAGCAGCAGCACCACACCCGCGGCGATCTGGTACTGGTTGATCGAACCGCGCATGCCGACCCGGCCGATCAGCGGGAACAGCAGGGCGAGCCCGATCATCGGCAGCACCAGCCGCCACCACAGCCGCCGCGGACGCGGCGTCGCGGCGCGCACCACGCCCAGCGGCTCGATGGTCACCCCGCGCAGCGCGAACAGCGTCACGGCGACCGCGGCCCCGGGCACCGCCAGCGCGATCAGCGCGACCAGCGCGGCGCTCGGCGTCACGTCCGAGGGGAAGACGCCGACGCCCATCATGCTGAACGAGCCGACGAACTGCCGTACCGCGAGGAAGAGTCCGCCTCCCACGACCAGCCCGATCAGCGAACCGAACATCGCCTCACCGGCCGCGATCCGCCGCGCCATCGGCGCGTCCGCGCCCACCAGGCGCAGCGCGGCCAGCCTGCGGTCCCGCCGCTCGCCGCCGAACCGTACGGCGGTGCCGATGAACACCATCACCGGCATCAGCAGCACCACGAAGCCCATGACGACCAGCAGCAGCAGAATCGGATCGAGCCGGCTGGGCTCCCGCTCAAGCCCGAAGTGGTCGATCCGGAAGCCGCCGTCCGCTTGGCCGGAGAGCGACTTGGTGCCCGCGTAGTACGAGAGGTCACCGGGACCGACCAGGCTCTGGTCAGTGATGGTGCCGATGACCCGGTAGGGCAGTCGCTGCCTGAGCAGTTCGCTGTCCGGGGCGTTCAGCAGCTCGGCGAGCGCGGGGGAGACCACCATCTCGTTCGGCCCGGGGAGCCTGTCCACACCGGGCGGGACCGGAGGGTTGGGGCCTTCCGGCTGGAGCAGGCTGCCCCTGATCCGGTCCTTACGGAATGCGGTGTTGGCGTCCTTGACCAGCATCGTGTTGGCGGCCGGTCTGGTCAGCTCGGTGCCGTACGGGGTCTCGCGTGCCCAGGTGCGCTGTGAGCGGTGGTCGAGCATCGCCGGGACCGCGGCCGCGACCAGCAGCAGCATGACGCCGAGTCCCACACCGACCGCGGTGAGCAGGGTGCGGGTCCAGCCCTCCATGCCGCCCCCGGCGGCGAACCGGGCACCGAGCGTCAGATCGCGTGCCCAGGTGCGCAGCGGCGTACGGGATGCGGTGGTGGCGGTCACGCGGCGTGCTCCAGATCGCGCGACCTGCCGTCCCGTACCACGACCTCGCGGTCGGAGTACGCGGCGACCCGGGCTTCGTGGGTGACCAGGACGACGGCGGCCTGGGTGTCGCGGGCGGCCGAGGTCAGCAGCTCCATGACGCGTTCGCCGTTGAGCGAGTCCAGGGCGCCGGTCGGCTCGTCGGCGAACACCACTCGGGGGCCGGTGACCAGGGCGCGGGCGACCGCGACGCGCTGGCCCTGTCCGCCGGAGACCTCGCCGGGGCGCTTGGCGGAGACATCGGTGACCTCAAGGCGGTCCAGCCACTCGGTGGCCCGGCGCTCGGCCTCCTTGCGCTTGACGCCGTTCAACCGCAGCGGCAGCGCGACGTTCTCCACACAGGTCAACTCGGGTACCAGTTGGCCGAACTGGAAGACGAAGCCGAACTCGCCACGGCGCAGCGCGCTGCGCTCGGCATCGGACATCTCGGACAGCTCCCGGTGCCGGTAGCGGACCTGGCCCGCGTCGGGGCGCACGATCCCGGCCAGGCAGTGCAGCAGCGTGGACTTGCCGGAGCCCGACGGGCCCATGACGGCGACGACCTCGCCGGGGCGTATGGAGAAGTCGGCGTTGTCCAGGGCCGGGGTGGGGCCGTAGGTCTTGCGCAGTCCGGTGGCCACCAGGAGCAGTTCGCCTGCCCGTCGGTCACCATCACCCTGGGCGGTGGCGTTGCGCGCCTCGGTCATTTCGTGACCTCCTTGGCCAGTTGGTCCAGCCGGGCGGCGGTCAGCTCCAGCCACCGCAGATCCGCCTCAAGGTGGAACAGGGCGTGGTCGCAGACGAGTTGGTCGGCGAGGTCGCCGCCGCTCTTGCGACGGGTCAGCTCCCGCATCAGCCGCAGATGCTCGGCGCGCTGGGTGTCCAGCAGCTCGGCGGCGCTGCGGCCGGTGAGCAGCGCGAGGACGACCTTGGTGTACAGGGTGCTGTGCAGATACGGTTCGGGCTTCTCCGGCTGTGCGAGCCACCGCTCGACGTCGGTGATCCCGGCATCGGTGATCGCGTACCGCTTGCGCTCGGGTCCGTCGCCCGGCTCTATGCCGTCGACCGCCACCATGCCGTTCTTCAGCAGGCGCGCCAGCGTCGAGTACACCTGCCCGTATGCCAGGGGGCGGTCGTGTCCGAACCGTTCGTCGAAGGTCCGCTTGAGGTCGTAGCCGTGCCGGGGACCGGACTCCAGGAGCCCGAGGAAGGTGTGGCCGATTGACATGGCGGGGACTCTACACCATGGGTATACACCGTGTGTATACGTCGGCCGTATAGCGGGCCTGAGGGAGAAACCCCCAGGCCCTGGGCCGGACGGGTCCCGTCAGGCCTCTGGCTTCGGTGGCCGCCCGCGGCGCGGAATCGGCTTCGCCGCGCCCGGCAGCCGACCGGCCTCCGACAGCGCCCGCCGCAGCAGGTACTCGATCTGCGCGTTCGTGCTGCGCAGATCGTCCGCCGCCCAGCGGGCGATCGCATCGTGGACGGCGGGGTCGAGCCGCAGCAGCACCTTCTTGCGCTCGGCGCGCGCGGTCTGCCGCCGCGGCTCGTCCGTGTCCTCGGTGGGGTCGGTCACTGGTAGAGGGTGCCCGTGTTCAGTACCGGCTGGGCCGCGCGGTCGCCGCACAGGACGACGAGCAGGTTGCTCACCATGGCGGCCTTGCGCTCCTCGTCGAGGTCGACGAGGTCCTGCTCGGCGATCCGGGTGAGCGCGGACTCGACCATGCCCACCGCACCCTCGACGATCTGCTGCCGCGCGGCGACGATGGCGCCCGCCTGCTGGCGCTGGAGCATCGCGGAGGCGATCTCGGGTGCGTACGCGAGGTGTGTGAACCGGGACTCGATGATCTTCACGCCCGCCGACTCCACCCGGGCGGCGATCTCGGTGGAGAGCTGCTCGGTGATCGTCTCGGCGTTCTCGCGCAGGCTCAACTCGGTGTCGCCGTGCGAGTCGTACGGGTACTTCGTGGCGATGTGGCGGACCGCGGTGTCGGTCTGGATGGAGACGAAGTCGACGAAGTTGTCCACCTCGAAGACCGCCTGGGCGGTGTCCTCGACCTGCCAGACGACCACACAGGCGATCTCGATCGGGTTGCCGTAGGCGTCGTTGACCTTCAGCACCTCGGTCTCGTTGTTCCGCAGCCGGGTGGAGATCCTGGTGCGCGAGGTGAACGGGTTCACCCAGCGCAGTCCGTCCTGGCGGATCGTGCCCTGGTAGCGGCCGAACAACTGGCAGACCCGCGCCTGGCCGGGGGCGACCTGGGTCAGACCGCACAGCATGAACAGATCGGCGGCGATCAGTACCGCACCGCCCACGATCAGTGCGGTGGAACCGGCGCCCTTGTGGCCGGTGCCGGCCATGTCGGCGCCGGTGGAGATGAGGACGATGCCGATCCCCAGCGCGATCAGGACCAGCAGCAGGAACGGCAGGCCGGGCATACCGAGCGCGCGGCGCTCGGTGATCCGCGGCCGGGGCATCCCGGGTATCTCGGCCTGGACGGCCTCGGCGCCCTGGTGGGCCTGAGGGTCGTGGGTGTCGGTCATGGCTCCCCGTTTCGATGGTCGGTCGGCGCGCTGGCATGCGCCTATCAAAGTGATATCACATTACGGGGTTGTTGAAACGTGCGGAAATGGTTCCCGCTGGATGGCGTGGGCCTTCTCACGTACCGAAATTGTGCGACTTTGGCCAAATAGGGACAGCTACCGGTGCTAGCTTCATCGGTCGCGCGTATGTGCTGAGGAGTCGCGAGTGCGCGCTGTGACCACTGGGCGGGGTGAGGAGACCGGATCGTGGGCAGTAGAAGCAAGGCCAAGCCAGCCAAGGGCAGAGTCAAGGCCAACGGCAAGCCACGCCGTCGCTGGCTGCGGTGGCTGCTCGGGAGCACGCTCGGCGTGATCCTGCTCGGCATGGCGGCCTTCGTCTACCTGTACGAGACGGTGGACCTGCCTGCGGCCAACGCCTCGGCCACTCTCCAGGCGAACGTCTACAAGACCGCCGACGGCAAGGTCATCGCCAGGACCGGCACGGTCAACCGCGAGAAGGTGGACATAAGCCAGATACCCGTCGGTGTGCAGCACGCGTTCGTCGCGGCCGAGAACAAGACGTTCTACAGCGACGGCGGCGTCGATGTGCGCGGTATGGCGCGCGGTGTCTACAACACCCTGGCCGGCAGGGGCACCCAGGGCGGTTCGACGATCACCCAGCAGTACGTCAAGAACTACTACCTCACCCAGAACCAGACGATCAGCCGGAAGTTCAAGGAACTGTTCATCTCCCTCAAGGTCGATCAGGAGATGAGCAAGGACAAGATCCTTGAGGGCTACCTCAACACCGTCTACTTCGGCCGCGGCGCCTACGGCATCCAGGCCGCCGCCCAGGCCTACTACGGCGTCGACGTCAGCAAGCTCACCGTCCCGCAGGGCGCCTACCTGGCCGCACTGGTCCAGGCCCCCAGCCAGTACGACGTGACGACGGCCTCCCCGGAGGGCAAGCAGCTGGCCATCGGCCGCTGGAACTACGTCCTCAACAACATGGTCGAGATGCACTGGCTGGACGCGGGCACCCGCGGCCAGGCGAAGTTCCCGCAGCCGATCCAGCCGAAGGGCACGCCCGGTCTCAGCGGCCAGACCCAGTACTTCGTCAACGAGGCCGACCATGAGCTGACCAGCAACAACGTCATCTCCGACCAGGACCTCGCGGCCGGTGGCTGGACCATCACGCTCACCATCGACCCGACGAAGCAGCGGGCCCTGGAGAAGGCGGTCAAGACCCAGCTGACCAGCCAGCTCGACCCCTCGGCGCGCAGGGTCGACGGGAACGTCCAGGCGGGCGCCGCCTCCGTGGACCCCAAGACCGGCCATGTCGTGGCGCTCTACGGCGGCGACGGCCCGCCGAAGCACTACCTGGACAACGCGACCCGCCAGGACTACCAGGTCGCCTCCACCTTCAAGCCGGTCGAGCTGGCCTCCGCGCTGGAGAACAACGCGCACACCCAGGACGGTCGCCCGATCGGCGCCAACACGATCTACGACGGCACCAGCGGCCGTCAGGTCCAGGGCTCGTCCCAGCCGTTCGGCCCGGCGAACGAGGACCACCAGGACTACGGCAACATCACCGTCCAGCGGGCCATGGACGACTCGGTCAACTCGGTCTTCGCCCAGATGGCGGTGGACGTCGGCCTGGACAAGGTGGCGGACACGGCGGTAAAGCTCGGCATGCCGTCCAAGACCGCGGGCCTGCACGACGGACCCGCGATCGCGCTCGGCACGATGGGCGGCAGCCCGCTGGAGATGGCCGGGATCTACGCGACGCTCGACAACCACGGCCAGCTGGTCACCCCGAGCATCGTGAAGTCGGTGGAGCGCGGCAGCGAGAAGCCCTCGCTGAAGAACCCGATCGGCGGTCAGGCGATCAGCCGCTCGACGGCGGACGCGGTCACCTCGGTACTGACCGGAGTGGTCAACTCCGGTACCGGTACCGCCGCGCAGCAGGACAGCCAGGTCGCGGGCAAGACGGGTACCTCGGACGACAACAAGTCGGCCTGGTTCACCGGCTACACCCCGGATCTGGTGACCTCGGTCGGCTTGTTCGGCGAGGACGCCAAGACCCACAACCAGGTGACGATCTCCGGCGCGGGCGGCGGTGGCCGGGTCAACGGCGCCGGTTACCCGGCGCAGATCTGGAGCGCGTACACCCGTACCGCGCTGAGCAGTGAGTCGCCCCAGCAGTTCGACCTGCAGACCGACCAGGGCGCCGCGGTGCAGTCCGACACGCCGTCGACCACGCCGTCCCTCTCGGCGAAACCGTCGACCTCGCCGTCCACGAAGCCCTCGCAGTCGCCGTCCACACCCCCGTCGCACGCGCCGTCGCACAGCATCCCGCCGGTGATCCCGGACCCGAGCCGGTCCCATCCCTCGGTGCCGCCGGTGACCGGTGGCGCCAGCTCCAACCCCCCGGACGGCGCCACGGGTACGACCCAGGGCGGCCCGAACAACATGTCCGGCCTGAGCGCCCCGGGCAACTTCCCGCAGGGCGGCTGACGCCGCACCCGCGGTCAAGAATCCGCCGGAAGGGCAACATGCAGCCCCGGGCACGGAGGGGAATTCACGTGCCGCGGGGCTGCGGTCCGTTGCGGTCAGAGGCCGTTGACCTCGGCCGCGATGCGGTCGCCGATCTTCTTGTCGATGTTGCGCCAGTACTGCAGCGCCCGCTCCAGCACCGGCTGGCTGACGCCCTGCTTCAGATGCCCGGCGACATTGGAGACCAACCGGGTGCGGGCCGCGTCGTCCAGGACCTGGCGGACCATGGTTCCCGGCTGCCCGAAGTCATCGTCCTCGCGGTGCAGCGAGTAGGCCTCGCGCACCATCTCACCGGCCGTCTGCCAGCCCGCGATGTCGCTGTACGCCTCCGGCGACGCGTGCGGGCCGCCGTAGGAGTTCGGCGCGTAGGGCCGGGCGGTGCGGCTCGGCTCGTACCGCATCGGGCCGTCCTTGGCGTACGAGTGGACCGGCACATGCGGCCGGTTCGGCGGCAGCTGTGCGTAGTTGGGGCCGATCCGGTAGCGGTGGGTGTCGGGGTACGAGAACAGACGTCCCAGCAGCATCTTGTCAGGGGACGGCGCGACACCCGGGACCAGGTTGGCCGGTTCGAACGCCGCCTGCTCGATGTGGATGAAGTAGTCCTCGGGGTTCTGGTTGAGCGTCATCCGGCCGACCTCGATCAGCGGGTAGTCGCCGTGCGGCCACACCTTGGTCAGGTCGAAGGGGTTGAAGCGGTAGTCGGCCGCGTCCTCGAACGGCATGACCTGCACGTACAGCGTCCACGACGGGGCGTTGCCGGACTCGATGGACTGCCACAGGTCCTTGCGGTGCACATCGGGGTCGGAGCCCGCCAGCGCGTCGGCCTCGGCCTGGGTGAGGAAGTCGATGCCCTGGTCTGTCTTGAAGTGGTACTTGATCCAGTACTTGGTCCCGCCGCCGTTGATCCACATGTAGGTGTGCGAGCCGTACCCGTTCATGTTGCGGTACGTCTTGGGGATGCCGCGGTCGCCCATCAGCCAGGTGACCATGTGGGCGGACTCGGGGGAGAGGGTCCAGAAGTCCCACTGCATGTCGTTGTCGCGCAGGCCGTTGTCCGGGCGGCGCTTCTGCGAGCGGATGAAGTCCTGGAACTTGATCGTGTCACGGACGAAGAAGATCGGCGTGTTGTTGCCGACCAGGTCGTAGTTGCCCACGTCCGTGTAGAACTTCAGGGCGAAGCCGCGCGGGTCCCGCCAGGTGTCGGGACTGCCCTGCTCACCGGCGACGGTGGAGAAACGGGCCAGCATCTCGGTGCGCCTGCCCGGTTGGAACAGGTCCGCCTTGGTGAACTGGCTGACGTCATTGGTGACTTCGAAAAATCCGTACGCGCCCGCGCCCTTGGCGTGCACTACCCGTTCCGGGACCCGTTCGCGGTTGAACTGGGCCATCTTCTCGATCAGGTAGTGGTCCTGGAGCAGGATGGGGCCGTCCGGTCCCACGGTGAGCGAATGCTCATCGCTTTCCACCGCTATGCCCGCGTTGTTGGTGGTATTGGTGGTAAAGGGGGTGCTCATCGGGCGTCCTCCCAATAATGGGGTTCAGGCCGCTATGTCCACCCCAGCAGTCAACCGCCGCGACGGCATATCGGCAACAGCTTGGACCAGGTCCAAGCCTAAACCCGATATGGGCGCTTTGGGGGTTTTGCGTAGTTCCCAGCCTTGCTCCGCATCGCGCTCGGTGAGGGTCAATGGCCGCTCGGTAATGGCAGGGGCAGCGACTGCGGCAACGGCAGCTCGAACCAGACCACCTTGCCCGCGCTCAGCCGGGTCGCCCCCCATCGCTGGGCCATCCTGTGCACCAGGAACAGACCGCGTCCCGTCTCGTCCTGCGGCGCCGCGTGCCGCATCCGCGGCAGTTGCGGCGCGTCGTCGCCCACCTCGCACCGCAGCACATCGGTCCGCAGCAGCCGCAGCGTGATGGGCCGTCCCGCGTACCGCACCGCGTTGGTGACCACCTCGCTGACCAGCAGCTCCACCGAGTCGGCCAAGTCGTCCAGACCCCAGCGGTGCAGCGCCCGCCGGACCAGTCGCCGGGCCCGGCGGGCGGTCTGCGGGTGCGGTTCCAGGAACCAGTACGCCACATCGCTGGGCGCGATCCCGTCGAAGCGCGCGGCGAGCAGTGCGATGTCGTCATCGCGGTCGCCGGGGCCGAGGATGTCCAGCACCTCGTCGCACAGCGGCTCCAACGGCGGCGGGCAGACGATCGAGCCGACCGCGGCCAGCCGCTCCCGCAGCCGCTCGATCCCCGACCACACATCGCGGGTCCGCGACTCCACCAGGCCGTCGGTGTAGAGGAGCAGCGTGGCACCCGCCGGTGCGGGCAGCTCGACCGCCTCGAACGGCACCCCGCCGACCCCGATCGGCGCGCCCTCCGGCACCCGCAGCACCTCGGTGCGCCCATCGCTGTGCAGCATCACGGGCGGCGGATGCCCGGCGTTCGCCACCACCAGCCGGTGGGCTATCGGGTCGTACACCGCGTACACACAGGTCGCCATGCGGTCATGGCCGAGCCGCTGGGCCTGCTCGTCCAGGTGGTACAGCACCTCCTGCGGCGGCAGATCCAGTCCCGCGAGGGTCTGTACGGTCGTGCGCAGCTGGCCCATGATCGCGGCCGACTGCATCGAGTGGCCCATCACATCGCTGACGATCAACGCGACCCGGCTGCCGGGCAGCGGCAGCGCGTCGTACCAGTCGCCACCGACGCGTGCCGTCTCGGCGGCCGGAAGGTAGCGGCTGGACAGCTGGACGCCGGTGGGCTGGGGGAGCGAGTCGGGCAGCATCGCGCGCTGCAACTGATCGGCGATGTCCGCCTCGCGCCCGTACAGCGCCGCTTTGTCGACGCCGAGCGCGGTGTGGGTGGCCAACTGCGCGGCCACCAGCAGGTCGTCGCTCTCGAACGGCGGCCGGTCGGGGCGGCGCAGCAGCACCGCGGCGCCGATCACCCGGCGGCGCCCGCGCAGCGGAGCGAGGATCGCGCGCCGCCCGCCGGGCACATCGGTGTTGACCAGCTCGGCGAGCGCCGCCGCGGCCTGCGGGGACTCGGCGAACAGCGGCCGCACACCGCGCAGTACCTCGGCCAGCGGCCCGTCCATCCGTACCCGGGTGGTCTCCGCCGCACCGCTGACCTCCGGCGCGGGCACCAGCGGCAGCCGGGCGCCCGCACCCGGGACCTCGGGGACCGGGGTCTCGGTGGGGTCCTCGGGGATGCGGTCGGTCCTGCGCAGCCGTAGCACCAGCGGCTCCACCGGCCGCTCGTCGCCGACCGGCAGCGGATCGCGCAGATAGACCAGGATGGCGTCGGTGAACGTCGGCACCACCGACCGGCACAGGCCGAGCACGATCTCGTCCAGGTCGATACCGCGTGCGATCCGGCGCGTCGCCGCCCCGACATAGCGCAGCCGCAGGCTCTCGGCCGACTCGCTCTCCAGCCGGGTCTCGCTGTCCGGGCGGGGCCGCGCCGCGGGCTCCGACGGCGGCTCGCCTGCCGGATGCGGTACGGGGGCGGGGGCGTCGGCCGCCGGGCGCGCGCCCGGTATGCCGGGCACGCCCGTACCGGACGGGCTCACCGCCGAGCCCGGTCTGGGGCGGGGACGTCCGCCGGGGGTCTCGCCCACCGGTTGCGGGCCGTCGCCGCGCCCGCCGTCCGCGCCGCGCGGGCGGCTTTCACCGCGCGGGCCGTTGAGCGGTAGTGCGCCGGGGGTTTCCGTGGCCTGGCCTCTCGTTTCGTGCTCACGGTGGGCGCTGTGCCGTCCGTGTTCGGTGTGTTCGCCGTGCCCGGTCCCGGCCGTCGCCGGTACCGGATGCCCGGCCCCCGGGGCGCCGGGCGCCGCCCCCGCCGCCGCGCCGCGGGTACGGCGGAATCCGCTGCGGGGATCCGGGACCTGCGCAGGTCTGGGCGCGGCCGCGGGGGCGTCGCTGCTGGCGCCCGGCTCCTGCGGGCGCGCGGCGGCACCACTCGGCGCGCCTATCTCCTCGGCCGCCCGCCGGGCGGCGCGGTGCTCCGTCACGCTAGGGGTTCCATCCGTATCCGTCCGTGCGCCGCCGGCAGCCTGCCGGGCCGTGTGAAGCGGTCAGGCCAGTCGGCGGCAGTGCAAGAAGAGTTGCTCCTCCGGGGGCACGTCGGTGCTCCCCGGTGCGTACGAGTACGAGGTCTCCTCGACGATCTCGAAGCCCGCATCCCGTACGACGCGTCGCAATTCGTCCCGCAGGTATCCGGATACCCGGATCGTGTTTCCCAGGAACGGAATAGCGAAATCATCCACATCCGCTTCCACCATGGACAGTGCCAGCAACCCGCCGGGCACCAGGAGTTCACGGACCAGACGGAGGGTGAACGGGATCTCCGCGCGGGGCAGCATCAGCAGCGAGAAGAACGCCGCGACGCCCTCGTAGTGCCCCCGGCCGCCCGCTATCCGCGCGCCGGAGCCGCCAGGCCGAAGGTCGGCTATGTCCAACTGGTGGAACTCCGCCTGCGGTACGTGCTTTCGGGCCAGCGCGATCATTCCGGCGGACAGGTCGATGCCCACCACGTCGTGACCGACGTCGGCCAGTTGCCGCGCGGTGGGCAGTCCCGTACCGCAGCCGAGGTCGAGTATTCGCGAACCGGCGGGCAGTTCCGCGGCCAGCCAGGCTCCGGCCGCCAACTGCCCTTCCTTGTGCGGGAATGCCTCGTCGTACCGGTCGCCGATGGCGTCGAACGCCTCGGCCTGGCCGGTCCGGTCCCGCCCTTGGCCTTCGGCATGGGGGACCCCCATGCCCTCGTATCCGCCGGTTCCCACGGACTCCCCTGACTCAGCGTCAAGCATTGGTGTGTGCTTGCTTTTTTCGCGATGTTGCGGAGGACGATCCTACGGTTGATAGGGAGGGGGGCATCAAGAGTCTTTCGGATTTCCGCACCGGAGCGGCTGCTTTTCCAGGATGTGACCGCCGGTACGGCTGAGACGCCGTCGGGTGTACCAGGCAGCGCCTGAGACACATGTCTCAGCTCACGGGTCGGTCCCAGTCGTCCGGGAGGGACGGCACGGTCCACGCCGGGTCCGGCCGCCAGTGCTCCCAGCCGTCGCGGAACGGCGAGCCCCAGTCCTCGATCACCCGGACCGCGCGCGCCCCCGCGTCCCGTACCCGCGCGGCGAGTTCGGCGTCGATCAGCCCGTCGGCCTGCGCCTGGGCGAACTCGTCCTCGTCCCGCCATCCCCAACTGCGGTCCGGCTGAACCGAGATGTCCAGGAAGTGGTCCTCGGAGTCCACCCCGTGGGCCCAACGGCGGTGCGGCTCCTCCAGGTTCACGTACCAGTTCTTGAACCGCCAGCCCGGCTCCCAGAACAGCCACACCGACCATGGCTCGCCCGGCCGGGCCAACTTCAGCACACCGGTGCCGTGCCAGCGCTCCACACGGGTGGCGCGGGCCTTCAGATAACGGGTGGAGAGCGGCTCGCGGTGCACCGATGTGCCGTCCGCCAGCACCGGCTTCACACACTGCGTGCCCGGCGCCATCCATACCGCCAGAAGCTCGGCATCGTCGCGCACCACGGTCACCGGGCGCGCGATATGCACCTGTGCGCGGTATCGCGGGCCGTTGCCGCGGTAGCGCCACAGCACCTGCGAGCCGGGCGCCCAGCGTCCGGACCCGACGGCGTCGGAGGCGGAGACGGTATGTGAGTCGGCGGTCATGCACGGATCCTACGGAGGGTTTTTTCCAACGGGATTACAGGGTGCCGCGGCGTGGTTGGCGCACCCCGACCATGTTCCGCTACCGCACCCTAGGGGTGCGTCATGCGCAGGACGTCGAGCGCCTCGTCCAGCTGCTGCTCGGTGAGCAGGCCGCGGTCCACATAGCCCATCTCCAGCACCACGTCGCGGATGCGCTTGCGCTCCGCCAGTGCCCGCTTGGCGACCTTCGCCGCCTCCTCGTAGCCGATGTAGCGGTTCAGCGGGGTGACCACGGAGGGGGAGGACTCGGCGTACTCGCGGGCCCGTTCGACGTTGGCGGTGATGCCGTCCACCGTACGGTCCGCCAGCAGCCGGGAGACGTTCGCCAGCAGCCGGATCGAGGACAGGATGTTCGCCCCGATCACCGGCATCATCACGTTGAGCTCGAAGTTACCGGACGCGCCCGCCCAGGCGATCGTGGTGTCGTGGCCGACGACCTGCGCGGCGACCATCGCCACCGCCTCCGGGATCACCGGGTTGACCTTCCCCGGCATGATCGAGGAGCCCGGTTGCAGATCGGGCAGCGTGATCTCGGCAAGCCCGGCCCGCGGACCCGATCCCATCCAGCGCAGATCGTTTGCGATCTTCGTGAGCCCGACCGCGATGGTCCGCAGCTGCCCGGACGTCTCCACGATCGCGTCCCGCGCGCCCTGCGCCTCGAAGTGGTTGCGTGCCTCGGTCAGCGGCAGCCCGGTCTCCCGCGCCACCTCGGCGATGACGGCCGCCGCGAACCCGGGCGGTGTGTTGATGCCGGTGCCCACCGCCGTTCCACCGAGCGGCAGTTCGGCCAGCCGCGGCAGGGACGCGTTCAGCCGCTCGATCCCGTACCGCATCTGGGCCGCGTAGCCGCTGAACTCCTGACCGAGCGTCACCGGTGTGGCGTCCATCAGATGCGTACGGCCCGACTTGACGACCTCGGCGAACTCCGCGGCCTTGCGCTCCAGCGAGGCGGCCAGCCGGTCCAGGGCCGGAAGCAGATCGTTCACCACCGCCGAGGTCGCGGCGATGTGGATGGACGAAGGGAAGACATCGTTGGACGACTGGCTCGCGTTGACCTGGTCGTTCGGGTGCACCGGGCGGCCGAGGCGCTCGCTGGCCAGGGTCGCGATGACCTCGTTGGCGTTCATGTTGGACGAGGTGCCGGAGCCGGTCTGGAACACATCGATGGGGAAGTGCTCGTCCCAGCGGCCCTCCGCGACCTCACGGGCCGCCTCGATGATCGCCTCGGCCGTGTCCTTGTCGATCACTTCGAGGTCGGCGTTCACCCTTGCCGCCGCCGCCTTGATCCTGGCGAGTGCCGCGATGTGGGCGCGCTCCAGCCGCTGTCCGCTCACCGGGAAGTTCTGCACCGCGCGCTGGGTCTGCGCACGCCACTTCGCCTCGGCCGGAACCCTTACCTCGCCCATCGAGTCGTGCTCGATCCGGTACTTGTCGCTCATACCCATGACAGTGCCCGGGAACGGTGATCTGTTCCCGGGCACCGCCCTTTCGGCCGTCCGTCAGGAGGAACGGACCGGGATGCTGGTGAAGGTCGGGGACGGGGCCGGGTCCTGGAAGAAGTCATTGCCCTTGTCATCCACCACGATGAACGCCGGGAAGTCCTCGACCTCGATCTTCCACACGGCCTCCATGCCGAGCTCCTCGTACTCCAGGACCTCGACCTTCTTGATGCAGTCCTGTGCGAGACGGGCCGCCGGGCCGCCGATCGAGCCGAGGTAGAAGCCGCCGTGCGCGGCGCAGGCGTCGGTGACCTGCCTGGAGCGGTTGCCCTTCGCCAGCATCACGAAGGAGCCGCCCGCGGCCTGGAACTGCTCGACGTAGGCGTCCATCCGCCCCGCGGTCGTCGGCCCGAAGGAGCCGGAGGCGTAACCCTCCGGGGTCTTGGCCGGACCGGCGTAGTACACGGCGTGGTCGCGCAGGTACTGCGGCATCTCCTCGCCCGCGTCCAGCCGCTCCTTGATCTTCGCGTGCGCGATGTCGCGGGCGACGACCAGCGGGCCGGAGAGCGAAAGGCGGGTCTTCACCGGGTACTTGGTGAGCTCGGCCCGGATCTCGTCCATCGGACGGTTGAGGTCGATCCGTACCACATTGTCGTCGAGGTGCTCGTCGGTGGTCTCCGGGAGGAACCGCGCGGGGTCGGTCTCCAACTGCTCGAGGAAGACGCCCTCGGGGGTGATCTTCGCCAGCGCCTGGCGGTCCGCGGAGCAGGAGACCGCGATCGCGACCGGGCAGGACGCCCCGTGCCGGGGCAGGCGGACGACGCGTACGTCATGGCAGAAGTACTTGCCGCCGAACTGCGCGCCGATGCCGATCTTCTGGGTCAGCTCGAAGACCGATCGCTCCAGCTCCTTGTCACGGAAGCCGTGGCCGGTCGGGGAGCCCTCGGCGGGCAGCTCGTCGAGGTAGTGCGCGGAGGCGTACTTGGCCGTCTTGAGCGCGTACTCGGCCGACGTACCGCCGACGACGATGGCCAGGTGGTACGGCGGGCAGGCCGCCGTGCCCAGCGAACGGATCTTCTCCTCCAGGAACTTCATCATGGAGGCCTCGTTGAGGACCGCCTTGGTCTCCTGGTAGAGGAACGACTTGTTGGCCGAGCCGCCGCCCTTCGCCATGAACAGGAACTTGTACGCACCGCCGTCGGTCGCGTAGAGCTCGATCTGGGCGGGGAGGTTGGAGCCGGTGTTCTTCTCCTCCCACATGGTGAGCGGCGCCATCTGCGAGTAACGCAGGTTCAGCTTGGTGTACGCGTCGTACACACCGCGGGAGAGGGCCTCCTCGTCGCCGCCCGAAGTCAGCACGTTCTGGCCGCGCTTGCCCATGACGATGGCGGTACCTGTGTCCTGGCACATCGGCAGCACGCCCGCGGCCGCGATGTTGGCGTTCTTCAGCAGGTCGAGCGCGACGAAGCGGTCGTTGGGGGAGGCCTCGGGGTCGTCGAGGATCTTCCGCAGCTGGGCGAGGTGGGCCGGGCGCAGATAGTGCGAGATGTCGTGCATCGCCTCGGCGGCCAGCCGCCGCAGGGCCTCCGGCTCCACCTTGAGGAACGTACGGCCGTCGGCCTCGAAGGTGCTCACGCCCTCGGAGGTCACCAGGCGGTACGGCGTGGTGTCCTCGCCGAGCGGAAGAAGGTCCGTGTAGGCGAACTCAGGCATCTGGGGTGTTCCTCACTCGGCGGCATCGACGAAGCGAAACAAGCGTAAGACGTGGTCGGGCGTCGCGGTCTGTGAGGTAGGGCTCACCGGAGCGGGACCGGCCTGCCGCGTATTCCGGGGGCTGACCCCCGGACCCCCAGCCGGGGTCGTCTGGCCAGAGCGACATCATGAGGCGAAGCCCGGTAGTCACGATCTATCGCGTTTGGATATCGTGGTTGCCGTGGACGAGTCGTCGCTCCAGAAGCGAGAGCAGAAGCCGTACGCCGAGCCCGAGATGCGCGCGTCGGACGTGGACCGGGACCGCATCGCCGAGATCCTGCGCGATGCGCTCGCCGAGGGGCGTCTGACGCACGAGGAGCACTCCGAACGTATGGACGCCGCCTACGCGGCGAAGACGGTCGGCGAGTTGGAGCCGCTGGTACGGGACCTTCCGGTGCAGCGCCCGGCTGCCGCGCCGCGGCCCGCGCCGTCGGCGGAGCCGCCGTCCAGCACCCAGAACCTGATCGCCGTCTTCGGCGGCTCCACCCGCAAGGGCCGATGGCGGGTGGGCGGCCGCACCAATGCCTTCGCCTGCTTCGGTGGCGTCGAGATCGATCTCACGGAGGCGGTGTTCGAGCAGCGGGAGATCGTCATCAACGCGGTGGCGATCTTCGGCGGTGTCGAGATCAAGGTCCCGGAGAACGTCACCCTCCGCGGCACCGGCAGCGGCATCTTCGGCGGCTTCGACGTCAGCACGCACGAGTCCCCCGACCCCGAGGCCCCCGTCGTGGTGATCAGCGGCATGGCCCTGTTCGGCGGCGTGGACGCCAAGTCCAAGCGCGGCAAGCGCTTGAGGTCCTGGGGCCGCGACCGCCTGGAGGGCTAACCCCTCGGGGCACGCCCCGGATCCGCGGTCAGGCCGTCCGGCGCGGGAGTGCGCTCTGGGGTGGGGCCGTCCGGCGCGGGGTTGTGCTCTGCGGTAAGGCTGTCCGGCCCGGGGTTCTGCTGTGCGGTGGGGCCGTTCCGGCTGGGGGTTCCGGGGGCTGCGGTAGGTCGTACGACCGCCGGTCCGCGTGGTTGCGGTTGCGCTGCGTTGCGGCGGAGAGTTGTTGCCGCCGTGGCGGCGGGAATTTGGTTGCCGGGGCGATCGCGCGAGGCGCCTTGGTGCGTATCGGCAGTGCCGGACCGGCCACCACCGGCCGGAGGTCCGATGGGGTTCGGTGGGCGTTTTCCGCCGGTCTGCGTTGATTGCGGTTGCGCGCCGCGGTGGCGGGGAATTTGGTTGCCGCCGCGACGGCGAGAAGTGGCATGGCGCGGATCGGCGGTGCCGGACCGGCCGCAACCGGCCGAAGGCCAACTGGGGTTCCGCGGGTGCGGCGGTCGTGTGTCCGCCGGTCCGCGTTCCAGTGGTTGCGTACCGCAGTGGTTGGGACTTGTCACCGCCGCGATGGCGAGAAGTGGCATGGCGGAGTCCGGCGGTGCCGAATCGACCGCGAGCTGGCGAAGATCCGCCGGGTGCCGGGGTGCTGGCCAAGTGGGGGGTGCGCCCTGAGGTTCACGGCGCGCGAGCGGTCGTGTGCTCCCGCCGGTTGGCCAGCCGGTGGGGGCCGTGATGGGGAGTGTGCGGGGTGCCGGGGCAGGGGGCGAAGGGCGGCGTGTTGCTGCGTAAACCGGGTTCGGGGTGGAGCCCCGGGGCATCCGGACGTACCCGGAACGGGGCGCGGGGCGGAGCCCCGGAGTGACCCCGCCGCGCCACTACCCCACCGGGGCGGAGCCCCGGTGGGCACGCTCCGCATGAACTAGCGCACAGCGGGTAAGGGATGGTGCATCGTCACTCGTACGGCTGGGCGGGGAACTATGCGGTTAGGGACAGCTGTACGCAGCGACGGGCAAGGGTGACAGAACGCCGAAGCCGTCGTCAGGAGTACCCCGTGCTGCAACCGATCGAGCCCGCGCAGGACACCGCCACGTCCCCGTACCGTCACCCCCGGGACTTGGCAGGACCATGGCATGCTGAGGCGGCGTGCCGCCGAGATGAAGCGGGCATGTTCTTCGCGCCGTCGAAGGAGCCGACCGCGGCGCGGCTGTCCCGCGAGGAAGCCGCGAAGCGGGTCTGCGCACGCTGCCCGGTGATGCTGGAGTGCCGGGAGCACGCGTTGCTACAGCCCGAACCCTACGGGGTGTGGGGCGGATTGACCGCCGCGGAGCGCAGGGTCGTACTGGCCCGTCGGCGCCGCCGCGAAGCGGAACTCCAGCGGTCACCAAGGATCGCCGCCGCGGGCTAGGCCCGCGACACCGCGCAACCGTGCAGTACGGGACGGGGGCCCCGCCGAACCGATCGGCGGGGCCCTCGCCCGTGCTGCGCCTACTGTCTCCTACCGCGCGCGGTCGAAGTCGATCGCGCTGTACGCCCGCAGCTTGGACAGCTTGTGCGTGGAGTCGATCTGCCGGATCGTGCCGGACTTCGACCGCATCACCAGCGACGAGGTGGTCGCGGTCTCCGCGCCGTAACGGACGCCGCGCAGCAGCTCGCCGTCGGTGATGCCGGTCGCGACGAAGAACACGTTGTCGCCGCTGACCAGGTCGTCGATCCGCAGCACCCGGTCCAGATCGTGGCCCGCGTCCAGCGCCCGCCGGCGCTCGGCGTCGTCCTTGGGCCACAACCGGCCCTGGAACGTGCCGCCCAGACACTTGATGGCGCAGGCCGCGATGATGCCCTCGGGCGTGCCGCCGATCCCGAGCAGCAGGTCGACGCCGGTGCCCTCGCGTACGGCCATGATCGCGCCCGCGACATCGCCGTCCGAGATGAACTTGATCCGCGCACCGGCCTCGCGGATCTCCTTGACCAGCCCGTCATGGCGCGGCCGGTCGAGCACGACGACGGTCACGTCCTCCGGCGCGCAGCCCTTGGCCTTGGCCACCGCACGGATGTTGGCGGCGGCGGGGGCGGTGATGTCGACGGCGTCGGCCGCTTCGGGACCGGCGGCCAGCTTCTCCATGTAGAAGACCGCGGACGGGTCGAACATCGTGCCGCGCTCGGCGACCGCGAGCACCGAGACCGCGTTCGGCATGCCCTTGGCGGTCAGCGTCGTGCCGTCGACCGGGTCGACGGCCACATCGCACTCCGCACCGGTTCCGTCACCGATCCGCTCGCCGTTGTAGAGCATCGGCGCTTCGTCCTTCTCGCCCTCGCCGATGACGACGACGCCGTTCATCGACACGGTGTGGACGAGGGTGCGCATGGCCTTGACCGCCGCACCGTCCGCGCCGTTCTTGTCGCCGCGGCCGACCCAGCGGCCGGCGGCCATGGCGGCGGCCTCGGTCACCCGGACCAGTTCCAGCGCGAGGTTGCGGTCAGGAGCCTCCGGGCTCACTTCGAGTTGGGACGGCAAGTTGTGCTCGGTCATCGAGCGCACCTTTCTGTACGGCGACGGCCGGAAACGAGGGTGCTGTGACCTTATCGGTCGGTCGCCATCTTGAGCAGGGCACCCGTCACATGAGCGCCTACACCAGCCATGATGGCGCCGCGCGGAGTATGCCCGCCATAAACGAGAGCGCTGCTCCGGCACCCCTGACCCGAGTCGCGGCCGCCATGGGGGACGATAGGGGGCGTGGCAAACATGCGTGGAAAGCAGACGGTACGGGACATGGTGCTGTCGATCGCGGTGATCGGCGTGCTCGTCGCGGGCATCTACGTCTTCGTCCCGCACACCGAGGGCGACCCGGTCAAGACGGTCAGCTACGAAGTGGAGCTGGGGCAGGCCCGCCGGGCGGCGCCGTATCCGGTGGCCGCGCCCGAGGGGCTGTCGAGCCACTGGCGGGCCACGTCGGTGAGGTACGACGGGTCGGACCCGAAGAACTCCCAGTGGCACCTCGGCTTCATCGACCCGCAGAATCAGTACGTGGCGGTGGAGCAGAGCAACGGCGACCCGCAGCAGTTCATCTCCGACAAGACGCAGTCCTCGCAGCAGGACGGCTCGCAGTCGGTGGCCGGGCAGACCTGGGACCGCTACGACGGCGGCCGGTACCGGGCGCTGGTGCGGCAGAAGGGCAGCGTGACCACGATGGTCACCGGCACCGCACCGTACGACCAGCTCGCGGAGCTGGCCGCCGTACTCCGCACCTGAGGCCCTTCCGGCGGATCTCGGCCGTGGGTTGCGCTTGGTTCGGACCGCCGGTCCGCGCCGCGGGGGTTGCTCGCCGTCGCGGCGGGACAATAACCCTGACCTGCTCGTCGGTCACCGGCTCGGCGGTGAAGGCGTTCGCCGTGTGCGCGGAGCGGAACAGCAGCTCCTGGGCGGCCGGGTCGAGCGCGAGCGGCGCGGCCCGCCCCGGGCTACTCATTGCCCTCCTCAGCTGCGGGCCGGTCGCCTTCCGCTTCCTCGCCGTCCGCCAATGCCGCGTCCAGCCGGGCCCTGGCGCCGTCCAGCCAGCGACGGCACACCTTCGCCAGCTCCTCGCCGCGCTCCCACAACGCGAGGGACTCCTCCAGCGTCGAGCCGCCCGCCTCCAGCCGCCGCACGACATCGACCAGTTCGTCGCGCGCCTGCTCGTATCCCAGCGTGTCCCGCTCGGCCGTCTCCTGATCTGCCATGGGACCAAGCCTAGGCGCGGGGTACGACAGCACTGTTAACGGCGCGAGACACGGCGTCCGTACCGCCTCACCCCGCGCCGTCCGCGACCCGCACGCTGAACTCGCCGTCCGCGACCCGGGCCCGCAGCTTCTCGTCCGCCACCACCTCGTCGGCCGCGCGCACCACGGCGCCGTCCTCGCGCTGCAGCACCGCGTATCCGCGCCGCAGTGTCGCGGCGGGGGAGAGCGCCAGAACCCGCGCCCGGGTGTGCTCCAGTTCGGCGTCCGCCCGGTCCAGCAGATGGCCCAGACAACGGCGGGAACGTTCCACCAGCGCGGCGGCCTCGGCCTCGCGCTCATCCACCATCCGGTGCGGATGCGCCATCGACGGCCTGCTGACCGCGGCCGCCAGGCCCCGCTCCTCGCGCTCCAGCAGATTGCGCACCGTACGCAGCGCCCGCTCCCGCAGCTGCTGGATCCGCATCTGTTCCTCGCCCACGTCCGGCACCACCTTCTTGGCGGCGTCGGTGGGTGTGGAGGCTCGCAGATCGGCCACCAGATCCAGCAGCGGGGAGTCCGGTTCGTGCCCGATCGCCGAGACCAACGGCGTACGGCAGGCGGCCACCGCCCGTACCAACTCCTCGTCGGAGAACGGCAGTAGGTCCTCCACGCTGCCGCCGCCGCGGGCCACCACGATCACATCCACGTCGGGGTGCGCGTCCAGGTTCCGGATGGCCTCGATGACGCGGGGTACCGCCTGCACGCCCTGCACCGGGACATTGCGCACCTCGAAGCGGACGGCGGGCCAGCGGTGTCGTGCGTTCTCCAGCACGTCCCGCTCGGCCGCCGAGGCCCGACCGCAGACCAGCCCGATCAACTGCGGGAGGAACGGCAGGCGTTGTTTGCGGTCGGCGTCGAACAGCCCCTCCATGGCCAGCGACTTCTTCAACCGCTCCAGTCGCGCGAGGAGTTCGCCCACCCCGACCGGCCGGATCTCGGCGGCCCGCAGCGACAGCTGGCCGCGTGGCGCGTACCACTCCGGCTTGGCGTGCACCACCACGCGCGCGCCCTCGGTCACCGCGTCCGCCACCGCGTCGAAGACGGCGCGGAAGCAGGTCACACTGATCGACACATCGTGTGAGGGGTCGCGCAGCGTCAGGAACACCACGCCCGCACCGGGGCGCCGCGAGAGCTGGGTGATCTGCCCCTCGACCCACACCGCACCCAGCCGGTCGATCCACCCTCCGATCAACCGCGACACCTCGCCGACCGGGATCGGCGCTTCCGCTGATGTGCTCAGTGCCATGTGCCGAGACTAGCCGTACCCACGGACAGTCCGAACGCGGCCGAGTTCGGGCCGGGGTGCGGTCTGCCCGGCGCCGTCGGATATTTGGGTACCGGCTGAAGTCGGAATTTTCCGACTTCAGCATGAATCTCCTGGCTTTCGCCGTTATGGGATGCCAATTTGGTCCGGTGGAGCAGCAACCCAGCACACGTACGCCGCAACCCGCCCGCAGTGGCGTGCCCGAGCCCACCGCGACCTGCTACCGCGCGCGGCGCCGGGCGTCGCTCCCCGAGCCGGTGGCGACCGTCCTGCGCCGCATCGTGCGGCCGAGCTCCCGGCTCACCGGGCTCGGGACGGGTCTGGTGGTCGTCACGATCACGGTGATCGGCGGCGCCCTGGACAACCTCTTCACCGACGAGCCGGGCACCTTCTTCGGCGTGGTCTTCGTCGTCGCGAGCGTGCTGGGCGCGCTGTGGGTACGCGGCGCGGACCTGGCCGCCGCACCGGTCAGCGCGCCCATCGCCTTCGCCCTGGCGCTGGGCGTGACCGGGGAGTCCGGTGACGGCAGCTTCCTCGGCCACCTCGCCGGTACGGTGACCGGTCTGGCCACCCGCACCGGCTGGCTCTATGGCGGCACACTGCTGGCGGCCGTCATCGTCGCCGCCCGCAAGATCAGCGACCAGCGGGCCCGCAGACGGCCATGAGTGACGGCGCGCGGCCGTCACCCCTTGGCGGCGGCCATCGCGGCGCCCACGATCCCCGCGTTGTTCTGCAGAGCGGCGGGCACGATCTGTGCGCGGATGCCGTTGATCAGCGGCAGGAACTTGTCCGCCTTGCGGCTCACCCCGCCGCCGATCACGAACAGGTCGGGTGAGAACAGCATCTCGACATGGGCCAGATACTCCTCCACCCGGGCCGCCCACTGCTTCCAGCTCATGTCGTGGTCTTCCTTGGCCTTCGACGAGGCGCGCTTCTCCGCGTCATGGCCGTGCAACTCCAGGTGGCCCAACTCGGTGTTGGGCAGCAGCCGCCCGTCGACGAAGACGGCGCTGCCGATCCCCGTACCGAGGGTGAGCAGGATCACCGTTCCGTCGTGGCCGCGGCTCGCGCCGAACGACATCTCGGCGATCCCGGCCGCGTCCGCGTCGTTGATCAGCGTGATCGGCATACCCAGCGTGTCGCTCAGCAGAGCGCGGGCGTCCAGCCCGATCCAGTCCTTGTGCACGTTCGCCGCGGTGCGGGTCACGCCATCCATGACGACCCCGGGGAACGTCACCCCGACCTGTCCGGACCAGCCGAAATGATCTACGACCTGTTTGACGCTCGCCGCCACCGCGGCCGGTTTCGCCGGGTGCGGGGTGAGCACCTTGTAGCGCTCCTCCGTCAGGTCGCCGCGCTCCAGGTCCACCGGAGCGCCCTTGATCCCGGATCCGCCGATGTCCACACCGAAGACATTCATGGCAACCAAGTTAAGGCCGCCCGGCGCCGGTCACCCCTCGGAATGGGCAGCCTCAGCCCGCCGGTCGCCCGTCACCACCCTCCAGCGCTACGCGCCTTCCGGATTCCTGAGATCCCGGCGCAGTTCCTTCGGCAGTGAGAACTGGATGTGCTCCTCCGCCGAGGTCACCACCTCGACATCCGCGTAGCCGCGCTCGGCCAGCCACTCCAGTACGCCTTCGACCAGGATCTCCGGCACCGAGGCGCCCGAGGTGACGCCCACTGTCGAGACGCCGTCCAGCCAGGCCTCGTCGATCTCGTCCGCGAAGTCCACCAGGTGCGCGTCCTTGGCACCGGCCTGCAGCGCCACCTCGACCAGCCGCTTGGAGTTGGAGGAGTTCCGCGAGCCGACCACGATCACCAGGTCCGCGTCCGCGCCGATCTGCTTCACCGCGACCTGGCGGTTCTGCGTGGCGTAGCAGATGTCGTCGCTCGGCGGGCTGACCAGCGCGGGGAACCGGTCCTTGAGCCGGTCGACGGTCTCCATCGTCTCGTCCACCGACAGCGTGGTCTGCGACAGCCACACCAGCTTCTTCTCGTCGCGCACCTCAAGCCCCGCGACGTCCTCCGGACCGTCCACCAGGTGGATCCGGTCGGGGGCCTCGCCCATCGTGCCGACGACCTCCTCGTGGCCCTCGTGCCCGATCAGCAGGATGTCGTAGTCCTCGCCCGCGAACCGCTGCGCCTCCTTGTGGACCTTGGTCACCAGGGGGCAGGTCGCGTCGATGGAGGCGAGACGGCGCTGAGCCGCCTCCTCGTGGACGACGGGGGCGACACCGTGCGCGGAGAAGATGACGATCGAGCCTTCAGGCACCTCCTCCGTCTCGTCGACGAAGATCGCGCCCTTCTTCTCCAGGGTCTGCACGACGTACTTGTTGTGCACGATCTCCTTGCGCACGTAGATCGGCGCCCCGTACTGCTCCAGGGCCTTCTCGACGGTGATCACGGCTCGGTCCACGCCTGCGCAGTAGCCGCGGGGAGCGGCGAGCAGGACCCGGCGGGAAGTCGTAGCAGTCATGACCCCATCGTACGGGCGCGTACCGGCGCCCCAAGGGCGCGGCTTCGTACGCATCGAAGCACGCCCGGTGATGCAATCGGGCGAGGAGCGGCCCGGACCCCGGAGGTACGCATGACCACCGCGCAGGAGCCCGCGCCGCCCGCCGAGGCGCTGCGCCGCACCCTCGGCCTCCGCGACCTGGTGGTCTACGGGCTGCTGTTCATCGCCCCGATGGCACCGGTCGGTGTCTTCGGCACGCTGGACGCCAGATCGCACGGCGCGGTCGCGCTGGTGTACGTGGTGGCCACCGTCGCGATGGGCTTCACCGCGTTCTCGTACGCGCTCATGGTGCGGGTGGTACCGCAGGCGGGTTCGGTGTTCGCGTACGCCCGGGCCGGGCTCGGCCCGGCGCCCGGCTTCATCGCGGGCTGGATGGCGATGCTCGACTACCTGCTGATCCCCGCGGTCGCCTATCTCTTCTCGGGCATCGCGCTGCACGCGCTCGTCCCGTCCGTCTCGCAGTGGGTCTTCACCGCGATCGCCGTGGTGGTGACCACGGCACTGAACATGCGGGGGGTGCGGGCGGCCGCGCTCGTCGGCTTCCTGGTGCTGGCCATGGAGATCGCGGTGCTGCTGGTCTTCGTCGGTGCGGCGATCGTCGTACTGGTACGCCATGGCGCCAGCCGCGGCCTGGCGTCGCCCTTCTGCGGGCAGGGCGGCTTCTCCGGGACGGCGGTGCTCGGCGCGGTGTCGGTGGCGGTGCTGTCGTACCTCGGATTCGACGCGATCGCGGCGTTCGCCGAGGAGAGCAGCGGGGGATCGCGGCGGGTGGCGAGGGCGGTGCTGTGCTGCCTGGTGCTGGCCGGGGTGCTGTTCGTCACCCAGACGTATCTGGCCGCCCTGCTCTCCCACCAGTCCTCCGCCGCGCTCGCGGCCGACCCGGCCAGGCAGGGCTCCGCGTTCTACGACGTCGTGGAGGCGGGCGTCGGCCACTGGCTGCACCAACTGGTCGCCGTCAGCAAGGCGATCGGCGCGGCGTTCGCGGCGCTCGCCGGGCAGGCGGCGGCCGGGCGGCTGCTGTTCGCCATGGCCAGGGACCGGCGGCTGCCCAGGGCGCTGTCGAAGGTCGACGCGAGCAGCGGTGTGCCGCGCCGCGCGCTGCTGGTCGCCGCTGTGGTGACGCTGGTCGCGGCGGTGTGGGCGGCGCGCCGGGCCGACGGTCTGGACCGGCTGGTCTCGGTGGTGGACATCGGCGCGCTGACCGCGTTCGCGCTGCTCCATCTGTCGGTGGTGGGGTGGTTCGCGGTACGGAACCGGGACGCCGGGTTCAGCGTGGCGAAGCACATCGTGATGCCGGTGCTGGGCCTGGCGGTGACGATCGCGGTGATCGTCGAGGCGGCCCGCACCGCCCAGTGGGTCGGGCTGATCTGGCTGGCGCTGGGCCTGGCGGTGCTGGTGGCGCAGCGCGGTGGCCGTACCATGCGGGCCGCTTAGACTGGGGGTTCGGTCCCGATGGGGACCGAACCATTCGTCCTCGCCCTGGGAAGTCGCCACGTGTCGCTCACGATCGGAATCGTCGGTCTGCCGAATGTCGGCAAGTCGACCCTGTTCAACGCCCTGACCAAGAACGACGTACTGGCGGCCAACTACCCGTTCGCCACGATCGAGCCGAACGTGGGCGTGGTCGGCGTCCCCGACCCGCGCCTGGACCAGCTCGCCGAGATCTTCGCCTCGCAGCGCAAGCTCCCGGCCACCGTCGACTTCGTCGACATCGCGGGCATCGTGCGCGGCGCTTCCGAGGGCGAGGGCCTGGGCAACAAGTTCCTCGCGAACATCCGCGAGTCGGACGCGATCTGCCAGGTCATCCGCGCCTTCAAGGACGAGAACGTCGTCCACGTAGACGGCAAGGTCTCGCCCAAGAACGACATCGAGACCATCAACACCGAGCTGATCCTCGCCGATCTGCAGACCATCGAGAAGGTCCTGCCGCGGCTGCAGAAGGAAGCGCGCCTCCAGAAGGAGAAGGCCGCGGTCGTCACCGCCGTGGAGGCCGCCCAGAAGATCCTGGAGGAGGGCCGCACCCTCTTCTCCGCGGGCATCACCAAGGGCACCGAGCAGGGCATCCTCCTGCACGAGCTGCACCTGCTCACCACCAAGCCGTTCCTGTACGTCTTCAACGTCGACGAGGACGAACTGGTCGACGAGGAGTTCAAGAACGAGCAGCGCGCCCTGGTCGCCCCCGCCGAGGCGATCTTCCTCAACGCCAAGATCGAGTCCGAGCTGATCGAACTCGACGACGACGAGGCGCTCGAACTGCTGCAGTCCATGGGCCAGGACGAGCCCGGCCTCGCCACCCTCGCCCGGGTCGGCTTCGAAACCCTGGGCCTGCAGACCTACCTGACCGCGGGCCCCAAGGAGGCCCGCGCCTGGACCATCAAGAAGGGCGCCACCGCCCCCGAAGCCGCTGGTGTCATCCACACCGACTTCCAGAAGGGCTTCATCAAGGCCGAGATCGTCTCCTTCGAGGACCTGCTCGAATGCGGCTCAGTCACCGAAGCCCGCGCCAAGGGCAAGGCCCGCATGGAGGGCAAGGAGTACGTGATGCGCGACGGGGATGTGGTGGAGTTCCGGTTCAACGTGTAGGGGGTGCCTTAGCGTTGGCGCGGTGATTTGGCAAGCGCGCAGGTCGGGCGGGGTCGGTCCTGGTTGGGGTCGACCCCGTTCGCGTTCCCGGTGCTGGATCCGTGCTGGATTGGGTGACGGGTCGTCAGCTGTCGTCATCCCTGGTTATCCGTACCGCTGCTGGATGGGTGCTGGATGCATCTGGCGGACCGTCTCTGAGATGGGGCGGCATGCGGCTGCGGAATCGGTGGTTGGCGGGCCCGGTACGGGGCGTGTGGGGCCGCGGCGGGGCTGGCACTGCTACTCCGGAAAGCCGCCCCCTGGGGCGACGGACGGCCTGCCGATGCGGGCGCCGCGGAAGCTTGCCCCCGCCGACGACGACCAGCATCGCTTGCTGTGGTCTGGGTGCCGAGGTAAGGGTGTCAGCTACCAAGGCGGAGTAGATGGGGCCGTTTCCTGAAGTACGCTTCGATCCGAGGGTCACCAGCAACGTCGTCCGGGAGCCACATAGGATGACGGAGTGTTGCGCTCTCCAACTGCTCTACGACGAGGCCTTCGACATCACTGAGGTCGGTATCAAGAAGGGCCCCGTCCAGAATTGCGCCAGTGAGGTTAGCGCCTTTCATGGATGCCCCAGTTAGGTCTGCACCGACTAGTCGGGCGCCTGCCAGATTGGTGCCGCAAAGATTGGCGTTGGTGAAGCACGCATAGCTCAGCTCAGCCCGGAACAAGTCGGCGCCCTCCAGATCGGTCCGGTGGATTTTCGGGCCGTTTGTGTCGAATATTGCGGGTGGCGCCCATCGCTTCACTTGCATCAAACGACCGGGGAAGATCTTGGGTCGACGTAGCCCTTCAGCCCAGGGCTCGAAGCCACTCTTCACCCAAACCTCGCCTGACAGGTCTGCCCCATCCAGCATGGCGCCACTAAGATTCAGCCCACTGAGGTCAATCCGCTGGCTCGGGTCCACATGCCGGCGAGATGATCCATGAGTGAGGGCGGTCAATGCGGCCTGCACATCAATGGGAAGTGCACGGTTTCTCGGGTTGAGTGTCATAGTGTGGCTGCCCCTATGAGTCGCAGCTCGGCGAGCCTTTCTTAGGGACTCGGCGCGACTTGAACTAGCCTGAAGCGACCGCTCGCGCACAAAGACGTTCAACCCGTGAATCGCGTCAGTGGCGTGATCAGGAGCGTCTCGAACTACCTGATGCAGAGCGAGAATCCCGCCAACTCGAACGTATTCCTTGTCGGAGCCAAGTCGTTCCAGGGCTTTCGTAAAGCGATCTGTCACCTGCCCCCGCTGATTTAAGCGATACGTCCGTGCAGTGAACGAGAGTGCGACCAATGCCCCGCCTGCAGCAGTGATTTGAACCACTGAGGTGCGGAACCCGGTGACGAGCGCCGCCGAACCTTCCCGCAAGCTCCGCGTGCTGAGGTAACGCCCGTCGAACCACCATGGCCCGCGCCAGACCATCAGCAGAACCAAGACCAACGCTGTGGCGAGCAGCGCCTTGGCGAGCAACGAGCGTCGGCGTTCGATCCACCGCCGTAGTTGACCTCGGACTCTCCAGATCTGCATGACCCAATACCACAGCATCGCGCACTGGGGCGCGGCCGAATCTCGCAAGGTCAGGAGGGCAGTAGCAGGCCTGTTCGTGCTAATTGGGGCATGTCTGCACTCGTTCGCCGACGTTCGCTCAGTACTGGACGTACGCGGATCGCCAGACTCACGTGAACGGTTCTGGATGGCCGCGTACGGTGATGAACGAGACGGTAACCAAGACGGCGGTGGGCTGGAAAACCAGGTTGGCTGGACGTTTGGAGTCGATACGGGCTCAAGGGAGACCTGTAGATCACTCGCCCTGGAACGAGCGAGTGCCGCAGCGCGGGCCGCCGACTGCTGGCCGACCGAGCGCGAGGGCGCCTTGGCTCTGCTGCGCGCCGACGCCGCAGGGAACCGGCGTGGCGGGAACGGCGAGTACGACGGGCCTAGCGGGTACGGCGGTACCGTTTTGGTCGACGTTCTGCTCGACGACAAGGACCTCGACGCCGCCTGGCTGGTCGCCACCGAAGCCGGTGCCCATGACGGGCAGTGGCTCGTCCTCGCCGACCAGGCCCGCGCTGCCCGTCCCGCTGACGCGCTCGGCGTCTACCTGCGTCTGGCTCAGCCGCTCACCAAGCAGACCGGCAACGCGGTCTACGAGCAGCTCGTGAGCCTGCTGCTGGCCATCCGCGACTGCCACCACCGTCTGGGCACACCCGACGAGTTCACGAAGTACGTCACCACCCTGCGCACTGCCCAGAAACGCAAGCGGAACCTGATGCGCCTGATGGACGAGCACGGTCTGTGAACCGGGACGGCGCTTCGAGGTCTATGCCTTCCTCGCACCCTCGCAGCGGAGCTTGCCGATGAGGCTGCCCGCGAGCTGATCGCGGTTTCCCGGCGTGGGCTGCGAGCTCGTGCCAAGTGAGGATGACTCACGTTTCTGGTGTGGGCCACGTTGGGGCGATGTGTGTGGTGTCGTGAGCGTTGCCGATTCGACTGCCAGTCCGAGGTCACGCTGGAGACCCAAAGCCAGCGGCATTGAGGTTGGCCCGATTCGGGAACGTCAGGCCCGTCCACTAGGGTCGTCAACGGCCTTGGCTCGCACTGGGATTTGGGGGACGCGTGACTCTTGCGGGGGAGAATCACCAGCCGGATATCGCTGGTTCACCCCTGTTCGTCCAAGTCGCGGCGATGCACAACGGTTTCGGTGATCCGTCGGCTCTGTTGAAGGAGTTCCGGCGAGCAGCATTGGTGGTACCGACCACCCCGGACGGGCGGGTGTGGACTGCCGAGCGGGGCGGGGTTCGGTGGATCTACGCGTTCTCCGAAGTAGCGGACCTCGCTGAGTTCCTACGTGCCCGCGACGATCCGGGAGACCGCGAGTTCTCCTATCTGTGTGTACAGGGCTGGCGGTTGCTGGACGTGGCTGTCCCGGCTGTTGGGGTTCCCGCAGGTGTGGCACTGGACGTCGGGAGTGTGCGGCCGGTGATGTTCCCACCGGTCGTCGGAGTGGTACCGGAGCCGGTGGCTGTGGATGCCAGTGGGAGGGGTGGCGTTGGGGGCTGAGTTCGAGACGACGTCAGGTGATCCAGATCTGCAGGTGGATCCACAGGCGCTGAAGATGATGGCGCAGGGTTTGACGGAGACACTCGCGGAGTTGAAGAAGCTGGGCATCGTCGAGACGGCGGACGTCGGACGGGGCTTTTCCAACATCGAGTTGAGTGGCATGACGTTGGGGCACGCGGCGCTGACGGCTGCTTTGAAGACGTTCGGAGACCGCTGGGAATGGGGTGTGCGCTCGCTTGTCGCTGACGGCAACGAGTTCGCCCAGAGACTTGGATTGGCCGCGGGGACGTTCCACGAGGACGACCAGTACGTGCAGGGCACGTTCAAGAACCTGGTGACCGCGGCTATGGGGAACCCCGATGCCTCCGACGAGGACGTGTCGAAGGAATCGTGGAGCCAGGTCTGGGGCGATAACCCCATCAGTCAGGCCGAACACGCCGACTACAGCGTGAAGTCATTTGAGCAAGCGAACGCCGAGGACAAGAAGGTGTGGTCGGCCGAGGCCAAGGACTGGCTGAAGTCGAACCCCATGGCGGTCGCGATGCGCGGTCTGAGCGATCACACGCCCGAGATCGACCCGAAGTGGGCGCAGATGTACGACGGCCTGCCGGAGCAGACGCAGCACGGAGCACACTGATGAGCGGCTTCCTGGACGGGATCGATTCGTTCGGGGACTCGTTGGAGAACCTGTACGACGAGGGCAAGAAAGCGGTCGGCGGCACTGTCGACGGTATGGCGCACGTGGTCGGCGATGGCCTCGACATGGTCGGGTTGCATTCGGCGGCGCATGCCGTCCACGGCGCTGGCGACTGGTTCGCCGATGGCATGGGCGCTGACGTGCCGGAGATGCAGCTTGACGAGGCGAAAGCCCCCTCGGACCTCATCCATGGCGATCCGAAGGCGATCCGCGAGGCGGCGAGCCATCTGGAGAAGTTCTCGGCCGGGTTCGAGGAGACCGGGCAGGGTCTGCAGCGCTTGGACGCCCAGCACTGGAAAGGCACGGCGGCCGACAAGTTCCGCGAGAAGTTCGCTCCGCATCCCAAGCAGTGGCTGATCGCGGCCGACTCCTGCCGACTGGCCAGCGAAGCCCTGGTCGGTTATGCGCACGTCGTCCAATGGGCTCAGGGGCAAGCCCGCCAGGCACTCGATCTGTACGCGGCGGCCAAGAAGAAGTCAGACGGCGCGCGAGCGGCGTACAACGGACAAGTTGACCAATACAACGCGTACTTGAGGCTTGGAAGCGTCCCCGGAGCTTCCGGACAGGGACCGCAGAAGCCCGGTCCGTTCCATGATCCTGGTGAGGCGGGCATGGCGGCCGCGCAGGAGATGGTCAACGAGGCCCGGCGTCAGCGTGACGCCGAGGGCGACGAGGCGGCGAAGCGGGTCGCAGCCGCTGTGCAGCACGCCCCGGCGAAACCGTCGTTCCTGCACCGCATGGCGGGCGATTACGTCGACACCATGGCCGCCGAGACCATCGGGATCGAGCACTTCGGTATGGGAGTGCTGGGGGCGGGCGCAGACATGCTGAAGTTCGTCCGCTGTGTGAATCCCCTCGACGCGTACAACATCACGCACCCGGCGATGTGGCTGGCCCATACCAACGCCGTCGGGGCGGGCCTGCTGCACGCGGGCAACCACCCCGTGGAGTTGGTCAAGTCCCTGGTCGGCTCCGGTTGGGGTACCGACCCTGGTGACGCGAGTGGTCGGTTCGGCCTCAACGTCATCCTCGGCGTCGCCACCGACGGCGCCAGCGCCACCGAAACCGCGCCAGCCGACGTTGCCGCCAACCTTTCCAAGGGGCTTGAGAACGCCGCGGAGCACGGGGAGTTCAAACCGCCGACGAACGTCGCTGACGTCGGTCAGGACTGGAGCCAGCTCGCCCAGCCCGCGGACGGCGTTTCCGAATCCGCCGTACACGCCACGTCGGTTGACCCCGAGACAGCTCAGAGGTTCCTGGATGACAGGTATCCCTGGATGCGCGACCTCAATCGGCCTCGCTTCGAGGCAGGAGTTCCCGGATACAACCAGAACTGCGCATACACAACGGCTGCCGTCGCCAAGCGAATTGATGGGATACACGACTTCTATCCCGGACCGCGCATGGGGCCGGGCCATCTGGACCCCGAATGGCTGGGCAATCCCAACGCACAGTGGAGCGATGTCGGAACCTGGGACGACGTAATCAACGGAATGAAGGCACGGGGCGAAGGCTCCCAGGCAGGGGTGTGGGTTGGCAGGCCAGACGGCTCCGGGCACTTCTTCAACGCCATTAACACCGATATAGGAGTGGTATTCTTGGATGGCCAGTCAGGCAGATTGGGTTACCTGGAGAAAGGCGTGAAAATCGCCTACATGCCGTATCGCTGACAATAACGATAAGTAGAGACAGGTACTAAGTGATGACCGTTCGCAGTGCCGACGTCCCGACTCTGGCTCGGGAGTTTCTGGAGAAATGCTACAACGACCTTCCGTCGAGCACGTCGCTGGAGGTCCGTGAACCGGTAGAGCATCCGAACGCCTGGGCTGTCGCCTTTAAACTCGCGAAAGACACCGAGCCTGCGCCGACGAATCCGCCCGTCCAGGGTGTCGTAATCGTCCCCAAAGACGGTTCGACTGTTCACTTCTCCCCCAGCGCACTGCCCGTGGCCGTCTATCTGGAGCAAATGGGCAACGGACGCCCGCTGCGCCCCCTGCCGGAAGCATAAGATCGTGGATAACTCCGTCCAGCGCGCCACGGACTGGCTTCGGCAGACGTACCACGGGCTTGTCGAACTGTCCGCGCCGGAGCCCCTCGCCGAGAGCGCCCGCGCCTGGGTGTTCGGCTGTCGGGTCATTCCCCGGAGCGGCTATCCGGATACGCCCATGCTCGTCGCTTCCGTAGCAGTCCCGAAGAACGGGCACCCCCCTTTCCTGCTGGCCACTGACGATCCCTGGAGTGACCTGGCGGCCTACGACCGGGACGGAGAACCGCGCCCGCTCGTCCAGCAGGCACGGCGCATCAACGCCCGGGGCTGCGTGCTGGCCGTTCACGCAGGACTCGGCGGTGCCCACGCCACCGCCCTACCGTGGAAGCCCGCTGATGAGGCTCCGGGATGGTGGGACCGGCTGTTGCGCCGCTACTTCCCGCAGGTGGAGGCCGCCCCCTGCGCGAACTGGGACGAGGTCATCCGCGCGGTGCGGCAACCGGGGCCGGACACACGCGGCGTGGTCTGGGTCCGTCGTGAGCTTCGGGGTGTGGAAGCTACGGGGCACCTGCTGTATGTGCACCAGCACATGGGACAAGCCGTGATACTGGACGGACAGTCCGGAGGACTCGGCCGACTCGAAACCGATCATGTCAAGCAACTGATCCTCGCCCGCTTCCCTGGAGCTGACTCCGCCGCGATGCCCTGGGACGAGGCAGACTCGTACCGCGCCGCCGAAGATCTCTCGTCCGCGATCCGCAAAGCCGAAAGCTGGCTGCGCAAAGCCTACGGACCCGATGTATCCCTGGTGGATCCGTCTCCCGCCGACGAGCTCACTCGTGGATGGCTGTTCGCCTGTAACACCGTCGAGTTCCTGAAGTCGGGAAACTGGACGAAAGCGATGCTCGACGCAGCCATCGTCGTTCCGAAGGGCAGAGGAGAACCCTTCGGGCTCCCCAACTCCAACCCGTGGGCCTGGCTTGCTACTTGGGACAGTGGAGTGGAGCCCGGCACACAGTCGCTGGAATTGCCACCAGCGCCGGGAGCGGCCGCGTGGCTAGCGTCGACGATGCCGCAACTCGGTGAAGTGCTCTCTGTCTCGGAACACTTCGACTGGCCTTCTCTCCTAGCCGCGTTCGTCGCGATGCCAGCACAGGCTCGCGCGATCGTGTGGGTTCGCCGCAAGGACCGTCGCAACCGTGAGACCGTCGGTCTGCTCCTCCACGCGGCCCACACACCGAACGGGGTCGTATTCATAGACGGAGCCCGCAACGCGCCGGCGACCCTCGAGATCGAAGGTGTCATAACCCGTCACCTCATCAGGTACCGCTGATCGCGGCGGCTACGTCTGGTTTGTTGATGTGGCAGAGACTCCCAAACTCGTCAGAAGACGCCATCGGCGGCACCCTTCACGGGAGAGAATCTCCGTGAGCGTCTTCCACTTGAGCGGTGAGGCGGTCCGGTGACGGACGCCCGACGTGCCCACGAGGCCCCGGCAACGCCCGACGGCTACGACGCTGCGGCGTTATGTGCCGGGTTGGCCCGGACCTTGCTGGATGCAACGTTGAACCGGCACTGTACCGCTGCTGGATCAGCGTTGGGCGAACCTGACGGGGGATCAGCAGGATCGGGCGGGGTAGGGTTCGACATCCGGGGTCGATGGGGCGGGTGTGGGGCGTCCGGGGTCGCGGATGGGGGCGGTGCTCTCATCGCCCCGAAGCGTCGGCCTGGGGGTGGGCCTCTCGTGGCGGGTGGCCGGTGGCGGGCGCGGGTCTTGGCCGCGGGTCCGAGTCCTGGGCGGGGACCGCGACCGAGGGGCTGGTCGTGCGGCTGGCCCTAGGACCTGCGCTAATGGGCTGACCATCAAGCATGCGGTGTACCTGTCGAAGGCCCACTGTGGTTGAGCGCTCCCGCGGAGGTCTTTTGCCGTGCAGGTTGTAACCCAGGGAGAGACGTCGTCCAGGGGTCGGTCTCATGCGAACCCTCACTCGGTCGACTCGTGTCACTTTAGATCAATCATGAAACTTTTGGGTGATTCGGAAATAAATATCAATCAAAAAGGGAACCTGCTGCGAGTGTGTAACGCCTAACCGCTAGCTTCTGGTTCTTGTCGTACTAGATAAGAACTCATTCGAACTGAATAGAGGCTTAGCTGTGAGCATCGCCATCGATCCTCTGCGTCTGTCCAAGCCGCAGGATTCGAGCACGTATCTGGCTATCAGAACGGTCCAGGGAGGCAGGAACGTCTACACTACCCGCGTCCCCCTCCTCGACCTCCCGACCATCCTCCCCGTTCCTGACCCGAACAACGTTGACAAGGACAATCGCAAGGTCGACCGTCTCCACGCTAAGCAGTTCGGCCAGTATCTCGACAGCAAGCAGGACTGGGTTGCTCCCGCACTCCTGGCCCGTGACAGCGGGGGCTGCCGTTTCGAGGAAGTCGATGATGGTGCCGTCGGCTATCTCACGGTTCCGTGGGCGATCGGCGGCGTCTCTTCGCTACGTACCATCGACGGCCAGCATCGTGTACTCGGCGTCTCCATCGAGAAGCGGCGCATTACCGACGCGATCGCCGCAGTAGATCGAGAGACCGCACGCAAGGTCAGTCCGGAGAGGAGCGAAAAGCTCCAGGCCGAACGTGCGAAGCTCATCAGCCAGATGGATCGACTCAAAGCCGAGTACGTAGGCCTTGACATCTACGTGGAGCCTGACCCGGTCAAAGCTCAGCAGATGTTCGTCGATGTTGCGGACAATGCCAAGGGCATCAGCAGTGCTGTTCGAGCCCGCTTCGACAGCTACAAGGTCGCCAACCGCACGTTGTCCGACGTCATCGACCATCCGTTGCTGAAAGGGCGGGTCGACGCCGAGCAGGACCGGATGACCATGAAAAACCCCAACTTGATGGGAGCGAAACACGTCGCCGACATCACGCGCTCGGTGGTGGCTGGGGCCGGTGGCCGCATCAGCAAGAAAGCCGAACAGACCCTGACGGACGGTGAAGTGATCGAGCAAGTAAAGGACTTTCTCGACGTCATCTCCAACGCCTTCAATGACCTCGCCGCTGTCACTGAAGACTACCCCGAAGCAGAGCGCAAGGCTGATGAGCTGACCATGGCCCAGCAGGTGCGGCGGACCTCACTGCTTGGTTCGGTGGGTATGTTGCGCGTTCTCGGCGGGGTGTTCCATAACCTCCGCTCGGGCGACAACCCGGTAGCGCTGGGTGACATTACTGAGTTTTTCAAGCGTCTCGACCCGCATATGGCAGCTCCGGTCGACGAGGCCAGTATTTGGCGTATCAGTGATGCGGGTGTCGACTTCGAGCCAAACGCCGCTGCCCCAATCATGCGGACGCAGAATATTGTCCACTTGGTCGGTGTCATCACCGCCTGGTACAAGAAGGCCCCTGCCGACCTGTAACTGACCAGACCGCAACAAAGGGTGCCGCTCTTTTGGCACGGCGCCGTTCGCGCGTTGGCTCGCGGCTTCTCCGAGCTCCCGCCCAGGTGAGTGCGTAAGCAAGACCGATGCCCCAGTTAGCCGATGCCCAGCGCCTGTTCGCGGAACCAGGTGAATGCCTCGAAAAAGCCACCCTGCAAGGATGTCGTCGACCGCTGACCGCACACACGCGAAGAGGGCGCCGGCCGCCAGCTGCAATGGCTGCGGGAGCCCTGTTCGACTGTATAAGGGCTCAGCACTGGGCGCAGACGACGCCCGGGCTCAGCGCTTCTGCCAGGCTCCGCACTTACGCCAGGCACTCCAGCGGTCTTTGTCCTTAAATCCTTACCCCGCAGGCCGGAAACTTCTGCTCCGACATGGCGCCCCTCCGTAAATACGGGCTGGCCGCAGATTCCCACCGGCCGCCGCTCGACTTCAACTCCCGGTTAGACGACACGCACCACCAACTGTTGGCCTTGGCTTGATTCCTGTCATGGCACCGACCGCGTAGCGAGACATCCCGCTGATGCCGACGCCGAAGCTGAGGTTGAGCCTGTAGTACCTGTACGGCGGCTGCGATCAGAACAGCTATTTACACGCATGTGGACTCGGGTCCGTCGAGGCCGAAGATGGTCCCGAATGGGTCCGTGAGCTGGCAGATTTTTCGGTCCGGTTCGGCTTCGATGGGGCCGCGGTGGTGGGTGCAGCCGGCATCCAGCAGACGCGTGCGGACCGTGTCCATGTCGTCGACGGCCCAGTACACGACGGGGCTGCCACCGTGCGGATTGCGTGTCTCGTCGGCGGGATGGAACCCAAGCTCGATCCCGCCGACGTCCAGCCAGGCGTACACCCTGCCGCCGTCCACCTCCAGATGGACCTCTGCGTCCAGGACGCTCGCCCACCAGCGGGCGGACTTCTCGGGATCGTCGGCGAAGACCATGACGGTACGCACGGCAGTGAACATGTGCTGTTGCTTCCCTCTTCCGGTCACCTCTCGACGCCGTGGAGACAGCGCAAGCCCGTAGCCTCCGCGAACGCCGTGAGCGCCCGCACCAGGGCCGCGTCCGTCCACTGGGCGCCAAACATGCTGGCGCAACGACGGTAGAGGTGCCGGACCGATCGTGGAGATAAACGCCCACCTTCCACCCGGGCGAGGTGGGCGAGGGTGACCAGGTCCGGTAGGCCCGTCAGGTCCGGCCGCAGGGTCTCGACGTCGATGACCACCAGGTGCCCGTCGGGATGGCGCCGACCGTGGTCGGCCTTCAGGTCCAGGTGGCCGACGGGAACATGATCCGGGCCGTGCGCGTCGGCGACCACCTTCAGCAGCAGTTCCCATGCGTGCGGGACGCTGATCCACGGCGCCGCCGGGGCGTCGAGAGCCGCCGCGACCGTCCAGTCGGCCATCGTCTCCTGGATCGCCGGGTGCCACCGGGCAGGGGCCGTGTGGATCGCCGCGACGGTGGTGACCAGTTCCTCGAAGACCGCTGGCCTGCCCAGGTCCACCCGCTCGTCGACGTACTCGGCCACCAGGGACAACGAGGTGTCGCAGGAGCTGAGCAGGGCCGGCAGCACCCCCTCACCGTCAAGGAGCTGGTAAGCCAGTACCTCGCCGAGGTAGGCGGCCCGATCAGCATGCCGCTTGAGCAACTGCCGCGCCGGGGCGCCGAGCGCGAAGGCGGCGGTGCGGTAGCGGGTGGTCAGGCACCGCACCGGCCCTGCGGACTGAGGGTGATACCGCTGAAGCAGTAGACGAGCCTGAGCTTCAGCCTGAATCCGGTCGAGGGGCAGCGGGCGGGCCAGCCAGCCGTCGGGCCGCAGACGGGCGGCCCCGTCCAACGGCCCGACATGGGTGGTGCAGTTCACGACGCTGCTGCCGGAGTGAGCCCGAGCCGAGACAGGCTGTAGGCGTAGCAGCGGGCCGCCAGGTCAGGGCGTTGATGTTCACCGTAGATCGCGAACAGTGCGTAGACCGGCGAGTCGAGGTTCTCGCCGATGTGCCACCCCTGGTACGAGCCGCCGACCACGTCCCAGATCTGGGCGCGGCCGGTGAACAGCGCCGCGAGGTCTTGGTAGTAGATCTCGATGCCGAACGGGTAGACGGCCATGGCTTCTTCCCGGCTGACGGTCGGGATGGCCTCCCAGGACGGGCCGGTGATGTCCCAGGCGTAGCTGTCCACGCTGCCGGGCTGGCCGGGCGGGTCGAGCAGCCGCAGCACCACGCGGTGGGCGCCGAGCGGGCCGGACAGGTAGTCGTGGATGCTGGTGGCCAGCGCCCCGGTGCGCGTGGCCACGAACTCGCGTGCCATCCGGGGAAGTTCCCGCGCCACTGCTTCCCGTGCGGCGTCCCATTCGCTTTCGGGTAGCGCGGGGGTGATCGGCGTGGGAGTGACCTGGTTGGGCTTGTCGAGGAAGGCGTGCAGTTCGGCGACGGCGCGGTCTTCGGTGGCGGTGTCGATCTCGACCCACGGGACCTGGCTGGCGGTGATGGCCTTCCCGTTGCGCGGCACCGTCAGACAGTCGCCCGGCCGGGGGCCGTGGACGTGGAACAGATGCTGCATGGCGTTGGCGGCCTGGGCGAGCGCGGCGTGGTCGGCGTAGAGGAAGGGGCCGTGCGGACTGCGCGGGGCGGTGAAGCCGTTGCCGCACAAGGCAACTTCGCGCACCCCGTCCAACGGCTTCAGGTAGTCGATCAGCAGACCGTTGAGGATTTCGAGGCCGGTCTTCCGATTGCGCGGGCCGTCCATGCCGGGCAGCAGGTTGGCGTCCGCACCCAGCGCCCCGTAGGGAACTGTCTGGGCGTTGTTGGACACCACCGTAAGACGCGGCGGTGCCAGGACCTCGTCGGTGATCTGCTCGGTGTACAGGTCGGAGACATCGGCGTCCACGCCGATGAATACGTCGTCGCCGGTGGTGTCGGCGAGACGGACCAGGGGCTGGGCCACCCGCTTTTCCCAGAACAGAGTCCGTGCGCCGGCGGGATACAGGGTGATCTCGATGTCACCGATCCTGATCGGCTGGGTATGGTCGGCCCGGTGCACGGTGAAACCGAGGGCGTTGATCGCGTCCGTCACCGCGGCCGGTGTGGTCACGCCGGTGTAGACGGGCGTGGTGCGCTCCAGCAGGTTCAGCGAGGGCAGGTGGAAGTGGTCCAGGTGCTCGTGGCTGAGCACCACGGCGTTCGGTGCGGGCATCGCGGCGATGTCGACCGAGCGGGGCGGCCAGATGGCGAACCGTAAGTCGCCCGCGCCGAAGACGGTATCGAGGATGGGGTCCAGCAGTACGACGGTGTGACCGTCGCTGATGTGCCAGGTCTGGTGTCCCAGGAACGTCAGGTGCAAGCCAGAGGAAATCACGGGTGCTTCTCCCGAGTAGATCGCGAGCAAGGGGCGGACGGGGAGAGACGCCCATGCGCCTCTCCCCGCGTGACGGCTACCGGTGGTAGGTCGTCGGCGCGTTGTTGGTGGTGCCGGTCGCCGCGAACGCCTTCACGCGACGTTGAAGAAGTCGCACGGCCTCGGCGCTCAGCTTGGGCTGCGTACCGGTCTTGGTCACGTTGCTCACCTCCTCTCCCGCTCGGGTGATGGCCCCTGTCTGTTGGCAGAGGGATGGGTGCCACCCCGGCCGTCGAGTCCGGGAAACCTGTTCCCGGTCAACCCCGGCAGGGGGTGCGGCGCCCCGGCATCGGGGGATAGCCGATCGGCGCCGCGGGTCCCGGCCGGTCCGGCCCCTGTCACATCGGACCGGCCGGGAGATCATGGGCCCACCACGGCGCGGATGGCCGCGTGGAGGAGTACGGCGTGGGTCAGCCGACCGTCGGGCCGCGGTGGGTTGAGCCAGTGCGGCCCCGGTCCTGTGGTCCGTGCCGCGTGTACGACCGTGACCCAGGAGCCGGTGCTGCGGCAGACCACGCCGGGCAGCTTCCACGAGGCCGTAGCCCCGGGCCGCACTAGCCAGTAGTGCCAGCAGGCATATGGATCCAGGAGCACCGGGCCGGGATCGCCGTGCGTCGCGCCACACATGTGCTCGTAGACCGTGGCGGCGGCATCAGGGCCGAGCCGGACCGCGTCCCAATCCCGGCCTGCCGGCCACAAAGTCGATTTGCCAGGCAGCGCGGCCACCCATCCACCGGACGGAAGCCAGGTCAGCTGGGAGGTGCACTCCACAACGGCGGGGGACGGGCAGGGTTCAGACGCGGTCATATGGCGAACTCCGGATGGTGAGGTGCCGCCGACTCACTTCGCGGCGGTGGCCACTGACAGGCAGCTCGACCCGCAGGGCACTCGTTCATGGCCGAACTTGGATGCATCTAGATAACCGCGGCGCCCGCACCGCGCGGCGGACCTGTCCCCGGACGTATCGCCGGACTTTTCGCGTCCGACCGGACTTTCGGCACGCTCGGCACCGCTACCGTCGGTTCAGCAGCTGCACCGGGGGTTCAGGTGACCGACGACGTGACACCGTTTCAACGGGCATGTATTGCTCGCGGCTGGGACCAGCCCGCCGCATTCCTGCAGGCGTTCAATGCCACGGCCCGGCTGCTCGGCGAGCCGGTCACCGTCACCGAACGCCAGCAACGGCGATGGAGGCAGCTGGACCCGCCCCAGCCGCGGGCCCGTGCCTGGGCGGTGCTGCAGGCGATGTTCGGAACTGACCCTTCCGCCTTGGGGTTTCGACCCCGGCGGGCTGGTGAGACGATCACGCCGACGAGGAAGGAGACAAGCGTGGAACGGCGGGCATTTGTGGCCGACGCGGTGGGCATCGCAGCCGGCGCGGCGCTCCCGAGAGGAGGCCACGAGGTCGGCTCCGCCCACGTCCTGGAGCTGCGCGAGGGACTGCGCTTTCTGTATGCCCTAGATGACGCGTACGGCGGTGCCGATGTCCTTTCGCTGGCCGTGCGCCACCTGCACCGCGTCCGTCGGGTGCTGAACACCGCCGTCGTGCCCGAGCCCATCGCCCGCCAACTGCAGTTGCTCGTCGGCGAGACTGCCGAACAAGTGGCGTGGCTTGCCTACGACGCCGATGACCAGGACGCCGCCCGCCGCTACTGGGGTGAGGCGCTGACCACCGCCACGGTGCTGGGCGACACAGGACTGGAGGTCCTGGTCTTGGCAGCGTTGAGCATGCAAGCCATCCATGAGGACCGCCCCCGCGATGGCTACGACCTCGCCCGCACCGCCCGCAGCAAGGCCGAAAGCCTCGGCTCCCCCACCCTGCTGTCACTCATCACCGCACGGGAGGCACGTGCACTCGCCCGGATGCGCGACGCCACCGGAGCTGGTCGCCAACTCGCCACCGCAATGCGCATGTTGGAGCGCACCGAGCACGGCCGACCCGCACCGCCGTGGGCCGCGTTCCACGGCCCAGCCGAACTCGACTTCGCCCAGGGGCTGCTGTACGACGACACCGGTCGACCCCACGCCGCCGTCCCTTTCCTCCGCGCGGCCGTGACTCGGCAGGCCGCCGCTTATGGCCGCAATCGCGCGCTGTACCGGCTCACCCTCGCCCGCGCCCTGGTCCACGCCGGAGAAGCCGACGAGGCCGCCTCCGAAGCGACCGCCGCCCTCGGCGACCTCGCCGAAGTCGACTCCGGCCGCGTCACTCGCCGCCTGGCCCAGGTCCGCGACCAGCTACAGCGCACCGGCGCCCGGTGCGCCCGCGAGGCTGCTGACGCCATCACCCCGCACCTCACCACGGCATCTGGAGGTCGCCGATGACCCCTCACCCCGCCCTCCAGGTTGTCGACGGCCCCGACGCCGTCGACCAGCTCGACGCGTTCCTGCCTGCCTACGCCGAGGTCTACGCCGAGTCCCCGTATTGCGAAGGCCCGGAGGACGTGGAGGAGTTCACCGAGCGGTTCGCCCGCCAGGCCGCGACCCGCCCGCACTTCCGACTGGTCCTTGCCCGCGACGACGCCGACCAGGTCGTGGGCTTTACCTACGGCTACTGCCTGCCCGCTGACACCCGTTGGTGGTCTGGCTTGCAGCAGCTGCCCGCCGACCCCGGATTCACCCGCGAGACCGGCGAGCGCACGTTCGCTGTCATCGAGCTGGCCGTCCGCCAGCCGTGGCGCCGGTCCGGCGTCGCCGCCGCGCTGCACACCGCGCTGCTGGATGGCATACCCGCCGAGCGGGTCACTCTCACCGTGCGTCCCGAGCCGGAAGCAGACCCGGCACACCAGGCGTACAGCCACTGGGGATACCGCTCCCTCGGCCCCAGCCGCCCGTGGGACGACGCCCCGCTGTACACGGCGATGGTTCGCACACTCGATGGGCAGCCATGAGCACCGCCCGCATATCTATGCACGAACCCAGCCGCTGTACCGCTCCCGCGGCAGCACGCCGCCGTACGCGGTGGTCGACTGGCTGAGGAAACCGCACCACCGGCGTCAGCTGAGGAGGAGACGGTGACCACCCCGAGCACCCGCACCGACGTGGTGATCCGTACCTACGGGCCGGGCCTGGTCCCGCCGTTGATGGACGCGCTCGCCGATATCTGGGCGGACGCCCACCCTGAGCTGGTCAACAACCCGGGCGGGGCGACGGCCGGCTTGTCCGTGCCCGCGTTGCACCGCCAGATCACCGGCCACCTCAAGCACCAGGGGTTCGCGTTGGCCGTCGCGTACGCGGGCGGGACCGCCGTGGGATTCGGCTACGCTTTTCCGTGCTCTGCGACTTATTGGTTCGGCTCCGAGCTGGTTGACCAGGTCCCCGAGGCGGAGCCGAGGTTCGTCGCGGTGATGCTGGGGAGATGGGCACGGCAGCGGCCGGTGCCGAAGGAGAGGGGGCGCGAGGGCCGTGGGCGCATGTCGTTGGAGCGAGCGGGACGCAGCTCGTTGGCCCACAGCCCGTCCAATCCGGGGGTCTAACCACGGGCGTCGATCCAGGAGCCCCGTCTGGATAAGACCCCCTAGACCGCGCAACGCCGCAGGTCAGCGGCCGATCTGCCGCCGTCGGTCGGGGGCGACTTCATATCGGTGCACCTCCATGCCCCGATCTGCACGCCACCGCCGCGGCCGCCCCGGTGCGCCCGCATCAGCTCACAGGTGACGAGTCCTCACGGCCCTGCCTGCATTCTTACCTCTCGCCGCCCCTGCCTCCCTCCCCGGAGCCGACTGGCACTGTGACTGCCCTACCAGCAAGCGGCGGGACCCAGGCGAATCCGAGGGGCCGCCGGGGCCGCGCCGCCCGGCAGTGATCCGGTCGGGGGGAGGTCCCGCCAACGACGCCTGGCCGCCGCGCGGGGGAAGTACGACGCAGGCCCGGTCCTGGCGCCGCGGCTCGACTCCACCGCCGCGCACTGCGCATCTCCGCCGCGCCGACCGAACGGCTACCCGAGGTCGCCGGACGCGAGGACGTGATCGTCACCTTGTCGAGGCTCCCTGAGAATCGCCATCCTCGCTCACCCCTTTCCCATGCCCGCTCACCTCGGACCCCCACCCCAATCGGCTGTGGCCCGGGGGTGAGTAAGCCGTCCGGCCGCAGTGGGCAGTGCGGCGAGATGGATCGACCAGAGTCGCCTTGGCCATGGCTGGCAGTGCAGATGCAGGGCCTATTGGAAGGCGGCGATGTGGCGCTGGGCCCAGTCGGCGAAGGTGCGGGGCGCGCGGCCGAGGACCTGCTTGGTGTCGGGGCTGATCCGCTGCTCGTCCGGGGTGGGCGCGCCGAGGATGTCGAGGGTGGTCTCGACCACGGGCTCGGGCATGAACTGCAGCATCTGCGCGCGCGCCTCGTCGCGGGTCTGCTCTATGAATGGGACCGGCTCGCCGAGCGCGTCGCCGATCGCCTTGGCTTGCTGCCGGGGGGTGATGAGGGCGGGCCCGGTCAACACGTAGGCCTGCCCGGCGTGGCCGTCCTCGGCCAGTGCTGCGGCGGCGACCTCGGCGATGTCGGCCGGGTCGACGGTCGGCAGGCCGATGTCGCCGAACGGCGCGGCCACCGTCCGTCGGGCGCGGACCGACTCGGCCCAGCCGTACGCGTTGGAGTTGAAGCCACCGGGCCGCAGGATCGTCCAGTCAAGGCCTGACTGCCGGACAGCATCCTCCCTGGACCGTCCCACGCCCCCGTGAGAGGCCGACTGCGGTCGGGTCGCGACTCCCTGAGAGGACAGCAGCACTACCCGTCCGACTCCGCTGGCCTTCGCGACGTCGAGGATGTCATGCGCGTTGAACGGGTGCGTACTGCCACCGCCGTCATGGAGGAACAGAGCGTCGGCGCCGTCGAAAGCGGGTCGAAGGCTCTCCGGGTCGGTCAGGTCCGCCTGTCGGTGCCGGACGCCCTCCGGCACGGCCGCGTCCGAGACACTTCGGGACACCGCCGACACCTGCACACCGGCCGCCGCGAGGGCCTGCACGAGCACTCGGCCGATGTTGCCGGTCGCTCCCGTCACTACGATCATGAACAACTCCCCTGTCAGGTCACCGTGGTTGTGCGCGCCCGAGCGGGCGCGAACTCGCGGAGCGGGTCGGCCTCGCCGCGACGAAGGGGACGCTAACACCGTCGGTATAGTAGGTACCTACAGGAAAGTGACTATGCCAAAGGGATCCGCGTGACCGACAGTGAAACATGGACGCCACCGGCGGCGACCGATCCCGAACATGCCTGTCCGATCGGTCCGGTCGTGGACATCGTGTTCAGCCGCTGGACCACACCGATCCTGTGGACCCTCCACGCCCACGGTCGGCAGCGGTTCGTCGAGCTGCAACGACGGATCACAACGATCACACCGAAGGTGCTGACCCAACGGCTGCGACAACTCGAACGCGACGGCCTCGTCGTGCGCACCTACCACCCTGAGGTCCCCCCGCGGGTCGAGTACGAGATCAGCGAGCTCGGCCGCAGTCTCGCCCCGCTCTTCGCCCACCTCGCCGAATGGGCCGCCAGCAACCTCGACAAGGTCGAGCGGGCCCGGCACGACTACGACACCGATTCGGCCCGGTAGCACGCTGGCGAACCCCGGGCCCGAGCGAAACTTCCGCCGCTTTCGTAAAGCTCGCAACCAACTGGGGCGAAAGGCAAGGCTGGTGATTTCTTCAAGGCTCTGCCGTAGTTACGTGAAGGACAGCGGAGTGCGCGCTCAGCCACCGTCGTAGCTTCGCTGTCCCAGGAGACCGGCAGCGTGCTGAAAGCCGGCCAGCGCCTCCAGGGCTGCGGGTCTGACGCACTGTGGAAGATGCCGTCCGGGCCTGCGCGACATCCGCGGCGGGGGGAGCGTCGTGCCTGGGATGATCGGTGCATGGTTGAACGAGTCATCGCAGCTTGTGACGGAGCCGCCAAGGGTAACCCCGGGCCTGCGGCCTGGGCGTTCGTGGTCGCGGACGGCGCGGGGGTTCCGCAGCGTTGGCAGTCTGGTCCGCTCGGGCACAGCACCAACAACGTCGGCGAGCTCACGGCGTTGGAGCAACTGCTCGCCGCGACGGATCCCGCTGCTCCGCTGGAGGTCCGCCTCGACAGCACCTATACCCGTGACGCGGTGACGAAGTGGCTGGTGGGGTGGAAGCGCAATGGTTGGAAGACCGCCGCTGGCAAGCCGGTGGCCAACCGCGAGCTGATACAGCGCATCGACGCTCTTTTGGAGGGGCGGGACGTCACCTTCGTGTATGTCCCCGCCCATCGGGTAGACGGCGATCCGCTGAACGCGATCGCTGACAAGGCGGCCAGTGACGCGGCCCGTACCCAGCAGGCAGCGGGCGGCACCGCGGCCGACCTGCCGGTACCAGACCCGGTTCCTGCCTCCTCGCCGCGCGCTGGCCGCTCCTCTGCCTCGTCGGCGGCGAAGAAGGGTTCCTCGGGCGGTCCTCGGACCCTGTCCGCGCGATTTCCCGGGACCTGCCCGTGCACCCGCCCCTACGCCAAGGGCGACACGATCGCCAAGATCGGCAAGAGCTGGGGACACCCAGGGTGCGCGGACGTGCAAGCCTGAGTGTGCAGTGTCCGCACCCCGGCAGTTCCCGAGCCGACAGCCCGAGAGAGCAGCCAACAGGCGGTCAGGGAGCAGGTGCGCGTGGGTGTCGAGTTGGGCGCCGACTTGGCGCGGGCTCCCCGGGAGACCTCTGGCGTGTGGCGGGTACACCCCGGCAGTGGATCGTCGGGCATGACGGGGTTCACCGCTCTATGGACGTTTTTCTAGTGTCCTGCGCCGGAGATCCGTTGGCAGAATCGGGCGAGTGAGTCGAGGATCTCTTCGGCGGTCTTGGTCCAGATGAACGGCCTGGGGTCCT
>JBEYJY010000027.1:0-116018 GCA_040631425.1 Streptomyces sp. NPDC020096
CAGTGCGCCAAAGCCGGCGGCCTGAAGTAACCCCACACACCACAGGACCCCGCCAGCCCACCAGCCGACGGCACCCTCACCGCACCCCGGCCCGCATCATCGCGGCCGCTCGCCACCGCGGCGGAAGGTTGATGCCGCCGCGCAGGCGTCCACCGCCTCGCCCAGGAGACCTGCGGCCAGCGCCAGGTGGCGCTGCGAGTGACCGGCGTAGCCCAGGACGAGGGCGGGGCTTCCCGGCCCCAGCCGCATGGGCGCCACCGCCTCAACCCCCAGGCCCCGCTCGGCGCAGGCGGCCACCACGGCCGCTTCCGTGACTCCGGCCGGAAGGTCCAGATAGAGGTGCAGCCCCGCCGCGATGCCACGGACACCGGCGGCGGGCAGCCGCTGGGCCAGCGCCTCGACGAGCGCGTCACGGCGTGCCCGGTAGCGTCCGCGCATCGCCCGCAGATGCCGGTCATAGGCGCCGGACGTGAGCAGCCCGGCGAAGGCCAGCTGGTCGAGGACGCCGGTACCGAGGTCCGCGTACCGCTTGGCCTCGCGGAACTCCCCCACCAGCCACTCCGGCACCACCGCCCACCCAAGTCGCAACCCCGGCGCGAGCGCCTTGCTCAGCGAGCCGAGGTGCACCACCCGGTCCGGCGCGAGGCCCTGAAGACAGCCCACCGGCTCACGGTCGTAGCGGAACTCCGCGTCGTAGTCGTCCTCCAGCACCACGCCGTCCACCGCGCCCGCCCACTCGGCCAGCGCCGCCCTGCGCCGCGGTGAGAGCACTACCCCCGTCGGATACTGGTGCGCCGGGGTGACCAGCGCGACGGTCGCGCCGCTGTCCGCCAGCTTGGCGATGTCCATGCCCTCCGCGTCCACCGGTACGCCCACCGGATCGAAGCCGTGGGCGCGCAGCAGCGCGAGCGCCCCGGGCGAGCTGGGGTCCTCCACGGCCAGCCGACGGTGTCCTCGGGCCGCGAGAACCGTGGCCAGCAGTGCCAGGCTCTGCGAGACGCCGCTGACCACGACCACCCGCTCGGGCGCCGCGACCGCCGCCCGCACCCTGCCGAGGTAGGCGGCCAACTCGGCGCGTAGCTCCGGCAGCCCGGCCGGATCCCCGTAGCCGAGGTGGCTGTGCCGGGCGTCGGCCAGCGCCTGGCGGGTCGCGGCCAGCCAGGCCGTGCGCGGGAACGCGGCCAGATCAGGGGTGCCGGGCTTGAGGTCGTACCTGATGGCCGGGCCGGGCGCGGTCCCGGCGCTCGGCCGCTGCGGGGCCGCCTGCGGGACGCCGTTCGCCACCCGGGTCCCCGAGCCGTGCCGACTGGTCAGATAGCCCTCGGCGACCAGCTGCGCATACGCCTCGACGACAACGCCCCGCGAAACGCCCAGGTCGGCGGCGAGCACCCGGGTCGACGGAAGCCTGGATCCGCCGCCCAGCCGTCCCTCGCGGACGCCCTCCCGTAGAGCCGCGGTCAGCTGCCGGGCCAGATCGCCGCGCTCGCGGTCTACAGAGATCAGCAAGTCCAGCAAGTGGTCCTCCAGGCCGCCGGATGATTGGACCTGTATCGAGGTCCACTCCACTGCCTAGCGTGCCAGGCATGCGCTTCTCCGACACCACCGGTGGCCTGCAGGCCGCCGCGGCCATGGTCCTGCTGGGCTGCTCGACGGGCGTGACCGCGGCGATCGTCCATTACCCGCTGTTCGGCGGCCAGGCCGCCCGATACCTGCTCGCCGCCGCCGTCCTGCTGCCGATCGCCCGGCTACGGGGCCCGCTCACCCCGCGACTGACCCTGCGCGAACTGGGCCGATTGACCGTGCTCGCCGGAACCGGCCTGTTCGCCTTCAACATCCTGATGGTGCACGCCCTGCGCGCCGCCGACCCGGCCGCGGTGGGCAGCGTGGTGGGCTGCACCCCGCTGGTGCTCGCCCTTCTCGGACCCGCGCTGGCCCGGCGCCGTCCCCGGCCGCGGGTGATCGCCGCCTCCGGCCTGGTGGTGGCCGGGGCGGCGGTGGTGCAGGGCGTCGGCGCGGCCAGTCCGACCGGGGTGCTGTACGCGCTGGGCACACTGGCCTGCGAGGCGGCCTTCTCGCTGGTGGCCGTGCCGCTGCTGCCCCGACTGGGGCCGGTCCGTATCTCCGCGTACGCCACCGTGATCGCGGTTCCGCTGTTCGCCGTCACCGGCCTGGCCGTCGACGGAGCCGCGCTGCTACGCCGCCCGACGGCGGCCGAGCTCACCGCGCTGCTGTACCTGGCGGTCCTGCTCACCGCGGTCGCGTTCCTGCTGTGGTACGCGGGGCTGTCCCGGCTGGGCGCGGAACGCGCGGGGCTGTTCGCCGGGCTGGTCCCGATCGCCGCGGCTCTCTCGGCCTGGGCCCTCGGTACGGGAAGTCTCCACATCGGCGAGCTGCTGGGCACCCTGCTCGTCGGGGCCGGGGTGTGCGTGGGAATCGCGCCCGGCGGTCCGGTGGCCCGGGCCGCGGTCAACTCGTCGGCGCTGGAGGGGATTTCGACCGATCACGCGGGGAAGCCGGTCGCACGCAGTCGTCTCAGCACCCCGTCCCACGTCGGTTCGACGGGCTCGGACTTGCGCGAGCCGACGCTGAGGTCCTTGAAGCCGCTGGACGTGGACACGCACACCACCGGTCCGTCGATTGCGCCGTAGCCGCGCAGCCCGGCGAGCCCCGCGGCGCTGGAGAGCTCCGCCCACAGCCCGTGACCGGCCAGTTCCGACTGGGCGGATCGCATCTCCTCGTCGCTGACCAGAAGCGCCTGGCCGCCGCTGTCCTGAACGGCGACGATGCCCCGATGGCTCGCGACCGAGCAGTCGATGGCATACGCGGAGGTCGGCCCCACCGGGATCCGCCCGGCCAGCCGCCCTGCGCGCAGGGCGGCGGCGAGCGGTCCTCCGGCGGCGGGCTCGCAGGCGAACATGCGCGGGGTCCGCTGTGCGACCCCGAGGCGCTTCAGTTCGGCGAATCCCTTCCAGACGCCGAAGAGCAGTTCTCCGTAGCCGGTGGGGACGAACACGGCTGCCGGGACGCCGAGTTCGGTGAAGATCTCATACGAGATCGTCTTGTAGCCCTCGGCGCCGAAGGGGTGGCCGGTGTGGGTGACGGTGAGGTTGCTGACCGGATGCAGGTCGAGCCGGTCGACCAACTGCCGCATGAGCGGCCACCGGGCGGCCTCCGGGACGGGCAGCACGGTGGCACCGTAGGCGTTCAGAAAGGAGTCGACCGCGGGTGGCATGCCGTCCGAGGCAAGCACCACGCAGCGCAGTCCGGCGCGCGCCGCGAAGGCCGCGGCGGAGGCACCGTGGTTGCCGGAGGAGGCGACGACGATGCCCTGCGCTCCCACACCGACGGCGGCGCTGACCGTGCACCGGTTCAACCGGTCCTTGTGGCTCCATGTCGGGTTGCGCGACTCGTCCTTGACGAAGACGCCGCCCCCGATGTCGACCAGTGGCGTGCCTCCCTCACCGAGCCCCGGCGCGGCCAGCGGCGGCAGCAACGGCGCCCACCGGTCCAACCCGCGTCCGCGGTCTCCACGACCGGGGTGGGAGAGGAACTCGGAGTTCACCTTCTCGTAGGCATAGTCGACCTCGACGGGGTACGCCAGCTCGTCCGTACTCGTCCGGGGACAGCCGTTCGTCAGCGGCGGCCACAGCGGGTAGCCGATGTCCTTGTCACCCAGTGAGCGTTGGCCGGTCGCGAGCGAGTCTCCTGCCGTCATGGTCTGGAAGCCTACGGCCTGTCCGGCGGATATCGGCCGGGTTGCGGCAGGTTCGGTACCGCCGGTCCGCGCAGTGCGGTTGCTCGCTGCCGCGGCGGCGGGCAACCACACTGCCGCCCTACTTGTCCAGGGCGTCCTTCAACTCGGACTTGGTCATCGACGAGCGGCCCTTGATGTGCCGACGCTGCGCTTCGGCATACAACAGGTCCTTGGTCGGCCGCTCGGAACCGGAACCGGAGCGCAACCCGCCGCGGCGAGAGGACGACATGTCCTCGATGGACTGACGGCCGGCCGTCCTGGACTCGCCCGCCCGTGCGCGTTCCTTGTTCACCGTGCGGGACGCGATCTCCTCGGCCCTGCGCTCGCTCTCGCCGCGCTCCAGCGCGCTCTCCTTGATGTGCTCGTACTGGCGTTCCCGCTTCGGGCTCGATCCCCTGGGCATTCTCTTCACCTCTTCCGCGGCGCGTTGTCTGTCACCAGCCGGGTACTTCCATGCGGACGCCTGCCCAGCACACACCATCACGAACGCCCTTTTTCGCCCGCGAAGACCCTCCCGTACACGGTGTGACGCACACGTCACGACTTGTGAACGGGACCCCAAAGGGCCTGTTCCCAGTGCGAGATCAGTGACGTGTGTCTTCCGAGGACGGTTCCCGGCTCACTCCGTCTCCGTGCAGCGCCGCCCCGAACACCGGACCGCATTTCATGCACATCCAGCCCGACGTGCCGTCGAAGAAGGCGGCGCCTGGGCAGTGCGGGCAGCTCACCTTGGAGATCGTCGGGCGTATAGGGGCCCGGATACGGAATTCCTCCGTGGCGAACTGGGCTGGATCCACTGGATTCTTGGCAGCCGTCGCAGGTGTCTCCGCTGCCCTGGGCGTGCCTGCACGGCGACGCGTCATGTCATCCCTCCGCGGTTTCGGCGCACGTATCCGCCGAGCAGATCATGGCACCTGTGACGGAGCGCTTCACTTGGCCGGTATGAGCGCACCTGATGGCTCACCGTATGCGAGGCGGGGGAACCCAGCGCGCCTGGCAGCGGTCTCGGCGGAAACCGCAACCGAGCGCCAGGGCGGTGCGTCCCCTCCATCCGAGGCCTTGAAAAGCCGGGCCGGGACGAGATCGCCGGAGCGCACAGCGCTCACAACAGGCCAGCGGACTATGCGGCACACCCGTTGCACGCCGCCTGCTCCCCTTCACACCCGTCGGCCGGACGTCCCGAGTTTTGCGGCACCTCGCACGGGCAGGAGCGGGGTCGAAGCCACGGCTGGAAGTGAGCGGCATCCCCGGCGCGCGTCCGTCGGCCATCGCTCGACCGAGGAGGAGCCGACACATGCGTGCCACCACTTCCCACCGCATTCCGATTCCGTCCATGCCGGGCGCCCTCCCCCTTGTCGGTCACGTGCCGCAACTGCGCTGCCAGCCACTGGAGTTCGTCCGATCGCTGCGGGCGCACGGTGACGTCGTACGGTTCCGCCTCGGACCCCGGGCGGCCTATGCGGTCAACTCGCCCGCGCTCATCCGGCAGATGCTGGTGACCGATGCGGAGGGGGACGCCCCCGTGCGGCAGCGCAGGCTCGTTCGTCCCGGGTTCCACCCGTCCAGCATCAGGCCGTACGCGGCGACCATGTGCGAACTGGCCGAAGAACGGGTCGACTCCTGGCGGCACGGTGCGGAAATCCTGTTGGACCAGGAAGTGTTCTCCCTCAGCCTCGCGACGGTCACCAAGGTCCTGTTCTCCGGCCATGCCGGAAAGCTCCTCGCCGAAGACATCCGGCGCGCCGTGCCGGTACTCCTGGAGGGGCTCGGCAGGCGGGCGCTGGCTCCCGTCAGCGCCCTCGACAGACTTCCCACCCCGATGAACCTGCGCTTCAAACGGGCGCTGCGCACCCTCCAGGAGGCGGTGCGCCGCACCATAGCGGAGTACCGCGCCGACGCGGCCGGTGGGCTCGCATCCGGTGATCTCCTGTCGATGCTGCTCACCGCGCGGGACGAGGAGACCGGCGCCGGGATGAGCGATGAGGAGGTCTACGACGAGGTCGTCACGATGCTCATCACCGGTACCGAGACCACGGCCAGCGCCCTGAGCTGGGCTTGCCATCTGCTCAGCCGGAACCACGACGCCCAACGGCGGTTCCAGCGCGAACTGGACGAGGCGCTCGGTAGGCGCGACGTGCGGCAGGTCTCCCACGAGACCCTGCGGGAACTCGCCTTCCAGCAGCGGGTGATCGCCGAAACACTGCGTCTGTACCCCTCCACCTGGATGCTGACGCGGCGGTCGACCAGCGCTGTCGAATTCGGCGGATACCGCATTCCGGCCGGAGCCACCGTGCTGTTCTCCATCTACGCGTTGCAGCGGGACCCCGAACTCTTCGCGCGTCCCGAGCAGTTCGACCCCGATCGATGGCTGCCAGAGTCGACTCCGGGAATCCCCAGGGACGCGTACATCCCGTTCGCGAACGGAATGCGCGGATGCGCCGGAGAGCAGTTCGCCCGAGCGGAGATGGCAGCCTTCCTGAGCGTCATCTTCAGCCGGTGCAGCGTCCGGCCGGTGCCGGGAAGGCCGCCCCACCTGGTCACCCGGCTGATGTCGATGCCCAGCGCGATGCCCCTGATCGTACGACGGCGACCACTGTCGGACCGCCGTTGGTGAACCACGGACCGGATACCTCCGTTACCCACCCGAAAGCAGGCTCACGAAGTGTCCGTGCTGACGGAGGGTAGACGTGGCGGTCAACACGCAGTGGCTCTCATCCCCTGATTCACCCCCCGACCCGTACCCTCCGGGCACGAACGGGACGGGGTTCTACGCCGCAGACCCGTACCCGACCGATCCGTACCCGACGGACCCCTACCCCACCGATCCGTACGCGAACGGGCAGCCGGTGAACGGGCCGTTGGGGAACGAGCGGTACGCGATGCCCATACCCCCGCACCCGACCGTGCCCCCCGTCGGGCAGGCCCCGTCGAACAGGCGTGAACCGAGCGGCCGCCACCGGGCACTCCGGCACCGCGACATCTCCGGCGGCTGGCTTCGGCCGGCGGTGTTCGGCGCCATGGACGGGCTCGTCACCAACGCCTCACTGATCGCGGGCGTCGGCGGCGGCGGGGCCGCCAACCACACCATCGCCCTCACCGGGCTGGCCGGTCTGATCGCCGGTGCCTTCTCCATGGCCACCGGCGAGTACATCTCGGTCTGCTCGCAGAACGAGCTCACCGAGGCCGAGGTGGCCGTCGAGCAGCTCCAGCACGAGCGCAATCCCCAGGGGGAGGAGCGAGAGCTCGCCGAGGTCTTCGTCAAGCGCGGAGTCGACGCCCATCTGGCGGACGTCGTCGCCCGGCAGATCTCCGCCAACCCGCAGCAGGCCCTGGCCGTGCATGTGCGCGAGGAACTCGGCATCGACCCGGACGATCTGCCGTCACCCTGGACGGCGGCGGGTGCGTCCTTCGCGTCCTTCACGGTCGGCGCGCTCATCCCGCTGCTGCCCTATTTCATCGGCTTCCCCACCTTCGTACTGGCCCTGGTGCTCGCCGGTCTGGCGGCCTTCATCGGCGGCGGCGCCGTCGCCCGGCTCACCGGCCGTCCGGCACTGATCGGCGGCCTGCGCCAGTTCGTGCTCGGCGCCCTCGCGACGGGTATGACGTTCCTGGTCGGCCACCTGGTGGGAGCGCACATCTCATAGGCGTCGGTCCGGGCGGCCAAGTCCCGACTGTGAGCGGCCAGTTGACGGCGGCCCTCGCGCGGGGGGTCAGCGGGCGAGGACGTTCACCGCGTAGCGGAACGCGGCGGGTGCGGTGGTGCACACGGGCACCAGGAGGCGTCGGCCGAGAGGCGGTGTGGTGGCGAGCACCAGGCCGCGGGTCAGCAGGCGGTAGCGCCGGGTGATGCGCCGCCAGGCCTGTTCGTAGCGTTCCGGTTCGCGGGCGAGGAGCGCGGCCACGGCCGCCTGGGCCTGGCAGAGCGCGAGGCTGATGCCCTCACCGGTGAGGGCGTCCTCGTAACCGGCTGCGTCGCCGACCAGCAGCACCCGGCCGTGCACCCGGCCCCGCGGGAGGCAGCGCAGCGGTCCCGCACCCCGTACCGGGCCGAGGGGTTCGGCCGCTGCCAGACGGTCCGCGAGGGCGGGGAAACCGCGCAGCAGCTGGGCGTACGTGTCGGCGGGAGGCGTTCCGGGTCGCGGGCGGTACAGCAGCGCGACGCCCACGGCATCGGAGCCGATCGGCGTCACATAGGCCTCGGCGTGCTCCGCCCAGGTCACCTCGACCAGGTCGGACCAGGGCGGCGTCCGCCAGTGGCGGCGCAACCCGAACCGGCGAGGCGATCCGGTCGAGGTGGGGACGGCCAGACGGCGCCGGACGCCGGAGTGCAGTCCGTCGGCGGCCACCAGCCACCGGGCGCGCAGACCGGCGGCCGTCACGGAGTGGGCGTCCTGTTCGATGCCGTCGATCCTCGCGGTCGCCCGGCGCGCGCCCGCCGCGGTGGCCGCCGTGGCCAGCGCCCCATGCAGCGCGGTACGGCGTACGCCGCGGCCCGGTCCGCCGCGGAAGCGTCCCTCGACACGGCGTCCGGCCAGGTCGAGATAGGCGTAGCCGGTGAACGTCGCACCTGGCGGATCGACCCCGAGCTCGTGCAGCCGGGCCAGGCCGCCGGGTGTCAGTCCTTCCCCGCATGCCTTGTCGATCGGGACCTGCCGGGGGTCGCAGACCAGCACGTCGAGTCCCGCCCGGGCGGCGTGCACCGCGGTGGCCAAGCCCGCCGGTCCACCGCCCGCGACGAGCAGGTCGGCGTCGTACCCGGCGCGCGTCACGAGGTCAGCCCGAGGGCGGCGTTCTCCACCCGGAGGCGTACGGCGAGCACCGCGGCGTTCGCGGCGGTGAAGCAGAAGGCGGTGACCCAGGCCGTGTGCACCAGAGGCAGCGCGACCCCCTCCACCGCGACCGCCACGTAGTTGGGATGCCGCAGCCAGCGGTACGGCCCCCGGGTGACCAGCGGCATGCCCGGAACGACGATCACCCGGGTGTTCCACCGCGCGCCGAGCGACCGTACACACGACCACCGCAGGAGTTGGGCGGCGACGGCGGCGGTGAGCATCGGCCAGCCCAGTGCCGGGAGGAACGGCCGCGCCGCGAAGTGCACTTCGACCGGCATGGCCACCAGCAGCGCGGTGTGTACGGCCACCATCACCGGGTAGTGGCCCGCGCCGTGTTCGACACCACCACGGGCGCGGGACCAGCGGGCGTTCCGGGCCGCGACGACCAGTTCGGCCAGCCGCTCCCCGGCGACGGCGGCGACCAGGACGGTGAACCACGGGACGCCGACGGGGAGGCTGGCGGGCAGGTCGAGCGAGTTCAGCACCGCGGCATGACCGCCTCGGACGTGTACGGAACGTGACGCGGTGAGTGTACTGAGCATCCGGCCTACCGCTCGGCAGGCGCGAGGCCGCCCGCGGCCCGGACCCCGTACCGTCGGATGTCGCGCCCTGTCAGGAGTGCGCCGACCAAGGGGATCCGGGCCGCGTGCTACCTGGTGTCAGGGACACTGCTTCCAGGCGAAGTGGTAGATGGTGTTGATGCTGCCGTCGGTCGAGTCCATCGACATGAAGCTGGTGGTCTTGGGGTCCGAGGTGCCGGCGTTGACGCGCAGTTCAGTGTTGATGTTGAAGTTTCGCTCTTCGCCGCAGGGCGCGTAGACCAGGGAGGCGACGTCGGTGGTGTCGGTGGTCTGCCAGTCGTCGTCCATCCCGCCGCTGAAGGGGTGTGTGGCGTACCCGGTCTGCTGCATGCCCTGGAAGTAGTAGTTGGCTCTCTCCAGGCCGTTCGCACCGTTCTCCAGATGCGCGTAGCCGCGGTAATCGGCCTCGGCCACGGCGTAGGTGAAGCCCTGCGGGACGTGCACGTCCAGACCCAGCTGGCAGTTCTTGCGGAAGTCGGTGGGTCTGGAGCCGACGCCCACCTGGGCGAGGTAGTTGCTGTAGGTGACGGTGAACGCCGTGTTGTCGGGTGAGACCGCCACGGCGGCCGTGCCGGACGGGCAGCCCGAGCCGTTGACGGTCACCAGGTCGATGACGATCTTTCCGGGCGGGGGCGTGTCCAGGCCGTGGGCCGCCGCTGACGGGGATAACGGTGTGGCGAGGAGTGCTGCGGCCGCGCCGCCGATGAACATCGTTTTGAACATGGTTCCCCTCCGGTCACGCTGTGGTTCCGCCTCGAACGAGTTGGTGCGTTCATGTCACCACCGGGACCGCGTCGCGCATAGGACAGGTTGAGCCGATCCTGTACGCCGACCGAGCGGATACGCGGGCGAGGGGCAGCGCTAGCCGGAGTGCCGCTCGCGCCACTCGCGGACGACGCGTTCGACGTCAAAGGGGGCCAGGTTGAGCGGCGGTCCGGAAGGCGGGGTCCTGAGCGCCTCGCGGATCCGCTCGTTGATCTCCGAGACGATCCGCCGCACCTCCGGTTCCGAGGCGGCCCGCGATGCGGCGGCCAGCGCGTCTTCCGCTTCCTTGCGCAGCGCGAGCGCCGGTGGCAGGTAGCTCACCCCTTCGCGGCGCATTTTCCGCTTGACCCACCACAGTTCGTCATAGGGCTGGTCCACGTCGGGGAGGGGCTTCCCGATGCCCGGCAGGTTGTCGAACTCGCCGCGGTCCGCCGCTTCGCGGATCTGCCGGTCGACCCACGACTCGAAGCTGACGCCGGGCGGTTTGCGTTCGGTCATGGTGCGATTCTCCCGCAGCTGCGATCACCGCGCCGGGCACAGACCGGCAGTCGGATGTTCTGTTCGATCGGCGGCGCCGAGCCCATGAAGCGCAGCCCGTCCGAGACACGATCACGGAGAGCCACGGATCACAAACACGAGTGTGATGTCCTAGGGGCTGGCCGTTCTGCTCGATTTATCCCGGATGGGAGCTTTCGTCGCCAGCACCTGTCCGTCGACCGAACGGCCACCCATTCGACACATCACGCTCAGCACATCGGGGTTGTCCGTGGAAAAACTCTCCGCACGACGCCGTCACCCGCTGGCGGCGCTCGTCGCCCTCCTCATCGCGCTCGCGGCGACCGGCTGGCTGTACGCCGCGTTCGCGCCGACGCAAAGGGCGCAGGCCAACCCCGCCCAGTCGCTGGCGATCGACGAGGGCAAGCGACTCTACGACGTCGGCTGCTCCACCTGCCACGGCCCCTCGGGGCAGGGCAGCCACCTCGGCCCCAGCCTGGTCGGCGTGGGCGCGGCGGCGGTGGACTTCCAGGTGGGCACCGGCCGGATGCCCGCCCAGCAGCCCGGCGCCCAGGTACCGAAGAAGAAGCCCGTCTACAGGCAGCCGCAGATCGACCAGCTCGCCGCGTACGTGGCCTCCCTGGGACCCGGCCCGGGCATCCCGAACCCCTCGCAGTACGCCCCCGGCGACGTCGCCAGCGGCGGCCAGCTCTTCCGCACCAACTGCGCCCAGTGCCACAACTTCGCCGGTGCGGGCGGTGCCCTCAGCCAGGGCAAGTTCGCGCCGGAACTGCGCGATGTCACCCCGAAGCACATCTACGAGGCCATGCTGACCGGGCCGCAGAACATGCCGTCCTTCCCTGACACGACGATGCCCGAGGCGCAGAAGCGGGACCTCATCGCGTTTGTGACGCACACGACGAACCCCGCCTCCAATCCCAGCTACGGCGGCCTGAGCCTGGGCTCGCTGGGTCCGGTCCCCGAGGGGCTCTTCGGCTGGATCTTCGGCCTGGGCGTGCTGGTCGCCGCCTCCATCTGGATCGCCGCCCGGACCGCAAAGGCCAGGAAGTAATGACCCATCAGGACAACAACGCCGGAGAACGCCTGCCAGAGCCCGGCAAGCCAGGCAAGCCCCCCAAGCCCGCGGACCCCTTCGCGGATCCGGGCCTGCCCCCGCACCAGCCGCGCCGCCAGGACATCGACCATCGCGCCGCGAAACACTCCGAGCGCGTCGTCACGATGCTGTTCGTCACCGCGGTGATCGCCGCCTTCGGCTTCATCGCGTCGTACGTCCTGATCCCCAAGGAGAAGGTGGTCTTCATCTTCCCGGTGGGTCATGTCAGCGCGCAGAACTTCGCGCTCGGCTGGTCGCTCGGCATCGCGCTGCTGTGCATCGGCGTCGGCGCCATCCACTGGGCCCGCACCCTGATGTCCGATATGGAGTACGCGTCCGAGCGGCACCCGATCGAGGCCCCGCCGGAAGTGCGTCAGCGGGTCTTCGCCGACTTCCAGGAGGGTGCCGCGGACAGCGGTATCGGCCGCCGCAAGGTGATGCGCAACGCACTGCTCGGCGCGCTGACCGTCGTCCCGCTCTCCGCGATCGTGCTGTTCCGGGATCTGGGCCCGCTGCCGGAGAAGAAGCTCTTCCACACCGTGTGGTCGGGCGGCAAGCGCCTGATCAACATGAGCGACGACCGGCCGCTGCGGCCCGAGGACATCCTGGTCGGCTCGCTGACCTTCGCCCAGCCCGAAGGGGTGCACGAGAGCGACCCGGACTTCCAGGAGGTCATGGCCAAGGCGGCGCTGATGATCGTCCGGCTGATCCCCACGGAGATCAAGGACAAGCGTTCGGCGGACTGGGGCCACCAGGGCATCCTCGCGTACTCCAAGATCTGCACCCATGTCGGCTGCCCGATCAGCCTGTACGAACAGCAGACGCACCATGTGCTCTGCCCCTGCCACCAGTCGACATTCGACCTGGCAGACGGCGGCCGGGTCATCTTCGGCCCGGCCGGGCACCCGTTGCCGCAACTGCGGATCTCCGTGAACAACCAGGGCTACCTGGAAGCTCTCGGCGACTTCGACAAGCCCGTCGGCCCTGGATTCTGGGAGCGCAGCGCATGAGCACTCACTCTTCGGCCGAGGGCGCCTCGGCGGACCGCACCGGGCGGACCAACCCGGGCGAGCGGCTCGCGGACTGGGCGGACGGACGGCTCGGCATCTACAACCTGGCCAAGTCCAATCTGCGCAAGATCTTCCCGGACCACTGGTCCTTCATGCTGGGCGAGATCTGCCTGTACACCTTCGTCATCATCATCCTGACCGGTGTCTATCTGACGCTGTTCTTCACCCCGAGCATGAACGAGGTCGTCTACCACGGCACGTACACGCCGCTGAACAACATCCGCATGTCGGAGGCGTACAAGACGACGCTCGACATCAGCTTCGACGTGCGCGCGGGCCTGCTGATGCGTCAGGTCCACCACTGGGCGGCCATCGTCTTCGTCGCGGCCATGTTCGTCCACATGATGCGCGTCCTGTTCACCGGCGCGTTCCGCAAACCCCGCGAGATCAACTGGCTGTTCGGCTTCCTCCTGCTGTTCCTCGGCCAGTTCGACGGCTTCATGGGCTACTCCCTGCCGGACGACCTGCTGTCCGGCACCGGCATCCGGTTCCTGGAGGGCGCCGTCCTGTCGGTGCCGATCGTCGGCTCCTACCTGACGATGTTCATGTTCGGCGGGCAGTTCCCCGGCACGGTGATCATCCCGCGGCTGTTCACCGTGCACATCCTGCTCATCCCCGGCATCATGGCCGGTCTGGTGGTGGCCCATCTGATCCTGGTCTTCTACCACAAGCACACCCAGTTCGCGGGTCCCGGCCGCACCGAGAAGAACGTCGTCGGCATGCCCCTGATGCCGGTCTACATGGCCAAGGCCGGTGGCTTCTTCTTCGTCGTCTTCGGTGCCCTGGCGGTCATTTCCGCGATCGCCCAGGTCAACCCCATCTGGGCCTACGGACCGTACCGCTCCGACCAGGTGACCACCGACGCCCAACCCGACTGGTACATGGGCTTCTCGGAAGGCCTGATCCGCATCATGCCCGGATGGGAGATCCATTTCCTGGGCCACACCCTGGAGTTGGGCGTCTTCATCCCGCTGGTGGTCTTCATCCTGGTGCTGGTGGCCATCGCGGTCTACCCGTTCGTCGAGTCCTGGGTCACCGCCGACAAACGCGAGCACCATCTGCTGGACCGGCCGCGCAACGCGCCGGTGCGCACCGCTCTCGCCACCGCCTGGCTGGCGCTGTACCTGATCCTGCTGCTCGGCGGTGGAAACGACCTGGTCGCCACCCACTTCAATCTCTCGATCAACGCCATTACCTGGTTCGTCCGGATCGGCTTCTTCGTCCTGCCGACGATCGTCTACATCGTCACCAAGCGGATGTGCCTCGGGCTGCAGCGCCGCGACCGGGACAAGGTGCTGCACGGCCGTGAGACCGGGGTGATCAAGCGCCTACCGCACGGTGAGTTCATCGAGGTCCACGAGCGGCTGCCCCAGGAGCGGATCTACGAACTCACCGCGCACGACCAACTCCAGCCCCTGGCACTGCCGCCGGCTGAGGACAAGGCCGGTATCCCACGCAAGGTCACACTCTCCGAGAAGCTCCGCGCGAAGCTGTCCTCGGTCTACTTCGGCGAGAACAGCCAGGTGCCCAAGCCAACGGCCGAGGAGCTGGAGGAGAGCGCCGGCCACCACTGAACCCTGGCCGGTCCGGCGGGGCTTGGCCGGGTTGTGGCAGTTGCGGTCACGCACGTGGGTTGTGGCAGTTGCGGTCACGCAAGTGCCACAACCCACGACACCCCGATGGTCACGATCCGCCGGACAGGTATCTAGCAGATGCGCGGCAGCTGCTCGCCGATGGGCAGGTCCACCACCCGCGTTCCGCCGAGGCCGGTACGGGCGACGACCATTCCGGGGTGGGACTGCACGCATTCGCCGATCACCGTCGATCCGGCGCCCAGCGGATGGGCCCGCATCGCCGCGAGTACCGCGTCGGCGTGCTGCCGGGGCACGAACGCGACGAGCTTGCCCTCGTTGGCCACGTACAGCGGGTCCAGACCGAGCATCGCGCAGGCGCCGTCGACCTCGGGCGGCACCGGGACGGCGCTCTCCTGGATCTCCACGCCGACCTGTGCGGCGACCGCGATCTCGTTGAGTGCGGCGGCGAGACCGCCGCGGGTCGGGTCGCGCAGCGCGTGCAGATCCGGAGTGACCTCCAGCATCGTGTCGACCAGACCGCCGAGGGCGGCGCAGTCGCTCACGATCTCCACGCCGAACTCCAGCCCCTCCCGGACGCTCATGATCGCCACCCCGTGGACGCCGATCGCACCGCTGACGATCACCACATCACCGGGGACCGCACGCTGCGGTCGGATGTCGACTCCGTCGGGGATCAGCCCGATTCCCGCCGTGTTGACGTACACGCCGTCGCCGTGGCCCGCCTCGACGACCTTGGTGTCGCCGGTGACCACCTCGACGTCCGCCGCCCGCGCCGCCGCACCGAGCGCATGGGACACCCGGGCGACGACCGCCATCTCGACGCCCTCCTCAAGGATGAACCCGCAGGACAGGAAGGCCGCCCGGGCACCGCTCATGGCGAGGTCGTTGACGGTCCCGTTGACCGCGAGGTCGCCGATGCTGCCGCCAGGGAAGAACAGCGGGCGCACCACGAAGGAGTCGGTGGAGAACGCCAACCGGACTCCGCCGAGGCTCAGCGCCGCCGAGTCGCCCAGTTGGGACAGGACACGGCCGCCGAAGGCGGGGGCGAAGATGTTGTGGACCAGTTCGGCCGACATCACTCCGCCGCCTCCATGGCCCATGACCACCTTGGGCTGGTCCCGAAGCGGAGCGGGGCACGTCCAGGCGGTCAGGTCGGGCAGTGCTTGTGTGGTCTCAGGCAACGGGGCTCGTCTCCTTGGGGGCGGTGACGCCGCCGAGTCGGCGGTAGAGGTAGTAGGCGGCGCACGCTCCCTCGTTGGAGACCATGGTGGCCCCCAGCGGGTTGCGCGGGGTGCACAGGGTGCCGAACGCCTCGCACTCGTGCGGCTTGAGCAGGCCTTGCAGGACCTCGCCGCTGCGGCAGGCGGCCGGTTCCTCGGTGGTGATGCCGCCCACCGGGAAGCGGTGCTCCGCGTCGAAGTCGCGGTAGCGTTCGGACAGCCGCCACCCGCTGGCCGGGATGACGCCGATGCCGCGCCAGGCGCGATCGGTGACCTCGAAGACGTCTTCGAGCATGGCCTTGGCCGCGGGGTTGCCCTCCGGGCGGACCGCACGCGGATAGGCGTTCTCGACGCGGTGCTCGCCGCGCTCCAGTTGGCGGACCGTTCGGCGCACGCCCTCCAGGATGTCCAGCGGCTCGAAGCCGGTGACCACGATCGGTACGGCGAACCGTTCGGCCAGCTCCGGGTACTCGTCGGTGCCCATGACACTGCACACATGCCCGGCGGCCAGGAACGCCTGGACCCGGCAGTCCGGCGACGTCATGATCGCTTCGATGGCGGGCGGCACCCGTACGTGCGAGACCAGCAGGCTGAAGTTGCGGATTCCCAGCCTGCGCGCCTGGTACACCGTCATGGCGTTGGGCGGCGCGGTCGTCTCGAAACCGATTCCGAAGAACACCACCTGCCGTTCGGGGTTCTGCTGGGCGATCCGCAGCGCGTCCAGCGGCGAGTACACCACCCTTACGTCACCGCCCTCGCTCTTGACCTGGAACAGGTCGCGGCCGGTGCCCGGCACACGCAGCATGTCGCCGAACGAGCAGAACACCACCTCGGGGTGGGAGGCGATCTCCAGGGCCTTGTCGATGACCTCCAGCGGGGTCACGCACACCGGGCAGCCCGGACCGTGGATCAACTCCACCTGCTCGGGCAGGAGTTGGTCGATGCCGTGCCGGATGATGCTGTGCGTCTGGCCGCCGCAGACCTCCATCATCGCCCACGGCCGGGTCACCGTGGCGTGGATGTCGTCGAGCAGGCGCTGGGCCAGCTGCGGGTTCTGGAACTCCTCGATGTACTTCACTGCTGTGCCTCCTGCGGTGTCGCGGCGGCCATGGCCCACGGATCGCCGAACTCCTCCTGCAGCATGCCGAAGTTCTCGAACAGCGCCAGGGTCCGCTTGGCCGACTCCTCGTCAAGGCGTTGCAGGGCGAACCCCACATGGACGATGGCGTATTCGCCGACTTCAAGGTCCGGCAGGTATTCGAGACACACGTCCTTGAGCACACCGCCGAAGTCGACGGTGGCCATCCGGGTGCCGTCCCGGTCCTCGATGTCCAGGACCTTGCCTGGTACCGCCAGGCACATGGCGTTCTCCTCGCTGTTCGTACGGTCGGTGGTCAGGTGGTGCGGGCCGCGGCCACCATCAGCTGCCCGAGTGCCAGGCCTCCGTCGTTGGGCGGGACACGACGGTGGCGCAGGACGGTGAAGCCCTCCCGTCGCAGCGCTCGGGAACAGGCCGACAGCAGCACGGTGTTGGCGAAGACTCCGCCGGTCAGGGCGGCAGTCTCCAGCCCGTACCGCTCCCGCGCCGTGACGCAGAGCTGGCGTACGAGATCGGCGACCGCATGGTGGAAACGCACCGCGACCTGCGCGGCGTTGGCGCCCGCCCGCAGATCGGCGGTGACGGCGGCGAGTACCGGCGCCGGATCGGCGACCAGCTCGGCCGCTCCAGGCTCGGGCCCACCGCGGCGCAGCGCGAAGGCGTAGCCCGGCGCCCGTGCGTCCCCGGCCAGCGCGGCGGCTTCCAGTTCGATGGCCGCCTGGGCCTCGTACCGCGCCCGGTGGCAGACTCCGGCGAGCGAGGAGACCGCGTCGAACAGCCGCCCCATGCTGGAGGTGGGTACGCAGCCCAGTCCCCGCGCCAACTGGTGGTCCAGCACCCGCAGTTCGGTCGGCGGGCAGGCCGCCGTGCAGGGCAGGTCGGCTGACCACTCAAGTCCGGCGCTGCGCAGATGGGCCAGTGCCATCCGGTACGGGCGGTGGACCGCGGCGTCTCCACCCGGCAACGGCACATAGGCCAGCTGTGCGAAGCGGTGGAACCCGGCATAGTCGGCGAGCAGCACCTCCCCGCCCCACACCGCGCCGTCGTCACCGTAGCCGGTGCCGTCGAAGGCGACCCCGATCACCCGGCGGCCACCGTCCAGGCCGCCGTCCGCCATGGCCGAGGCGATGTGCGCGTGATGGTGCTGGACGTACGTCACCGGGCGGCCGTCGGCATGGCGCCGTGCCCACCGCGTGGAGCGGTAGCCGGGGTGGCGGTCGGCCGCCAGCAGTCGCGGTTCCACTCCGCTGATCGCCGCCAACTGCCGTACCGCGCGGTCGAAGACGCGCTGTGTCGCCAGGTCGTCCATGTCGCCGGTGTGCGCGGACAACCAGGCGTGCCGTCCGTCGGCCACGCAGAACGTGTTCTTCAGGTCTCCGCCGACGGCGAGTGCCGCCCGCACCGGTACCGGCAGGGTCAACGGCAGCGGCGCGTAGCCGCGTGAGCGGCGTACCGGCAGTTCCGCGCCGTCGCAGACCCGGACCACCGAGTCGTCGCAGGGCACATGGATCGGGCGGTTGTGGACCAGCCAGGCGTCGGCCAGACCGGCCAGTCGCTCACGGGCCTCGTCATCGTCGGTGACGATGGGCTCGCCCGAGAGATTCCCGCTGGTCATGACGAGCAGCCGGGGGCCCGGCGGGTCGCCCGGCAGGCCCAGCAGCAGGTGGTGCAGCGGGGTGTACGGCAGCATGACGCCGAGGTCGGGGCTGCCGGGCGCCACGGACTCAGCCACCGGCAAGGCGTCCCAGGGCCGATCAGGCCCTTGGCGCCGACGCATCAGGACGATCGGCCGGACCGTGCCGGTGAGCAACTCCCGTTCCCTCGGGCCCAGATGCACCAGCCGCTCGACGTCGGCGATGTCCCGCGCCATCAGCGCGAACGGCTTGTCGCCGCGCGCCTTGCGGCGGCGCAGGGTCAGGACCGCTTGCTGATCGCCCGCGTCACAGGCGAGGTGGTAGCCGCCGAGTCCCTTGACCGCCAGGACCGCACCCGCCGCCAGCAGCCGCCGGGCCCGTGCCAGCGCCTGCGCACCGGATGCCGCACGCTCCGGCGAGGGTTCGAGCAGCCGGAGCCGGGGTCCGCACGCGTGGCAGGCGACGGGCTGGGCGTGGAAGCGGCGGTTGGCCGGATCCGCGTACTCCCGGGCGCAGTCAGGGCACATCGCGAACCGGGCCATCGTGGTGTTGGCGCGGTCGTAGGGCAGCCCGGTGACGATGGTGAAACGCGGTCCGCAGTGCGTGCAGGTGATGAACGGATGGCGGTGGCGGCGGTCGGCGGGATCGGCCAGTTCGGCAAGGCAGTCACGGCAGGTGGCGGTGTCCGGCGACACCAGGGTGCGCGGCGGTCCGCCCGCGCTGGAGGGCAGGATGGCGAACCCGGTGGCGGCGGTCGGCGCGACCGGCTCGTGGACGACCGATTCGACCACGGACAGCGGTGGCGCGTCGGCCGTGAGCCGGTCGCAGAACGCGGCCAGCACCCGCGGATCGCCCTCGACCTCGGCGAGGACTCCCTCGGAGGTGTTCGTCACATGCCCGGCCAGCCCCAGCTCGGTGGCGAGGGTGAAGACGAAGGGCCGGAACCCCACTCCCTGGACCACCCCCCGAACAGTGACCCGGCGGCGCTGTACCGGTGCGACGCTCGGCGCCAACTCCCGCTGCTGTGTCACGAGTGGCTGTGGGCGGACGGTACGGCCATCACCGGGCGGTGCACCGGGGCGCCGTCCCCGGCGGCGAGCGCCCGGTCGAGGAGGGCCCCGACACCCTGTCCGCGGCGGGCGGAGGTGAGCAGCACCTCGACACCGGGGTTCACCTGCGCGACGTTGGCGCGGAAGGCGGCCTCGTCGAAGCCGACGGCCGCCGCGATATCGGTCTTCGTCACCACGACCAGGTGTGCGAGCCCGAAGGCGGTGGGGTACTTGAGCGGCTTGTCCTCGCCCTCGGTGACGGAGGCGAGCACCACGCGCAGCGACTCGCCCAGATCGTAGGAGGCCGGGCAGACCAGGTTGCCCACGTTCTCGACGAACAGCAACCGGGTCGCCGCGGGCAGCCACCCGTCCAGGTGGCCGGCGAGCATCCGGGCTTCCAGATGGCACAGGCCGTCGGTGAGCACCTGCTTGACCGGCGCTCCGGAACGGGACAGGCGCACCGCGTCGTTCTCGGTGGCCAGGTCCGCGGTCAGCGCCGCCACCGTCAGGCCACGCTGACGGGCCGTGGACAGTTCGAGCTCCAGTAGTGCCGTCTTGCCGCTGCCCGGGCTGGACAGCAGGTTGACGACGGTGGTGCCGCGGGCGGCCATGTCGGCGCGCAGCTTCTCCGCGTACTCGTCGTTCTTGGCCAGCACCGACTGCTGGAGGTCAACGACTCGGCACATGGCTTCAGCACTCCTCAAGGACGCGTACGGGCTCGGGTTCCTCAGGCTCACCGGCCCAGCGCACGCTGGTGATCCGCAGTTCCCTGCCGGACAGCAGCCGCGCCGTTGCGGCCTCGCAGCGCGGACAGCACAGCTGCGGTGGCATTCCGGTCGGCCACTCGGCCCGGCACCCCTCGCAGCGGGCCCGGCCCGGTACCAGCTCGGCGATCAGCTCGGCGCCCTCAAGCGCCGTTCCCGCGCAGGCCAGTTCGAAGGAGAAGCCCAGCGCGTCCGGGACCACACCGGCGAGTTCACCGACCTCAAGCCGCACCTGCTGGACCGCGTCGATGCCCGCGTCCCGGGCGGCGGCCGCCACCTGCTCCACGACCGCCATGGCGATGGACATCTCGTGCATCGGTCTCTTTCTGCCGCGCGTCCCGACCGAGGGCCGCCGCTGCCGGGGCCGTCCGCTGTGTCCCATTACAGGTGGCGGCCCGGGCGCGGCGGTCCCGACGCGCCGCCCGGGCGCCCGTGCGTACGCCGTTCGCCGCAGCCCACTCGCCCGCGGCGGTCCCGGACCGGGCGCTCACATGGCGCGGATCCGCAGATAGCGCCGGACGTCGGGCAGGTTCCAGGCCGCGATCGCGGCGAGTAGGGCCGCCGCTGCGGCACCGATGGTGAGCTTTTTCATGGCTGGGGGTTCCTCTCCGGGTAGTTGCTGTCCGCCACGGTCGCCGTGAGCGGTTCCTCATCCCGCACCACGCGAAGGACCAGGCGCACCGCCTCGTCCACCGCCGCGGCGACCGGCGCGCTGAGGCCGATGCCCTCGTCCAGGCAGGCCGGTTCACAGCCGACGACCAGGACACGCCCCGGTGGGCTGCCGCCGATGCTCTGGCGCAGCGTGTCCAGCAGCGCCAACACGGCGTCCGGGGACATGTGATGACCGTCCAGTTGCGTCTGCCGCGCTTCGGCCGCTGTCGCTGCCGAGGCGTCGATCAGGTACACCGTTCCGGGCTCCGCGCCGCGGGCCGTGGCATCCACCAGCACCACCGTGCGGTAGCCGTCCAGGAGTTGGTACGCCAGGTGCACCCCGCGTACTCCGCTGTCCACGACCTCGACGTGCGGCGGCAGTTGGTGGTCCGCCAGTCGCCGGACCACCTCCACGCCGAAGCCGTCGTCGCCGAGGAAGACATTGCCGACCCCCGCGACCAGGACACTGCCTGCCCGGGTCATGCGTCCTCCAGGGGGGCGACCTCGTCGGGCTGGAAGTACAGGAACCGTCCCTGCTCCCGGCGCAGATCCGCGCCCGGGTCGCCGTCCACCGTCACCGCCAGGTGCACCAGGCCGTCCACGTCGTGCAGCACCGCCTCGACCCGCGCCGTGCGGCCGTGCAGGAACAGGTCCTGGGCGTCGGTGCGGCGCGGTCCGGGACGCAGTCGTACCCGGCTGCCCGCGCCCACCTGCCTGCCGTCCACCAGGACCCGGTCGTGGGCGGGGTCGACGGTGGGGTCACCGGCCGGGTCCCACCAGGGTGTGTCCGGTTCGGCCGCCGGTTCGGTGACCTCACGCAGTGCGCGGACCGCGCCGTGCAGCCGTTCCAGGATTTCGGGGGGCATGGTGTCGGCCAGGTCGATCACCGCACCGGCCCGGGCGTCCGTGCCGCGCGCCTCCCGTTTCTCCTGGTCGGTCAGTGCCGCGGTGCGCAGCGTCAGGATCTCGTCGATCTCGGTGGCGTCGTAGAGCGCGCCGGGGCTCTCCGGCGCGATCCGCGGATGGTCCTCCAGGATGATCGGCGAGGACAGCATCACATCCGCGCGGTCGCCTTCCCCGGCCAGTACCGGCCAGGTGTGCTCGTTGCGGCAGTGCGCCGCGGCGCCCTTGGCCCACTCGGGCGGATCGGCCATCGACACGAAGGATCCGTCGCTCAGCCCCAGCAGCAGATGGGCGGAGACCAGCGAACGCAGCAGTGCGTCGTCCCGCTCGGCCTCGCCGCCGTCCGATGGCCAGTCGCCGGTGTTCTCCACCACGGCGGTCAGCCGCAGCGCGGCGTACGGGCCCGCGATCTCGTCGGTGGACAGCCGCAGCGCCCCGTCGATCCGCTCCCGGCGGCGTACCAGTCGCCCGGCGGTCCGGCCGTCGGCGTGCACCGTTTCGGTCTCCTGGTGTGCGGGCCGGGTGAAGGGGACTCTGACGCCGTCGCCGGTCAACTCGGCCACTGGAACGGACAGTTCCACGTGCTCCTCGACGCCCTCGTCCCAGGGGACGTACACGCGGTCATCGGCGTCCAGCGAGGCGACGGTCTCGAACTCGCCGTCCGGGCCGATCCGTTGCACGGTCCGCCGTTGTGCGTGCAGGAAGCGCAGCTCCAGCGAGAGGGTGGCATCACGGCGCGGTTCCATCAGGCACTCGGTGCGCTGGTGGGTGTGCTCGGCGCGCCCCGCGCCCCAGGCCCGGGGGACGAGCACCCCGAACTGCCAGCGCAGTTGGTTCTTCGCCGACGAGGCCCGGTACGGGTAGAGCACATAGCCCTCGAACAGGACGGCGTCGGCGACCTGCCGCGCCAGGGAGAACCGCGGGTCCGTCCGCGCGGTGAGCGTCGGCGCCGTCATGTCGCGACCACCTCGGCCTGCGCGTTGACCGGCCCGGCCATCTGGAGCAGCGACTGCAGCGTCGCCTCCCAGGAGGGCAGCGCCCGCTGCGAGCGGTACCGCAGCAGTGCGTCCATGGTGTCGCGGGGCAGGCGGATCCAGCCGCAGCCCGGGAAGTGCTGCTCGATCATCTCGCGCCACACCCGTACCGGCATCCGGCACCGCGCCTCCCGGTCCCAGGGGACGGGTTCGGCCTGGAAGCCGCCGTGGCCGGTGAACGCCGTGCCGGAGAACAGCATCAGCAGCGGCACCTCACCGTCCCGCAGCGCACGGAAGTACCGTGTCGCGGCGATGTCCATGTCGTAGGTGCACGGAACCACCAGGTCCACCTCGGTCTGGCCGGTGAAGCCCGGTACGGTGAGCGGGACTTGGGCGAACTGCACGGGGTGCAGCGTGCTGCCCCAGCGGGACGGCTCGCCGAACAGGTCGCGCAGTTGGTCGGCCTCGGACGGCTCGTAGTGGCGGCGCGCCGGTTCGATGCGGATCTGGCAGCGCAGGGCGAGCGCGTGCACCCGGGCACCGCCCGCGGCGGTGATCCGCAGCCGGAAGACCAGGGCGGGGGCGGTGGCGTACGGGTCGGCTCGTACGCCGGTGCAGGCGAAGGTCAGCTCGGTCACCGCTGTTCGTCCTTCCGCGGCAGCCGGGCGCGCGCCGCTACCTGGTCGAAGAAGGCGTCCAGGTCGGCTCGCGCCGTTGATCCGCCGTCGAAGCCCTGCCAGTGCAGCCGCATCCTGCCCACCAGTTGGTAGCAGTCGTCGATCGGTACCAGGAAGCACTCACCACGGCTCGCCGAGCGTCGCACCAGCAGCGCTTCCACATCGGGTGCCAGCGACGCCGCCAGCGGGGTGGCGGCCTCGATGGCCTGCCAGGCTTCCGGGTCCAGTTCGCTCTCGGTGGCGCCCGCCGGGCTCGGGTAGAGCGCGACCGGGCGGTCCAGCGCGGCGTTGCGGAAGAAGAAGACCACGCTGACCGGGATCCGCAGGCGCTGCCAGGTGTCCTCGTCGAGGCCGGGCCCGGGATCGGCGAGATAGCGATCGGGAACCGTGCGGAACCGGCCGCCGACTGCCCCCGGCCGGGTGAACAGCACCGCGCACGCGTCGCATGCGCAGGCGAGGGCGCGCTGCTCGGTGTCGGCCAAGTGCCGGTGCTCACCCGGTAGTTGGCGTCCGCACAGCTCGCACTGCTCCGGCGCTTCCGGTGCGGGGGCGAGGAACCGGCGCAGGCCTGCGCGTGGTGGCGCTGCCGTCTGCTGCTGCGCGGTCACCGTGCCTCCGCCGGTTGCGGCTCGGGCTCGGCGGCCCTGGTGCGGGTGGGGCCGATGTGCAGCAGCTTGGGCTCCGGCGCGCCGCCCTGGGCCGGTTCGACCTCCACCGCGGTCACTTCCGGCGCGAAGCAGGACAGGGCCGCCTCGACCTGCTCCTTGCCGGCCTGCGCGGTGTTGCCGCAGCCGCACCCGGAGCCACCGGCCGGGCGCAGCCGCAGAACGCCGAAGGCTTCGTCGAACCCGGCCACCTCGAACGGCCGCCCGGCGACGGCGTCCACGGCGCGGGCGATCCGGGTCGTGGTGTCCTCCGGGTGCAGGCCGTGCAGCACCAGCAGCCCGGCCACCAACTCGTCGCCCAGCAGGGCGGCCAGCGGGCCGCCGGTCTGCCCCGCCGCCGTGACCAGGGCGAGGACACGGGCGAGCCCCGCACCGTAGAAGTCCATCAGGACGCGCACGAGTTCCTCGGCGGCCGCGGTGGCCGTGGGATCACCGCCCTGCGCCAGGCGGTCCAGTACGGCCTCCACCCGCTTGCCGGTCTGTTCCGCGTTCACCGCGGGGGAACCGGCCGCTGTGCCGGGCGCGCTCATCCGGCCAGGCCGCTCAGCCCGGTGGGCATGTGCGTCTGCCGCATCGTCTTGCCGTTGCCGAGGTACATGTGCACACCGCACGGCAGACACGGGTCGAAGCTGCGCACGGTGCGCATGATGTCGATGCCCTTGAAGTTCTCCGGCCGGTTCTCCTCGAAGATCGGGGTGTTCTGCACCGCGTCCTCGTACGGGCCGGGGGTGCCGTAGCTGTCGCGGACGCTGGCGTTCCATGGAGTCGGCGGGTAGGGGTGGTAGTTGGCGATCTTCCCGTCGCGGATCACCATGTGGTGCGAGAGGACACCGCGTACCGCCTCGCTGAATCCGCAGCCGATGCTCTCGTCGGGCACCTCGAACTTCTCCCAGGTCTGGGTCCGCCCGGCCCTGACCTCCTCAAGTCCCCGCTCGGCGAAGTGGAGTGCCATCGCCGCGCTGTAGGCCTGGAAGTAGGTGCGTGCGCGGTTGCGCTCGATGGCGTTGCTCCAGCGCGGGATCTTCCACTCGAAGGTGGTCTCCGGTTTGGTCATGGAGCGCGGCAGGTTGATCACCACGCTGTTCCCGGTGGCCTTGATGTAGCCGATGTCGACCAGCCCGGACAGCGCGGTGGACCACAGCCGGGCCAGCGGGCCGCCGCCGGTGTCCAGCGCCAGGTGCTCCTTGCCGTCGAACCAGCGCGGGGACATCACCCAGCTGTACTTGTCCGTGAAGTCGCGCTTCTGCGGGGCCGGGATGGTGTGCTGGTTCCACGGGTGGCGCGGGTCGACCGGGTTGCCGAGCGGGTCGTGGGTGACGAAGAGCTCCTGGCCCTGCCAGTCCTGGTAGTAGGAGCTGCCGAGCAGGATCCGGATGCCGAGGTTGATCTCCGTCAGGTCGTTGGTGACCAGGTTGCCGTCGACGATGATGCCCGGGGTGACGAACATCCGACGGCCCCAGTCCGTCATGTTGCGGTAGGTGAAGTCGCAGTACTCGGGGTCGTTCATGCTGCCCCAGCAGCCGAGGAGCACGCGTCGCCGTCCCACTTCCTCGTAGCCGGGCAGCGCCTCGTAGAAGAAGTCGAACAGGTCGTCGTGCATCGGCACGACGCGCTTCATGAACTCCACGTACCGCATCAGCCGGCTGAGGTAGTCGGTGAACAACTGGACGGAGGCGACCGTGCCCACCCCGCCCGGGTACAGCGTGGAGGGGTGCACATGGCGCCCTTCCATCAGGCAGAACATCTCGCGGGTGTAGCGGCTGACCTGGAGCGCCTCGCGGTAGAACTCGCCCTCGATGGGGTTGAGGGAGCGCATGATGTCGGCGATGGTGCGGTAGCCGTGCTCCGCGGCGTGCGGGGCCTCGGTGCGCTCGGCCTGTTCCAGGACACCGGGGTTGGTCTCCCGCACCATCTTCTCGCAGTAGTCGACCCCGACCAGGTTCTCCTGGAAGATGTTGTGGTCGAACATGTACTCAGCGGACTCGCCGAGGTTGATGATCCACTCGCCCAGGTTCGGCGGCTTGACGCCGTACGCCATGTTCTGCGTGTACACCGAGCAGGTGGCGTGGTTGTCACCGCAGATACCGCAGATCCGGCTGGTGATGAAGTGCGCGTCCCGCGGGTCCTTGCCGCGCATGAAGACGCTGTACCCGCGGAACACCGACGAAGTGCTGTAGCACTCGGCGACCCGCTTCTGCTTGAAGTCGATTTTCGTGTGGATGCCCAGGCTGCCCACGATCCGGGTGATCGGATCCCAGGACATCTCCATCAGGCCGTCCCCGGCCGCTTTCGTCGTCGGTGCCATTGTGTGTGTCGCGCCCTTCTCCAAGCCTCAACTGCCGGTCATCAAGCGGAAGTTCAACGTCGTGGCTCGCACCCCGGCCCGGTTCACGCGGGAGGGTGGTAGCCGGTGGTCAGCTCGCGGCCGGTGCGCCGCCACTTCGGTTCCTTGTCCACGGTCTTGGCGGTGATGGAACGCAGCTTGCGGATCACGCCGCCGTACGTATGGCTGGCGGCACTGGACACCTTGCTTCCGGGCGGGGCGTCCATGAACGGCATGAACTTGTCGGGGAAGCCGGGCATCGTGCAGGCGATGCAGATGCCGCCGACGTTGGGGCAGCCGCCGATCCCGTTCATCCAGCCGCGCTTGGGGACGTTGCACTTGACCACGGGTCCCCAGCAGCCGATCTTCACCAGGCACTCCGGCGAGTTGTACGAGTCCGCGAACTGGCCCTGCTCGTAGTACCCGGCCCGGTCGCAGCCCTCGTGCACGGTCGCCCCGAACAGCCAGGTGGGGCGGAGCTTGTCGTCGAGCGGAATCATCGGAGCGGACCCGGCCATCTGGTACAGCAGGTAGGTCAGGGTCTCCGAGAAGTTGTCGGGCTGGATCGGGCAGCCGGGCACGCACACGATCGGGATGCCGGCCTTCGACTTCCACTCCCAACCGAGGTAGTCGGGCACCCCCATCGCACCGGTGGGGTTGCCGGCCATCGCGTGGATTCCGCCGTAGGTGGCGCAGGTTCCGATGGCCACCACCGCCGCGGCCTTGGGTGCGAGACGGTCGATCCACTCGCTGGTGGTGATGGGCTGGCCGGTGTCGGGGTTGTCGCCGAAGCCGCACCAGTACCCCTCGGCCTTGACCTTCTCGTTGGGGATGGAGCCCTCGACGACCAGGACGAAGGGGTCGATCTCGCCGCGCTCGCCCTTGAAGAACCACTCGATGAAGGTGTCCGCGCCCTGCACGGGACCGGAGTCGAAGTCGATCAGCGGCCAGTGCATGGCCACCTTCGGCAGGCCCGGAAGAACCCCCAGCGCGATCTCCTCGATGCTGGGCTGCATCGCGGCGGTGAGCGATACGGAGTCACCGTCGCAGCTCAGACCCGCGTTGATCCACAGCACGTGGATCAGGGGGGCCTCATCACCGGCCTGCCCGCGCCCGTGGCCGGTGTCTACGGCGGTCTGCGGTGCACCCATCTGGAGGCCTCCTGGGAAGTCAGCGGCAGGAACGAAGAAGACAGAAGTGATATATACGGCAAATCAATCTCTGCCTCTTCCTACCAGGCAAGCGGCCAATGCATGCCCCGAGCGGGACCAATCCGGTGACGGCCGGTTCGCTGCCCGGCGCCCGCCTCGGCGCCGCGGACCGCTCACCGCCGCCGCGAGGTCGGCCGCGCCGACTCGGCCTGGAGGTGCGGCGGCGTACCCGACGGCGGCTCCTTCCGTACGAACGCCCTGCGCAGGGCGTGATAGGGCGCTTCCGGGTCGAAGAAGTCGTGGCGCATCCGGGCCAGTTCCTCCTCCCGGTACGCGCTCAGCGATTTGACGGCCTCGTCGCGCTCGCGCACCGCCTTCTTGTCGGCGATGTACCGCTGGGTCCGCGGCAACGAGGCGAGATGTGAGGCGAGGCGGGCGGCCTCACCGCCGAAGCCCTCGGGCGCGCAGCGCACCACACGGTCCACCAGCCCGAGGTGATGGGCCGTCGCCGCGGTCACCGGCAGGGCCCGCCGGGTCAGCCGCTCCGCCGCGGCCTCCCCGACCCTGCGGGGCAGGGTGTACGTCCAGTACTCGGAGCCGTACAGGCCCATCAGCCGGTAGTGCGGGTTGAGTACGGCCCCCTGGCGGCACCACACCTGGTCGGCCGCCAGCGCCAGCATCGCACCGCCCGCACCGGCGTTGCCGCCGAGGGCGGCGACCACCAGCCGGTCGGTGGTGGTCAGCACCGCCTCGACCAGGTCGTCCATGGCGTTGATGTTGGCCCAGGACTCCTCGGCGGGATCGGCGGCGGCTTCGATCACGCCCAGGTGGATGCCGTTGGAGAAGAAGTCCCGGGCGCCGCCCAGCACCAGGACGGAGGTCGGCCGGGAACAGGCGAAGCGGTAGGCGGCGAGCAGCCGTCGGCACTGACTGGTGCTCATCGCACCGCCGGGAAAGGAGAACCACAGGAAGCCGACCGCGCCGTCCTCGCGGTAGCGCAGGTCCGTCCACGTCCGGCGGTGTTCGGGCAGCCAGAGGGGGGCGGGGACCTCGGGCACGGCGGGCATCCGGTCGCCGAGCGCGAGCACCGCCGGGAGCTTGAAGGTCGCCGGACCGTCCGGTCGCCGACGCGGCCGCAGTTGCGGAATCCACACCGCGCCGTCCACCGTGGCCCGGCAGACCGCGCCCGTCCGGGTCGCCAGCAGTTCACCGGGTCGGCCCCGCAGGCTGTCCTCCGGACAGCCGCCGTGCAGATGCCACTCACCGCCGAGCAGTTCGTCCAGCACTCCGGGCTGTGAATCGGCGGCCCGCAGTCGGCGCAGCACGGTCGCGGTCGGGTCGGACGTCCAGTCGATGCGCCGCAGGCTCTGGTCGAAGTACGGCCGGCTTCGCGCGGCGCCCCGCGGCTGCGGTAGCGGCACGTACGTCTTGGAGGCGAACCGGTCCACGGCCAGCAGTACCGCCTCCAGCGCCGCGTCGCAGACCTCGCCCCGGTACAGGTCGCTCTTGCCCACCGGCGGCACCGGGCACGGGACCGAGGCCCACACCTCCCCGGCGTCCATCTCCGCGTTTGCCTGCAGAACGGTCACACCCCAGGTGTCGGCGCCCTCGTGAACCGCCCAGTCCAGCGATGAGGGACCGCGGTCCCCCACCGGTCCCGGATGCACGATCAGACAGGTGTGCGCTGACCACACATCAGCTGGAATCGCGGTCTTGAGCATCGGGGCGAGCACGACGTCCGGAGCGTGCCGCCGCACCGCCTCCCGTACGGACTCGTCCCCCAGTGCGAGCTCCACCGCCACCGTGTGGCCCTGATCGCCGAGTTCCCCGAACACCCGCTGGGTGAGGCTGTTGAACGCGCTCGCGATCAGCAGGATATGCACCGCAACCTCCCGTGCGCCCGCCCAGCGGCGCGGCGCTGAGCCCTGGCCCGCCACGGCGATCATGACTCCCCGCCCAGCACCCCTTCGGCCGCCCCGCCCGCAGGGTCACCCGGTCGGCGGCGGGGACGTCGGGATCACCGCCGCGGTCGGTGTCAGGGCGGGACCGGGCCGCGCGGCGGTGCGTTTTCCTCTCAACAGGTCTTGACAGCCGGATTGCACGCTGGGTTACATGACGGTGCGCAACGCTAACCGAATGTTCGGTCGGCACGGTGTGTGGGAGGCACGATGAGCAGCGACCTGAGCGCCGCCGCGGGTCCGGGACGGCGACTGGGTGAAGCCCCGCCGGCGGGACTGCTGGACGACGGCGAGCGGTTGAGCCGCGAGGAGCTCAGGACCCGGCAACTGGCCTGCCTTCAGGCCACGTTGAGGCACGCTTACCAGCATGTCGAGATGTACCGGCGCAAGTTCGACGCGGCCGGTGTCGCACCCGACGACTGCCGGACGCTGGAAGACCTCGCCCGGTTTCCTTTCACTACCAAGGCCGATCTGCGCGAGCACTACCCGTTCGGTACGTTCGCCGTGCCGATGGCCGATGTCCGCCGTATCCACGCCTCGTCGGGCACGACCGGCCGCCCCACCGTAGTCGGCTACACCGAGCGCGATCTGTCGGTCTGGGCCGATGTGGTCGCCCGCTCGATCCGCGCCGCCGGTGGCCGCCCCGGCCACAAGGTGCATGTCGCCTACGGCTACGGGCTGTTCACCGGCGGCCTGGGCGCCCACTACGGCGCCGAGCGGGCCGGCTGCACGGTCATCCCCGCCTCGGGCGGCATGACGGCCCGTCAGGTGCAGATCATCCAGGACTTCCAGCCCGAGATCATCATGGTCACCCCGTCCTACATGCTCACCCTGCTCGACGAGTTCGAGCGGCAGGGCGTCGACCCGCGGACCAGCTCGCTGCGGATCGGGATATTCGGCGCCGAACCCTGGACGGAGGAGATGCGCCGCGAACTGGAGGAGCGGCTGGATCTGCACGCGGTGGACATCTACGGCCTGTCGGAACTGATGGGTCCCGGCGTGGCCCAGGAGTGTGTGGAGACCAAGGACGGACTGCACGTCTGGGAGGACCACTTCTACCCGGAGGTGGTCGACCCGATCACCGACCAGGTCATGGCCGACGGGGACAGCGGCGAGTTGGTCTTCACCTCGCTCACCAAGGAGGCGATGCCGGTCATCCGCTACCGCACCCGCGACCTGACCCGCCTGCTGCCCGGCACCGCGCGCCCGGCGTTCCGCCGGATCGAGAAGATCACCGGTCGCTGCGACGACATGATCATCCTGCGCGGAGTCAATATCTTCCCCAGCCAGGTCGAGGAGATCGTGCTGCGCACCCCTGGTGTCTCCCCGCACTTCCAGGTGCTGCTCACCCACCGCGGCCGGATGGACCATATGACCGTCCGCGTCGAGGCCCGGCCGCAGGCCGGTCAGCGACTGCGCGACACCGCGGCGGCGGCCATCGCCAAGTGCGTCAAGGACGGTGTGGGCGTGACCGTCGAGGTCGACGTCGTCGAGCCCGGGACGCTGGAGCGCTCGGTGGGCAAGCTGCGGCGGGTGATCGACCGGCGGACACCGTAGCCCCCGTCACGGCCGCGGCCGTCGGACGGCGGATACCGTAGTCCCGTTACGGCCCCGGCCGTCAGACGGCGAGCGGGCGGTCCGTCGGCCTGACCGGCATGGGCAGTTCGGTGCTCCCGGTCAGATAGCGGTCGACCGCCGCCGCGGCGGCCCGGCCCTCCGCGATGGCCCAGACGATCAGGGACTGGCCCCGTCCCGCGTCACCGGCGACGAACACTCCGGGCGCATCGGCGGCGAAGTCCGCGTCCCGGGCCAGGTGGCCGCGGGCGGTGAGCCGCAGCCCGAGCTGCTCGACGAGGCCGCTGTCCCGCTCGGGGCCGGAGAACCCCAGGGCGAGCAGCACCAGTTGCGCCGGGATCAGCCGCTCGGTGCCGGGGATCGGGCGCCGCTCCCCCGGTTCGGTGTCGGCCAGGTGCAGCGCCTGTACATGGCCGCCGGCGTCTCCCTCGAACCGCACGGTGGAGGCGGAGAACATCCGTACGTCCTCGTCGGTCTCCGGCAGCGGAAGCCCACCGGTGTCCGCGTCGCGCTGCTCGGCGAGCACCTGGCCCTCCTCGTGCGCGGGCGAGACCCGGTGTACGCGCGGATAGACCGGCCAGGGCTCGTCGTAGGAGCGGTCGTCGCCCGGTCTCGGGTTGATGTCCAGCTGGACCACCGAGGCCGCGCGCTGCCGCAGTACGGTGCCCAGGCAGTCGGCACCGGTGTCACCGCCGCCGACGATGACGACGTGCTTGCCCTCAGCGGTGATCGGCGGCTCGGTGAAGTCCCCCTCCTGCACCCGGTTGGCGAGCGGCAGGTACTCCATCGCCTGGTGTATCCCAGCCAACTCCCGCCCTGACACCGGCAGTTCACGCCATGCGGTCGCACCGACCGCGATCATCACCGCGTCGTGGCGCGCCCTCAGCTCGGCGGCATCGACATCGGTGCCGATGGCGACACCGGTACGGAACTTCGTTCCCTCCGCCCGCATCTGGGCTATCCGGCGGTCGAGATGCCGCTTCTCCATCTTGAACTCGGGGATGCCGTACCGCAGCAGCCCGCCGACGCGGTCAGCGCGCTCGTACACCACGACGGTGTGCCCGGCACGGGTGAGCTGCTGGGCGGCCGCCAGGCCCGCCGGGCCGGACCCGATCACCGCCACGGTCCGGCCGGAGAGCCGCTGCGGGGGCAGCGGCGGGGCCAGGCCGTGCTCCCAGGCGTGGTCCGCGATCGCCATCTCGACGTTCTTGATGGTCACCGGATCCGCGTTGATGGCCAGCACACATCCGCTCTCGCAGGGAGCCGGGCACAGCCGTCCGGTGAACTCGGGAAAGTTGTTGGTGGCGTGCAGCCGGTGGCTCGCCGCTTCCCAGTCGTCCCGGGAGACCAGCATGTTCCATTCCGGGATCAGGTTTCCCAGCGGACAACTGCTGTGGCAGAACGGGATCCCGCAGTCCATGCAGCGGCCGGCCTGCGCGTTGATGATCGGCAACAGACTCTGGCCGTCGTAGACCTCGTTCCAGTCCCGCACCCGCTCCCCGACCGGGCGGCGGGCGCAGGTGCGTCGGGGCGTGGTGAGAAAGCCTCTGGGGTCGGCCATGGCGGCCTCCAGTACTTTGCGGCGGCTTTTGGACACGATACGGCTAGTTTGTTCGGGTATCGACGGGAGTATTCGGAATTGCGACCGAGTAATTCGGTTGATGCGGTAGAACGCCGGGCGGACCATGGCCTCTCGTGACCGACGACCATCCCAGCACGCCCGGCACCAGGCTGCGCGCCCTGCTCCCCGACCTCGCGCCGTGGCGCTCCTCCCGCGACTTCCGGCTGCTGTGGTGTGCGGGCGTGGTGACGATCTTCGGGAGCTCTCTCACCGGTGTAGCGCTGCCCGTACAGATCAAGGAGTTAACCGGTTCGGCGCTCGCGGTCGGGGCGATCGGGGCGGTGCAACTGGTGCCGTTGATCGTCTTCGGGCTGTACGGCGGCGCGCTCGCCGATGCGATGGACCGCCGGAAATTGATCCTCTACTCCGAGGCGGCCCTCGCTCTGCTCTCGGTGTTGCTGCTGGTCAACACGTTGCTGCCGCACCCCGCGGTCTGGCCGCTGTACGCGGTGGCGGCGCTGGACAGCGCGCTGACCGGGCTACAGCGCCCGGCGCTGGACTCCATCGTGCCGCGGATCGTCCCGCGCGAGCAGCTCACCGCGGCCGCCGCGCTCAACTCCCTGCGCTGGCAGACCGGTGCGATCGCTGGACCGGCGCTGGCGGGGGTACTCATCGTGTACGCGGGCCTGGGCTGGGCGTACGCACTGGACATCGCGTCGTTCGCGATGTCGCTGGCCCTCTGCGCCGGACTGCGGCCGTCGCCCGCGGGACATGACGCGGACCGGCCGTCGCTGCGCGGCATCGTCGACGGAGCACGCTACGCGTGGAGCCGCAAGGAACTGCTGGGCACGTACGCCATCGACCTGGCGGCGATGTTCCTGGCCATGCCGCTGGCGATCTTCCCCTTCCTCGCCGACGACCTGCACGCCCGCTGGTCGCTGGGGCTGATGTACGCGGCCATTCCGTTCGGGGCGCTCGTCGTCGGCCTGACCAGCGGCTGGTCTTCGAGGGTGCACCGGCACGGCCGGATGGTGATGTGCGCGGCGGCGGTGTGGGGCCTTGCGATGGCGGCCGCGGGACGGGTGGGCGACGTCTGGCTCGTGCTGCTGTGCCTCGCCGTCGCGGGCGGCTGCGACCAGGTCAGCGGTATCTTCCGGATGACCATCTGGAACCAGACGATTCCCGACGAGTTGCGCGGCCGACTCGCCGGGATCGAGCTGCTGTCCTGCACGGTGGGGCCGCAGCTCGGCCAGGTGCGGTCCGGCGGCATGGCCGGGTGGACCTCCGCGCGCACCTCGGTCTGGTCGGGCGGCCTGATGTGCGTGGCGGCGGTCGGCTTGCTGGCCGCCGCCCTTCCGAAGCTGATGGCGTACGACGCCCGCACCCACGAGCACGCCACGCGGTCTGGCCTTTCCGCCGGTTCCTGATCGGGTTGCGGCGCCCGCGGCCGGAGGCCGCTGATGGGTGCTGCGAGACCGCCGGTCCCCGCCGTCGGGTACTCGCCGTCGCGGCGAGCAACCACGGACCGGCCCGCCGTCCCGGTGGCAAGAACGTTCCGCCGCGACGGCGGGGCGACCACAACGACGCGGAGCCGCGGTCACAAGCGGCCGCACCGCCGTGATCAAGATCCGTCGGAAGGGCCTACTCGCCGCCGCGAATCGCGAACGGCACTTCCTGGGAGGCGAAGGGCAGTACCCCGTTGCCCACCGACACGCCCGCGTCCGCGTGGGTCACATCGCCCGGGGCGGACTTGGCGACGGCCAGTCGCAGCCGGTAGACGGCGGTGGCGCCTGGTGCGAGCGGCGCCTTGCGGGTCGGTCGCAGGGCGACGGCCATGCCCGGGTCGCAGCCGTTGGGGAGCAGCGAGATCCGAACCCAGCCGCGGCCTGGCTGGTACTCCTTCAGCACCAGGTCCTTCGGCACCAGTGCGTGCCCCTTCCCCTGGCCGTAGGCGAAGTAGGAGGCGTCCAGCGCGGGATAGGCCCGGTCGGTGGTGTTCTTCACGGTGAGCGTGAGATCGCGCGCCGCGCCACCGCGTACCAGCGTGGTGCCGCGCTGCCAGCCGCTGACCGTAACCGTCGGGCGGGTGGCGGTGGCGGTACGGGCCGCCGCGCGGTAGGTGTGGCCGTGGCCGTCGTTGACCGAAGCGGCCACCGTGAGGCTGCCCGGGCGGTCGAGGTCCTGGATCCGCAGCGCCACGGTGTAGGGGTGGCTGGGGCTCGCGGCCGCGCTGACCGGGAAGGAGAAGACACCGTGCTGTGGCCAACTGCCGCTGCCGGGGCTGGTGTTCAGGTCGACCCAGCGGTGAGTTCGCGGAACGTACCGCTGCACTTGCAGTGAGTCGGTGCTGAAGCCACGGCTGCTGACGTCCAGCCGTACCGCGCCCTTCGAGACGGGCGTGCGCAGGGTGACGCTGGAGGACGACCACAGGCCGATCGGCGCCTGCGCGGCAAGGCCGTACGAGATCTTCTGCCCGGCGGTCCCCACCGCGGTCACCGACGGGGCCTGGGAGTCAGCGGGCGCGGTGGTTGCGGTGGTTGCGTCCTGCATGGCACCGCAGCTCGGTGACGCCTTCGCGCCGTCCACCGCCGGTACGGTGGCCGCCTGCCCGGTCCCGGCCGTGCCCACCACAAGGGCCAGCCCGGCCGTCAGTGCCACCGCCGAGCCCGCGGCCGCCTTGTGTGCCTTCGCCGTACGCTGCTGTGCGATTCTTCGTGTCATCGTGGCTCCCCCCACATTCGGGCTGTGGTCGCGTTCGTACGCCTATGGAGTCAGGGACTGTCCACCGTGGTTAATGGTTGCCCCCGCACACCGGACATCCCACGTAACGCGGAAAAATTACAACCTGATGGCCGGTCACCATGTGTGCTGGCGGCCGATGTCCCTGGGGAGTTCGAGGCCGAGGACCCGGTCCACCCGCAGATAGCTCTCGAACCTGGCGCCGTCCGGGACACCGGGATCGGACTCCAGCTCCCGCAGCACGGTCAGCGCGGTGGCGGTGTCCAGGTCGTCGTGGAAGGCGGCGAAGGCGCGGCGTACCGGCTCGATGCGCAGGGGCAGGGAGGGCGCGTCGGCCCATGTGGCGACCAGCCGCCGCCAGCGGTCGAGGAGCGCCTGGGAATCGGCGAGGACGGCGGGGTTGAGGTCGGCGGCCCGCTGGTGTGCCCGGCCCAGCAGCGCCAGGCGGACGGCCAGCGGCTCGGGGGCGTCCCCTTGCGGCAGGCGGTCGACGCCCGAGGCATGGACGGGACCAATACTGAACCGCGGCTCGTCGGACGTGTGCCAGGCTCCGGCCGAATCCGCGACCAGATGTACGTCCACCGGACCGCCGAGGACCGCTCGCGGATCCTGCGTGTCGGCGTGCTCGGCGGGCGGGTGGATGCCGAGCAGACCGGCGTCACGCGCCCACCCCTTCGCCCGTTCCTCGGTCAGGCCGACCGCGGCGTATGCGAGGACCACCTGCGCGCCCTCGGTTTCGGCCGTGCGGGACAGCACATCGGCCACGAGCAGCGCACGCAGATCGCCGAAGCCGAGCGGACGATCGCCGGCCGACAGATGCACGCACACCCGGAGCAGACCACGGCGCGTGGCCTGGATCTCGGCGCGTTGCCCGGTACGGACGTCGGTGAGACGCACGTCGTCCTCCACTCCTGCCGTTGGCCGCGACGGCAGGCTGCCGCCGCGTACCTCGGGCGGGCCAGCCGTTGCGTCAACTTCCGCCACCGGTCGGACGGTTGGGGCCCGGCCCGCTGGAGGTGCGGCAGGACGGGCGTCCCGCGGCGGGTTTCAGCGCCGCCGCACCGCATCCAGTGTCGGCCCGGCCCCGCCCGTCCGCTACCCCGGTGGGTGGCGCGTCACTTCTTCGGGCCGCGCGGGACGATGAACTCCGTCAGCCGGGCGCACCCCGGAGCCAGCCCCGACCAGGGGCCGTCGACGCTGAGCACGGCGACCGCCGAGGTCGGAAACTTCTCCCGCGCGCGACCCAGCGCGTCACCGGCCGCATCACCGGCGAGCGCCAGCGTCAGTTCCTGCACACCGGGCTGGTGGGCGATCAGCAGCACCGCGCCCACCTCCTCGGGCATCTCGCGCAGTACGCCGAGCAGCTGCGGCAACTCGGCCGCGTACAGCCGGTCGTCGTAGACGGCGTACGGCTCGGCCCCCAACTCGCCGCGTACCAGCTCCCACGTCTCGCGAGTGCGCCGCGCCGGAGAGCAGACCACCCGGTCGGGTACCCGGCCGGCGGTGCGCAGCCAGCGCCCGGCGGCCGGGGCGTCACGGCGCCCGCGACCGGCCAGCGGGCGTTCACGGTCGTCGACGCCCTCCGGCCACGCGGACTTCGCATGCCGCAGGACGTAAACACGTTTGGGCCCCGGCGTCGTCATGGCGCCAGTGTCCCGTACCGTCCGCGGTCAGCGATCGGGGAACCGGCAGGGCCCTCACGCCTCTCCCGGATGCCAGGGCGGCCACTCCCAGGGGCGGTCGTCCCAGTGCACCTGGCGCGGGTCGTCGAGGTTGAGCCACGGGAATGCCTGGTGCACGCGGGGTTCGAATTCCTCCCGTTCCAGGGGGACCCATCCGATTCCCTTCAGGTGCACGCGCCGATAGCGACTGTCGGTTTCGTACGGGGCCACTTCGACCGGGTAGTCCTGGCCGGTCGCGCTCGCGGTGTGCTTCATACCTTCAGGGTGCGGCCATCCCCCGGACGGCGCATCGTGGAGGTGGGGTCCGGCCGCGGAAGCATGGATGATCACGGAGGTGCGCGATGAGCACGATCGAGAAGCAGATCGATGTCAGTGTCCCCGCCGACGTCGCCTGGGACTGCCTGCACAGCGTGGAGAGCTATCCGCAGTTCGTCGACGGTGTCCGGGAGGCGCGACCAGAGGGCAAGCGCCGAGCACATCTGGACCTCGAAGGGCGCGGCAAGGTGCGGGAGGTGGACGCGGAGATCACCGACCGTGCGAAGAGCGGCACCAAGGGGAACGTGATGCTCTGGCACACCGCGCACGGTGAGGGCGCCGAGCTGAAGGGCGCGTTCACCGTACGCGCGATCGACGAGCAGCACGCCCAGGTCCAGGTGCGGGTGGAGTACGACCCGGAGAAGACCAGGGAGACGTTCGGCGGCCCCAGGGGCTTCGCCCAGTCGGACGCCATCCAGGAACTCGTCCAGCACGACCTCGAAAAGTTCAAGGACCTAGTGGAGCACCAGCGCTGACAGGCGGGTACCGCCGTGGACATCATCGCCTACGGCGTGCTCGCCGATGAGCGTTCCGCCTTGGAGCAGGCCTTCGAGGGACGGCACAACCTGCGCTGCCTCGACCTCGTGCTCAACCAGGACACCGTACCGACCGCGGCCGGATACGAGGCGGTGATCAGCAGCGTGGACGACTGCCTGGCCGCGGACGTCCTGCGCGCGCTGGCCCAGGGCGGCACTCGTCTGGTCACGCAGCGCTCCACCGGCTACCACAACATCGACCTCGTCCAGGCGCGCAAGCTCGGGCTGACCGTGGCCCGGGTCTCGCACTACTCCCCGTACGCCGTCGCGGAGTTCGCCTGGGCGCTCGCCCTCGCGGTGAACCGCAGGGTGGTACGGGCCGTCTGGCGGACGCGGGAGTTCGACTTCCGGCTGACCGGCCTGATGGGCCGCGACTTCCACGGCCGTACCGTCGGCATCCTGGGCACCGGCAGGATCGGCACCGCCTTCGCCGGTATCGCGAACGGCTTCGGCATGCGGCTGCTCGGATGGGACATCACGCAGAACGCGCGCTGCCTTGCCCTGGGCATGGAGTACGTGGAGCTGGACCACCTGTTCGCGGCCTGCGACCTGGTCAGCCTGCATCTCCCGCTGCTTCCCGAGACACACCACCTGGTGGGTGCGGACGCCCTGGGGCGGATGAAGCGCGACGCGATCCTGGTCAACACCAGCCGGGGCGGCCTGATCGACGCGGATGCCCTGGTGGAGACGCTGCGCCAGGGCCGGCTCGACGGTGTGGGTCTGGACATGTACGAGGAGGAGGCCGGGGTCACCTTCGACCGGTCCCTGGAGGTGATGGCCGACGACACACTGGCCCGGCTGATGACCTTCCGCAACGTCCTGGTCACCTCGCACCAGGCGTACTTCACCCAGGACGCCGTCGGCCAGATCGTCGACACCACCGTCCGCAACATCGAGGACTACCTCGCCGGGCGAACCGGCGAGAACACCCTCACCTCACCGCACGACCACGCATGACGCGGCCCCTGCCGGAAGCCGCCCGACTTCCGGCAGGGACCAATGGCCCCATCCGCCAGGGACCATCCGGCTCTTCCGGCCGCTGCCCGGTCCGGCCTTTGCTGAACGTGTCCCGCCTCGACGGCCGACACCGTCCGGGCGCCAACGCCACGAAGAGGCCGTGATGCAGGAGAACCAGCCGTCGAACGACAGCCAGCCAGCGACCTACGTACGGGAGAGGCCGATGGGCCGCATCCTCGTCGTGGAACTGCACGGCGAGGTCGACTTCGTGTCCGCACGGGCGATGGCGGCCCGGCTCGACGCGCTGACCGCCAGGCGGCGCCCGGTGCTGCTGCTGGATCTGCGTCCGGTGACCTTCATCGACTGTGCCGGTCTCGCGGTGCTGTGCCGTGCCCGGCGCCGGGTCCGACTGCGCGGCGGCAGGCTGGGACTGGTCATCAGCGACCCGCATGTGCTGCGCACACTGTCCCTGGCCGGGCTGTCCAAGGCGTTCGACGTCCACGGCGGGCTCGACGACGCGCTCACGGCGCACGCCGCCGCCGACGGGCGGCCTGTCCCCGCACCCTCCACTGTCCGCGCCGTGGAAGACGCCGCGTACCTGGCGGGATGACCCGTCGAACGAGGCGCCACAGATGAGCGATCCCTCCGACCCGTACGTCGTCGTAGGCAGCGACGCGTCGGCCGGGGCGGAGAGCGCGCTGGACTGGGCAGCAGATGACGCTGCCAGGCGCCGTGCCCAGCTGCGTATCGGCCATGCGTGGAGCCTGGCCGCGCATCCGCTGCCGGACTCCGACCGCGGCCACCTGGTGGAGGCCGCCCAGCAGGCGGCGGAGGAGCTGGTGGAGCGGGCCGCGCGTCGGGTGCTCGACCGTCACCCGGAACTCGACGTGGCCGCCGAGCCGCTGCCCGGCGAGGCCGCGGTGAACCTGCTGAGCATGGCGGACGGCGCGGATCTGCTGGTGGTGGGGGCACGCGGGCTGGGCCGGTTCGAGCCTGTGCCGCTGGGTTCGGTGAGTGAGGCGGTGGCGGCGCACGGGACGTGTCCGGTGGCCGTCGTACGATCCACCGCCTCGGCCACCGGACCGGTCGTCGTGGGCGTCGCACCGGATGAGGCGCGAGGACCGGTGGAGTTCGCCTTCGCGGAGGCCGAACGGCGCGGCGTACCGCTGCGGGCGGTGCGGACCTGGCTGTATCCGCAGTCCCTGCCCGGTCATGCGGCGGTGCCCCCGCACGAGACGGCCGAGCGGGATCGCGGCGAGGGCGAGGAGCTCGAAGCCGTACTGGCTCCGGTACGGGAGTCCTTTCCGGACGTCCCGGTGGAGACCGAGGTGCGGCTGGCGGAGCCGGAAGCCGCTCTGGTCGAGGCATCGCGTGAGGCGTCCCTGGTGGTCGTGGGGGCGCGTCGGCACCGCGGCCGGTTCGGGCTTCCGTTCGGGCGGGTGACCCGGCGGGTGCTCCACCACGCCCACTGCCCGGTCGTGGTCGTTCCGGTCTGACGTCGCGCATGAGCCGGGCTGGCCGCCCGGCCGACACGGGCCGTCTCACCGTGCTCCCGCGCGGCGCATGGCGGAATGCCGACACTGTCCGACACTGGAGGGAGAGACCGCGGACGCGATCGCGGTGCGCGGGTGCGTACCCGTACACGTCCGTGTGGAGGAGATCGCTCCCGTGATCACACGAGTACGCCTGCCGCATCGGCACCTGACACCGCCCGCCGACCCGGGGCCGCCGCGTGAGCCGCCCAAGCGGCCGGACGCGCCACCGCCGACGACGTGGCGCCGGTGGCTGCTGCCGATGCTGTTCGCCACCCTGGCGATCATCGTGCTGCTGGCGCGCGCCCCGACCGGAGCGCCGCACACCCAGCTGGCCTACAGCGACTTCGTCAACAAGGTGGGCGCCAGCCAGGTGCAGACGGTCGACATCGACGACAAGGGCGCAGTGAACGGCACCCTCAAGGACGGCACCAAGTTCACCACCCGGATCCCGACCGCGCTGGGCACCGGCCAGCTGCAACAGCAGCTCCAGTCCCATCACGTGCAGATCACCGCGAGCCAGGGCGGCGGGGGCAGCCCGTTGATCTCGGTGCTGCTGGGCTTCCTGCCGTTCCTGCTGCTCATCGGCTTCTTCCTGTGGACCGCGCGCCGCACCGCGAGCTCGCTGACCGGCGGGCTGAGCGCCATCGGCCGGTCACGCGCGAAGATCATCGAGGCCGAGCGGCCGACCACCCGCTTCGACGACATCGCCGGATACGGCGGGGTCAAGCAGGAGATCAGCGAGGTCGTGGACTATCTGCGCAACCCCGCGCGCTACGCGGCGGCAGGCGCCAAGGGACCCCGCGGCGTGATCATGGTCGGTCCGCCGGGAACCGGCAAGACCCTGCTGGCCCGGGCCGTCGCCGGAGAGGCGGACGTACCGTTCCTGTCCGTGACCGGCTCGGCGTTCGTGGAGATGTTCGTCGGCGTCGGCGCCTCCCGGGTCCGCGACCTGTTCGACGACGCGCGCAAGCGGGCGCCCTCGATCATCTTCATCGACGAGATCGACGCCGTCGGCAGCCGACGCAGCGGGGTACGGCTCGGTGGCAACGACGAGCGCGAGCAGACCCTCAACCAACTCCTCGCCGAAATGGACGGCTTCGACGAAAGCACCGGCATCGTCGTCCTGGCCGCCACGAACCGGCCCGAGGCGCTGGACCCGGCGCTGCTGCGTCCCGGCAGGTTCGACCGCCAGGTGACCGTGCCGCTGCCCAACCAGGCCGAGCGGGCGGCCATCCTCGCCGTCCACGCCCGTGGCAAGGTCCTCGCCCCGGATGTCGACCTCGACGCCGTCGCCCGCGCGACCCCCGGGTTCTCCGGCGCCGACCTGGCGAATCTGGTCAACGAGGCGGCCATCAACGCGGTACGCGCCGACCGCTCCATCATCAGCGCCGAGGACCTGGACACGGCACGCGACCGGGTGCTGCTCGGCCGACGGGAGACGTCCAACGCCCTGCTGCCCGACGAGCGGCGTTCCGTCGCCGTCCACGAGTCCGGACACGCGCTCGTCGCGGCGCTGTGCGAGCACGCCGACCCGGTCGCGAAGGTCACCATCCTGCCCTCCGGTATGGCGCTCGGCGTCACCGAGCAACTCCCGGAAGCCGAGCGGCACTTGTACAGCGAGGGGTATCTCACCGATCTGCTCGCCGTACGACTCGGCGGTCGGGCCGCGGAGCTGGTCGTCTTCGGCGAGGGTTCCACCGGTGCCGCCAACGACCTGGCCGGTGCCACCCAGATCGCCACCCGTATGGTCCGGGAGTTCGGACTGTCCACGGAGTTGGGACCGATCGGCTACGCGTCGTCCAGTCCGCAGTACCTCGGCCAGAACACCGACGACCTCCTCGCCCGGCCGCCGTACTCGGAGCAGACCCAGCGCGTCGTCGACGAAGAGGTGGCCCGGCTGCTGCGCCAGGCGGAGCAGCGCGCGCTCGCCCTGCTGCGCGATCACCGCGCGGCCCTGGACCAGCTGGCCGAGTTGCTCGTCGCGCGGGAGACGGTGGATGGTTCGGCGGTCCTTGAGGTGCTGCGTCAGGAGCAGCGGCCGGACGATGCGCACTCCTCCGGTGCCGCGGCCCGCGCCGCCCGGCTATGACCGGTCCGTCCAGCAGGCGGTGAGCCGGCCGTCCCGGTCCGTGATGTCCGTGCCGAAGGCGGCGCACACGCGGCTGAGCCGGTCCCGTATCCAGGTGTAGTCGGTGCCCCGGGCCAGCCGGGTGTGGCAGTACTTCAGGGTCAGCGGGACGGCTTCGACGCACCGCACCGCCGACTCGTCCAGGGTCACCAGGAAGAGCAGCCCGAGGTCGTTGCGGAGCAGCGGGTGGACGGCGTAGTCGTCGATGAAGTCCCCGAGGTCGAAGAGCACCTGGCGGGTGAATCCATGGAACACATGGGCCGAGTGGCCCATGACCAGGGTGGCACCGGCCGCCGTCAGAACGGGCGCGGCCTTGCGGACGTGACGCACCGGATGGCCGACCATGTTCGGTCCCCAGTGCACGGCGACCAGCGTGATGTCGGTGCGCTGGCGCAGGGCGCGCACCGCCTCGGTGAGCCAGGCCGGTACGCCGCTCGCGAGGTCCGCGTAGGCGGTCCCGGGCTGGTACGGACCGGCGGCGAACTCCTCCGCGTGGTCGACGACGCCCAGCAGCCCGATCCGCAGTCCGCCCGCGGTCAGCACGACCGGGGCGCGGGCCTGCTCGTCGGTGGCGCCCGCGCCCACCACCTGGATACCGGTCGCGGACAGCAGCGCCCGGGTGTCGGAGAGGGCGGTGGGTCCGAAGTCGAGTGCGTGGTTGTTGGCCAGCGAGACGGCGTCCACGCCCAGTTCGGCCAGCGCCTCGACCGCGACCGGCGGCGCCCGGAAGAAGAAGGGCTTGCCCGGGATGGGGGCGGGGCGGCCGCGGTCGGAGACACAGCATTCGAGGTTGAGGACGAAGGCGTCCGCCTCCGCCGCGGTCTCCTTCAGCTCGGGCGCGAACAGCGACCCCGGCCCGTACCGCGCGAGCCATTCGGCGACTCCGCGGCCGAGCATCGTGTCACCGGCCAGTGCGAGCTTGACGGTCATCACCGTCCATCGTGCGCCTGCCACCGGCCGGGGTGTCGGGCGCCGCCGGACCGCGGGTCGTCCAGGTAGGCCAACCGAGTGAATCCCGGGCGACCGATGTATCGGGCATTTGGGTGGTGAGCACAATGAGGGGTAATGCGGCTGTCCGTTTCCACGAGAGCCGGTCGGGAGACGACAGCACGCGGGGGGATCACATTCGATACCGCGGCGGATCGCATATCCGCCGCATCAGGCCGCTGCTCTCGCCATGGCGCGGCAGGAATCGCACAAAGGAAAGATCAGGGTCCATGGCACAGGTTCATTTCGGGACACTGCCCCTGTCGGTGCTGGCCGCGGATGCCCGCGTAACGGTGGCGTATTTCTGGCCGGGCGTGGCGGACTGGCATACCTGGCAACGCATGTCCGCCTCCCCCACCCCGCGCAGCGACGGAATTCCGATCGAAATCGAAAAGGAGGCGCAGGACTGGGACGTGGTTTCCGGCGACAGACGGTACGACAGTCTCGTCACCTGGCACAACGCACATTTCAACCCGCAGGAATTCCAGGCGGTCATGACCGTTGTCACGCCCTAGGCGGCAGAAAGGAGCGGCATGAGGGTCCAGGTGCTCTATGACACCGACGGCAATCTCATCGCCCTGTCGGGCACAGCCGTGGAGGAAGGCCAGCCCGGCCACCGGCTGATCGCCACGGATGGCCACGAGGTGGCCGAGGTCGAGGTACCGGCCGGGTACGTGGGCTCCACGCTCCCGGACATCTTCAACCAGCTGCGGGTGGAGATCCACGCGGGGCAGCCCACACTGGTGGCCAAGAAACCGGGGTAGGCGGCAGGTTCATCCCCCGCCGCGGCGTCATCCCCCGTCGGCGGTCAGCCGGTAGCCGGTGACGATGTCCGGGCTGATCCGGATGACATGCTTCACCTCGGTGTCGGTCCACGGTGTCAACATCGTTCGATAGCGGGCCAGTTCAGTGCGGTCGTTCACCAGGCGGGCCGCACCGGTGACGATGACGCTCCACCCGGTGTGCCGCAACGGGTCCAGTTCGTCGGCCTCGTAGGCGAGGACCCCGCGTTCCGCCCCCGGACTCAGGATCGCGGCGCCGTCGTGCGTCAGGAAGACGACATGGCCGTCGTCAACGATGTGCTTGACCGGACGGATCGCCGGTAGCGCCTGGTGTGAGAAGACCACCCGCCCCAACGACACGCCCGCCAGCAACTCCAGCGCCTCGTCTCGGGTGAGCTCGACCATCCGTGCGGGCGAAGACCCCTCAACAGTCATCTGCCACCTCCAGCACGCGCACTGGCGCGGCGCTCTCCGGTCACCGGCACGGCTTGCCGCCTCTGCTACCAGCAGAGGGCGCGATTTCCCGCCGGGCCAGGGGCCGAACGGCTCTTTTCGAGGTCCGTCGGGGTATCCAGTGGATACCGGTCGGTGGCCCCTTCGGCGCGTGCTCGGCGGCCAACCTTGCCGCCGAGCAGGCGCGGTTCAGGCGTGCCGGTGGGTCCAGCGCGGTTCGACCTCGGCCCACGCACGCTCCCACGCCCGCGCCCGCCACCTGTCCAACGCCCCCCGGACGATGACGCGACGGCCGCCGAGCAGCAGCACGCACACCCCGCCCGCGGCGCACGCGCCCGCCAGGTCGGACAGCACCCCCGTCTGGTGCGGGGTCATCGGCTGGTGCCGGAGTCGACCGCTCGGGTCGGTCCAGATCTCCGTCGCGGTTCCGGCCTTCGCGCCCGCCGTCACCTGTGCCATCGCGGTGCGCACCGAGTGGTCGGGAGCCGTCCAGCGCACCAGCGCCTGGGCCTTTCCGGTGTCCTGCCCGGTCGTCACCACGGTCGCCGTGGCCGCGGCGTCCTGGGTGAGCACGGCGGAGGTGCGGTGCCAGCCCTGCTGCTGGTTCAGCAACTGCGCGTCGACACTCCCGGCGAACACCGCCCCGGCCAGCGGAGCGAGCACGGTCACCAGCGCGGCCGTCACCACGCCGATCCACGCCTCCGCGACGTCCGACCGCCGCATGAGCGGATTGTGCCGCCCTCTCCACAGCCTCACCGTGGCGCCCATGGGCTCACCCTCCTTCCGAGGGATACGCGCCTGCCGTGGCGCGGTACGTCCGCGCGGTTACTCGTGCGGGACGACGGCCACCGGGCAGGGTGCGTGGTGCAGTACCGCGTGGGCGACCGGCCCGAGCCGGGTGCCCATGGGCGGTCGCTGGGTGCGTCGGCCGACCACCAGCAGGGCGGCGTCCGGTGCTGCGGCCACCAGGTGCTCCGCGGGGCTCCCGGCGACGAGTTGCTCGCGCACCGCGATCCGCGGGTACTTCTCCCGCCAGGGGCGCAGCGCGGCGGAGAGCTCCTGCCGCTCCTGCCGCTCCGCGGTGTCGGCGGACTCGGCGTCGACGCCTCCCGCCGCGTAGTCGTACAAGGCCGGTGCGTGCCAGGCGAGAACGGCCCGCAGCGGAGCCCCGCGGACGGCCGCGGCCTCGAAGGCGAAGCCGACCACGGGTTCGCAAGGGTGGCGCAGGTCGAGCCCCACAACGACCTCGCGCCGGTCGTCGCGCGATACCACGGCTGGCTCGGCGGTTCCCACGGCGCGTACCAGCACCACGGGCCGCTCCGCGCGGGCCACCACGCCCAGGGAGACGGAGCCGGTGAGATATCCGTGTACGCCGCTGAGCCCCCGGGAGCCGAGGACCAGGAGCTCGGATGCGCGCGCGGCCTCGACGAGCCCTTTGACCGGCAGGTTCTCGATCTCCTGGACCGAGACGGGCAGCCCCGGGTAGCGGGATTCGATGTCGATCGCGGCGTCGTTCACCATGCGGTCCGGCCAGGTCTCCCGTGTGCCGGCGTCCGGTGCGGGGGCCTGATGGGGCGGCAGCCACTCCCAGGCGTACACCAGCCGTAGCGGCAGGTCGCGCAGCTGTGCCTCACGGGCCGCCCACCGCGCGGCGGTGCGGCTTTCCGCGGAACCGTTCAGGCCGACGGTGATGGGGCGAACCATGGCGCGCACCTCCGGGTCGCGTGCGGGCGGGCCTCGTACGGGACAGACCTGCTACCTCCAGCCTCCCTCCTGGTGCGGGCCGAGCGGAAAGGGGCCGGTCGGCCCCTTGCCCGACCCGGTCAGCCCCTGTCGGGGGCATGCGCCGCACACCCTCGAAGCAGAGCGGCGGGTACGAGCGGCCGCTGGCCGAGCGCGGTCCCGACGGCCGTGCGCGCCCGGCACCGGCGGGAGGACGATGGGCCCGTTCGGCCCATGTGCGCGGCTGACGGGACGGGGCAGGCTGTCAGCGGGGATGTCGGGCTACTCAAGGGGCCGAGATGGCTGAGCCGCGGGAGTTCACGGCGCAGGCACCGATCAGGGTGTTCCTGCTGGACGATCACGAGGTGGTGCGGCGCGGGCTGCATGACCTGCTGGACGTCGAGCCGGACATCGAGGTGGTCGGCGAGGCGGGGACGGCCGACCAGGCGCTGTCCCGTGGGCCCGCGCTGCGGCCGGATGTCGCGGTGCTGGACGTGCGGCTGCCGGACGGCGACGGCATCACCGTCTGCCGTGAGCTGCGCTCCCGGCTGCCGGGGCTGGCCTGTCTGATGCTCACCTCGTTCGACGACGACGATGCCCTGCTGGACGCGATCATGGCCGGTGCCTCGGGATACGTGCTCAAGCAGATCCAGGGTTCCGACCTGGTCTCGGCGGTACGCACGGTGGCGTCCGGCCAGTCCATGCTCGATCCGCTCACCACCGCCCGGCTGATGAGCAACCTGCGCGACGACAGACAGGAGCGGCGGCAGGACGAGACGCTCGCGGCCCTCTCCCCCCGGGAACGGGAGATCCTGGTGCTCATCGGCGATGGGCTGACCAACCGGCAGATCGGTCAGCGGCTCTACCTCTCCGAAAAGACGATCAAGAACCATATCTCCCGGCTGCTCGCCAAGCTGGGCGTCGAGCGCCGCGTCCAGGCCGCCGTGCTCGCCACCGAGGCGGCGCGGGCCGCCTCGGTGGGCGAGGATCCGCACCGCGAGCGCCCGTCCGGCGGGTCCTGATCGGCCGGGCGTGGGTCGCGGCAGTCGCCCTACGGCCGGTCCGCGTCATCGTGGTCGCTCGCCGCCGTGGCGGGATCTCCTTGCCCCCGCAACGGCACCTGCCAGGTCAGGCGGGTGCCGCCGCCCGGCGGGGTGTCGAGCACCAGTTCTCCGCCGCGTTCGGCAGCCCGTTCGGCGAGGTTGGCCAAGCCGCTGCGGTGGATCCCCTCCGGAACGCCGACGCCGTCGTCCGTCACGGTCAGGGTCAGTCCGCCTGAGCCGACCGCGAGTCGGACATCGGCGGCCCGCGCGTGCGCGTGCCGCGCGACATTGGACAGCGCCTCGCCCAGTACCGCCACCACATCGTCCGCGACCGGAGGCGGCACGTCGGTGTCGACCAGTCCCTCCATCCGCAGCGAGGGAGTGAACCCCAGCGCCCGCACCGCGTCCTCGACCGCGGTGACGGTACGGACCCGAAGCCCGCGCTCGGTGGGCCCGCCCTCCCGGGCCCGCAGCCCGAAGATCGTCGAGCGGATGATCTTGATGGTCTCGTCCAGGTCGTCCACCGCGTGCAGCAGCCGCTCGGCCGCCTCCGGATGCTGGACGAAGCGCACCGCGCTCTGCAGCGTCATACCGGTGGCGAACAGCCGTTGAATGGCCAGGTCGTGCAGGTCACGGGCGATGCGGTCGCGGTCCTCCAGCAACGCGATCTGCTCGGCGCCACGGCGCCGCTCGGCCAGTTCCATGGCCAGTGCGGCCTGCCCGGCGAAGGCGAGCAGCGGCACCGTCTCGGTCTCGGTGAACGCCGGTCTGCCCTCGGCGCGGGCCAGCAGCACCACGCCGCGGGTCTCGCCAGCGGTGATCATGGGCACCGCCGCCGCCGGTCCGAGGCCCTGCCAGCGCGGCGGACCCGCGGTGACCCGCGGGTCCGCACCGATGTCGAGACTGGTCACCGGCCTTCCGGCGGCGAAGGCGGCACCGACGAACGAGCCCTCCCGCGGCAGCACCAGACCGCGGTGGATCTCCGCGTCGATGCCCACCGCCAGGGCGACCTGCAGGTTGTCACCGCCCTCAACCGGCAGTGCCAGCAATCCCAGGTCCGCGGACAGGATGCGCCGGCCGTGCTCGACGATCAGTTGCACCACCGGCTCCTCGTCGGCCCCCGACAGCAGGCGGCGGGTCACCTCGGCGGTCGCCTCCATCCACCGCTGCCGGTCGCGGGTCTCCTGGTAGAGCCGGGCGTTCTCCACGGCGATACCGGCCGCCACGGCCAGCGTCTGCAGCACCGCCTCGTCCTCCGGGTCGAACTCCCGCTGGCCGTGCTTCTCCGCGAGGTAGAGATTGCCGAACACCTCGTCGCGCACCCTGATGGGCACACCGAGGAACGAGTGCATCGGCGGATGGTTGGGGGGAAAGCCGTACGAGGAGGGGTGGTCGGACAGCTCGCGCAGCCGCAGCGTCTTGGGGTGCCGGATCAGCTCGCCCAGGACCCCGTGGCCTTCCGGGAGGTGCCCGATCAGGCGCTGCTGCGCCTCGGTCACGCCCACCGGCACGAACTGCGAGAGCTTCTGGTGCTCCGCGATCACCCCGAGCGCACCGTACTCGCAGTCCACCAGCTCGACGGCGGCCTCCACGATGCCCCGCAGCACCTGGGGGAGTTCCAGCCTCCGGCCGACCGACAGCACGGCCTCCAGCAGGTCGTGCACCCGGTCCCGGGTGTGGCGCACCGCGTCGACCCGTACCTGCAACTCCTCCAGCAGCTCATCGAGCTGCAGTCGCCGCAGGTGGTCAGCTCCCCTAGCGTCTTCCGTGTCCACCAGCCACCGGTCCCTCCATCGGCCGTCCGACCACGAGAGCCACCCCTATGCGCCAGTAGACCCCAGCGACCGGCGATGGGCCATCCCCCGCCTGGACAATGCCGGCACCGGCCCGGTGCGGCTCAGGGGGCGGGTCGTCGCAGCAGCAGTTGGACGGCGTCGCTGTTGGCGCGCCGCTTGCGCGAGGTCAGCTCGGGCTCGACGAAACCGGCCGCCACGGCATCGCTCACCACCTGCTGGGGCGGTACGCCGAGGACGTGCCGGTGCACGGTGATCACCAGCCGCCCACCGGGACGCAGCACACGGAGCAGTTCACGGAAGCCCGCCGGGCGGTCCCAGAGCATCACGTTGTTCACCGAGATGACCGTGTCCATCGAGGCGTCCTGGCACCCGGTCCGCTCGGCACGGCCCGCGCGGATCCGGACGCACCCCGCGGCGATCTGCGCCGCGCACCGCGCCGCGGCCATCTCGCGCATGGTCGCCGACGGATCGACGCCCACGACCAGCCCGTCCGGCCCGACCGCCTCGGCGGCCAGGGCGAGTCCGACCCCGGGGCCCGGTCCGACGACCAGGACGTGCTCCTCGGGGTGCAGCCCGGCGTGCTGCACGGCCCAGCGTTCCTGCTCCACGTCGCCGTGGGCCATCAGCGCGCCGCCCAGCCGTCCGACCAGACCGCGCGGATGGCCGAACACCGCGTCCAGGACGCGCATCAGTACCGTTGCCATGACCCTGGACCATCGTGACCGCGTGCCCGGTGCGCCGTCCGGACGTCGAGCGGCCGTGCCGTCCCGACCTGCGCCTTCATCGTGGTTGGCCTCCGTCTCCTCCGGCCGCGTCGTCCGGCGGCCTGGGGCGCGCCGTCTTCGGCACGTACTCCCCCCGGGCGGGCCGCCGGTGGGCGCCGACCACATCGTCCTCGATCCGGTGCCGCACCCGGCCGGTCAACGCGGTCAGCGCCCCGGACTGCTTCGCCCGCGGCGGCACCGGGTGGTGGATCCTCCTGGCCGCGGACGGCAGCTCCGCCAGGTCCGCGGCGAACCGCTCCCGCGCGAACGGCACCGGATACGACTCGCGTGCCCGCCTGCCGCGCACCATCACGTGCTCCAGCAGCGGCTCACCGTCCGGCGGCGGGGGCTCGTCGCGCAGGGCGATCACATCGGTGTATCCAGGGCGGCGGAACACCTGCTTGACTCCGGGCGCCGTCACCTTCGCCGACGAGAGCTTCATGACGGGTTCGCCGTGGTAGGCGACGAGCTTGTACGCGGAGTCCAGATACGGAGCGTCGGCCGACACCCCGACCCGGGTTCCGACGGCGAACACGTCGATCGGCGCCGCGGCGCCGACGAGGTCGTCCACGGCGTACTCGTCGAGGCCGCCGCTGGCCACGATCCGCACCTGCGGCAGCCCCGCGGCATCCAGGGTCCGGCGAGCGCGTACCGCCAGCGCGGCGAGGTCGCCGCTGTCCAGCCGGACGGCACTGCCCGCCCCGAGCCCCAGGTCGCGCAGCACCCGCGCGGCCGTGGCCAGGCCCTCCTCGGTGTCGTAGGTGTCGACCAGGAGGGTCACCGGGCCCGGATGGCAGCGTGCGAAGGCCCGGAACGCCGCCTCCTCACTGGGGAACACCTCCACATAGGAGTGCGCCATGGTGCCCGTGGCGGCGATCCCGTAGGCGACGGCCGCCGCCACGTTGCTCGTTCCCGCGAAGCCGACCAGCGCGCCGAGCCGCGCCGCCTGCATCCCGGCGTCCGCGCCATGGGTACGCCGCAGCGAGAAGTCCACGACCGGTCGGCCGCCCGCGGCCAGCACACAGCGCGCCGCCTTGGACGCGATCGTCGTCTGATGGCTGACCAGGTTGAGCAGATACGTCTCCACCAGCTGAGCCTGCGGCAGCGGCGCCGTCACCTCCAGCAGCGGCTCGCCCGCCAGTACGATCCGGCCCTCCGGCACCGCACGGACCTCGCCGGTGAACTCCAGCCCCAGCAGCGGCTCCACCTGCGCGTACGGCCGGTGCAGCACCGTAGCGAACGCCTCGATGTCCTCACGGGCGACCTGGAAACCGGACAGGTAGTCCAGCGCGGGCTCCAGACCGGCCGCGACCAGGAAGCCGCGGTCGTCCGGCAGGTCCCGTACGAACAGGTCGAAGGTCGCGGGTGCCGTCATGCCCTCCGCCAGATACGACAGCGCCATCGTCACCTCGTAGAGGTCGGTGGTGGTCGCCCTCGACATCGGTGCCGTCTCCTTCCCGCGTGCGGCGCGCCCGGCAGCGCCGCGCGCGCCGCATCGGACGGATCAGGACCCCTCGTGCTTGATGGTGATCGTCTTGGCACGGGCCTGCTGCTCCGACACGGGAATGGTGATGGTCAGCAGGCCGTCCTTGTAGGACGCCATGGCCTCGTCGGCGCGCGCGCCCGGTGGCAGCCGGAGGGCGCGTGAGAACGACCCGTACCGGAACTCGGAGTGCCGTACGTCCTCGGTGCGCTCCGTGCGTTCGGCGCGCAACGTGAGGACCCCGTTGTCCACTGTGATCTCCACGTCCCTGTCCGGATCGATCCCCGGAAGTTCGGCACGCACGATGTACGCGTCGTCAGTGGACCGCTCCTCGATCCGGATGCCGTGCAGGCCCGGCGCGTGGAGCCCGGGCAGGCCGGTTTCGAACCAGTCGAACACGTCCTGAAGTGCGAAGGGCCGCTTCTGGCGTCGCTCTATCACGTGGTTCATCGCCTACTCCCTTCCGTCGGATGATCGCTGTCAGCCGGGGTGACCGGTGTCCCGCGTCCCGCAGGGCCCTGGTGGCCATCAGCCCCCGCTATCCAGCGTCGCGCGCGCACCAGCGGTACGCACACGGACCGCCCCCGGCCGCGCTGACCATCGCCTATTCCACGGCGGGCAGCGCGACCACCCGTTCCGTCCCCGGCGTGACGTTCCAGGCCCGGTCGGCGAGGGCGAAGCGGACCGGTGCCTCGTTCGACCCGGGGACGCTGATCAGCAGCTGTCCGGGCTTCATCCGCAGGCCGATGCCCCATTGGCCGCGGTACCGCAGTGTGAGGCCGAATTCGGAGAGCTCCGGCAGAGGTGCCGGGTCGAGCCACAGGGTGTTGTCACGGATCTCCAGTCCCGTCAGACCGCGTTGCACGAGGTCCAGCGTTCCGGCCATCGCCCCGAGGTGGATGCCCTCGGCGGTGGTTCCGCCCTGCAGGTCGGCCACGTCGCCGGTGAGGGCCTCCTGGCAGTACTTCCACGCCTCGGAGTGCCGGGCCCTGGCCAGCACCCAGCCGTGCACCACGCCGCTGAGCGTGGAGCCATGGCTGGTGCGCCGCAGGTAGTAGTCGACGGTGGCCCGCCACAGCTCGTCGTCGACGGGGTATCCGAGGCGTTGGAAGACGGCCGACAGTTCGGCGGGCGGAAACAGGTAACCCAGCATCAGCACATCGGCCTGCTTGGACGCCTGGTAGCGGTTGACGGTGTCGCCCTCGGCCTCCAGGATCCGGTCCAGGCGGCGGATGTCGCCGTAGCGTTCCCGGTAGCCGTCCCAGTCCAGCTCCGCCAGGTCGCCGTAGCCCTCGAACTGGCTGATGACGCCCCCGTGGAAGGGCACCCGCACCCGCCGGGAGATGTCCTCCCAGGCGGCCAGCTCGTCCTCGGCCAGCCCGATCCGCTCGAAGAGCTCCGCCCTGGGCGGGGCGGGCATCGTCGCGGCCAGTTCCAGCGCCCGGGCGAGCACCCAGGCGGCGGTCACATTGGTGTAGGCGTTGTCGTCCACCCCGGGCTCCGGGGCGCCCGGATAGGCGTCGTGGTACTCGTCGGGGCCGACCACACCGCGGATCCGGTACCGGCCCTGCGCGGGTTCGTACTCGGCGGCGCTGGCCCAGAAGCGGGCGATCCGCAGCAGCATCTCGGCGCCCTTGGTGTACAGGAACTCGGTGTCCCCGGTGGACTGTCCGTACCGCCAGACGTTGTAGGCGATGGCCGAGCCGACGTGGTGCTGCAGATGGGAGTGGTCGACCAACCACCGGCCTGAGCGCGGGTTCAGATGCAGAATCTGGGCCTCCTCCCGCCCGTCCGAGCCGCTCTGCCACGGGTACATCGCGCCCGCCCGCTCGGTCACCTCGGCGGCCCGGCAGGCCTGCGGCAGGCGGCGGTGCCGGTACTCCAGCAGCGCCCGGGACACCTCCGGGAAGTGCAGGTTCAGATACGGCAGCACGAACAGCTCGTCCCAGAAGACATGCCCGCGGTACGCCTCGCCGTGCAGTCCGCGGGCGGGCACGCCGACGTCGAGTTCCGCGGTGTGCGGGGAGAGCGTCTGCAGCACATGGAACAGGTGCAGCCGCAGGATCCGGCCTGGTTCCCCGGACACGTCCAGCTCGGCCCGCCGCCACAACCGCTCCCAGGCGGCCTGGTGCGAACCGAGCAGGTCGGCGAAGCCCGGGGCGCGCGCCACCTCGTCGAGGGCCGCCGCGTCGGGATCGCTGGTCGCCGGGTCGTGCGAGGTGTGCAGCGCCACGATCTTGTCCACCACGACGGGCTGCCCGGGGGCGATCGGCACGGTCAGATGATGGGCCGCGGTGCGCTCCCCGAGGCGGACGCGCAGCGGTACGGGCTGCGGCGCGCTGCCGTCGGCGGCGTTCGGCCAGGCCGTGGTGCGGGCGGCCAGGGCGACGCGGATGCCGGAAGTCCTGGTGGCGCACCGCAGCCGCAGGATGTCGGGGCCTTCCGCCACGGTGCGGATCCGGCCCAGATGGTGTCCGTCCAGATCGCGGTAGCGCTGCACTCCGGCGTTGGTGGTCCGGCCGTCGAGGGCGGATTCGATGACGAGTTCGCCGGACCAGTCCTCGGCGGTGAAGGTGGTGCGCAGCGCGGCCAGGTGCGGGGAGCCCATGTGGACCAGGCGGATCTGCTCGACACCGAGGTGCCGGCGGTCCCCGCGCAGCCGGTCGGTGAAGCGCAGCTGCCGGGTGAGGGTGCCGCGCCACAGGTCAAGCACCTGACGATACGTCAGAAGTCCGCGGTGGCTGGGCCCGAACCAGGCGGAGGCGGGCCGCTCGACGGTTTCGGCGATGCGGTAGCGCAGCGGTAGCCAGTTGGGCAGGTTGACCAGGTCCTCGTTCTCCACCGGCCGTCCGGCGACCGATGACACCAGGCGGTTGTAGCAGCCCGCCACATAGGTGCCCGGGTAGTGCGCGGGGCCGCCGGTGACCTCGGGGGCGGCGCCCCGGGTGGCGAAGTAGCCGTTGCCGAGAGTGCACAGCGATTCCCGCAGCCGTTCCTCCGCCGGGTCCCAGCCCTCGTACTCCCACGTCCAGTCCTCCGGCATCGCGCCCCGCCACCCGCCTCTCCCTGATCGCTGCCGTCCCTCCAGGGTCGCCGCGAGCGCTCCGGACGGCATCCCGTGCCGGGGCCACCGGAGAGGTCGTTCAGCCGGTCCAGGTCCAGTCGGCGACCTCGGGCAGGTCCGTGCCGTGCTCGCGGATCCACGCCTGGTGCCGGGTGCGGACGTCCGCCATCGCCTGCCGTACCGCCGCCGCGGACACCGCCAGGCCCGGCACGCGGTCGATGACGTCCATGACCAGCCGGTAGCGGTCGAGGTCATTGCGGACCACCATGTCGAACGGGGTCGTGGTGGTCCCCTCCTCCTTGTAGCCGCGCACATGCAGCTGCGGATGGACCGCCCGGCGGTAGGCCAGACGGTGGATCAGCCACGGGTAGCCGTGGTAGGCGAAGATCACCGGCTTGTCCGGGGGGAACAGCGCGTCGAACTCCGCGTCCGGCATGCCGTGCGGATGGACCCCCTCGGGCATCAGCCTCGCCATGTCCACCACGTTCACCACCCGGACCGCCAGATCGGGCAGGTGGACGCGGAGCAGTTGGGCCGCCGCCAGCACTTCCAGGGTCGGCACGTCGCCCGCACAGGCCAGTACCACCTCCGGCTCCCCGTACGCGGTCTCGGTGCCCGCCCACTCCCAGATCCCGGCGCCGCGCGCACAGTGCGCCCGGGCCTCGTCCAGGGTGAGCCAGTCGAAGCAGGGCTGCTTGCCCGCGACGACCACATTGACGTAGTCCCGGCTGCGCAGCACGTGATCGGCCACCGAGAGCAGGGTGTTGGCGTCCGGTGGCAGGTAAACCCGCACGATCTGCGGCGACTTGTTGAGGACGTGGTCGACGAAGCCGGGGTCCTGGTGCGAGAAGCCGTTGTGGTCCTGCCGCCAGACATGCGACGTGAGCAGGTAGTTGAGGGAGGCGATGGGCGCGCGCCAGGGCAGGGCGCGGGCCGACTTCAGCCACTTGATGTGCTGGTTGACCATCGAGTCGACGATATGGGCGAACGCCTCGTAGCTGGAGAACAGCCCATGGCGCCCGGTGAGCAGATAGCCCTCCAGCCACCCCTGGCAGGTGTGCTCGGAGAGGATCTCCATCACCCGGCCGTGGCGGCTCAGGTACTCGTCGGTGGGCAGCACCTCCGCCTGCCATGCCTTGCCGGTGGCCTTGTAGAGGTCCTGCAACCGGTTCGAGGCGGTCTCGTCCGGGCCTACCACCCGGAAGTCACGGCGCTCCGCGGTGGCCTCCATGACGGCCTCAAGCAGCGCGCCGAGCACCCGGGTGGGTTCGTGCAGCGTGCGGCCGGGTTTGTCCACCGCGACGGCGTAGCGCTCCAGCGGCGGAAGCGGCAGCTCATGTACCAGCAGCCCGCCGTTGGCGTGCACGGTGGAACCGAGCCTGCGGCCCCCGTCGGGTACGCAGGCCAGCACGGGTGGACGCGGACGCCCAGCGGCGTCGAACAGCTCCTCGGGCCGGTACGACCGCAGCCAGGCCTCCAGTTGCCGCAGATGCTCCGGGTTCTCCCGAACCGCGGGAAGCGGTACCTGATGGGAGCGCCAAGTGCCCGCCACGGGAAGGCCGTCGACCTCGGCGGGCCCGGTCCAGCCCTTGGGGGTACGCAGCACGATCAGCGGCCAGCGCGGCCGCTCGGCGGCACCCTCCTCGCGGACCGCGCGCTGGATCAGGGCGATCCGCTCGACGGCGGTGTCCATGGCGGCGGCCATGGCGCGGTGGGCCCACTCCGGCTCGTCGCCGTCCTCGCAGGTCACGTAGAGCGGTTCGTGCCCGTACCCGCGCAGCAGCGAGTCGAGCTCCGGCTCGGGGAGGCGGGCCAGCACCGTCGGGTTGGCGATCTTGTAGCCGTTCAGATGGAGGATCGGCAGCACCGCGCCGTCGTACACGGGGTCGAGGAACTTGTTGGAGTGCCAGGCGGCGGCCAGCGGCCCGGTCTCGGCCTCGCCGTCCCCGATCACGCAGGCGACCAGCAGATCGGGGTTGTCCAGCGCGGCCCCGTAAGCGTGCGCGAGCGAGTAGCCCAGCTCACCGCCCTCGTGGATGGAGCCGGGTGTCTCGGGCGCCACATGACTGGGCACACCACCGGGAAAGGAGAACTGCCGGAACAGCCGCAGCATGCCGTGCCCGTCCCGGCTCACATCCGGGTACTTCTCGGCGTAGCTGCCGTCCAGCCACGAGCCCGCCAGCACCGCGGGACCACCGTGCCCCGGCCCCCAGACACACATCGCGTCCAGCCCGCGGTCCTTGATGACCCGGTTCAGATGCGTGTACACGAAGGTGAGCCCCGGTGAGGTGCCCCAGTGTCCCAGCAGTCGCGGCTTGATGTGCTCCGGGCGCAGCGGCTCGGTCAGCAGCGGATTTTCCATCAGGTAGATCTGGCCTGCCGCGAGGTAGTTGGCGGCCCGCCAGTGGGCGTCCAGTGCGGTCAGCTCCTCCTGGGTGACGGGGCTGGACGTGTCCGCCACAGCGTCGGTCATGACGTCCTCCGAATCGTCGTCGGTGCACGGGCTTCGGTCGCGGCGGCCGGGTGGCCCGGGCGTCGGCCACCCCTCAGCCTGGGGTTTACCCGGAACGCCGGGCAGGGGCCGTCCGGGACGTCAAGGAGAGCCGAACGGCCCACGCCGAGGCCCCACACAGGCCGCGGGTACGCTTGCCGCACCCTGTGCGGACGGGATCGGGCAGGGTGCGGTACCGATCGTCTATCCGGCGGGATCCGCCGGTAACCTCAAGGGGGCACCCGTGACTTGCTTCTTCGACTCCGCGCACGCGCCGGGCAGTGTGAGCGTGATGTGGTCGCCGCAGTGGGGAGTGGCACGCCCCATCCAGGCCTGCGGCCCCTGCGCCCAGCGTGTGCAGACCACTCCCCCGCCGTACTACATGCCCCAGGGCGCAGCCCAGCCCGGCTACCCACAGCAGGCGGGCTACCCCCAGGCCGGGTACCCGCAGCCCGGGTACGCCCAGCCCGGGTACGCGCAGCCCGGCTACCCGCAGCAGCGCCCCGGCCACAGCACCGCCGCCGTGGTGGGCGCGGGCGTGGCGGGCCTGGTGGGCGGCGCCCTCATCGGCGAAATGCTGGAGGACGACGAGCCGCGCACGGTCATCGAGAACAACTACTACGAGAACACGGACGTCTACGAGAACACGGACGTCTACGAGGACGTCTCGGACGATGACGGAGGCTTCTTCTAAGCCCTGTCCGGCGCATACACGGATCCTCGACGGGGAGGGGTGGCCGCCGTCGCGGCGGCCGGAACTCCCCGCCGCCGCGGCGGGCGACCCCCGCGGCGCGGACCGCTTCGCCGACGCCACCGGCGGATCGCGCCAGCGGTCTCGCCATCGCGGAAAAGGCCACCGCGCGCCCCCACTCGATCGGGCGTTCTTCCGGCGAACGACCGCCACGGCAACCGCCGTCCCGAATAGCGTCCGGCCATCCCGTCGGGTGAAGCACCCCGACCTGAATGGGGGCGCCATGGTCGAAACCACTGTCCCAGCGCAATCTGACGATGAATTGGATTTCCAGCTCGACGGCGACCAGCGCTGGAAGGCCGGAAAGTCCATCACCACACGGCAGATGGCGCGCAAGCTTCCGCAACTGGTCCGCCGTTCACTGGCGTTGGCATGGGGCGCGGACCGGCCTTCGGTCCTCGGGCTGCTCGTCTGCCAGGTCGTCTCGGGTGTGTCGCAGGCGTTCGGGCTGCTCGCCACCACCGGGACGATCACGGCGCTCATCTCCTCCGGCCGGATCGCGGAACGGCTGTGGGCGGCATGGCCTTCGCTGGCCGTCCTGGCGGCGGCGGCCGGGCTGCGGGCGGTGCTCGGCATCGCGGTCAACTGGCTGTCCGCCCGGCTGGCCCCCCTGATGTCCCAGGAAGCCGAACTGATGCTGCTGGACGCGGCGGTCAATGTGGAACTCGCCGCATACGACAGCCCCGGCTTCAACGACCGCAGGGAGGCGGCGGAGCGCGGCGCGCAGGTGTCACAGGACCTCATCCAGGAAGGCCAGGACCTGCTCTCCGCGACCGCCTCGCTGATCGCCGGAGCGGGAGTGCTCACCGCCTTGCACCCCGTCCTGCTGCCGCTGCTGCTGCTGGCCGGACTTCCGCAGGGGGTGGCGCAGGTGCGCAGCGCGCGGGTCTCCTACCTGGCGGCCATGGAGATGATGGGCCACCGCCGGATGCTGTCGGTTCTTCGCTGGCACATGGCGGACACCCACGCCGCCGACCAGATCCGTTCCGGCACCATGGCGCGCTTCCTGCTCGGCAAGTACCGGCGGATCACCGACCGGGTGAACGCCTCGGAACGGCGGGCCGTCGGGAAGGGCGCCCGTACGGCCCTGCTCGGCGCGGCGGCGGGCGGCCTCGCGTCGAGCCTGGTGTGGGCGGCGCTGATGCTGCTGCTCGCCACCGGGCGGATGTCGGTGGCATCGGCCGGTACGGCGATCTTCGCGCTGCGCACCGTCACCTCGTCGGTGCAGAGCCTGGTCGGCGGCGGCGCTCGGATGTTCCGTACCGGAATGTACGTGGACGACTGGTCGCAGTTCCTGGACGAGGCCGGTGGATACCGCCTGCGGCGCGGCGACGCGCTGCCCACGGAGCCGCGGGAGGTCCGCGCGGACAACCTCGTGTACCGGTACGAGGGCGCGGACCGCAACGCGGTGGACGGTGTCACGCTGACGGTTCGCCGGGGCGAGGTGCTGGCGCTGGTGGGCGAGAACGGCTCCGGGAAGACCACCTTGTCCAAGCTGCTCACCAGGCTCTACCTGCCCACGTCCGGCGTGGTCCGCTGGGACGGGGTGGACACCCGGGACGTGGATCCGATCGCCGCATGGGAACGTGTCGCCGTGGTGCCGCAGGAGTACGCGCGCTGGCCGCTGTCGGCACGCCAGAACATCACCCTCGGGCAGCCCGCCTCGTGCGGTGACGCCGCGGTGTGGGAAGCGTGCGAGGCCAGCGGTGCCCATGAGGTGGTCAGCGGTCTTCGCTACGGCCTGCGCACACTGCTGGCGCGGGAGTGGCTCGGCGGCGAAGAGCTCTCCGGCGGCCAGTGGCAACGCATCGCGCTCGCCCGCGCGTTCCACCGGCCTGCCGGGCTGCTGGTGATGGACGAACCGACGGCCGCACTCGACGCGCGAGCCGAACACCGCGTCTTCTCCGGTCTGCGCGACATCGCCGCGAACCGGGCGGTCGTACTGGTCACCCACCGGCTGACCAACGTGACCATCGCCGACCGGATCGTGGTGCTCGACCACGGCCGCGTCATCCAGCAGGGCACATTCGCCGAACTCGTCGCCGTGCCAGGCCTGTTCCAGGATCTGTGGTCACTGCAGAACGACCGCGGTCTCCCCACCCCCCGCAGGGCGTCCAGCCCGGCGAACGAGGTCTCCTGAGGGCCAACAGGACGACGATTCCTCACCAATACTTCGCCGGTTGTTCACAGGACAACCAAGGTCGGTCGGGCATGCTGGCCGACGGCGCGTTACTTGCTGGTAGCCCGGCGTCGGGGCCATGGGCGCGCTCGGCGACCTGCGCGCACGGAGTTGTCCCGATCGACCGTCAGGAGAACGCGGTATGCCCGCATACAGCAGACGCCAGTTCATCACCGGCGCTTCGGCCGCGGCAGCGGCCCTGGCCCTGGGCGACGGCCGGTTCGCGTCCGCCGCGACGCGCGATCGCGCCCTGGCCACCACCGCCACCCGAGCCGTCCGCACCGCGGGCACCACGCTTGAGCAGGTTGCCACGCCGACCGGCGGTGGAGCGTACAAGCGGCTGCAGTCCGGCCCCGGTTGGCCCCTGGTGGTGCGCACCGACCTCGCCGCGGCGGCGTCGACGCGCGATGACCGGCGCACCGCGCTGGCCTCGTTCGTGCAGTTCACCGACCTGCACCTGGTGGACACCGAGTCCCCGGTACGATTCGAGTACCTCGCCCAGTACCTGGACAGCGCGTACCGCCCACAGGAGGCGCTGACGGTTCGCGGTGCCTCCGCGCTCGTGGAGCGGATCAACTCACTGTCCGGCGGCCCCTTTACCGGCAAGCCGTTCTCCCTGGTCATGGCGACCGGCGACAACACCGACAACCACCAGCAGATCGAACTCGACTGGTATCTCTCCGTCATGAGCGGCGGCGCGATCACCCCGAACAGCGGCGATCCGAAACGCTACGAGGGCGTACAGAACTCCGGCAGTTCGGCGTACTGGAACCCGGAGTCATCCTTCCAGGACTCCTACAAGACGCACGGCTTCCCTCAGATACCCGGCTTCCTGTCCGCCGCGGGCGGCAGCTTCACCGCACCCGGTCTGCGCACCCCCTGGTACACCACGGTCGGCAACCACGACGACAGCATCGAGGGCTCGCTGCCGGACCTGGGGCTGCTGAACTCCCTCTACACCGGCGACCGCAAGCTCGAAGGCTGCGATGACGCCGACGCGGCCAAGCTGGCCGACGCCCTGCGCAACGATCCGGCGAAGGCGGTCGCCGAGCTCGCCCGGCTGCTGAGCGACGGCGGGCCGGTGCGCGAGGTGACGCCCGATCCGCGGCGCGTACCGTTCACGCCCAAGGAGTTCGCCCAGGCCCATCTCAACCCCGCCTACACCGGCCCCGGTCCGGTGGGCCACGGCTTCAGCACGTCGGCCGCCGACAGCGGACGGCTGTACTACACGTTCCCGATCTCGGACGGTGTCCTGGGCATCAGCCTGGACACCACCAACCGGGCCGGATTCGCCGACGGCTCCCTCGGCACCGCGCAGTTGAACTGGCTGGAGTCAGTGCTCCAGTCGCACAGCAACCACTGGTACGACACGGACGGCCACCCGGTGCGCGGCGGTCAGTCCAACGAGCTGATCGTCATCTTCAGCCACCACACCAGCGGGTCCATGGGCAACCTGCTGCCCGATCCGTACAACCCGTTCGAGGCACGCCACGACGGCAACGCCCTGGTGGCGCTGCTGCAGCGCTACCCCAACGTCGTCGCCTGGGTGAACGGCCACACCCACCAGAACCAGATCATCGCCCACGGCCATACGGTGCCCGAGCGCGCCTTCTGGGAGATCAACACCGCTTCGCACATCGACTACCCGCAGCACGCGCGGATCATCGAGATCGCCGACAACGGCGATGGCACGCTCTCGCTGTTCACCACCCTGGTGGAGTCGGCCGCCCGCTACGCCACCGACTTCGGCGACACCTCGGACGCCGGACTGGCCGCGCTGTACCGCGAGTTGTCCTACAACGACCCGTATGCCACCCCGGCGCAGAAGATCGGCACACCGGCGGACCACAACACCGAACTGCTCCTGGCCAAGCCGCAAAGCTGACGAGCGCACACCCGCCAGCGGGGTCGGCCGGTCCACCGGCCGACCCCTTCGGCGTTTCCGGGGCCTGTCGGTACCCGGCCCGGCGGACGGTCTCGCGCGACGGGCGAGGAAAACACCGTGCTACCGCCCTGTTAAAAGATCGTTGAGTGCTGTCGGCGCACGCACCGCCACGGATAGTGTCACTGAAGTTGACGCAGGCATGCCATCACCCAACTGCCCTGACCCGGCAGCGGACCGCCCGCTCAACCCTCGCCGGTTCCGTAGGCGCTCCGCAACGGGGCGAGCGCCCGACAAACGGACACCGGCAAGGTGGCCCCCCACCAGGCCGCGCGCCGGAACGCGCTACTCCGGCGCGCGCGCCGACCACCTGGCACTGGACCGAGGATCCCGATGGAATCACTGCGCACGGCACGACGTGACGCTCCCCCCACAACACCCGCGCGGCGGAGCTTAGCCGCCCCCCAACCCGCCGCCGTCGAAGCCCACTTGGCGCCGACAGCCGTCAAGCCCGTCGACCTGGAAGTGGTCATACCCGCCTACAACGAGGAGCGCAGACTGGCCCCCACCCTTCTCGCGTTGGCGGACCACCTCCGCCAACTCCCGTTGCGCACCGCCCTACGGGTCATCGACAACGGCAGCAGCGACCGCACCGCCGAGTGCGCCGACCGGATCGCCGCCAGCGGTGTTCCGGTGACCGTCACCGGCTGCTCCCGCCGCGGCAAGGGCGCGGCGGTGGCCCGCGGCATGGTCACCTCTCGCGCCCGCTGGGTCGGCTTCTGCGACGCCGACCTCGCCACCCCGGCCGCCGCCATCGATGACGCACTCGCCCTGCTCCAGGACGGACGGCAGGTGGTGATCGGCTCCCGCCGCTGCGCCGGAGCGGAATTGATGGTGCGTCAACCACTGGTGCGGCGGGTCGGCGGAGCGGGCTTCCGGATGCTGACCCGTCGGCTGTCCGGGCCGGTCGCCGACACCCAGTGCGGTTTCAAGTTCTTCGAGGCGCAGGCCGCTCGGCGGATCTTCGCCGACATCACCACCGCGGGCTTCGCCTTCGATCTGGAGGTGATCGCCCGGGCCCGGGCGCTGGGGCTGACGTTGCAGGAGTTCCCGGTCGCCTGGAGCGACCAGGAAGGCTCCAGCTTCCGGCCGTTGACCGACGGGCGCCGGGTGGCCCGCGAGCTGTGGCGGCTGCACCGTTCGCTGGCCCGCTTCCAGGCCGTTCCCGAGGTGGTCCGGTGAGCGACCTGCGCACGGCCGCCCAGCCACGGGCCAGGACGCTGGCGGACGCCTTTGCGGGCGTGGCCGAATGGCGCGGCCGCCATGTGGTGGTCTGCAACTGGCGTGACGGCCGCCATCCGCAGGCCGGAGGCGCCGAGTTGTACTGCGAGGAGGTCGCCGGGGAACTGCACAGGGCCGGAGTGCGGGTCACCTACCTCACCGCGCGCCCGCCCGGCACCGCACGGCGTGAACTGACGCCGTACGGCACGGTGGTGCGCGGCGGCGGGCGGTTCACCGTCTACCCGTTCGTGCTGCTCTGGCTGCTGTTCCACCGCGCCCGGGTGGACGGGGTGATCGACTCGCAGAACGGCATCCCCTTCTTCACCCCGCTGGCACTGCGCCGTCGCACGCCGATCGTGCTGCTGATCCACCATGTCCACCAGGACCAGTTCGGAGTCTGGTTCCCCGGGCCGATGGCCGCCCTCGGCCGCTGGTTGGAGGACCGCGGCAGTCGGCTGGTGTACCGGCAGCGCGCCGTCGGCGCCGTCTCGCCCTCCTCCCGCGCCGAGATCCGCGCCCGGCTCTCGCTGCCGGGACCGGTGTACATCGCCCCCTGCGGACAACCGCCGCCCGCCCGGGACCCGCATCCGCGGCACGTACGGCGAGACCGCGACCCGCGCGTGGTGTGCGTCGGCCGCCTCGTTCGGCAAAAGCGCGTGGACCAGCTGATACGTGCCGTGCCCGTGCTCCAACGGGCGCTGCCCGGTGTGCGGTTGCACATCGTCGGGGACGGCGAGGCGCGGCCGGAGTTGGAGAAGCTCGCCGCCGAACTGGGCGTCACCGACGCGGTGGTCTTCCACGGCCGGGTGTCGCGGGAGGAGCGCGACCGGCTGGCCGAGTCCGCCTGGATCACCGCCACCGCCTCGATGGGCGAGGGGTGGGGCCTGTCCGTCATGGAGGCCGCCGCCGCCGGGGTGCCCGCCGTCGCGTACGCCGTTCCCGGCCTGCGGGACACCGTACGGCCCGGCGCCACGGGCTGGTTGGTGGAACCGGACGGCGATCTCGCCCCTGCCCTCGTCGACGCGTTGCACGCGGTGCGGGCACCGGAGCGGGCCGAGGAGTGGGCCGCGCGCTGCCGCGAGTGGGCCGGGCGGTTCGGCTGGGACGCCACCGCGGGGCATCTGCTCGCCGCGCTCACCGCCGAGCAGCGCAGACTGCTGCACCTCACTGCGCAGCGCCGGACCGTCACCGACGCATGCGCCCTGGTCACGGTCCCCGCCGCGGCGCTCGCCGAGGCCGACCTCGGCGCACTGCGCGCCACCGACCTGGTGGACCGCTCGGGACCGGACGCCGCGCTGCTGCTGGTCGGCGCCGACGAGCAGGACGCCGAGGCGGTGCTGGCTCGGATCGCGCCACATGCCGCTGCCGACAGCGCGGTTGCCATCCGGCTGGCCAGGCACGGTGACGTACTGGGCTGGCGTCAGCATCCCCCGGTGCGCCCGGCACGGCGGTCGTCACCCGAGGCACCTAAAGCCCGTGGCTGGCAACGCGCCCGCTGGTCGGCCGCGTTGGCCGGGATCTTCGGGCTCTCGCTGGGCCTGCGGCTGGCGTTCATCCACCGCTCGTACGACGTATTCGTCGACGAGATCACCTATGCCACCATCGGCCGGAACCTGGCGACCGGGCATGGCGTCACCCTCTACGGCCACCTCTTCGAACTGCACCCTCCAGCCTTCTTCGCGCTGCTCGCCGCCGTCATCAAGGCCATTGGCCCGCAAAGCGACACGCTGCACCTGGTGCTGGCCCTGCGGCCGGTGGACGCCGTCGCCGGTTCGCTCACCGCGGTCGCCGTCACCGCGCTGCTCGGTCGCACCGTACGACTGCCGATCTCCCTTGCCGCCGGTCTGCTGCTCGCCTGTGACCCGTTCCTCAACCGCTTCGACAGCAGAGTGATGTTGGAGGCCCCGGCCACCGCCGCCGCTGCCCTCGGCATGCTGGTGCTCGCCCGTACCCCGGCGCCGCGCCGCGCCCGCGCCGCCACCGGCGTTCTCGCCGGGCTGCTGTTCGCGGTGTCCATCACGACCAAAGAGCTCTACGCGCTGATCACCCTCGTACCACTGGCGGTACTGGCCTTCTGTGCCCAAGGGGCGGTGCGGCGACTGCGGTTGACCGCCGTCGCCACCACGGTGGCCGGATACGGGGTGTACGTGACGGCAACGGCCGCCACCGGCGGCTGGTCGGCCTGGTGGACCCAGAAGACCGCGGGCGTCGCCCGCGCCATCGGCACCCGGCAGATCACCGGCTTCAACCGACCGACCGCCACCGCCTCGGCCAGCCTCGGCCACCGGCTGCTCGCCAACCTCGGGCAGTTCGGCGTCCCGTACACGCTGATCGCGATCGGCGCCTGCGCCACCGTCTGGCTGCTGCTTCGCCGTGCGCGGCGGCCCTGGCTCTTCACGGCGCGGCCGACATGGTCGGTGGTCACCGCCTGGGCGGCGGGCGCGCTGTTCTTCCTGCTCTACGCCATCGGCTTCGGCACGCTCGAAGAGCAGATGTTCTACCCGCTGGTCGTCACCAGTACGGCGGCGCTGGCGCTGGCCACGGATGCGGCCTGTCCGGCGGCACTTGGCCGCCGGGCGGTGCTTCGCCGCCGGGCGGTGCTTCGCCGCTGGGGTGTCCTGGGTCACGGTGGTCGTACGACCGCCGGTCCGCGCCATCGTGGTTTCTCACCGTCGCGGCGGTTCTTCTTGGGGGCAAGCCCCCAAACTCCCGAAGGCAGGTCCACTTGGGCACACGTCCCACAGTCCGCCGCGGGCGGGTCGTCTTGGGGGCACGTACCCCAATCCGCCGAGGGCAGGTCCTCTTGGGAAGACGTACCCCAAACCCCCGAAGGCGGGCCCTCCTGGGAACACGTACCCCAAACCCCCGAGGGCGGGTCTTCCGGGGGGTGCGTCCCCACATCCCCAGGGGCGTCGGGGGGTTCGTCCCCAACTGCTCGGGGCATCGGAGGATCCCTGCCCAACCCCTCGGGGCGTCAGGGGATTTCTGACCAACCCCCCGGGGGTGTCGGGGGCTTGCCCCCGACAGATTGTTCCGCCGCAGTGGCGAGCGACCACCACGGCGCGGACCGGCGGTCCGAACCCACCGCAACCCCGGCCAGGATCCGCCGGAACGGCTCCCGCGCGGTCGCGGCGCTAGCCGCTATCGCCGTGGCCGCCGACGCCTGGGCGTGGGCGGCCGTGCACACCCGGCACGACGACGCCTACCGGCGCACCCTCGTCTGGGCCCGCGCCCATATCCCCCAGGGCAGCATCGTGGACGCCACCGAGGGCAGTGCCCAGTTCCTGATGCCCGGCGTACGGCTGGGAAGTTGGCACACCCTCGGCGCCCTCGACCGGAACCACGCCGACTACCTGCTGCTCTCCACCCAGCTGGTCGCGCAGGGCTACACCCGGCTCGACCCGGCCCTCACCGGGCAACTCGGCGAGCACGCCCGGCTGTTGCACTCCGAATCCGGTGCCACCGCGGGCCAGCTGCGGGTGTACGACGTCCGTCCGCTCACCGCCGGGGCGGATCACGGGAAGGGCGGGCGCCGATGAGCACCGTCGCCACACCAGCCGCCGAACCGGATGTCCTCGCGCCGCCACCACCGGCCACCGCCCGGCTGGACCGGGGCGCCGCGCTGCTCACCGCCGCCACCGTGCTGGTCGGCGCGGCGAACTACGGGCTCTCCCTCATCCTCGTACGCCTTCTGCCGCCGTCCGCCTACGCCGGTTACGCCGCCGTCTCCTCCGTGCTGCTGACCGTCGGAACGCTGGCCTCCGCCACGGTGCCCTGGGTTCTCGCCCGCGAGGTGGCGGTCAGCGCGGCGGGCAGCGCGCGGCGGCGGCAGTCGTTGCGCAACTGTCTGCGGCTCAGCCTCGGCCTGTCCGTGGTGTGCGCGGCGGCGGCCTGTGCGGCCGTCAGCCGGTATGCCGGACCGCCGCTGCTGGCAACGCTCGCCGCCGCCTGCGTGCTGATCATGCTGCTGTCGGCAGCGGCCGGATATCTGCAGGGCCGCCAGGACTTCGGGCGGCTCGGCGCGCTGCGGGTGACCGAGGTCGCGGTGCGGATCGCCGCTGCGGTGACCGCTGCCGCCCTCGGCTGGGGCAGCGCCGGGGTGATCGGCGCGTTCGCGGTCGGTGCCGGTGTGGCCGCGACCGCGGGGCTGTTCGCGATGCGGCGCGATCTGCTGGGGCCGCGCGGCGGAGTCCAGGACGGCGTCAGGGACGGGGCGCAGCAGCGTCGGGAACTGTGGCGGCAGGCCACGGCCATCAGCAGCATCCAGACGCTGGTCTCGGTCCTGCTCACCCTGGACGTGCTCGTCGCCTCCGCCGTGCGCGGCGCGTCGGCGGATCTGGCCACGTACCAGGCGCTGCTGGTACTGGCCCGGGTGCCGCTCTTCCTGGCCACCGCGCTCGCCATGGTCGTCTTCCCGCGGCTCGCCGCCGCCCGTCCGAAGGGCGGCGGCAGGGTGCCAAGTGAGGACTTCCGCAGGGTACTTCGGCTGCACTGGATCACCGCCATCGCGGTCACCGCCGTGGTGGCCTCCTGCCCGCCGCGGGTGCTCGGGCTCGTACTGCCCGCTCGGTACGCCTCCGCCGCCGGGCTGCTGCTGCCGCTCGGTCTGGCCGGGCTCGCCGCGGCGACGGTCAACCTGGTCACCACGCTCTTCCAGGCCTGGGGTCCGGTGCGTCCGGTGCTGGTGCTGCTCGGCGGCGTCTGCCTGGTGGGCGCCGCGGGCTTCGCGGTCGCCTCGGGGGACCCGGCCGCCCTCGCGTGGTCCGCGGCCGCCGTCTTCGGCGCGGCCGCGCTCATGCTGGTCGCCCTGGCGCGCCGTCGGGTCCGCGGTCTGGGACCGGCCGCCGGTGCGGCGACCGCCCTGGTGGCGGGCGCGGCGGCCTGGGCCGCGCTGGCCGCACTGCGTGCGCACCCCGTGCTGTGGGGACTCGGTGCCGTCACCGTCTGCGCCCTGGCCGCACTGGCGGTACGGCCGCGCCGCCGCAGGCCCGGTCCGTACCGCGTGCTGCATCTGGGGTTCGAGGATCCGCGGCAGCCGGGCGCGGGCGGCGGCTCGGTCCGCACCCATGAGGTGAACCGGCGGCTGGCCGCCGACGGCGTCGAGGTCACCGTGGCCTGCGCCCGCTGGCCGGGGGCGGCCCCGGCCGTTGTCGACGGCGTACGGTACGTGCCGTTCGGGCCGCGCCTCGGGCCGCTGGGGCGCGTGCGGTTCACCGCCCAACTCGGCTACTTCGCCGCCGTGTTGGGCGGGCTGTGGTTGCTGGTCCGCCGTACCGACCCGGATGTCGTGGTGGAGGACTTCGCCGCGCCCGTCTCCTCCCTCTGCGTACCGTATCTGACCCGCCGTCCAGTGGTCGGCGTGGTGCAGTGGCTGTTCGCCCGGGACAAGTCGCGCCAGTACAAGCTGCCGTTCGGTGCGGTGGAGCGGCTTGGGGTGGCCTCGCACAGTTCGCTGGTCGCGGTCAGTGAGGACCTCGCCGACGAGCTGCGCGGCCGCAATCCTGCCGCGCGGGTGACGGCTGTGCCCAACGGCCTCGAACCGGCCGCGTTCGACCGCCGCTCCCCCGGCACCGCCGCCCGCCGCGATCTGCTCTATCTCGGCCGTCTGGAAATCGCGCAGAAGGGCCTCGATCTGCTGCTTCGCGCCTACGCCCAGGCGGCACCGCACATCGACGCGCGGTTGCACATCGCCGGGGACGGACCGGACGAGGCGGAACTGCGCGCCCTTGCCCAGGAGCTGGGCATCGCCGAGCGGGTGCGCTGGCTCGGCCGGGTGGACGGAACCGCCCGCTTCGATCTGCTCGCGGGGGCGCGGCTCGTCTGCATGCCGAGCCGCTACGAGACCTTCGGCATGGTCGCCGCGGAGGCACTGGCCACCGGGACGCCGGTGCTCGCGTACGACATCCCGTGCCTGAGCGCGCTGGTCGGCGACGCCGTCGGGGTGCGGGTACCCCCGGGCGGCATCACCGCCTACGCCGAGGCGCTGGCCAAGCTCGCCGCCGACCCGGAGCACTGCGCGGCGCTGGGCGCCGCCGGTCCGGCCAGCGTGCGCCGCCTGGACTGGGACCGCATCGCCGAGGCCCAACTCGCCGTCTACCAGGCCGCGTCCGGGCCGGTCGGCCACGCGCCGCTCGATACCGGCGGCCAGATCCGCCACCTGCTGCGGGACCGGCGCCGCCGCCCGGGCCGCGCCCTGCTGATCGGCAACTACGGCAACGGCAACACCGGCGACGAGTCCATCCTGGTCCGGCTCGCCGAACTCGCCGGTGACCGGCGCGACCGGTTCACCGTGGTGAGCCGGGATCCGGACGCCGTCACCCGGTTGCACGGTCTCACCGCCGTGCGGACCACCTCCGCCCGGGCGGTACGCGCCTTCCTGCGGGCGGACACCGTCGCTGTGGGCGGTGGCGGGATGTTCGGACGCGGTCTGCCGCCGCTGGTCCGGATCCTTCCGGCGGTGCTGCTCGCCGCCCGGCTGCTCGGCAAGGAGATCCATGTCGTGGCGATCGGCGCCTACCCGGACACCCCCCAACCCACCCGGTGGCTACTGCAGTTGGCCTGCCGCCATGCCACCGCGGTGACGGTACGGGATGCGGGCAGCCGGCGGCTGCTCTCCTCGGGCCCGGCCCGCTGGGTGCGCCCGGCGCTGGTTCCCGATCCCGCCGAGTCGCTGGCCGCGGCGTCGGCCGAGCGGGTACGCGCGGAGACCGGCATCGATCCGGCGACGCGTCCGCTGCTGGTGAGCCTCAAGCCGATGCCCGACCGGCAGACGCGGAGCCGGGTCTCGGCGGCGGTCGCGGACGCGCTACGCGAGTGGGACGACGACCGCCCGGTGGTCTTCCTCTGTCTCTCCGACCGGGGCGACTACGGATTGGGCACGGCGGTCTGCGACGCCGCGCTCTCCGTCGAGGTGGCGCGGCGATCCGGGCTCGGTGCCCGGACCGTGCTGGCCGGGCCCGGCCTCCACCCGGCCGTGGCCAAGGCGCTCGTTGGCGCGGCCAGCGGCATCGTGGCGATGCGGCTGCATGCCCAGATCTACGCGGTGGCCGAGGGCACCCCGCTGTTCGGCGTCTCCTTCGAGCCCAAGTCGGACGCCTGGCTGACCGCCTCCGGGGTACCGGTCCATCGGGCGGAGGGGTTGGACGCGTCAGCGGTGTCGCGGTGGCTGGCCGGGTTGCCGGTGGTCCGCGAGGCCGCCGAGGCCTGTGACCGGAACGCGGACACGGCACCGGCGTAGTCGGCCAGGGTGAGCCCGGCCCGGCCGGCCAGCAGGTCGGGCTGGCTCATCCACATCATCCCGGCCAGCCGCAGCGCACGGACCCGGTGCAGGCAGAGCCTCAGGGCGTCCTTCGGCGCCCGACTGGTGGCGTTCAGTCCGGTGTTCTCACCGGCCACCGGCACACCGGCGGCGGCCACCAGCCCGGCCAAGTACTCGACCGGGCTGACCAGTTGCGGGGTCCGTCCTCCGGAGGGCGCGTCCAGCCAGGTCGTATAGGCCAGAGCGCGGCTTCGGTACGCCGCCAGAGCCCGGACCTGGCCGTCCCAGGCCAGTCCGGAGGAGAGCATTCCGTCCTGCTCGGCCCGGCTGCGGCCGTCGAGGTTGTCGTCGATCGCTGCGGCCACCTGGCCTGGCCGCAGCCCCCAACCAGGAAGGAGGACCTGCAGTTGCCCCCGGGGGAAGGCGGCGGCGGTGGCCTGGAGCAGCCAGCGCTCATAGCCGGTCAGCGCGCCGAGATAGCCGCGCACCGAGCGCTCGGTATCCGCCCTGCCGCCCTTGCCCGGTTGCCAGTTGGGGACCGGAGCGGAGGCCCGGGCACCGGAGTCGAAGTACCAGATCGAGTCATGGTGCCCAGCCTCGTCGACCGCGGGCGGGTAGCGCAGCTCTCCGCTGAGCAGGCCGCCGACCCGGATCGCGGCGAAGGTTCCGCTCCCCAGGTCGGCGGCGATCCGGCGCAGATAGCGGTTTTCGGCGGTGCGCACCGCGGTGTCGAACACGGCGTTGGCCACCGCGGTGCCGTCGGCTTCGGATCCGTGCCATTCCACCCCGTACTGGTTCCGGAAGCGCGTCGCGCCGGGGAGCGCGAAGGCCCAGGGCGGCGGGTGGTGCAGTCCCGGGTCGAGCACGACGCCGATGCCCTCGGCCCTCAGCCGCGCGACCAGAGCGGCGGCCCGGGCGACGTACCCGGCGTCGGTACGGCCCGGGCCCGGCTGGTACCGGCTCCAGTCGAGGCTGAGCACGGCCCGGTTCAGCCCGGTACCGGAAAGCCGTTCCGCCGAGGCCTGGTTGACCTCCAGCACGCCGAACCACGGTCCGCCCTGGGGGGGTTGGCGCCCGTCGTGCCCGTCCGGTTCGCAGCCGGACCAGGCCACCGCGAGGAGCAGCCCGAGCAGCACGGCCGCCATCGCGAGCCGCGTCCGCCCTCGTCGGTTGCGCAGGGGGCCTGACAGACTGCCACCACCGGGGTTACTGGTCATGAGCATGACCACTCTAGCCACCGTGCCGGGGGCGCGCAGGAGGCCCCACGACGATCTGACCACGCTGTACAGGTAGGCGGTGGCGAGGAACCACGACAGTTGGCGCGGCGCGGAGCACAAGTCGGCGTACATGCGCAAGGGCTTCACCGACGCCCACATCACGGCGCTCTGCAAGCACTTGACCCGCGATGACCACGCCAATCCGGACGCGCTGGTGCTGGTCGACTCCTACGGTGGCCGGATCAACGCCGTCGCCCCCGGCGACACGGCGGTGGCCCAGCGCGACTCCGTACTGAAGCTGCATTACCAGACGCACTGGACCGACCCGGCGGACGACGCCCGCCACCTGAGCTGGCTCCGCGAGCTGTACCGGGACGTCTACGCCGAGACCGGCGGCGTGCCGAAGAACGTCTTCCGGCACGCCCAGTCCGTGCGGCTCCCCTGACCCATCGCCGCGCGGCGGCCGCTCCGCGTCGGCGCTTTCCCGCAGTGAGCGCCCTGCCTACGGTGAGCTCGCAGGTGAAAGGCGGTCGGTGTCGGCGGCTTGATCGCTGCGCACACCGCCGGACCGGGCGCGACAATGGGACAGAGGCAGTACGCCCGCCGGGACGGGAGGCGAGCCGTCATGGCCTATATCGCGGTGAGCGCGTTGAGCCACGTCGGACTGGTGCGCGAGCACAACGAGGACAGCCTCGGGGTCGGGCCGTGGACACTGTGCGGAACCGTCACCGACAACCCGCAAACCCTGTTGTTCCCGTTCGGCACGCCGCTGCTCGTCGCGGCCGCCGACGGGCTCGGCGGGCAGCCGGGAGGCGAGGTGGCGAGCGCGCTGACCGTGCGCCGCCTGTCCCGGGTCGGCCGTGCGCTCGACACCGAGTCGGCCGTCCGCGACGCGCTGAACGCCTGCAACCACGACGTGTACGCGGCCGCCGAGGCCAACCCCGATCTGCTCACCATGGGCACCACGGTCGCGGGCGTCGTCGTACTGCCGGAGTCCGTCCTCGCCTTCAACGTCGGCGACAGCCGGGTCTTCCACATCGGCCAGGACGGGCTGCGTCAGATCAGCGTAGACGACAACCCGCCGCTGGCTCCCGGGCAGCGCACCACGCCCATCGTCACGCAGACGCTCGGTGGCACCATCGAGTTCAGCGACGTCCATCCACACGTCCTGCGCCACCCGCTGACCGAGGACGCCCGCTATCTGGTGTGTACCGACGGGCTGACCGATCCGGTACCCGATGACGTGATCGACCGCCTGCTGCGCGAGTACGAGGACGGACGGGCGGCTTTCGAGCTGTGGAAGGCGGCGATCGAGGCGGGCGGCCCGGACAACATCACGCTCGCCGTGGTCCGCATCGGTGAGTGGTCCCCCGCCTCCTGAAGCCGCTTCCCTGGCGGGTTCAGGACACAGGCGTACGGCCGCCGGTCCCCCCTGTAGACCGGCGGCCGCAGCCCGTTCGGCGCCTGTGTCCTGGCGGGTCAGGCGCAGCCCGCCACCGCCGGTGTCGCCCCGAGGAGGCCGAGCAGGAGGGCAAGCAGCCCGGTGAGAACCGCGGTTGGCAGCGCGCGGGCGCGCCTGCGCCTCGTGGATCCGCTCAAGGTGGCTCCCCCGTGAGTCCCTCCGGCGATGACTGGGCGACATCACGGAACACCAGGTGCCGTTGCCGCGGCAATTGATTCGAAGGGGCTCGAATCCCCCCTCGAATCCTTTTCAATTCCTCCGTCAGGTCCGCCTTCGACTCCGCCGATCTCCACCGGCACCCCGAGCGCCGGGGTGAGCAGGAGCCGGTCGGCCCGGTGGGTCCGCTGGTACAGCACCCGGCGGGCGTCGCGGGTCTTGGTGACCAGACCGCCGCGGTGCAGGACACCGAGGTGGTAGGAGACGGTGCTCCTGCTGAGGCCGTGCCGCCCGGCGAGTTGGGCCGTGCTGCGCGGGGTGCTCACATCGGCGAGCAGCATCGCGCGGGTGGTGCCGAGGAGTTCGCGCGCGGAGGGTGCGGCGGGCCGCGGGGTGTCCGGCACGAGCAGGGCGGGGTACATCAGCAGCGGCTGGCGGCGGTCACGGCGGTCACGGAAACCGCTGATGGTGATCAGGTTCGTACCGAACACCCTGGGCACCAGTAACAGGCCGGTGGCGCCCCGCACTTCGGTACGGGCCGGACCGGCCAGCCGCACCTGATGGCCGCCCCACTCGATCCACGGATGGAGGCCGACGAGCATGCTGACCATGCCCTGGCGGGCGATGAGCTGCGCCCGGTGCGCGATGTCGGCCTCCATCCGGGCCCGCAGGCCCGGCCAGTGCGGGTGGACGGCCGTCTGCCACAACTCGGCGAGCTCCGCGGCGACTTGTTCGGCCAGCACGCGCTCACCGCGGTGTAATGCCCGCAGCAGCGGCCGGGGCACGGGACTGTCGGCCAGCCCGCGGATCCCGGGACCACCGTGGATGAGCAGGGCGATCTCCTGGCGGACCCGCTCCGGTCGCGCCGCGGCTATCCGGTGGAGTTCACTGTCCACGCACTCCTCGTAGCTGACCGGCCGCGGGGTGACGAAGTCGGGGATGTAGTCCGAGGTTTCGCCGAACAGCGCGGCCAGCAGGACCAGTCGGCGGGCGCGGAGGGTCTCCGCGACGTGCCGCGCCACCCCGCTCCGTCCGGGGTCGGCGGCACCGCGCATCAGCAGCAGCGCCTCGGTGAGGGTGTGCAGCGGCGACAGGGCGAACCTGACGTGGCCCAGGGCGCGGGCGTCCAAATCGATCCGCATCAGGGCGTGGCCCTCTGGAAGATCCATCCGCTACACGCCACGACGGACCACGAAGGCGGTGTGCATGACAGGCTCGGCATCGTGGGGGCCCATGGGGTACTCCGGTTTCTCTCGCCGACGGCGGAATCGCTCTCTCCACCGTCCAGGGCCCCCATAAGCAGCCGATAAACACCGCGTCTGCGGCCTCAACCGCAACCGTCACCGCCGCCGGGTCAGGCGCCGCGCAGCGTCGGCAGCGGCAGCAGGACCGGCCCGTCGCCCGGCTGCTTGGTGCACCTGTCGTGGCACCCGGCGTCCAGACTGCAGCACAGCGAGCAGACCGCCCCGCCGTGCGCCGGACAGTCGGCGATGTCCGGCAGCTCATAGGCCGTCTCACAGACCGCGCAGGTGTAGGTGGCGGTGATGTCCGCGACCTCAACGCCCGGGCCGCTCACCGGGTTTGTCCGGGCCAGGTAGTAGCGGCCCCGGGTCAGCCAGGCGATCAACGGGCTGAGCACCATGGCGAGCCCCAGTGCGATGAAGGTGCTGAACGCCTTCGCGAGGCTTCCGAAGGCACCGAAGAAGGCGGCGATCGACACCAGTGACGCGACGGCCATGGCCCCGAAGCCCGCCGGATTCACCGGGTGCAGGTAGGCCCGCTTGAACTCGATGTACTTCGGGCTCAGCCCCAGCGGCTTGTTGATCACCAGGTCGGCGGCGACCGAGGCGATCCACGCGATCCCGACGTTGGAGTAGAAGCCGAGCAGTGAGTTCAGGGCGCTGAACATGTTCAGTTCCATCAGCGCCAGCGAGATGCCGATGTTGAGGAAGATGTACCAGACGCGGCCCGGGTGCCGATGGGTGATCCGCGAGAAGAAGTTCGACCACGACAGCGAGCCGGAGTAGGCGTTGGTCGTGTTGATCTTTATCTGGGAGACCACGACATAGACCGCGGCGACCGGCAGGGCGGCGGCCCCGAACCAGGGGCGCAGCGCCTGGACGTACGGCGCGATCGGTTCCAGGGCATGGGACGGGCCGACCGCTTCGAGGGCGCAGAACGCCAGGAACGCACCGCCGAGTTGCTTGAGTGCTCCGATCACCACCCAGCCGGGCCCGGCTGCCAGCACGGCGAACTCCCACTTCCTGGCGTTCTGTTCGGTCTTGGCGGGCATGAAGCGCAGATAGTCGGCCTGTTCGCCGATCTGCCCGATGAGCGAGAGCGCGATGCCGATGCCCGTTCCATAGCCGATCAGGGAGAAGCCGGATCCGACACCGCCTGTACCACCGAACTGCGTGAAGGACGCGAACTTCCCGGGCGCGGTCGCGGCGAGGACGACGAAGGGCAGTGCCATGCCGATCAGCCAGACCGGCTGCGTCCACGCCTGCAGCTTGGCCAGCGCGCTCATCCCCCGGAAGACGAACGGGATCACGATGAGTGTGGTGATCAGGTACCCGACCGACAGCGGCAGACGCAGCGCCTCATGGAAGGCCTGCGCCATGATCGAGCCTTCGAGCGCGAAGAAGATGAAGGTGAAGCTGGCGTAGATCAGCGACGTCAGCGTCGAACCGAAGTAGCCGAATCCGCAGCCCCGGGTGAGCAGATCCATGTCCACACCGTGTCGGGCGACCGCACGGGCGATCGGAATCCCGGTCAGGAAGATGACCACGGCGGCGGTCGCGATCGCTGCCGCCGCGTTGGTGAACCCGTACGCCATCACGATGGAGGCGCCGATCGCGAAGTCGGCGAGATAGGCGATACCGCCCAACGCAGTGGAGGCGACCATTCCGGGAGACCATCGGCGGAAGGAATGCGGCGCGTAGCGCAGCGAGTAGTCCTCCCGGCTCTCGTCGGCCGCCAACTTGGCGTAGTTGCGCAGCGGTGCCGCGCCCCGGTCGGCGGACGGCGTATCGGTGGAGGGTCCTTCGGCGGAGTGCGCGACTGTATCCGTCATGCGACGGACGGTAAGAGCCGGATGTGACAGCCCGTCGGCCCAGCCGATTACCGCGCGGTTACGGGGGTTGGCCCCGGATGACATGCCCGTAACGCCATCGGGCCACCATCGCACGCTACCCGCTGATGTCACGGCCGGAGAAAAGGCGGGCGGCCACGGTGCCGGGCGACGACAATGGCTTCATGGGAAAGACTCACGAGCGAATCGACGGCCGGTTGCGGGAGTTCATAGAAGAACAGCACGTCTTCTTCACGGCCACCGCGCCACTGGCCGATGACGGCCATGTCAATGTCTCGCCGAAGGGCCTCGCCGGTTCCTTCGCGGTGCTGGACGACCGCACCGTCGCCTATCTCGACCTCGGCGGCAGCGGCGCCGAAACCATCGCCCACTTGCGGGAGAACGGCCGCATCACCCTGATGTGGTGCGCGTTCACCGGCCCGCCCGACATCGTCCGCGTCCACGGCCGGGGTGAGCCGGTCTTCCGCGACGACCCGCGCTGGGACGATCTGCTCCCGCACTTCAGCGACGAGTTCCGCGACCGCACGGACCTGCGCGCCGTCATCGTGGTCACCGCGGAACGCATCAGCGACACCTGCGGATACGCGGTGCCGTACCTGGACTACCGCGAGGACCGCACCCTGCACACCCAGCGCTTCGCCCGGGAGACCGAGGAGTCCTTCTCCGCCTACTGCGAGAAGAAGGAGCACGTGGGCTTCAGTCTCGACGGCCTGCCAGGTCTCCCGCTGCCCCTACCGCCACGCACCACTTGAGCGGTACGGCTGTTGGCCGGTGTCGCCAAGGGGATCGGAACAGCCAATACTTCCCCATGCTTTGGGTCCATGCAGCAGACGCGGGTAGCATCCACTGGCCTGCCTGGAAAGGATCCAAGACAATGGTTCAGCGCGTGATCACCCTTTTCACCGACGACATCGACGGTGAACCCGGTGACGACATTGCCACCCACACCTTCAGTGTCGACGGCATCGGCTACGAGATCGACCTCGGAGCCGACAACTACGACAAACTCCTTGAGGCGCTAGCGCCTTTCATCCGTCACGGCAGGAAGACCGGAGGGGCGCGCCGGAGCCCCGGCAAGCAGCCGACCGCCACCGGCCCCGACCCGGTGAAGGTCCGCGCCTGGGCCAAGGAGCAGGGCATCGAGGTCAGCCCGCGCGGCCGGATTCCCCGCGACGTACTGGAGAAGTACGAAGCCGCGAGCTGACCTCGCCCGTCGAACCCCCGTCCGCGGCAGGCGGCTACGTATCGTCGTCCAGCGTTCCTGGCAGAAGTGCGAGCACCGCCTGCCTGCCGCCGTCGGCATCCCAGTGATCACCAGCCACACGAACCACAGGCTTCTCCCGCGCATCGTCGCAACCATCCAGGCCCTGCCACCCCTCGGTGCGGCCTCGGCGCCCAGTGCCGCGCACCGCACCGGTGCGGAATGCCTCAACGCGCCGCCATACTGAGTGAGTTGAGGCAGCGGGGCTGCCGTCACGGCCGAGCGGCCGGCGTCAGCCGAACGAGCGGAAACGTCACCCCGCCTCCCCTCATGTCACGCGCGAGTCGTAGTACATAAGGGACGTATCTCACATCAAACAGCCTGGGCCAGCGGCCAAGCTTCCTCTACGGTTGACGACATAGTACGCAAATCGGACTCTCCGTACCCGATCCCCTGCATGGGGTGAACCGGAGTTGAGCGAGCCGGCCACCACCAGTCATAAGGTGCGGCTCATCGCATCACATGCTCGCGGCCGAACTGGCTGATTCCCGCCCGCCACCCGATCCGTACTCACCGCGCATAAAGCGTTACTGAAAGTGCAACTCAGGTGTCTGTCCAGGATGCCGTTGGAGGTACAGCTGTGGCATTCGCCAGTGCGAAGAGGACGACGGCAGCCGTTGTGGTGACCCTCTCGGGCGCCGCCCTGGCGGCGTGCGGTCCACATGTGAGCGCGCACACCGCTCCGGTCGGCCAGCCGTCGTCCGTCTCCCCCTCCGCCTCCGTCGCCAACTCCGCCTCGGCCTCCGGGTCCGGCACTCCCTCGGCAGGCCCGACGGGCAACTCCGCCTCCGCACCGTCGTCGCCCGCCTCGTCGGCGCCCGCGCGGCACGCCTCCGCCTCCGCCCCCGCTCCGGCGCCGAGTTCCACCCCGCAGCCCGGCACCCCGTCCGGCGCCGCTCCGACCGGCGTGCCGCTGGTCAGCACCGCCATCCAGCACGGCACGGAGGACGGCGGGAAGTCGGTGGCGCTGACCTTCGACGACGGGCCCGACCCGCGGTGGACGCCGCAGGTGCTGGCGCTGCTGGAGCAGCACCACGCGAAGGCCACCTTCTGCGAGATAGGCCCCAACGCCGCGCGCTACCCCTATCTCACCAAGGAGATCACCGCGGCCGGCTACCGGCTCTGCGACCACTCGGTCCACCATGACGAGCAGCAGAGCCACAAGTCCCTCGACTACAACACGCACGAGATAGTCGACGCCCAGCGCGAGATATCCGACGCGGCCGGTGCCGGGGCGAAGCTCTGGTACTACCGTGCGCCCGGCGGTGACTTCAGCCCGGCGATCCGGAACATCGCGGCCGACCACGGCCTGCGGCCGCTCGGTTGGACGGTCGACACCAACGACTGGAAGCGTCCGGGTGTGCAGACCATCATGCAGACCATCAACCAGGAGCTGAAGCCCGGCGGCATCATCTTGATGCACGACGCCGGCGGTGACCGCTCGCAGAGCGTCGCGGCACTCGCGGTGCTGCTCGACCAGTTGGACGCCCAGGGCTACACCTACAGCTACCCGGCACGCTGAACCAGCCGGCCCACGGCCTCGGCCCGCGCCCCTGAAAGGTGCGGGCCGAGGCCGTCGTTCGTGGGGCGCACCACGGAACGGCCAACTACGTTTCGCATAATGCAGAGATGACACGCAATGGCGTCTTTGCCCGAACCAGTCGCGCGGCCGTGGTCTGCGCCGCCATCATCGCGCTGGGAGCGGCCTGTTCGGGCGGCCAGAGCCAGCCGTCCGGCCCCGCCACGCCCAGCAGTTCCACCACCACACCGGGCGAGCTGATCATCCAGGTCCCCGGCACCGACCTGGCGATCCACGACGCGGTCGCCCACATCGGACCGTCCGGAACCGGCCAGCTCACCATGACCGTCCGCAACAACGGCAGCGTGCCCGAGCACCTGGCCATGGTGGCGACCCCTAACGGCGGCCGCGCCACGCTGCGGGGCAGCGACACCGCCAACGGATCGCTGTCGACCTCGGGCATCCTGCTCAGGGCGGGAACGACCATCACCTTCGGCGGACAGGGCGGCCCCAGCATCCTGCTCCCCAAGGTGAACGTCACCACCAGCCACACACTGCCGCTGACGCTCCAGTTCGGCGTCGCGGGGCTGGTGCACCTGCAGGCGCGGGTTTCCACCCGGTAGGCACTGGAAGAATCCGTCCATGAGCAGCCACCGGCCCGCACCAGAACACACCCACCCCGACGACGTCCCGCTGCTGACCGCCCTGGCCGCGCTCTCCGACCCGGTCCGGCTGGGACTCGTCCGGGAACTGGCCGCCTCCGAGGACTGGGCACGCGCCTGCGGCAGCTTCGACGTACCGGTGGGCAAGGCCGCGCTCAGCCACCACTTCAGCGTGCTACGGCAGGCCGGTCTCATCGAACAGCGGGACGCGGGCCCCAAGCGGGTCAACCGACTGCGCCGTGCGGAGTTCGACCGACGGTTCCCCGGACTGCTGGCACTGGTATTGCGCCAGGACCCACCCCCACTCGCGTAGCCGCGGGGCGTACCCCGGCACGGGTTCGTGCGGTAGCGGGCGGCAGCACGGTGGCGTTCGGGCGGAAATTTCACCCGTTTGGCGGTTTCCAATGGTGGGATGTCCGCCGGGCGCCCAGTATGGAATTGATCTGCACTTTTCTCGGTATGCACGGGTTCGCCCTGGCAGAGGACTACCGGCATGGCCGGGAATCACCGAGGAGGTGAGCCATAGTGGCGAAGCGGAAGTCAGCACTCCAAGGAAAAGCCCGCGACATCATGCACCAGGGCGCCAAGTGCGTCCAGGCGGACGAGAACCTCCAGGAGGCCGCCCGACTGATGCGCGACCTCAACGTGGGGTCGCTGCCCATCTGCGACCACGACAAGCTGACCGGAATCATCACCGACCGCGACATCGTGATCAAGTGCTGTGCGGAAGGCCGCGATCCGGCGACCGTCAAGGCCCGCGAGCTCGCCAGCCGTCTGCACTGGATCGACGCTGACGCGGACATCGGCGACGCGCTGCATCTGATGGAGGACCAGAAGATCCGCAGGCTTCCGGTTCTTGAGAAGAAGCGGCTGGTCGGCGTGATCAGCGAGGCGGATGTAGTCCGCAACCTTCCGGAGCACGAGGTCGCCGAGTTCTGCGAGAAGGTGTACGCCGCACGGTGATCCCCCGCGTGACGGTGCCCGCACCGGCTCCGGTACGGGCACCGTCCGTCATTCGCCCCGGGCCTGGGCGACGCGGCCACCGACGTCGATCCAGCCGTCGGGCCGGATACGGGTGAGGATCTGCGAGGCGGCGCCCTGCCTGATGTCCAGCGCGCGGCCCAGCTCTCCGGTGAGGATGACGGCGGCCGCGCCCGTCGCCTCGTCCTCCACGATGCCGTCACCGCGCCGCGGAAACGCCCGGGCCCTGACCTGTCCCGCCGCCTCGTCCAGCCAGGCCCAGGCGTACAGCCATCCCTCACCCGGCGGCGGTGCGGGCAGCGCTTCCACCTCAGCCGCCGTGGCGTACTGGTGCGTACGCCGTCCGGACGCCCATTCCGCGCGCCCGCGGATCCAGCTGAACCCGTCCTCCGGCCAGGTCCGTACCTCCCCGGCCGCCGGACGCAGCACCTCCGCCACCTGTCCGCGCTCCCGCAGCAGCCAGGAGGTGCCGACCAGCGGATGCCCGGCGAAGGCCAGCTGCGAGCTGGGGGTGTAGATGTCGACCGCACCACGCGTGGCATCGTCGATGAACACGGTCTCGCTGAAGCCGAGTTGGGCGGCGAGTCGCTGCCGGTCGGCCGCGCTCGGTACCTGAGTCCCGTCGGTCACGATGCCGAGCGGGTTTCCGCCACGCCCGTCAGGTCCGATGAACACGCGCAGCTCGACAAGATCAATCATGCGGCGATTGAAGCACGGCGTGAAACGCGCGTGCCGGGTGGGCTGACCGGGCCGCCGGTTCCGCTACGGGGCCGACCTGCCGCCGTCCCCCGATGCCGCCTGCCACGCCTGCATGCCCGCCAGCGACGCCTGCTTGGCCTGGCGCAGCTTGGCCGCCGCCAGTTCGCCAGGCGGCACCTCCAGCTGCCGTACCCACCGCCGCCCGGCATTGACCACCGCGAAGCCGACGAGTGCCACACCGGCGAACGCCACCAGTGAGCCGCACACCGTGAGCATCGCTCCGGCCGTGACCAGGCGGGTGTCGATGTCGAGCGTCCTTGAGGGCGAGCCATGGTGGTGGTGATGATGGTGATGCTGGTTCATATGCTCACCATCCGCCAGGTTGCCGTACGGCGCATGTCGGGCGTGCCGTTCGCCATCGGGCGGGTCCGCGTCCGGTGGCGTCATCGACGGTCGGCGGCCGGGGGCTGGCGCAGACCGGCGAGTTCGGCGCCGTCGCGCAGCGTGTCGCGGAGCATGGCGGGGGTGAGTCTGCCGGTGAACACGTTGCGCTGGCTCGGGTGGTAGCAGCCGAGCAGATGCAGTCCTTGGCCGCCGCGCGTGTCGGGCAGCAGCACCCGGGCCCCGTGGCCGAAGACGGGACGGGGCGTGGGCAGCTGCCATCCCGCGCCGGCGAGCACCGGCAGCAGCGCCTGCCAGCCGAAGGCCCCGAGCGCCACCACGGCCCGCAGCGTCGGCCGCAGCAGCTCCAGCTCCCGCGCCAGCCACGGCCGGCAGGTGTCCCGCTCGGCCGGGGTGGGGCGGTTCTGCGGCGGTGCGCAGTGCACCGGGAGGGTGATCCGCACTCCGTACAGCTCCAGACCGTCGCCGCGGTGGGTGGCCGTCGGCTGCGAGGCGAGGCCCACGTCGTACAGCGCCGCGTACAGGACGTCACCGGACGGGTCGCCGGTGAAGAGCCGGCCCGTACGGTTGCCGCCGTGCGCGGCCGGAGCCAGCCCGACGATGGCCAGTGCCGCGTCCGGCGGCCCGAATCCGGGCACCGGCCGCGCCCAGTAGTCCCAGTCCTGGAAGGCTCTGCGCTTGACCCGTGCGGCCTGCTCGCGCCACTCCACCAGGCGTGGACACGCCCGGCAGGTGGGCACCACGGCGTCCAGGTCCGCCAGCGACGTCATAGAGAGCGCGCGGTGCGCCGGGTAGCCCCGGTCGCCAGGCCCGGGGCTTGGCGCCTCGGGCCGCCGGTTCCGCTGGTCGTCGCGCATGCTGCGCCTCCCGGATCGCCTACGTCAGCGCGTCGGAGAGCCGTACGAAGTGGTGGCCGGATTCCCGTAGTCGCGGTACGGCGCTGGCCATTCCCCGAGCGGTGCCGCCCTTCGGGTGGTTCATATGGCTGATGATGATCGATCCATGCCGTGCGGTGAGCACAGCCTGGTGGACCTGCTGCGGGGTGAAGGTCGCTCCGCCGTCCCCGTTGATGTCGAAGCTGACGAACCGCTCACCGAGGTCGGTGACGATACGTGCGGCCACATCGTCGCAGTAGGCGGTGCCCGATCGGAAGAAGCGCGGTGGGCGCCCGAGGAGCTGGGTGAGCTTCTCCCGGTTCCCGGCGACCTCGTCGTACACCTCGCCCGCGCTACGCGTACCGGGAATGCCGTAGGCGGAGCGTCCGGAGACCGACAGCGGGCGGTGCCGGGTGCCGTGGTTGGCGATCTCGAACAGCGGGTCCGCCGCGAGTTGGTCGAACGTGGCCCGATTGGCGTCGATCCAGCGCGAGTTGAGGAACAAGGTGGCGGGCACCTTGTGCGCCCGTAGGAAGTCGATCAGCGCGCTGTCGTAGCCGCTGCCGCCCGGGCCGCCGCACGCGTCGAAGGTCAGCGCGATCGCCTGCTGTGCGGTGGGCAGCCTCGCGACCATGCCGGGAACGCCGTCGAGGCCCCACTGGGTGGGGGCGAGATGTCCGTACCGGGCGACCACTTCGGCGCGCGTCGGGCCACCCGCCGCTGACGCCGAGGGCGCCGGGCTCGCGGGGCCGCTCGCCGAGGGGCTCGTCGGTGCCGGTGACGCGTTGGCGGACGTCTTCTGCGCGGTGCCGCAGCCCGCCAGGGCACCACCCGCCATGACCGCCAGTACCGCGCGGCGACTCACCGACATCCGTTCCTCCACCCATGTTCTGGTCCCCCGCCGTCCCGGCGACCGGCATGGACAACCCTAAGACCTGGATCACCGCCACCGCGGATCGCCGGTCGCCCGGCGGGTAACCGCGGGAGGCGGTAGGTGACGTACTACGCGGGGAAATCTGGAGTGTCAGATTCGCATTAGATACACTCCTGTCGTGCGACTGACCAAGAGCACCGACCTGGCACTGCGCATCGCCATGCGCCTCGCCGTGGCGGACGAGGAGACCGCGCCGACCACCCGCGAGGTGGCCGACGCCATGGCCGTGCCCTACACCCACGCCGCGAAGGTCGCCACCCGGCTCCAGCACCTCGGCGTCATCGAGGCCCGCCGCGGCCGGGGCGGCGGCCTCTCCCTCACCCACACCGGACGCACCGGCTCCCTGGGCCGACTGGTCCGGGAGTTGGAGGGGGTGGGGGACGTGGTCGGCTGCGAGGACGATCCGCCATGTCCGCTGCGCTCGGCCTGCCGACTGCGCACCGCGCTACGGGCCGCACAGGACGCGTTCTACACCACGCTCGACCCGATCACCATCGAGGACCTGGTCGCCTCCCCCACCGGACCGGTCCTGGTGGGGCTGCCGCTGCGGACCAGCGGCGGCTGAGCCGATCGGGTCCGCACACCGATCCGCTCCCACACGATGCCCGACGAGCGGTTCCACACGCCCGAAAATACGAATCTGACATACTTGTTTGGAGTCCGTGATGCTGTCGGAGAGGTCGACCAGGACGATCCGCGCCACCCTCCCCGCGGTGGGCGCGGCCATCGACGAGATCGCCGCCGTCTTCTACACCAAGCTCTTCGCCGCACACCCCGAGCTGGAGCGCGATCTGTTCAACCGCGGCAACCAGGCCAGCGGCGCCCAGCGGCAGGCCCTGGCGGGCTCCATCGCCGCGTTCGCCTCCGCACTCATCACGCACCCCGACGTACGGCCGGACACGATGCTCAGCCGCATCGCCCACAAGCACGCCTCGCTCGGCATCACCCGCGACCAGTACGAGATCGTCCGTACGCACCTCTTCGCGGCCCTCGCCGATGTGCTGGGGGCGGCGGTGACCGAGGAGGTCGCCGCCGCCTGGGACGAGGTCTACTGGTTGATGGCCGACGCCCTCATCGCCATCGAGGAGCGGTTGTACGCGCAGGCCGGAGCGCCGCACGGCGACACCTGGCGGGACTACCGGGTACTGGCCAGATTCCACGAGACCGGCGATGTCGTCAGCTTCCTGGTCCACCCGGCGGACGGCGCACCGCTCCCACCGTTCCGGCCGGGACAGTACGTCTCCGTCCAGGTGCAACTGTCCGACGGCTCCCGGCAGATACGCCAGTACAGCCTGTCCGGCGGTCGGGCCGCCGCGCTGCAGTTCACCGTGAAGAAGATCAACGGCAAACCCGACGGCGCGGTCTCCCACCATCTGCACCACCACGTCCACGACGGCGACACCCTGCGCCTGAGCGCCCCGTTCGGCGACATCACCCTGGACGACCGCGACACCCCCGTCCTGCTGGCCTCCGCCGGGATCGGCTGCACGCCGATGAACGCCATGCTCACCCAGCTCGCCGCCACCGGCTCGCGGCGCCAGGTCATCGCCGTCCACGCCGACCGCAGCCAGCGCAGCCACGCCTTCCGGACCGAGCTCGACCAACTCGTGGCCAAGCTGCCCAACGCCACCGCCCATGTGTGGTACGAGCGCCCCGAGGGCCCCTGGCCCGCCGACCGCACCGGCCTGATCGACCTGTCCACCGTCCCCGTTCCGCCGGAGACCACCGCCTATCTGTGCGGACCGCTCCCCTTCCTGCGCACCGCACGCTCCCAACTCCTCGAACGCGGAGTCCGCGCGGCCGACATCCACTACGAGGTCTTCGGTCCCGATCTCTGGATCGGCCAGCCGGACAACCGGACGAAGCGGTCCTAAGCTGGATGGGTGGCACGGCACAACGGAGGTGCGTCATGGCGCGTCCTCACCATTTCCACGTCGACCACATCGGCCACTCGATCACGGTGACCGTCCGGTCCGGGCCGACCAGTGAGATCGAGATGCTCGTCGACGGCAAAGAGGTCTTCTTCCAGCGGGTGCCCGGCTCAGGCACCAGTCTGCTCACCGGCGAGCTGCCCGAGGATCCGCCCCTGCCGTTCCGCGTCCATGTGCATCAGGCACGGTTCGGCTGCGCCATCCCCCACTGCACCTTGGAAATCGACGACGAAGAGGTGCCCATGCCGGAGCGCTCCGTCGTATGACCCCTCCCACGGCAGCGCTTACCGCCGCATCAGCGCCGCCACCGCGCCCAACTCACCCGCGTTCAGCTCTGATCGGGCTCCCCACCGGCCTGTCGGGCGCCGTGGCCGTGCTCGCCGTGGGGCTCCGGCCCGGCCGGTGAACCGCCCATCATCCGCAGCATGGCGATCCCGCCGGTACGCGCGAAACGCACCAGCAGCACGGCCGCCAGGACGAGGAAGACGACGTTGAGCCAGGTCGTGTAGTTCCAGGAGACGCCCTCCGCCGGAATCCTGGCTCTGGCCTGGTCGGGGACGATCCCAAGACCGCCGAAGAGGAACTCGACGCAGTACCCGGCGACCACCATCGAGACAGAGAAGGTGACCAGCAGGAACAGGGCCATCCTCGCGCCGTAGTACTTCCGGTAGATGTTCAGGATCGGGATGATCAGCAGATCGGCGAAGATGAACGCGACCACGCCGCCGAAGCTGATGCCGCCCTTCCACAGGACCACGGCCAGCGGCACATTGCCGATGGAGCAGACGAACGAGACAACCGCCACCAACGGGCCGATGAGCGGCCCCCACAGCTTGGCGGCCAGTGGGTGCCCCGCGAAGAAGAAGCCGCGCCAGAATCCGTCCGGAACCCAGGCGGCGACCGCCCCCGCGATCAGCAGGCCGATCACCAGGTCCTTGAGGATCGCGGCCCATTCCATGACGAAGACATGCGAGGTCGAGGTGAAGCCCTCGCTGGAGAACAGCCGCTGACCGAACGACCCGGTGCGGCGCACCGACATGTCCATCGCCGCATGGCCCTCCATGGCACCCGCCAGGCCGCGTTCCGCCTGTGCCCGGGCGTCCCGCAGCAGCGGGTCACGCAGCAGCAGCCGGAACAGCACCGCCAGTGTCACGATCATGATGGGACCGCCGATGAACTCCGCCACGGTGAACTGCCAGCCCATCAACAGGGCCAGAATCACCCCGAGTTCGACAACGAGGTTGGTGGAGGCGATCTCGAAGGCCATCGCGGCGGTGAAGTTCGCGCCCTTGCGGAACAGCGAGCGGGCGAGCGCGACCGCCGCGTAGGAGCAGGACGACGAGGCCATGCCGAGGCCTGCCGCGAGAGCGAGGGTACGGGGGCGGTCATCACCCATCAGCCGCACGATGGTGGACTTGCGCACCACGGCCTGCACGATGGCCGACAGGGTGAAGCCCAGAATCAGCGCCCAGGTGATCTCCCAGGTCATGGAGCCGGTGATGGACAGCGCGTGCAGGATCGCGGGCATACCCCTATGCGGTACCACTCATCGACACGCCAGCGGAAGGCGCGCGGGCACGTCGCCGGGATGGCGGGCTCCCCCAACGGCATTCGTAAGCTGCTGTATTGAACGCACATCATTCAGGCCCATGTCCCGGGCCGCGGACGGGCGCCGCCACGCGGAAGCGGATCAGGCGGCGTGGGAGGGGAGCAGGCCATGGCCTTGCTGGCACAGATAAGCGATCTCCATCTCGACGGCACGGAGCGTGCGACCGAGCGCGCCACCCGGGTCATGGACCACCTCCGGGCACTGCACCGGCCGGTCGACGCGCTCCTGGTCACCGGGGACATCGCCGACCACGGGGACCCTGCCGAGTACGAGGAGGCCGCGCGCGTTCTCACCGCGCCGTTCCCGGTGCTGCCCTGCCCGGGCAACCACGATGTCCGGTCGGCCTACCGCAAATCCCTGCTGGGTGAAGCCGCCGCCGACGGGCCGGTCAACCGCGTACACCGGGTTGGTGGCACGGCGGTCATCATGTGCGACTCCAGCGTTCCGGGCCGCGACGAGGGGCTCCTCGACCAGGAGACCCTCGGCTGGCTGTCCGACACCCTCGACGACCTGGGCGGGGATGTGCCCGTACTGGTCGCCTTCCATCACCCGCCGGTCACCCTGCACCACCCGGTCGTGGACGCCATCCGCCTTCAACAGCCCCAAGGACTGGCCAACTTGCTCGCTGCCCACCCCGAGGTGGTGGCGGTCCTCACCGGACACGCCCACACCGGCGCCGTCTCGACATTCGCCGACCGACCGCTGCTGGTCGCCCCCGCGGTGACCTGGACACTGCGCCTTCCCTGGGAGGGCGACCAACTGGCGGACCGCTCGCAGCCGCCCGGCATCGCCTTCCACCTGCTCGACGACGAGCGGCGGCTCACGACGCATTTCCGCGTCGTGCCGTAGGCAGAGCCTGTCCGGCGGATCTTGATTGCCGGGTGCTCGTGAGATGCGGCCGGTCCGTGCCCACGTGGTTGCTCGCCGTCGCGGTGGAGGGTGCGTACCGCCGCGACGGCGAGGCGCCCGACTCACCGGACGACGTCGCGAGGTTCCTTGCCGTCCAGGTAGTCGGCGACGTTCTGGACCGCGGCCAGCGCGATACGGACCAGCGTCTCCCGGGTCACTCCGGCGACATGCGGCGAGAGGACCACCCTCGGGGCGCGCAGCAACCGCAGTGCGGCGGTGGGCGGTTCGGGGTCGAAGACGTCGATGCCCGCTCCGGCGAGGGTTCCCGCCTCCAGTGCGTCGGCCAGCGCGTCCTGGTCGATCAGGGCACCGCGTGCGGTGTTGATGACGAACGCGGTGGGTTTGAGCAGGCTCAACCGCTCCGCGTTGAGGAGGTGCCGGGTCTCCTCGGTCAGCGGGGCGTGCAGGGAGATGTAGTCCGAGGTGCTCAGCAGCTCGTCCAACTCCACTCGGCGCGCACCGAGTTGGCGCTCCGCCTCCGGCGATCTGGCTGACCGGTCGGTGTAGAGCAGGTGCATCTCGAAGGCGGCGGCGCGGCGGGCGACCTCCTGGCCGATGCGGCCGAAGCCGATGATGCCCAGGGTCTTGCCGGACAGCTCGGTGATGGACTGCTGCAGCCGGGGCAGTGCCCAGTCCGCGGCGGCGAGGGCGGTGTGGGCGGGGATGAGCTGCTTGGCCAGGGCGAGCATGAGGGCGAAGGTCTGCTCGGCGACGTTCTGCTGCTCCGCACCGCTGGAGCCGATGGTGCACACCGGGATGCCCCGGTCTTCGGCGGCGGCCAGATCGACGTAGTCGTAGCCGTGGCTGGCGCACTGGATCAGCCGCAGGTCGGGCGCCTCGGCGATGTGCTCCGCGGTCACCGGGCCCAGGCCGGTGATGATGACATGGGCCTGGCGCAGGGCGTGCGGGTCCTCGTCGGCCGCTTCGACCACGGTGACCTGGGCCCGGTCGGCGAAGACGGCGGCCAGCGCGGTTCCGGCGGCTCGGCCGCCGACGTGCGGGGAGACGATGGCGAGCACGTTCTGCCGTGCGTTCTGCTCGTTCGGCAACGGGGGCTCCTAGGCGTGGGCGCGGGTGAGGGCGTCGGGGGTCAGCTGTCCTGGCGCGGTGTGTCCGGACAGGGCCAGCGTGAGGTCGAACTCGGCCAGCACCGAGCGGATGACGTGCTCCACGCCCGGCTGGCCGTCCAGGCCGAGCCCGTACGCGTAGGGTCGGCCGAGCAGCACGCCGCGGGCGCCGAGGGCGAGGGCCTTGAAGATGTCGTCGCCGGTGCGGATGCCGCTGTCGAACAGGACGGTGAGCCGGTCGCCGACCGCCTGGACCACGCCCGGCAGCGCGTCGGCGGCCCCTATCGACCCGTTGACCTGGCGGCCGCCGTGGTTGGAGACGACGATGCCGTCCATGCCCGCGTCGGCGGCGCGGCGGGCGTCGTCGGGGTGCAGGATCCCCTTCAGCACGATCGGCCCGTCCCAGTGTTCGCGGAGGAAGGCCAGATCGTCCCAGGTCTTCGTCGGATCGGCGAACATCCGGACGAAGTGCAGTACGGCGGCGTCGCGGTCCTCGTGCACCGGCTTGGCCAGCCCCGCCTGGAACGCGGGGTCGGTGAAGTAGTTGGCGGTGCCGACACCGTGCAGGAACGGCAGGTACGCCTGGTCCAGATCGCGCGGCCGCCAGGCCAGCAGCCAGGTGTCCAGGGTGACGAACAGCGCCGTGTAACCGGCGGCCCTGGCCCGGCCCAGCAGGCTCTCGGTGACCTCGCGGTCCTTCGGCCAGTACAGCTGGAACCAGCGTTCCGCGTCGCCCATCGCCTCGGCGACCTCCTCCATCGGTGTGCTGGAGGCGGAGGAGAGCACGAAGGGGACGCCCTGCGCCGCGGCGGCCCGGGCGGCAGCGGGCTCGGCGTCCGGGTGCATGATCGACAGCACCCCCACCGGGGCCAGGGCGAGCGGTGCCGGCAGCCGGGCACCCAGCAACTCGACCGAGAGATCACGGCGTTGCACATCGCGCAGCATGCGCGGCACGATCTGCCAGCGGTCCAGGGCGTTCCGGTTGGCCTCCGCCGTACGGCCGCTGCCCGCGCTGCCCGCCACATAGCCGACCGGCCCGGGGCCCAGCCGCTGTTCGGCGACCTCCTCCAGGCGGGTCAGGTCGGTGGGCAGCCGGGGCACCGCGCCGGTCATGCCGTTCAGGTAGATCTCGTACTGGAACGCCGCCCACTCCCTGGCCGGATCCGTGCTGCCGCTCATCGATACGCCCTGCCTCTCGCCGGGGCCCGGTACTGCCGTGCACGCCTGATCCTCGTCAGAGTGACAATGCGAGTCCATGGCCGTGCGCACTTGGCACCGCCAGGACTATCACCATGTGACAAAGTCGGAAGGGGCTGCGGATGGCGCATCGTGAGCGGGAGCGGATCCGGCGGGAGCTTGTCGGCGACCCCCGGACGATCGAGGCCGTCATCGACGCGGTGCACGAGCAGGTGCCCGCCTACGCCGCGCTCGACGACAGCCGGATGGCGGAGGTCAGAGCCATCACCGGCCGGGCGTTGAACCGCGTCCTGTACCTGTGGACCACCGACGGCGCCCTGGACGCCGCGGACCTGCGCCGACTGCGCGGCATCGCGGCGGCCCGGGCCGCCGACGGCCGCCCGGTGCAGGCCGTGCTGCGGGCCTACCGGGTGGCGATGACCACCGTCACCGAACTGATCGCCGAGCGAACCGGCGGGCAGGTGGACGGCGATGACATCTTCGCCCTCACCCGACTGCTGCTGACCACGCTGGACACCCTCTCCGAGGTGATGGCCACCGCCTACGCCGCCACCGCCGAGTACCTGGCCAGTGACCGTGCTCGCGCGCTGCGCGATCTGCTCGACGACCTGATCGCGGGACGGCACGCCTCGACCGGTGCCATCACCGACCGCACCACGCGGCTGGGGGTGCAACTGCCGGACCCGTACTGCCTGTTGCTGGCAGAGCCGACCCGACCCGACGCCTTCACGGACGCCTCCCCGCATTCCGTCGCCGAGGCGACCGCCGCCGATCTGCTGGACTCCCTCGCACCGCCCGAGGGTGGTCCGACGGTTCTGGCCACGACTCGGAGCCCGCGCGTCGCCCTGCTGCTTCCCTCGGCGTCGGCCGACGGCGCCGCGGCGGCCCTGCACGCCCGCGAGTGGCGCGGTTGCGCCATCACCCGGGAGAGCCCCGACCGCATCGCCGCCGCCTACCGGCTGGCCGCCGACGCGCTGGACACCGCGCCCGCCCACGCCCACCAGCCCGAGCGGATGCTCACCGACGCCGACGCCCATGTGCTGAGCCTGCTCGCGGGCCGTGCCGCCGCCACCGCGGACCAGATCGCCCGCGTCGTACTGGGCCCGCTCACCGAGCCCGGCCAACGGCATCTACTGGCGGCTCTCGGCACCTATCTGGACACCGGCTCCGCCACCGCCGCGGCCCGCGGACTCCATCTGCATCCGCAGTCCATGCGCTACCGCCTGCGCCGCATCGCACAGCTCACCGGCCGCGACCCGCGGCAGCCCTGGCAGCGCCTGACCCTCGACGTCGCGCGGACGCTGGCCAACCGCCCCAGTCCGCTTGGCACTTGACGGTTGGCCGGTCCGCTAGCAGACGGGTATCACGCCTCGACTTCGCTCCGGTCGTCGTCGGCCCAGCGGGTGTGGAAGCTGCCTTCGCGGTCGACACGCCGGTAGGTGTGCGCACCGAAGTAGTCGCGCTGCGCCTGGGTGAGGGCGGCGGGCAGCCGTTCGGCGCGCAGCGCGTCGTAGTACGAGAGCGCCGCGGAGAACCCGGGGGCCGGGATGCCGTGCTCACCGGCGGCCGCCACCACGGTGCGCCAGGCGCTCTGTGCCTCGCCGATCTCCTTGGCGAACTGCGCGTCAGCCAGCAGGGTCGGCAGTGCCCGGTCGGTGTCGTACGCGGCGCGGATCCGGTCGAGGAAGGCGGCGCGGATGATGCATCCGCCACGCCAGATCGACGCGACGGCGCCCAGGTCGATGTCCCAGCCGTATTCGGCGCCACCGGACTGGATCATGTTCCAGCCCTGCGCGTAGGAGACGATCTTCGAGGCGTACAGGGCGTGTTCGACCTGGTCGGCGAAGCGCTCCGCGCTCTTGGGGTCCAGGGCGTCGCCCCGCGGGCCGGGCAGCGGCCGGGCGGCGGCCCGCAGATCGGTGTGCCCGGACAGCGAACGGGCGAAGACGGCCTCCGCGATGCCCGGGACCGGTACGCCCAGGTCGAGCGCGGTCTGCACGGTCCACCGGCCGGTGCCCTTCTGCTCGGCCTGGTCTTCGACGATGTCAACGAAGGGCTTGCCGGTGGCGACATCGGTATGGGTGAGAATGTCCGCGGTGATCTCGATCAGATACGAGTCCAGGCGACCGGTGTTCCACCGGCGGAAGGTCTCGGCGATCCGCGCCGGCGACATACCCGCCACACCGCGCAGCAGGTCGTACGCCTCGGCGATCAGCTGCATGTCGGCGTATTCGATGCCGTTGTGCACCATCTTCACGAAGTGCCCGGCGCCGTCCGCCCCGATGTGCGTGCAGCACGGGGCGCCATCGACCTTGGCACTGATCTTCTCCAGCATCGGGCCGAGCGTCCGATACGACTCCACCGAGCCGCCGGGCATGATCGAGGGGCCGTGCAGCGCGCCCTCCTCACCGCCCGACACACCGGTGCCGACGAAGTGGATGCCGTGTTCGCGCAACGCGGCCTCGCGGCGGCGGGTGTCCGCGAAGTGGGCGTTGCCGCCGTCGATGATCATGTCGCCGTCTTCGAGCAGCGGCGCGAACTCCTTGATGACCTCGTCGGTGGGCTCTCCCGCTTTGACCATCACCAGCAGCCGCCGCGGTCGCTCCAGCGAGGCCACGAACTCCTCGGCGCTCTCGGCGGGTACGAAGGTGCCCTCGTGGCCGAATTCCTCGATCAGCGATCGGGTTCGGGCGGGGGTGCGGTTGTGGACGGCGACGGTGTACCCGTTGCGGGCGAAGTTACGAGCGAGGTTGCGGCCCATGACCGCGAGCCCGGTCACCCCGATCTGCGCTTTGGCAGTCATCTGACGCTCCTTCAAGTCAGCGCGTAGTGTAGCTGTCGTTGAGGGAGAACGTCTGGCCATTCCCTGGTGTTCAGGGGTGGCCACGCCCTGGTGTCAGGGGTAGCCGCAGCCCCCGAAGGATCCCACCCCGCGGACAGCCCGCCACTCCCACTATGTGCCCGCCGCGCGGTTCGCGCGCGACGGAGTCGCAGCGTCGGCCGACGCGGCCAGGGGCACTGCGCGGGGCGATTGTCAGTGCCCCCTGCCATGCTGAGTGTGTCCAAGGGAAGCCGCCCGGACGAGTTGGTCGGCGGGCGGTCCCACCAGGGAAAACGTCGGAGGAAGACCGTCATGCTCAGCACCTCGTACGTGCCCGGGTCCCCCAACTGGGTCGACCTTGGCAGCCCCGATGTCGACGCCTCGGCCGCGTTCTACGGCGCCTTGTTCGGCTGGCAGTTCCAGTCCGCGGGGCCGGATGCCGGCGGCTACGGCATGTTCACGCTCGATGGGAAGACGGTCGCCGCCGTCGGTCCGCTCACGGATGAGGGGGCCACTTCGGCCTGGACCCTGTACTTCCACACCCCCGACGCGGACGCCACCGCCAAGTCGGTGGAACAGGCGGGCGGCACCGTCCGCTTCGGACCGATGGACGTCTTCACCGCGGGCCGGATGGCCGGCTTCACCGACCCCACCGGCGCCGAGTTCGCCGTCTGGCAGCCCCTCGACAATCCGGGGCTGGGCGCGGTCAACGACCCGAACACACTGTGTTGGACCGAGTTGCACACCACCGACGCCGACAAGGCGAAGGCCTTCTACCGCTCGGTCTTCGGCTGGCAGACCCAGGACATGCCCATGGACGGCTTCACGTACACCGTCGTCATCCCGTCCGGCGGCGGCGATGACTCCGGTCAGGGCGGAATCATGGGGCTCAGCGGCGAGATGCGCGAAGCCGGTTGGCAGACGCGCTGGCGGCCGTACTTCGAGGTGGCCGACTGCGACGCCGCGGTAGCCGTCGCCAAGGAGAAGGGCGGCACGGTCGCCATGCCGCCGGAGAGCGTGGAGGGCGTCGGACGCATGGCCGCGCTCACCGACCCCTTCGGCGCCCCCTTCTCCGTGATCACCAGCGCCGCCGCTGGCTAGCCGTTTCCGCCTGCGGGTGATCGGGAGACTTCGGCCGCGCCGCGTCAGCGCTGCCGGAGTCCCCCGACCACCGGCGCCCTGGGTGGAGCTTCTCGAACAGCTCGCGGGACTTGGGCGCGCTGTCGGGTAGCCGCTTGTCGAACGCTTTCTCACCGACCGGGAGGCCGGGCACGCCATTGCGGGGCCGCGAAGCCGGTAACGGGGGAAGCGTGTCTCGCCTCCTGGGCACTTCGTGGAACTTCCGTCCGTGGCCCCGGACCGGATTCTTCGAACGCCTCAATGCGGTCGGCCTGGCGGAGCTTTGGACCGCCGCGCGCGGTCCGTTCGATCGGTCATGGGCGTACTGCGGTCACGGAAGGGTGCCGCATCCGCGAGCATGGACGTGTCCCCTCGCTGGCACGCTGATCACCGTCCGGTAGGTGGTGGTGTCCTCCGGCTCGCCGACGGGGCGGCCCTCGGCCTCCACCCAGGCGTGCGCGGCGAACGGCGACGTCCGCACCCCTGAGCACCATGTGGGCCAACTGCCGGCCAGTCGGCACAGCAGGGCGGTGGCCAGCGAGCGCTGCAGACAGTAGCGTCCGGCGCACAGCGTGCTGATGGCCGTCACATCCTGCCGCGCCCGCAGTGTCTCGGCGTAGTCGGCGGGCTTGGCCCCACGGCGTAGAAGGCGCAGCACCGTGCGGATACGGCGCGGCGGAAGCCGGGCGATGAGCCGCGCGGCGGCGACGGCGGCGCGGGCGGCGAGACCTCGGCCCCGCGCCGGCCTCATCCCGCTGGCGTCCAGGACTTGGCTCACGAGGCGGTCACCAGCTTCGCCCGGCTGAGCTGGTCCACCAATGCCGCGACGTCGGCGGCCGCGCGCTCTCGGCTCACTGGCCGCATCTGGGCGATCTGATCGGCCACCTGCTGGGGTGTGGCGCCGTCCAGGAGGGCTTGGACGACGAGGGCGCCGGTGCCGTTGAGCTGCCAGTAGCGCCCCCGGCGCTCGTCCAGCAAAACCATGCCGTCGTCGGTCGGGCACGCGGTGACCTCAGCGTGTAGTCGGCTCAACGTGGTGCTCCTTTGCGCGTGTGCCCGTGTTCGGGCGGGAGAGAGCGGACCGGGCCACCCGGGTCCGGATCGGGCCGGGGCGGACCGGAGTGGCTCAGGTGGACCGGCACCGGATGCGCCTCGAGGTCCCGCAGCCATGCCTCGGCGCCCAACGTGGCCTCCAACTCGGCCGATCCGCCGCGGAGCAGGCCCGGGGAGAGCAGGGCGCGCCGCAGCAGTTCCTCGTCGGCGACGCCCGCGACCACCAGCCGGGATTCCTCGGCCCACGCGGCGAGGGCGCGCCGGTGCACCCGTAGGCCGTGCTGCCACTCCACACCGCAGTGGTCCTTGGTGGTCCGGTGCAGGACGCGAGTTGGCACCAGGCCGTGCATCGCGGCGGCGAGCAGCGGCTTGTACGACCACGGGGTCGCCGCCTCATGCGGCAGGGTGGCCAGACAGGCGTTGATCACGGCGTCGTCGCAGAACGGGCTGTGCACGAGCAGCCCCGCGGCCGCCGTCTCGTAACCGAGGTGCCCGGCAATCCTCCCCGCTTCCTGCGCCTGGTGGATCGAGACATGCCGACCGCGCTCGGCGGCCAGCGGCTCGACGTTGCGGGCCGCGGCACGCAGCAGTTCGCCGACCAGGTCGACGGCCTGATCGCTCGCCCATGGCGGAAGTTGCGGCTGTTGCCCCCATCCCTGCGGCGCGCGGACCACATGGCGGACCGGGGCGGCCCGCAGCCGTCCGGTGGTCCCGGCCAGCCAGGCCCCGTACGAACGCTGGTCGAGCAGCATGCGCACCCCAGCGGCCAGCTGCCAGCGGCGGCGGGCCCGCAGCCCGGCCGCATGCCGCAGCCCCACCAGCGGGGAGCGACGCAGCAGCCCGTGCACGTAGGCCTCCGGCGGCTGGACCACATGGTCACCGCCATGCCCTGACAGGCGGCGGACGGCCCCGCGCACCCGCATCGCCTCGGCCAGGTGGTGCTGTTGGGCCCGGTCGCGCAGGGCGGCCGACGGCTCGTCGCCCGGGTCGCGGCGGTCGTCGAGCCCGGTGAAGTGGGCGGGCAACTCGGCAGAGGGGAACACCAAGTGCTCGGCACGGGGCAGGTGTTCGGCCGCGAGCCGCGCGTAGAGGTGGTCCTCGTTGCCGGGCGCGGTCCAGTGCAGGGTGGCGGTGACCAGGCGGGCCCCCGCCTCGGCGGCCAGAAAACACAAGGACGTGGAGTCCATGCCGCCGGACAGGTCGGCGCCCAGCACCTCACCCGGCCGCACCCGCAGGGCCACCGCCTCGCGCAGCGCCTGCCGCAGAGCGGGGGCGGCCTCGGCGAGCGGCAGCTCGCCCTCGGGCGCCTGCCACCACCGGGCCGTTCGCCACTGGCCACCGGGGTCCAGGTGCAGCGCCTCACCTGGGATGACTTTGTGGATCCCACGCCACAACCCGCCACCGGCCAAGGGATGCGGCGCGGTGAGGCCGGCGAGGCGCACGGCGAGCTGCGCGGCATCCAGCTCGGCGCTGGTGAGCCAGGCCAGGGTGCGGGCGCGGTCGGCGCATACGGTGCCGCCCTCGACGGCCGCCAGGTACACCCGCCGCTCCCCGGACAGGGTCCCGCGGACGTAGACGTGGCCGCCGACGGAGGCGATGACGTGGAAGCTGCCATGGCCTGGGGACAGCGCGCTCTCGACGGCCGCGACGCTGCGCACGCGCCTGGCCCGTAGGGCCAGCTCCTCGGCGGTGAGCGAGCACGTCCCGGCGACGGCGAGCCGCACCTCCCCGGCGACGGTGACCGTCAGCTCGTCGGGGGACCAGGCACCGACCAGCCACGGACGCCCGGAGGAGTGCGCGACGACCTGCGAGGCGCGCTGCCGCAGCCGCCGCATGACATCGGGGTGGATCTCATGGTCCGGAAGAACGACGAACCAGGTGGGAGTGGAGCCCATGGGCCTGTCCAAAGCGGTGAGGCGAGCACGAATGGCAGCAGGCGACCGAAGAACAAGCCGCGCGGTCGCTGCCGGGTGCTAGCCCTCGCCCAGCGCGGGGCGGAGCCAGCACCCGGCGTGTAGGTCAGTCGCCGACCCAGTGGGCATGCCAGCCTTCCGGCGTGATCCCTTCGACTCCCTGAGTGAGCTCGGTGTAGTCGCCCGCTTCCGCCAGCAGCGGGGGCTCGTAGACGTCGGCGGATTCGATGGCCGGTGTCTCGCTCATGGTGGTCACATCCCTCCGGTTACGCGGGAGCGGGATTTCCGCTTCCCTCCTGACCATTGAGACCTGCGCAGACAAACCGCGCGACAGCGACCTGAGGGAAACCACTCAGGCGGCCGACGTTTTATCATCATTTAGCAGGAACGCGGCTCAGGCATGTTTACCGGGGGACGACGCCGACAATCCCATCCGCCCTGGCGGGAGCCAGTGTCGGTGGGGGGTGCACGAAGAGTCGAGCGCGGCAGACGCCTGAAGCGCGAGCGGTGTTCTGGTGCGGTTGGCGGAGCGTCACTCATCAACCGCGCGATCGGGCTCTCCGGGCGGCCCGGGCAAGCTCATCGCGTCGGACCGCCGAACAACACAAGGAACGCTCTGGTCGCGTGTCGCCTTCCGGTACCGGGCGCCTTCCGGCGAACGTCGTGCTCAGGGGTGGCCGCCGGTCCACGACTACGACGCAGGGCCGCGCCCTGGATGCTGGGCACCATGCGCATCGACGTCGATCCCGAGACCATGGACCGCCAGTCCTTCTACAAGCTGCTGACCGCGGCCGTGGTGCCTCGACCCATCGCCTGGATGCCCACGATCGCGGCGGACGCGGTCGCCAATCCCGCCCCTGCGAAGTCGTGAAGAAAGCGGTATCGGAGAGCGCGACGTCAGCCCAGGTCGGAGGCGTGAGACACCGTTAGGCGGCGCTGCTGCCGACTGGGGGCCATGCGCTTGGTTCGTCGCCGTATTGCGCCGCCGCACGGACTCGACAGCGGTGTACCGGTGCCGTGGCCGCGTCGCACGCGCGCCTGCCGGGTCGCCCGTGCGGAGCAGCGGACGGGATCGTCGTGCGCCAGACGGGGGCGCACAAGTGGCAGGGGTTGACGGGCACTCATAGCTTCGATTCGGCAGGCCCCTCCGACCCGATGGGTTGTGCACCCTGCTCCCCGCAACGTTCCCTCCCACCGGGCGCGGAGCACCCCTGGTGCTCCGCCTCGGCATCCAGGAAGGCAGACAACATCCCATGCGCAAGCGAAGAGCCCAGTACCTCGCACCCCTCACCGCGGTCCTCGTCGTCGGCTGCGGAGCCGTGCCTCCCGCGGCCGCGGCGAGTCGGCACATCGTCCACCCGGGTGAGTCGATCCAGCAGGCGATCGATCGCGCCAGCCCTGGGGAGACCCTGTTCCTCCTGCCCGGCACATACCAGGGGAGCGTCGAGGTCACCGTCCCCGGGCTCACGATTCGCGGGATGGGCGCCGGAACCGTGCTCACCCCGGGAGCCGCCCAGCCCGGGAACGCCTGCGCGAAGGCCGGTCACGGGATCTGCGTCACCGGCACGGAGAACCAGCCGCTCACCGGTGTGCGGATCCAGTCACTGACCGTCTCCGGCTTCGCCAAGAACGGCATCTCGGCCTCCTGGACCGACCAGTTGAGCGTCCGTAACGTACTCGTCCAGAACAACGGTCAGCAGGGCATCAGCCAACAGATGTCCACGCGCGGCGACTTCCGGCACAACCTGGTCAGGAACAACGGTGAGTCGGGCATCCTGCTGGCGAACGTCATCGGCCGGGAAGGCGGGGCCATCGACACCCAGGGCGCGGTGATCGACGACAACTACCTGCAGGGGAACCATTTCGGTGTGGTGATCCGGCGGGCCAGGAACCTGGTGATCAAGCACAACGCCATCACCGGGAACTGCGGCGGCGTCTTCATCGTGGGCGACGAGAACGTCCCGCGCGCCGGAGCCATCACCATCCGCCGCAACAGGGTGGAGGAGAACAACAAGCTCTGCCCCAAGTCCGCCCACCTGCCGAAGTTCCAGGGCGTGGGAATCATGATCACCGGCGCGGAGCAGACCCTGGTGACGCGCAACCTGGTACGCGGCAACAACGGCCGCTCCCCCATGTCCGGCGGGATCGTCCTGTACCGCAGTCATTTCGGGGCGCCGAACTCCCACATCACCGTCCGTGACAACACAGTGCGCGACAACAACCCGGCGGACCTGGCCAACCGGGATGTGGGCGAGGACAACACCTTCGCCAGGAACTCCTGCCGTATCTCCGAGCCGATCGGCTCGTGCTGACAGCGGCTTCACGACTGGGAAGGCGGCTTCATGACCACCGCACGATCCACCTCACCGCCCGCGGGTATGCGGCTTCGGGAGCTTGTGTTCGGCGCCGCGTGCGCCGCGGCCGTCCGCGCGGCGGCACAACTGCGCGTCGCGGACGCCCTGCAGGACACCCCGGCCAGCACCGAGGAACTGGCGGCGGCGCTGAAAACCGAGACACGACCGCTGCGACGACTGCTGCGCACCCTGTCCTGCTACGAGATCTTCGCCGAGACCGGCGACGACCAGTGGGTGCACACCGAGATGTCCCGGCTGCTGCGCGAGGACGCGCCGAACAGCCTGCGCTACATCTCGCTGTGGTGCACCGAGCCTTGGACCTGGGAGGTCTGGCCGCGGCTGGACGAAGCCGTACGGTCGGGCAAGAAGGTCTTCCCTGATGTCTTCGGCAAGGAGTTCTTCGACTACCTGCACGACGGCGCGGGGGCGTCGGCCGATGTGTTCAGCAAGGCCATGACCCAGTCGAGCAAGCAGTCCGCCGAAGACCTCGCGGCGTTCGTCGACCTCACCGGGGTGTCGACCGTCGTGGACATCGGCGGCGGGCAGGGGCATGTCATCGCCAGCCTGCTGGAGAAGGATCCGACCGTACGGGGTACGCTGCTCGATCTGCCCAAGGTGGTGGCGAACGCCGATCCACGGCTGCGGCCCGGCGGCGCGCTCGCCGAAAGGGCTCAACTCCTGCCTGGCGACTGCCGTGACGAGGTCCCGGTCCAGGCCGACCTGTACATCATCAAGAACATGCTGGAGTGGGACGACGAGAGCACCCGGATGACCCTGCGGAACGTGATGGCCGCGGCTCGCCCGGGCGCCAGGGTCATCGTCATCGAGAACCTGGTCGACGACAGCCCGTCCATGCGGTTCACCACCGCCATGGACCTCCTGCTGCTGCTCAACGTGGGAGGCGCGAAGCACTCCAAGCAGAGCATGGTCAAGCTGATGGCGCAGGCCGGTCTGGAGCTCGGCGAGATCCGGCCGGTCAATGCCTATCTGCACGCCTTCGACGCCACCGTGCCCGTCTGAGGTCAGGCCGTGCCGCCGCGGTCCCAGCGGTAGAACTCGTGGGCCATGGCGTCCTTCGGTTCCCGCCAGGTCTCCGGGTCGTAGGCCTGGACGTAGGCGGCGAGCCTCTCGCTGACGTTCCGGAACTCCGGGTGGCCGGTCAGGCTGGCCACTCGGGGGCCGGGCGGCTCGTCGGCCTCGATCAGGTGCAGGTACACATCGCCGAACTGGAACAGACTGCGGCCGCTGACGCCTATCAGCTGCGGTAGCTCGCCACGGTCGGAATCGGCGAAGACCTCGGCGATACCGGGAGCCGCGCCGGGTTTCATCCGGGCGACGATCAGAGCGCGGTGCATGGGCGGTGTCCTCTCCTCGTCGGATCCTTCGGGCGTGCGACGGCTCCCCCGGCGCATCCCGGCCGGGGCTGCGCCCGGCCGGGATGCGCCGGGGGTCACGGCTAGTTCGGCACCGCGGCCTCGGGGTGCGGCCCTGTCCGTACCCGGGCCCGGCGTTCGATCCTCTCCCGGATGAGGCCCATCTGGATCCGCGTGTTGCGGTTGAGGTGGTCCGTCATCGCGGCGTCGTCGACCGGGGCGGTCGGCTTCATGGCGAAGTCCTGGATCCAGCGCATCGTCGTGCCGCCGTCCGGGGTCTCGTCGTACTGCCACCGGATGTCCATGTACTCGAACGGTCCGGGCTCGACCCGGCGCGCCCGCACCGTGCGCGCGTCGCGGTGGGTCTCCCGCTCGGAGACCCAGCTCCAGACCTGGCCGTTGTCGTCGGGGTGCATGGTCAGCCGGAAGGTGGTCTTGTCACCTTCCCGGCCGAGCACTTCGACGTTCCGGTATTCGCTGAACAATCGGGGCCAGTTCTCCAGGTCGTTGGTGATCTCCCAGACGAGGTCGAGCGGGGCCGCGATGGTGATCTCGTTCTCGGTGTGTCCGGACATGTTCACGCTCCTGCGGTCAGTGCCGAGTTGACCAGGTCGAGCAACTCGGCGGGGGTCTTGCAGGTCTCCGCCTCGACGGGCTGGCCGTAACGGTGTTCCAGCTTCTCCGCGATGCCGAGCAGGCCGAGCGAGTCAAGGCCGAAATCGGCGAACGGAGAGTCGGGGCGGCTCTCCAACTCCTCGGCGTCCACGGTGATTCCGGCGCTGGTCTTCATCAACGAGGCCAGCTCGCCGAACGTCAGTCGATCACTCACCAGTACTCTCCTTCCGGTTCTGCGCACAGCGGTGCGGTCATGACGGCTCGTCGGCGCCGTGCCGCAGCACGAGCGCGGCGTTGCACCCCATGAGTCCGCGGCTGAGTACGAGCGCGGTGCGCACCTGCGCGGGGCGCGCGAGGCCGGTGACCAGGTCGATGTCATGGACGGCCTCGACGACGTTGGGGGTGGGTGGTACGAGGCCGTGCTCCATGGCGAGTACCGCGGTGGCCACATCCAGTACCGGGGCCCCGCAGTACGCCCGGCCGATACCGGTCTTCGGCGCGGTAACCGGCACGTTGGCGGCATGGCCGCCCAGGGCCTCGTTGATGGCCAGCGCCTCGGCACGGTCCGCGGCGGGCACCCCGAGGGCGTCGGCGAACACCACATCGATCTCCTCGGGTGCGCACCGCGCCTGCTCCAGGGCCCCGCGGATCGCGTGCACCAACCCGTCCCGCGACTGCTCCCAGGCGGATGCCCCGGTGAAGGTGGCGGCGTGACCGCAGATGACCGCCCGGGCCGGAGCACCGCGCCGACGGGCCGCGCCCGCGTCCTCGACCACCAGCATCGCGCCGCCCTCGGCGGGCACGAATCCGCAGGCGTCCTCGGTGAACGGCAGGTAGGCGCGCTCGGGTACGCCCGCCCGGCTGAGTTCCGGATAGCCGAGCTGGCAGACGATCGAGTACGGCGCCAGCGGGGCCTCGGCGGCACCCACGATGATCGCGTCGGCGCCGCGCCGGACGTTCCGGCAGGCGTGGGCGATCGCATCCAGGCCGCCGGCTTCATCGTTGGCCAGCACGCCGCAGGGCCCCTTGTGGTCGCCGCGGATCGAGATCTGGCCGGTACTGGCCGCGTAGAACCAGGCGATGGACTGGTACGGGCCGACGTACTTCGGCCCCTGGCCCCACAGTTGCTGCAGTTCATGCTGGCCGAACTCACCGCCACCGGAACCGGAAGCGGTGGCCACCCCTACCGAGTAGGGCGGGAGCCCGGCCGCGTCGAGCCGCGCGTCGTCCTTCGCCAGGTCGGCCGCGGCCATCGCGAAGTGCGTGAAGCGGTCGGTCTGCACCAGGTACTGACCCTCTATCGCGTCCTTCGGATCGAAGCCGCGGACCTCGCCGGCGATCTGGAGCGGATAGTGCTCGCACCCGTCGCGGGACACCGCGTCAAGGACGCTCATCCCTTCCTTCGTCGCCTTCCAGAACGCGCGGGTGCCCACCCCGTTGGGGGCTATGACACCGATGCCCGTCACGACGACGCGGCGGCTCTTGCGCTGACTCATCGTGCCCGCCTCTCCCTGCGGTTGAGGACGACGGCGGACTGGAATCCGCCGAATCCGCTGCCGACCGACAGCACGGTCCGCAGCGGCATGGCGCGCGCGGTGCGCGGCACATAGTCCAGGTCGCACTCGGGGTCGGGGTTCTCGTAGTTCGCGGTCGGCGGTACCACACCGTTGGCCAGGGCGAGGGTGCAGGCCGCCACCTCTATCGCCCCTATCGCGCCGAGCGAATGCCCCACCATCGACTTGATCGAGCTCATCGGTGTCGAGTAGGCGTGTGCTCCCAGCGACCGCTTCACCGCCGCCGTCTCGTGCCGGTCGTTCTGCTTGGTGCCCGAACCGTGGGCGTTGACGTAGTCGACCTCGGAGCTGTCCACCCGCGCGTGCTCCAGCGCGCAGTCGATCGCCCGGGACATCTCCAGGCCCTCCCGGGTCAGACCGGTCATGTGGTACGCGTTGCCGAACGTGGCGAAGCCGCCGACCTCGCAGTAGATCCGCGCTCCGCGGCGCCGCGCGTGCTCCGCCTCCTCCAGCACCAGCACCGCTCCGCCCTCACCCATGACGAAGCCGTCCCGCCGGGCGTCGAAGGGCCGCGAGGCGTGTGCCGGATCGTCGTTGTTGGGGGACGTCGCCCTGATCGCGTCGAAACACGCCACCGTGATGGGTGAGATGGGCGAGTCCGCGGCACCGGCGACGCAGATGTCGGCGCTGCCCTCCTCGACGGCGTGGAACGCGTAGCCGACCGCGTCGAGGCCGGAGGTACAACCGGTGGAGACCGTCTGAGCGGGGCCCCTGGCACCGGTCTGCTCCGCCACCTCGGAGGCGAGCGCACTGGGCGAGAACGCACGGTGCAGATGCGGTTCCGCCTGCTGGTGGTCGACGTCCCAGCGCATCCCGGAGGAGCTGACCCGGACGTAGTCGTGTTCAAGCCGGGTGGTGCCGCCGACGGCGGAGCCGAGCGACACCCCGATCCGCCAGGGGTCCTCCGCCTCCAGGTCGAGGCCGGAGTCGCGCACCGCCTCCGCCGCGGCCACCAGTGCGAACTGCACGTACCGGTCGGCACGCGCCACCTGGTCGGTGTCCAGACCGCACTGAAGCGGGTCGAAGTCGCACTCGGCGGCGATCCGCGAGCGGAACCCCTCGGGGTCGAAGAGGGAGATCCCGCGCGTAGCGGTGCGTCCGGCGGTGAGCATTTCCCAGAACGCGGGCACCCCCACTCCGCCGGGCGCGACCACGCCGACTCCGGTGACGGCTACGCGTCGCATCATGACACCGCCTCCACCGGGTCGGGCGGGCCGTCCTCGGTGTCCACATGCCCCAGCTCCGGGCGGGGGGCCAGCGGCCCGAGGTGGAAGACCATCCGGACGTCGGTGTCCCCGATGTTGCGGAACCGGTGGCGCACATGCGTCGGGATCAGCAACGCGTGGTCGGGTCCCAGCAAATGCGGCTCCCCGTCCAGGTCGGCTGCGACCTGTCCGTGGACGACGTAGACGAACTCCTCGGAGTACGGGTGGTAGTGCTCCCCGATGCGCTCGCCTGGCCGGATGATGGCGAGTCCCATGAACCCGCTCGTGGCGCCCACCGTGGTGGGGGTGAGCAGGGTGCGCAGGTCGCCACCGCGTCGGCGGTTGGGCTTCGTCTCGTCGATGTGCACGATGCGTGCGGTCTGTGTGGGCATGGTGCTCTCCGAAGGCGTCATGGCGTCGGGTGGGCTGTGCCTGGCTCGTGCTGTGCCTGCCTCATGACGGGCCGTCAGGCGTCAGGTCTCCTGCGCCCGGCGGTCGGTGACCAGGCCCATGTCGCAGTCGGCGAGGAAGCGTTTGATTCCGGCCTTGCTGTTCAGATCGCCCTTCTCACCGAGGTCGACCAGTCGGCCGAGTACTGCGGCGGCGCGCGGTCCGTCGATGCCGAGGACGACGCTGGGGTCCGGTTCGCGGGGCGATCGCAGATCGACGACCCGGACAACGATGTCGTCTCGCTGGTAGATGGTGCTGCTCACCAGCGGGGTGGGATGCCGGGCCGCCGCCAGTTCGTCCTGGCGTGCCAGCAGCAGGGCCACCGCGGCTCCGCAGCCGGGACGGGCGCGGTAGTTGAAGGCGCGCCGCCGAACGTCCGGCGCGGTGACGTCGCCGACCGTCAGCTGGTGCACCGCGGGCAGTGCGGCCCGCGTGAAGAAGTCACGCGCGGCCTTGGGGTCGTCGAGGTCGCGGGCCTCCTCCAGATGCGGGTTCAGCGCCTCCTCGGCCGCCTTGACCCCCGGCTGGCCGGCGACATGGCGCAGCGCGGCGCCCAGGTCACCGATCACCTCGATCGCCCGGACCACCCGATTGGCCTGCATGAACAGGGAGGTGCGGTGCAGCCGGGTGATCGCGTCGACCTCGGGCTTGGGCGAGGCGTACTCGGCCAGGATCTTCGCGGCAGCCCGCTCGCTACCGGGCTTGACGGTGAAGGTGACGGCATGTCGGACGACACTGTCGGCGGCGCGCTCCGCGCGGCGGCCCGCGGTGCGCTCCGCCCCGCGTGCGCCTTTGGCGGGTGCGGTGGCGCCCGGCCGGCTCTCCCGCACGACGCCGTAGCGCAGCGACTGGGTGTTGTGTACGCACTCGTGCATCGGCTCCACCATGCGTACGTGCTCGGCGCTGTTCACCCAGGCGAAGTAGGGCGCAGGGCTCTCCCATTCGCTGGTGATGATCCACTCGGAGGGGTTCTGGATCGACTGGCACAGCTGGCCGCTGATGTGCCCCGGGACTTCCGCCACCTGCCTGTTGAGCTTCTCGTAGATCTCCATGAAGCGCTTTTCCGCACCAGCTTTGATGTGCAGCACGAGAATTACCCGCAACTTGGCGTCACTGGGTGCGAATTTAAGCGCTTCGGCCTTGGATCGGGGCTCTTCAGCTTTGGACAGCACCGTCATCTTCACCGCTCCTTCGCGGGCAGGGGACTCGGCGTCAACGGACCTCGGGCCGGACTGGATGCCAAACACGCCTTAGCCGGATAAGCTTTTCCAGCGGGCCGCACTTATGTTTCCACGGCGCTCCGCGAAATTCCCCCGGAGCACCGGACCCATTCCCCCCGGATATCGTTCCGGATTTCGGGAATCAGGCCCGTGAATCGATGGTGATGGGATACCACGGATGCCGCAACGCGTATAGGCCGTTCGAGTGACATAGCCGGTCGGAATATCGGTACGAGGGCAAGGATCGATGACGCGGGCCCCGCAGCCGCCGTGGTCGGCAGAACCGCTCTCGCACTTGTGAATCCCCGTAACGGCTGGAGCCATGGATGAACGCGAAGATCGACGACCACGTGCCGGTGCTGATCACCGGCGGGTCCCTGGTGGGGCTGTCCGCCTCGCTGTTCCTGGGGCGCCTGGGCATCGAACACATGCTGGTGGAGAAGCATCCGGGAACCTCGCGGCACCCTCGGGGCCGCGGCAACAACGTGCGCACGATGGAGCTCTTCCGGGTGGCCGGTGTGGAGCCGCAGATCCATGTGGCCGCGTCGGCCCTGGCGGACAACCACGGCATCCTGCAGGCCGAGACGCTGACCGGAACCGAGCAGGAGTGGCTGTTCAAGGAAGTGGACCCGGGCGGTCGGCTCTCCCGCTTCAGCCCGACAAGCTGGTGTCTGTGCAGTCAGAACGACCTTGAGCCGGTACTGCTGCAGTGCGCCCGCGAACTCGGCGGCGACCTGCGCTTCGGGACGGAGCTGCGCTCCTTCGAGCAGGACGGCGACGGGGTGACCGCCGTGGTGTGCCGCAGGGGGACCGACGAGTGCCGCACGGTACGCGCCCAGTACCTCATCGCCGCCGACGGCCCCCGCAGCCCGGTCCGCGAGCGGCTGGGCATCGGCCAGACCGGGCGCGGCGACCTCTTCCACAACGTGAGCGTCACGTTCCGGGCCAAGCGGTTGGCGGACGCGGTGGGCGACCGGCGCTTCATCGCCTGCTATCTGCGGAACCCCGAGTCCGACGGCACGCTGCTACCGGTGGACAACCGGGAGCAGTGGGTCTTCCACATCCCGTGGCATCCGGAACACGGGGAGGAGTTGGAGAGCTTCACCGACGAGCGGTGCGCCGAGCACATCCGCCGGGCGACCGGCGTTCCGGACATGGAGGTGGAGATCACCGGCAAGGCGCCCTGGCACGCCGCGGAGCGGGTGGCGCGCAGTTACGGGACCGGGCGGGTCTTCCTCGCCGGGGACTCCGCCCATGAGATGTCACCCACCGGAGCGTTCGGCTCGAACACCGGAATCCAGGACGCGCACAACCTGGCCTGGAAGCTCGCCGCCGTCCTGAACGGCTGGGCGGGGCCGGGACTGCTGGAGACGTACGGCGCGGAACGGCAGCCGGTGGCGCGGGCGACGAGCGAGCGCGCCTCCGCCCGCTCCACCGAGCACCGGCACCCTGGGTACGACGCCGCCCCGCCCACCGGCGGCAGGCAGCGCGGCGTCCTGGCGACCGCCCTGGGCTACCGCTACACCGAGGGCGCGGTCGTCGGTACGGACCCCGCCGCGCCGATCGTGCCCGAGCAGTTGGAGCTCAGCGCCGAACCGGGCAGCCGGGCACCGCACATGTGGCTGCGACGGGACGGGGTACGGCTGTCCTCGCTCGATCTCTGCGAGCGGGCCTTCGTACTGCTCTGCGGTACCGGTGGCCGCCGGTGGTACGACGCGGGGCAGCGGGTCGCCGACCGGTGGGAACTGCCGCTGGAGTGCTACCGGGTCGGACCGGACGCCGACCACGATCTGGTGTCCGAACCGGGCGCCGACTGGGCGCAGGTGCACGGCACATCATCCGACGGTGCCGTGCTGGTGCGCCCGGACGGATTCGTGGCCTGGCGGGCGGCCGCCGCCACCGCCGAGCCGGAGGCGGCCCTCACCGCGGTCCTGCAATCCGTCCTGCGCCGAGGATGACGCGGCCCGGGCCGCGTCAAGGAAGACGCGGCCCGGGCCGGATTCGGGCCGACGGATCGTCAGGCGCCGGCCGCGGTGACGATGGCGTCGGTGGCGAAGCCCATGAGGAGGCCCACCAGGACGCACCAGGTGGTCAGCGTCTTGAGGGCTGCCTTGCGGGCGACCGCCAGCAGTTCGATGACCACGTACAGGATCGAGCCCGCGGCGAGGCCCAGGAAGGCGATGGACAGGGTGTCGTTGACCAGGTGCTGACCGACCAGGGTGCCCAGGAACGTCGGGCCGCCGCCGATCAGGCCGAGCCAGAGCAGCGAGAGCCACGAGGGACGCTCGCCCCCGGCTGCCAGCGGGGCGACGATGCCGAAGCCCTCGGTGGCGTTGTGCAGGCCGAAGCCGACGATGAGCAAGACGGCCAGGGAGATTTGGCCCTGGGCCGCGGAGTTGCCGATCGCCAGCCCCTCGGCGAAGTTGTGCAGGCCGATGCCGGTCGCGATCATCAGCGCAAGATCCCCGGCCTGGCTGCGGGTCCTTGGGGCCAGCTCGGCGGTGGTGGCGGCGCCGGGTCCCGCGGGGCGAGCGGCGGCGGCCTCGCGACGGCGGGCGATCCAGGCGTCGTAGTGGACGAGGCCGACCAGTCCGATGGCCAGCCCCGCGGCCAGCACGAGGCCACCGGAGGCGACGGTTCCCCAGTGGTGCTTGGTCAGCGCTTCGTCGGTCGGCTCCCAGGCATGGGTGAGAACGTCCCAGACGAGGAAGATCAGAATGCCGATGGCCACGGCGTTCAGCCCCGCCCTCAGCCGCGGTGTGGGCTTGCGCAAGCGCCCGATCGGCAGACCGAGATAGATGGTGAAACCGGCGATCGCGCCGAGCACGGCTATCTGCGAACTGGACACAGAAGCCCTCCGGGGGGCATGAGGTGAGGGGTTGGACGGCCGCCGACACTAGAGCAGGTAAGGCTTGCCTAACAAGTTTTAGGCCATCAGATTTCGGCCACGTCTCGTTACGGCGACGCTTCGGCCGTCAATCCCGACCACGCGCTCCGGTACGCGGGGCGACGACCATCCGCCGGACGCCGGACGATCCCCAGGCCGCCGCGGCGGCAAAGGCTGCCTCGCGACGGCGGGCGACGACGCGGTCCGGCGGCGCCGAACCAAGCGCAGCCCAACCAAGATCCACCGGGCGGTGGCGCTGAGCCGCCGCCCGGCCCCCTACCAGCTGCTCTTGGTCACGCCCGGCAGCTCACCCGCATGGGCCATCTCGCGCAGCCGGATCCGCGAGAGGCCGAACGCGCGGAAGTGGCCACGCGGGCGGCCGTCGACCGAGTCGCGGTTGCGGACCCGGGTGGCGCTGGCGTCGCGCGGCTGGCGGCGCAACTCCCGCTGGGCGGCGGCGCGTTCCCCGTCGGAGGTGCGTGGATCGGCGATGATCGCCTTGAGCTGGGCGCGCCGCTCGGCGTATCGGGCGACGATCGCACGCCGCTGTTCGTTCTTGGCGATCTTGCTCTTCTTGGCCATCAGACCTTCCCTCCCCCGGCCCGGATGCGGGCCACGGCGGCCTCGATGCCGATGGTGTCGACGGTCTTGATCCCCTTGACGCTCAGCGTGAGCCGCACATGGCGCCCTTCGCTGGGCAGCCAGTACCGCTTGCGCTGGATGTTGGGGTCGAATCGGCGCTTGGTGCGCCGGTGCGAGTGCGAGATGTTGTGGCCGAACCCCGGCTGGCGGCCGGTGAGTTGGCAGTGGGCGGACATGGGGTCCCTTCGGTGGCGAGTGGTGGTTGGCACACCACCGTAACAGCTAGACGACAATGAAAACCACTTCCGCATAGCGCGCGACCAAGACCCCAGGAGCGTCCGGGACATGGACCGGCCCACGTGCCGACCCGCCGACGCACCGGCACGGCAAGCGCGTAGTCGTATTTGCATAGTTGATCCGTAAATCCATGTTTGTGGTGATCTATACGGGTTTGTCCTGGCATCTTGGGCGGGAGATCGGCGGGCCGACCGCCGTGGTCAAACATCGACCGTGGAAGAGGTGCCGTGTCTGGGCTGCCTGAGGAGCGCGCGGCGAAACTGAGCCGACGCAGGTTCATGGCGTCGTTGGCGGTGGCGTCAGCGGCGGCGGTGGGTGTGGACGGCGGCACGACCGCCGCGGCGCGGGCAGGGGTGGCGGTGCCCGAGGCGGTGCCGCTGCCGCTGCCGTACGACCTGGACGGAGTGTCGTACAACTCCGACCGTTCGGCCGGGGACTTCGACGGGCACGGATGGGCGTTTCCGGCCGAGGAGCTGCCCTCCGGGCCTACCAGGATCGCCGGGGTGCCGTTCGAGTTCCCCACGTACACGCCGGGTGCCGACAACTTCCTGGCCGCGCGGGGCCAGACGCTCGACGTGCCGGAGGGGAGCCACGCGCTGCTGTACCTGATCGGCGCGGCCTCCGGCGGTTCGGTCAACGCTACGGCGCGGGTCCGCTACGCGGACGGCGGCACCGACTCCGTACCGCTGCGGTTCACCGACTGGGCTCATCTGCCGCAGTTCCTGGAGGCGGTGGCCGTGGAGACCACGCACCGGCACCGGCCCGCGGGCGACGCGGGGCCGCGGGTGCGGCTGTTCCTCCAGGTGGTGCCCTTCGATCCGGCACGGCAGGCGGTGAGCCTGACGCTGCCGGACAACCCGGCGCTGAAGCTGATCGCGGCCAGCGCGCAACCGGCGGTCGCCGGATCAGCGGTGAAGGTCACCTCGGTGGCGTCGACGGAGCTGTTCACCGGCTCCGAGCGGTCACCCAGACAGCTGGTGCACATCACCGTCGCCAACATCGGTACCCGCCCGCTGACTTCCCGCGCTCCGGCCATCGTCACCCTGACCGGCGACGGCATCAGCGTGCCGGAACCCGTCACCGTCACGGATCTGCCGCCGGGCCATCAGGACACCATCGAGGTCGGCATCGTGTACGCCTCGCCCCAGACCGAAGGCACGGTGCTCCGGGCCCGCGTCCACGCACGGACACCGGATGTCCGCGACACCCAGTCGGTGCGGATCACGGCCGCAGAGCCCGGCTGGACGATGTACATGGTCTCGCACTACCACTACGACCCGGTCTGGTGGAACACCCAGGGCGCCTACACCGAGTCATGGGAGAACTCCGGTTTCCAGCGCCCCGGGCTGGCGCTGGTACGGGCGCATCTGGACATGGCGCGGCGCGATCCGGACTACAAGTTCGTACTGGCCGAACTGGACTACCTCAAGCCGTTCTGGGACTCCCACCCGGAGGACCGCGACTATGTGCGGCAGTTGCTCCGCGAAGGGCGGCTGGAGTTCGTCGGCGGGCTGTACAACGAGCCGAACACCAACCTCACCAGTATGGAGCTGACCATCCGCAGCGCCGTGTACGGCGTGGGATACCAGCGCGACGTACTGGGCGGACCGCCGCGCAGCACCTGGCAGTTGGATGTGTTCGGGCACGATCCGCAGTTCCCCGGGATCATGGCCGACGCCGGGCTCACGTCGAGTTCATGGGCGCGCGGCCCGCACCACGAGTGGGGGCCCAAGAGTTCCGTCGGCGACAACCGCCGTATGCAGTTCCGCAGTGAGTTCGACTGGATCGCGCCCAGTGGGAGATCGCTGCTCACCAGCTACATGCCCAACCACTACTCGGCGGGCTGGTGGATGGACACCGCCAAGGACCTGCCGACCGCTGTGGCGGCCACCTACGAACTGTTCCGCGACCTCAAGTCGGTTGCCGCCACGAAGAACTGCCTCCTGCCCGTCGGCACCGACTACTCGCCGCCGAACCGGTGGGTGACCCGTATCCACCGCTCCTGGGCCGACAGGTACGTATGGCCGAAGTTCGTCACCGCCGTACCGAGCGAGTTCTTCGACGCGGTGCGCCGGGACCTGGCCCGGGACCAGGTGGCGCTCTCTCCGCAGACCCGGGACATGAACCCGATCTTCACCGGCAAGGACATCTCGTTCATCGACACCAAGCAGGCGCAGCGGCAGGCGGAGAACACCCTGCTCTCGGCGGAACGGTTCGCCACCATCGCCGCGCTACTGGGCGCCCGCTACCCCGTCGAGGCGATGGACAAGGCGTGGCGCCAGCTCTGCTTCGGCGCCCACCACGACGCGATCACCGGCTCGGAGTGTGACCAGGTCTATCTGGATCTGCTCGGCGGCTGGCGCGAGGCACTGGAACTGGGGCGGACCGCGCTGGACAGCGCGCAGGCGCTGATCGCGGCGCACGCGGACACCTCCGGGTCCGGCACGCCCGTGCTGGTGTTCAACGCCATGGCCTGGCCGCGCACCGACGCCGCCCGCACCACGGTGGACTTCCCCGCGCCCGGCCCGGTGGGCATCGCCCTGCTCGACTCCCACGGCAGGAGCGTGCCCGTCCATGTCGAGCACCTCACCCGCCATCCCGACGGCACTCTCGCCTCCGCCGCACTGGCGTTCGTCGCCCATGACGTTCCGGCCACCGGATACGCCACGTACCACGTCATCGCCTCCAACATCCCGCTGGACGGGCCCTCCTGGAACCGGTCCGACGAGCTGGCGATCGAGAACGAGTACTACCACCTCGCCGTGGATCCCGAACGCGGCGGCGCCATCATCGCTTTGTACGACAAGAAGGCGGGCAAGCAGATGCTCCGCCCCGGCGGCTTCGCCAACGAACTGCTGGCCTACGACGAGTACGAGGACGGCCCGGGCGCTCCAGCCGGCGGCCCCTGGGTGACCGTGCCCAAGGGCGGTCCGGTCGCGGCGAGTTCGGCCTATCCGGCGACGGTCAGCGTCGAACGCTGCCCCATCGGACAGCGCATCACCGTGTCCGCCGACTTCGCCCTGTGCCGCTACACCCAGGAGATCATGCTGTGGGACGGTGTCGACCGCGTCGACCTGACCACCCGTATCGACGGTTTCACCGGTTCCAACCGCCTGATGCGGGTGCGGTTCCAGCCCGCCGTCGAGGGCGGAATGCCGGTCTCCGAGGTGGGCGACGCCGTCGTGGGGCGGGGCTTCGGGTTCCCCAACGTCGACTACGCCGAGGCGAAGTGGACGCTGGAGTACCCCGCCTACAACTGGGTTGAGCTCGGTTCGACGCTCGTGGTCGCGCTGGTGAACGCGGCGGGCCGCGGCCTGGTCCGCGCCGCGCGGGCGGTGAGCGTCGCCGAGGTCGTGGTACCCGGTATCACCGACTACGCGGAACCTGCCCGGGACGCGGTCACCGCTCTGGTGGCCACCGGCGTCACCGCCACCACCTCCACCCATGACGGGTCCCGCTACGGCAGCCTCGACGTGGACTCCAACCTGCCCGATGTCCGCATCAGCGTCGGCGGCCCCGTCGAGAACGACTTCACCGCCGCGGTACTGGACGCGGCCCCGCCCGCGTACCAGGCCGAACTGGACCGCCAGCTCGCCCAGGGCCGCACGGCGCGCGTATGGGTACCGGCGGACAAGCCGCTGGCCGAAGCCTGGCTCCCGCGCGCCGATCTACGCGGCCCGCGCGCCCTGCCGGTGCTCGTCATCGCCGGGCGTACCCCGGCCGACACCCGCACCGCGCTGCACGGCCTCGCCGCCGAACTGCGCCGCGCGCCGCGGATCGACGTCGTACAGCCCGATGAGCTGGACGGCACCACCGGCCAGGTCGAGCCGTACGGCTTCGCCGTGCTCAACCGAGGCCTGCCGGGCTTCACCATCGACAACTCCGGCGACATCTACCTGGGCATCCTGCGGTCCTCGACCGGCTGGCCGTCCGGTACGTGGATCGACCCGCCACGGCGCACCCTGCCGGACGGTGCGAACTTCGAGACCAACCACTGGAGCCACACCTTCGCGTACGCGCTGGTCGGTCACCGCGGCGACTGGCGCAGCGCGGGTCTGGCCCGGCGCGGCCATGCGTACAACAACCCGTTCACCACCCGGCAGGAGGCCGTGCACCGCGGACCACTGGGCGCTGCCGCGGACTTCCTGTCCGCCGACGGCGACGGCGTCGTGGTCACCGCGCTCAAACCGCACGGCAATCCGATGGCGTCGATGGCCGGTACCGACATGGACCCGGCGGCCGGGATCGTGCTGCGGGCCTACGAGTCCACCGGTCGGCCTACGACCGCCCGCTTCAGGTTCTTCCGCCCGCTCGACTCGGCGGCCACGGCCAACCCCCTTGAGCAGGACGTCCGTCCGATGGCGCGGTCAGGCCACGGGATCACCGCCGAACTCGGTGCCTTCGAGATCCGCACCATGGTCGCGACACCGCGCGAGCCCGCCGAGGGTCCGCGCGGTGTGCCGCCGGGTGCGGACAGGCCGCAACTCGCGCCGAGCGCGGAGCCCGCCCAACCGGTCTTCGCGCGGTACTGGCGGCACAACAAGGGTGCCGCGTCCATGGGTTACCGCATGACCTCGATCGAGGCCGAGCCGACCGCCGTCATCGGCCACGGGCCGTACGACATCACGATCACCGTCGCCTCCTCGCATACCGTCGAGCAGGTCACCGGGATGGTGGAGGTCATCGTTCCGGACGGTTGGACGGCCACTCCGGCCACCCGTATGTACGCGCTGGCCCCGGGCGCGCACCTTCGCTACTCCTTCCGCGTCCAGCCGAACGGGCCCGGCGGGCGCTACTTCGTCGCCGTCCGCATCGCCGACGGGCGCGGTCAGATCCACGAGGACGTGGTGACCGTCGACCACGTACCCGCCGCCCGGGCGGCGGCGTCCCCGGTACGGACCGTGCTGCCCGGGTCCGACCCGACCGAGCCGGTGCAGGATTCCGCGGCGGAACGGGCGCTCTCGCTGTCCATCGACAAGATCACCCGCAAGGCGCGTCTGGTCGTGCCCGAGCACCCCGAGCAGTGGACCTCGGCCGCGGAGCTCGAAGGGACCCTGGCCGCCCAGGACCTCGTGGTGTCCCCCGGCCAGACCGGGCACCTGTCCGTGGCACTGCGCAACACCGCGCACTCGCAGATCCACGGCGAGGCCCAACTCATCACCCCCTACGCGATCTGGCCCATCAGCGGGCCCTGGAGCCAGCCCTTCTCGGTCCCGGCGGGCGGCGACAGCGAGGTCAGCTTCGACATCAACGCCCCGGCGGGCGCCCGGCCCGGCAACTGGTGGGCGCTGGTGAAGCTGATGTACTTCGGCCGTCTTCTCTACACCCCGGCGGCGTCCGTCATCATCAGCTCGTCCGCGCAGACTCCCGCCCCTCGGCAGAGCGCTGACAGTGACAAGGGCCGCTCGCCGATCCAGGGCCACACCGCCGGGAGCCCGTCGTGACCGCCGCCTCGCAGGTCGTCGCCCGGGTGGGTGGGCGCGTGATCACCACAGTCGAGCTGGACCGTCGGCTGGCCGCCATCCGGCGCGGGCCACTGGGCCCGCGGCTGCCGGAGGACCACACCCCCGCGGGTGTGCGGCTGCGCCGCTGGGTCGCCCAACTGCTCGCCTCCGAGGCGCTGGTGTTCCATGAGGCGCACCACACCGTTTCGCCCCAGCCGCCCATGGCGCACCCGGCGCACCACAACGGTACGGATCCAGGGACCCAGCAGGCGCTCACCCATGCCGCCCGAGCCCTGTTCGACCAGGTCACCGCGGACGTCACGGTCGCCGAGGCCGAACTGCGCCGGTACTACGACGCCAACCCCGACCTGTGGACCCGCCCCGAGCGGCGCACCCTGCGGCAGGCGGTCCGGGCCACCCGGAAGGAGGCCGCCGCCCTGCGCCCCGACGACCTCGGGCCCGCCGAGACGCTCATCCGCGGCCAACTCAGCGGTCCCCTTGAGGACGCCCTCTTCGCTGCCGCGCCGGGCGCCCGGATCGGTCCGGTGCACACCGTGTTCGGCTGGCATGTCGCCGTCCTCGACCACATCGAGCGGGCCAACACCCTGCCGTACGAGGGGGTACGGGACACCATCCGCACCGACCTGCTGGCCGCCGCCCGCGGCCTGGCCTTCGACGACTGGCTGGCCCACCGCCGCGCCAGCCTCATCCAACTGGCCCCCGGCTACGAGCACCCCGGCGACCCCGCCCTGCCCGACCCCATCCACCGCCACTGAACCGCCATGCGGCGCGCGGGCTGATTGGGGTTGCGGTTGGTTCGGCACCGCCGGTCCGCGCGGTCGGGGGGGCGGGGCGGGGGGCGGGGCGGGGGCGACCACCACGACACACCCGACGCATACAG
>JBEYJY010000028.1:0-108868 GCA_040631425.1 Streptomyces sp. NPDC020096
GGACCCCAGGCCGTTCATCTGGACCAAGACCGCCGAAGAGATCCTCGACTCACTCGCCCGATTCTGCCAACGGATCTCCGGCGCAGGACACTAGCGCCCGTCGGGCGGATCCCCGTCCGGCTCCGCCCGCTGCGCGCGCCGCACCGCGATGGCCGCGGCGTCGTCGGCCAACGGCCCGGCGACGTACGCCCGTAGGTCGCCCGTGATGAGGCTGAGGGGCTTCTCCGGTTCGCGCTTCGTCCAGCCGGCGATACGTGCAGCGAGCGGATAGAAGACGCCGTCGCGGTTCCTGGCCTCGGTGACCACGACGTACTCCGCCGCGGACAGGTCGCCCAGCCCCAACGGAGGCGCGGGTTGCGGCACGTTGAGCGGGAGCACCCGCCCGTCGCGCAGCAGCAGCGGGGTGGGTGCCCGCAACTGATCACATGGACCTCCGGCCGGTCGTCGGGGATGTCGAGCACGGCGGCGGTGACGAAGCGCTCCCCGACCTCCTGCTCGGCTTCCCCGCCCGGGGCGCCGGTCTCCGCGAGGGTCTCCTGACGTTCATGCCGACATGGCCTGGCCACCGCCGTCGGCATCCTCTGCGCAGGCTGTGGCCAAGTCGTCCAGCGACAGGTCCAGCGCGTGGGCCAGGGCCGCCACGGTGAAGAAGGCCGGGGTCGGGGCCCGGCCGGTCTCGATCTTGCGGAGTGTCTCTGCGGACACCCCGGCCGCCGCTGCGACGTCCACCATGCTGCGGTCACCGCGGGCCTCACGGAGCAGGGCCCCGAACCGCTCTCCGCGTTGCCGCTCTTGCGGACTCAAAGGAACTCTCACCATGCCCGTGATACTAATACCGGTATAAGTATTGGGTAGCGTCGCATGGCAGGGAGTCACGACACATGGTGGAGATCAAGACCGACACGGCGCTGGAGGCGATGCGAGAAGCTGGACGCGTCGTGGCCCATGCACTCGCAGCTGCCCGCGCGGCGGCAGCGGTGGGAGTTCGCCTGCGCGAGCTCGACGAAGCCGCCCGCACCGTTCTCACCAAGGCCGGAGCACGTTCTCCGTTCCTGGGCTACCAGCCCGCCTTCGCCCCCATCCCCTTCCCCGCCGTGCTCTGCGCCTCCGTGAACGACGCCGTCTCGCACGGCATCCCCGACGACTACCGCCTGCGCGACGGCGACCTGGTCAGCATCGACTGCGGAGCCGAACTCGACGGCTGGACCGGCGACGCCGCGATCAGCTTCACCGTCGGCACCCCTCGCCCCGCCGACCTCGAACTCATCGCCGCCACCCAGCAGGCCCTGAATGCGGGCATCGCCGCCGCCATCGTCGGCCATCGCATCGGCGACATCTCCCATGCCATCAGCACGGTCGCGCGCAAGGCCGACTGCGGCATGCCGGCCGACTTCGGCGGCCACGGCATCGGCCGCCAGATGCACGAAGACCCCCACGTCCCCAACCACGGACGACCCGGCCGCGGCTTCCCCCTGCGCCACGGCCTCGCCCTCGCCATCGAACCCATGCTCATGGCCGGAGGACGCAACGACTACCACACCGACCCCGACGGATGGACCCTGCGCACGATCGACGGCAGCCGGGCCGCCCACATCGAACACACCATCGCCATCACCCAGGACGGCCCCCGCATCCTCACCCTGCCCTGACCTCGAATCCGCTCACAGGCTCCCATCGGCGTCGAGTCCCTGGCGGGCAGTCACGCGCCCTTGATCGCGGAGGGGACGGCGCGTCGGCGCACGCAGGGTGTTTGACCGTTCCGCACCATGCCCCGAGATTGGCCGTCGCCCTTCCATGCCTGTGGCCCGAGCTGTGTCGCTCACCTTGACTGCCTCCGAGCGCCACCGGTTGAAGACGATGGCCTACGGTCACAAGACCGAGTACCAGGCCCGCCAGCGGGCATCGATCGTGCTCCTGGCGGCCAGGGGGCACTCCAACGCGCGCATAGCAACGGATACCCATCTGCACGTGGACACGGTGCGGACCTGGCGGGGCCGGTTCGCCGACGGCGGCCTGCCGGCCCTGGCCGACCGCAAACGCACCGGACGCGGCATCCCAACGCCCAGGCATCGCCACATAGTTGAGGACACCTCCGATGGCCACTCCGCCGCAGTCCACCAGGGATTCTCTCGCCCCGAAGCTGACCGGCCACGCCAGCAGGCGCCGGCCCCAGCTCGCTGGCCTGCACATCCACCACCGAAGCGCATTCGCTTACATCGACGGCGAACTCCCCGACGGCGACACCCAGTGCCTCTGCTATGGCGGATCAGCCTCCCTCTGGGGCTTCGCCCTCGACCTCGCCACCCCCGACTACGTCAAACCCGAAGGACTTCCAGGGTCGACCACCTTGTCTGATTCTTCGAGCTCAGGCACATACGCCTCTGGATAGGCTGAAATTTCAGCGATGGATTCTTCGAGAAAGTCTTCAAAACTCGGTGCGATGTAGCTTATCTCGTCCGGATCATGCGTGTATGCGATGATCTGACCGGGGGCGCCTTTCCCTGCAGGGGCATAATCCTGTATCAGAATTCCTGCTCCCTCGCCGAACTCGGCGAAGGGCAGCCAGCCATCATTGAACCAGCCTGCTCGGATCCGATGATCCCGGGGCTGTGGATCGAGATAGTCCACGTAGCGTGGGGCGTTGCGCTTCATGGACTGTCGCCGTTCGATCGCTTCCTCGGCAGAGAGGAAACCGTAGCCACTCTCATATCCGGGCCTAGCGAACACTGGCATCCAAGTCGACCCGCCGTTTGCCTCCAGCCATGCCGCCCGCAACCCCGGCTTCACGGAGAAACCGAGACCTTGCTCAATTTTTCGAAGCTCGACCATGGGCGCCGGCAGAGAAAGCTCGAGTCGCCCTTCGGATGCCAAGTAGATTTCTGTCAGAATTCTCCGGTAAGTACTGAAGTTCATCGAGGGAACCCCCCCATCGCTTGCAGTCAGTCCTCGCGCTTCAGCGGATCTTTGCACAACCGCTCCGGCGAGCTGTTGCTGATGGGGCATCGCGCAGTACACGCTGCGTCTGCGGGCCGACCTCGCCACCCCTTATCTGACTCGCGCCTCCCACAGGCTCTACCTCTCCGCCAACCCCCTAAGGACTTTGAGCGTCGACCACTTAGTGCCACGCGGCAGGCCAAACCTGGTCGGCCGCCATGCCCGCCTATCGCGTGAATCCACTCGGCGTGTCCGCCTAGCCCGCGTTCCTCGTGGACAGGCTGGATCGCGGGGCGAGCCGGGCCACATCGCGGCCAGGGGGGACGCGAAGGCCCGCTCGCCGGGGGAGCGACGCGGAATCCGTTCCGGGTCGGGGGTAAGGGGGGAGAGGCCCATGTTCGCGTGGGGCGCGGTGTGGGGACGCGGTGCAGTGACGGGCGGGGGTGTGCGGTGGGGTTCACCGCGCTTGATCCGCCGGTGGGGCGTCGGCCGCCTGGTGGCTGCTGCCGTGGGTCTGCTGCTCGGGGGCGCGCTCGTCCTGGCGGACGGCGGGGTCGGGTACGCGATGAGCTGGCCGGGGGCGCCCGGATCCGGGACAAGGGGAGCCGCGGTGTTCGGCTGGGGCGTCCGCCCTCCGCCGGTTCCGGGGCTGCCGGGCTTCGGCCGATCCAGCTTCCGGCACTCCTGGCCTTCCGCTGAGCCGGGTATACGCCGCCCGTTGCGCTGCCCGCACGGTCTGGGCCGCGCGATGGCGCTGCCCGCCCTGGGGCCGAGGGCATGTGAGTCGTCCGTGCGGGCCGCCGCCTGCGCCCCGCTGCGCTCGGTCGATGTCTCGGGCAGCGTCGCGACCGTACGCAACGCGGACAGCGCGCCGGTACTGCGGCGGCTCACCGGGATGGCCAACCGCAGTTGCGGCCTGCCCGAGCCGCGGACGCCCGTTGCACCGAGGCCGGAGCCGCCCGCGCCACGGCCGCCGACGCCCGTTGCGCCGAGGCCGGAGCCGCCCGCGCCAAGACCGTCGGATCAGCCCAGCCCACCGCCGGTGTCCGCGCCGCCGCCCGGCATCGCCGCCGCCTCACCGTCCCCGACGGTGGTCGTACCGCGTCCGGTGGTGTTCCCGCGGCGCGCGCCGCGGGCCGCGGTCACGGCACCGGCGGGGCTGTCCACCGCCGGAGCGCTCTTCCTCGTCCTGCTTCCGGCCGTGGTGGCCGGGGTCGCGGCGGGTGCGCGCTCCGCCTCACGGGCTCGGTGACCAGGTCCACGGTGGCGCCGCCGCTCGCCGCGCCGCCGGATCGGTGCCACAGCAGCCGTACCAAGGCGGTTGCATGGCAAGACAGTTGGGGAGGTTCGTTTGTTCGCTCTGCTCAGCATCCTGGGCGTCGTCCTCGGCGGTGGCTTGGTCGCGGTCGCCTGTGTCGTGGTCAAGCACCGCGTCTTCCCGCCCAAACCCGACGAGGAGCCGCGTGAGGCGGTCGCCGAGTACATCTCCATGATGATCGGCGTGATCTACGCGCTGGTCCTCGGGCTCGCGCTGGTATCGGTGTGGGACACACACGCCAGCGCCGAGGAACATGTGCAGGCCGAGGCGGGCGCCCTGCACCAGGTCTATCTGCTCGCCGACGCCCTGCCGCCCGCCGCGGAACAGCAGGCCAGGGCAACCGCCCGTTCCTACGCCCATCAGGTGACCAGCAGCGAATGGGTCGAGATGACCCGGCGCCAGCCGCTCAGCCCCTCGGGCTGGCAGCTCCTCAACCGGCTCCGGGACACCTACGAGACGGCGCAACCCACCGGCGCCGCCCAGCAGAACGCCGGACAGGAGGCGATGGCTCAGCTGTCGGTGCTGGACGAGGCGCGCCGTGCACGGGAGTCGGACGCACAGAGCCAGTTGTCGAGCGTGTTGTGGGCCGGACTGTTTATCGGCGGTGGACTTACCGTGGGCTTCATGTTCTTGTTCGGGGTCCAGCGCCGGGCGAGCCATCTGGTCATGGTGATGGGCCTGACCTGCTTCATCGTCTTTCTGATCGTGCTCATCCACCAACTAGACATGCCGTTCGGCGGCGCGCTCGGAGTCAACGCGGAGGCCTTCACCCGGTACTTCCCGAGCTAGCGGTGCTGGCTGATCACGGAGAAGATGCCGCCCTCGGCGTCGCGCAGTCCGGCGACCCGCCCGTAGGCGGAGTCCTGGGGCTCGCCGGTGATCTCGCCGCCCAGCTTCACGGCGCGCTCGACCGTGACGTCGACATCGGCCACCGAGAAGTACACATGCCAGCGGGGGCGGACCCGGGGGTCCATGGCCGCCTCCATACCGCCGCCGCGCAGTGCCGCGACGCTGTGCCCGTCCACCCGCAGCACCACCCGATCGTGTTCGTAGCGCACCTCGTAGCGCTTGGGGTCCTCCTGGTCCCAGCCGAACACCTGGCCGTAGAAGAGAGCGGAGTCGAAGGCGTCCCGGGTGCGCAGCTCTATCCACACGGGGGATCCGATCGGCTGCTCCCGGGTGCGGGAGCTGCGTTTGCCCTCCCAGATGCCGAAGGAGGCGCCCGCCGGGTCGGAGGCCAGTGCCAGTCGCCCCGCGTCGAACTCCAGCGGGCCGACGGCCACGGTGCCGCCGCGTTCCCTGATCGCGGCAGCGGTGGCGTTGGCGTCCTCCGTACCGAAGTACGTGGTCCAGCTGACCGGCAGCTCCCAGCGCTTGGCCACCTCACCGATACCGGCGACCTCCCAGCCGTCGGAGTACACCCGCAGATACGGCCCCCACCGCTCCGGACCCGGCTCGAAGCGCCAGCCGAGCAGCGGTCCGTAGAAGCCGGTGGCCGCACCCAGGTCGCGAGCCATGAGGCCGACCCAGCACGGAGCGCCGTACACGCAGCCTTTCCGCATTACGGACACGTCTACTCTCCCGCCGCGGGGCAGCAACACCTATCCGGCCCTCGCGGACCTCACTCAGCTTATGCCGGGCGATCCGATGTCGCTCGCCGTGCGGCAGGACGGCGTTCAGGGCCGCTGGGCGGGCGTCTGCTCGTAGGTCCTGATCGGGTCGGTGACGGCGACCGGTGCCACGATCTCGTCGATCCGCGCCATCAGGTCCGGCTCCAGCCGGACGCCCGAGGCCTTGGCGTTCTCCCCGACCTGTGCCGGTCGGGAGGCGCCGACGATCGCGGCCGATACATTCGGGTTCTGCAGCACCCAGGCGACCGCGAGCTGAGCGAGGGAGAGCCCCGCCTCAGCGGCGAGCGGGCGCAGCAGCTGCACCCGCTCCAGCACCTCGTCGCGCAGGAACCGGCTGATGAAGTCCGCGCCGCCCTTGCCGTCCGTGGCCCGCGAACCCTGCGGCGGCGGCTGACCCGGCTGGTACTTCCCGGTGAGCACGCCCTGGGCGATCGGCGACCAGACGATCTGGCCGATGCCGAGTTCCGCGCACGCCGGGACCACCTCGGCTTCGATGACCCGCCACAGCATGGAGTACTGCGGCTGGTTGGACACCAGCGGGACGCGCAGTTCGCGGGCGAGCGCGTGCGCGCGGCGGATCTGGTCGGCGGTCCACTCCGACACGCCGATGTAGTGCGCCTTACCGGCGTGGACGACGTCCGCGAAGGCCTCCATCGTCTCCTCTAGCGGGGTGAACCGGTCGAAGCGGTGCGCCTGGTAGAGGTCGACGTACTCCGTCTGGAGCCTGCGCAGCGAGTTGTCGATGGACTCCATGATGTGCTTGCGGGACAGGCCGCGGTCGTTCGGGCCGGGACCGGTGGGCCAGTAGACCTTGGTGAAGATCTCCAGTCCCTCGCGCCGCTCACCCTTCAGCGCGCGGCCCAGGACGGATTCCGCGCGGGTGTCGGCATAGACGTCCGCGGTGTCGAACGTGGTCATACCGGCGTCGAGGGCCGCGTGGACGCAGTCGGTCGCGGTGTCCTCCTCGACCTGGGAACCATGGGTGAGCCAGTTGCCGTAGGCGATCTCGCTGATGAGCATGCCGCCGCGGCCCAGATGACGGTGTTCCATGACGATTCAATCTAGTTGGACCGCTCGTGCGAAGCCGGGAGGCGCACAATGCCGTCATGACGCCTTCGCCGCGCCCGCCGCTGGACGGGCGGCAAGCGCTGTGCAGTCGCGTGGTCTCACCCGGCTTCGGCTTCGCCGACGTCACCCCGCGGCGGTCGCCGTTACCGCCGTCGGCCGCAGATGTCGTGCCGTCACACCTCCGCCCCGAACGGCATTTCCTGGACCGTGCCGTCGATGCGGACGACCAACTTGCCCACCGCGCGGTCGTGTTCCATGTCGTCGTGGGCCTGCCGGATCTCGTCGAGCGTATAGACGCGCGGTTCGCCGAGGTTGAGCTTTCCCGCCGCGATCTTGTCCAGGCACGCCTGCAGGACTTCCTGCGGCAGGTCCGAGCTCTCGCCTCCGTACGCGGTCAGCCGAACCCCCTTGGGCAGGTAGCCGACGGGGTAGAAGTCGGGCACGATCCACTCGTTGGAGAGCATCCCGGTGAAGCACACCGTGCCGTGCACGCGGGTGGCGGCCAGGGTGTCCGGAAGCGTTGGCGTGCCGACGAGTTCCAGGGCCGCGTCCACACCGCCCGGTACCAGGGACCGTACCTGGTCGGCGATCCGGCCGTCGTCGACCACGACATGGTCCACGCCGTGGCCGAGCAGCGACTCCGCGCGCTCGGGGCGGCGCGTCGTGGCGAGTACGGTCGCCCCGAGATCCCTGGCCAGCGCCGCCGCCGCGAGCCCGACCGAGGACGTGCCGCCCCGGACGAGGAGGGTCTGCCCCGGCCGCAGATCCAGACCGGTGGTCAGCGAGCCGTACGCGGTCTGCAGCGTCTCCGGTACCGCACCGATGACGTGCCAGGGCAGCTCCGAACGGAACGGGATCACCGACGAGCGCGGTACGACGGTGTACTCGGCGTAGCTCCCGTCGAAGGTGCGCCCCATACCGCCCATCATCGCGACCACCTGCTGGCCGGGCGTCAGGTCACCGTCCGGCGCGTGGTCCACGACGCCAGCGCACTCGATGCCCAGCACCCTGGGGAACGTGACACCTTCCGCGAGACCGAGCCGAGTGTGCAACTCCGAACGGTTGAGGCCGAACGCGCGCACCGCGATCCTGACCCAGCCCGCCGCGGGCTCGGGGAGCGGCAGGTTCGTCACCCTCAGGTTCTCCACACCGCCGGGCTCACTGAGCACCGCAGCGCGCATGGTCTCGGACATGCCACCCCCCGTACCACCAGCCGACTTCACCCAAACGTCCGTCACAGGGCGGCACAACCGTGCTGACCGGTCGAGTATTCCTTCAGGAGGAGCCATGGAGACCGTGCGAAAGCCCGTCGAGCTGGACATCCCGGTCGACGACGGCACCCTGCACGCCCTGCGGTTCGGTGCCGGGCCGCGACTGGCCCTCGCCGCGCACGGCATCACCGCGTCGGCCATGGCCTTCCGTGCGATCGCCCGCCGACTGCCCGAGCAGTGGAGCCTGATAGCCCTCGACCTGCGCGGCCGGGGTGGCAGCGCGGGTCTGCCGGGGCCATACGGCCTCGACCGGCACGCCCGCGATCTGCACCGGGCGGCCGAACACCTCGGCGCCACCGGCCCGTTGACGCTGACCGGTCACTCCATGGGTGCCTATGTCGCGCTGCGCGCCGCGGCCGCGCGGCCGGAACTGTTCGACCGGCTGCTCCTGGTGGACGGCGGCCTGCCGCTGCCGGTGCCGCCGAGCGCCGATCCCGACCGGGTGCTGGACGAGACGCTGGGTCCGGTGGTCGCCCGCCTCAGCCAGACGTTCGGCAGCGCCGCGGCATACGTCGACTTCTTCCGCGCCCATCCTGCCCTCGGACCGTACTGGAACGAGGACATCGAGGCGTATGTCCGCGCCGACCTCACCGGCCCCGACGGTGCATTGCGCTCCCGGGTCAGGGAGGACGCGGTACGTGCGGACGGCCGGGACCTGCTGACCTCGGCGCCCTCCCTCGCCGCGGACCTCGAACGGCTGCTGGTCCCCGCGCTGTTGGTGTACGCGCCGTTGGGCATGTTCGACCAGGCGCCGGGACTGCTGCCGGTAGCGCTGGTGGCACGGTGGCGTGAGCGTGTTCCGTCGCTGCGCACCGAACTGCTGCCGGACAGCAACCACTACACCGTCGTGCTGGGCGATCAGGCGCGGCTGGTCGCGCGGCGGCTCACCGAGGAGTGGTGACCAGTTGCGGGCCGGTGGCGGCACGGTGACTCGCCCTCGTAACGGTGACAATGAAGGCGTCCCGGCCCCCGGTCCACTACCACTGGCTGCATGACCACTTTCCGATGCGGAACCGGGGCGGGCGCCGCGTGACCGGCGGCGAGTCGGCGCGGTTGGTCGACGAGGTCACCGCGGGACCGAGCGGCGCGATGACCCGCGAGGGCGTCACCCTCACAGGCACCTTGACCGTCGTCACCACGGCGCTACCCGCCAAACGCGCCCAGGTGACCGTGCAGGAGGTCGGCGCGACGGAGTGGCACACGCTCGCGGGCAGCCCGTTCCCGGTCCCGCCGGAGGGCATCGAGGCGCTGCACACCATCGTGGTCGCCGCCATCGGCGCCGGATCACGGCCACCCGGCTGACGTCTCCGCCGACCGGGCGGCCGCGATCGGCCTGGCCGGGTCAGTCGTCGAGGACCATGGCTTCGACACAGGCGGCGATGGTGAGCAGCAGCGCGTCGTCCTGGCCGGGGATGATCGTGACGCAGTAGTGCTCGCTCAGCAGCGACCACTTGCGGTCGATGTGCGCGACTTCCTGCTGGCCGTACGTGATGGCGTACTGGTGGTCGGTGATGTTGCCGGTGACGTGGAGTTCCGGGCCGTTCTCGAAGGTGACGGTGAACTTGTAGACCAGCGGCGAGAACAGGGCCTTGTGCACGGTGGCGATGCGCTGGTCGCCGCGGTGGATGTAGCGGATGTCGCGCAGCGTGACGATCTTTTCGGAGATGCGGTACAGCTCGTTGCCGAACGCGTCCTGCAGGGCGATGGCGCCGCTGAGGCTGAACAGCTTGTCGTCGACCTGGAAGACCTTCTGGCCCGCCGAGTTCTTGATCCAGAAGTCGTGGGTGGGATCGGCAGATTGTGGTCGTGGCTTCCTATCCGCTGGTACAGCGGCTGGCCCTAGAAACTATTCGATTCCATTTCCAGGATTTTCGAGTCTGCTCACCATGATCATCTCTCAGTCATCTCCCACTCTCCCAGAGTTGGAGATCCAGGCATGGCAAAACCGGGGCCAGGTCGCCGACTTGGGGGTTGGACTGCGATCCGGCCCCGGCGCAATAGAGAGGGGATGGCCGTGCACGGTCTCGCTTCGCTCGAACAGCTACCGAGGTTCAGAGGGTGAGTCGGCCCTGTATTCGCCGCCACGAGGACGGTGCCTCGTGAGGGTGCACGGTGAGCGCGGGCTGGCACGGAGGGCACGATCGAAGGACGTGCCCGATGGCCTCATGTGTCCCCGGCGTGGTTCGGACGGAGTTCGTTCGGTGGCCTTGGCTCGTGCATCCGCTTCTCCCCGCGCTCGTTCACTTCCTTGATCCCCTAGCCTGGAATCTGTTACGTAACAGCTCCGGGCGAGCTTCGTAGCCTTGCGATCCCCTGACCGAGATCGCCGAGGCGTGAATGGACCGCCCGCCCCACCAGCGGATCGCAGACGACCTGCGTCGCCGCGTCCGCTCCCGCGAGTGGACGGTCGGGCAACTGCTCCCGTCCTTTCGGGACCTCCAGGCCCACTACGGCGTTGGGCTCGGCGCTATCCGCCTCGCAATGGAGCAGCTCCGTTCGGAGGGACTCATCGAGGGGGTGCAGCGAGCCCGCCTCTGGGCCGCCTACCCTCCCGCCGTGAGGACGCTCACCAGCCCAGACGCGGAGTGGCCGCACGGCCAACGAGGCTAGTGCCACGGTGCGGGGCCTGGGGCGGGGTGAGCGCAGCCTTTAGGGGCGCAACCTTGGGTGGCTTGTGTGACTATCGCCGCCTTCTGGGCGAATGGCCGCTCCAGGGTCACACCATTGGTTTCCGGCTCTACCTACTGTGATCGGCACTGCTGCCCGTATCGGTCTCTAAGGGAACTGATCGTGTTCAAAGGCTTCAAGAATTTCCTTATGCGCGGCGACGTCATCGTGGTCGCCGTGGGGCTGATCACCGCGCTGGCCTTCTCCACGTTGATCAAGGCTTTCACTGACTTCGTGATCAACCCGATCATCGCCCGCGCTCAAGGAGGCAAGTCAGCTGGGCTCGGCTGGCAACTCGGACATCGAGGGAACAAGGCGACGTACCTCGACATCGGGCAGCTCATCTCGGCACTCGTCTACTTCATCATCTTCATGGCGGTCGTCTACTTCCTGATCGTCATGCCGTACAAGCACGTCCAGGCCCGTCGAGGGATCAAGGTCTTCGGCGAGCAGGGGCCGGTGAAGACGTGTCTGGCGTGTCTTTCTGAGGATCTGCCAGCGGCGGCCACCAAGTGCCGTTACTGCGCCACGGAGCAGCGGCCTCCTACCATTCGCGGCGCCGAAGAGCGGTAGGCCAGCCCGGCTGTGGACCAGCTGCCGACCGCGACTACAACCCGGCCCGGGTGCCGACGCGGATCGTGCGGTTCGGTCCGGCGTTGAACGACTTCCGGCACCCGGACGGGTCGCTGGATGCTGACCGGTATTGGCGGGCGGCGGAGGCTGCTCGGGTGGCGTGGCAGGAGGCGGGGTTGCGGCCCGATCCGGTGGCGGTGGCGCTGGCCCGGTGGGGCGTGGCCTGGGGTGCCGCGGTGGTTCCGGCGACGATCGATGGGCGTGCGGTGTTCGATGGCACGCTGCGGGAGATCAACGCGGGTGCCCTGGTGCACTTCGATGACGTCAACCGCGAGTTCCCGCAGGGCGTGTTCGACCAGCACATCACGGCGCAGCTGGCGTTCAACGTGTGGGTCGCCGTGCCCGAGCAGGGTGGCGTGACGAGCGTGTGGCGGCGTCGTTGGCACGCGGGGGATGAGGCGCACCGCGATGCCTACGGCTACACCCCTACTGTAAGTGGGAGGCTGGCAGGAGGTTCAGCACCGTCCTCAGCTTGGTGACGGGCTGCTGTTCAATCCGAACAACTTCCGTGCCGTGCAGGCGAACCCGCGTCAGAGGCGGATCGCGTTTGCGTTCTTCCTCGGCCTCACAACCGCGGGCCAGCTCATCGTCTGGTCCTGACGCAAGGAGTGATCGTGCACCATCTCACCTACGGTGACGTCAAGCAAGCCGCTGACCGCATCGCCGGGCGAGTCCGGCCGGTTGCGGTCGTACCGGTCGACCCGGGCACCTTTGCGGGGGCGCGGGTGTGGCTGGCACTGGAGTTCATGCAGCACACGGGCAGCTTCAAGGCCCGCGGGGCGGCGAACTTCCTCCTGGCGAACCGGGAGTCGGGGACGTTGCCGGAGGCGGGGGTCACGATCGCGTCCGGCGGGAACGCTGGGCTGGCCTGTGCGTGGGCCGCCCAGCAGCACGGGGTGCGGGCGACGGTATTTCTGCCGGAGAGCGCCCCCACTGTGAAGGTCGAGCGGCTCCGCTCCTATGGGGCGGAGGTGCGGCTGATCGGCGCGGAGTACGCGGAAGCTGCGGCGGCCTGCGCGGAGTTCGCCGCGGACTCGGGCGCGTTGGCGTCGCACGCCTACGACCATCCGCTGATTGCTGCCGGGGCGGGGACGCTGCTGGACGAGATCCGGCAGCAGATTCCCGGCCTGGACGCGGTGGTTGTCGCGGTTGGTGGTGGTGGCTTGTTCGCCGGGGTCGCCACGGCTGCCGCGGAGCACGGGGTGCGGACGGTGGCTGTGGAGCCGGAGAACTGCCGTGCTTTGAACGCAGCGTTGGAGGCCGGGCGGCCGGTGGACGTGCCGGTCGACTCGATCGCCGCTGACTCTCTCGGTGCCCGCCGAACCTCCGAGATGGCGCTGGACGCCGCCCAACACGATGGCGTGTGCTCAGTGCTCGTCCCGGACGCCGAGATCGTCCGTGCCCGGCGGGCACTGTGGGAGCACCGGCGTGTGCTGGTGGAGCACGGAGCGGCCACGGCGCTGGCAGCGCTCACCAGCGGCGCCTACCAGGCCGCTGATGGGGAGACCATCGCTGTGGTCCTGTGTGGCGCCAACACCAATCCGGCCGACATGGGCTGACACGAGCATCGAGAGGACGACGGCAAGATGATCGAGGTGGAGCGGAAGCGTCGACTTCCGGATGGCGGGGAGCGCCTGGCCGCGATGCTGGTCGACCTCGGCTGGCAGGCGTCCGAGCCGGTGATCCGAAGAAGAACTACGTGAAGTTGCCGAACGAGGCGGTGTTCGACGAGAGGTTGGGACGGATCGCCCGGTCGATCCTCGCCGAGTTGATAGCCCGGCCGCCGGGTTGGCAGACGAACGCGGCGAAGTTGTGGGAGACGGCGGACCGGCATCGTGGCGCGCGGGCGGACCAGGATCCCGAAGGGGCAGCCGCACGGCGGGGACTTCGCAACCATGATGGCGGTGTACGACACGCCACAGAAATGATCTCCATGGGGTCGACTCTGGTGAACGGTTCATGGATGTGAGGACCACACCAGTGAACGGTTCATCAGTCCGGCCTCTTGAGAAACGACGGATACCTAAAAGACAGAGGCGGCTTGCAAAACGAGCTGGCTGATCACCGATGACGACCGGACGCCAACTGGAGGCCGAGATGCCCGCTGAGAGCCCTGCTGTTGCTGCCGCGGTCATCGTCCACGACGGCCGAGTCCTCCTGGCCCGCCGGGCGGTCGCGGAGGGCGCCTGGTGGGTAAGGACGCGAACGGCCGGGCGCTGACCGCCCGGCCGTATGTCGTCCCGTGGTTGGGATCGTCAGAAGAGTTAGTCTTCGTCGGCCTCGTGGCCCCGGTGGTGGCGGAACTCGTGGTGCACTGCGGGGAATAGGTCGCCTATGAACCGTTCCCGTGGTCGCGCCTTTTTCTCCGCCTGCGTCGTTAGCGGTGTGCGATATGGAAGTGCTCTCCTCCTCATGCAGGTCACGCGCGGCCGGTCCACCCTCACAGGGCGGACCGGCCGTTCCGCATCGGAGATTGCCTGGGCCGACCGTGCCCGGCTCACCGGGTTGATCCCCGGCGGGGTGTACGGGCCGGTCCAGGCGTACCTCCATGGGGTGCTGCGGGAGTCCCCGCGGTGAGCTAGTGGCTCGACTCGCATCGCTGACCGGGTAATCGACGGGCGGGGCGCTTTGCTGTGAGTAGGCGGCCTGCCTGTGGGGCCCCGCTTAACATCACCTGCCATGACTGCTGAATCCGAGCCCCCGGCGGAGCCCGATGTCACGCTCACCAGCCCAGCCGAGTTGTTGGCGGGCTATCTGGATTTCTACCGAGACGCCGTGCTGCGCAAGCTGGACGGCCTGACCGACGAGGAGCTGCGAGGCAGCCGGCTGCCATCCGGCTGGGCGCCGCTGGAGCTGTTGAAGCATCTGGCCTATGTGGAGCTGCGCTGGCTGCAGTGGGGCTTCGCCGGCCAGCAGGTCGAACAGCCGTGGGCTGATATGGAAGCCCGTGGCGGAAGATGGCGCGTCGAGGCGGGTGAGACCGTCGAGGATGTGACGGCGTTCTTCCGCGCCCAGTGCGAGCGGTCCCGCGCGATCGCCGCCAGCGCGCGGCTGGAGGACCGGATGGCCACGCTCGGGGGCCGGGTCATGCCCGAGGAGGAGCGGCCAACGCTGATCTGGGTTCTGTTCCATTTGCTCCAGGAGTACGCGCGGCATGTCGGGCACCTCGACATCGTTCGGGAGCTTGCCGACGGCGTCACCGGCGAGTAGCCGGAGGCGGTGTCCCACCGGCTCTCGATAGGACAGGTCGTCTGTGACGACCTGCGGGGAACTGCCCGTCGGTTACCCGGTCAACGATGCGAGCCGAACCCACGAGTTCTGGTCGACGCTCAGCGGCCCGGACGTGCCCAAGGCCCGAATGGCGCTGAAGCACGTCGACGACCCGCAGCCCGCGGACGCATGACGCGGCCCCGGAGTCCTGGCTCAGAACACCAGCCGCAAGATGACTGCCGAGTGGCCTCGCGTCGTGAGCCCCGCTGACCGCCGCTCCTTCGGGTGAACCTGAAGCAGTCGTTCTACGACCGGCTGGGTCTTCCGGAAGCATTGAGGGGCAGTGTGCGAACGTTGCCGCCGACGAGCGAGCGAGGTGATGATGCCAGTGGAGCCCCGTCACACGCCCCCCGGCCCGGAGGAACCGGTGGATGGCGAAAAGATGATCATCAGCGCCCATACCGGAGGGGTGCTGATTCCGGATTCCTTCATCAACAAGCGCCAGCATCTCAAGGCGCTACGAGAGGACTACGAGCGCCTCCAGGGGCACCACAGATTCCGCCTCACCCCGACCGGTTCAGGCGCCTTCACGATCCGACATGTCAGTACAGGGCGTTTCGTGGAACCCCTGCGCAAGGCCGAAGGCAGCGCCGTGTACGAGAACATCAGATTCCAGGGCCCGGTCCTGCTGGAGAACGATCAGCTGCCGCAGGCCCGCAACGAGTGGGAGCTCAGACGCAGAGGGGACTACTACCAGATCGCGCTGAACGGCTCCCGCTATGTCCTGGGCCTGACGCATCCGGACCATGTGGACAGTTGGGTGACCCTGCTCGACCCGTGGTGGAGCAAGGACCGGCTCTGGCTCATCCACGACGTCCCCGGGTGAGAGGACAGGGAGCACGCCGAGACCTCGATGCTCGCCCGGAGTTCACCGAGCGAGCTCCTGCCCAGCGACAGCCGTCTGCTCGTCGTGCTCGCGCGGCATCCGCACCACGGTGGCGGGGATGGGAGCTGATCCCTTCTTCTTGCCGGTGGTGATGACGAGCTTCGGGCGATGTCGCCCAGGCTCAGCCCCTGTTCGCGCAGATGCAGGGCCGTCGACAGCATGGTCTCGTCTAAGTATGACTCGTGGCGCTCGTTGGTGATCCCGCCGTTCCTCGCGGATATGCACGAGCAGCTACTGTCCGCGACGGGGGGCTGCGCGTGTCGGTCAGCACGCGCGGCCGCAGATCCCTGCGGTGCTGGAGATGGCCGGGAAGGACATCTACCGCTTGCGGCATGGACATAAAGAGTGGTTGGACGAGGACGGTCATCCGAGGATGGCGGTTGAGGCGCGCATGGGGCACGAACTCGGCGGTGTAGAGGGCGTCCTACGCCAACGTGACAGTCGTGATGGAACGTCGCATCATGCAGTCACTGCAGGCCCGCTGGGAGCGCTTGGTAGGGGAACTGAAGCCAGAGGACCTGGAGTTCATCTCCCAATTGTCTCCCAGTTAATCTGCCAGTCCCCGATAAGTGGCTGGTCAGTGCGATTTCGAGGTTAGGACCCTGTTCTTGATCCAGAAGTCGTGGGTGGGCGAGAGGAACTTCTCGTCGATCTCGTACGTCACACTGTTCTGGACCGGCTCATGACCGCTCTGCTGCTGGCTGCCGAGCAGTTGCTGGGCTATCCCCAGCAGGTTGCCTAGTCCGTCGGACACCGGATGTCTCCTCAAGCAGGCGGGGGAGGCCGGGCGTTGTGAGACCGGCCGCGCCAGATCCGCACCAGGCCCCCGAGTACATGGCGTCGGCGATGATACGGACGCGGGCTGCGCGCTCGTCGACCGGGTGGCAGGCGTCGGCGAGCGCCGGTGCCGTGGTCATCCGGCCTGCTCGGCAAGGGTGTTCCAGAACATCAGCTCGTACGCCTGCAGCAGCCGTCCGTACCGGTGCGCCAGCGGCGTGACCCGTCCGGCGTCGAGACCGGCCTGTACGGCGGCCAGTGCCTGCTGCTCGAGCTGCGGCGCGGGCTCGGCGAAGAAGTCGAAGAAGCCGCACGCCTCGTCGCTGAATCCGTACCGCTCGCGCAGCGCCTGGCCCACGGCCCGGCAGTATCCGCCCCACGCGGCGAAGTTGGCGGTCAGCGCGATCACCACGTCGACGGGCTCGGCACCCAGCGCCAGCCAGGCCGCGTACGCCGGATAGGCCTGGCAGCCCGCCTTCGGCTCGTAGCCGTCCACGGACTCGTCGTCCAGACCGAGGGCGTCGGCGAGTGCGCCGAGCTTGTCCAGGGCGAGGTTCTCGCCGTGCGCCAGGCTGGTGAAGAAGGTGGCGGCGGCCGGATCGGACGCCGAGCGATCCGTCAGATGCAGGAAGCTGCGGCGGTCGCTGGAGATGATGTGGTGCTGCTCCATCGCGAACGCCGCCAGCACGTCGACCGGTGCCTGTCCGGAGGCGATGCGCGGGACGAGCCGATTGGCGCCGGTAGCCGGGGCCAGTTCGCAGACGGCGTCAGCCAGGACGTCCTGTGTGGTACGTGTCATTTTCTATCCCTCCTGCCGGGTGGGCGCGCGGTGGTCAGACGCCGACCGCGCCGAGCAGAGTGCCTGCCGTGTAGGTCACGGCCATCGCCACGGCGCCGCCCGCCGCGTTGCGCAGTACGGCCGGTCGGACCGGCGCGCTGCCGAGCCGGGCACTGGCCCAACCGCACAGTACGAGCGCGCCCAGGACCACGGCCACCGTGATGGCCAGCCGCACCGACGCCGGTGGCAGGACGATCGCCAGCAGCGGAAGCAGCGCACCGCAGGTGAACGCGGCGAAGCTGGCCCAGGCCGCGTGCCAGGGGTTGGTCAACTCGTCCGGATCGATGCCGAGTTCCACCCGTGCGTGCGCGGCGAGGGCGTCGCGCTCGGTCAGCTGCTTCGCCACCTCGCGCGCGAGGTCGGGGCTGATGCCGCGGCCCGCCAACAGGTCGGTGAGCTCGGCGAGTTCGGCCTGCGGAGCGGTGGCCAGCTCCTCGCGCTCCTGGGCGAGCGCGGCCTTCTCGGAGTCGCGCTGGGTGCTCACCGACACGTACTCGCCCGCCGCCATCGACAGCGAGCCCGCCAGCAGACCGGCCAGACCGGCGGTCAGCAGGGTCGCGCGGGACGTGGTCGCCCCGGCGACGCCGACCACGAGTCCGGCGGTGGACACCACGCCGTCGTTGGCGCCGAGTACGGCCGCACGCAGCCAGTTGAGCCGGGTACCGAGGCCGCCGGTGTGCGGCTCATGGTGCGAGGCGCCGTGACTGCCGGGCGAATTGTCCTTGTTCACTCCGCGAGCATCTCACTCACCGGCCGCCGGGACGAGGCTTTCCCGTCCAGGCCGCCGGGGGCAGGTCGAGAATCGGGCCTCTCCCGCGATGAACCTAGAGGTGTAGTGTCCTGGTTATGCGGATGGGTGAAGGGGTCGAGTGGGGGCTGCACTGCTGTCTGACGCTCGCTTGGCTCGGCGGACAGGAACCGGTGCCGACGGCCAAGCTCGCGGCGCGGTTCGAACTGCCTCAGGCGTATCTGAACAAGCGGCTGCAGGCACTGGTCCGGGCGGGCATCCTCACCTCCACGCCCGGCATCCGTGGCGGATTCCGGCTGGGCAGGCCTCCGGAGAAGATCACGTTGATGGACGTCGTCGTCGCCATCGAAGGCCCTGACGACGCCTTCCGCTGCACCGAGATCCGCCAGCGAGGCGACGGCGCGGACATCCCGCTACGGGAGTTCCGCACTCCGTGCGGGGTCGCCACGGCCATGCGGCGCGCCGAACTGGCCTGGCGGCGAGAGCTCGCAGCCCAGACACTCGCCGACATCATGGCCGCGTCCCCACCGGTGGCGGCGGAACGGGCCAGACGCTGGTACGAGCGCGTAAGCGGCTGAGCGCCGCTTACGCGGGCGGTGCCCGTGCGGCGCCGCGTACGTGCGGCGGCGCCGCGTCGGGTGGACTGCGCGCTGGCGTTTTCGGCCGCGTTGGCGCTGTCGCGCCCAGGGTTTCGGCCGGTGGATCTTCGCCGGGTCGCGGTGCGGTTTGGCACCGCCAGGCTGCGCCGCGGGGGCTGTTCGCCGTTGCGGCGAGAGAGTTTCCGCCGCCGCGGCGGCAGGTGGCCGTCGTGTTGTGGATCGGCGGTGTTCGGCCGAGCGCGAGCCGGTGTAGATCTGCGGGGTAGGCCCTGGACAGTCCGTCTGGCGGTGTTGGTGCTGTCGTGCCTGGGCTCGTTCGGTGGTTTTTTGTCGGGTTGCGGTGCGGTTTGGGACCGCCGGGCTGCGCTGGGTCGGGGGTTTTCGCCGTTGCGGCGGAGAGGATTTCTGCTGCCGCGGCGGCAGGTGGCCGTCGTGTTGTGGATCGGCGGTGTTCGGCCGAGCGCGAGCTGACGTGGATCTGTGGGGCGGGCTCTGGGCGGTGCCGTCTGGGGGTGTTCGTGTTGTCGTGCCAGGGCTCGTTCGGTGGGACTTCGCCGGGTCGCGGTGCGGTCCGGCGTAGCCGGGCTCCGCTGTGGGGGTGCTCGCCGTTGGGGCGGACTTCCGCCGCGACGGCGAGTGTGTTGTGGATCGGCGGTCGCCAGGGGAGCGCGAGCCGACGGGGATCCGGCGGACGGGCGGCGCCGCCTGTGGCGTGGGAGTGCCGGGGCGGGGGGCCGCCCGAGTGGCGGGCCGTGCCGTCTCGTGGGCTGAGGCGGCCGCGGCGCAGGCCGCCGGCCGCACCGCTCGGGATGCCGTGGCGGACGATCCTGGGTCCAATGGCAGTACCGGATCCGGCCCGGCGGCGGGCGTTCAGGCGAGGAGGCCTACGGCTATGACTGCTGCGACGCGCCTGCTCAGATCCCTTCCCGCGGTGCACCGCGACCGGTTGATGGAGCTGGCCAGCGAGGTCTCCTTCGCACAGGACGCCCGGATCTTCGAGGAGCAGGGCACCGCCGACCGGTTCTGGGTCATCCGCTCCGGCGCGGTCACCCTCGACCTGCGGATACCTGGTCGCAGGGCGGCCACCGTCGCAACCTTGGGCCCCGGTGACCTGCTGGGTTGGTCGTGGATGTTTCCGCCCTACACATGGGATTTCGGGGCGGAGGCGCTGAGCCCGGTGCGCGCCTACGAATTCGACGGCGCTCAGGTGCGTGCCCTGTGCGAGGAGGATCCAGTCCTCGGCTACGCCCTGGTGCGGGCCGTCGCGGAGGTCCTCGCCCACCGGCTCCAGGTCGCGCGCTCGCGGTTGATGGATCTGCAGGCACAGCGCGGCGGCTCGGGGAACTGGTGACACCGGGAACCAGCATCACCCGTTCGGCGGATAGCGCCGACCGTCGCGCACGGAGGGAAGCCGCACGTGATCCCCGCCGACGAGCTCTCGAACCCCGCGGTACGCACCCTGGTCGACGCCATCAACTCGGGTGACCGGGAGGCGTTCGTCCAGGCCCTCACGGACGACCCCACCACGTCCGACGACGGGACCGACGCAGACCTGCGGCAGTGGTCCGACAGCGAGATCTTCTCCTCGGACTGCCACCTGGACGTCGAGTCGCGGACCGACGACGGGCTGTCGCTGATCGCCCGCTTCCACAACAGCGCCTGGGGCGAGATGCGGACGGCCTGGAAGTTCACCGTTACCGACGGGAAGATCAGCCGGTTCGACACCGGACGGGCCTGAGACACCTCCCGGAGCGCCTCGGCCACTTTTCACGCGCCGCTACAGTGGGAAGCCCTTGGGCCCTCGTCGTGACCTCGTGGTGGTGGAGTGATGGCAGAACCGCGCGCCGTGCGTCCTGCGGGCCGCCGGGACTTAGCCGATCGCGACGATGTGCTCGCGCTGCTGGACGACTTCTACCGCGACGTCCTCACCGACGACGTACTGGCCCCGGCGTTCGAGGCGGTCGGCGCCGACGTTCCCGCGCATCTGCCGATCATCGCGGACTTCTGGGCGGGCCAGTTGTTCGACCACAGCGCCTACCGTGGCGGACTGCTGCGCGCCCATCAGCGCGTCCATACCGAATACCCGCTGACCGAAGCGCACTTCACGCGTTGGGTGCTGCTGTGGAACCGGACCGTCGACGCGCGGTGGTCCGGCTCGGTCGCGGAGCGGGCCAAGGCGCAGGCAGCGCGGATCGCCACCGCGATGCGCGGCCGTCTGGACGGCCAGCAGCGGGCAGCCGCCATGGATCCGGCAGACCCTTCGGCACTGCCGCTTCCCGTCATCGCCGAACAGCCCGAGAACGAACCGGAGTCGGGGGAGAGCGGCGCCGGTTCCGCAGGCCCGGAGGGCGGGGATCCGGCGTGCTGGCTGGCCCGCGTCTGCCCGGAGTGCGATGCCGTCGCGGACCGGGATCCACCCATCCGCTGCGCCCGCTGCGGCGCGATGGTGTCGGGGTGAGGTGCAGCTGTTTCGCCAACGCCGGTGCGGCTGGTGGCCGTTGTCCGCCACCACATGACTGTTCATCGGCGCTGAACCGATGGCCCAAGAAGTCCTCCGGTTCATCAGTCCCCGGGCACCATCGCGGCTTCCTCGCCCGGCGCCCGGCAGAGCTGCGGGTCCAGCGCCACCTCATCGGCATCGGCGCTCGCCGCGGACAACTCCACCCCCGGCCCCCGCCTCACCGGTGGCGCTACGCGGCCGTGAGCGCGGAGACGACGTGCTTGTCGAGGGCGGCGCGGACCAGCGCGGCGGCGAACACGTCGTACTCGTCGTCGCCCACCAGCCGGGCCAGCGCCTCGGGAGACTCCGGTAGGCCCAGCTTGTGCGCGCCCTCGACCGCCTTGCCGTCGAAGTACGGTGCCACCTCCGGCCAGGTCGTCTGGACCTCGCGCAGAAAGATGTCGGTGCCCACCGGGCCCAGCCCCGGCAGCTTGCGCAGCAGACGGCGTAGCGTCCGCACATCGCCGTCGGCCTCCGCACGAAGCCGCCGCAGATCGCCCCCGTACGCGTCGAGCAGATACCGCGCGCCGTCTCCGAGCTGGGTCGCGGTGCGCTCGTCGTAGCGCCGGTAGCCGCCCTCGCCCAAGGCGTCGACGCGCTGCTGCCACGAGGTGTCGGCCATCCGCTGCGGGTCCCGCAGTCCCGCGTCGAACAGCGCCCGGGCCGCGGCCGTGCCCACCGAGGCCCGGATGCGGGCGCTGAGCAGGCATGCCAGCACCAGCAACTGGTAGAGCGGCTGCGGGGTGTTCCGGACCCGGATGCCCGCGTCGGCGGCGAAGGTGCGTCCGTGGTCATGGAGCAGTGATCGGGTGGTGCTGGTGTTCGTCGGCATGGCTGATCGCCGCCTCGTCCAAGAGCGTTCGCTGCCCCCGCCGCGGTCAGTTCTCCCGCATCCGGTCCCGCCGCGCCCGCCTCCAGGCGCGCACCATGTCCACGGTGAGGACGACCGTGAGCAGCCAGGTCGCGGCAACGGCCGCGATGACACCGGGGGCCAGCGTGGAGACGGCCATGGCCATCAGCGCGGTGGACGCCACCGTGACCAGGGCCACCAGCAGTGGCCGCCAGTGCCGCACATAGCGCAGGCAGACCTCGGCGTTCGGGATCGTCCGCAGACGCATCGTCCGCAGTCGGCGGTCCAGGCCGTCGTCCTGCCGCAGCATCGTCTCGATCTGCTCCAGAGCCCGGCGCTCCTCGTCGGAGAGTCGATGTCCGTCCATCGCCGACACCTCCGTGGCCGCTCCCGAAGGGCCATTTCTTCCCACCTTCTACGGTAGCCGCAGCAGCGCCGATGAGCGCTGGAGTTCCACTGTCGATCTGCTCCGGATCCGGGCGGAAGTGCCCCCGGCGGCCACGGCCGTTGCGCCATCCGTAGGCCGGGCCGTGTCGGGCGCCGCGTCACTGGGGACGTATGTGGCTCCCACGGCGCCGACCGGTGCGCACACGAGAGGAACGGAGCGCGTGATGGTACGTACCCGGGCTTGGGTTTCCGCGGTGGCGGCCGGGCTGGTCATGACCGGTGGAATCGCTGGTTTCGCCACCGCGGAGGACCCGAGTGCCGAGGCGAACGATCCCAGCGCCTCAAGTGGTCCCAGCCCTTCGGGCAGTCCCAGCGCCTCAGCCAGTCCCAGCGCCTCCGGCAGCGAGAGCGCCTCTGGCAGTGCCAGCCCTTCGGACGGCAGTGCCAGCCCCTCGGACGGCAGTGCCAACCCCTCGGACAGCGCCACCTCCACCGTGGGTCCGGGGGACGCCGCCTTTCTCAGCGCGCTTCACCAGGGTGATCTCGCCGAGATCGGCGCGGGCCGGGACGCCGTACCGCACGCCGCGGCCGCGTGCGTCATGCGTGTGGGCGAGGCTCTGGTGCGTGACCGGACCTCGGTGGACTCGGCTGTCACCACGCTCGGCGGGCAGCTGAGGATCGGGCTTCCGCAGGGTCCCAACCCCGCCCAGAACGATCAGCTCGCCCGGATCAGCAGGAGCGCGGGCACGCCGGGCTATGACACGCAATGGCTACAGGCGCGGTCGGCGGCGCACACCGACACCTTGCGACTGATCGATCAGGAGATCGCCTCCGGCGGGCCGGGTGATCATGCGAAGGTCGTCGCGGCGGCCCAGGCCGCGCGGCGGGTCGTGGCGCATCACCTCGCGATGGTGCGCGCCTGCCACCCCCTGGCGGGCGCCGCCGCGGGCAGCCCGGGGCCGACGGCGGACAGCGCGGGTTGGAAGGCGCCGAACGGCAGATGGAGCGCCACCGACGCCTCGGTGGTCGTGGTGGGTTCGCTGCTGGTGATCGCGGGATCGGCGTGGGCCACCCGCAGATGGCACCGCTCACTGTCCCGGTGACCGCGGCAGGAGCCGTGAGCACCGCGGGCTGTTCGCCGCCCGAACTCAGCCGCCGCTGCCGTAGGGGCGGGTGAGGATCTCCAGCCGGTGCCCGTCGGGATCGTCGAAGTACGCACCGCGGCCGCCGTCGTTGTGGTTGATACGGCCCTCCTGGTGGTGCCGGGGGTCGGCGTAGTAGGTGATGCCCGCCCGCTGGATACGCTCGAAGATGGCGTCGAACTCGTCCTCCGACACCAGGAACGCGTAGTGCTGCGGGGCGATCGGTTCCGTACGGCTGTCCGCGAAGTCCAACGTGACGCCGTTCGCCGCCGTGACCGGAATGAACGGGCCGTAGGGCGCCCCGACTTCAAGGCCGAGCAGGCCCGCCAGGAAACGTGCGGACGCCGCCTTGTCGCGCGCCGCGACGATGGTGTGGTTGAGCTGGATCGACATGGCGGAATGCCTCCAAGCGCGGGCTGGAAGGTGTCCTAGAACAAATCCTAGGCCCGGCCGACCGGGGCCTGGGGGCTTGGCCTCAGATATCGATTGCCCAGGGAAACGATCGCGGCTGAAAACGATCACCTCGGAAAATCGATCGCGTGCTCCGTCGGAGGCGGCTACCCTCTGGATCATGAAGCGCGCTGCTGTGACGACGACGCCGGACCCAGTCCCGGCGCGCTGACAGCTGTCAAGTGAGAAGCCCCGGGGCGAGTGCCCCGGGGCTTCTTGTCGCGGTCACTCGCACCGGCACAACGAGGAGACCGTGATGCACACCGCCGTCCACGACCACCGCAAGCTCGGCCGTGAGCTGGACCTTTTCGACACCGATCCGTTGATCGGCGCCGGGCTGCCGTACTGGCTGCCGGGCGGCGCCGCGGTGCGGCACGCCCTGGAGGAGTACATCCGGGAGGCAGAACGACGAGCGGGCTACCGCCATGTCTACTCGCCCGTACTGGCCAAACGGGAGTTGTACGAGATATCCGGGCACTGGGCGCACTACAGCGAGGACATGTTCCCCGCGATGGAACTGGGCGGTGAGCAGTTCGTACTGCGGCCCAGTCTGTGCCCGCATCACGCGCTGATCTACCGTTCCCGAGAGCACAGCTACCGCGAACTCCCGCTGAGGATCGCCGAGTTGGGCGGAATGTATCGCTCCGAGCTGTCCGGCGTCCTGGGCGGGCTCACCCGGGTGCGGGCGATCCAGCTCAACGACGCCCATATCTTCTGCACCCTGGAGCAGGTCGCCGACGAGGCGCGAGCGGCGCTGGAACTCATCGACCGCGCGTATCAGGCCCTCGGCATCCGTGCGGCGCGGTACCGCCTCTCGTTGCCCGGGCCGGGCGGGAAGTACGTGTCCGATCCGGCGATGTGGCAGCGCGCCGGTGCCCTGCTGACCGAGGTACTGGAGTCCGTCGGGGCGCCGTACCAGGCCGAGGAGGGGGAGGCCGCCTTCTACGGGCCGAAGATCGATGTGCAGATAGCCGACGCGGGCGGCCGTGAGTCGACCCTGTCCACCGTTCAGGTCGACCTCCACCAGCCGCGCCAGTTCGGCCTGCACTACATCGGCCCCGACGGGGCGGCGCACCGGCCGGTGATGGTGCATCGCAGCGTCATCGGCAGCGTTGAGCGGGCGGTCGCCCACCTCATCGACACCCATGGCGGGGCGTTTCCCGGATGGCTCGCGCCGGTTCAGGTGGTGGTGCTTCCGATCTCCGACGCCGAACTGCCCTACGCCGAGGCGCTGGTGCGGCGATGTGTCGAGCTCGGCCTGCGCGCCGAGTTGTCCGCCCCGAACCGCGGCTCGCTCGGGGCGCGGGTGCGCGCCGCGCGGCTGGTGCCGTACCAGACCGTCGTCGGGGCGAAGGAGGCCGCCGACGACCGGGTGGCACTGAGGCTGCGCGATGGCCGTCGGATCGACGCGCTGCCGGTGTCCGAGGCGGTCGCCCGGATCGCGGCGCTGGTCGGCCGTAACTCCGTTGCCCTGTGGGACGAGTGACCGGTCAGTCCGGCAACAGCACGGCCACGCCGTTGACCTGGCCGGTGGCCAGGTCGGTGAGTGCCTGGTCGGCCTGTCCCATGCCGTACCGCTGGACGTGCACCCGTGGCCGGGTCCGGGCGGCCTGCGCGAGGTAGGCGCGGCCGTCCGCGCGGGTGTTGGCGGTGACGGAGCGGACGGTCCGCTCCTGGAACAGGTGCCGCGCGTAGTTCAGCGCCGGGATGTCGGACAGGTGGATCCCCGCGATGGACAGCGTGCCGCCCCGGTCGAGTGCGGCCAGGGCGACCGGCACCAGGTCTCCGGCCGGTGCGAACAGGATCGCGGCGTCCAGCGGTTCCGGCGGGCTCGCGGTCGCCGGGCCCGCCGACGCGGCGCCGAGTTCCAGGGCCAGCCGCCGGGCGTTCTCGCCCCGGGTGAGGACGTGCACGGTGGCGCCCTGGGCCACGGCGAGTTGCGCCGTCAGATGCGCGGAGGCGCCGAATCCGTACAGGCCGAGACGTCCGCCCGGCGGCAGGTCGGCGCGGAGCAGCGCGCGGTATCCGATGATGCCCGCGCACAACAGGGGCGCGAGTTCGTCTTCCGGCCAGTCCTCGGGCAGCCGGTAGACATACCGCGCGTCCACCACGGTGTGCCCGGCGTAGCCGCCGTGGATGTCCCAGCCGGTGTACCGGGAATTCGGGCAGAGGTTCTCGTGCCCCGAGCGGCAGTACCGACAGACACCGCAGGTGCCCGCCAGCCAGGCGGCGCCCACCCGGTCACCCGGTTGGAAGTCGCGCACGGCGGCTCCGGCGGTCAGTACCCGGCCGACGATCTCATGGCCGGGGGTGCACTGGGGGCGGTGTGGCGGCAGATCGCCCTCGGCGAGATGGAGGTCGGTCCGGCACACGCCGCACGCGAGGACCTCGACCAGGATTTCCTCGGCGTCGGGGCCCGGTACGCTCCGCCGCACCCGGCGCAACGGTGAGGTCGCCATCGGCCCGGGGGTGTCCACGACCCAGGCCTGGGTCACGAGGTCATCCGGCATCCGCCGAGTCCTCTCGCGCGAGGGCGGCAATGATGCCGCCCGCGAGCACCGCGTTCCTTCGGCGCGCCGACAGTTGGTGGTGGACGGCGTACTCCTCGTCGCGGGTGGTGTTGCGGACCCGCAGCTTCGGCTCCGCGTCCGGCGCGAGCGCGGCATGCAGACCGGCCAACCGCAGCCGGTCGCCCGGCCTGATGCGGTCGTAGTCGGCCGGGTCGTCGAACTCGAGGGCCAGCACCCCGAAGTTGGCCAGGTTCTGCCAGTGGATCCGCGCGAAGGACTTGGCGATGACGGCCCGCAGTCCCAGGTAGCGCGGGGTGATCGCGGCGTGCTCACGGGACGATCCCTGGCCGTAGTTGTCACCGGCCACGATCAGATGGCCGCCGTTCTCCCGGGTCACCGCCGCGCGCTCGGGGTACTCCGGATCGATCCTGGTGAGCGTGAACCGCGCGAGCTTGGGGATGTTGGACCGGTACGGGAGCGCCTTCGCACCGGCGGGCGAGATCTCGTCGGTGGACACGTCGTCGCCCACCTTCAGCAGCACCGGTCCCTCGATGGTGTCCGGCAGCGGGTCGAAGTCCGGCAGCGCGGAGATGTTCGGACCGCGCTCCAGCTTGACCCGAGCCGCCTCGGCCGGTGGTAGCGGCGGCTCCAGCATGGCGGTGTTGACCGAAGCGCGCTCCGGCAGCCGTGGTGCCGCGTAGCCGACACCGCGGTCCTCGGCCCAGTCGCGGGGGTCGGTGATCACGCCGGTGAGCGCCGAGGCCGCCGCGGTCTCCGGCGAGCACAGCCATACCGCGTCCTCCTCGGTGCCCGAGCGGCCTGGGAAGTTGCGCGGGAAGGTACGCAGCGAATTGCGCCCGGCGGCCGGTGCCTGGCCCATGCCGATACAGCCCAGACAGCCCGCCTGGTGGATCCGTGCGCCCGCCGCGATCAGGTCGAACGTGGCCCCCGACCGGGTCAGGTCCTGCAGGATCTCGCGCGAGGTGGGATTGACGTCGAAACTGACGCCCGGCGCGGTCTGCCGCCCCTTGACCATCACGGCGGCCATCGCGAAGTCGCGCAGCCCCGGATTGGCCGAGGAGCCGATCACCGCCTGGCTGATCATCTCGCCCGCGGCCTCCCGAACCGGTACGACATTCCCCGGTGAGGTGGGTTTGGCGATCAGCGGCACAAGAGCGCTGAGGTCGATCTCCTCTTCCAGGTCGTAGCGCGCGCCCGGCTCGGCGGTGATCTCGGTGAAGTCCTCTTCGCGGCCCTCGGCCCGAAGGAAGTCGCGTACGGCGGCATCGGACGGGAACACGCTGGCGGTGGCACCGAGCTCGGCGCCCATGTTGGCGATGACATGCCGGTCCATCGCGGTGAGCGACGCGAGACCCGGGCCGTGGTACTCCAGAACACGGTTGACACCGCCATGCACCCCGTGACGGCGCAGCATCTCCAGGATGACGTCCTTGGCGCTCACCCACGGCGGCAGTCCGCCGGTCAGCCGGACGCCCCAGATCCGCGGCATCGTCACGTACAGCGGACGGCCGGCCATGGCCAGCGCGACCTCCAGGCCACCGGTGCCGATCGCGAGCATGCCGAGCGAGCCGCCCGCGCAGGTGTGGGAGTCGGAGCCGATCAGGGTCTTGCCCGGGACACCGAAGCGCTGCATATGGGTGGGGTGCGATACGCCGTTGCCGGGCTTGGAGTACCAGACGCCGAACCGTCGGGCCGCGGACCGCAGGAAGTCATGGTCCTCCGCGTTGCGTTCGTCGGCCTGCAGCAGGTTGTGGTCGACGTACTGCACGCTGACCTCGGTGCGTACCCGGTCCAGGTCCAGCGCCTCCAGCTCCTGCATCACCAGGGTGCCGGTCGCGTCCTGGGTGAGGGTCTGGTCGACCCGCAGGGCGATCTCCTCGCCCGGCTCCATCCGCCCGGACACCAGGTGGGCGGCGATGAGCTGGTGGGCGACCGTGCCCTGGGCGGCCGCTTCTCGTGTGGGGGTGTCCATCGGCTCCCTTCCTGTTCATCGCGATGTCCATCGGGCGTACACCCGTGTCCAGCCTGGCGCGTCCCGGCCTGTCCCGCATGTGCGGAAGGGGCGTATCGGACGGCGCTGGGCGGGTACCCGTACCGGTGAGCACGGATGGAACGAGGTGACCGTGATGCTCCTGTTGGGAATGCTGCTGGTGGGCGCGACAGCGGCCTTCACCGCCCTAGCCATCGCCGAGAACTTCGCCGGTGGGCCTGGTTACGGCGTGACCATGTTCGGCCAGCACGTCGCGACGCTCAGCACGCTGGACGTGTTCCTGGCCGGTCTCGCGCTGGCGCTGGCGTTCTGCCTCGGCCTGGTGATGATGCGGGGCGGTGCCAGGCATGCCCGGCACCGCAGGGGCGAGCGGCGTGTCGCCCGCCGGGCGGCGGAGCCGGAAGCGACGTCTGCGCGGGACGGGGAGGGCGCCGCGGAGGGCAGGTCCCGGCACCATCACGGGCTGCGCCTCTTCGGCCACTGAGCGGCACTCGCTCAGGGGGCGACGTTGGTGTGGATGGCGTCGCAGAGCCCGGTCAACGAGTCCCGGGACGCGATGCTGTCGCTCAGCGCCTGATGGGCCAACGGAAGTCCGCAGTGCCGCCCGCCCGCTGATCCGGTGCCCAGCGGCCCGGCCGCCGACGCCGGGCTCACGGCGGTCAGCACCAGGCCGACGCCGAGCACTGCGGTGGCCGCGGACCGGTGAACCTTGCTGACCATGGGGCGCTCCCTCTGTATCGCTTCCGTACGCCTTACGGATGCTCGCCATAAGGCCTTCTGCCCGGAAGAACGGAAAAGTCCACGATGGGTCACTTAGGCAGGTAGGCCCGGACCGCTGAGCGGAGTGAACTCGACGACCTCCGGACGGCCGGAGAGCATGTCCAGCACATCCTCGACGGTGAACTCGGCCTCCGGTGTGACGGCGGCCAGGGCGGCGGTGACACTGTCCTGGTCAGCCCACATCTCGACGACCCGGACCGCGTCCGGATCGTCCTTGTCCTCGCAGATGACATACATCTGGCAGCCTGGTGCCGCCGCCAGAGCCGCCGCGACCCTCGACAGGATGCCAGCCAACTCGCCTCCCCTGCCGGGTTGTGCGCGCATGGTGACGAAACGACCGATCGTAGGTGTGGACATAGCGGGAGACTACCGAATAGATCGGTCGAGATGCGCCGCTACGGCAGGCTTCGGCAGGCCGCCATCGCCGACCGCCGCGAGCCAGATCCTCAGCGCAGACGAAGGCGTCCGTTGCGGCTCCTGGCTTACGAGATCAGCGCGAAGCCAGCACCGTGGACGACAGGGTGTTGGTTTCTCTCCGTCAAGCTCTACTTAAAAGTTGCTTCTCCGGCATCCCCCACAATCTCGCCGATAGTGCGGACATCTGACGTAAAGTCGTATTCCTCCACCTTGCCGCTCAGCGCATCGCCAGCCCTTGAGGCGTGTACTCCCGGACCAGGAGGCGCCGTGACCACTGCCGCCCCACCCGGGGTCATGCCGGGAGGCCCGAGGTGACCACCGTGCGGAATCGCCTGCACAGCCTTTGGCGGTGGTCCAGGGCTGAGGCGTTGTGGCGGAGCGGCAAGGAACTGGAACTCATGCACCGAGCCATGGGCTTCGCCGCTCTGGCCGTGGTCACCCTGGCTCCCCTGCTGATCCTGGTGGCCGCTGCCAACCCGTTCAAACAGCGCGGGTTCGCGCTGTGGCTGGTCGACGGGATGGGACTGTCGGGCAGCCCCGCCCACTCGGTGCAGCACCTGTTCGGCGCGCCGGGGCGGGTGCTCAGCGCGACCAGTGTGTTCAGTGTCCCGGCGCTGGTGGTCTTCGGCCTGACCTTCGCCGCCAGTGTGCAGACCGGCTACGAGAAGATCTGGGGTCTGCCCAGCGGGCCCTGGCACAAGGTCTGGCGTCAGGCGGTGTGGCTGGCCGCCATGACCGCCTACCTGTACGCGGAGGTGCAAAGCGGTCTGGTACTGCAGCGCCGCTGGTGGGAGTCGACACTCCGGGTGGCGCTGACCTTGCTGTTCGGCGTGCTGTTCTTCTGGTGGGGGCAGTGGTTCCTGATCGGCGGCCGGGTGCACTGGCACGCGTTGCTGCCGGGCGCCGCGGCGACGATGGCGGGCCTGGTGGGTCTGCGCGAGTTCTCGGTCCTCTTCTTCGCCCCGCTGATCGTCAGCAACGCGGTCAGCTACGGCTCACTGGGCACCGTACTGGTCGTGCAGTCATGGCTGATCGGCGTCGGCTTCGTGGTCTTCGGCGGCGCCATGTTGGGCCAGGTGTGGGCGCCCGAGCAGGAGAAACCGGTCAACTGAGACCGGCGGGGTAGCCCCGAACGAACGGCTCACCGGCCGAGTCCGCTGGGACAACACCGCGCCGCCACGAGCCGGACAAGACGCAGCGCGCCGCCGCGGGGGAGCGCGGCGGCGCGGGCGTGGTGTCAGGGGGTGACGCGTCGGTGATCGATCACCGCACGAAGCTTCCCGCTCGTGGGAGTCCGTTCGAAGTCGAGCGTGTCGACCGTCTCGACCGAGCAGCTGAGCAGTTCCTCGTCCACCGCGCAGCGCAACTCCGGGCAGCCGTCCAGGAAGGCTTCGCGCGCCGCGTCGGGCGCCGGTGCGTAGCGCCGGTCGAGACGGAGCGTCAGCTGCTCGCGGCCGGAGCCGGAGGACAGCACCATCTGCAGCTCACCGCGGTAGCCCAGCCGCTCCTCGGCGGCCCGGACGAACTGGCGGTAGTTGTAGAAGTACGTACCCACCCGTACGACATCGCCGTGCCGCCCCAGCAGTTCGATGCGCGGGGTGTGACTGCCGCAGCCGCACACACCGGGCACCGTACGGCCCAGGTCGCCGATGTCGTACCGGTCGAGGCGCTGCCCCTGCCGTGTCCGGCTGGTGAACACCAGCCGCCCCGGCTGCCCGTCCGGCACCGGCCGGTCGTCCTGCGGATCGAGGATCTCCAGCGTGTGCAGTTCGGTCAGTACGTGGTGTACCGAGCCTTCGGCGTACGCGCACTGGTAGCCGAGCGGCCCGAGGTCGGTGCTCCCGTAGGCGGCCGAGCGGATCACCTGCACCCCGAAGTCCGCTTCCAGCGTGCGGCGTTGCTCCGCGGTGAAGTGCTCACCGCCGTAGAACACCTTGCGTATCCCGCCGTACCGGCCCAGCAGTTCGGCCTGGGTGTGGAACAACTGCCACAGGTAGGACGGCATGCCGAAGACGGTGTCCACCCGGTACTCCACGAGCGCCTCGGCGATGGCCCGGTGGTCGGGGCCCGCCGCGATCGGGATCTGGGTGGCGCTCAGCCGCTCCAGGATGGAGAAGAAGCTGATGAAGCTGCCGTACATCCCGCCGCAGAAGAACAGGTTCGCCGCCCGGTCGCGGCGGGGATCGAACCCCGCGGTCAGCAGGCCGCGCGCGGAGGCGCGCATCTGCGTGTCGTAGTCGTCGTGGGTGAACACCGACAGCGCGGGCGCCCCGGTGGTGCCGCCGCTGCGGAAGTACAGCTGCGCGTCGTCCGGGTCGATGTCGCGCAGGGCGCGTTGGGCGGCCGCCTTGTCCAGCAGTGGCCCGGTGGGCGGAGCGGGCTGGGCGATGGGGCGTATCAGGTCGTCCAGGCAGGCGACATCGGCGAACTGGCCGTCCGCCTGCACGCTGACCCGGCGGCTGTAGCGCTGGAGGGCGTACACACCGTCGTGCGGCTCGCCGTGATAGCTGTCCGGCATCGCGCCGACCGGGGTGATCCGCAGCGCCCCGGCCGCGATGGCGGCCCGGGACAGTACCGCGATGTCGGCCTTGCTGCCGCCGATCGCCGCGGTCTGCAGATAGCGGCGCATCGGCCGCAGGACCGCGGTCAGCCGGGTGCGGGGCAGCGGCTTGACCCAGATGCTGCGGTGCAACGGAGAGGCCGTCAGCGCGGGCCGGGAGTCGGCCAGGACGCGCCATGAACCGTCCTCGGCCGCGATCACCTTCGTCAGCCCCAGATGGCTCTCCAGCCGGGCGACCAGCTCGGTGGTGGTGATCTCGGCCCGCGCCGCCTCGTCGACCACCGGCGCCGGACGCCCGGCCGACACCTCGCCCAGGACGGCGGCGAACCGCCGGGCGAAGTCGAAGACCTCCTGCGCGTCGTCCGTGTCGAGGTAGATCACCTGGGGGCTGGAACACGCCTGCTGCTCGAAGCGGCACACGTCCACCGCCAGTGCGGCCAGTGTGTCCGGCTCGGCCCAGGCATCGCGGGTCAGATAGCCGAACGAGATCTTGTGACCCCATTCGATCAGCCGGCAGCCCGCCGGGACATGCGCGGCCACTCCCTCGACAGCCGCCTCGCCGCCCCAGACGGCCACCGCGTCCGCGGCGGCGCAGATGTCCCGCAGCCACTCCTGCCGCGACGACGGGAAGCGCAGCGCGATCAGCCGGGCCGCGATGGCGCCGGTCCGGTCGGCGGCGGCCAGTTCGGCCAGCAGGAGCTGGGCGAGCGCGGTGTCGCCGCTGCTGGTCTTGAGGACGTTGACGTTGCCGGCGAGCAGTCCCTCGATGACGCTCAGCGGGGCGACGCCCGCCGAGTTGCCCGGTGCGATGTGCACCACGAGTCCGACCGGGGCCCAGGCCTCGAAGACCGTGGTACGCGCGTCGGGGCGGGTCAGCCGGTCCGGCGCCGGGCTGCCGAGTTCCCTGCGCAACTTGCGGGTCAGCGCCGTACGGCTGATGGCCTCCGCGATCTCGACGAGTACCGCGTCCGCCTCCTCGGCGTCCGTACCCGCCGCGATCAGCGGCACCGCCAGCCGGGTACGGACGTCCCGCGCCGGGCCCCGCAGCGCGGTGCTGAGCGCGTCGCAGGCGGAGAGCACCGTCTCGGTGTCCAACGGCTCGGCCAGCGCCCGCTCCACGGTGGCCGGCAGATCGGCCAGTCGCCTGGCCGCTTCGGCGTCGTCGATGAACGCGCCTTGCCAGAAGTGGTCGTTGCCGGTCACGACATTCCCTTCAGTAGTTCGGCGGCGGCGACCGCGCAACTGCGGTTGCGGCTCAGTCCGGCACGCCCGTGGATGGTGAACCAGTCGGTGCCCAGCGGGCATTCGCACGCCTCGCCCGGCTGGAGCGAGGCAAGGTCACCCATGACGACGCTGTGCGCCGGAACCGAGGTGATGTACGGCGAGACCAGATGCAGATAGCCGCGCTCGCCGTACGGCAGCGGATCCAGCGTCTGCGTCGAGCGGACGGCCGCGCGGGACCACACCGGCACATGCAGCCGGTGGCGTTCGCACTCCACGTAGGGCACGCAGTGCTCGACCGAACCGTAGGTGTCGCGGATCCGCTCGCTGGGGATGCCCAGTTGCTCGGTGACGGCCCCGTAGAACCGCTCCTTGGAGATCTGCCGGTCGGCGTGCCCCTTCCAGCCGCCGCCGAGCACCACCAGCGAGTCCTCGGGCAACCGCAGTGCGGGGACGCCGAGTTCGCGCATCCGCTCCAAGGCGAAGTGCAAGAAGGCGGGGAAGCCCAGGATCCGGACCGGCAGCCCCTCATCCGCGTAGCGTTCCAGCGCGTTCAGTACCCCGAACACATCGAACTCATGGCTGTTGCCGGTGTGCCGCAGGGCGTACGAGACCTGCCGTGCGGGCGCGAAGTCGCACAGGTAGTTGTCGGTGAACGAGGTGCCCAGGCGCATCTCGGGGGACGGTTCGTAGCTGTACAGCAGGTAGTTGACCGGCTGCTGGGGGGTGATCCACCCGTAGGAGTCGAAGATCCGGGCGACCATGCGCTGCGCGGCGCGGATGGTCCACTCGTCGAAGAACATCTGCGACTTCTGGCCGCTGGTGCCGGACGAGGTCAGATGGAGGAAGACCTCGTCCCGGGGGATGGAGAGCACCTCGTGCAGCTTGAAGAAGTTGGCGTGCACGAGCGGCAGGGAGCCGTCAGGGGTGTCGGCGAGCAGCGAGCGGAAGAACGGGGAGCGCTGCGCGTGCCAGGCGTTGGCCTCCGCCATGGCGGCCGCGAACAGCGCGTCGGTCCGCTCGTCCCGCGCGTAGGGATCGGCCAGATCGCACAGCCGCTGCACGTGCGCCAGCGCCACGGGGTCGGGGACCTCGACGGGGGCGAGATGCGGGTTCGGCGGATTGGCGGGGTTCATGAGGCAACCTCGGGGAGGGGCAGATAGGTCGAAGTCCAGGCCGTCAGATACGCCGTCAGATACGGCTGGAGCAGTCCGCCCGCGGCGACGTTGCGGAAGTCGATCTGACGGCTGGTGCGGGAGAGCACCACATAGTCGTGGAAGCGGTCGGCGCTGCGCCGCATGGCCGGGTAGACGGCGCCGGGTACGAAACCCTGGGCCAGGAAGGCTTCCAGACCCGTGGTGTCGGCCAGCGGCAGCAGCGCCTCCACATAGTCGGCACCGGCCCGCGCCACGGCGTCCATCAGCGGTTCGAGCGAGTCGGTGACCGCGCCGAGGTGCGGATGGACCGCGACCAGAGCGCAGCTGCCGGCCGCCCGGTCCAGCTGTGCGTACGCCTCGAAGCGGCCGTCGTCCGGCAGCAGTACGGCGTTGGGCGTGTGCAGCGGAAAGAAGCGGCTGCCCGGATCGGGGAACAGCTCCAGGAACCGGCGCCGTACGAAACCGGGCGCGGCGACCAGTTCGAAGTCGGCCCCCGAACGCGTCGGGGAACGCGGCGCGGGCGGGGCGGGCCGGGCGGCCGCCGGGTCGCCGAATCCGACGCCCGCGCTGTCCTCACAGGCACGCAGCAACGGCAGCAGTGCCTCCGGCACTTCCGGCACGGTCTCCCGGCGGGCGAGGACGCCGTCGGCGTAGCGGACGAACAGCGCCAGGCTCTCGCAGCCCTCGACCTCGGCCGCGTTGGGCATCAGTCCGACGGGTTGGAATCCGTTGCGCAACACCACGTTCTGCGGGCCGCGGGTGACCATACGGACCGTGGCGTACACCGAGTCCACACCCCCGCCGTCGAACGCCGCCGCGCACACGGATCCGGTCAACCGCCCGGCGAGACCCGCCTGGCGGTGCGCGGGATGCACCGCGAGCCCGACCAGCTTGCCGACGCGGGTCCCCGGGTCGGTCTGGACGACCGCGGAACCGGCCAGTTCACCGGTGCCGGTACGGCGGGCGGTGAGCCAGTACGTGTGCGGGTCGGCGATCAGCCGCCGCATGACCGCGGGATCGCTGCCGAGCGCGACCGGGTAGCCGTGGCCGTAGACATCGAAGTACAACTGCCGCAGATCGGCGATGTCGCGCAGGGTCGCCACCGTGAGCGTCGTCGTCATCACTGGTCACCAGCCATCACCACGGCCGCGCCGAGCGGCTCGTCCAGATCCTCGTCCCCGACGGGTTCGTGCTGGGTACGGCCGCCCAGCCACCACAGCGCCAGGGCCGCGGGGACCAGGCCGGCCGCCTGGAGCAGGCACAGCGAGCGCGGCGAGAGGTGGTCGCCGAGGAAACCGAAGACCAGCGAGGAGACCGGGAACGTCGCCCCGAGCAGGGCCTGCATGGCGGCGAAGAACACCGGCTTGTCGGCGGTGGGCACCAGGCGCTGGAACAGGGCGACGAAGCGCACCCCGATCGCGCCGACACACCACCCGGCGACCACCAGGCAGGCCGCGACGACGGTCTGGTCGGCGACCGCCCCCGGCACACCGAGGGCGGCGGCCATCGCCACCAGGCACGCTCCGCCGGTGGTCGCGGGGCCGCCGGGCAGCCGCCGACCGGTGAACGAACCCACCAACGCCCCGATGCCCAGGGCGGATTCGAAGGTGGCGACCGTGCTTCCGTCGGAGTGCAGCACCGAGCGCGTGTACAGCGGCATGACCACGTACACGGCGGTGGTGAACAGGTTCGCCGCCGTCAGGCACCACAGCACGTAGCGGATCAGCGGATGTCCGGTGAGCACCTGCCGCAACGTCCGCGGCGCGGCGGCGGGTTGGCCCTCGGCCGGGTCCGCCGCGGTCCCGGTGAAGCGGGCGAGACCGAGCACACCGGCCGCCGCCAGATAGGCCCCGGCGCACCCCGCGAGCACCGCGGGAAAGCCTCCGGCGTCCACCACCAGCGGCCCCAGCAGCCCACCCGCGAGTCCGGCGAGCGACTGGGTGGCGAGCTCGAATCCGGTGGCCGCCTCGATGTCCTCGTCATCGACCAGTTCCGGGACCGAGGTCGTCAGACACGGGTCGAAGAGGGCCTGGCACGCCGCCAGTGCCAGCGCCGCCGCGTACGCGGTCACCAGCGGTAGCGCGTGCAGGTAGGCCCAGCCCGCCACACCGGCCGCGACCACGCCCGCCACGGCGGCCGAGACCCGCAGCACCTCCCGGTGCGGGCACCGGGTGATGACCCGGGCCACGACGGGAGCCAGCGCGACCGCGGGCAGGGTGCTCACCGCGAGGAAGGCACCGGAGGCCAGGCCCCGGTCACCGCCGACCGCGTAGCCGATCAGCCACCACACGGCTCCGACCTGGAACATCCGGTTGGCGGCCTGGGTGAGGACCTGGGCGGCCCAGACGGCGCCGAACGCCCGGTTGCGGACCACCACGGGCAGCCGCCGGGCGCTTCGCGTGGCCGCCGTCATGACTGCGGCCTTTCGTCGAGCACCCGGATCAGCTTGCCGGAGCGGGAGTTGACCGCCAGCTCACCCATGCGGGCCCACTCGACGGTGGGCGGGTGGATATGGCCCGCCCGCACGGCGTCGGCGTACAGCGGCCGGGCCGCGATCAGCTCCTTGGTGACGGCGGCGGCCAGATCGCCTAGTCCGGCGGTCTCCCCGTCGGTCGCCAGCCGCAGGACCAGACCGTCGCGTCCGTCCCAGCGCCGGGTCACCAGTTGGATGCCCACCACGCGTCCGGCGATGTCCGTGGCGCCGACGATGTCGTGCACGTCCTGCGTGTACAGCGAGACCGGGCCGACGCGTACGCCCTCCTCGGAGCGGCCGAGGATCCGGAAGTGCCCGGCGTCGGCGTCCACCCATTCGGCACGGTCACCGACGGGATAGCGCAGGATCGGCATCAGCCGCCGCCGCAGGTCGGTCAGCACGGCCCGACCCGGCACACCGTTCGCGGTGATCGGCTGGCCGGTGTGCTCGTCGAGGATCTCCATGACGCAGTACGGGGTGAACGGCCGGTGCACCCGGGGATCGCCACCCGGTACGGCGGCGCCGAGCAGTCCGGCGTCCACGCTCGCGTAACCGATGGAACGCGGCGTCGCGTTGGGGAAGGCCCGGGACAACAGCCGGTGCTGGTCGGAGAAGAGGCTTTCGCCGCCGAAGAACAGCAGTTCCACCCGCGGCAGTTGCCGACCGGTCGCGACGAGGTGGTCGGCCAGCGAGCACAGCGTGGTCGGAGTCCCCGCCACCACGTCGACGTCGAACTCCGTCAGCGTGTGCACGGTCGACTCCAGCGGGGCCGCACCGCCGATCGGCAGTCGTACGTTGCCGACAGGGGAGTGCTGGAGAGCGTCCAGGATGAACGTGTAACTCGCGTAGAGCTCGCCCGCGTAGAACAGATCCGCAACCCGGTGCCCCGGACGCAGCCCGGCCCCGACCAGGTTCTCACCGAAGGCGGTGGTGAATTCGCGCCACTCTTCACGAGTATAGAAGGAGAATTTCGGCGCTCCGGTCGTGCCACCGCTTTTGAAGACCACCGCTTCGTCGAGCGGTCCGGTCAACAGGCGATTGCCGCGTGGTGAGTTGGCTCGCCAGAACTCGGTCTGCGGCACCACCGGCAGGTCCGTCAGCTCTGTTACCCGATCCGGCAGATCGGCATAGAGCTGGGAGTAGAACGGTGAGTTGTGACGCACGAAGCGTATGAGTTCCGTTATTCGTTGAACGGGCATCGATTCCTGCTTTGTGGCATGCGAAGGAGAGTGACGTCACATGGTTGTGAGATCACCTGTGGGTGTGCGGGCCGCCGTACGGGCCCTGCTGGCGGCAGCGGTCCGTACCCCGGATTTCGGGGCTATTTCCGACGGGCGGGGAGCACGCTAGCTGTAACTGCGGTGACCGGTGCAAGCGGGCAGGCGATTTCCGGCCGGTTCCGGCTGGAAAGAAAACACAAGGTGAATGGTCGTGTTCTGGCCAACTCGCCGCGAGCTCGTGCCACTTGATGTCCCCGCAGATAACGGTACCACCCCTTCCGACCCTTTTCCGAACCGCACTCGCGGGCCGCTCGGATACCCCTAAGCGGGCACCGTGGTATACGCGGCGGCGTCCGGAAAGCACTCCGGCCCGCCCCGAATGAACGGGACGGGCCGGGTGGTCGACGGGCCGGTGGATCAGCGCCAGGTGTCGTTCAGCGTGACGGATCCGGAAGCGCCGGTCGTATACGAGCGGTTGGGATCGCTTTCCCAGGTGACGAAGCCGTCCGGATTCTTCTTCAGGTACTTGTACTGGACGGCGGTCTGCGCCGGAAGGGAGACCGTGCCGCTCCACACCGGGTAGGAAGCCGAGGACAGCGGTACGGACTTGGCCGGGTCCCAGGAGCCCAGCGCCGGGACCGAGCCCACGACGAAGACGTTCTGGCCCCAGGACGTGGTCGCGTTCTCGTCGAAGGTGACCGAGACCTGGTTCGGCGGACCGCCACTGGCATACCGCTGGGCCACGATCGCCGGGGTGTCGACGGTCCTGCCCGCCGAGATGTCGACGGCCAGTCGCACGAACTGCGCCATGGTCCACATCAGCGGGGTCGCGGAGTTGTCCGGCTGCCCCTGGGTGAATCCGTCCGCACTGGCGCCGGGCCAGATCTGCTCGGAGATCTGGTAGCCGGAGTCGGCCGCGTTGGCCATCGAGGCCAGCATGCCCCGGGCGCCGTTCAGATCACCGGTCTGCACGTCGTACTCGCCGCGTTCACCGCTGAGCACCGGCCACGGGCGGCCGACGCCCGCCCCCGTGTAGTCGGCGCCCGACGAGGTCTCGCCGTAACCGTCGTGGTTGTAGCGGCCCCAGTAGGTGCCGTAGCCGGGGATGACCGTCTTGATCGTGGCGTCCACCGCCGCCAGCGAGTTGCCGATCTGCGGTGATGACGCGGGCTTCACACCGAGCCGGGACAGTTCGAGGAAGCCCTGGTCGACGATGGCCCGTTCGTCGTACGTGCCACCGCCGTTGGAGATGCTGACGGTGTCGCCGTTGTTCGGGTTGGCGTTCGGGGTGATCCGCAGGTAGTACGAGCCGCCCGCGATCGATCCCGTGGTGGTGTACGTGTCGGAGTCGACCGCCGACTGGATGGCGTCGGCCTTGGCCAGATAGGTGGACGCGTGCGACGAGTCGCCGTTCGCGGTCGCGATCTGGGCGGCGCACACCAGCCCGGCCACCTCGGCGGCCATCGTCGACGGGGAGTAGCCGCCGTTCTCCTCCCACCGCTCCTGGCCGGTGGCCGGGCCGTTGCTGACGAGGTAGTCGGCGAGCAGCCGCACCTTGGACCAGGTGGCCGCGTCGGTCTTGCCGAGCTGGTAGGCCAGCACGATGGGGAAGGCGACCTGGTCCTCCTGGACGCCGCCCCACTCCTGGGTGCCGTCCAGCCAGCTGTTCTGCTTGACGTAGCCGCTGGAGGTCACCTCGTTGGTGAGGATGTAGGTCAGCGCGTCCGCCGCGTCGGTGGTGTCACCGGCCGCGAGCAGGGAGGTGGCCATCTGGTACTCATCGCGGGTCCATACCAGGTGGTAGCCGTGCGACCCCGCGCTGTCGGCGCTCACGCTCGCGCCCCATGGGGTGAGCGGCGCCGCGACGAAACCGCCGACGTGGGTCTTGTCCTCGTCCGCCTTCACCTCCATCAGCGAGACCTGGTACTGCTCCTTGAGCTTGGCGTCCGAAGTCACCGAGGCGGGCGGCGCGTTCAGCCCGGCGTTCCAGTCGTGCCAGCCGGACTGGAAGGCGGCCTCGGCGCTGGGGAAGCCCGCGCTGAGCGAGGCGGCGGCGTCGCTGACCGCCGCGCTTGCGCTGGTGTTGAAGGCCAGGGCGAGGGTGAAGCTGGTGGAGCCGCTGGCGGCCACCGGGACCTGGGCGGTCTGTGCGAGGTGACCGGCGGTGGGCGCGGTCTGACCGGGTGTGGTGAGTTGGTGACTGCTCGTCAACTCGCTGGCGCCGTCGCTGGAGGTACCCGCGTACCCGGTGGAGGACGCGGTGAAACCGGTGGAGGCCGCGAGGGCGCTGGCCACCGATCCGTTCGCGGCCGTCAGATCGCCGCTGGCGCTGTCGGTGGCCCCGGTGTTGCCCATACCGTCGTTGTTCAGCGCCGGGTTGTACTGCGCGTACAGCGACAACGGTGTGCCGGAGAGGTTCTCGAACGTCGTGTGCACCAGCACGACCGAACGGGCCGGGTCGGCGACATACGTCTTGGTGATCTTGTACTTGCCGTTGGTCGCGGTGTTGGTCTGCTGCCACTCCAACGAGGTCGGATCGACAAGGGAGATGGCGTGGCTGGTGTTCGCCACCTCGTTGTCGGTGAAGGACGAGCCGTCGCTGACGTAGTACTGCAGCCCGAAGGTGTCGGGGGTGTCGGGCTGCGGAGAGAAGACGTTCTGCAACTCGCCGTTGCCGACGGTGTACCAGACCTTCGACTGGGCGGAGAGCGCGTCGGCGAAGCCCTGTACGTTCGGCTCGTTCCAGAACGCGCTGGCACCCGGCGCTCCGGGTGCCGGATCGGCGACCGCGCTGCCTGCCGAACCGGCGAGTGCCGCGGCGGCCAAGGTGGCCGCGGCGGTCAGGAGCGAGGTTCTACGGAGCCACGACGGCGCCCTCTTGGGTGGCCTTACGGCCCTGCCGGGTGGCTTCTTGCTCGACATGTTGAACATATCGCTGCACTTATGCCTTTCGGTCGCCAGGGGTGGGGGACCTTGCACGACTCCGAACACGATCGAAGCACCGCAGGGAGTGCCACCGTCCCTGGGGTGCGAGAACGGTGCGGCGCGAGCTTCCTCCGGCGACGCGTACCTGTCAATACTTCAAGCGCATGCCAACGGGGCTGGGCTATCGCGTTCAAGCTGTGAAGGATGACTTGGGGCGAGGCCCGGCATCGCTGGAGTGGACGCATCAGAGTGCGAGGCAGCGGGGTGCGACTTAGTGTGACGGCATGGGTCTTGTCCGGTCACGCTCACCGATGCCCGGTTTGCCGGGACACCGGGGACCGGGCGGCCTGTGGATCGTCGTCCTGGCCGTGCTCGCCGTGGTGGTGCTGGTGCTCGCCGCGCTCGCGTACGCGGCCACCCTGCCCTACGCGCCGTTCATACCGCCCTCCGACGCCCGCGGCCCCCAGTCGGACCTGCGCCGCTTCTACCAGCAGACGCCGGCTTGGACGCACTGCGGCAGCCGCGGGGTGAGCAGCGGCGTCGCCGCCCGAGCCGGGGTGGCCGCAGCGGTCTCCGGTATGCAGTGCGCCCGGCTGACGGTGCCGCTGGACTACTCCGCCCCGGCGAAGGGCACCCTCTCGCTGGCGGTGACCCGCTTCCGGGCACGCGCCTCGGAGCACCGCCTTGGCTCACTGGTCTTCAACTTCGGCGGCCCCGGCACCTCGGGCGTCGATCAACTCGCCGCGCGCGTCGGCGGCTTCGCCCGGCTGCGTGAGTCCTACGACCTGATCGGGTTCGACCCGCGAGGTTGGGGCCGCAGCCACCCGCTCACCTGCACCGATCCGCGAGGCGTTGCGCCCGCCGCGGCATCGGCCGACACCGCGGTGGTGGGCGGCGGTGCCCCCGTCGACGACGCCGCGGTCCAACTGCGGGCCGAGGCCGAGCAGTACGCCCAGCACGCGCGCGCCTGCGCGGAGATCTCCGGACCGATCCTGCCGTACGTCGGCACCACCAGCCTCTCCCGCGACCTCGACGTGCTGCGGCAGGCCCTCGGTGACCGCAGGCTCAACTACTTCGGGATGTCGTACGGTTCCCAACTCGGCGCGGTCTACGCCCACCAGTTCCCGCACAACACCGGACGCGTGGTCCTCGACGGCATCGTCGATCCCACCCTCGACACGAAGCGGACGGCCCTCGCCCGGGCCAAGGACGACCAGCGCGGCATACGGAACTTCCTCGCCGACTGCCTCCGGCAGCACGCCGCCCAGTGCCCGTTCCGCGGCAGGGTGGACAGCGCCGAGGCGCTGCTCCAGCGCACTTACGAAGCGTTGGACAGCCATCCGCTGGCCGTAGGGGGCGCGGAACTCGATCAGCAGACCTTCAGCCACGCCATCGCGGACTCGGTCTTCGACCAGCACGCGTGGCCCGCACTGCGCGCGGCGCTGCGCGCGCTCCTCGTCCGCCAGGACCCCGCGCCGCTGATCCGGCTCGGTGTCACCGCGGTGGGCAGCGGCGCCGCCCGGCCGTCAGGGCCGTCCCCTGGCGATCCCCCGGCCGACAACGCCTACGCCGTGAGCCTGGCCGTGGGATGCCGGGACACGGCGGACCGCTACACCCCGCAGGAGGCGCAGGCGGCGCTGCCGAGCCTGCTGCGCGCGTCGCCGATCCTCGGCTCCCTGAACCTGCACGACCTGCTGGCCTGCAGCGGGTGGGCGGGCGGCGGTGACAACTCCTGGCGCGAGGTCCGGGCCGAGGGCGCGCCGCGGATCCTGATGGTGGCGACGGCGACCGACCCGGTCACCCCGTACCGGGGCGCGCGGCGGATGGCGGCGGCGACCGGCGTCGGAGTGGTACTGACGTACCGCGGCCAAGGCCATGTCGCCTACCGGCTCAGCGAGTGCGTGCGGCAGCGTACCGACCGCTTCTTCCGCACCGGTCTGATGCCCGCCGACGGCGGTACGTGCGACTGACGCCCGGCGTCCGCTGGCGAACGCCGGGCCCCGTTCAGCGCACGGTGATGGTGTGGACTTCGGACGTCGGTGAGGCTGCCGCCCTGGCGTCACCAGGGTGTCAGGGTGAGCGTCAGTCCCGTCGGTGCCGTGTCCTGGATGTAGCTGGCGAAACCGGCGACGTCGTCGAAGGCGAAGCCGTATGCCTTGCCGTCCGCGGTGGCCGCGTGGACCGCCTTCGCGTAGTGGTTGGTGGTGGCGCCGTTGTAGAACGCGGTGGCGTCCGTGACCGGTTGGGAGTGCTGGGAGGCGAGCACGGAGCGGTTGAATCCGGCGCCGAGGACGGCCGCGACCGGCCCCGTCGTGCCGTCGTTGGGCGCGGCGATCGCCCCGTCGCAGTAGAGCACGTCACGAGTGGAGGGCCGGGAGAAGGAGACCGTGCGGGGGCCGGTGAAGGTGAGGGTGTCACCGCTGACCCGTCCGGTGAAGGTACCGGAGTTGACGGAGACCGTCAGATCCGTATTGCGATAGGTGTCCCAGACCTGGCCGACATACGCGTCGAAGTACGTGGAAGAGAACAGTCCGGCGTCCAGGCCGTGGCCGGGGGCGATGACCCGCAGCTTGTTCCCGACGACCAGCTTGTCGAACCCGGGGGCGGCGGCCACCGCGGAGAAGACGGCATCGCGACCGCCCGGTCGGATCGTCCCGGTGGTCTGGTCGGCCGCACCGGTGAGCCGAATGGCGAGCGGAACACTGAACTGGTCGACGGCCGTCGTGTTGCAGTACATCCCCGAGCTGTTGAACGTGAACTCCGAAAAGTCGTGCAGCACCTGGTAGTTGGGATCGGACGAGACCCAGCCCGCCGGGTACTGGAGGGCGGGGCGGCCCGCGCCGTCGGCGACCGCCTTGAACCTCAGCTTGTCGCCGAGCGCGACGTAGATCCTGCCGGACATGGCGGGAAGCGTGAGGCGGGTGTCGCCGGAGGAGGCCAGCGGGATCGAGTAGTCGGTGTAGCCGTCAGGGCCGTTGTCGGAGAGCGCGACCGGGGTGAGCGTGCCGTTCGGCTTGGCGTAGGCCTGGTGGCCGGTGGCCAGATCGGTGCCCACGATGTAGAGCCGGACCGAACCGTTGGCGTAGGTACCGGAGTTGTTCACCACGGTGAGCGGCAGCGTGGTGGACGCGGGTCCGGCGAAGGCACGGGAAGTGAAGAACCCGGCGGCCGGTATGGCCGCTCCCGCCAGGCCGAGGAGAAGCGATCGTCGCTTGAGCACGGTGCGGTCCCTGAGGTGTTGTGGGGGGTGACGCCCGCAAGTTGCAGAGGGCATGTCACGTTCAGGTGTTGTGTGGGAAGCCAAGCAGACCGGTTGGATTTCTTTCAAGAGGTGTGCGTGAACCAGCCTCGCTCTTAAGGGAGTTGCTACTTTCCCTTAAGGAAGTGGGCCATCAGCGGCTGGGGCCAGTGCAGTTGGGATGCCCCGTCGGGATGTACTTGCCGTCCGGTGTGCGCTTTTCGCCTTGGCAGGTTTCCACCCAGCCGCCGAGCGTGAGGACGCGGCGTGTCAGTTGGCCGCGTAACTCCACGTCGTAGGCGAAGCGTTCCCAGTTGAAGACCAGGCAGACCCGGTGCTTGTCGGCCCCGGCCGCGCGCATGGTGTTGCACAGGTGGTCGAGGGCCGGGCGGCGGTCGAGGGCCAACGCGGCGTCGCCCCGGTCGACGAACCAGCCGCCGTAGCCCCAGCCTTGCCTGTCCACGTAATCGGCACAGGCTTTCAGGCGGACTTCGAGGGTGAGGGGGTTCTTGGTGGCTTGGCGGTCGTAGATGAACGCCAGCGTCGGCTGGTCGGCAGGCATGGGATAACTCCCAGTCGAGTGGATCGGCTTCGGCCTCAACCGTAGGACCGCCGAAAGTGGAGAGGGGGCACAGTTTGTGCCCCTACCTCGCACGGGCTTACGCCGCCAGCATGTCGATTTTCACGGCCAGTTGCGCAGCGCGCCGTCGGCGATCCGGCGCCGCTGCCTGTGTCTCCTCCAGAATGATCCGCCGTGCGTAGCCGTTCCACCGGATCGTCTCCGGTGCCGCCTCAAAGGCATGGTCCAGCGTTGCGAGCGCGACCTCTGGTTGCCCGTCCAGGTGGTAGGCGCGTGCCTGCTCGATCCGGTGCCGGGCTCTGCGCGGCCGAGAGGGGATCGCATTCGCTTCCGCTTTGGCGGCCTGCCGAACCGACTCGCCCCCGGCGCGCAACTCGACGGCCACGGTGACCGCGTGTGCGCCCATGATGGCCTGCCCGAACGAGGTGACCGGATGGTAGTAGCCGGTGGGGAGCCTCTTCGCCATGGCGCGGGCCTTGTCCCAGTGGCCCCAGGCGGTGCCGGTGTCTCCGCGACGTGCGGCGGTGTACCCGGCCTCGAACTGCAGCGCGCCAGTGATGGCGAGCACGTCATCGCTCGCCTCTGGTAGCAGCGGCGTCAGGTGTTCGAGGACTTCGAGGTTTACGGCGTCGGCGGCGTCGAAGTGGTCGGGCCCGCTGTCCCGGTGCGCTTGCGCGAGGAGCCATGCGGCGACGCCGATGGCGTGTGGGTCCTCGGACTCCTGCGCGGCGACCATGCCGCGTTCGGCGACGCGCCACAGAAGCGAGGCGTCCGGCTGGTAGGCGATGAAGAACTGGCTCAGGCCGTACACCTCCGCGAGGATGCCCTGCGCCGTACGGCGATCCGCGGTGGCGTCAGCCTGCCGGACCGCGAGCCGGGCATCGCGGATCAACTCGGGCAGCAGACCGCCGATGACCTTGCGGTGATTGGGTGCCGAGTGCCGCGCGTTCCACGCCTTGGTGAGCCTGGCGTGCAGATGCGCGATCGGAGGGGCTTCACAGCTCGTTGCGAGCGACAGGGAATTGACCGCCGCGGCCACGGCGGGCAGCTTCGGGTGCCCGGGCCCGGTGAACATGTCCACCGGCATGGACTGGTCGCCGGTCAGGTCGGCCAGGTTGCGGACGCGCAGGGCTTCGGCGATCGCCAAGATCGTGTCAAGCCTCGGGGTCTTGAGCCGACCGTTCTCAACTGCCTTCACCCACGAAGCCGACTTACCGAGGAGCCCGGCGAGGACTTCCCGGCTCATACCGCGCCGGGTACGCAGGAGTTGCATCCGCTGGCCGAAGGCGACCGGCTCAACAGACCCGCTCGGGGTAGCGACAGATGGCACGGCCTCGCCCCTCTCAACAGCTCGACACTGTCAGAGTAGGCGGCAGGGCTGCTTTCGCGCGATGGACAACATCCAGAAACCGCCCCGCGAGGCCCTTAGGGCCGCCGCCTAACCGCGCCCCGCGTCAGGACGCCGCGGCGTCCTGACCTGGCATCAGGTCGTGTGCGACCTCGCGGGCGACGGTGAGGATGTCCGCGTCGTTCATCGACAGGTCCTGGCCCGCGAATCCGGCGAGATTGACGCTGAACAGGGCGATCCGTGCGCGCAGCCGGTCGTGCAGTGAGGCGTCCGGGCCGAGGAGCAGGCCGACGAGTTCGTCCACCCGGCCGCGCACACCACCGCGGTCGGGTGCGAGATCCCGGATGACGTGCTGGTTGGTGGTGGCGAACCGGGCGATCTGCAGGCCGCGCCGTCCGGACAGGTCCACCCAGCGCGCCAGGATCTCGTCCCGCAGCGCGGCGCTGCGGGGCTGGGTGCGGCCCCAGGCGAGGAGATCGTCCAATTCCTGCGTGTACTCATCGAACAGGGCGCGGATGATGTCTTCCTTGCCCGCGAAGTGGTAGTACAGCGCGGCCTTGGAGATATCCAGACGCTCGGCGATCTCCCGCATCGAGGTCGCCTCGTAGCCGTTCTCGGCGAACAGGTGGAGCGCGATCTCCTGGATCTCCGCCTTGGTGTCGCTGCCCTTGCGCCGCCGCTCTGCCATGTCGTGCCTCATTCCTCGTGCGTCGGCCTCGATCTTCCCCCATCGCAAGGATCCACTTGCCGACCGGCCGGTAAGTAAGTTACCGTCCAAGCGTACCGCTTACTGACCGGACGGTAAGTAAGCGTGAGAATCCCTCGGACACCTCGGACGGACTTCATGGCAACGGAGACCCTGGCGGGCGCGGACGGCGCACCGCCCGAACGCGCCCGCTTCAGCAGCCGCCAGATCCTCGTCGCCATGAGCGGCCTGGTCATCGCGATGCTGCTGGCCCAGCTCGACAACATGATCGTGGCCCCGGCGCTGCCGACGATCGTCGGTGATCTGGGCGGTCTGAACCATCTGGCCTGGGTGACCACCGGCTACATCCTGGCCTCCACGGTGGCCACCCCGCTCTGGGGCAAGCTGGGCGACCTGTACGGCCGCCGGTCCAGCTTCATGTCCTCGATCGTGATCTTCCTGGTCGGCTCCGCGCTGGCCGGTATGTCGCGGAACATGGCCGAACTGATCGGCTTCCGTGCCCTGCAGGGCCTGGGGGCCGGTGGACTGATGGTCGGCGTGATGGCGATCCTGGCCGAGCTGGTACCGCCCCGCGAGCGCGGCAAGTACTCGGGCGTGATGATGGCCGTCATGCCCGTGGCGATGATCGGCGGGCCGCTGGTGGGCGGTTTCATCACCGACCACCTGAGCTGGCGCTGGGCGTTCTACGTCAACCTGCCGCTGGGCGTCATCGCCCTGGTCGTGTGCTGGTTCACCCTCCGGCGGCTGCCCTCGGGCAGCGGGGCGGCGCGCGTCGACTGGAGCGGCGCCGCGTTGCTGACCGCGTGGATCACCTCCCTGGTGCTGATCACCAGCTGGGGCGGCAGCCAGTACGCGTGGGGCTCCTGGCAGATCGCCGCGCTCGCGGTCATCACGGTGGTCGCCTTCGCGGCCTTCGTCGCCGTCGAGCGACGCGCGAGTGACCCGATCATGCCGTTGAACGTCTTCAAGGACGCCAACTTCTCGCTGGCCGGAGCGCTCAGCTTCATCTCCGGCTTCGCGCTGTTCGGCGGGGTGACGTTCCTGCCCCAGTTCCAGCAGTTCGTGCAGGGTGCCTCGGCCACCAACAGCGGTCTGCTGCTGATGCCCATGATGATCTCCGTCATGGTCGTCTCACTGGTGGGCGGCGCCCTCATCACCAGGACCGGCCGCTACCGCGCCCTGCCGATCATCGGCAGCGCGCTGATCGTCGTCGGCCTCGCGCTGTTCGCCACGATGGACACGCACACCTCCAGCACCACGACCGGGCTCTACATGGTGGTGCTCGGCGCGGGCATGGGCGGACTGCTGCAGACCACCGCGCTCATCGCCCAGAACAGCGTGCCCATGCGGGACGTGGGCGCCGCCACCGGAGCGTCGACCTTCCTGCGCAACATGGGTGGCTCGCTCGGCGTCTCCCTGCTCGGCGCGGTCTACACCAGCCACCTCAGCGACTACCTGACCGCCCACGGCGGGGCCGCCGCCCACCGGTCCGGCTCGGCCGCCCAGATGACCCCCGCCGCGCTGCGCGCCCTCCCCGAGGCCGCCCGCCAGCTGTTCCAGAACGCCGTGGCCAACGGCATCGGGGCGATCTTCATCTGGGGCGCGGCGATCGCCGCCGTCGGATTCGTCCTCGCCTGGTTCATCCGCCATGTCCCGCTGCGCGGCGCGACCACGACACCGGTCGAGGCAGCCCCCGCTGTCGAGGAGGAACCGCTGACCGTGTGACCGGAACGCGGATGGCCCCACCGCAGGCGTGGTGGGGCCATCCGTACGTACGGTCAGCTGCTGGCGTAGACGTCCTCGACGTACCGCCCCCGCTCGACCAGGTCCTGCCACCACCGTTCGGCCGCCGCCGCGTCCGCGCCCGTGCGGTCCGCGTACAGCCGCTGGAACGCGGCGCGTACTCCCGGTGCCATCCGGGCGCCGTCACCGCAGACGTAGACCTTGGCGCCGGACGCGAGCAGTTGCCACACCTCGTCGGCCTCGGCGGCGATCCGGTCCTGCACGAACGACCAGCCGTTCTCCGGGGCCTTGAAGAACGTCGGCCGCATCGAGACCGCTCCCCGCGCCTGAGCGCTCTCCAGCTCGGCGCGGTGCAGGTAGTCGACGTCCGGGTGGTCGCAGCCGAAGTAGCACAAAGCCGGTGCCAGCGCCGCGCCGCGGCGTACCAGCGAGAGCCGGTCGGCGATCGCGCCCCGGAAGGGCGCCAGGCCGGTACCGGCGCTGATCATGATGACCGGCGCGCTCGGCCCGGGCGTGATGCGGAAGGACTCGCGGCACGGCTGGATCCGCGCGTACACCGTGTCCCCGGCCCGTACCCGGTGCAGATACGAGGACCCCACACCGTGGAAGGTGCCGCGCCCGGACCGGGCCGGGGCGCTGAGCAGCGAGACCATCAGGTCGGCATGGGTCGCGTCGGCGGCGGGCGAGGAGGAGATCGAGTAGTGGCGGGGGCGCATCGGGGGCAGCAGTTCCAGCAGTACCGGCCAGCTCAGGCGGCCCTGGAGGGCCGGATGGTCCTCGATCACGTCGAGCAGGCTGCTGTCCGTCCCGTCGGTGGCCAGCCGCCGCAGTGCGGCCTGCTCGGGCGGGCAGGGGTTCAGTTCTGCCAGCAGGGCGAGGTGCCCGGCGGTGGGGGAGTCCTGCAACTCCACGTAGCGGCTGAGGAGTTCGAAGACGGAAACCGGACGGTCGAGGGGGAGCGTGGCCCGGTTCGGGCGGTCGGCGCGGATGTTCAGCACCGCACTCGGGTCGGCACCGAACAGCCGGGCCGCCCGTTCGACCCTCGCTGGATCGTTCACCGGAAGCACGGTCAGGTGATCGGCGGTCCGATAGGCGGCACCCTCCGGCAGGGCGATGCGCACGAAGCGCTTGGCGCGGCCGAGCGGGTGCCGGAGATCCGCGAGGTCGCCGGTCTCCAGCACCGTCATCGGGGTCATCCCGTGCCGCTCGGCGAGCGCGTCCAGCGGTGCACCGGCGACCTCGATCACCTCGTAGGTCCGGCCAGGCCCGGCGCTGTCCGCAGAATCCGGGACCGCGTCCGGGTCACCGTACCGCTCCAGCAGCGTCCCGCGCAGCGCCGAGGTGAAGCGCTCTACGGATCCGGCCAGGTCGCCCGACGCGTCGGCCTCCGTCCGCTCCAGCAGCCGGGTGCCGCCGAGCTCCGCGAGCCGGGTGTCGATCAGGGTGGGCACCCGCTGGTACGTGGCCGCCCAGTTGCGGTCGCCCACGCCCAGTACGGCGAACCGCACACCGTCGGCGGCGCCGGGTGCGGCGTCCGACAGCCAGGAGACGAAGGCGTCGGCGTCGTCCGTGGGTTGGCCGTTGTAGGAGGCGGCGACGATGACGACCGGGGAGTCGGTGGGGAGCGCGGCGGTGTGGTCGTTCAGCGCCGCGACACCGACGTCGAACCCCAAGTGGTCGGCGGTGTCGGCCAGTTCGGCGGCGAAGTCGCGGCAGGTGCCGAAGTTGGAGCCGTGCAGCACGGTGAGCGCGGTACCGGACCTGACCCGGGACGGCAGCGGGGTGCCGGAGGGGCCGTCGGCCCGGACCGGTTCGGCCGTACCGTGACCGACCGCCCGCGCGGCCCGGCTGCGCTGCCGGTCCTGTTCCGTGCGTGGTGCCAGCGTGAGGGTGAAGCCCTCGGGCTTGAGGGTGAGGGTCTCCTTGATCCGCAGCTGGTAACCGGCGTGGTCGAGGAAACGGTAGCGGTGGATCAGCAGGCCGAGCAGCATGGTGGCCTCGTGCAGCGCGAACTGCCGCCCGATGCAGGCGCGTTCACCGGTGCCGAACGGCTTGAAGGCGTTGGGGGAGCGCGCCGCCTCGGCCTCCGGCGTGAAGCGGTCGGGGTCGAACTCCTCGACGTTGTCGCCCCAGACCGGGTCGCGGTGCAGCATCGGTGTGAGCACCACCATGCTCTGCCCGGCCTTGATCGGATACCGGCCGCCGATCATGGTGTCCACGCGCGCCTGGCGCTGGAAGGCGGCGGCGGTCGGCCACAGGCGCAGCGTCTCGTTGAGGATCTGGCGTACGTAGCGCAGCTTGCCGATGTCCTCGTAGGACGGCTCGGGATCGGCGGTCTCCCCCCACAGCGCGTCGACCTCGGCCTGGGCCAGGTGCAGGACCTGCGGATTCTTCATCAGGTAGTGGAGGGCGAAGGACAGGGTGCCGGAGGTGGTCTCGTGCCCGGCGATCAGGAAGGTGATCACCTGGTTGCGGATGTTCGCCTCGTCCAGCAGCTCTCCGCTGTGCGGATGCGGCGAACCCAGCATCAGGCCGAGCAGGTCATCCGTCGAGGTGTCCCCGTCGGCCTTGCGCTTGCCGATCACCTCGTCGACCACCTCGGCCAGGAAGGCGGCGTCGGCGCGGAACGCCGCGTCCTGCCGCGAGTGGTCGGCGCCCGGCACCCGCGCCAGACTCTCCTGGCTGTACGCGAGCGCGCGCACCAGTGCCTGGACGAACGGGTGCGGATCGGTCCGGCGAAACGACTCGAAGTCGTAGCCGAACCCCGACAGGCCGATGGTGTCCAGCGTCATCCGGGTCATGTCGTCCGCGACGTCCACCGGCACCGCGTCCGCCATGTGCGCGTCCCAGGAGGCGATCAGCCGCCGCGCCACCCGGAGCATGGCGGGGTGGTACGTCCGCATGGAGCCGAGCGCGAAAGCGGGCAGCAGGATGTCATGCGCCTTGGCCCAGTTGGGCTCGTCGTTGTACGCGGTGAACAGGCCGTCGGCGGTGATCCCCCGGACGTTCTCCAGCGCCGGGCCGATCCCCTTGCTGAACCGCGTCTCGTCCGAGAGCTCCTCGACCAGCTCCAACGAGGTGGCGAAGGCGGTGTCGCGGTCGTGGAAGCGCTGTACGAAGAAGGGGCCAAGGCGGCGGGCGATCGCGATGGCCCGTTGCAGCGGCGTACTGGTGGGCGCCGCCGTCGACAGGTCGATGGTGGGCAACTCCAGCTCCGGGTACGCCCGGAGGCCCTGGATCCTGGCGGTCTGCGTGTCGGTCATGGCCGATGCCTCTCCCGGTGATGTCGGGGCTGTTGCTCACCCCACGATGGCCGAGTTCAGCGGCGGCTCCGGCGGAAGAACTACATAATCCTGTAGTGGCGTGGGAGTGTCTGTGCGGGCGACGGGCAGCCTCCTGTGCTACGGAGGGAGTCCTCGGGCCGGACGCGGCGCGGGGAGCCGAGGACAGGAAAGGAGAGGAGCGCACGATGGCGGAGACGCCGGAGCAGCGGGCCGCCCTCTGGCGCAACCGGTTCATCAGCCTGCTCGACCGGTCGCCGGTGCCCATAGCGATCAGCCGCACCGACGGTGTGATCACGGGGGCCAATCCCGCCTTCGCCGCTGTCTGGGGGCTGCACCCCGGTCAGCTGACCAGCCGTCAGCTGTTAGAGCTCTTCACACCCACCAGCGTCGGCCAGCTGCGCAAGCTGGACGAGGCGCTGCGCCTCGGGCGCCGGTCCCGCTATCCGGTGCGGGTGAGGTGGACGGCGGGCGGTTCGAGCCATGACGGCCAGCTTGTCGTGGAGCCGGTGAGCGACCCGGAGGAGGAGTCGCCGCCGCTGCTGGTCACCCTGCACCCCGACGAAGGGCTGCGGGCGGCTGGCGGGCGGGCTGGGGCACGGCCGCTCGGGCAGGCGCGCGAGGTGGTGGTCAGCCCGCAGGAGGCCAGGATCCTGGCGCTGGTCGCGGCGGGCAACACCACGGCGGCGGTCGCCCGTATCGTCGGGCTGAGCGCGGACGGGGTGAACTACCACCTGAAGCGGTTGTGCACGCTGGTCGGTGCCACGAACCGCACGGCGCTGGTGGCCAGGGCATATGTGCTCGGGCTGCTGGACCCCGCGGTGTGGCCACCCGCCCCGCCGTCGGCCGGAGGCTGAGGGGGTCAGCCGACGGCACCAGGTTTGACCACAATGCGTACAGGATTGCCCTCGTGGCGCTCCAGCCGTCCGACCCCTTCGGCGATCTCCTCCAGCGGCAGGACGGCGCTCACCGATCCGGAGATGTCCAGGCGGCCATGGGCCACCAGCGTGACCAGTTCCTCCAAGTGGCGCTTGCGGTAACCGAGATGACCGGAGACGGTGTGCCGGTTCGTGACGAAGGCGCTCGCCGGGCCCAGGTCCACGGGGTCCGGGGTCACGCCCACCAGGACCAGCCGCCCCCGGTGCGCCAGCGCGGCATCGGCCTGGGCCATCGTGCTGCTCCTGGCCACCACGTCGAAGGCCGCGTCCAGGCCCCGGCCGCCGGTGAGCCTTCTGATCTCTTCCACGGTGCCCTCGGCGGCCGGGTCGAGAGCGTGGTCCGCGCCGAGCCGCAGGGCCCGCTCGCGGGCGCTCGCCAGCGGGTCGAGGGCGATGATCGGTGCCGCACCGGCCAGTCGGGCGATCTGCACCAGATGCGTACCGACCCCGCCGAGCCCCCAGATGCCCACCGACTCGGCCGGTCGTACCGCACCGGTCTCCACCACGGCGGCGTACGGCGTGGAGACCGCGTCCGCCAGGATCGCCGCCTGCTCCATGGGGATGCCGTCGGGTACCCGGGTCAGCGCGGCGATCGGCACGACGACGTACTCCGCCCAGGCGCCGTCGTAGGCGAAGGACATCACCTGCGGTTCGAGGCAGTCGTCAAGGGCGCCGACGCCGATGCAGGCCGAACAGGTGCCGCACGCCCGAAAGGCAGCCAGGAGCACCCGGTCGCCGACGCGCCAGCCCTCGGCCGCCGAACCGAGCTCCGCGATCTCGCCGGAGGCCTCGTGGCCGGGCGTGATCTCCGGGAGTGCGACGGGGATCGCGCCGTGCATCATGCTCAGATCCGAGTGGCAGATGCCGCAGGCGGCGACCTTGACCAGCGCCTCTCCGGGCCCGGGGCGCGGGATGGCGACATCGCGCACGGTGAGCTCGCGGGTCGCGGTGTCAAAGCGTGCGGCGCGCATGGTCGCCATGAGGCCTCCTGGTTCCGGATTCCGGCATCACGGTTATTAAGCAATGCTCAACAAGGTGTAGCCCCGTTATTGAGCAGTCGCACCCCCACCTACGCAGAAGGCGCGGGCATGGCCGGAGGCGTCGTGGACAGATGGCGGGCGCCCGAACGTACCGCCCACCAGAAGACGCCGAGCGACATGACCGCGACGGTGAGCGAGTCGTACGGGGCGGGCAGCCGTCCCGAGCCCTTGAACGTACCGAGCCACGACAGCAGCGTCAGCGCCGCCAGGTACACCACCAGCCAGGCCCCGTTGCGCAGTTCGTCGCGCAGCGACGCCCCGACGCCGCCGCGCCACATGGCCACGAACACCAGCAACCCGGCGAGCACCAGCGGCAGGGCCAGCCGCAGATCGTGCCACCCCGACCAGTAGACGAACTCGCTCGACACCACGAAGCTGACCGGCGCGATCCACCGCACCCCCGGCACCCACTCCGGCATCGCGCTGGTCGCCTGGGTACGGAACGCGGCAGCGGCCACCGCGGAGGCCGCGTAGATCAGCAGGTACATGTCGCCCATCACGCTGACGATGTTCTGCCAGCCGCCGAACGGCAGCAGGAACACCGCGATCACCGCGAGATTCAGCGCCAGCGCCCGATGCGGGATGCCGTGCCGCGGGTTGACCTGCATGAAGAAACGCGGCAGCAGACCGTTCTTGGCCAGTGCGTAGGTGTGGCGGGCGTCGATCGCCACACCTACGTAGGCCGAACCGCCGGGGGACAGCACGGCGTCGGCGTACAGCATGCTGGAGAGCCACTGCAGATTGAGGATCAACGCCAGCTGGCCGAAGGGCGAATCGAAGTCGACGCCGTGCCAGCCGTGGCCGAGCAGGCTGTCCGGCACGGCGAACAGGAACGCCAACTGCAGCCCGATGTACATCAGCAGGGCCAGGCCGATCCCGGCCAGGACGGAAGCGGGAACGGTGCGGCGCGGGTTGCGTGCCTCGCCCGAGAAGTCCAGGGGCGCCTGGAATCCGTTGACCGAGTAGACGATGCCGCCGCTCGCCAGCGCGCTCAGACAGGCGGCGTACCCGTACGGCGCGAACCCGCCATGGTCGGTGAGCCGACCGGAATGCCACCCTGAGGCGAACAGCGCGATGATGGTGATGATCGGGACCAGGATCTTGACTATCGACACGGCGTTGTTCAGCCGCGCGAACATGCGGACCGCGAACCAGTTCAGCGCGGTGAGCACCACACTGAGCCCGACCGCCAACCCCAGCCCCGACAGGGTCAGCCGGTGTCCGTGGTAGATGCCCGGCAGGTAGTGCGCCGCATACTGCATGATCGCGCTGATCTCCGCCGCGGTGCCGCCCACCGAGAGCAGTGCCGACCAGCCGATCAGCGTGCCCACCAGGCGACCGCTGGCGTACAGCGGCCAGCGCACCGTGCCGCCGCCCTCGGGCCGGGACGCGCCGAGTTCGACCATGACCAGCGCCACCAGCCCGGACAGCACACCCGCGCCGATCCAGGACAGCAGTGCGGCGGGACCGGCCGTCTGCGCCGCGTACATGGCGGCGAACAGCCAACCGGAGCCGACGATGTTGGAGAAGCCGATCGCGGTCAGACCCCAGAACCCGAGGTCACGGCGCAACCGGTGCTCCTGCGTGGCCACGGTCGACGCATCGGCCTCGCCCATCAAGTGATCCGACACGAAAGGGTCCCCTCCGTCGTTGTCCGCGGAGGGTCAAGACTGCCATGCGCGCGGTGCGCACCTTTGGACCGTCCACGATGGGAACGGTGTTCACATGTCTGACCTGTGGTCAGATTCGTGGTGCGTGGATCCGCCGTGAAGAAGGCCGAGAGCGCGGAGTTCGCGGACTTCTCCCTCTCCGCCTCCACGCAGCGCTGAGGCCAACCGCGCTCACCGGGGTCTGGCCGGGTCCGTCACGACGGGGACGGCGGTACGGGCGCGGCCAGGCCTTCGAGCAGGGTGCGGGCCGCGCCCAGTACCAGGTCGCAGATCTCATCCGGGTCGGCGCTGGCCAGCGGCTCCTTGGCGACGACCACCCGCATCAGCCCGATGCCGAGCAGCCAGGACAGCACCAGGTCGGCCCGCAGCCCGTTGTCGTCCTGGGCGCTGAGGGTGGCCAGGACCCGGGCGTACTCGTCCCCCAACAGCCGCCCCGTCGCGGCCACTTCGTCGCTGCCGCCGGTCGACCGCAGGAACGCCTCCAGCGAGCGGTCGCCCATACGCGCGTCATCGGACAGCAGCATTCCACGCAGCGCCGCCTCCAGCAGGCTCTCCGGCGCCGTGGTGTCCAGCTGCTCGCGGCCGTTGCGCGCCAGCACCTCACCGAACAGGGCCTTCTTCGAGCCGAAGTAGCGGAACAGCAAAGCCTGGTTGACGCCCGCGCGAGCCGCGATGTCCCGTACGGTGGCGCGCTCGAAGCCGCGCTCGGCGAACAGCGAGGCCGCCGCGTCCAGCAGCGCCCGCCGGGTCGCCTGGGCGTCACGCGCCCGCTTCGGCTGGATCTCGGCCATCTGTGCATCCCTCCCCGGAAGTCCGTCAGGATAGCGGCCCACCAGGGCCGTTGACGGGTCGCCTAACCGGATCTACGCTATGTAAGCACGTGCTTACACTTGGAGGCCCAAGGTGACCACAGCTGACGTAGAGCCCCTCACATACCCCTTCAACGACGCGAACGGTCTCGGGATCTCCGAGGCCTATGAACAAGCCCGCTCCAGCACCGGGCTGCTGCGGGTGCGGATGGCGTACGGCGAGCCCGCCTGGCTCGTCACGCGCTACGCGGACGCCCGACTGGTGCTCGGCGACCGGAGGTTCAGCCGGGCCGAGAGCATCCACCGGGACCCTCCACGCCAGGGCGAGGCGAAGGCGGACTCCGGCATCCTCAGCATGGATCCGCCCGACCACACCCGGCTGCGCACGCTGGTGGCCAAGGCGTTCACCGTCCACAAGGTGGAGAAACTGCGGCCCGCCGTAACGGAGTTGGCCGAGGAGTTACTGGACGGGCTGGAGGCCGCGGGGCCGCCGGCCGACCTGGTCGAGGACTACGCACTGCCGATCCCGGTCGCCGTCATCTGCCGACTGCTCGGCGTGCCGGAGCGGGACCGGCCGCGGTTCCGGGTGTGGAGCGACGCCGCACTGTCCACCAGCTCGCTGACCGCCGAGGAGTCCGATGCCAACCGCGAGGAGCTGCGCGCCTATATGGCGCAGCTGATAGAGAGTCATAGAAGCTCTCCGCGGGACGACTTGATGACCGCACTGATAGAAGCCCGGGACGTGGGGGACCGGCTCTCCGAACTGGAGCTGATCGACCTGTGCGTGGGGCTGCTGGTCGCCGGGCATGAGACCACGGCGACGCAGATCCCCAACTTCGTCTACATGCTGCTGGAACACCCCGATGAGCTCGCTCGGCTACGGGCCGACATCAGCCTCATTCCCACCGCCGTCGAGGAGTTGATGCGGTTCGTGCCGCTGGGCAGCGGTGCGGGCTTCCCCCGTTACGCGATGGAGGATGTCGAGGTCGGCGGCACGCTGGTCCGGGCGGGCGAGCCGGTGCTGGTCGCCGTCGGCGCGGCCAACCGGGACGCGCTGCGGTTCAGCGAACCAGGCAGGCTCGACATCACACGCCAGCAGAACCAGCACCTCGGCTTCGGCCACGGCGTGCACCACTGCCTGGGCGCACCCCTGGCCCGCCTGGAACTGCAAGAGGCGCTCCGCGCCCTTATCGTGCGCTTCCCGCGACTGTGTCTGGCGGGGGACATCGAGTGGAAGACGCAGATGCTGGTCCGGGGCCCGCGCACCATGCCGGTGGGGTGGTGACGCTCGATGACCTGGCATATCGAGATAGACGGTCACCAGTGCATGGCCTCCGGGATGTGCGCGGGAATCGCTCCTGAGCTGTTCGCGCTCGACGACGACCACGCCCGCCCGCTGCACCCCGACGGCCCCGCCGACGAGCGGGCCCTGGACGCCGCCGACTCATGTCCGGCGATGGCCATCACCGTCACCGAAGGGGAGGAGGTCATCGGGCCGCGACCCTGACCCGGGCCGTTTCCGGGAGTCGATGGCGGAACTGCGCTTCGGCGCGGTCCGGGTGACGATGGAGCCATGCTGCTGGCCGATGTCGCCCGGACGTCGCGAGAGGTTGCCGAGGCCTCCGCGCGCTCGCGGAAGGTCGCGCTGCTGGCCCGGCTGTTCCGTACGACGGAGCCCGCACAGGCTCCGATCGTGATCACGTATCTGGCTGGGCGGCTGCCCCAGCGCCGTATCGGGGTCGGCTGGAGCACGCTTGCCGAGCGGGTACCGGCGGCGGCCGAGCCCCGGTTGGACGTGGCCGAGGTGCACGCCGCGCTCGACCGGATCGCAGCCGTCAGCGGCAAGGGCGCGCAGGCCGAACGGCGACGGCGGGTGCGGGAGCTGATGTCGGCCGCCACCGAGGAGGAACAGCGCTTCCTGCTCGCCCTGATCGGCGGTGAGCTGCGGCAGGGCGCACTGGACGCCCTGGCCGTGGAGGGGCTGGCGGCGGCGGCCGATGTCCCGGCGCAGGAGGTGCGCCGGGCGGTCATGCTGGGCGGATCGCTGGGCGCGGTCGCCGAGGCGTTGCTGGCCGAAGGCCCGGACGCGCTGGCCGACTTCCAACTGGAGGTCGGCCGCCCGGTGCTGCCCATGCTGGCGCACACCGCCAGGAGCGTGGACGAGGCACTGGACAGGCTCGGGCCCTGCGCGATCGAGGAGAAGCTCGACGGCATCCGCATCCAGGTGCACCGGGAGGGCGAGACGGTACGGATCTATACGCGGACGCTCGATGAGATCACGCCACGGCTGCCCGAAGTGGTCACCGTGGTCCGGGAACTGGCGGCCGAGCGGCTGGTGCTCGACGGGGAGGTCATCGCACTGGGCGCCGACGGGCGGCCGAAGCCGTTCCAGGAGACCGCCGGGCGGGTCGGCTCCCGGCTGGATGTCGCGGGCGCGCAGGCCTCGCTGCCGCTCTCGCCGGTCTTCTTCGACCTGCTGTCCGTCGACGGTCGCGATCTTCTGGCCCGCACCACGGCTCAGCGGCACACCGAGCTGGCCCGGCTGGTCCCCGAGCCGCTCAGGGTCCGCCGACTGGTCGCCAGCGATCCGCAGGACCCCCAGACCCGGGAGGCCGCAAGGGAGTTCACCGCCGCGACCCTGGCCCGAGGCCATGAGGGCGTGCTGGTCAAGGCGCTGGACGCCCCGTACAGCGCGGGTCGGCGCGGTGCCTCCTGGCTGAAGGTCAAACCCGTGCACACCCTCGACCTGGTGGTACTCGCCGCCGAGTGGGGGCATGGACGGCGCACCGGAAAGCTGTCGAACCTGCATCTGGGCGCCCGGCGGCCGGATGGCACCTTCGCCATGCTGGGCAAGACCTTCAAGGGGCTGACCGATGCCTTGCTCGGGTGGCAGACGGAGCGGCTGCGGGAGCTGGCGGTGCGCACCGAACCGTGGGGCGTGGTGGTGCGGCCCGAACTGGTGGTGGAGATCGCCTTCGATGGGGTGCAGCGGTCCACCCGCTACCCGGCGGGGGTGACCCTGCGGTTCGCACGGGTCCTGCGCTACCGCGAGGACAAGACGGCGGCGGAGGCGGACACCGTCGAGGCCGTACTCGGCTTCCGCCCCTGAGCCGGAGATGGCGAGCGGCGGACTTGGCGGCCCATGGCCGGATGGTTACGGTTTGCCCATGGAGTCGGTCAGTGCGGTACTGCTCGACATCGACGGTGTACTCACGGTGTCGTGGCAACCGCTGCCCGGCGCTGTCGAGGCTGTGCAGCGGTTGCGCGCGGCGGACATCCCACTGGCGCTGCTGACCAACACGACCTCGCGCAGCCGCGGGACCATCGCTCGGACGCTGTCCGAAGCGGGGTTTCCGGTCAGCGCCGACGACATCCTCACCGCGCCCGCGGTCACCGCCCGCTACCTGGCGGACCGCTATCCCGGCGCCCGGTGCGCGCTGCTCAACAGCGGTGACATCGCGGAGGACCTCCGTCCGCTCACCCTCGTCGCCGCCACCGACGACGAACCGCCCGACGTGGTCGTGGTCGGCGGCGCGGGCCCCGAGTTCGACTACACGGCGCTCAACCGGGCGTTCGGCCACCTTCAGCGCGGCGCCCGGCTGGTGGCGATGCACCGCAACCTGTACTGGCGCACCGCGGATGGGCTCAGCCTCGACACCGGCGCCTTCCTCCTGGGCCTGGAGCAGGCGGCCGCGGTCGAGGCGGAAGTCGTCGGCAAGCCCGCCGAGGCGTTCTTCGCCACCGCCCTCGCGCACCTGGGTGCCCAGCCGGAGCAGGTCCTGATGGTCGGCGACGACATCGAATCCGATGTGCTGGCCGCCCAACGCCATGGCATCACCGGAGTCCTCGTCAAGACCGGCAAGTACCTGCCGCGGACCCATGAGAACGCGGCCGGAACCCCCGATCACGTCCTGGACTCCCTCGCCGATCTGCCCGCCCTGCTGGGGCTCGCCGGAAGGTGAAGGCGGTGCGGCCGTCCAGGGCGGCCACGGCCGCACCGCCTCGGCCCCGCGCTACTTGATGCCGACCACCATCGAGTCAGGGCCGGTGAGGTGTTCCACCCGGCAGTCCCGGAAACCGGCCTCCGTGAGCCACGCCCGGCAGTCGGCGCCGGTGTAGTCGAATCCGCCCTTGGTCTCGACGAGCATGTTGAGGCTCATCAGCAGCCCGAAGGCGTTCTCCCGGCGATCGTCGTCGATCAGCGACTCGAAGACGATGACCGACCCCGAATCCGGCAGCGCGTCATACGCCTTCTTCAACAGCATCCGCTTGGTGCCCAGATCCCAGTCGTGCAGGATGTGCCCGAACACCAGGACATCCGCGGTGGGCAGGGGATCAGCGAAGAAGTCCCCTGCCACGAAGGACACTCGGTCGGCGGTGCCCGCCGCGGCCACGTACTCCTCGAAGTGCGGTCGTACCGGCGACAGGTCGAAACCCGTGCCGGACATATGGGGTTGGCGCCGCAGCACCCCGGCGAGCAGTGCCCCTTCCGAACACCCGATGTCCGCCACCGTCCGGTACCGCGACCAGGGGAAGCGCTCGGCGATCTCCGCGATGGCGCTCAACGACAGCCCGGTCATGGCGCGTTGGAAGGTCTTGCGCTGATCGTCGTCCGGGTACAGGCCGTCGAAGAACTCCTGCTGCTTCGCGGCGTCGCACTGCGGTTCGCCGCTGCGCAGGGCCTCGGTCAGCCGCCCCCAGGACGAGTACAGCCGCTCCCCGGCCATTTCCAGCATCCCGCCGACATAGCCTGGCGCGGCGCGAACGAGATAGCGCGCCGAGTCAGGTGTGTTGGTGTACCGGCCGTCGCCGTCCCGGTCCAGGAACCCGAGCGCGACCAGGGTGTCGAAGAAGTCCCTTGCCCCGCGCGGATGCAGGCCGAGTCGGGACCGTAACTCCTCACCGTCCAGCGCGCCCGCGGCCAGTGTGCCGAAGACATCGAGTTCCACCGCGCTCAACAGCGCGTTCGCTTCCCAGAATCCCAGCCCCACCCGCATGATCCGCTCCGGCGACCCCGAATCTCCACGACCGCCGTGGCGCGGCTCTTGATTTGTCATCAGTTCGTCCCCTATTCCGGCGCACTGTGCGTCGTCGCCCGTTGGTGCGACAGGAGTGATTGTGGTGGACACTGCTGACGCCCGCCAGGCCGCACCCGGCCCTGCGCGGAGTGACCCGACGGATGAAGAAACAGAATTTACTTTCCGTTATGCGGTATTTTTGGCGCTTCGTCGTGGAGCGGAGCCCTCCTAAAACGGCTTGCTCCACGAGATCACCGCAGTCCAGGGGCTGCGGCGCCGGGCAATGCGGAGAGAGGATGGAGCGGAGTATCACGGAGTGGACCGGTGCGGACCGGGGCGTGAGCACAGACGACACGGACGGGCCGCGTGGACAGCGCGGACCACGCCCGTCACGACGGGCGGAAGGGGTGACCGGGAATGAGTGCGACCGACGCCTTCCCGGCCGGCCTGGGACCCGAGAGCACGGACGCGGCGTCCCCACCGGGCGGGCTTCTGGACGTCCTGGGCGTCGCGGCGGTGGTGCTGGACGCCACCGGTCGGATCACCCTGTGGAGCCCCCAGGCGGCGGATCTGTTCGGCTACAGCGCCGAGGAGGCACTCGGTCAGTACGCGGCGCGGCTGCTGGTCGAGGAGCGGAACCGGGACCAGATCCTCAAGCTGTTCGCCGAGGTCATGGAGTCCGGAACGAACTGGGCCGGGGTGTTCCCCGTCCGGCACAAGGACGGAAGCACCCGCCTGGTCGAATTCCGCAACATGCGGCTCGAGGACGCGCACCACGGGTTCTACGCCCTGGGGATCGCCACCGACCAGGCGACCATGCGCCGGTTGGAGACAGAGCTCTCGCTGTCCGTGCGGCTGGTCAGCCAGTCACCGATCGGACTGGGCGTCCTCGACACCGGCCTGCGGTTCGTGACCGTCAACCCGGCGCTGGAGCGGATCAACGGGATCCCCGCCGACCAGCACATCGGCCGCCGTCTCCGTGAGGCGCTGCCGTTCCTGGACGTTGACAAGATCGAGTCAGTGATGCGCCAGGTCCTGGACACCGGCGTTCCGGCGCTGGACCAGTTCGCCAGCGGCCGTACCCCCGCCGACCCCAACACCGAACACGCCTGGTCGGTGTCGTACTACCGGCTGGAGGACCCCGCCGGGCGCGTGCTCGGCCTGGCCACCTCGGTGGTGGACATCACCGAACGGCATCGCGCGGCCACCGAAGCGGCCGAGGCGCGTGAGCGGCTCACCCTCATCGCCGATGCCACCGTACGCATCGGCACCACCCTCGATCTCGACCAGACCGCCCGTGAGCTGGCCGATGTCTGCGTCCCGGAGCTGGCCGACGTCGCGGCGGTCGACGTACTCGACTCGATAATGGACGACCGCCGCGGCAATTCGGGCTCCGACCGCGACCGTCCGGTCTTCCGTGCCCTCGCCGTGGCGGCGGCCTACCAGACCGAGGCCACCCGGGCGGCGGACCCCACGGGCGAGGTCGCCGCGTACGATCCCGATCGGCTGATCACCCAGTGCGTGAAGACCGGCCGCCCCGTGCTGGTGCCGCGGGTGCGGCCGGAGGATCTGCGCAGCATCGCCCGCGATCCGGCGGCGGCCGAACTCCTGGCCCGCGCCGGGCTGCACTCGTACCTCGCGGTTCCGCTGATCGCCCGCGGCGCGGTGGTCGGTGCGCTGGACCTCAAACGCGCCCGCAACCCGCTGCCGTTCACCGAGGACGATGCCGTGCTCGCCAGCGAGTTGGCCGCTCGCGCCGCCGTGTGCATCGACAACGCCCGCTGGTACCAGGCCCAACGCCGGGCCGCGCTGACCCTGCAGCGCGATCTGCTGCCGACGCGCCCGCCGCGCCGCCCCGGACTGGAGGTCGCCTACCGCTACCAGCCCGCCGCCGGCACCAGTGAGGTCGGCGGCGACTGGTTCGACGTCATCCCCCTGACCGGCGACCGCACCGCCCTCGTCGTCGGCGACGTCATGGGCAGCGGCATCACCGCGGCCGCCACCATGGGCCAGTTGCGCACCGCGACCCGTACGCTCGCCGAACTCGGTCTGGACCCCGCGGACCTCATGGGACACCTCGACCGCGTCGCCGACGGCCTGGGCCGCTCGATCGCCACCTGCGTCTACGTCGTCCACGACCCGGAACGCGGACAGTGCCGGATCTCCAACGCGGGCCATCTGCCTCCCGTGCTGATGCGCCCCGGCAACGCCCCCGAACTGCTGGACCTGCCCACCGGCGCCCCGCTGGGAGTCGGCGGTGTGCCCTTCGAGACCACCCTTGTCGACGTGGCCCCGGGCGACCAACTCGTGCTGTACACCGACGGGTTGGTGGAGACCCGGGACACCTCGATCGACACCCGCCTGAACGCTCTGCTCGATGTGCTCTCCGGCCCGCACCGGGCACTGGAGACCACCTGCGACATCCTGCTACGGGTCCTGCGCCACCCCGACGACCACGACGATGTCGCGCTGCTCATCGCCCGGTCCACCAGTACCGTCGACGACTGACCTCACGCCCGCACACCCATCGCGCCGAGCAACAGCGGTAGCGAGCGGTGCAGTTCACGCTGCCAGTACGGCCAGCTGTGCGTGCCGTGGCCGTAGAAGTCGGTGACCAGACGGCGGTCGCCCAGCGCGTGCAGACGGTCGGCCACATGGCGGCCCTCGGCCAGGAAGAGGGTCTCGTAAGGGCTGGTGGCGCCCGGCGGATCGAACGGCCCCGCCGTGCCGTCCCCGCAGGACAGGAAGACCGGCAGCCGCCGCAGCGAACCCGCCAGAACGTACGGATCGTGCTCCGCCCACACAGCCCTGTCAGCCACCGGGTCGCCCCACAACGCGTACGGGTCGGCGCCCTGGCCGCGAACTATGGCCAGGACGTTGTCCGGGCCGCCGCGCCGGTAGAGCGGATCGGCGACCCCGCTGTAGGAGGCGGCGGCCCGGAACATGTCCGGGTGCCGGGCGGCGTAGGACAGCGCGCCGAAGCCGCCCATCGACAGCCCCGCGACCGCCCGGTCGGAACCGGCGCCGTAGGAGCGCTCCAGGATCCGCCGGACCTCGGTCAGGTGGAACGTCTCCCATCCGGGCGCGCCGCCGGTTCCGTAGTTCCACCAGTCGCTGTAGAAGCCGGTCCTGCCCGCCTCCGGCATGACGACCAGGACGTTGCGCAGCGCCGGGATGCGTGCCACGTCGGTCTTCGCCGTCCAGCCGGTGTAGTCGTCGCAGCAGCCGTGCAGCAGCCACAGTGTGGGCCAGCTGCGATGCGGCCGCGGGACCCAGCCGGCGGGGGTGAGGAGACGGACCTTGGCGGTGGTGCCCAGAGCGGGGGAGGAGATGGTCAGATCGACCAGGCGGGCGGCGATCCGCCGCTCGGCGACCACCCGGGCCGCACCGTCGGCATGGGCCTGCGCGGGCGTGGCGGCCAGTCCCAGGGCGGCCACAACTCCCGCCAGCGGCAACAGGATCAGCGACAGCGCTCTACGGGTGCGTCTCATCGTTGGTATCCGATGCCCGAGCCGAACGCGAAGAGCGTTCCGCCGCCTGAGGCCGCCGGAACGGAGACCGGAAGGTGGCCTACCGGCGCCGTGCCGAGCAGCGTGTCCGCCAACGCGGTGACGGACACCGGCTGGTAGTCGTAGGCGGCCAAGTACGTTGCCGCGGTGGGGAAGTACGCGATGTCGTAGGGGCCGCCCACCGAGGCGACCACGATCGGCCTGCCGGTCGCGAGCAGTTGGCGCACCAGGCTCTGCTGGGCGGGATCGCTCCAGGCGTTGTAGGTCGTCACCACGGTGATGTCATTGGCTCTGGCCGCCGCCACGGCGGCGTCGATCGTGGCCTGGTCCGGCGAGCCGGTCCACAGCCGCTGGGTCGTCAGCCCCCGGACGGCCAGGTCGCCCGCCAGGTTCTGCGTGGTGGCGGTGCCCCAACCCGTGACCAGCACGTGCGCTGCGGAGTGCGGCGCCAGCGGCAGGACATGGCGGGTGTCGCGCAGCAGGGTGATGGAGCGGCGGGCGATCCCGGCCATGGTGCCCGCGGCATCGTGCGGGCGGGCGGGAAGAGCGGCATACGGGCGTGTGAACAGGCCCAGCCGTGCCTTCATCCGCAGGATGCGGTACACCGACTGGTCGATGCGCGCGGTAGTGATCCTGCCCGTGTGGACGGCGTCCAGCACCGTCCGTACCGCACCCGGCAGATCGGGCGGCATCAGCAGCTCGTCGTCGCCCGCGTTGATGGCGTCCAGGATCACCTGGCCCGGGGCGATCCCGCCCAGGGCGGCGGCGCTGAGGGCATCGGTGATCACCACACCGTCGTAGTGCAGGGTGCCGCGCAGCAGGCCGGTGACGATGGGCCGGGAGAGGCTGGCGGGCAGCCCCGAGGGATCGAGCGAGGGCGCGACGATGTGCGCCGCCATGATGGACGGCGCACCCGCCGCGATGGCCGCCCGGAACGGCGGTATGTCCCTGGCCATGATCTGGGCGCGGGTCTCGTGGGTGACGGCGACTCCGTTGTCGGTGTTGACCGTGGTGTCGCCGAGGCCGGGGAAGTGCTTGGCCTGTGCGCCCACCCCGCTGGACTGGTAGCCGCTCACCGCCGCGGCCGCGAAGCGGTCGGCCCAGGAGGTGCGGTCGCCGAACGCCCGGGGCCCGTCGGCGCTGTTGCGCGGATTGGTGTTGACGTCCACCACGGGCGCGTCGTCCACGTTGATGCCCAGCGCACGCAGCTGCGCCCCGCTGACCGAGGCGGCCCGGTAGGCGGCGCTCGGGGCGAAGGTGGCGCCTATCGCCATGTTGCCCGGCGACACCGCGAGCGGTGCGCCGATCCGGTTGACGATGCCGCCTTCCTGGTCGGTGCTGATCTGGAGGGGGACGCCGGCGGGCGTGGCCGTCGCGGCGTGCTGCAGACCCGCCGAGAGCGCCGCGATCTGCCGCGGGTCGTTGAGGTTGTCGCTCCAGGAGAAGTAGATGATGCCGCCGAGGTGGTACGTGGCCAGCAACTGCGCGCCGTTGCCCACGGTGTCGCCGTACAGCCGGTGGTTGGCCGCGACATCCGCGGGGTTGGCGGTGGTGGCGGAGTCCCCGTAGACCTCGGAGACGAACAGCTGGCCGACCTTCTCCGGCAGTGTCATCCGGGCCAGCACGGAGCGGATCTGGCGGTCTGCCGGTACGGCGGTGCCGGTGGCGGAGGCGACCGGGGGAGTGGCGGCGGTGAGGGCGACCGCGGCGGCGGTCAGCAGGATGGGTGTGACCGCACGAGCACGCATCAGCAGCCTCCCGACGAGAGGTGGGATCCGACCAGGACGGTGCAGTGGTGCGCAGGCATTTCACCGCGCACCTCACGCCCTGTCAACGATCCCGGCACACTGGCCGACAACGGTGTCGGCAACCCCGCCCGCATCATTGACCGGGAACCGTCGCGTGCGTACGTTGCCATTCGGCACGCCGACGCAGGAGGCCGTCATGGCACCGCTCAGCAGACGCGGTTTCATCGCCGCAACCGCGCTCGGTGCGGGTGCCGCCAGCGTGGCGGACCCGGCGAACGCGGCGCCCGGCCGGGACCGGTTGGCGACGGGCGCGGACGTTCTGGCGGCGCGGGGCTGGCGCCCGCTCGCCGGACGCAGCACCGGTGTGCTCACCAACCCCACCGGTGTGCTGCACGACCTCACCCACATCGTGGACGCCATGACCGCCGCCGGTGCGCGTCCGGTCGCGGCGTTCGGCCCCGAGCACGGCTTCCGCGGCACCTCCCAGGCCGGTGGCTCCGAGGGCGACTACACCGACCCGCGCACCGGCATCCCGGTGTACGACGCCTACGGCGCGTCCGCGGAGCAGTTGGCGGCGATGTACCGCAAGGCGGGCGTGGACACGGTGGTGTTCGACATCGCCGGGGTCGGCGCCCGTTTCTACACCTACACCTGGACGATGTACGTGGCGATGGTGGCGGCGGCGCGCACCGGCGCGGCGTTCGTCGTACTGGACCGCCCCAACCCGATCGGCGGGCAGGCGTACGGCCCGCTGCTGGATCCGCGGTTCGCGACCGGTGTCGGGCTCAAGCCCGTCGTCCAGCAACCGGGCATGACGGCCGGTGAACTGGCCAGGATGTTCGATGCGCTGTTCCTGCCGGGTGACACCGGCGGCCGACGGCTGAGCAGCCTGGACATCGTGCCGGTGCGCGGCTACCGGCGCGACATGCTGTTCACCGACACCGGACTGCCGTGGGTGCCGCCCAGCCCCAACATGCCCACCGGCGACACCGCGCTGCTCTATCCCGGCATGTGCATGTTCGAGGGCACGCTGCTGTCCGAAGGCCGCGGCACCACCCGGCCGTTCGAGATGATCGGGGCTCCCGGGATCGACTGGCGCTGGGCGGAGGCGCTGAACGCGATGGGCCTGCCGGGCGTGCGGTTCCGGGAGAACTACACCGTTCCCACCTTCGACAAGTTCGCCAACACCACATGCGGCGGCGTCCAGGTGCATCTCACCGACCGCCGCCAGGTGGACGCCATCAGCACGGCGGTGGCCATGATGGTGACCGCCCGTCGGCTGTACCCGTCGGTCTTCGGCTGGCGCCCGGACCACTGGATCGACGACCTCACCGGCTCCAGCAGGCTGCGCACCATGGTCGACGCGGGCGCCTCGACCGATGAGGTGGTCGGCGCCTGGCGCACCGAACTGGAGCACTTCCGCAAGCGGCGCGAACCGTTCCTGCTGTACCGCTAGGCGCTTGGGCGCCGAGTCCGCGCATTTCCGAGCGAGGGGAGGACCGCGATGTTCGCTCGCCGAGCCGCCCTGATGGCCGTGGCGCTGTCCGCGACCGCAGGGCTGATCGCCGGGACCGCGAGCGCCGGTGCCACACCGGCGCGCCCGGTCCGGCCCCCCGCCGCCGGGCGGTTCGACCAGCCGTACCGCGGTTTCGCGCCGCCGGGGACCGTGCTGCGCCACGGCACGCCCGAGCAGGCCGGGCTGGACCCGGCTCCGCTGCGTACCGCCCTGGACCAGGTGGACGCCTGGACCCGTCCGGACCCGGGCACCGGCCACCCGATGTTCTCCGGCCAGGTGACGCTGCTGGCCCACGACGGTGTCGTGGTGGCCGACCACCCCAGTGGGTACGCGCTGCGCTACGCGGACCAGAAGGGCGATCCGCTGCCCGCCGACCAGCGGATCCCCATGCGCACCGACACCATCTTCGACCTGGCGTCACTGTCGAAGCTGTTCACCTCGATCGCGGCCGTCCAGCAACTCCAGGCCGGGCGCCTCGACCTGAACGCCACCGTCGCCAGCTACCTGCCGGAGTTCGCCACCAACGGCAAGGGCGCGATCACCATCGAGGAACTGCTCACCCACACCTCCGGCCTACCGCCGGACCCCAGCCCGCCGCTGTGGCAGTACCCCGACATGGGCTCCCGTATCAAGGCCATCCTGGACACCGAACCGCAGAACCCGCCCGGCACCGCGTACCTCTACTCCGACCTGAACATGCTCACCCTGCAGCAGGTGCTGGAGCACATCACCGGCAAACCGCTGGACGCCCTGGTACGCGAGGGCATCACCGGCCCGCTGGGCATGCACGACACCATGTACAACCCGCCCGCCTCGCTCAGGCCGCGCATCGCCGCCGAGGAGTACGAGGTAGGGCCCGGCGAGCCGCAACGCGGTCTGGTCTGGGGGCAGGTACACGATGAGAACGCGTGGGCGATGGGCGGCGTCGCCGGGCACGCCGGAGTGTTCTCCACCGTCGGCGACATCGCGGTGCTCGCTCAGACCATCCTCAACGGCGGTACGTACCGCGGCCACCGCATCCTCAGCCCGCACTGGGTGCGCGAGATGCTGACCGACTTCAACGGCAGGTTCCCCGGCGACGGCCACGGCCTCGGCTTCGAACTCGACCAGCGCTGGTACATGGGCCGACTGGACAGTCCCGCCACGGCGGGGCACACCGGCTTCACCGGCACCACCGTCGTCATCGACCCCGAATCGCGTTCCATCGCACTGCAGTTCAGCAACCGCGTCCACCCGACCCGCGACTGGGGCTCGACCAACCCGGCCCGCCGCGCCGTCGCCGACGGCCTGGCCAATGGCATGGCGGTCCGCGCACCGCACGGCGTACCGTCCTGGTACTCCGGCATCGGCAACGCGACGACCGCGACGCTCACCGCGTCGCTCACCCCGCGCGGCGGCCCGCTCGCCATCCGCTACAACACCTTCGTGGACACCGAACCCGACTCCGACTTCGTCTACCTGGAGTCCAGTACGGACGGCGGCACCACCTGGCAGCCGGTCCCGGTGACCGTCAGCGGCCGGGGCGCGCCGCCCGGAGCGGCCTCCGCGCTGTCCGGCGGCACCCGCTCCTGGTGGCGGGTGTCCGCCCAACTCCCTTCGCCAGCTGGCGAGTTGCTGCTGCGCTGGCGGTACACCACAGACCCCGCGTACACCGGCCGAGGGGTGAACGTCTCCGGGGTCCGGGTCTCCGACGGCCATGGCCTGCTGCTGGACGGCGACCGGAATCCCGGCGCCTTCGCCGCTGACGGGTGGACGCTGAGCGGCCGTTGAGGAAGGACGGCTGCGCCAGGCGCTCGACACGACTCGCCTGATGCGTTGAATCATGTCTGATTAATCACCATATGTGAGTCTAGGAGGGATATCGGTGGTATCAGGCTGCCGCCGTTGAGGAAGAAGAGGGTGAGTACTGGTGCGCCTGTCGGCTCGCTATACGACGTCCGCCTGTATCGCTGCCGCACTGCTCGGGGTCCAGGGGCTGCTCACCCCGTGGTCCATGGCCTCCGGCGGACCACTGGTCGTACCGCTCGACCAACCCGGGCCCGGCGCGGGTTCGCCCTTCTGGGTGGATCCGCGGAACCGGGCGGACGAGCAGGCCGCGGCGTGGCAGGAGCGGGGCAGGGAGGACGACGCCGACCTGCTGCGGCGGATCGCGGATCAGCCGACCGCGACCTGGCTCGGCGAGGGTGACCCGGAGGAACGCGCTCGACAGGTCACGATGCAGGCCCAGCTGGCCCGGCGGGTTCCGGTGCTGGTGGCCTACAACATCCCGCACCGCGACTGCGGCCAGTACTCGGCCGGGGGCGCCGCGGACGCTGCCACGTACCGCGCCTGGGTGGACCGGCTGGCCGACGGGATCGAGAACCGCAGGGCCTGGGTGGTGCTGGAACCCGACGCGGTGGCCCAACTGGTCACCTGTCCCGCCGACCAGGGTGACAGCGAGCGGCTCGGCCTGCTGGCGGACGCGGTGAAGACGCTCAAGGCGCTGCCGAACACCTCCGTGTACCTGGACGCCGGGAACGCGGGCTGGATCCGTGACCCGGAGCAACTGGCGGACGCGCTACGCAAGGCGGACATCAAGGACGCCAACGGGTTCGCGCTCAATGTGTCCAACTTCCAGACCACGCAGGCCAGTGAGGTCTACGGCCACCGGCTCTCCGCGCTGCTGGGCGGCGCGCACTTCGTCATCGACACCAGCCGCAACGGCGGCGGCCCCCTGCGGCGCGCCGAAGGCGCGGAGCCGAAGGGGGCGCAGTCCTGGTGCAACCCGCCGGACCGGGCCCTGGGCCGGCCGCCGACCACGGCGACCGGCGACAGCCAGGTGGACGCCTACCTGTGGGTCAAGCGCCCCGGCGAGTCCGATGGAGCCTGCCGGGGCGGTCCGCCCGCGGGTCAGTGGTGGCCCGACTACGCCCTCCAACTGGCACGCAGGTCCGGGGACTGGCCGACCGTCAGCGAACGTGAACCCAGCGGGCCTGCGACGGGGTCCCCCGCTGGTCGGTGAGGAACAGCATGTACCAGCCGGACGGCACCAGGGACGGATCCTGCGGCACCGTGACGCTGACCGAGCGGTCATGCCGTACCAGGTCCAGCGCGATCGACCGCTGCTCCACGTCGGTGGCGTGGGTGACCGCGCTCGGCCGCATCAGCCGCGCCGTTCGTACTCCGGCGGCGGAGGAACTGGCGAACGTCATCGACTGCCCGCGATCCACCTCCACCGGGCCGGAGCCCAGCTCCGGCCTGGTCCTCCCGTACAGATACGGCGGGCTGTAGACCTCGATGCGCTGCTCGAACGGGGCGTCCTCGGTGTTGGCCTTGTCCGCGAACAGCGGATTGGAGCCGAAGACGGCGATCCGGCCGTCCGGGAGCAGCAGTGCCTCGGAGTGGTAGTCGCGGCCGACCGTCGGCGCGGCGGCCGGGCGGAACGTGCCGCGGGCGGGGACGTAGAACTGCGCCCCGAGGATGTCGCTGGCGCTCTTGCCCCGGTAGTCGGCGGATCCGCCGGAGGTGAAGACGGAGTCGTCCGGAGCGAGCACCGCGTTGAGATAGCGGGTGCCTTGTGGAAGGTCCGGGCCGTCCGTGTAGTGCGGATGCTGCTGGGCGAGGTCCACGACCGCGGTGCGCGCGGTGGATCTGTGGGACTCGCCGACTCCGCCACCGCCGAGGAGCATCACCGACTGCCGCTGCGCCGGGGGCAGTAGCACGGACGCCGAGGTCTCGGTCTGGTCGGGGTCGTGCAAGCCCGGGACCGGGCTGAAGGAGTTGGTGCGCGGATCCCACAGGCCGGGCGTCCGGCCCTGGTTGGCCGGGCCGTATCCGGCGTTGGAACCCGAGTAGAACAGGCTGCCGCCCTTGGTGAGGAACAGCGCCGGGTAGGTGGGGAAGTAGCGCGTGGGGCCCGGGGACCACTTGCGCGTCACCGGGTCGAAGATCTCGTTCTTGCCGGGAATGATCTGGCCGATGTCGTCCAGGCCGGATACGGCCATCACCCTGTTGTCCGCCAGCGTGACCAGGGTCGGGTACCAGCGGGCCTCCGACATGGAGTCGACCTGGACGTAGCGCTCGGTGTCCGGGTCGAACACATACGACTCCCTGAGCCCCTGGAAGTCCTTCTTGTCCAGGCCGAGTTTGGTCGCCAGCCCGTAGTGGTTGCGCGCCTCACTGCCCTTGAGACCGACGATCTCGTACTGGTCGGCGGTGTTGGAGATCCCGGCCTCGCCCTCGTTCACCGCCTCGACGTAGACCCGTGCCTGGCTCGCGGTGACCGTGACCTTCGTTGCGGGGCCGGACCCGGTCACCGTCTTCTTGGCGGCCGGTACCACGACGGGCAGTTGGGAGGCGTACTCCCTGCCGGTCGAGCCGCGGAAGACGGTGCCCTTGGGGAGTACCTGCGGCCGGTCCGGGCTCTCGTTCTTGACCAGCATCGCGCCGCCGGCCCGTTTCACATCGCCCTGGAGCTTCTCGTAGCGGGCGGTGCCGCCGGCCACCAGCAGCTGCCCGCCGGGGAGTTGGGCGTGTCCGCCGCAGAACATGTCCTTCGGGGTGGCGATCTCCTTGAAGGTGTTCTTCACCGGGTCCCACAGCACGCTCTGGAACGTCCCCGCCCTGAAGTTCTTCTCGTTGTTCCCCGATCCGGCGATCATCAGCACCTTGCCGGTGTGCAGCAGGGCGGCGTGGATGGAGTTGATCCGGTACTGCTTGGGCACGTTGACCAGGTCCCAGTGCCCGTAGAGTGCCTTGTAACGGGGCTGGTTGATCTTGTACAGGTGGTAGGAGTGCTCGGCGAAACCCAGTGCGGCCGGGCCGTTCATCGCGGCGAGGACGACGAACGCCGTGGCACCGAGCGCGGTTTTACGGGTCTGCGGGCTGGGGCGGTACCTCACGGAACGTTTCCTTTGACTGGTGCGGTGTCCTAGCTGGTGCGCTGGGCGACGGGCCGGGGCGCCTTCCTGCGTGGCGCGGCCAACCGCTGCCTGGCGGTTGTGGTCCGCCACACCAGCAGTGGTGCGAGGGCGATCAGCAGGGCGAGCGCGGCCCAGGTGCGCATCGCCACATGGGTGTGGCCGAGGAAGAACGACGCGGTCAGTGAGCCGCCGAAGACCGCCGCCCAGCCCAGATGAGTGGAGAAGGTCGCGAGCCGGTCGGGGCTGGCGGAGTTCCCCTTGGGGGTGACCACGAAGCCCGCCTTGCGCCGCAGCAGGGCGCCGACCAGCGATCTGGCGTACAGCGGTGCGGAGAGTGCGGACATCACCATGCCCGCCGCGCCCGAGGAGCCCTCGGGCTCATGCGGGCTGACGTTGTGCCGCCGGTTCCACAGGTACAGCCCGATCTGGAGCGCCGCGGCGTCGCTGTAGAGCATCATCCAGATCTGCGACTCGATGTGCACCCCGGAGGCGCCCAGGACCATGAAGAGGAAACAGGAGACGCCGCCGAGGATCCAGTTGAGGGCCGACATCGGATAGAACGAGACCAGCAGCGAGTAGTTGAGCAGACGGCCGGGGGACAGCGAGAAGTGCGTTTTCCAGAGCTGCCGCAGCAGCGTCTCGTAGGTGCCCCGGCTCCAGCGCAGCTGCTGGTTGAAGAAGTCGGTCCATGACGACGGGCCTTCACCGACGGCGAGCACGTCCGGGGTGTACACCGAGCACCAGCGGTTACCGGTACGCGGATTGCGTCTGCGGTGGATCTCCAGGCCGGTGGCCATGTCCTCGGTGATGGAGTCGTACAGCCCGCCGATCTGCCGCAGCGCGCTGATGCGCACGCAGTTGTTGGTGCCCACGAACATCGGTGCGCGGTAGGCGTTCCCGGCGCGCTGGATGAGTGCGTGGAAGAGGAACTGCTGGCTCTCCGAGGCCTTGGTGACCGCCGTGTCGCAGTTGCCGTAGACCTGGGGGCCGACGACGAACGCCACGTCGGGGTCCCGGAAGTAGCCCAGCATCCGTTCGAGGAACTCGGGCAGCGGCACATGATCGGTGTCCACACAGGCCATGAAGTCGTAGTCGCGGCCGTGTGCGCTCAACCAGGAGTTGTAGTTGCCGTGTTTGGTCCTGGCCCGGAACGGGCCGCTTGGCCGGTTCCACTTGTCCACGCCCTTGCGGGAGAAGTGGTGCACGCCCAACTCGGCGCACAGCGCGCGCACTTCGGGGACATCGCCCTCGTCCAGCAGCCAGATGTCCAGTGGGCCGTCGTGGCGCAGTCGCACCGCGCCCTGGAGGGTGGCGCGCACCATCTCCAGCGGTTCCTTGCCCGGTACGAAGCTGGTCAGGAACGCCACCCTGGTGCCGGGCTCGGGCCTGACCGGAATCGGGTCGCGGGCGACCAGAGTGGCGTGCGCGTTGGAGAGCACGTTGATCACGCGGAAGCTCTCGATGAGCCCGATGGAGACGAGCATCACGACGTCCGCCGCGGACTGCCACCCCGACACATAGCGCCGGTGCACCCAGTGCTCCGGCAGCATCAGCCACACCAGCAGCAGCAGTGAGAGGACTGGCGCCGCGGACAGCAGCAGGGCGGTCCGCACCCGGTGCTCTGCGGCGCCGAGCAGACTGCGGTACTGGACTTGGTACGTCCCGTCCGGACCGGGTTCGGGTTCGGTGAGCGGTCCGGCGAGTTGGCTGAAGCGTTCGTAGTCGTACTTGGCGGAGCGCCGTACTCCGCGTCTGCTGGCGGACCGCGTGCTGGGCTCGCCGCTCGGCGAGCGAGGACCTGGCGCGATGGCCGGGACCGGCAAGCGGGTGTTCGTAGCTGTACGGCCGGTCGTCTGCCGGTCACTGTCCTGCGAAATCGTCACAGCATCCCCGTATGCATAGCGAAGACTGACTCCCCAAAAGACACGAATGTCTAATTTCACGCAGAAGATAACAAATGATTTATGGACGGCATGACAGGCCGATCGTCGGCGCGGCGTCCGTGCCGCCGGCGCGCTCGGACGGCGGACGGCTGCCGCGGCATGGTGAGCACCCCGTGGCCCGCCGTACCGTGACGGCCCGCGCCCTGACCAGCCCGAAGGGCGCCGCGCGGAGGAGTCTGGCCGCTTCCAGGGTGAGTCGCTGCCGACAGCGGGTGATGCTCGGTCACCGACCTCATCGCGAACGCCGTCGTCGCGATACCGAGCAGGCCCAGCAGCACCACGGGGTGCCCCCGGTGCCGGGGCGGGGAGGCCGAGGCGGGAGAGCAGGGGGAGTTGGTGATAGGACTGCGCCAGTGACCATGCCCGTGATGACTTCTCGTTTCTAGGACGACCAGTGCGTGTTCTTCTCCCCGTTCCCGACCGGGATTTCGACGTCACCGAGGTGGCGGTGCCCTGGCGGATGCTGCGTGACGCCGGGCACGATGTCGTCTTCGCCACCGAACAGGCGGGCACCCGCCCGGACGCCGACCCGCGGCTGCTGTCGGGGGTGATCTTCGGGCAACTCGGCGCCGCGGAAGAGGCCAAGCGGCGCTACGAGGAGCTCACCCGGGCCGATGAGTTCTCCGCCACCGCCGCGTGGGCGGATCTGGACCCGGCCGACTTCGACGGGCTGATCCTGCCCGGCGGACACGCGCCGGGAATGCGGCAGTATCTGGGCTCGCCCGTGCTGCGCCAACTGGTCGCGCGCTTCTGGTCGTTGGACCGGCCGGTCGGGGCGATCTGCCACGGCGTGCTGGTGCTGGCACGGACCAGCGATCCCGCCACCGGCCGCGGCCTGCTGGCGGACCGCCGTACCACCTGCCTGCCCAAGTACATGGAACGTACGGCCTACTTGACCACGGCCTGGCGGCTCGGCCGCTACTACCGGACGTACCCGGCGTATGTGGAGGACGAGGTCAGGTCCGCGCTGGACGATCCCGGCAGCCAGTTCCACCGCGGGCCCAGGGTCCTCACCCGACGCGGTACGGCGACCGACGACACACCGGCCTTCGTCGTAAGAGACCGGAACTACCTCTCGGCGCGCTGGCCGGGCGACGCGTACCTGTTCGGCCGCCGCTTCCTCGAACTGCTGAAGTGAACTCGCCGCTCAGCCCAGTGCTTTGGCGACCACCCGCAGGTCGGACAGCAGCCCCTGGTACGCGGCCTCCCGGTCGTCGGCGCGCAGCACGGCCGAGGGGTGGATCGTCGCCACCAGCCAGCAGCCGTTCCCGCTGTCCGTCCCGTCGCCCCCGTCCAGTGACGGAAGCGTCAGCAGAGCCCCGCGCTGCCTGGTCACCCGGAACGACGGGCCCAGCAGGGCCTTTCCCGCCGTCGCGCCCAAGGCGACGACGACTTCGGGGTCCACGAGCCTGAGTTCGGCGATCAGCCAGGGCCTGCACGCGGACACCTCGTGAAGGCTCGGGGTCTTGTGGATCCGCCGCTTGCCCCGCTCGGCCTGCTCGAACTTGAAGTGCTTGACCGCATTCGTGATGTACGTCTGCGCCGGATCGATGCCCGCCTCGTCGACGGCTCGCATCAGCACCTTCCCCGCCGGACCGACGAACGGCCTCCCCTGGCGGTCCTCCTGGTCCCCGGGCTGCTCACCCACCATCACCACCCGGGCCGCCACATCACCGGAGCCGAAAACAGTCTGCGTGGCGTCGTGGTACAGGGGGCAGCCCCGGCAGCCGGCCGCGGCTGCCGCGAGCGCCGCCAGATCAGCCCCTTCGGGGACGTAGGGGCCCGCGTCATACGCTTCCGGCCCCGCGCTGTGTGCCATGGCGGCCTCCGTCTGCCCTCGACGGTTCCGATCGGCCCCCGCTGACCTGCGGGTACCCACGCCCGCGGGGTTTCAGACCTCGACCGGCCGACGGGCTCAGGCCAGCGTGGCGCCGCGCAGCAGCAACAGTGCGACATCGACCATCGCGATAGCCAGGGCGGCAAGGAACGGCGTACGGCTGCGTGCTCCCGTGCCCGGCGCGGCCACCGCGTAGCCGGACAGCGAGGCGGTGAGGGCCAGCGCCGCCCATCCGGCGGCGCCCACCCGTCCGGGAGGCCCGAAGACCAGCACCATGGACGCGCTGAACAGCGCGCAGCACGCCAGCACCTTGGTACGCCCCCGCCCCAGGCGCTGCGGCAGGCCGCGCACCCCGGCGGTGGTGTCGGCCTCGATGTCCGGCAGCACATTGGCCGCATGGGCGCCCACGCCGAGCAGCGCCCCGGCGAGGACCACCCAGGCGGCCGGCCAGGGGCGGCCGGGGAGCCCGAGCGTCACGGCCGCCGGCAACAGGCCGAAGCCGATCGCGTACGGCAGCCAGGAAGCGACCGTTCCCTTGACTCCGAGGTTGTAGCTCCAGGCCGCGGCCACCCCGACGAGATGCGTGGCGCCCGCGAGCAGCCCGTAGCCGAGCGAGAGCGGCACGCAGACCGCCAGCGCGACACCCGCCGCCACCGAGACGGCGACCGGGTGGACATCTCCGGTCACCAGCGGTTTGTCCGTACGGCCTGCGGCGATGTCCCGTCGCAGATCGACGCGGTCATTGCACCAGCCGACGGAAAGCTGTCCGGACAGCACCGCGAGTCCGGCCAGTGCGCAGCCCATCGCATCGCGCCCGCTCAGCGCTGTCAGCGCGGTCGCCAGGACGGTGACGACCATGGCCGGAGCGGGATGGCTGGCGCGAAACAGCCCGAGGAACGGGACAGGGCGGGTCCTGTCCCGACATCGCGGCGGAGCGTCCCATTCCGCGGCCTGATCCATGGGCACCCGGGGATGGTATGGCACAGCCGCCGCCCCATCGCCCATTGTGAGCTGCCGCGATTTCCGGGAGACGCCCCCGGCCCCGGCCGAAACCGCGGGCCCGGTACCCCGCGCGGAGCGACATCGCAAGGCGAAGACCAGCAGCAATACCAACCGACCGGTGGACGCCGTGATACCCCTGAGCGATGACGCGAATCGCGGCCGTTTGCGGGGCGCTTCCACCGCATCGTTACGAGCAGCGCGAGATCGCCGACGCGCTGGCCGCCCTGTGTGTGCCCTCCGGCGTCGATCGAGGCGTACTCGACCGGTTGCACACCACGTCCGCGGTCCGTAGCCGGTATTTCGCGCTACCGCTTGAACGGTACAAATCGCTGGGCGGTTTCGGCGCCGCCAATGACCTGTACATCGAGGCCGCTCTCGAACTCGGCGAACGCGTCCTGCGTGCGGCGTTCGAGGAGGCGGGGATCGAGGCCCGCGAGGTCGACCTGGTGATCTCCACCTCCGTAACGGGCATCGCCGCACCGTCCGTTGAGGCCCGGCTGGCCGGGCGGGTCGGGCTGCGGCCGGACGTGAAGCGGGTCCCCGTCTTCGGCCTCGGCTGCGTGGCGGGCGCGGCCGGAATCGCCCGGCTGCACGACTACTTGGCAGGCCATCCCGGCGCGGTGGCGGTACTCCTGTCCACCGAACTGTGCTCCCTCACCCTGCAGAAGAGCGACACCTCCATGGCCAACCTGGTCGCGGGAGCCCTGTTCGGCGACGGCGCGGCCGCGGTGGTCGCCGTCGGCCGTGCGCGGGGCCGCCACCACGCGTGCCGCGGCCCGGCGGTCGTGGCGACCCGCAGCCGCCTGTACCCGGGCACCGATCGGGCACTGGGCTGGGACATCGGCGACCACGGTTTCCGTATCGTGCTCGGCAGCGATCTGCCGGATCTGGTCAGACTTCAGGTGGCGGAGGAGGTCCGCGCGTTCCTCGCCGAGCACGACCTCAAGCCGCAGGACGTGACGGGCTGGGTCTGCCATCCCGGCGGCCCCAAGGTGCTTGAAGCACTCGCCGATTCCCTCGGCCTGCCCCCGGACGCACTGGAACTGTCCCGGCGGTCACTGGCCGAGGTCGGCAACCTCTCCTCGGCCTCGGTTCTGCACGTACTGCGCGACACCCTCAGCCTGCGCCCGCCGCCCCCGGCCACTCCCGGACTGCTGCTCGCACTGGGCCCCGGGCTCAGCTCGGAACTCGTCCTGCTGCGCTGGTAGCCGCCGTGCGGACGGCAGGCCACCGCGATCTCCACCCGAACGGCCGTCGTCCATCAGGGTTCACAGCCGGGGCCCCGCGCGATGTGGCACGGCCGCGGCCGGTCAAGCTACGCTCGGGTGCCCGCGCCCGCGCGACCGGCGACCCCGGCTGCCGTCGCCGGCACGGCGACGGCAGCGGGCAGCGGATGGTTCAGGTGCCGGGTTTGCGGCCGTAGACGAAGACGTCGTCGCCGTTCCGCAGCAGGCTCCAGTACTTCCGGGCGTCGTTCGGCCGCATGTTCACACAGCCGCCCGAGCCCGGCGGAGACCAGACGCTCTTCGCTACGGAGTGGAACGCCTCCCCGCCGTCGAAGAACTGGCTGTACGGCATGTCGACCTTGTAGAGCGTCGACCAGTAGTGCAGCGAGCGCCAGTAGATGCGCTTCAACCCCGTGCGGGTCGTGCTGCCGGCTCGCCCGGTACGTACCGGCACCGGGCCGTAGACGAGCCTGCGGCCGTCCTGGATCCAGCTCAGCTGCCGGGTGAGGTCGACGCAGGCGATACGGCCCCGGTTGGTCGGGCAGTGACCGGCCCCGTTGGGGTTGTGCCCGGCCGCTCTCTGCTGCGTGATCAGCTCCATGATCTGCCAGGTGACCGGGCCCGCGTAGCCGACCGCCGGGCTGATGCCGTGGCCGACCTGGAAGTCGCGGATCGCCCGGCAGTCTCCCGGCGACTGCCGACCGGTCACCGGCCGTCCGAGGAAGCGCTCAACCTGCTTCTGGTACGGGCCGGTCAGCGTGGTGCACGCTGTGCTCGTCGCCGCCTGCGCCGGCGGGCTGAGCGCGATCGCCAGCGGCATCGCCAGTGCGGCGGCGCCGAGCACCACCCCGACTCGCCGTCGGGCGGCTCCAGTTCTTCGCATCGACATGCTCTCCCCTCGCACCTGGTCACACTGCGGCGCCTCAAGGCGATGGCACGGCCCCGAGATAAGGATCCGACGTGTTGGACACGTCACGGTCGCGGCTGGTTGCCCTTCGGGAACCGTTCCGGCCGCTGTTCCGTCCAAGATCGCGACGCCACACAGGCGCGTTGACCGGGATGGTTCACCAGGGGGGCGGCATGGACAGGGTGTGCGAACGGATCGTTCGGCGGACGCGGCGACGCAAGGGCCGGGTACTGCTCGGCTGCGCCGCGACGCTCGCCGCGTTGGCGACGGCCGTCGGCTGCGCGGCGAAGGACGGCGATCCGACGCTGGTCCGGGCGGCGGCGCCCAAGGACCGCCCGGTGGTCTCCGCGGCGGACCGGCAGGCCGCGGCGGCCAGTACGTCGGCCTTCGGCCTCGACCTGTACCGTGCGCTGGCCACCACGGCGCCGGGGCCCGAGGGCAACCTGATGGTCTCGCCGTCCAGCATGGAGAACGCGTTGGGCATGCTGCTGCCGGGCGCCCGTGGCCGTACCGGCACCGAACTGTCCGGTGTACTGCACAACACGCTGTCCACCGACCGGTTCACGGCCGCACTGGGCGCTCTCGGACGCGACGAGCAGGCGCAGGCCGACACGGACCACACGCGGCTGCGCGAGGCGGACGCGGTGTGGACGCAGAAGGACTTCGGTGTCCAGCGGTCCTATCTCCAGTCGCTTTCCGACGCCTTCGACACCGGCGTCCACGTCGCCGACTTCCGGACCGACCCCGACGGAGCCCGCAGGACCGTCAACGATACGGTCAACCGGCAGACCGACGGGCAGATCAAGGATCTCTTCCCGTCCGGGGCGATCGACAACAGCACCCGGTTGGTGCTCACCGACGCGGTCACGTTCAGGGCGAAGTGGCAGCAGTCCTTCACCGCCGCCGACACCGCTGACGAGCCCTTCCACCGCCTCGACGGCTCGACGAGCGATGTCCGGATGATGAACCACACCGGCCAGTACGGATATGCCGAGGGCTCCGGCTGGCAGGCCGTTGAACTCCCTTACCAGGGCGGACATCTGGCCATGGACGTCCTGCTGCCGACGAGTGGCGGCCTTCCCGGATTCGTCAGCTCGCTGACTCCCGAGCGGCTTTCGCAGATTCTCGGCGGCCTACACGACACCGGACTGCGGGTGGCGCTGCCCCGCTTCACCTTCGACTCCCAGCAGACGCTGAACCGCACCTTGGCGCGGCTGGGTATGCCCACCGCGTTCGACGGCGGTCAGGCGGACTTCGGCGGAATTCCGACCGATCCCGCGGCGCGGATCCACGTCCAGTCCGTGGTGCAGAAGGCTCATGTGGCGGTCGATGAGGACGGCACCACCGCGGCCGCGGGCAGCGGAGTCGCCATGGGCGCGACCGCCACCCCCGTCCCACGCATGGCGTTCCGGGCGGACCGCCCGTTCGTCTTCCTGATCCGCGACCCGCACTCCGGACACACCCTGTTCGTCGGCCAGGTCACCGATCCAGGGCGGTAGACGTCGGCAGGGCGCGGATCCCTTCACCGCGTGCGGCCGGGGTCCGCAACGCGGTTCTGGCGTGGCCGACGAGGGCCCGGCCCGCTGGGCTGATCGGTCCTTCCGCCCGCCAGGCGAGCGCGATCCTCCCGCGCAACTGCGGGTGGGTGATGCGCATCGCGTGCAGTTCCGTGTGCCGCGCGGCGGCCACGGAGGCGGGCAGAACGGCCACTCCCAGGCCTCTTCCGGCGAGTTGCGCGAGCACGTACGGGTCGCTGGCCTCGAAGGCGACACGCGGCTGGAAGCCCGCCGCCGCACAGGCCTCGTCAACACAGGAACGCAGGCCGGTGCCGCGGGGGAGGCTGATCAGTGGCAGGTCACGCAGCCCCGGGAGGGTGATGGCCCGCCGCCCGGCCAGCGCGTGGTCATGACTGACGGCCGCGACCAGCAACTCGTCCGCGACGACATGGGTTTCGACCCCCGGCGGCGTCGCGGACCCCAGGCCGATGAACGCCGCATCGAGCTGACCGGCGAGCAGCGCTGCCACCAACTGGTCGGAGTTCGCCTCGGAGAGGGTCATCTCCACATCCGGGTGCCGCTGGTGGAAGTCGGCCAGCACGTCCGACAGATCGAGGGCCGAGCAGGAGGCGACCATCCCGACGGCGACATGCCCGCGCACCAGCCCGGTGAGCTCGTCAACGGCCAGCCGCGCCCCGGCGACCGCTCCCAGCGCGGCCCGCGCGTAGGGAAGCACGGCGACGCCCACCTCCGTCAGCCGTACGGTACGCCCCGACCGGTCGAACAGCTGCTGGCCGAGCTCCCGTTCAAGGCGACGGATCTGGGCGCTCACCCCGGGCTGGGCGACATGCACCCTGGCGGCGGCCCTGGTGAAGCTCGCCTCCTCCGCCACGGCCACGAAGTACTCCAACTGCCGTAATTCCATAACCATCGATTCTAGTAGCCGGATCGGCTAGACCTAGAACTTCTGAGCGATGGAGAGGGCGCGGGGTTCGCCGCGATCCGGCGTGGCGGGTGCACATGTCGCCGACCGGCCATGACGTCGTGCGCGAAAGGGCGGAAGACCTGCTGGAGATCCCGCTGGAGGTGCCCCGGCCGTAACGTGGCGCGCAGTGCGGGGTGTTACCCCCGGGAGAACAGTCCGATGCCCTCGGGTACCAGCCGCTCGGTACCGTCGCACGGATGGTTGCGTACGGTCACCCGGTCCCTCCCGGGGCTTCGGGCGACGAGGGTGGCCGAGCCGCCGCCGTCCAGGTCCACCGCGTTGTCCGCGCCGATGGCCCGCATCGTGTGGGCGAACTGGGTCAGTGTCATACCGTGGTGGCGTTGCGGATTGCCGTCCAGTGCCAGCAGGTACAGGCGGCGCCCGCCGGAACCGTACCCGGCGCCCGCCCGGACCGCGCTTTGGCGGTCGTCGAGTCCGTGCAGCGGGCGGCCGTCGCGCAGAATCGGTATCGCGCCTATCGCGAACTGCAGCGGCCGGGGCTGCACGCGGGCCAACTGATGGGCCAGGCTCGCCTGCTCGCCCTCGGCCAGTTGTTGCAGGGTCTGGGCCAGACCGGCCGGCCCGGTGCCCTCCTGCGAGACGGTCTCGGCGGCCATGGTCAACGGAGGCGTGACCGGCGGGGATCCGGCGAGTTGGTGCTGTACGTCGACCCGTTCGCCGACGCGCAGCCGACGCAGCGCCTGGGCGCCGCCCTCCCGTCCGACCAGCACGACGGTGTCATGCCCGATGGCTCCGGAACCCGCGTGGCCGGAAACGGAGTTGACCCGTCCGCCCCGTACCGCCACCTCGTATGTGTCCGCACCGCACCCCGTGGCGCGCGGGCCGCAGACCGCGCGGTAGCGGGACGCCTTGCCCCACTGCTCGGTGAACGCGGCGATACCGCCCTCCGGGATCGCGTACTGGTTGAGCCCGCGCAACGCGAGTGTGCCGTGTGCGGTGCCGACGGAACCCGTCACGGACACCCGGTCCAGGCGCGCCACGCCGTCGGTGGCGACACCGATGACGTCCTCCACCGAGGCGCCGCTGGGCAGGCGCGGTCCCATGCGCTGGCTCCGGGGCGCAGCCGCCTTGAGCATCTCGCCCTCGGAAATCGCCGGACCGACGGCGGCGCCGGTCGCCGCCGCGCCTTTTATGTCGAAGAAGTCCCCGTTGACACCGCCGACCGCGCCCTGTGCGTCGGCCATCCGCGACACGGTGTCCCGCGCCGCGACCGCGCCAGGACGGAGCAGACCCACCCGTACCCGGTGGTCGCTCAGATCGGCGATCAGCACATGTCCGTAGGCTATGCCGTGTCCGGCGGGGGCCATGAAGCCCCGATACTCCACGCCGGGCGCGACCTGGAACCGCTCGGTGAAGCGCACCGCGCTGTCGGCGGAAGCGTTGACCACCCCGGTCCCGGTGCTCAACACACTGGACAGGATCAAGGACACCCACGCCGTACGCGGACGGCACGCATAACTGGACACGACTTCCCCAAGTCCTCTTCGGAAACCGGATATCCAGACGAATACCCTTGAATTCGCCTTTATTAGCGGGGATATCCCTGCATGGCGGAAGCAGTCGCCGCATTGGGCGCGCAGGAATTGCGGGAAACCTGGCGGTGTGGTTACTGGTTGATCAACGCCCCAAGTTGATCAGCGCCGACGGGCCCGGCTGGGCTGGACGCGGGTCGGCTCGCCCTCGACCTTCGGATGGTCGGGTGGATACGGCATATCGCCCAGGCCCTCGTCGCGGGCCTGTTGTTCGGCCAGTTCCAGAAGTGATTCCAGGGTGAAGGCGTACTCGGCCATATCCGCGTGTACATCGCCGAGTTCGGCGAATCGGGCCGGAACGGTACGCAGATCGAAATCCTCCGGTACCGCTTCGGACAACTCCTCCCAGCGCAGCGGGGTGGAGACGGTGGCACGCGGCTGGGCGCGCAGGGAATAGGGCGACGCGATCGTGCGGTCCCGGGCCATCTGGTTGTAGTCCACGAAGACCTTCTCCCCCCGCGACTCCTTCCACCAGGCGGAAGTGACCTGACCGGGCAGTCGCCGCTCCAGCACCCGGGCCAGCGCGATCACCGCTCGCCGGGCGTCGGTGAACGTCCAGCGGGGGACCAGCGGCACGTAGATGTGCACACCGCGCCCCCCGGAGGTCTTCGGCCAGCCGCGCAGGCCGTACTCCGCCAGCAGTTCGCGCAGCTCGTGCGCGGCCCGCACGGCGTCGTGGTAGTCCGTACCCGGCTGCGGGTCGAGGTCGATCCGCAGCTCGTCGGGGTGCTCGGTGTCGGAACGCCGTACCGGCCAGGGGTGGAACGTGAGGCAGCCGAGGTTGGCCGCCCACAGCACGGCGGCCGGTTCCGTCGGGCACACCTCGTCGGCGAACCGGCCGCTGGGGAACGTGATCCTGGCGGTCGGCAGCCAGTCGGGCAGGTTCTTGGGGGCGCGCTTCTGGTAGAAGAACTCGCCCTCGACGCCGTCGGGGAAGCGTTGCATCGTGGTGGGACGGTCGCGTAGGCCGCGGAGCACGCCGTCGGCGACCGCCAGGTAGTACTCGGCCACGTCCAGCTTGGTGAATCCGCGCTGCGGATAGTACAGCTTGTCGGGATTCGACAACCGCACCGTTCGCCCGGCCACATCCAGCTCGACGGCTCCTGCCATGGCTCCACGCTAGGTTCTACCGGCCGTCGGCGCGCGCGGTGGCCCGCTGGGACGCAGCATCGGAGTATGCGCCTGCCCGTGATGCCGCCCGTCGCACCGATGCTCGCCAAGTCGGTGGCGGAAATCCCGCCGAACATGCAGTACGAGGCCAAGTGGGACGGCTTCCGGGCGATCGTCTTCCGGGACGGTGACGAGGTGGAGATCGGCAGCCGTACGGGCAAGCCGCTCACCCGCTACTTCCCGGAAGTGGTGGCGGCCGTACGGGCCGAGCTGCCGCCGCGGTGCGTTGTGGACGGTGAGATCGTGATCGCCCACGACGGGCGGCTGCACTTCGAGGAGCTGCTGGAGCGCATCCATCCGGCCGCCTCCCGGGTCCGTACGCTGGCCGAGCGCACGCCCGCCTCGTTCGTCGCCTTCGACCTGCTGGCCCTGGGATCCGACACGCTGATGGACACACCCCAGAGCGCCAGGCGCCAGGCGCTGGTGGCCGCACTGGAGGACGCCGCCGCGCCGGTGTACACCGCACCCGCCACCACCGACCAGGCGCTGGCTCACACCTGGTTCGGGCAGTTCGAAGGCGCCGGTCTTGACGGGGTGGTCGCCAAACCACTCGATCTGGCGTATCGGCCGGGGGACCGCGCCATGTTCAAGATCAAACATGGCCGGACCGCGGACTGCGTGGTCGCCGGGTACCGGTTCCACAAGAGTGGTCCGGTGATCGGCTCCCTGCTCCTCGGGCTCTACGACACCAGCGGCCAGCTGCACCATGTGGGTGTCTGCGCCTCGTTCCCGATGGCGCGGCGGCGCGCGCTGGTCGACGAGTTGGCACCGCTGCGGCTGGACGACGTCGCAGGCCACCCGTGGGCCGACTGGGCCGACGAGGAAGCGCACGCCGCCACCCGGATGCCCGGCGGCCCCAGCCGCTGGAGCGGCGGCAAGGACCTCAGCTGGGTGCCGCTGAGCCCACGGCGGGTCTGCGAGGTCGCCTACGACCACATGGAGGGCACGCGGTTCCGCCACACCGCCCAGTTCCGCCGCTGGCGCCCCGACCGCTCACCGGAGAGCTGCACCTACGACCAGTTGGAAGAGCCCGTCAACTACGACCTGCGAGAGCTCCTGGCGCGTCCATCGCCCTAGGTGTATCGCCCTGAGAGGGCGATGGACGCGGGGGTCTCGTTGGGTCGCTGGCGGTTTTGCGACTGTCGTCGTCCGGGTGCGGCCTGTTGGGTCTGCTTGTCTGCTGGTGGTTCGGTGCCGCCGGTCTGCGCCGTGAGGGTGCGCGCTGTCGCGGTGAAACGATCTTGCGCCGCCGCGGCGCGCAACCACGACGGTGTGGACCGGCGGGCATGCGGCGACCCCGCCCTCGGGGGCTGCCCGTAGTTGACGGCGGAAGGAGCCTTCCGCCGTCACTGGCTCGGGGGCTTGCGGGTGCGGGTCCAGCGCAGTAGTTGGCGAGCGGTCCAGGTGGTGATGATCCGGGCGGCTGGAATGCCGCATTCCGCGGCGCGGGCGCAGCCGTAGCCCTGCCAGTCGAGTTGGCCGGGGGCGTGTGCGTCGGAGTCGATCGCGAAGAGGGTTCCGGCGTCGAGCGCCTGCCGCAGCAGACGGCGTGGCGGATCCAGCCGGTCCGGACGGCTGTTGATCTCGACCGCGGTGCCATGCGCGGCACACGCGGCGAACACCGCCGCCGCGTCGAACTGCGACCCGGGGCGCTCCCGCTCGCCCACCAGCCGCCCGGTGCAGTGCCCCAGGACATCCACCAGCGGGTTGGACACCGCCGCGATCAGCCGCCGGGTCATCGCGGCCCGGTCCATCCGCAGCGCGGAGTGCACCGAGGCCACCACCACGTCCAGTTCATCGAGCAGGGCGGCGTCCTGGTCCAGCGAGCCGTCGGCGAGAATGTCGCATTCGATACCGCTCAGCAGTGTGAACTGCCCCTTGGCCGCGCCCGGTTGCGCACCGCTCAACTCACCGAGCCGCCCGTTGATGTCGGCCACTACCCGCAACTGCTCACGCAGCCGCCGCGCCGTCAGCCCATGGGCGATGGTGAGCGTGGGGGAGTGGTCGGTCAGCACGGTCCACTCATGGCCCAGATCGATGGCCGCCGCCGCCATCGCCGGGATCGGGCTGCCGCCGTCCGACCAGTCCGAGTGCGTATGGCAGTCCCCGCGCTGCGCCCGCCGCAGCGTCTCGCCCCCGGCGGCCAGCGGCGCCGCCGCGTTCTCCAGCCGGGCCAGGTACTCCGGGACCTGTCCGGCCAGCGCTTCGCGCACCACCGCCGAGGTCTTCGGCCCGAGCCCCCGGACGTCCCGCAAGGTCCCCGCGGCGGCCCGCGCCGCCACCTCGTCGCCCCCCAGGGCGCGGAGGGCCTCGGCCGCCTTCCGGAACGCCTGCACCCGGTACGTCGGCGCCTGATCGCGCTCCAGCAGGAACGCGATCCTCTCCAGCGCCGCCACCGGCTCCACCACGACTCCCTTCGGAACCGGACCCCGCGACCACCCCCGTTCAACCGTGGCGCACGACGGGTGGCACCGCATCACGGCGATATGCGGCAAGACAACACCTACGAGTGGTTTGGGTGTCGGGCGCACATGAGTGCTCTGCCGCCGGGGCAAGGCGTGGTCATTCGAATGGCGGAACGTAAGCGGAACATGTTCCTCCATAACCTTCCCGCCGCCGGACCTGGAGCCGCTGTATGGAAAAGCCCGCCACCGTATGGGACTGCCCCTTCAAGCACGACACCGCCCTGGAGTTCGATCCGCTGATGCGGCGATTACTCGCCGAGGAACCAATCGCCAGGATCCGTATGCCGCACGGCGAGGGCGAGGCCTGGCTGGTCACCCGGTACGAGGATGTCCGCACCGTGACCACGGACCGCCGTTTCAGCCGCGCGGCCGGTATCGGGCGCGATCTGCCCAGGATGACCCCCGAACCGATCGCGCAGGTCGAGTCGATCAACCTGATGGACCCTCCGGCCCACAGTCATCTGCGCAGACTGGTGGCGAAGGCGTTCACCAACCGTCAGGTCGAGGAGATGCGCCCGAAGACCCAGCAGATCGTGGACACCCTGCTCGACGAGATGACGGCACACGGCAGCCCCGCGGACCTGGTGCGCCACCTGTCGGCCCGGCTACCGCTGATGACGATCAGCGAGCTGCTCGGCATACCCGAGGAAGACCGTCCGAGGCTGCGCGAATGCGCCGTCACCATGATGTCGACCTCTCCAGGGAGGCGGGACGCGGCCGTCGCGGCCAAGGCCGAGCTGCGCGCCTACTTCACCGAACTGACCGGCCAACGGCGGCGGAATCCCGGCGACGACCTACTGAGCGCCCTCGCCGTGTCGCGTGACGGCGAGGAGTTGCTGGACGACAGCGAACTGGCCGTCATGGCCATGGTGTTGATGGTCACCGGCCATGACACCAGCACCTACCAGATCAGCAACATCGTCTACACCCTGCTCACCCATCCCGATGAGCTCGGCGTCCTGCGGGCCCGGCCCGAACTGCTGCCGAAGGCCATCGAGGAACTGCTGCGTTTCATTCCGTTCCGGCAGGGAGTCGGCATCGCCCGGATCGCCATGGAGGACGTGGAGATGGGCGGGGTGACCATCCGCGCCGGTGAGCCGGTGCATGTCTCGTACCTCTCCGCAAATCGCGACGAGCGGATGTTCGAACGGCCCGACGAGTTGGACTTGGAGCGGGGCGCGGCGAACCACATGACGTTCGGGTACGGCACACACCACTGCGTCGGAGCGCACCTGGCCAGGATGGAACTCCAGATTGCCGTCGGCACGCTGCTGAACCGTTTCCCGAAGTTGCGGTTGGCGGTGCCTCGCGATGAGATTGACTGGAACAGCGGATCGATTTGGCGGTATCCGCAGGCCCTACCGGTCTCCTGGTGAAACCGGTGAGCTTACCGGATTCCTTCCCGCACCCTGCGCCCGATAGCGGAGATCTCATGGCAACCCTGTGCAGACCGGCTATCCGTGTTCCCGAGCACGTCATCACGATGGAGCAGACTCTGGAACTCGCCCGTACTCTGCATGCCGACCACCCGCAACTCGGCCTTGTGCTGCGGCTGATCGAGAACACCGGCGTGCGTACCCGCCACATCCTCCAGCCCATCGAGGAAACCCTCAAACACCCGGGATTCACCCAGCGCAACGCGCTCTACGAATCCGGGTCGAAAAGACTCGTGCCTCCGGTCATCGAGGAGGCACTGGACTACGCGCAGTTGCGCCCCAAGGACATCGACCTGATCGTCTATGTGTCCTGCACGGGCTTTCTGATGCCCTCGCTGACGGCCTGGCTGATCAACACCATGGGCTTCAGAACGGACACCCGGCAGACACCCATCGCCCAACTGGGTTGTGCGGCGGGCGGCGCCGCGATCAACCGGGCACATGACTTCTGCCTGGCGTATCCCGGCGCCAACGTACTCATCGTGGCCTGCGAGTTCTGCTCGCTGTGCTACCAGCCCACCGATGTGGGCATCGGCTCGCTGCTGTCCAACGGACTGTTCGGGGACGCCATCGCGGCGGCCGTGGTACGGGGCGAGGGAGGCACCGGCATACGGCTGGAGCGCAACGGCTCCCATCTGGTGCCGGACACGGTGGACTGGATCGCCTACGGGGTGCGCAACACCGGATTCCATTTCCTGCTGGACAAGCGGGTTCCGAAGACGATGGAAATGCTGGCCCCGGCGTTGCGCACGTTGGCGGAACAGCATGACTGGGATGTGTCCGGTCTCGACTTCTACATCATCCATGCGGGCGGCCCACGCATTCTCGACGACCTGTGCCGCCTGTTGTCGCTGAAACCGGCCGCCTTCCGCTACAGCCGCGCCACCCTTGAGGAACGCGGCAACATCGCGAGCGCGGTGGTCTTCGACGCCATGGCACGGCTTTTCGCGGACGGGACCCAGGTCGACTCCGCGCGCGGAGTGATCGCCGGATTCGGTCCCGGAATCACCGCCGAGATCGCGCTCGGCAGTTGGACCTCGGCGCGGGCGGCGGACGACGAGCGCCTGGTCGCCGTCAACGCCACGCTTTCAGAAGACGTGTCGCTGTCAGGCGAGCACGCGGCGGCGGAAGTTCCGTAGTCCCATGCCGAGGAAGAGCGCACAGAATCCGGTGAGTACCGGGTACACCACGTAGAGATGCATATGCGATGCCTCGGTGAACCCGGCGCGCATTCCCTCGGTGATGTAGATCAACGGATTGACGAGCACCAGGACTTGCAGCCAGTGGAATCCACCGACATGGACCAGGGACAACTTGGTCCACTGGTAGTACGTACCGCCGAGGAAGACCAGGGGCAGTACCACGAAACCGAACATGACACCGATGTTCCGCGGCTCGAACGTGGTGCCGAGGAGCAGCCCCAGTGAGGTCATGGTGATGCACGCCAGGGGGATCAGGGTGACCACGATCCACCAGTGGACGGTCAGATGCGCGTGCACACCCGGCGCGTGCACGACGGCTGCGATGGGCAGCACGATGACCGCGGAGATCAGGCCCTGGGTGGCGCCGGACAGCACCCGGGCGACCGCCACCAGCCACAGTGGGCACGGGGCCTGCACCCGGTCCTCGATCTCCCGGGTGTAGCCGAATTCCTGGGACATCTGGATGGCCACCGACTGGATGCCCTGGAACATGATGGCGATCGACACCACCCCCGGCACCAGAACCGTGGCGAACGCCGATTCGCCCGCCGTGCCGCCACCGGAGCCGATGCCCTGGCCGATGGTGGGGAAGACATAGAGGAAGACGAACACCAGCAGGAACGGCTGCATGAGCGTGCGGCCCACGAACTCGCCGAAGTTCTTGCGCAGTACGGTCAGATCCCGCCGGATCAGCGCGGCCAGCGCCGAGCGGCTGGCAGCCGCCGCGGACCTGGTCGGCCGTACGGCGATAGGGGCGGGCACCGAGGGGGCGGTGGGCGCGGTCATCAGTCCCTCAGCTCCTTTCCGGTGAGGCTGATGAACACCGTCTCCAGGGTGCTCTCGGCGATCGACAGGTCGACCAGGTTGAAGCCACCGGACTCGGCGCTCGTCACCACCCGGGGCAGGATCCGGTCGTTGCCCTTCACCTGGAGTTCGACCCCGCCGTCGACCAGGCGGGTGCGGACGACACCGTCGATGTCCCGGTGCAGCCGCGCCGCGAGATCGTCCGCGTCGCCGCTGGTGACCACCGTGACGATGGTGTCGGCGCCGATGCTCTGCTTGAGCGCACCGGGCGTGTCCAGTGCGAGGATCCTGCCGTGGTCGATGATCGCCACCCGGTCGCAGAGGTGGTCGGCCTCTTCCATGTTGTGGGTGGTGAGCAGGATCGTCTGGCCGTCGGCGATCAACCGGTCCAGGACCTCCCAGAGCGCCAGCCGGCTCTGCGGATCGAGCCCCGCCGTCGGCTCGTCGAGGAACAGTACGGCCGGACGGTGGAATATCGCCCGCGCCACCATCAGCCGCTGGGCCATCCCTCCGGACAGCGCGTACACCGAGGACGCCGCCCATTTGGACAACTGGAACTGATCGAGGAGCTCGTCCGCCATCCGACGGGACTGCCGACCGGGAACGCCGAACAGCAGACCGTGGAAGTAGAGGTTCTCCCAGACGGTCAGTGCCCGGTCCAGGGTGTTCTGCTGGCTCACCACGGCGATGACCTGCTTGGCCAGGGTGGGTTGGGCGATCACGTCGATGTCGCCGATGTACGCGGAGCCCGCGGTGGGGATGACACGGGTGGTCAGCATCCCGACCGTGGTGGTCTTGCCCGCGCCGTTGGGGCCGAGCAGCCCGAATATCTCTCCCTGGTACACCCGCAGGTCCAACCGGTCCACGGCGGCGAAATCCGTCTTCGGATAGACCTTGGTCAGACCGGCCGTACGGATGACCGGCTCCCGGCCATCCGCCGTATCCGGGCCGCGCCGCACCGCGGTGCTGCCCGTTTCCGTCTCCGGCGTCCCCATGGCTCACCTCGTCGCATCCGGCCCCGGGGCACCATCCATCGTCCGCCAGCGGTCCAGCCGGTACAACTCGCCGAACGCCGTGACGGCCGCCGCGCGCACCCGCGGCGGCCGTCACGGCGTCGGGCTCATCACACGTCCGGCGGAACGGCAGCCTGCCGATCGGTGAGCTCCGCCAGCGTCGGCGGGTCGGCGCCTTGGCGGCCGCAGGTCAGCGCCGCCACAAGGCTGGCCCGGGCGAGGGCGGCCGCCACGGCGGCGTCCAGCGCCTGAGTGCCGGTCGCGGCGCGCAGCCTGGTACGGGGTGTCCGCCCGGCCCCGGCGGGGAGGCCGCCGAGCATCCCGGCCGTCAGCAGCCCGCTGACCAGGCCCGCCATGAACGCGTCGCCCGCGCCCACGGTGTCGACGACCCGCACGGCGGGCACCGGCACCTCGCACTGCCCCGCCCGCCAGAAGACACCCGTACGGTCGGCCCCCCGGGTCAGTACGACCAGGGACGGCCCGGACGACGCCCAGCGGGCCGCCACCTCCTCGGGTTTCACCGCGGGGTAGAGCCAGGCGAGGTCCTCCTGGCTGGCCTTCACCACATCGCTGCACGCCACGAACGCCTCCACCCGGGGCCGCTCCCCGGCGGCGTCGCCCAGCAGGCTGGGCCGCAGATTCGGGTCGTACGAGACGGTGGTGGCATCGCGGGCGGCCCGCACCGCCGCCTCGACATGGCGGGCGCCGGGTGCGAGCGCGGTGGCGATCGAACCGGTGTGGAGGTGGCCCGGGGCATCGTCCCGCACCAGATCGAGGGTGCTCGGCGGAATGTCCCAGTGCAGATCGAAGGTGTACGAAGCCGAACCGTGCTCGTCGAGCACCGCGGTCGCGGTGGGCGAGGCACCGGACGCCACCGAACCGTCCGTCAACTCCACACCGCTGTCCAGCAGATGCCGCAGCAGCGCCGCCCCGTTGTCGTCCTGGCCCACCCTGGTCGCGAGGCGTACCGGGTGGCCGAGGCGGGCCAGCCCGAGTGCCACGTTCGCCGGACTGCCACCGGGGCGGGCGTCGCGGGACCCGTCCGGTCCGCACAGGATGTCCGTGAGCGCCTCCCCGATGACGAGTACGGGTGGTTCGGACGAGGTCATGGCGTGCTCCTTGGCGTCGGGGGGAGCTGCGGCAGCGGGCGCAGAGGAGGGAGCTTAGGGGAATTCAGGGGATGATCTGGATCTTGCGGCCCTTACCGGCCCGGAAGCGGTCCAGCGCGGTCGCGTAGTCGTCCAGCGGCAGCCGGTCGCTGATGAACACCTCCGGGTCCAGCACACCCGCGCTGAACAACTCGGCCGCTCGCTCGTAGCTGTGCAGTACCGCCATGGAGCCGGTGATGGTGATCTCCTGGTTGTAGATCCGGTACGGCTCGATGGTGGCGCGGGCCGCGTAGTCCGAGACACCGAACTGCAGGAACGTACCGCCCTTGCCGACCCGGCCGAGCGCGTCCTGGATCGCCTTCTCGTTGCCGGTGGCGTCGATGACGACGTCCCAGCCGCGCGGCCGGTCGATCTCGTCGGCCGAGGCGACCGAGGAACTGCAGCCCAACCGGGCGGCGGTCGCCAGCCGTTCGCGGTTGACGTCGACCATGTCCACCGAGGCGGCCCCGGTCAGCTTGGCGAGTTGCAGCATCATCAGGCCCATGGTTCCGGATCCGTAGATCAGCACATGGGCCGCCAACTGGCCGCGCAGGACGTCGTATCCGCGGACGGCGCAGGACAGCGGCTCGATGAGCGCGGCGTCCTCGGTGCGGACGTGGTCCGGGAGCTTCACGCAGTTGGCGGCGGGTGCCACGGCGTACTCCGCCGCGCCGCCCGCGGTGCTCACACCGATCGCCGCCCAGCGCTCGCACAGGTTGTTGCGGCCGCGACGGCAGTAGTAGCACTCATTGCAGTACAGCGAGGGATCCACCGCGACCCGGTCCCCCTCCCGCAGCTCGTCGACCTGTGCACCGACCGCCACCACCCGCCCGGCGAACTCATGGCCCGGTACCACCGGCAGGGTCGGCGCGAACTCGCCCTGCAGGATGTGCAGATCGGTACCGCACAGCCCGCACGCCGCGACCTCGACGACCACCTCGCGGGGGCCGGGGGTGGGGTCCGGAACGTGTCCGATCTCCACCGAACCGACGCCGGTGATGATGGCTGCCTTCATTTGACTGCTCCTAGTGACAGGCCCTGGACGAGCTTGTCCTGGGCGGCGAACCCGGCGATCAGCACGGGCAGGGAGATACAGGTCGCGGCGGCGCACACCTTCGCCAGGAACAGGCCCTGACTGGTGACGAAGCTGGTGAGGAACACCGGCGCGGTACCGGCCACCACCCCGGTCAGCACCCGTGCGAACAGCAGCTCGTTCCAGCTGAAGATGAAGGAGATCAGCGCTGTCGCGGCGATCCCGGGCATCGCGACCGGTGCCACGATCCGCACCAGCGTGGTCGGCAGCCGGGCGCCGTCGATGGCGGCCGCCTCCAGGATCTCGACCGGCACCTCGGAGAGGAACGAGCGCATCATCCACACCGCGATCGGCAGGTTCATCGAGGTGTAGAGGATGACCAGCAGCCAGACGTTGTCCAGCATGGCGAGGTGCTCGGCGATCAGATAGACCGGCAGCAGTCCGGCGACGGCCGGCAGCATCTTGGTGGACAGGAAGAAGAAGAGCGCATCGGACCACTTGCGCACCGGCTTGATGGACAGCGCGTACGCCGCCGGTATGGCGAGGACCAGGACGAGCAGGGTGGACATCACGCTCGCCGTCAGGGAGTTGAGCAGCGGCGGCCAGGGGCTGAGCCCGGTGCCCGCGCCGAAGAACTCCCGGTAGCCCTGGAGCGTCAGGGCCGCGCCGGGGCTGGGCGGATTGGTGGCCGCGTCCTGCTCGCTGTGCAGCGAGGTCAGCACCATCCACACCACGGGCAGGACGAACAGGACGCCCGCGATCCAGGCCACCAGCGACCAGACGGAGCCACGTCGTGCCGTTGAGCTCATCGGGATGCCTCCTGGCTGAGCAGGGACGAGACGGTACGCAGCGCGAAGGTCGCCACGATGATCGAACCGATGACCACGACGACTCCCTCGGCGGAGGCCTGCCCGTAGTCATGGGCCTGGTAGAAGGTCTGGTAGATGCTGTACGGCAGGTTGGCGGTGCCCAGGCCGCCGGAGGTGATGGTGAAGACCGCGTCGAAGTTCTGCACCACGTACACCGAGCCGAGCAGCGCCGCGAGTTCGAGGTAGCGGCGCAGATGCGGAAGGGTCAGATAGCGGAAGATCTGCCAACTGCCCGCGCCGTCCACGGTGGCCGCCTCGACCGCGTCCAACTGCCTGCTCTGCAGCCCGGCGAGCAGGATGAGCATCATGAACGGGGTCCACTGCCAGACCAGCGAGAGCTCCACCGCCATCAGCGGCGTATGGGAGATCCAGTCCGGCTGCGGCGCGTGATGGCTGCCGAACAGGCTCCAGACCCAGCTCAACACCCCGTTGATGACCCCGTACGAGGCGTTGTACAGGGCGTGCTTCCACAGCAGTGCGGAAGCGACGGGGACGATGAGGAACGGCGTGATCAGCAGGGTGCGCACGATGCCCCGGCCGCGGAAGCGCCGGTCGAGCAGCAGGGCGAGACCCAGCCCGAGCACCAGGCTCACCACCACGACGGTGGCGGTCAACGCGATGGTGGTGACCACCGAGGAGCGCAGCATCGGATCCGCGATCACCGTCTGGTAGTTGGCGAGTCCGGTGAAGCGGCGGTTCTGCGGCGCCAGTGCGTTCCACTGCATGCAGGAGATCACCAGCGTTGCCACGAACGGCAGTTGGGTGACGATGATCATGAACACCAGCGCCGGGAGCAGCGGGGCGCGGCGCGCCCAGGCCTTGGCCCGTGAGCCGGCCTGTCGCGCGGCCCCGGCGCGGCCGAGGGGTGCGGTGGGGGTGAGGGGATAGGTTGCGTTCGTACTCATGCCTGTTCTCCGCTCCGTACGGGGCGCCGAGTCGCGGCGGTGTCACTTGGCATAGGTCGCGGCGACTCTCGCGGCGAGTCTCTGGCTGTCCTTGAGGGCCTGCTGGACGCTTGTCTGTCCGGCGATGGCCGAACTGAGGCTCTGCGAGACCCTGGTGCCCAGCGCGGAGAACTCCGGTATGCCGACGAACTGGATTCCGGGGGCCGGTCGCGGCTGTACGCCGGGGTGGTCGGGGTCGGCACCGGCGATGGCGGTCCTGGTGGCGTTGGCGAAGGCGGCGGAAGCACGCAGATACGCGGGACTGGCGTACGTCGACGCCCGCTTTCCCGCGGGGATCCGGGACCAGCCGAGTTCCTTGCCGACGAGCTGTTCGTACTGGCTGCTGGTGGCCCAGGAGATGAACTTCCAGGCGTCGTCCTGGTGCTTGCCGGCCTTCTGCAGCGCGAGCGCCCAGGTGTACAGCCAGCCGGAGCTGCGTGTCTGGTCCACCGGCGCGGGCGCGTACCCGATCTTCCCGGCCACCGGAGATCCGGCGCCGTCCAGTGAACCGGCCGCCGCGGTGGAGTCGTACCACATGGCGACCTTGCCCTGCTGCAGATCGTTGAGGCATTCGGTGTATCCGGCCTGTGCGGCTCCCGCTTCGCCGTGGGCGCGGATGAGGCCCACATAGAAGTTCGCGGCGCGGGTGAACGCGGGGCTGGTCAGCTGCGCCTTCCAGTCCTTGGTGAACCAGGTGCCGCCGAAGGTGTTCACCACGGTCGTGAACGGTGCGAGCATCTGGCCCCAACCGGGCTGGCCGCGCAGGCAGATGCCCCGCATACCGGGTGCGGCGCCGTCCAACGTGGCGGCGATGTCCGCGACCTGGCTCCAGGTGGGCCGGGCGGGCATGGTGAGTCCCTTGGCGGCGAGCAGGTCCTTGCGGTACATCAGGAACGACGACTCGCCGTAGAACGGCTCGGCGTAGATCTGGCCGTCGGCGGCGGTCAGCGAGTGCCGTATTGGGGCGAGCACGTCCTGCTGGTCGTACGACGGATCCTGTGCGGCGCGGCCGCCCAGCGGTGAGAGCCAGCCGTTTCGTGCGTAGAACGGCACCTCGTAGTTGCTGATGCTGGCGATGTCGTATTCGGCCGCCTGGCTGGAGAAGTCCTGGCTGATCTTGTCGCGGACGTCGTCCTCGGGCAGCAGGGTGAAGTTCACCTTGATGCCGGTCTGTTGGGTGAAGTGCTCAGCGGTCAGCTTCTGCAGATCCACCATCTGCGGATTGTTGACCATCAGGACGTTGATGGTGTGGCGGTGCGATCCGCCGCCGAGGGCGTCACCGCCCGCTCCGGCGCAGCCGCTGAGCAGCAGCGCGGCGGATCCCAGAGCGCCGAGGCGGCGCGCCAGGGAACGCCTGGTGGGCGGTGTTTTGGGCATGGGGGTGCCGGTGAGTGTGGTCATATGGGTGCCTTCGGGGGAGGGGGAAGGGGGTCAGACCCTTAGCACCTGGGGTCCGAGCAGCGAATAGCGATGGGCTTCGGCGGCGGACAGTCCGGTGTCCGTGACGATGGTCTCGAAGTCCGCGATGCCCGCGAACCGGCAGAAGCTGTTGGCTCCGAACTTGCTGTGGAAGCCGAGGAACACCCGCCTGCGCGAGGACCGGACCGCCTGGGACTTGACCGCGGCCACCGCCGGATCCGGGGTGGTCAGGCCGAATTCGCGGGAGATGCCGTTGGCGCCGAGGAACGCCAGGTCGATCACGAAGGTGGAGAGCATCTCGGTGGCCCAGGAGCCGACCGACGCCAGCGTTCTGCCGCGGACCCGGCCACCGAGGAGCAGGACGGTGATGTCGTCCGACTCCGCCACGGCGGCCGCCGTGGCCAGGGAAGCGGTCACGATGGTGAGCTTCCGGCCGGACGGCAGCATGGAGCCGAGGAGTTGGGGGGTGTACCCCTCGTCCACGAAGACCGTCTCCGCGTCACCGAGCAGCCGCACCGCGGCTGTCGCGATACGGCGTTTGTCCGCCACGTTCTGGTTCTCGCGGCGCGCCAGGCTCGTTTCGAAGCCCGCGCTTTCCACCGGGTAGGCGCCGCCGTGGGTTCGGCGGACCAGTCCCCTGTGCTCCATTTCGCGCAGATCGCGGCGAATGGTCTCCGGTGCCACGCCGAATTCGGTGGCAGCGGCCGACACCTCGACCCGGCCTTCGCTCCGTGCGAGGGCGAGGATTCGATGTTGCCGTTCCTCGGCCGTCATGGCGGTGCTTGCCTCCTCTCCCGCGCTGGTGGCGGCGGCTTTGCCTGTTCGGGCATGTGCGGCCCGTTTATGCCCGCCCGAGAGTTATATCAACGGGGTGCGTCGGCGGGCTGGCCCGGAGCTGGGAAAGTTATGCCCGGTTCTCGCTGCGGGTGATATCGAGTTTACGCAGGTGGCGGCGGTGCGCGGCCGTGGAGCGGGTGGTTTTCCGCTACCTGCGGTGCCTGTTTGGTGCCCGGGTCCGTTCGGTCATGGTCTTCCGCGGCGTCGGGCCGCGCCGGGCTTTACCGGACGGCGGGTTTAACGCCGCCTCCTGGCCGGTCTCGGGGCCGCCGGGACCGGCAGCGGCCCGAGTGCGTGCTGTTCCACGTCATGTGGAGTCCACCTGTACTTCATACCCGCGACCCTCAATGCCCCGCAAAGCGGGCGGTGTTGGCCGAAAGAGACCGCTCGCGTCGGCGAACTACACTGCGTGCCGGTGTTTTTAGGCCAGATCAGCAGAGAACGGGGAATTTACTGTTGAGTACGCCAACCGACAGGGATCGATCGTTCAGCGGACCGACCGCCGCTGGACATCACCCCTACAGCAGAGACGTCTCACCCCTTGAGTGGACCTTCCTGGGCGTTGAGCCGGAGCACAGTGTCATCCACCATCTCGTCGAAGGCGACGGCAGAGTCCGGGCCGAGGAACTCGCCCGGGCCGTGGCCGTCGCCTCGCGGGCCAATCCAGGGGCTCGACTGGTGCGCCAGGGCAAGCGCTGGGTGGACAGCGGGAAGGCGCCCGAAGTGCGGTTGCTCACGGGCGAATCGTTCAACCGGGAGCGTCTCGACGCGTCCGCGCTGCGCACCGCGCTGACCGAAGCGGGGCCCACCTGCGAGGTGCTGCTGGTCCCCAGGGACCCCGCCACCGTGGTGTTCCGCGCGGCGCACGCGGTGATGGACGGGCGCGGCCTGCTCATGTGGGCCGCCGACGTCTTCCGCGTGCTGCGCGGCGAGGAGCCGCTGGGCGCGACCGAACCGGTCAACAACGACGATCTGCTGCGGCGGATCTGCGCACCGGATGATCCACCGCCGCTGGCCGCCGCGGCGGCCATGGAGTTCCCCTCACCGCTCGGACCGCGCCCGACCGGTTCACCCGGTCTCCTGTGGCGGCGCCGGACGGTCGACGGGACCCATCTGGCCGCCACGGCCAAGGCGACCGCGGCGCTCGCCGCGGCATACGGCCCCGGACGGTACTTCGTACCGGTGGATCTGCGCCGCCACGCCCCCGGCGTCCGGTCGACAGCGACGTTGTCGCACGCGCTCCACCTGGAGATAGGCGCCGACGACGGCTGGGAGGAGGTGCAGCGCAAGATGCTCACCGCCATGGCCGAACGGCAGGAGCTGGCCACCGGCGCGGACCCGGCCATCATGGAACTGCCGTTGGACGTACTCCGCCTGGGCATAGCGGAGTTGGACCACAACGCGGCCCGCGACGACACCTACACCGGCCGGGCTTTCGTCTCGCACCTCGGTTCCGTCGACCTCGACGCGTTCTGCACCGACGACTTCCACGCCACATCCCTCTGCACGCTGGGCGGTACGAACCCCGGCAGCCCGCCGGAGATCAATCTGGTGGAGATGGCGGGGCGTACGGAGATCACGGTGGCCTGGCACGACGGCCCCGGTGTCGCGGCTCGTGCCGAGGCGCTGCTGGACACCATCGAGGAGGCGCTCTCCCCCCGGGAGCACCGCCAGTGGGCGGGCAACCGCACCGAGCGCGCGCTGCCCGGCCAGGACTCGGTGGTCCGGCTCTTCCGCGAGCAGGTCGAACGCACCCCGCACCGGATCGCACTCAGCGGACCGGAAGGCGAGATCACCTATGCGGAGCTGAGCCGCCGCGCCGACGCGGTGGCGGCCGAACTGCGCCGCCGCGGCGTAGGCCCCGGCACGGTGGTCGGACTGCTCGCGGGCCGCTCGGCGGCCGCCGTCGCCGGGTTGTGGGGCGTGCTACGGGCGGGCGGCTGCTACCTTCCGCTGGACGTACGCCACCCCGATCTGCGCCTCGCCGAGCTGCTCGACGACGCCGGGAGCACGTACTGCCTGGTGGAGCGGCCCTACCGCGAGCGCGACTGCGTCCCCGAAGGCTGCCATCCGCTGCCGCTGGACGACCTGGTGGAGGCGGAAGGCGCACAGAGCGCCGACGCTGACTTCAGCCCCTCCGACCTCGCCTACATCATCTACACCTCCGGATCCACTGGTCGGCCGAAAGGTGTGCAGATCGAGCATCGGAATCTGGTCAACTACGTCCACTGGGCGACCCGTGAGTTCGATGTGGACGAGGGGACCAGGCTGCCGCTGCTGACCTCGCCGTCCTTCGACGTCTCGGGCACCTCCGTCTTCCTGCCGCTGCTGGTCGGCGGCGAGGTGGTGCTGATGCCCGACGACCCCAACCACTTCTCGCTGCGCCGCCTGTTGGAGGATTCCGGGGCCAACGCACTCAATCTCACGCCGTCCCATCTCGACCTCATCGGCAGGCTCGACGTTTCGCCGACCGGCTACCGCAGTGTGGTCGTGGTGGGCGAGCAACTCCGGGTCGAAGTCGCCGCGCGGGCCCAGGAGATCTTCGGGCCGAAGTGCCGGATCATCAACGAGTACGGTCCGACCGAGGCGACCATCGGCTGCACCGCGCACACCTACGATCCGGTGGCGGACGGGGACGGTTCGGTGGTGCCCATCGGCATCCCGGCGGACAACACCGCGGTGTTCCTGCTGGACGCCGAACGCCGGTTCGTCGCGCCCGGTGAGGTGGGTGAGATGTACCTGGGCGGCGCCCAACTCGCCCGCGGCTACCTCGGCCGCCCCGACCTGAACCGCGAGCGCTTCCCCACCCTGGCCGACGGCACCCGGGTGTACCGGACCGGCGATCTCGCCCGCGTACTGCCGTCAGGAGAACTGGAGTTCATCGGGCGCATCGACGACCAGGTCAAGGTCCGCGGCCATCGGGTGGAACCGGCGGAGGTGGCACAGGCCCTGGAAGACCACCCGGCCGTCGACCGCGCCGTCGTGGTGGCCAGAACCAGGACCGGCCGGTCGGGCAAGGCGCTGTACGGGTATGTGCTGGCCAACTCGGCCGTCACACAGGAGGAGTTGGAGCAGCACCTGGCGGCGCGGCTGCCCGGCTACATGGTGCCCGCCGCGACCATGGTGGTCCCGGAGCTGCCGTACACCGTCAGCGGGAAGGTCGACGTACGGGCCCTGCCGGACCCGTTCGGCGATCAGCCCGGCGCCGCGTCCGACCGGGCGGACACCGTGGACCCGGTGGAGGAGGCGGTGTCCCAGATCTGGGCGCGGACCCTCGGCGTGCCGCGCGCCCGGCTGGACGGCCAGGCCAACTTCCACCGGCTGGGCGGTGACTCGGTCTCCCTGCTGGCCATGCTCGCCGGAGTCAGCCGCGAGGTGCTGGCCGCCGACGGCGAGGCCGCCTTCATAGCCTCGCTACCGGAGATCCTCCGCGAACCGACCCTGGAGCGGGTGACCGCGCTGGCCCACCAGGCGGGAGCCCAGACGGCCGCCTGACAAACGCCCCGACCTGCGACTTTCCGGTCGCCCTCGGAAGCCCTGCCACGAGCGCCGGGCGAGGACGACACTGGAGGGAGCAGGTCGGGGCAGACGCGTCGCTCACCGGGGTCGTCGCCCGCGTGCCGGGTCCGCCTTGGTCCGAAGGGGCCGGAATCCGGCGTGCGAGGAGGTGCGATCGTGTACTTCTACGATCGGCTTGACGCGGGACGGCGCCTCGCGGAGCGCCTGGCGCATCTGCGCGGAACGGATGTGGTCGTACTCGGACTGCCCCGGGGCGGTGTCCCGGTCGCCGCCCACGTCGCGGAGGCGCTGGGCGCACCGCTGGACGTCTGCGTGGTGCGCAAGCTCGGCGCACCGTTCCAGCCGGAGCTGGCCATGGGGGCGATCGGCGAGGGCGGGGTACGCGTCATCAACGACGAGGTGGTCGGCCTGGAGCGGGTCTCCGAGCGGGAACTGGCCGAGGTGGAGAAGCGGGAGCGCGCCGAACTCGCCCGGCGCGCCCGCCAGTACCGGGGCGATCGGCCGCGCCTGGACATCAGAGGGCGCACGGTGATCGTGATCGATGACGGCATCGCCACCGGCGCGACCGCCCGGGCGGCCTGCCGGATCGCCCGTGCGCAGGGCGCGGCCAGGGTGATACTCGCGGTGCCGGTCGCGCCGCCCGACCGGATCGTGCCGCTGCAACAGGACGCCGACGAGCTGGTGTGCCTGGAGACGCCCTATGACTTCTTCGGCGTGGGCCAGTTCTACGCGGACTTCTCGCAGACCACAGACGAGGAGGTCATGGCCTGCCTCGCGCGGGCCGTGGAACGCATCGGCGCGCCCGGGGCCGCCTCGTCACCGTCCCGCGACCCCGAGCCGTACGACAGGGAGGTCGAGATACGCGCCGGGTCCGCGCAGCTCGGCGGGCGGCTCACGGTACCCGGCGGAGCGACGGGCATGGTCGCCTTCGCGCACGGCAGCGGCAGCAGCCGGCACAGTCCGCGCAACCGCTTCGTCGCGGACGTGCTCAACCAGGCCGGGCTGGCGACGCTGCTGTTCGACCTGCTGACCCGGGACGAGGAAGCGGACCGGGCCAATGTCTTCGACACCGTCCTGCTCGCCCGGCGGCTGACCGACACCACGAAGTGGCTGCGGGAGCGGCCCGAGGCACGCGGGCTCCCGGTGGGGTACTTCGGCGCCAGCACCGGCGCGGCCGCCGCGCTGTGGGCGGCGGCCGAACCCGGGGCGCAGATCTGCGCGGTGGTCTCCCGCGGCGGCCGCCCGGACCTGGCCGGGCCCCGGCTGGCCGCGGTGACCGCGCCCACGCTGCTGATCGTCGGCGGTCGGGACCACGAGGTGCTCGATCTCAACCGGCAGGCGCAGGCACGGATGCGCTGTGAGAGCCGTCTCGCGGTGGTGCCCGGTGCCACCCACCTCTTCGAGGAGGCGGGCACGCTGGAGCAGGCGGCGGACCTGGCGAAGGACTGGTTCCTGGGCCACCTCGCCGCCGCGCCGGGCGCGGCGGCCGGTTGAGCCGCGCCGCGGTCAGTGGCCGCGTGGCGCGTACATGATCACCGCTACGCCGAGCAGGCACACACAGGCTCCGACGATGTCCGCCCAGTCCGGCCGGTAGCCGTCGACGACCACGCCCCACGCGAGTGACCCCGCGACGAAGACGCCGCCGTACGCCGCCAGGATCCGCCCGAACGCCGCGTCGGGCTGCAGGGTCGCGGCGAAACCGTAGATCCCCAACGCCAGCACACCGGCCCCCACCCACGCCCAGCCGCGGTGTTCCCGCACCCCCTGCCACACCAGCCAGGCGCCGCCGATTTCGAAGAGGGCGGCGAGGACGAACAACACGACGGAGCGAAGGACGAGCACCGGAGCGACTTCCGTGACGGGGACGGGGGACAGGCGGCAGGGTCGCCCCGCAGAGCGTAGCCCGCGAAAAGCCCAGCGGTAGATCCTCCAGCGGCCACCGCAGGCGCGTCGGACTTGCGGTGGCGCGGATGACGCTGCTCTGATGGGGCGGCGTGACAGCTTCCGACACCCATCGCGCGATCGACGCGGTCTGGCGGATCGAGTCGGCGAGGGTGATCGCCGGTCTCACGCGGATTGTCCGCGACGTCGGCATCGCGGAGGAGCTGGCTCAGGACGCACTGGTCGCCGCGCTGGAGCAGTGGCCGGAATCCGGCATCCCGCGCAACCCGGGAGCCTGGCTCATGGCCACCGCCAAGCATCGTGCGATCGATCTGCTGCGGCGGCAGCAGCGCCTCGACGGCAAGGTCCAGGAGCTCGGCCGTGAACTGGAGACCGAACAGCGCGGGGCCGCACCGGACTTCGACGCCGTCCTTGACGAGGACTTCGGCGATGACCTGCTCCGGTTGATGTTCATCTCCTGCCACCCGGTGCTGGCGACCGAGGCCCGGGTCGCCCTGACGCTCCGGCTGCTGGGCGGGCTGACCACCGGGGAGATCGCGCGCGCCTTCCTGGTGGCGGAGCCGACCGTCGCGCAGCGGATCGTGCGAGCGAAACGGACGCTCGCCAAGGAGCACGTGCCCTTCGAGGTCCCGCAAGGGCCCGAACTCGCCGACCGGCTGTCCTCCGTGCTGGAGGTCATCTACCTGGTGTTCAACGAGGGCTATGCGGCGACCGCCGGTGACGACTGGATGCGCCCGGCGCTGTGCGAGGAGGCGCTGCGGCTGGGCCGCATCCTGGCCGAGCTCGCGCCGGACGAGCCGGAAGTGCACGGCCTGGTGGCGCTGATGGAGATCCAGGCGTCGAGGTCGGCCGCGCGTACCGGCCCGTCCGGCGAGCCCGTTCTGCTGCTGGAGCAGGACCGTGCCCGATGGGACCAGCTGCTGATCCGCCGCGGGTTCGCCGCCCTGGAGCGTGCCGAGAAGCTCGGCGGCGCGCCGGGCCCGTACGTCCTGCAGGCCGCGATCGCCGCCTGCCACGCCCGGGCGCGCACCGCGCAGGAGACCGACTGGGTGCGGATCGCCGCGCTGTACCAGGTGCTCGCGCACCGCGCGCCGTCCCCCGTCGTGGAGTTGAACCGCGCGGTCGCGCTGGCGATGGCCTACGGTCCGGCCACCGGACTGGAACTCGTCGACGAGTTGGCCTCGGAACCGTCGCTGAAGAGCTACCACCTGCTGCCGAGCGTGCGCGGCGACCTGCTCGCCAGGCTCGGTCGCCTGGACGAGGCGCGCGAGGAGTTCGAGCGCGCGGCGGCGCTCACCAGAAACGAACGCGAGCGCACTCTGCTCTTGGCACGCGCCGCCGCGTGCGGCCGTACTGGAGAGGGCGGCCCCGGGCCGCTCAGCAACGGGCACTAGCCTGTCCGCCGCGCGTGACCGGCCCGGCCGGCCGCCGCAGGAATCGGTACGTACGGAACGACGTCGGCGAAAAGGACATGCTCACCATGCCGCTCAAGCGCCCGCACCAGCACCGCGAAGCCAGCACCCACCTGACGGTGAACCCGGTCTTCACCCGGGAGCCCGTCTGCGTTCCCCGGTTCGAACTGCCCGAGGACGGGATCGACCCGGACATCGCGTACCAGATCGTCCACGACGAGTTGATGCTTGACGGGAACGCCCGGCTGAACCTCGCCACCTTCGTCAGCACCTGGGCCGAGCCGCAGGCCCAGCGGTTGATGGCCGAGTGCGCCGAGAAGAACATGATCGACAAGGACGAGTACCCGCAGACCGCGGAGGTGGAGGCCCGCTGCGTGCACATGCTCGCCGATCTGTGGAACGCCCCCGACTCCCATGCGGCGGTGGGCTGTTCGACGACCGGTTCCAGTGAGGCCGCGATGCTGGCCGGTCTCGCCTTCAAGCGGCGCTGGCAGCACCGCCGCCGCGCCGAGGGCAGGCCCACGGACCGGCCGAACATGGTGATGGGCATCAACGTGCAGGTGTGCTGGGAGAAGTTCGCCGACTACTTCGAGGTCGAACCCCGTTACGTGCCCATGGAGGGCAACCGCTTCACCCTGTCCGCCGACGCCGCCGCCGAGCTGTGCGACGAGAACACCATCGGCGTCGTCGCCGTGCTGGGATCGACCTTCGACGGTGCGTACGAGCCGGTCGCCGAGATATGCGCCGCCCTCGACGCGTTGCAGGAGCGCACCGGCATCGACGTCCCGGTCCATGTGGACGGCGCGTCCGGTGCCATGATCGCCCCGTTCCTCGACCCCGACCTGGCGTGGGACTTCCAGCTGCCGCGGGTCGCCTCCATCAACACCTCAGGGCACAAGTACGGCCTGGTCATGCCCGGCGTGGGCTGGGCGCTGTGGCGGGACGCCGACGCGCTGCCGAAGGACCTGGTCTTCCACGTCAACTACCTCGGCGGTGACATGCCGACCTTCGCGCTGAACTTCTCCCGGCCCGGCGCCCAGGTGATCGCCCAGTACTACAACTTCCTGCGGTTGGGATTCGAGGGCTACCGCCGGGTCCAGCAGACCTGCCGTGACGTCGCGACCCGGCTCGCCGGCGAGATAGCCAAGCTGGGCCCGTTCAGCCTCATCACCGACGGCAGTGAACTTCCCGTGTTCGCCTTCCGGGTGAACGACGAGACCACCAACTTCACGGTCTTCGACGTGTCCGCCGCCCTGCGCGAACGCGGCTGGCTGGTACCCGCGTACACCTTCCCGGCCAACCGCACCGACCTGGCGGCGCTGCGCGTCGTCATCCGCAACGGCTTCGGACACGACCTCGCGGACCTCTTCCTGGAAGACCTGCGCCGGGTACTGCCGCGCCTGCGGGCGCAGGCCCAACCGCATCGCGACGCGGAGAACGCGGGCGGCTTCGCACACGGTGCGGAGACGAAGTCCCGCTGAGGGGAGTCCATTCAGGGCTGGGGTGTCGTGGGTTGCGGCTGGTCTGCACCGCCGGTCCGCGCCGTCGTGGTTGCTCGCCGTCACGGCAGGACGATCTGCCGGGGCAAGCCCCCGACACCCCTTGGCGGCGTGGGGCCTGCCCCCGACAAGACCCGCCGGGCAGGCCTCAGACTGGCCACCCTCGGCAGGGTCGTCCCAGCCTCCGCCGCCGTCAAACCGGACGCCTGGCGCCGCTACCTCGCCCTACTGCTCGGCGGCCTCCGCGCCGAGGCGGCGCGCCCGCTCCCCGTACCGCCGCTCACCCTGGACGAGCTCGGCGGTGTCCTGCACGGACTCGGCCCGCACCGGGCGTCCCGTACGACTCAGTGATGACAACCACCCTTTGGTGGTACCGGAGTTTGACACCACAACCCACGCACAGGTTGATCCGGCGGGCTGCCCCGCGCTCATAGGTTCTTGATCGAAGACCGGTGACCGGCGATCAGGAAGACAGGCACATATGTACAGCAAGGCGTTCGCTCCCGAGTACCAAGGCGTTCTGGGGTCCGCTCTGTCGGTGAACTCCTCGTACGAGGAGGTGCTGGCCAAGGCGACCGAGGAGCAGCGCGAGTCGGTGCTGGGGTACGCGCGGGCCGGGCTCGCCGTCGCCGAGGCGAACCGGCGCCTGGGGCGGGTGACCGACGCGGAGCGGGCCTGGCGGGACAGCTATCGCGCCGCGCACCGGGCCGGTGACAGTGCGGCGATGGCCTGGGCGCTGTGGAGCGGCGGCACCCTGGCCCGCCAGCGCGGCAGGCTCGCGCTGGCCCGCCGCTGGCTGTCGGCCGCCGCCGAGTGTGCGGAGCGCGGCGGTGACCGGATCGCCCGTGGGTACGCCTTGGCGGGGCTGGCGGAGACCGGCCGCATCCAGGGCGACTACGCGGCGGTCACCGAACTGCACGAGCAACTCCTGGCCGAGGCCCGTGCGCACGGCGAGGCCCGGCACACGGTGTGGGCGCTGGAGGGCATCGCGCAGATGCACCGCAACACCGGCTCGTACGACACCGCGCTGGCGATGTTCGAGGAGGCCGCCGAGATAGCCCGGCACGGGGAGGACGCCCGCGGCCACGCCTGGGCCCTGCGCGGCATAGCCGATGTGCTGTCCGTACGGGGCGAGACCGAGCGGGCGCTGGAACTGCTCACCGAGGCTGAGGTCGTCTGCCGGGCCATGCGGCTGGAGAGCGCGCTCGCGTACAACCACAAGATGCGGGGCAACGTACTGTTCCGCGCCGGGCGGTACGAGGAGGCGCGCGAGGTCTACTCCGGTGCGCTGGAGGAGTTCCGCGCCATCGGCGAGCCGCGCGGCGAAGCGCTGTCCCGGCTCGGCCTGGTCAAGTCCCGGGCGCGGCTGGGGCGTTCGGCCGCCGAGACCGCGGCGGAGCTGGCCGAACTGGATGACATCCTGCACCGCATCGGGCTGCAGCACGCCCGCGCGATGCTCCGGGACTTCCGCGCCGAACTCGGCGGTCAGGCGGAGGCCGCCTGACGGTCGGGCGTTCGCCCGTGCCGTGTGCACACTGGACGTATGTGCAGAAGCATCAAGACATTGCGCCCGCCGGTCATGGAGCAGGTCGGTGACGAGGACATCCGGGCCGCCGCGCTGCAGTACGTCCGCAAGGTGTCGGGATTCCGCGCACCGGCCGCGCACAACCAGGCCGCTTTCGATCGCGCGGTGGACGCGGTGGCCTCGGCCACCGCGTCCCTGCTTGCCGATCTGGAGGTACGCGGCGCCGGGCGGCGCGCGCAGGGCCTGTCCGGCGGATCTTGACATTCGTCGTGGACCGGCAGTCGGATGACCGCCGGTCCACATCGTCGTGGGGGGGGGGGGGCGGGGGGGGGGGGGGGGGTGGGGGGGCCCCCCCCCCAAAAAACCCCCCCCCGCGCGCCGCCGCCCCCCGGGGGGGCCGCCGGCGGGGGGGCCCCCCCCCCCACCCCCCCCCC
>JBEYJY010000029.1:0-107975 GCA_040631425.1 Streptomyces sp. NPDC020096
GGGCGTGCCGGGGTGTCCCCGCAGCGACCCCAGGAAGCACCGCAACCATGAAGCGATAGCCGGAGTGAGGAGACACCCCGGCACGCCCCCGACCCACAGACAGCCGTGCGCAACGGCAAGATGCGATTACCGGTAACGGGGGGGCGGGTGGGAAATTTCCCCGCCAGAACCACAACCGCGCCGGAGGCGACCGCGCGCGACGGCACGATGCGGACCACGGCCAAACGGGTGGGAGGGAGGGAAATTACCCCAAACGCCACCCCGCGCGGAGGACAACCGAACACCGGGCCGGAGGCCAGACCGCGGGGTCGGAGGGACGGCAGATACGGTGGTCACACCATGGACGACTCGCAGCCCAAACCTGCCCCCGCCGTTCCGGCCAGCCCCGCCGCGAGCGCGGCGGCAGCCCATGAGACCGGTCCGACTCTCCTGGTCAAGATCTTCGGCAAGGACCGCCCGGGGATCACCGCCGGGCTCTTCGACACCCTCGCAGCCTTCGGCGTGGACGTGATCGACATCGAGCAGGTGGTCACCCGAGGCCGCATAGTGCTCTGTGTGCTGATCACCGCGCCCACCGGCGGCCCCGGCGCGGAGGGCGACCTCCGCGCCACCGTGCACAGTTGGGCCGAATCGATCAAGATGCAGGCCGAGATCATCTCCGGCATCGGCGACAACCGCCCGCGCGGTGTGGGCCGTTCGCATGTGACCGTGCTAGGCCATCCGCTCACCGCCGAGTCGGCGGCCGCCATAGCGGCCAGGATCACCGAGGTGGGCGGCAACATCGACCGTATCTTCCGGCTCGCCAAGTACCCGGTGACGGCCGTGGAGTTGACCGTTTCCGGCGCACCCACCGAGGAGTTGCGCACCGCGCTCGCGGTGGAGGCGGCGCGCCGGGGTGTGGACGTGGCGGTGGTCGCGTCCGGTCTGCATCGCAGGGCGCAGCGCCTGATCGTGATGGATGTGGACTCCACCGTCATCCAGGACGAGGTGATCGAGCTCTTCGCGGCGCACGCGGGCTGTGAGGCGCAGGTCGCCGAGGTGACGGCGGCGGCGATGCGCGGGGAACTGGACTTCACCGAGTCGCTGCACGCCCGGGTGGCGCTGCTGGAGGGCCTCGACGCCTCCGTGGTGGACAAGGTCCGCGCCGAGGTACGGCTGACTCCGGGCGCTCGTACGCTCATCCGTACCCTCAAGAGCCTCGGCTACCAGGTCGGCATCGTCTCCGGCGGATTCACCCAGGTCACCGATGACCTCAAGGAGCGGCTCGGCCTGGACTTCGCCTCCGCCAACACGCTGGAGATCGTGGACGGGAAGCTGACCGGGCGGGTGACCGGCGAGGTGGTGGACCGGGCGGGCAAGGCCCGGCTGCTGCGGCGCTTCGCCGCGGAGGCCGGGGTGCCGCTGGCCCAGACCGTGGCGATCGGCGATGGCGCCAATGACCTGGACATGCTCAACGCGGCGGGGCTCGGCATCGCCTTCAACGCCAAGCCGGTGGTCCGGGAGGCCGCGGACACCGCCGTGAACGTGCCGTTCCTGGACACTGTCCTGTATCTGCTCGGGGTGACCCGCGAGGAGATCGAGGCGGCCGATCTGCACATCGAGGCGTAGGTACTGTCAGCGCCGACATGAGTGCGCCTTCCGGCCCGCGGCCGGGAGGCGCACTCGTCGCGTTTCAGGCGCGCATCGCGTCTCAGGCGTGCGGCGTCCAGAACTCGGTGAGGCGTGCCACGCCGTGCTCCACGGACTTCCATGATCCGGAGAACGTCAGCACGGCGACCGCGGAGGTCGGAAAACCGGTTCTGGTCATCCGTACCAAGGCGTCACCCTCCACCGTGCCCGCGAGGGCGTCGGCCAGCGCGTGCATCCCGGGGTTGTGGCCCACCAGCAGCAGATCGGCGACCTCGTCGGGGGTTTCGTTGATCACCGCGATGAGTTCGCCGAGGCTGGCCTCGTAGAGCCGCTCCTCGTAGACGGTCTTGGGGCGCTGCGGCAGTTCGTGCGCGGCGAGCTTCCAGGTCTCGCGGGTACGGACCACCGGTGAGCAGAGGGTGAGATCGGGCATGATGCGCGTTCCGGCAAGCCACACTCCGGCGGCGGGCGCCTCCTTGCGCCCGCGTTCGGCGAGCGGCCGGTCCCGGTCGGGCACGTCCGGCCAGTCGGCCTTGGCGTGCCGGAGGAGAATGATCCTTCGGGGCGTTGCGTCGCTCATGCCCATCAGCTTTGCAGAAATCTCGGCGGCGGGCGCGGGAGTACGTACGGTCAGATCAGGTGCGACAGCAGTCGCGGCAGCAGCTCGGACAGACGGCCGAGCAGCTGGTCCAACGGCTGCGTGGGCACCGACGAGGCGGCGTGCGCGGGACCGGCGACCATGGCCAGCAGCACGGCGAAGGCGATGGCGGGCAGTGCCACCGCCCACCACGGCAGTCTTGCCGGCACCCCGGTGGCCCGCGGGTGCGCTGACCTCGGCTGGATATGGGGGGCCGCCATGGAAACCGCCTCCAGGGTCGCGTGGCGTCGTCGGTCACTGCTGGGCGCACCGCGCGCCTGCTCGGTGCACTGACGACGCTACGGAACCGCGGTGGCCCAACCCATCAGGCGATCCACCCAGTTGACCCTGACCCTGGCCCCCTAGGGGAGGTGGGGACAACCCCACCCCCGACCCTGAACCGGCAGGCCAGAGCAGCGGTCACCCGTAGTTGGCGGCGATGGAGGCGATCACGGCGACCACGGCGGGCACACCGAGCATGAGGCCGAAGACCAGCAGGAGCTTCTTCTGCGGCTGCGGCGGGTTCGGTTCGAGGACTGGCATGGGCCAAGTCTCGCACCAGTCCCCGGGAGCCCGTCACATGGGGCCGGAGCGAGCGTGTCAGACCCCGCGCCGGGCCTCGTCCTCTATGTGGCGGCTGCGCCCGGCGAACAGGCCGGCGGCGACCTGCGGCACCATGAGGCCTGCCATCAACGCGATCGGCAGCCCCCAGCCGCCGGACTGCTGTAGAGGGTGCCGACCAGGATCGGCCCGGGGATCGATATCAGATAGCCGACGCTCTGCGCGAAGGCGGACAGCCGGACCACCCCGGGGCCGCTGCGCGACCGCATGCCGATCATGGTGAGGGCGAGCGGGAACGCGCAGTTCGACACACCGAGCATCAGCGCCCAGGCGAGCGGCGCGGCGTCCGGGGCGAGCCACAGCCCCGCGTACCCCGCGAGGCCGAACGCCGCCAGGATGACGGCCAGCCCGCCCTGGTGCCTCATCCGCCCCGCGACCGCGGGCAGCACGAAGGACAGCGGTACGCCCATGACCATGGTGACCGCCAGCAGCACACCCGCGGCGCTCGCCGAGACCCCCGCGTCACGGAAGATCTGCGGCCGACCGGGACCACCTCGCCGAGGTCCGCGGGGTGCTGGAGACCGCGGCCGCCCGGCTTGCCGCGCGACGCCGGACCGATCGCGACCTGTCGCAGCTGGACAAGGCGCTGGACCGGCGCGAACGGGCCTGGGAGTCCGGCGACGCGGAGGCGTTCGTGGACGCGGACGCGGCGCTGCACCTGGCGGTGGTGGCCTCGGCGCACAACGACGTGCTGACGGAGATGTACGCGGACCTCGGCGAGGTGCTGCGCGATCTGATCCGCGCCGACGTCGGCGAGGTCCTGCGCCCGGAGGGCTATGCGGAGCACGGCGCTCTGGTCGAGGCGATCCGCGCCGGGGACGGCGAGCGCGCCGCGGCCCAGGCGAGCGTCTACACGCTGGGGTGCCGACTGCGCGGCGAGAATACCGGGGCCTGAGTCGCGGCCCTACCCGAGGGTGATCCAGATCGAGCGGATCTCCTTCCAGCAGCGCCCGGTCAACGTGACCGTCTGCGCCGGGCCGACCGGGGCCGGTCTGGTGTCGGTCGCCGGGTCCCACCAGCGCGCGCAGGCGATGTGCAGTTGAACGCGTACGACGACCGGATCGGGGTTGTGGCACACGACGATGCCGGTGCTGCCGTGCACCCGTGTACGGCACTGCGTGCCCGACGCGCCGGCCGAGGGCGCACCGGCGGCGGGCGTGGCGTGGGCGGCGGGCGGCGTCGCGGCCGGAGCGATCGCGGCGGCCATGAGCAGTGCGGCCGTACGTGGATACCGGCGCATGGCTGGACCTCCTCGGTTCGGCCGTGCCATGCCGTTCACGCGCTCGCGCGGTAACGGCTCTGGTGCGGGGGACGGCCCCTGGCGCCCGGCGGCGGAGGTGCGCGCCGTACACACATACTGACCGGCGGGCCGGTCCCGCCGCCCAGTCCTGATCCGCCGTTCGGTGGACTCGAACCCAGGAGCCCCGGTGCCGCCCGAGGGCGGAACCGGGGCTCCGGTAAGTCGTCGCCGTCAGGCGCCCATCATGTGCACGCCACCGTCGACGTGCACGATCTCGCCGGTGGTCTTGGGGAAGAAGTCCGACAGCAGGCCGACGACACCGCGGCCGGCGGGCTCCGGGTCGGCCAGGTCCCAGCCGATCGGGGCGCGGTGGTTCCAGACGTCCGCGAGCTCCTCGAAGCCCGGGATGGACTTGGCGGCCATCGACTTGATCGGACCGGCCGAGACCAGGTTGCAGCGGACGTTCTTCGCGCCGAGGTCGCGGGCCAGGTAGCGGTTGGTCGACTCCAGCGCCGCCTTCGCCACGCCCATCCAGTCGTACTTCGGCCAGGCGATCTGCGCGTCGAAGGTCAGGCCGACGACCGAGCCGCCGCGCGGCATCAGCGGCAGGCAGGCCATGGTCAGCGACTTGAGGGAGTACGCGGAGACGTGCACGGCGGTGGCGACGTCCTCCCAGGTCGCCTCCAGGAAGTTGAAGGCGCCCTGCGGCCCGAAGGCGATGGAGTGCACGATGCCGTCCAGGCCGTCGACGTGCTCGCGCACCTTGTCGGCGAGCCCGTCGAGCTGCTCCTGGTTCGTCACGTCCAGCTCGATGACCGGGGCGGGCTTGGGCAGCCGCTTGGCGATGCGCTCGACGAGGGAGAGGCGGCCGAAGCCGGTGAGGATGACCTCGGCGCCCTCCTCCTGTGCCACCTTCGCCGCCTGGAAGGCGATCGAGGACTCGGTCAGGACACCCGTGACGAGGATGCGCTTGCCAGCGAGGATTCCACTCATAGCGATCAGTGACCCATGCCCAATCCGCCGTCGACAGGAATGACGGCTCCGGTGATGTATGCGGCGTCCTCGGAGGACAGGAAGCGCACCGAGGCGGCGATCTCCTCCGGCTGTGCGTACCGGCCCAGCGGGACCCCGCCGAGGATCGCCCCCCGCTGCTCGTCAGTGAGCCCGCGGGTCATGTCGGTGTCGACAAAGCCGGGGGCGACGACGTTGACGGTGATGTTGCGGGAGCCCAGCTCACGGGCGAGCGAGCGGGCGAAGCCGACCAGACCGGCCTTGGAGGCGGCGTAGTTGGCCTGGCCCGCAGAACCGAGCAGTCCGACCACGGAGGAGATCAGGACGATGCGGCCCTTACGGGCGCGCAGCATTCCGCGCGCGGCCCGCTTGACGACCCGGAAGGTGCCGGTGAGGTTGGTGTCGACGACGGAGGTGAAGTCCTCCTCGGACATCCGCAGCAGCAACTGGTCGCGGGTCACACCGGCGTTGGCCACCAGCACCTCGACCGCGCCGTGCTTGTCCTCGACCTCCTTGTAGGCCTGCTCGACCTGCTCCGGGTCGGTGATGTCGCACCGCACCGCGAGGACGCCGAGCTCGCTGAGGACGGCCGGTGGCTCGCCGGACCGGTAGGTGATCGCGACCTTGTCTCCTGCCTCCGCGAAGGCACGGGCGATGGCGAGGCCGATGCCCCGATTACCTCCGGTGACGAGAACCGAGCGGCTCAACGGCCCACCCTTTCGTTTGGTCGTCTGTGCGCTACGAAACTATCGGTCGTGCGGCGGCTACGGAGAATCGGCCTCCGACAGGGGCTGGCGGCCGTCGCTGTCGGGTCCCTACAGATTCCGGCCGCCCGCCGATTGTCAGAGGGGCATGATTCACTGCGAAGACGTCACGAGAAGGGGGAGCCGTCGTGCCCCAGGACATCGACGAGTCGTTTGTGGCTCTGCCGCTAAGGGCGTTGGCCGACGCGGCGCTGGCTCGAGCCCGGGCGTTGGGCGCCGAGCACGCGGACTTCCGGTTCGAGCGGGTGCGCAACGCGGCCTGGCGGCTGCGCGACGCCAAGCTGTCCGGCTCCTCTGACACCACCGACACGGGGTATGCGGTGCGGGTCGTGCACGGCGGGGCGTGGGGTTTCGCATCCGGTGTCGAGCTGACGATGGACGCGGCGGCCCGGGTGGCGGGCCAGGCGGTGGCGATGGCGAAGCTGTCGGCGAAGGTGACCGCCGCCGCGGGTTCCGGAGAGGAAGGCGCGCGTAGCGCTTCCTTGGAAGGGCGGTGGTGGGAGACGGGCGGGCGCGTGGAGTTGGCGGCCGAGCCGGTGCACGCGGACCGCACCTGGGTGTCGTCGTACGAGATCAACCCGTTCCACGTGCCCGACAAGGACAAGATCGCGCTGCTGGCCGAGTGGAGCGGCCGCCTGCTGGCCGGCGAGGGGGTGTCGCACGCGGACGCCTCGTTGCTGACCGTTCAGGAGAACAAGTTCTATGCGGACACCTCGGGCACCACGACCACCCAGCAGCGGGTGCGGCTGCATCCCGAGTTGACGGCGGTCGCGGTGGATCCCGAGTCCGGTGAGTTCGACTCGATGCGGACGCTGGCGCCGCCGGTGGGCCGGGGCTGGGAGTATCTGACCGGCACCGGGTGGGACTGGGACGCCGAGCTCGCCGAGATCCCTTCGCTGCTGGCCGAGAAGATGCGCGCGCCGGGCGTCGAGGCCGGGACGTACGACCTCGTCATCGATCCGTCGAACCTGTGGCTGACGATCCACGAGTCGATCGGACACGCCACCGAGCTGGACCGCGCGCTGGGCTACGAGGCGGCGTACGCGGGCACCTCGTTCGCCACCTTCGACCAGTTGGGCTCGCTGAAGTACGGCTCCGAGATCATGCACGTGACCGGTGACCGCACCGCCGAGCACGGCCTGGCGACCATCGGGTACGACGACGAGGGCGTGGCCGGGCAGTCCTGGGACCTGGTCAGGGACGGCACCCTGGTCGGCTACCAGCTGGACCGCCGCATCACCAAGCGGTGCGGCTTCGAGCGCTCCAACGGCTGCGCCTACGCCGACTCGCCCTCGCACGTGCCGGTGCAGCGGATGGCCAACGTCTCGCTGCGCCCGGCGGAGGACGGCCCGTCGACCCAGGAGCTGATCGGCAACGTGGAGCGCGGGCTGTATCTGGTCGGCGACCGGTCATGGTCCATCGATCAGCAGCGCTACAACTTCCAGTTCACGGCGCAGCGGGCATTCCTGATCGAGAACGGGCAACTCGCCGGGCAGGTACGTGACTTCGCCTATCAGGCGACCACCACCGACTTCTGGGGCTCGATGGAGGCGGTCGGCGGGCCGCAGACATACGTCCTGGGCGGCGCGGTCAACTGCGGTAAGGCGCAGCCCGCTCAGGTCGCGGCGGTCAGCCACGGCTGTCCTTCGGCGCTGTTCCGCGGCGTCGCCATCCTCAACACCGCGCAGGAGGCAGGCCGATGAGCGTCCGGCAGACCGCTCCGCATGAAATCGTCGAGCGCGCCCTGGAGTTGTCCAGGGCCGACGGCTGCGTCGTCATCGCCGATGAGGAGTCAAGCGCCAATCTGCGCTGGGCACGCAACGCGCTCACCACGAACGGCGTCACCCGCGGCCGCACCCTGACCGTCATCGCCACCGTTGACGGCGCTCAGGGCACCGCCTCCGGTGTGGTCTCCCGGTCCGCCGTCACCGCCGGGGAGTTGGAGCCGCTGGTCCGGGCGGCGGAGGCGGCCGCGCGCGACGCGGGCCCGGCGGAGGACGCCCAGCCGCTGGTCAGCGGGGTCCCGGCGGCCCGCGACTTCACCGACGCGCCCGCCGAGACCTCGTCCGAGGTGTTCGCGTCGTTCGCTCCCGCGCTGGGTGAGTCGTTCGCGACGGCTCGGGCGGGCGGCCGTGAGCTGTACGGCTTCGCGTACCACTCGGTGGTCTCCAGCTACCTGGGCAGCTCCACCGGGCTGCGGCTGCGCCACGACCAGCCGAGCGGAACGCTGGAACTCAATGCCAAGTCACCGGACGGCGCCCGCTCGGCATGGGCCGGGGCGGCCACCCGTGACTTCACGGATGTCGATCCGGCGGCACTGGACGCCGGGCTGGCGCGCCGACTGGAGTGGGCGAGCCGCCGGGTGGAGCTTCCGGCCGGGCGGTACGAGACGCTGCTGCCGCCGAGCGCGGCGGCCGATCTGTTCATCTACCAGCTGTGGTCGTCGGGCGCCCGGGACGCCGCCGAGGGCCGTACGGTCTTCAGCAGGCCGGGCGGCGGTACGCGGGTTGGCGAGAAGCTCACCGAGCTGCCGGTCAGCCTGTACAGCGACCCTCGGGAGCCGGGACTGGAGGCGGCCCCGTTCGTGCTGGCGCACGCCTCGGGTGACGATGCGTCGGTCTTCGACAACGGGCTGCCCCTGGCGCGTACGGAGTGGATGCGCGACGGGGTGCTGGACCGGCTGATCGCCACCCGGCACGCGGCGGAGCTGACCGGGCTGCCGGTGGCTCCTGCGGTGGACAACCTGGTCGTTGACGCCGGTGGGACCAAGTCGCTGGACGAGCTGGTCGCCGGGACCGAGCGGGGGCTGCTGCTGACCTGCCTGTGGTACATCCGCGAGGTGGATCCGGCGACCCTGCTGCTGACCGGGCTGACCCGGGACGGTGTCTATCTGGTGGAGAACGGCGAGGTCACAGGGGCGGTCAACAACTTCCGCTTCAACGAGTCGCCGGTGGACATACTCGGCCGGGCGACGGAGGCCGGGCGCACCGAGCGCACGCTGCCGCGGGAGTGGAGCGACTACTTCCAGCGCGCGGCGGCCCCCGCGCTGCGCGTGCCGGACTTCAACATGAGTTCGGTCAGCCAGGGAGTGTGAGATGCGGGCCCCGCGGACGGGCGGCCCCGAGCCGGGTCGTCGGCTTGCCGGGGACGGCGGTCATCCGTTCGGCGCAGATCAGACGCCACGAACGGGTCAGCCCCAGTCTCGTAGCAAGCGCAGCCGCAGCGTAACGTGTGAAGTGTCCGGACAGGGGAGATTCCGGCCTACCCAACAGGTGGTGGAACGTGATGCGGAACCACAGCAGTGCCGGGGTCTTCCGGATCACGGGGGCTCGCGCCGGGCTGACCGAAGACGTCAAGGGGCGGCAGCGCCGTTATGTGATCTCGATGTCGGTCCGCACTGTCTGTTTCCTGCTCGCCATCTGCCTGTGGCATGTGCAGACGGTGCTGGCCGCGATCGCGCTGGTCCTCGGTGGGGTGCTGCCGTATATCGCGGTGGTTATCGCCAATGCGGGACGGGAGAACGCGCCGTCGCTACCGTCCGCGTTCGTGCCTCATCCGCCGCATCCGATGCTGGAGCGGGGCGCGGGACAGGACGCGAAGAACCCGGAGAAGCCCGAGCCAGCGGCCGGGGCGGAACCCGGTGAGGAGCCCCGGCGGGAGCGGACGAGCTGACCTGCGGGCTTCCGGGAAGCTCAAGAAAAGCTCAGATCAATCACGTCGTTCCGGTGCCGTGGCGGGGTGGGTGCGTGACATACTTCGTAGGCGCTCCGCATCCCCCGTCGGAGCGACGGACCGACGCCGGGCGGCTCCCCCCGTGGCTGCCCGGCGTCGTTCTTTTTTCTGGCGAACATCCCGGTGTTCGCGGTGAGTTCACAGTGCGTTTGAGAGTGCGGAAGACCATGGACCACGTCGCGGCCGAGACGCCGATCTGTTCGGCCAAGGGATGCCGGGCGGAGGCGGTGTGGGTCGTCGCATGGAACAACCCGAAGATCCACACCCCTGACCGGCGCAAGACCTGGCTGGCCTGCGAGGAGCACCGCGAGCATCTGGCGTCGTTCCTGGGGATGCGGGGCTTCCTCAAGGACGTGGTGAAGATCCAGGACTGGGACTTCTCGGAAGGCGTCTGAGCCAGCCGCCGATCGAAGACGCCTGGGCTAGCCGCCGATCGCCGACATCGGGCGCTGCGGCTGGAGGAACGACGGGTCGTCCAGGCCGGATCCGGCTTTCTTGCCCCACATCGCGGCGCGCCACAGCTCCGCTATGCGCTCGTCGGGCTCGCCGGAACGCAACGCGGTGCGCAGGTCGGTCTCCTCGCGGGCGAACAGGCAGTTGCGGACCTGGCCGTCGGCGGTGAGCCGGGTGCGGTCACAGGCGCGGCAGAACGGTCGGGTGACCGAGGCGATCACGCCGACCTTGGCCGGGCCGCCGTTGACGAGCCAGCGCTCGGCGGGGGCGGAGCCGCGGGCCGAGGACTCCTCGGGGGTCAGGGTGAAGTGCGCGGTCAGCTGCCGCAGGATCTCCTCGGCGGTCACCATGTTGGCGCGCTGCCAGCCGTGTTGGGCGTCGAGCGGCATCTGCTCTATGAAGCGCAACTCGTAGCCGTTCTCGATGGCCCAGGCGAGCAGGGCGGGCGCCTCGTCGTCGTTGAGCCCGCGCATCAGCACGGTGTTGATCTTGACGGGGGTGAGTCCGGCGGCATGCGCCGCCTCGATGCCCGCGATCACGTCATCGTGCCGCTTGCGACGGCTGAGCCGCTCGAAGACCTCGGGGCTCAGGGTGTCCAGGGAGACGTTGACCCGGTCCAGGCCCGCGTCGCGCAGCGCCTGCGCGGTTCTGGCCAGCCCGATGCCGTTGGTGGTGAGGGACATCTGGGGGCGGGGTTCGAGGGCGGCGCAGCGTTCGACGATCCCGACGACGCCGGGCCTGAGCAGTGGCTCGCCGCCGGTGAAGCGGACCTCGGTGACACCCAGGTCGGTGACCGCGATCCGGACCAGCCGGACGATCTCGTCGTCGGTGAGCAGCTCGGGCTTGGCCAGCCACTGCAGGCCCTCTTCCGGCATGCAGTACGTGCAGCGCAGGTTGCACCGGTCGGTGAGTGAGACCCGCAGGTCGGTGGCGACCCGGCCGTAAGTGTCGAGCAGCACAGTTACGGTGCCTCCCCTCGTGGGCACGGAGTGCGCCCGTGGCATCAAGCCTAGATCGACGGTCAGGGTACGCGACGCGCAGCCGATTGCAACAGATTGTTGAATCCGCTGCGGCACAGGAGTGCGTGCGCAGCGCCCCCGCGCAGCTCAGGGGTGCTGCGACAGTGCGGGTGACAAGCCGGTACCGGTACCGCTCCGGTTCGTTCTACAGGGCGTGAGCGCGTCGCCGAGCACCCCACCGCCAGGGGGCAAACGACCGTACGGGACCGTACGACTGGCCGCTCCCGTGGCCCCGGCCGCACCCCGCAAGCCCGGGCCACCGGTGCCCGGCCGGTGGTATGGGCCCCGGGTGGCCATACCGCTGCTGAGCATCGAGACGCTGCGGGGGACGCGTTGAGCCTGTCCGGCGGATCCTCACCGGGTTGCGGCCGGTTCGGACCGCCGGTCCGCGCCGCGGGGTGCTCGCCGTCGCGGCGGTGAGTTCCTTTCGCCGCGACGGCGAGCCTTGCTGCGTCAGGGCCGGACCATCACCTTGAGGGCCGTGCGGTCGTCCATCGCGCGGTAGCCGTCCGGGACGCCGTCCAAGCCTACGGCGAGGTCGAACACCGGCGACGGGTCGATCGCCCCGCTCAGTACGTCGGGGAGCAGTTCCGGGATGTAGGTGCGCACCGGTGCGACGCCGCCGCGCAGGGCGATGTTGCGACCGAACATCACGCCCAGGTCCAGTCCGGTGCCGCTGCCGTGCGGCACCCCGACGTAGCCGATCGCGCCGCCGTCGCGCACGATGCCGACGGCGGTGCGCATCGACTGCTCGGTGCCGACCGCCTCGATCACCGAGTGCGCGCCCTGTCCCCCGGTCAGCTCGCGCACCGCCTCGACGGCCGCCTCTCCGCGCTCGGCGACCACATCGGTGGCGCCGAACGTCCTGGCCAGGTCGGTGCGGTCCTTGTGGCGGCCGAGCGCGATGATCCGCTCCGCGCCGAGCCGCTTCGCCGCCACCACACCGCACAGGCCGACAGCGCCGTCACCGACCACCGCCACGGTGGCGCCGGGCCGCACGCCCGCGCCGACCGCCGCGTGATGGCCGGTGCCGAGCACATCGGAGAGGGTGAGCAGCGCGGACAGCAGCCGGTCCTCGCTCGCCGCGTCCGAGGGCAGGGCGACGAGGGTGGCGTCGGCGAACGGCACCCGTACGTACTCGCCCTGGCCGCCGTCCGAGCCCACCGAACCCCAGAAGCCACCGGCCGCGCACGAGGTCGTCAGGCCCTCGGCGCAGTAGTCGCACGCGCCGTCGGACCATACGAACGGGGCGACCACCAGGTCGCCCGCCCGGAACGCGGACACCTCGGAGCCGGTCTCCTCCACAACTCCCAGGAATTCATGGCCGATTCGCTGCCCGGGCTCGCGCGCCGACTCGCCCCGGTACGCCCACAGGTCGCTGCCGCAGATACAGGCGCGCAGCACGCGCACCACCGCGTCACCCGACTGCTGGATGACGGGATCGGGCACCTCCTCCACGCGTATGTCGTTCGGGGCATGGATGACGGTCGCGCGCATGGGTGTCCTTATCGCTGTACAGGGGGTACCCGCGCTTCAACATGGGCCCGCGGCTGGGCATTCCCGCCCCAGGGGACCGGGTCCGGCGCCGCCACCAGCCCGGTGGCCAGCAGGTACTGGCCCGCGAGGTAGGTGAGCATGATCCAGAATTCCGGTCGCGGCAGCTGCGGCCAGTGGGCCAGACCGGCGGCGATCAGGCTGTCGGAGAGCAGGAACAGCGCTCCGCCCACGCAGGTGTACACCGACACCCCGGAGGCGCTCAGCGCCATCGTCGTCAGCAGCAGGCTGTACCCGGCGACCGGCCAGCGCAGCGCGCCCAGCGAAGGACCAAGCGTCACAAGGCTGGTCGCCCAGCCCAGCGCGTAGAGGACGGCTGCCGCGCGGGTGCGGCGCCCGCCCGCGAAGCCGCCCCGGCGGGCGAACACCGTGATGTAGACCACGTGCCCGACGGCGAAGCACCCCATCCCGGCGAGGAACGGGCCGTTGCCGCCCACCATGAGCAGCGTGTCGCCACCGCAGCCGAACAGCAGCGCCACGACCAGCGACCGGGGCCCGCCCCGCACCACGCTCCAGGCGGCGAGCACCGGCATCAGCGCGGGCTTGGTCAGCTGGGCGGGCAGTCCCCCACCGGCGAGCTGCGCGACAAGGTGCACGACGGACAGCGCCAGGAAGCCGCCGAGCAGCCACCCGGCCGTACGCTCGCGGCCGACCCGCCTCACGCGGCGGGTTCCTGTGCCCGTACCGCCGTCGCGCCGCCGGTCTCGCGCACCGGCGGCCGCCATCCGGGGCCGCGCAGCAGATGGCCCACCCGGTCGCGCCAGGTGCGGGCGGCGGCGAGGTCATGGGCGATGGCCGCGTACTCGTGGGTGGCGACCCGCAGCGGGTTGTGGGTGGAGATGTTCTTGGTGAGGCCGTACACCGGCCGCTCCTCCTCCGGGACGAACGAACCGAACAGCCGGTCCCAGAGGATCAGGATGCCGCCGAAGTTGCGGTCCAGATAGCCGCCTTGGGAGGCGTGGTGCACCCGGTGGTGGGACGGGGTGTTCAGTACGTACTCAACTGGCCGCGGCAGCTTGCCGATCCGCTCGGTGTGCACCCAGAACTGGTAGACCAGGTTGGCCGAGGAGCAGAACGCGAGGGCGGCCGGATGCACTCCGCAGGCGATCATCGGCAGGTAGAACGGCCAGACGGTGAGCGTGGTCCACGGCTGACGCAGTGCGGTGGACAGGTTGAAGTTGCGGCTTGAGTGGTGCACGACGTGGCACGCCCACAGGATCCGGATGACGTGGTGTCCGCGGTGCGACCAGTAGTAGAAGAAGTCCTGCGCTAGCAGCATCAGCGGGATGGTCCACCACAGCACCGGCACCCGCAGCGGCGTCAGTTCGTACAGGGCGGTGTAGATCGCGACGATCGGGATCTTCCACATGGCGTCGAAGAACAGGCTGCCCAGCCCCATCGACAGGCTGGTCGCGGTGTCCTTGGCCGTGTATCCGGCGGTGTCCTCGTCGGGATGGATGCGGTAGCTGACCACCTCCAGGATGGTGAGCAGCAGGAAGGCCGGTATCGACCACAGCACGGGATCGGGCAGTTGCGGCATGGGCGCACCATAAGAGCGCCCATGCCACCTGCGCTAGAGGTTGTTACCGACTAGTACTACCGAAGGTAACGATCACGCCGGACGCACCCGCCCGCACCGGCACCCCGACCTCACCCCCGATCACCACACCCGCGCCCCGCCCCCGGCCGCGAAGACCGGGCTGGTCGCGTCCGGGGGCGGGGCGGGCAGCGGCTCGGCCAGCTCGGCGGCCGCCGGGCCGACGCGGGCGGCGATCGGGTCGAGCAGCGTCAGGTCGAAGCCGTAGACGCGCGCCGCGTTGCCGCCCACCATCGACGCGACCTCCTCCCGCGGCAGCCCGGCATACGCGGTCCGCAGCGCCTCCCTGCTGTACGGATACGTGCCCTCGTCGTGCGGGTAGTCGCTGCCCCACATCACCTTGTCCAGGCCTATCCGGTCCCGTAGCAGCGCCTCATGGCGCCGCATGAAGCTCGCGCCGACGAAGCAGTGGTCCCGCCAGGCCGCCTTCGGGCCCTTTCCCATCGAACCGGCAAGTCCGGCACCGAACTTGGCCTCGGCGGACAGCTCCGTCGCCGTGCCCGGTGCGGCAGCCGCCACCAGGCGCCCGTGGTAGTACTCCAGCATGTCCAGCACTCCCGGTATCCAGGCCGAGCCCTGCTCGGTCAGGACCAGCCGCAGCCCGGGGTGGCGCTGGAAGGCTCCGCCGAACGCCAGGTGCCACAGCGCCCGGTGCGAGAACCAGGTCGTCTCGACCATGAAGACGGCCCGTGCGGCGGGTTCGTCGCCCAGCGGCGGAGACGCCGATCCCCCATGGTGGTTGACCGGCACCGCAAGCTCGTCGCACACCGCCCAGAGCGGGTCGTACACCCTGGAGTGGAGCTCCGGCAGCCCCGCGCCCGGGGGGACGCCAGGCAGCAGCACTCCCCCGGTCAGCCCGGCCTCCTTGGCCCATCGCACCTCCCGTACCGCTTCGTCCACGTCGTTCAGCAGGATCTGGGCGACTCCGGCACGCCGCCCGGGGGCCTGGGCGCAGAAGTCCGCGAGCCAGCGGTTGTGCGCCCGCAGCCCGGCCCAGCGCAGTGCGAGCTCCTCACGGGTGGGCGCCGGGGCGACCAGTGAACCGCTGGGGAAGAACGGCGGGATGGTGTTGGGAAAGACGACCTCGGCGACGATGCCGTCCGCTTCCAGCTCCGCCAGCCGCCGGTCCGAGTCCCAGTTGCGCGCCGCCTCCGGCGCCACCAGGTCCTCCCACGGATTGACGTAGGAGGCCGCCCAGGCGTCGAAGGCCTCATGGTGCCGGGACGCCAGATACGGCCGGTAGTCCAGCAGATCGGCTCCGGCGTGGCAGTCCGCCGAGATCACCGTGTACCGCTCGGTCATGCCTCCTCCTTTCCCAGGTACGGGAAGTCATGCCCGGTGAGCCAGTGGCGGCCGGTCTCGCGGGCGCGCGCCCATGACCGCTCGACCGCCGTCTGGTCCTCCGGCTGCCCCAACTCCTGTGGCCGTGGACCGATTCGGGCCGCGATGGGCCGCAGTGCCTCGGCGTCGAACCCGAAGACGTCGAGTGCCGCAAGACCCAGCATGCGCCGCGCCTCTGACACCGGGACGTCGTGGAAGGTGTTCCTCACCCACTCACGGGTGTCGGGCCAGGTGCCCTCGGGGTGCGGGAAGTCGCTTCCCCACAGGATGTTGTCCACCCCGATCTCGTACCGGTGGGCGAGTTCCCGGCGCTTGGTGTTGGTCGCGCAGATGAAGACATTGCGGTCCAGGTACGCGCTGGGCGCCCGCCGCAGTTCGGCGAACGGGGAGAGCTTCTTGCCGCCGTGCGCCCCGAGGTAGAGCCGGTCCATGAACCACAGCAGATTGGGCAGCCACCAGCAGCCGGACTCGGCCACCCCGAACCGCAGCCCGGGGAAGCGTTCGAACACCCCGGACCACAGCAGGAACCACAACGGGCGCGCCGGCCACCAGGTGACCTCGCTGACGAAGATGCCCAGATGGTCGCCGTACTCATGGCGCGGGGCGGTGCCGGAATGGGTGACGACCGGCAACCGCAGCGCCTCGGCCTCCGCCCATACCGGGTCGTAACGCCGGTCGTGGTAGGGCGCGTTGTCCCCCCACATGGCGGGGATCATCAGGGCGCCGAGACCCGTTTCCCTCGCCCGTCGGATCTCCGCGACGACCTGGTCCGTGTCGCCGGTGATCGGCAGCAGGGCCACACCGCAGCGGCGCCGCGGGTTGAGCGCGCAGAACTCGGCCAGCCAGCGGTTGTGGGCCCGCGCGCCCGCCATGCCGAGTTCCGGGTCGTGGTCGCCGGACAGGCCGAGGCCGACGCCGAAGGGCGCGGCGGTTCCGCTGTCCACGGCGTCCGCGTCCGGGAAGACGACCTCGGCGGCCACTCCGTCGCCGTCCAGTTCCTTGTCGCGCTGCGCGCTGTCCCAACCGCCGCGCAGCCCTTCGGCGTTGTCCTGGAACCACTTGGCGGCGAACGCCTCGTTCCGTACCCCGAGCCGGGTCATCGCCGCGCGTCGCGCGTCGCGCTGCGCCAGGAAGTCGTCGAAGGCGCGGTGGAACCTCGACTCCAGATACGGCCGGTACTCCTCGGTGGGCAGACCGGCGTGGCAGTCGGAGGACACGATCAGATAGCGATCCGTCATCGGTGCTCCTCACCTCAGTCCAGGATGAAGCGTTCGAGGTAGGCCGGATCGGCGCGGTCCAGCATCGACCGGGCCCGCGCCCTGATCTGCGCGTCGCTGCGCTCGCTCGCCGGGAGCAGCCAGAAGCGGTCCGCCCGGATGCCGTCCACCACCAGTTCCGCGACCTGCTCGACGGGGGTGAACTCCACCTCGTGTCCGGCTTCCCGCATCGCCGCCTCCCACTGTGCGAGGGTGCGGTAAGGGGAGCGGCGCGGGCGGGACTTGGCGTACCTGGCGGGGCGGTTGCGGTGCGACTCCCACAGTCCGGTCCGCAGCATGTGCGGGCCGGGGAAGAGGACGGAGGCGCCGATGGGCGCGGCTTCCGCCCGCAGATGGGCGTAGAGCGACTCGGTCATGGTGACCACTGCCGCCTTGGTGACGGCGTACACCGAGGCGGTGGGCAGCGGTGCCAGACCGCCGTCCGTCGACGAGGTGTTGACCACATGGCCCGGCTGCCCGGCGGCCAGCATCCGGGGCACGAAGGCCTGTACGCCGTGGAAGACGCCCCACACGTTGACCGCGAAGGCCCACTGCCAGTCCCTGGGGTCGTGCTCCCACATCCGGCCCTCGGCGCCGGAGCCGACCCCCGCGTTGTTGCACAGCACGTGCACGGCGCCGTAAGTCCTGTACACCGCCTCGGCGAGCGCGGTGACCGAGTCCGGCTCACTCACATCGGTGAGTTGGCCGAGGACTTCGGCGCCTTCTTCACGCAACGCGGCCACCGCCTTGACCAGCGCGTCCTCCTCCACATCGGCGAGCACCACCCGCAGCCCCTCGGCGGCGAACCGCCGCGCCATGGCGAAGCCGATGCCGCTGGCCGCCCCCGTGACCACCGCGACCTGTCCGGCCTCCAGTTCCATCACGCCTCCCGCGGCGGGGCGTCGAGGATCTGCGCCGCGTCGTCGTAGCGCTGGTGGATGTACGGCAGCAGGGACCGTGCGCCGACCCGCTCGGCCACCCGGCCCGACTGGTCGCTGGACTTCTCGCCGACGGTGATCTCGACGAGTTCGCGCACCGCCAGGTCGGCCACCGGGTCGTACGCCGACTCCCGCAGCACCACGCGCCCGGCGACCGCGGCCAGTTCGCGGACCCGCTCACGCCGTGTGCAGTGCACCAGGAACGCGTCGCCCTCCAGGCCGCTGCCGTCCACGGCGGGCAGGAACTTGAAGTAGAAGTCGGTCTTCTCCGATGGCCGCGGCACCGGTAGCGCACCGGTCACCGCGCCGTCGACCTCGACGAACGCGATGCCGTGCCGGATGAGTTCCGCGGACACCCGCGGGCCTTCGCGCCGCACCGAGACCTCGCCGAGCTTCTTCGGCTCACCGAACACCTCGCGCCCGCCGATCAGCGCGCGCTCCGTGGTCATCGGCATGACCAGCGGGTACCAGCCGTCGACGGCGCCGTGCCGGGCGGCGACCGCGACCGATCCGGCGCCCAACGGATGTCCGAACAGGTCGACTTGGCTGATGTTGACCCGAACCAGCGGCCGCTCCCCCGGCTTCAGCGGGGGCGGCAGCACCTGCGCCACCACGTCGGCATCGGTCTCCCACAGGGCGGTCACGCCCGTCGACCAGATGTCGGGGAGCCTGCCGCCCGCCGCCCGCGCCGCCGTGATCTCGGCCTCGTCACGCGGGCCGTACCGTACGCGTGCCATCACGTATCGCCCTTCGTTCGCGGTACCGACGTCTGTAACTGGGTTACAACGGCAGCCTTGAAGGGTAAAGAGCCGCGCACGTAACGAAATTGAGGGCCGATCATGCCGAGATCGCAGCGCACCGCCTTGACCCGCGAGGATGTCCTGGACGCCGCCGCCAACCTCGTTTCACAACACGGCCCGGAAGCGCTGACGATGCGCAAACTCGCCGCCGAGCTGGGCACGGCGGTCACCTCGATCTACTGGCATGTGGGCAACCGCGAAACCCTGCTGGAGGAGCTGGTGACGCGCACCGTGCGGGAGATGGGCGCCATCACCCCCACCGGCCGCACCCCGGCGCAGCGGGTGGTCTCCATCGTCCGCGCCCAGCGCAGGATGCTGCGCGAGCGCCCGCATCTGATCGCGATGGTGCACGAACGCGGCCTGACCGAGCTGATGTTCCTGCCCGCCCAGCAGGCGCTGGTCCACGAGGTGCACGCGGCGGGACTGCGCGGCGCCCGCGCCGCCGAGGCGGTGCGGGCCATCGAGTTCCATGTCATCGGATTCGTACTGGTCGAGCGGAACCGCGAGCGCTCGCCCGTACAGCGCCCGGCGGAAGGGGACCTGTGGACGGCTCAGCGCGCGGGCCACGACCCGGCGCTCGCCCGCGCCCTGGCGGCACCGCCCAACTCCGAGCGGCTCTATCTGACGGCCACCCGCGCACTGGTGAACGCCCTGCTCGGTCCATGACTGTCGGTGCCGCCCCCTATCCTCAATGACCATGCTGGAGAACCAAACGGACCGCGCGGCCCCGACCGAGCTCCCGTCCCCGTGGCCCACCGCCTACCCGGACGGGTACGCGGTGGTGGACGTGGAGACCACCGGGCTGGGCCGTGACGACCGGATAGTGTCGGCGGCCGTCTACCGCCTGGACGCGCAGGGCACCGTCCAGGACCACTGGTACTCGCCGGTCAATCCCCAGCGCGACCCCGGCCCGGTGTGGATCCACGGGCTGACCAGCGAGGTGCTCGCCGACGCCCCGCTGTTCCCGGACATCGCGGACGAACTGGCCGAACGGCTCTCCGGCCGGGTGCTGGTCGCCCACAACGCCGTCTTCGACTGGTCGATGCTGGCCCGCGAGTACGCCCGCGCCGACCACCGCGCGCCGGTCGAGCAGCGGCTGTGCACCATCATGCTCTCCAAGCAGCTGCGGCTTCCGCTGCCCAACCACAAGTTGGAATCGCTCGCCGCGCACTACGGCGTGATACAGCGCCAGGCGCACCACGCCCTCGATGACGCGCGGGTGCTGGCCGAGGCGTTCCGGCCGAGCCTGCATCTGGCGGCGGCCGCCGGGCTGCCGCTCCCGCTGCACGCCTGCCAGCCCCTCACCGAGTGGTCGCCGCGCGGCGGGCCGCTGCGCTCGGCCGGTTACGCACCCACCAGTTGGCGGCAGTCGCGCAGGCGGCCGCCGTGCCCGTACCCCAACCCGGGCCGTCTGCTGCCGGGCGGGCCGCTGATACAGGGGATGCGGGTCGCCTTCTCGGGTGATACGGCCGTCGACCGCGAGCTGTTGGAGGACAGGGCCACCGAGGCGGGGCTGCATGTGGCCTCCAGCGTCTCCCGGCTGACCAGTCTGCTGGTCACCAACGACCCCGGCTCTCCCGCGGGAAAGGTGGCCAACGCCCGCCGGTTCGGCACCCCGGTGGTGGACGAGGCGCGGTTCCGGGAACTGCTGCAGGAGGTGGCCCCGGCCGAGGGGTGAGCGGCGGTAGGCCGTACGGGCGGAGTCACGGCGACCCGCCAGGCACAGCGTTGTCCGGGCGGCGCGGCGCCCCGCACTCTGACCGCATGGGACATTGCGAGGTCTGCGGAAACGACTACTCCATGACGTTCGAGGTGCACGCGCAGGGCGGCGCGGTGCATGTCTTCGACTGCTTCGAGTGCGCCATCCACCGCATGGCGCCGATCTGCGAACACTGCCGGGTACAGGTCGTCGGCCACGGTGTCGAGGCCAACGGCCGCCAGTTCTGCAGCGCCCACTGCGCCAAGGCCGAGGGGGTCCAGGGCATCGTCGACCGGGTGGGCGCGCCCATGGCCTGACCCCACGGTGATCACCCCACGACGGAGTTGTACCGTCGTGGGGTGTACCGCTTCCTGCTGTCAAGGCAATGGGTGATCCTCACCCTCGTCTGCCTGGTCCTGATGCCCACCATGGTGGAGCTCGGGCTGTGGCAAATGCACCGGCATGAGAGCCAGGCCGCGCAGAACTCCGCGATCGCCCGGAGCCTGGCCGCTCCCGTCGTCCCCGTGGAGAAGCTGGCCGCGCCGGGCGCCGAGGTCGCCTCGCAGGACAACTTCCACAGCGTGACGGCCAAGGGCCACTACGACCCGGCGCATCAGGTCGTGGTCCGGCACCGCACCTCGTCGGACGGTTCCACCATCGGGTACTACCTGGTCACCCCGCTGGTGATGAGCGACGGCAGGGCCGTCCTGATCAACCGGGGCTGGATCCCGGCCCCGCAGTACGGCGACGGCGTCTCGTTCCCTCCGGTCCCGGCCACGCCGTCCGGCGAGGTCACGGTCACCGGCCGGATCCGGCCGGACGAGACCACCGCCAGCACCAGCGTTCGCGACAAGTCCGGGCTGCCCGCGCGGCAGATCATGCTGATCAACAGCTCGAAGCTGACCCAGTCCGTGTCCCAGCCGCTGCTCGGCGGCTACATCGAGCTGACCGGCACCTCCCCCAAGCCGTCCGGCGACCAGCCCGAGCTGGTCCCGGCCCCGACGCCCGGCGACAGCGGCGGCTGGTACAGCCCCCCGCACCTCGCATACGCCTGGCAGTGGTGGCTGTTCGTGGTGATGGTCCCGGTGGGTTGGGTCATCCTGGTCCGGCGCGAGCGCAGGGACCAACTGCGCACCCGGGAGAAGGCGGAGGCCCTCGCGGAGGCCGAGAAGACGGAGGCGACTGCGGGCGCCTGAACCGGGCATACCCCAGAGACGATCCGACGAGATCCGTTACCCGGAAGGCGGCGCCGTGGCTGGACGTATCGAGGACTACGCTCTGATCGGCGATCTGCAGACCGCGGCGCTGGTCGGCAAGGACGGCTCGATCGACTGGCTGTGTCTGCCGCGTTTCGACTCCGGGGCATGCTTCGCCCGGTTGCTCGGCGACCAGGACAACGGGCACTGGCGGCTGTCCCCGTCGAAGAACGGCGAGCACTGCACCCGCCGTTCGTACCGGGACGACACCCTGATGCTGGAGAGCGTCTGGGAGACGGCGTCCGGCACCGTCAAGGTGATCGACTTCATGCCGCAGCGGGACCGTACCCCCGAGGTCGTCAGGATCGTCGAGGGGGTTTCGGGCACGGTCCGGATGCACAGCAGACTGCGGCTGCGCTTCGACTACGGCCGTGTCGTGCCCTGGGTGCGGCGGACCAACGGAACGCGTGAGGCGGTCGCCGGTCCGGACTCGGTGTGGTTTCGCAGCGTTCCCGAGGTGCGCACCTACGGCAAGGACTACGCCACACACTCGGAGTTCACCGTCTCCGCTGGGGAGAATGTCGCGTTCGTCCTGTCCTGGAACCCGTCGCACGAGTCGCCGCCCGAACCGATCGACCCGTACAAGGCGCTGGCCCAAAGCGAGAGGGCCTGGCACAAGTGGGCCGAGCGGTGCACGTACGCCGGCCCGTGGCGCGATGCGGTGCTGCGGTCGCTGATAACCCTCAAGGGGCTGACCTACGCCCCCACCGGCGGCATCGTGGCGGCGCCCACCACATCGCTGCCCGAGGAGATCGGCGGGGTGCGCAACTGGGACTACCGGTACTGCTGGCTGCGCGACTCGACACTGACCCTCGGCGCGCTGGTCGAGAGCGGCTACCTCAAGGAGGCGGCCGAGTGGCGCGACTGGCTGCTGCGCGCGGTCGCCGGTGACGCCGCCGACCTGCAGATCATGTACGGGCTCGGAGGCGAGCGCAGACTGCCGGAGTTCGAGGTGCCATGGCTGCCCGGCTACGAGGGCTCGGCTCCGGTACGGGTCGGCAACGCGGCGGTCGACCAGCTCCAACTGGACGTGTACGGCGAGGTCCTGGACTCCCTGCACCTGGCCAGGACCTACGGCCTGCCGGACAAGAAGCACGCCTGGAACATCCAGCGGCTGCTGATGGACTTCCTGGAGTCCGCCTGGCGGGAACCCGACGAGGGGCTGTGGGAGGTCCGCGGCCCGCGCCGGCACTTCGTGCACTCCAAGGTGATGGCCTGGGTCGCGGCGGACCGTATGGTGCGGGCGGTCGAGGCCAACCCGGAGCTGGGCGGCAACGTCGACCGCTGGCGGGCGATGCGCGACGAGGTGCACCGCGAGGTGTGCGAGAAGGGCTACGACCCGGAGCGCAACACCTTCACCCAGTCGTACGGCTCCACCGAGTTGGACGCCGCCACCTTGCTGATCCCGCAGGTCGGCTTTCTCCCGGCGACCGATCCACGGGTGATCGGCACGATCGACGCGGTACGCGACGAACTCGCCTACGGCGCCTTCGTCCGCCGCTACTCGCTCGACAAGAGCGCGAAGGACGCCGTGGACGGTCTGCCGGGTTCCGAAGGAGCCTTCCTGGCCTGCTCGTTCTGGCTTGCCGACGCGCTCGCCGCGATCGGGCGGCACAAGGACGCGGCCGATTTGTTCGAGCAGTTGCTGGCGCTGCGCAACGATGTGGGGCTGCTCGCCGAGGAGTGGGATCCGGTCGCCGGTCGCCAACTCGGCAACTTCCCGCAGGCGTTCAGCCATATCGCCCTGGTCAACACAGCGATGACGCTCACGGGCACGGAATCCGGCCAGCGACCCGCCCGCGGCCCCGCGTAGTTCACCTCCCTGCCGTCGGGCACGATGGCGTCATGGATCTCGGGCTCAAGGACAGGGTGTACGTACTCACCGGAGCGACCCGCGGGCTGGGCTTCGCCGCCGCCCGCGAACTGGTGGCCGACGGCGCGAGGGTCGTGGTCAGCGGGCGCAAGGAGGAGTCGGTCAACGCCGCCGTCGAGCGACTCGGCGGTCAGCGGCGGGCGCTCGGCGTGGTCGCGGACAACGCCGAAGCGGACAGCGCCGAGCGGCTGATCACCGCCGCGCGAGGCCGCTTCGGGCGCTTCGACGGAGTGCTGATCAGCGTCGGCGGGCCGCCCGCGGGCACGGTCACCGCCATCGAGGACAGCCAGTGGCGGGAGGCGTTCGAGACGGTCTTCCTCGGGGCGGTACGCATCGCCCGGACCGCCGCGGCCGAGCTGGGTTCCGGCGGAGTCATCGGCTTCGTGCTGTCCGGCTCGGTGCACGAGCCGATCGCGGGGCTGGCGATCTCCAACGGGCTGCGGCCGGGGCTCGCGGGCGTGGCCAAGACCATGGCCAACGAGCTCGGTCCGCGCGGCATCCGGGTCCTCGGACTGTTGCCGGCCCGGATCGACACCGACCGGGTGCGCGAACTGGACGCGCTCGGCGGTGATCCGGAGGCCGCCCGCGCCCGCCACACCGCGTCGATTCCGCTGCGCCGCTACGGCACCCCCGAGGAGTTCGGCAGGACCGCCGCGTTCCTGCTGTCGCCCGCAGCGTCCTATCTGACCGGCATCATGGTCCCGGTCGACGGCGGCCACCAGCACGGATTCTGACGTACCGTCAACTATTCGACGCGGCGGGCGCGATGGCGCTCGACCCGCAACCGCGCCTCGGCCGGAAGCTCGGCGAGTCCCGTCGAGGCGCGGGCTTCGGCAAGCACCCGGGCGTCGAGATCCGACACCACCTCGGCCGGTCTGGCATACCGGTCGAGCACCAGCCACACCCCCGCCCTGGGGCGGGTACGCCCGCCGCCCAGCAGCACCTCAGCGCTGATCACCCCGGGCAGCGCCGCGGCGTCGGCGGCCAGGGCCTGCTCCATCGCACGGCCGCGCAGCACCACGTCGCCGTCGCCACCGCTGTGCACCAGCACCTGGCCGAGCCTGCGGTGCCGGAACTGCGCCAGCAGCCAGAGCAGTGCGATCACCGCCAGGACCGCGAGCACGCCGATGACCGCCGGCCACCACCAGCTGTCCTTCCGGTATCGGGTGCGGCCGTGCGCGCTGAGCAGCACATCGTGCGGTCCCCGGTACGGCCACCAGGAGGGCAGCGAGAAACCCCAGTGGCGCGGAAGGTCGAGCCCGCCGATCAGCACCGCGCAGCCGACCGCGAGCAGGATCAGTCCGATCAGGCACAACAGCGTCCGGTTCACCCGGGTACGCACTCCCGCTCACCCCCTTCCCGCCCGCCGTACGGTCAGCGACAGCGCGGGCCGCCGGTCCAGGCCCAGCGAGCGCACCGCCTCCCGCAGCGTGGCGTCCACGTCCTGCCGTACGTCGTCCAGATCACGGAAATGCGCATCGGCGCGGACCTTGATCGAGCGCCGGGAGACGGAGACCCGCACCGACCGCACGCCGGACACCTCAAGCACCCGGTCCCGTACCAGCAGCCCGGCCGCCGCGCGGTCCAGGGCGGCGCGTACCGGCGCGGCGGCCGGGCGCATCGGCAGCAGCGAGCGCAGCCCCGGGGTCAGCGCGAGGACGATCAGCCACAGGCCCAGCAGCGCGGCGACCGCGGCGCCGGTGAGCACCCAGTGGTCCTGCAGCGGCCGGGTGGCCAGTTCCTCGGTGAGCCTTCTGCGCCAGGTCATCGCCTGCCGTCCGGCCCGTACCGCCGCCACGTCGTAGAGGATCGAGCCGGCCACCGCGAGGGCGAGCAGGGCGGTGATCGCGGACGGCACCCGCCGGGCCGACCAGAACCGCCGGGCGCGACCGGCCGGTGCGGGCACGACGGGCGGCGGCTGCGCCCCGTACGCGACAGGTGCGCCAGGGCCGACGGTCGGCAGCCGTCCCGTCGTGCCGTCGTCGCGCTCGCCGCCGGGCCGGTGTTCGGATCCGGGGTCCGTCATGTCGCCCTCCCCGGCTCCGCGCGCTCCATGGCCGCCGAGTGCAGCCGTTCGACCTCCACCCGGACCTCGGGGACGTCCATGTCCGTCAGCGCGCGCACCTTCTCCGCCACCCGTCGGCGGACCATGGCGCACACGGAGCGGACGTCCACCGGGTAGCCGAGCTCCACCGAGAGCCTGACCGTCGCCAGCCCCCTGCCGCTCTCCCGCGCGGCGGCCGGGCGCACCGAGACCGACGCGTGCGGAACCCGGTCGCCGGGCACCCGGTGCGCCTGCGGCACCTCGCCCAGCGCCTCACGGGCGGCCTGCGAAGCGATCTTCGCGACCACCCGGTCGGCGATCCGGGTCCTCCCGCGCTCGGCGGCCGGTACCGGCACGGGCCGGTCGCCCCTCATCGGCGCCGGTGGTGCTCGCGCGGCCGGAAGAAGTCCCCGGGCTCCAGATCACCGTCAAGGAACCGCCCGACCACGAACCCGACCGCGCCCAGCGCCGCCACCAGCAGGAAGGCAGGGAATCCGCCGAAGTACCCGGCGAAGCCGAGCGCCATTCCGGCGGCCATGCCCACCGCGCCCCTGCTCATCGTCCGCTCCCCGTCATCACCCGCGCTGTCACTGGAGCCTCGGTTCCGGTTCTTCGTCTTCCTCGTCGGGCAGCTTCACATCGCCGACCGCGATGTTGACCTCGACGACCTCAAGGCTGGTCATCCGCTCGACGGCGGCGATCACGTTCTCCCGTACGGCGCGGGCGACTTCGGTGATGCAGACGCCGTAGTCGACCACGATGTCCAGGTCGATCGCCGTCTGCACCTCGCCGACCTCGGCCTTGACCCCACAGGAGGACGCCGACCTGGCCCCGCCGGGCACCCGCTCCCGTACCGCGCCCAGGGTCCGGGCGAGGCCGGTGCCCAGCGCGTGTACGCCGATCACCTCGCGGGCGGCGAGTCCGGCGATCTTCTCCACGACACCGTCGGCGATGGTGGTGCGTCCCCGGGTGGCCGGGTCGCCGAGACCCTGTCTGACGCGCGAGCGCCGGTCCTCACCTGTGGTCTTCTTCGCCGCGCCCGCTGCGCTGTCAGTGCCTTCGGGGTGGTTCCGCTGTGTGATCTCCGTCATCGCGCGTCATCCCTTCCGGTCGGGAAGCGTCGAGAGGCCGCGGCGGTCGCTCCGCTGCCAGACTATGTGCGCCTACCCAACCGTGCCGCCGGGTTGCGTGGGCCGCGCCGCTATTCAGGCGATCGGGCGCGCACGCCCCGGGAAGGAGACACCGATGCCCACTGACCGGTTGGCTCACACGGTACGGGGGCAACTGGGCATCGGCCGGGTGCTGCCGCTGGGAGAGGCGGCGGACGGCTCGTGGATCACCGAGCAGGCGGCGGCTGGCGTACTGCGCGAAGCGGCGGCCGCGGTGGCCGGCGGCCGCTTGGGCGCGCTGCGCATCGCACTGGCGGGTGGCGAGTCGCCGGGGGCGGCCGCGGACGTGGCCGCGCCGCCCAGCGCCCTGCCGCCGGGCCCCCTGCGGATCGAGGCGGACTTCGAGGCGACCGGCGACCGGCCGCTCCCCGCGACGGCGGATGAGCTACGGGCGGCGCTGGCCGACAGCGCCGACGCGGATCTCGGGCTGGTGGTCACCGCGATCGACCTGCGGGTCAGCGGACTGCTGGACGACGACCGCCCCCGCGGTGAACACGGTGAGCGCGCTGACCGCGGTGGCCAGCGCGCGGCGGGCGGGGCGGGCGAGGGCGCCGCGTCCGTGCCGGGAGTCGCCCGGCTCACCTCGCGGTTGGGCGGGGTGGGCCCGGATGTCCTGACACAGATCGCGGTGGCCGCGGGCTGGCGTGCGCTGGATGTGGCACGCGCGGTACGGGCCAGGGTCGGGGTGGCGGTCCTGGTGACCGACGTCGAGTAGGGGCTCCGGGGGAACAGCCCCCGCAAGCCCCGGAACAGTTACTCGCCGACACCCGCCAGATCACGCAACCGCCGCCCCTGCGCGGCCCGTTCCGCCGCGCACTGCTCCTCATACGTACGCGAAGCGGCGTCCCGCAGCAGCGCCTTCGTCTCGATGACGGCGTCGCGCGGGGCCGCCAGCAGGGCCGCGGCGAGGTCCTGTACCGCCGAGTCGAGCTCGGCGGACGGCACCACGAGGTTGGCCAGGCCGGTGCGCTCGGCCTCCTCGGCGTGCACATAGCGGCCGGTGGCGCAGATCTCCAACGCCCGTGCATAGCCCACGAGTCCGGTCAGCGGCTTGGTGCCCGCGAGGTCGGGCACCAGGCCGAGGCTGGTCTCGCGCATGGCGAACTGCACATCGTCCGCGCACACCCGCAGATCGCAGGCGAGCGCGAGCTGGAAACCCGCGCCGATGGCGTGGCCCTGCACGGCCGCGATGCTGACCAAGTCGTTCCGCCGCCACCAGGTGAATGCCGCTTGGTAGGTGGCGATGGTCGCGTCGAGGTCGGCTTCGGAGCCGCGTGCGAGGTCGATGAAGGACGGTTCGCCGTCGAACCCCTCGGGCGTGAACGCCTGCCGGTCGAGCCCCGCGGAGAAGGAGACGCCTTCCGCACGCAGCACGACGACCCGGACGCTACCGGGAAGCAGTCGCCCCGCCTCGACCAGCGCCCGCCACAGGGCGGGCGACTGCGCGTTGCGCTTGGCGGCGTTGCACAAGGTGATGGTGGCGACGGCACCGTTGTCCACGGTGAGCCGTACGCCGTCACGCATCAGCAGCGGATCCGCCTGCGCAGCGGTGGTCGGAGCGTTGGGTTCGGACATCGGGCACCTCCGAGCGGGCCACGGACAGGATTACCGAACAGTAACCACCCGGCCGTCAGCCGAGGTGACCGGGTGGTCACCGCCGCCGGGTCCGTGGCAGACCGGGGTGCCCGGTGCCGTCAGGCCGTTGCCGCCTTCTTGCCCCGCGTCGCACCTCCGCGACCGCGCAGAGTCACACCGGACTCGCTGAGCATCCGATGCACGAATCCGTAGGAACGGCCGGTTTCCTCGGCCAGTGCCCGGATACTCGCACCGGAGTCGTACTTCTTCTTCAGGTCTGCCGCGAGCTTTTCGCGCGCGGCGCCGGTTACCCGGCTGCCCTTCTTCAGAGTCTCGGCCACCCGTGCCTCCTCTAGGGAAGTGCGCTCTGGACTCTCATGATCACCCCTCCAGCGCTTCCTGGCCACCCATTCGACAAGGTCTGAAGGAACAACGTGAGCGGCCGACGGAATTCACCGCCCGGGCGGTGCGGCGCGAAGGGAAAGGATTTCGCACAGGCGTGTTTCTTCGCCGGGACGAAGTCGATCGAGAAATCGCTGGTCATCACCGTGCGTAAGGAGCGTACGGCGGCTACGAGGCTGATCACCGGCCGCCGGACCATGGTCCAGGCCTGGCGTACCGGGGTACCAGCCGTCCTCACGCAGATGATGGATCACAGGTAAGCCGAATGATCCAGAAGAATGATCCAGAAGACCGATCACGCCACCGGACGCGGCCGGATCCCGGCACGGACCGGCCGCTGTGCCGGCCAGACAACGATCCGGCTCAGGCGAGCGAGACCAGGTCCGCGTACTCGTCGCCCCACAGGTCCTCCACGCCGTCCGGCAGCAGGATGATCCGCTCCGGCTGGAGCGCGCTCACCGCGCCCTCGTCGTGGGTGACCAGCACGACCGCACCGGTGAAGGTCTGCAGCGCGCCGAGGATCTCCTCGCGGCTGGCCGGGTCGAGGTTGTTGGTGGGCTCGTCGAGGAGCAGCACGTTGGCGCTGGAGACCACCAGGGTGGCCAGCGCCAGCCGGGTCTTCTCGCCACCGGACAGCACGCCCGCCGGCTTGTCCACGTCGTCCCCGGAGAACAGGAAGGAGCCGAGGGTCTTGCGGATGTCGACCAGGTCCATGTCGGGCGCGGCCGAGCGCATGTTCTCCAGGACCGTGCGGTCCGGGTCCAGCGTCTCGTGCTCCTGGGCGTAGTAGCCGAGCTTGAGGCCGTGGCCCGGCTCGACGTTGCCGGTGTCGGGCTTCTCGACCCCGGCGAGCAGGCGCAGCAGCGTCGTCTTGCCCGCACCGTTGAGGCCCAGGATGACCACCCGGGAGCCCTTGTCGATGGCCAGGTCGACGTCGGTGAAGATCTCCAGCGAGCCGTACGACTTGGACAGGCCGGAGGCCATCAGCGGGGTCTTGCCGCACGGTGCCGGGTCGGGGAAGCGCAGCTTGGCGACCTTGTCGGAGACCCGTACCGCGTCCAGGCCGGACAGCAGCCTCTCCGCGCGGCGGGCCATGTTCTGGGCCGCGACGGTCTTGGTGGCCTTGGCCCTCATCTTGTCGGCCTGGGAGTTGAGCGCGGCGGCCTTCTTCTCGGCGTTGGCGCGCTCGCGCTTGCGGCGCTTCTCGTCGGCCTCGCGCTGAGCCAGGTACAGCTTCCAGCCCATGTTGTAGACATCGATGTTCGAGCGGTTGGCGTCGAGGTAGAAGACCTTGTTGACCACCGTCTCCACGAGGTTGATGTCGTGGGAGATGACCACGAAGCCGCCGCTGTAGTTCTTGAGGTAGTCGCGCAGCCAGACGATCGAGTCGGCGTCGAGGTGGTTGGTCGGCTCGTCCAGCAGCAGGGTGTCGGCGTCCGAGAAGAGGATCCGGGCCAACTCCACGCGGCGCCGCTGACCGCCGGACAGGGTGTGCAGCGGCTGGCCGAGCACCCGGTCGGGCAGGCCGAGCGCGGCGGCGATGGTGGCCGCCTCAGCTTCGGCCGCGTATCCGCCCTTGGTGAGGAACTCGGTCTCCAGGCGGGCGTACTTCTTCATCGCGTTGTCGCGGGTGGCGCCCTTGCCGTTGGCCATCCGCTCCTCGTTCTCCCGCATCTTGCGCAGCACGGTGTCCAGCTCACGGGCGGACAGGATGCGGTCGCTGGCGAGGGTGTCGAGGTCGCCGGTGCGCGGGTCCTGCGGGAGGTAGCCGACCTCGCCGGAGCGGGTCACCGTGCCCCCGGCGGGCTGGCCCTCACCGGCGAGGACCTTGGTGAGGGTGGTCTTGCCCGCGCCGTTGCGGCCGACCAGGCCGATGCGGTCGCCCTTGGCGATGCGGAAGGAGGCGGATTCGATGAGGACTCGGGCGCCGGCGCGCAGCTCAAGACCGGAGGCAGTGATCACGGGTGGGGCTCCAGGACATGGTGGACGGCAGGACGGGCGGGGTTTCGCCGGGCTGGGGTTGATCCAGCCGCGGGGTTCCGGCTGCCGTCTAATGCGCGAGGAGAACTGCCATGCGAGCAGTCTACCGGGGCGCGGCAAACGGATTTCCGGCCGCCCAGCGGCCGGGCTTGCGGTCAGCCCGACCGCGAGCGACTGTTCGGGCCGGGGAGCGCTGCCGCGCGGCCTGTCGGGCGGGCCTTCACCACTGGGATGTGTGCGGTGCGGTGGGCGTATGACCGCCGGTCCGCGGCGCTGTGGTTGCTCGCCGTCGCGGCGGGAGGTTCTTGCGGCAGCACGGGCCGCGGGGTCTGGCGCGCGGGAAGATCTTGCCGCTGCGGCGGCGCGCGGCGACCAGCGCGCGGAAGGGGTTCTCGCCGCCGCCGGGGCGCGGGCCGCGGTTCACTCGCCGCCGTGGTGGACCTCGAAGGCGGCCCGCCGTACCGCCTTGGCCAGCGCCGGGTCGGGGTGCGCGGCGGCCAGCGCGACCAGCACCTGCACGGTGCGCGGGTGGCCGGTGCCGCGTACCTCGTCCAGCAGTGCGGGCAGCGACTCCTGCACGGCCGTCTCCAGATGGCCGACCAGCAGATGGCTCTCGCCGTGGTCCGCGACGGCGGCCGCGGTGTCGACCCACAGCCAGGTGGCTTCCTCGCGGGTGAGCAGGGTCATCTGCTCCTCGGGCTCGCCGCCTTGCTGTTCGGCCAGCCAGAGCAGCGCGTACGGGCGCAGCTGCGGCTCGTCGACCACGGCGCGCACGGCGGACTCCGCGGGGGCGCCGACGGTGCGCAGCGCCTCGAAGGCGAGGCCGCGCAGCAGCGCGTCGTCCCCCCGGGCCGCGTCCAGCAGCTCGCTGACCGCCTGGGCGACCGGGCGTGCGGCCAGCCAGGCGCGGTACTCGACCCGCGCGGGTCCCGGCGAGTACTGCGCACAGGCCCGTAGCAGGTCTTCCGCCGACTGCTCGATATGCCCGGCGGGCGACTGCGCGGCCACGCAGATCTGCTCCAACTTGACCCAGACCGCCCAGTTCCCCAGCGCAGTGAGCGCGACATCCTCGCCGCCGGTGCGGGGCCGCAGCGCGCCGACCGAGACGAGCGCGTCCCAAGTCCAGTCCAGCAGCGCGGGCAGCGGGTCCGCGCCGCCGTCGGCGGGCGGCTCATGCCGTTCGGTACGCAGCTCCGCCACCCGCTGCCGCAGCAGGTCGAGCAGCACGGGGGCCGCCGCCGTGCCGCTGGACAGGTGCAGCAGCGACAGGAGTTGGGGGACGGCCTCGATGACCTCCGCGACCAGGGACGGATCGGCATCGCCCGGCGCGGTGTGGCACAGCGACCAGGCGTCGAAGAGGGCGACCCAGCCGCGCAGTACGGCGGTGTCGTCGCGGTCCCAGGCCCGCAGCCGCCAACCGGACCGCGCCACGCCGTCCCGCAGTTCGACGAGACCGGCCAGCCGGGCGTGGTTCCACGCCGCCCGCACCCGATGGTCCGTCAAGCCCAGTGCGTCGGCGGCACGCAGCAGTTCCGGTGCGGGCAGTATCCCGTTCGGCTCCGGGCGCAGCGGGGTCGTACGGCCTGGCGCCCGCCGTGCGCGGACGCCCTCGAACGAGGCGCCGCGCGGCGCGCCGCCCTCCTCGCCGTCGGCCCAGCGGGCCAACCGGACCGCGTCGGCGAGCACCGACCGTGCCAGCGCGGCGAGTTCGGCGGGGGCCGGGGTTCCCTCCGGCGGCCGGGGTGGCCCGGTGCGGCGGGCCGCGGTGGCCCTGCGTACGGCCGCGATGGGCTGCCTGGTTACGAGCCGGAGCCTGTTGTCACGCTGGGAACGGGACGTCACGGGAGCAGTCTTACGGGTGAGTCCCCGGAATCCCAAACGAGCACCCCCGGCGGTCACCCCCTGGGCACCGCGTGATCACATCAACGGGGTCAGAAAGCGCCGCAGCGCCTCCTCGTAGCCGACCGGGTCGGCGTTCCACATCGCCTGGTGCTCGGCATCCGGAACGGTGTGCAGGGTGACCAGCTTGGGCCGCCGCTCGGCGAAGTCGCGCGAGGCGCGCCAAGGGGCGAGGGTGTCCCCGGGGCCGTGCATGATCAGTGTGGGTACGGACAGCAGGGCCGGGTCGGCGGATCCGGAGAGCCGTTCCGCGTGCAGTCCGGTCCGGCCCGCGGCGGCGCGCACTCCGAGCGGCACCAGCGGGCCCGGCACCCCGCGGCCACGCGCCAGCCCGCGTACCGCGGCCTGCCAGTCGAGCACCGGGGAGTCGAGCACGAGACCGCTCACCCGGTCCCGCAGCGGCGAGTGGTCGGCCACCCGCAGCGCCATCGCGGCACCGGTCGACCAGCCGTACAGCACCACCCGGCGGGCGCCCTCACGTACCGCGAACCGCACCGCGGCGTCCACGTCACGCCATTCGGTGTCGCCGAGATGCCCTATGCCGTCGGGCGACGCGGGGGCGCCGGGGTCGTTGCGGTAGCTGATGATCAGGACCGGGAAGCGCAGCCGGTGCAGCAGCGGCAGGACGACCAGCGGATGGCGGCGGGTGGTGCCGAGGCCGTGCACGGCGATGACCCAGGTGTCGCGTGCCCCGTCCACGAACCACCCGGGCATCGGCCCGAGTTCACCGTCGACCGCCACCTCCTGGTACGCCAGACCATGGGCGCCCAGCGGCTCACCGGTGTAGGCCTGCGGGGTCATCGTCACCTGGGTGCCGTCCACCAGCCTGCCGAACTGGACGCGTTCGAGGCGGCGGGTGACGGTGTAGGGGGTGGTGGACAGCACCCGGCCGACGGTCGCGTGGCAGTCGGGGCCGGTCAGCCCGTAGATCCCGGGGCGTGCCGAGGTGAGGGAGCGGGTGAGGGTGACCTGGCCCGGCGCGATGGAGTGCACGGTCAGCTCGCCCTCCGCGGTGGCGGCGGGCCCGATCGCCGAGCCGTCGGGCCGCGGGTTGAGGGCCAGCCCCGACACCCACCGGCCGGTCGCCACGGCGACCGCACCGGCACCGAGACAGCTGGCGGTCAGGGCCGCCGCAGTACGTAGGCGCATCGACTCCAGTGTCGATCGCGCCACGGGCGCGGGCCACTGGGTGGGGGCGGGAGGGTGAAGAGGGTTTTCTTCCGGGGGCAAGCCCCCGGGCCCCCTGGAGCCACTGGGTGGCGGGGGAAGTGACAGCGCTTGATCCTCCGGAGGCAAGCCCCCCGACCCCCGGAGCCATTCGGTAACGACGGGCGAGTGAAGACGCGTCTCCTTCCGGGGGCAAGCCCCCGGCCCCCAGGAGCCACTGGGTGGCGCGGGAAGTGACGGCGCTTGATCCTCCGGGGACAAGCCCACCGACCCCCGGGAGCCACTCGGTGGGCGGCAGGCAGGTGACGGCGATTTCTCTGGCCGGGCTAGCCCCGGGCCCCGGGAGCCGCTGGGTGGCTGGCGAACCGGACGGAACCAGGGGGAAGTCCCGCCCGGCAGGTCACTGCCGTTGGCCGTAGTCGCGGAGGCGTTGGGCGACATGGGCGATTTCCGCCCGCGGCAGCACCGCGGGGGTGCCCGCCGCGCGGGCCGTGAGCCATACCTGGCACATCCACTCCAGTTGGGCGGTGTGGTCGTAGGCCGTCTCCAGACTGTTCGCGTACACCAGCGTGCCGTGGTTGCGTAGCAGGCAGCCGGTGCGGTCGCGGAGCGCCGCCAGCATGTGCCGGGCCAGTTCGTCGGTGCCGTAGGTCGCGTAGCGGGCGACGCGTACCGGGCCGCCGAGGGCGGCGCACATGTAGTGGATGGCGGGGAGTTCGTCCACCAGCGTGGAGGCGGCGGTGGCGTGCACGGCGTGGGTGTGCACGATGGCGCGGGCACCCGTGGCGCGGTACACCGCGAGGTGCATCGGCAGTTCGCTGGTGGGCCGCAGCGTGCCGAGCCGCTGCTGGCCGTCGAGGTCGACGGCGACCAGGTCGGCGTCGCCGAGCCGGTCGTACCGGACGCCGCTCGGCGTCACCAGCACCAGGTCGCCGACGCGTGCCGAGACATTGCCCGAGGTGCCGACCACCAGCCCCGCGTCGGCGGTCCGCCGGGCCGTGTCCACCACATCGCGCCAGGCCGCCGTGAGTTCGCTGTCCGCTGTCATTCACCGCACCTCCGGGGCCTGATCCTGACACGTTGACCATTGCCGGTACCGGAAAAACCGCAGTAGCGTCCCGCCACCAACAGCGATCACGACATGAGGGCACCCATGACAACCGTCAACGGCGGTATCTCCTTCTGGTACGCGACCACCGGCGTTCCCGCTCCGCGCGAACCGCTGCCCGGTGACACCACGGCCGACGTGTGCGTGGTGGGCGGCGGCTACACCGGGCTGTGGACCGCGTACTACCTGAAGAAGGCGGCGCCGTTCCTGCGGATCGTGGTGCTGGAGCAGAAGTTCTGCGGGTACGGCGCCTCCGGCCGCAACGGCGGCTGGCTGTACAACGGGATCGCGGGACGCGACCGGTACGCGCGGCTGCACGGCCATGACGCGGCGGTCCGGCTCCAGCGGGCGATGAACGACACCGTGGACGAGGTGATCCGGGTCGCCGAGGAGGAGGGCATCGACGCCGACATCCACAAGGGCGGGGTGCTCGAAGTCGCCTACTCCCCGGCCCAGTTGGCCCGGCTGAAGGCGTTCCACGAGGCGGAGACGGCGTTCGGGGAGAAGGACCGGCTGCTGCTGGGCGCCGCGCAGACGGCCGAGCGGATCCGGGTCGCGGGCACCGTCGGCGGTACGTGGACGCCGCACGGCGCGCGGATCCACCCGGTGAAGCTGGTGCAGGGGCTGGCGGCGACGGTCGAGGCGCTGGGGGTGGTGGTCCACGAGTCAACCCCGGTGACCGAGATCCAGCCGAAACACGCGGTCACTCCGTACGGCACGGTGCGGGCGCCCTACGTGCTGCGCTGCACGGAGGGGTTCACGGCCGGGATCAGGGGACAGCGGCGCGCCTGGCTGCCGATGAACTCCTCGATGATCGCCACCGAGCCGCTGCCGCGGCAGGTGTGGGACACCATCGGCTGGGAGGGCCGCGAGACACTGGGTGATCTCGCGCACGCCTACATGTACGCGCAGCGGACCGCCGACGACCGCATAGCGCTGGGCGGGCGCGGCGTCCCGTACCGCTTCGGCTCGCGTACCGACAACGACGGCCGCACCCAGGCGTCGACGGTGGCGGCACTGCGGGAGATCCTGGTCCGCTTCTTCCCGGCGACCGCAGGGGTGGCGATCGACCACGCGTGGTCGGGCGTGCTGGGGGTGCCGCGAGACTGGTGCGCGAGCGTCGAGTTGGACAGGGCGACCGGCCTGGGCTGGGCGGGCGGCTATGTGGGCAGCGGTGTCGCCACGGCGAATCTGGCGGCACGTACGCTGCGGGATCTGGTCCGGCTGGACTCGGGCCAGGGCGGCGCGACCGAGCTGACCGGGCTGCCGTGGGTGGGCCACCGGGTGCGGCGCTGGGAGCCGGAGCCGCTGCGCTGGCTCGGGGTGCACGGCCTGTACGCGGCGTACCGTGCCGCGGACCGACGCGAGCAGTCCGCCCGCACCGGCCGTACCGACCGGGTGGCCCAGGTCGCGGACCGCATCTCGGGCCGCCACTGACCGTGTCTCAGGCGGAGCCCGGTAATAACCGCATTTCGCGGCGGAAAACCTGGCGCGATCCGACCTCTCGCACCAGCAGGGCGTGCTCCGTTAACCTTTCGTTCACTCTTTGTCCGTACGGTCGCCGCGTCGCTGCCCGCCCGAACGATTGTCTGGGTGAATGGAACACCTCACGCTGCTCATCGGAGTCGTGATCATCACCGCTCTCGTGTTCGATTTCACGAACGGTTTCCATGACACCGCCAACGCCATGGCCACCACCATTTCCACCGGGGCGCTCGCGCCGAAGGCGGCGGTGGCGATGGCCGCGGTACTCAACCTCGTTGGCGCTTTCCTCTCGGTCCAGGTGGCCAAGACCATTTCCGGCGGAATCATCGACGAAAAGGCCGGGGTCAAGCCAGAAGTGATCTTCGCGGCGCTGGTCGGCGCCATTGTCTGGAATCTGGTGACCTGGCTCGCCGGGCTGCCGTCCAGTTCCTCGCACGCCCTCTTCGGCGGCCTCATCGGCGCGACGCTGATGGCCGTCGGAGCCCACGGCATCCACGGCAACGCCATCGTGATGAAGATCCTCATCCCCGCGGTCGTCTCACCGGTCGTGGCCGGTGTCGCCGCGATGCTCGCGACGAAGGTGACCTACCGCATCGGACGCGCCGCCGACCCCGAGGCCACCTCCAAGGGCTACCGCGCGGGCCAGATCGCCTCGGCCGCCCTGGTCTCGCTCGCCCACGGCACCAGCGACGCCCAGAAGACCATGGGCGTCATCACCCTGGCGCTGGTCACCGGCGGCATGATCGCCCCGCACTCCGACCCGCCGCTGTGGGTCATCCTCGCCGCCGCGACCGCCATGGGGCTCGGTACGTACCTCGGCGGGTGGCGGATCATCCGCACCATGGGCAAGAAGCTCACCGACATCCAGCCGCCGCAGGGCTTCGCCGCCCAGACCGCCGCCGCGACCACCATCCTCGCCTCCTCCCACCTGGGCTTCGCGCTGTCCACCACCCATGTGGTCTCCGGCGCCGTCACCGGCACCGGATTCGGCCGCAAGGGCGCGGTGGTGCGCTGGAGCGTGGTGCAGCGGATGGTGCTGTCCTGGCTGATCACCCTGCCCGCCGCCGGGCTGGTGGCCGGGGGCGCGACGTTCGTGGCCCTGCAGGGCAGTTGGGGCGTCATCCTGATCGGTCTGCTGGGGCTGGCCGTCTGCGCCGGGGCCTGGCTGCTCTCGATGCGCAAGCCGGTCGACCACACCAACGTCAACGACGTCGAGGACGTTGCCGAGGCGGCACCGGAAGTGCTGCCCGCCGCCGCGGGGTCCTTCGACGCCTTCACCCCCGACACGGCGTTCGCCGCCACCATCCCGGCCCCGCAGCCGCAAGCCCCCCGGAAGGAAGCCGCACTGTGAACATCGACTGGGGCGCCTTCGCGTCGGTCGTCGGCGTGAGTCTCGTCGCAACGCTCGGTCTGGTGGGCCTGTTCACCTTCGGCATCGTCGGGCTGTCCAAGCAGCAGGGGTCGGCGCGCGCCGGTGCGTACACCGCCTTCGCGGCGTGCGCGGCGGCCGTCGCCTACGGGATCTACCTCATCGCGGGCTGAGTTGAGCCGAGCGCGGGCGGCGTGCGCCGCCCGCGCTCTGTGTGCGCCCATGTGGGCCTCCGCACACTCTCCCCTGCCAGGGCAAGGAATTTCGGGCCGCCCGCAAGGGCATCCGTTGAGGGCGGTGGCGGGCGACGGGTGGGCCGGTTGACGGCCGTTCCCGCAGCGTGGTGGACTGCCCGGTGCCATACGGCACCAAGCCGAAACGGCGACAGGAGAGGAAGCCGGTGCGAATCCGGCGCGGTCCCGCCACTGTCACCGGGGAGTACGCCTCCACCCGAACGTCACGGCCGAGAGATTCGGCTGGAAGGCCAGGGGGTGTGCCGATCCGGGAGCCAGGAGACTCTCATCGCCGGTCACGTCGAACCAGGGCGCGGACCCTGAGTGAGGACTCCTGCCATGCCCGGCACACCACCCTTCGCCCTGACCTCGCGGCCGCGCCGAGGAACGACGGCGGTCTGACCCATGCGTGCCGACCGCCTCTTCGGGTACGGCGCCGTCCTCGGCTTCGCGGGCGACCTGCTCACCGGTGATCCGCGCCGCGGGCATCCGGTAGCCGCCTTCGGCCGGGCCGCCGCCGCCTGTGAACGCACCCTGTGGCGTGACCACCGCGGCCGCGGAGCCGTGTACACCGCGATGTGCGCGGGTGGCGCGGTGGCCGCCGCCGCCGCACTGTCCCGGTTCGCCCGCCGCTCCCCCGCCGCCTCGGTCGCGCTGACCGGCGCGGCGACCTGGGCCGTGCTGGGCGGCACTTCGCTGGCCCGGGAAGCCCAGGCCGTCGGCGCCGCGCTGCGGGCCGAAGACCTCACGCTGGCCAGGGAGCGCCTGCCGCACCTGTGCGGCCGTGACCCGCAGGCGCTCGACGGGCAGCAGATCGCCCGCGCCGTCGTGGAGTCCGTCGCGGAGAACACCTCCGACGCGGTCGTCGGCGCCCTGGTGTGGGGGGCGCTCGGCGGCGTACCGGGGCTCGTCGGCTTCCGCGCGGTCAACACCCTGGACGCGATGGTCGGTCACCGGTCGCCGCGCTACCGGCGGTTCGGCTGGGCGTCCGCGCGCCTCGACGATGTGGTCGGCTTCCCCGGTTCGCGGCTCACCGCCGCCCTGACCGTGCTCGCCGCCCCCGACCGGCGCGGCGCGTGGCGCACCTGGCGGGCCGACGGCCCGAAGCATCCGAGCCCCAACGCCGGTCCGGTGGAGGCGTCGTTCGCGGGCGGGTTGGGCGTACGGCTCGGCGGAACGCTCTCCTACGGGGGCCGGATCGAGCGCCGCCCGGTGCTGGGGGGCGCCAACCGGCCGGTGGAGGTGGCGGACATCGACCGCGCGGTGCGTCTGTCCCGCCGGGTGAGCGCGCTGGCGCTGGCGGTGTGCGTGGTCGGACGGCTGGCGGTCAGGAGGGGACGATGAGCGGTGGACTGCTGATCGCGGGGACGACGTCCGACGCGGGCAAGAGTGTGGTGACGGCGGGCATCTGCCGTTGGCTGGCCCGCAAGGGCGTCAGCGTCGCGCCGTTCAAGGCGCAGAACATGTCGTTGAACTCGTTCGTCACCCGCGAAGGGGCGGAGATCGGGCGCGCCCAGGCGATGCAGGCGCAGGCCGCCCGGGTCGAGCCGAGCGCGCTGATGAATCCGGTGCTGCTCAAGCCGGGCGGTGACCGCACCAGCCAGGTGGTGCTGCTGGGCAAACCGGTGGGCGAACTGAGCGCCCGCGGGTATTTCGGGGGGTCCGGCGGGTCGTCCCCCGGGGAAACGCTGTACGCGGGACGGCAGGAGAAGCTGCTGGCCACCGTGACGGACTGCCTCCGCCAGCTGCGCGACACCCATGACGTGGTGATCTGCGAGGGCGCGGGCAGCCCGGCGGAGATCAACCTGCGCCGCACCGACATCGTCAACATGGGCCTGGCGCGCGCCGCCCGGCTCCCGGTGGTGGTGGTCGGCGACATCGACCGCGGTGGCGTGTTCGCGTCCTTCTTCGGTACGACGGCGCTGCTCAGCCGCGAGGACCAGGCGCTGATCGCCGGGTATCTGGTCAACAAGTTCCGCGGCGATGTCTCGCTGTTGGAGCCGGGGTTGGAGATGCTGCGCGGCATCACCGGGCGCGCGACGTTCGGTGTGCTGCCGTACGCGCACGGCCTGGGCATAGACGAGGAGGACGGCCTTCGGGTGTCCATGCGCGGCACGGTCCGGGAGTCCAACTCGGCTGCCCCGTACGGCGAGGACGTGCTGCGGGTGGCGGTCGCCGCCGTACCGCTGATGTCCAACTTCACCGATGTCGACGCCCTGGCGGCCGAGCCCGGTGTCGTGGTGCGCTTCGTGGACCGCCCCGAGGAGCTCGCCGACGCCGATCTGGTGGTACTGCCCGGCACCCGCGGCACCGTGCGGGCCCTGCGGTGGCTGCACGAGCGGGGACTCGCGGACGCGGTACGGCGACGGGCCGCCGAGGGCAGGCCGGTACTGGGCATCTGCGGCGGTTTCCAGATCCTCGGGGAGACCATCGAGGACGAGGTGGAGTCGCGGGCCGGGACGGTCGACGGACTCGGACTGCTGCCGGTACATGTCCGGTTCGCAGCCGAGAAGACCCTCGCCCGGCCGTCCGGCAAGGCGCTGGGCGAGCCGGTCGAAGGCTACGAGATCCATCACGGCGTCGCCCGACTCGGCGACGCGGACGAGCCGTTCCTGGACGGCGTGCGGACCGGCGCGGTCTGGGGGACGCACTGGCACGGGTCGCTGGAGAGCGACGGCTTCCGCCGGGCGTTCCTGCGCCGGGTGGCGCGGGCGTCCGGCCGCCGCTTCGTACCGGCGCCCGACACCAGCTTCGCCGCACTGCGCGAGGAGCAGTTGGACCGCCTCGGCGATCTGATCGAGGAGCACGCCGACACCGCCGCGCTCCTTCGGCTCATCGAGGACGGCGCGCCCACCGGCCTGCCGTTCCTGGCTCCGGGGGCACCGTGACATCCGGCGCGCTCTCGCACCGCACCATCATCCGTAGGAGGAACCCCCGCGTGAGCACCCACTACCCCTTCACGGCGATCGTCGGGATGGACGACCTGCGGCTGGCGCTGCTGCTGAACGCCGTGTCCCCCGCGGTCGGCGGTGTGCTGGTGCGGGGCGAGAAGGGCACCGCCAAGTCGACCGCGGTACGGGCGCTTTCGGCGCTGATGCCGGAGGTCGAGGTCGTCGCGCACTGCCGCTTCTCCTGTGATCCTCGGGTACCGGACCCCGCCTGCCCGGACGGTCCGCACACCGCGGACGCGCGGGCCGGTGTCCAACGTCCGGCGCGGATGGTCGAGTTGCCCGTCGGCGCTTCCGAGGACCGGCTGGTGGGCGCGCTGGACATCGAACGCGCCCTCGCCGAGGGCGAGAAGGCCTTCGAGCCGGGCCTGCTGGCCGCCGCGCACCGCGGGGTGCTCTATGTCGACGAGGTCAACCTGCTCCACGACCATCTCGTCGACCTCCTGCTGGACGCCGCCGCGATGGGCGCCTCGTACGTCGAACGCGAGGGCGTCTCGGTACGGCACGCCGCGCGTTTCCTGCTGGTCGGCACGATGAACCCCGAGGAGGGCGAGCTGCGCCCGCAGCTGCTCGACCGGTTCGGGCTCACCGTCGAGGTGGCGGCGTCCCGCGAACCGGACCAGCGGGTGGAGGTGGTGCGCAGGCGGCTGGCGTACGACGAGGACCCGTCGGGGTTCGCCGCGCGCTGGGCGGCCGAGGAGGAGGCGCTACGGCAACGCATCGCCGCCGCACGGCAGTTGCTGCCCTCGGTGCGGCTCGGCGACGCCGCGCTGCGCCAGATCGCCGCGGTGTGCGCAGCGTTCGAGGTGGACGGGATGCGCGCGGACATCGTGACCGCCCGCACCGCGACCGCGCTGGCCGCGTGGGCGGGCCGTACCGAGGTGCTGGACGAGGACGTACGGCAGGCGGCGCTGCTGTCGCTGCCGCACCGGCGGCGCCGCAACCCCTTCGACGCACCGGGCTTGGACGAGGACAAGCTGGACGAGACGCTGGAGCAGTCCCGCGGCGAGGACGACGACCCCGATCCGGACGGCCCGGACGGCGGCGGTCAGCCCCCGCAGGACGGTCCGGCGGGTGACCCGTCGGTCCCGGACCAGCGCTCCGGCGAACCGGCCGACGACCGGCAGCCGGCCACCGGCGGCGGTGCCGCTCAAGACGGCGAGGCCGGTGGCCGCGCCGGAGGCGGCGAGCAGGCCGCCGTGTCGGCGGGCGAGCCCTTCAGGACGAAGCCGTTCACCGTGGCGGGGCTGGGTGACGGCGTCGCCGGGCGGCGGTCCCGGGCGCGTACCGAGCACGGCCGCACCACCGGCGCCCGCCGCCCGCAGGGCACCTTGACCAAGCTGCATCTGGCCGCCACCGTGCGCGCCGCCGCCCCGCACCAGCGGGCGCGCGGGCGCAGCGGTCCGGGGCTCGTCGTCCGCAGGGACGATCTGCGGCAGGCGGTACGGGAGGGCCGGGAGGGCAATCTGGTGCTGTTCGTGGTCGACGCCTCCGGTTCGATGGCCGCCCGGCAGCGGATGGCCGCCGTCAAGGGCGCGGTGCTGTCGCTGCTGCTGGACGCCTACCAGCGGCGGGACAAGGTGGGGTTGGTGACCTTCCGCGGCTCCGGCGCGGAGTTGGCGCTGCCGCCGACCTCCTCGGTCGAGGCGGGCGCGGCGCGGCTGGAGAAGCTGCCGACCGGCGGCCGTACCCCGCTGGCGGCCGGTCTGCTCAGGGCGCGCGAGGTGCTGCGGGTGGAGCGGCTGCGGGACGCCTCGCGGCGGCCGCTGCTGGTCGTGGTGACCGACGGCCGGGCGACGGACGCGACCGCGGGCTCCGGTGGACGACGGGCGGGCGGCTCCGAACCGGTGGCGCTGGCGTCGCGCGCGGCGCGGCTGCTGGCCGCCGAGGGGGTGTCGTCGGTGGTCGTCGACTGCGAGACCGGCCCGGTGCGGCTGGGTCTCGCGGGCGCGCTGGCCCGCGAACTGGCCGGTACCGCCGTGACATTGGACGAGTTGCGCGCGGACGCGGTGTCCGCGCTGGTACGAGACGCCCGGAGGGCCGCGTAATGCCGCAGGGAAAGCCGAATGTGGTGCCGGAGGACGGACTGACGACCCGTCAGCGGCGTAACCGGCCGCTGACGATGGTGCACACCGGCACCGGCAAGGGGAAGTCGACGGCGGCCTTCGGTCTGGCGCTGCGCGCCTGGAACCAGGGTTGGCCGATCGGGGTGTTCCAGTTCGTCAAGTCCGCGAAGTGGCGGGTCGGCGAGGAGCGGGCGCTGCGGGTGCTCGGCGACTCGGGCGAGGGCGGCACGGTCGCCTGGCACAAGATGGGCGAGGGCTGGTCGTGGGTGCAGCGCGATCTGGAGTCCAGCGAGGAGGCGGCCCGGGAGGGCTGGGAGCAGGTCAAGCGCGATCTGGCCGCCGAGACGTACCGGCTGTACGTACTGGACGAGTTCGCGTACCCCATGCACTGGGGCTGGGTCGACACCGATGAGGTGCTGACGGCGCTCCAGGACCGTCCCGGCACCCAGCACGTGATCATCACCGGCCGCAACGCGCCGCAGAAGCTGCTCGACGCCGCCGACCTGGTGACCGACATGACCAAGGTCAAGCACCCGATGGACGCCGGGCAGAAGGGCCAGCGGGGCATCGAGTGGTGAGTGTTCCGCGACTCGTCATCGCCGCGCCCGCGTCGGGCAGCGGCAAGACGACCGTAGCCACCGGCCTGATGGCTGCCTTCGCCCAGCGCGGCCTGGCCGTCTCACCGCACAAGGTCGGCCCGGACTACATCGACCCGGGTTACCACACGCTGGCGACCGGCCGCCCGGGCCGCAACCTGGACGCCTATCTGTGCGGCCCGCAGCGCATGGCGCCGATGTTCCTGCACGGGGCGCGCGGTGCCGATGTGGCCGTGATCGAGGGCGTGATGGGGCTGTACGACGGTGCGGCCGGTCAAGGAGAGCTGGCCTCCACCGCGCAGGTGGCGAAGCTGCTGCGGGCGCCGGTGGTGCTGGTGGTGGACGCGTCGTCGCAGTCCAGGTCGGTGGCCGCGCTGGTGCACGGTTTCGCCTCCTGGGACCCCGAGGTGCGGATCGGCGGCGTGATCCTCAACAAGGTCGGCTCCGACCGCCATGAGGAACTGCTGCGCCAGGCGTTGGACGAGTCCGGGGTGCCGGTACTGGGCGTGCTGCGCCGCGACGGCCAACTGGCGGTTCCGGCCCGGCACCTGGGCCTGGTACCGGTGGCGGAGCGGCACACGGACGCGGTCGCCGCGGTGGGCGAGATGGCGTCCCGCGTTCTGGCGGGCTGCGACCTGGAGCAGTTGCTGTCCCTGTCCCGCAGCGCACCCCCGCTCACCGACGCCCCATGGGACCCGGCAGCGGAGACAGCCGGTTGCGGGCAGCCGTTCCACCGGGGCGGAACGGGCGGGCACACCCCACCCACTGACCCGCACCCGGTGGTCGCCGTGGCAGGCGGCGCCGCCTTCACGTTCTCGTACGCCGAGCAGACGGAGCTGCTGACCGCCGCAGGCGCCGAGATCGTGCCCTTTGACCCGCTACGCGATGAACAACTTCCGGGCGGAACGGCCGCTTTGGTGATCGGCGGCGGTTTCCCGGAGGTGTACGCACCGGAACTGTCGGCGAACAAGCCCCTGCGCGAGGCAGTGGCAGAACTGGCCGCGACCGGCGCCCCGGTGGCCGCCGAGTGCGCGGGACTGCTCTATCTGGCGAAGGAGTTGGACGGCGCCCCCATGTGCGGCGTACTGGACGCCACCGCCCGGATGACCGACCGGCTGACGCTCGGCTACCGCGAGGCGGTGGCCGTGTCCGACAGCGCGCTCGCCGCGGCCGGAACCCGGGTACGCGGCCATGAGTTCCACCGCACCACGATCGAACCGGGCGCCGGGCAGGCCGCCGCATGGGGCTGGTCCCGGCCCGTACGCCGCCTCGAAGGCTTTGTCGCGGGACCGACCGGAGGCGTACACGCCTCGTACCTCCACACGCACTGGGCAGCCGAGCCCTCGCTGGCCCGCCGGTTCGTCGAGCGGTGCACCGGATGACCGAGCGGCGGATCGTCGTCGGTGTGGGGGCCAGCAGGGGTGCGCCCGCCGACGAGGTGTACGCGCTGATCGAACGCGTCCTCGCCGAGGCGGGCCTGCCGCCGAGCTGTGTGGCCGCACTGGCGACCGTGGACGCGAAGGCCGACGAGCCGGGGATCGTCGAGGCGGCCCGGCGGCTCGGCGGGGTGCCCGTGGTCACGTACGACGCCGAGACGCTCGCCGCGATCACGGTCCCCACGCCGTCGAACGCCCCGCTCACCGCCGTCGGCACACCGAGCGTGGCGGAGGCCGCCGCCCTCGCCTCGGCGCCCGGCGGCGAACTCCTGGTCCGCAAGCGGAAGTCCGCACCGCCCGCCGACCAGGCCCCGATGGCCACCGCCGCGCTGGCCCGGCGCCGCTCCGGGTAACAGACGTGATCAGTCGCGTAACGACCCCGTAGACCAGCCAGTTCACTCCTTGGTACGGCCGGTACGGTGTGCCGCACGCACCAACCCAGCACCACCCGCAGCAAGGAGACACCTCAGTGACCTCGCCGCCCGCCCTACTGCTGATCGGTCATGGCACGCGCGACGACGAGGAGGCCGAAGCCTTCCGCTCGCTCGTCCGAACGCTCGGCGAGCGCAATCCCGGACTACCGGTCGGCGGCGGCTTCGTCGAGCTGTCCACTCCGCCGCTCGCCGACGCCGTCGAGGAGCTCGTGGCCCGGCACGGCGCACGGCGGTTCGTGGCGGTGCCGCTGGCGCTGGCCTCCGCCGGTCAGGCCGGGGGCGGTGTGCGGGCCGCACTGTCCCGCGCGACGCTGCGCCACCCCGGTACCGCCTACCTGTACGCGCCGCTCGGTTCCCGCCCCGCGCTGCTGGAGGCGTTGGAGCGACGCCTCGACGGCGCGCTGGGCGACGGCCGCCGGTCCCCCTCCGACCGGGCGGCGACCACGGTGCTGCTGGTCGGTCGTGGCTCGACCGATCCCGGCGGCAACGCCGAGGTGCACAGGGCGGCCCGGTTGCTGTGGGAGGGGCGCGGGTACGCGGGCGTGGAGACCGCGTTCGTCTCCCTGGCCGCCCCCGACGTACCGTCGGGCCTGGACCGGTGCGTGAGGCTCGGGGCGAAGCGGGTGGTCGTGCTGCCGTACTTCCTGTTCACCGGTGCGCTGCCGGACCGGGGCCGCCAGCAGGCCGAGGGCTGGGCGGAGGCGCACCCGCGGATCGATGTGCGGTACGCCGATGTCATCGGCCGCACGCCGGAGTTGGCCGATCTGGTGATGGAGCGGTACCGCGAGGCGCTGGACGGCGACCTGCGCATGAGCTGCGACTCGTGCGGGTACGTCATCGCCCTGCCCGGCTCCGACGAGCGGACATCCCCTCGGCACCAGCGCCCCGAGGACCCCGCGCACAGCCACGGACACCACCATGAGGGTCATGCGCACTCCCACTGACGCCGCCGACGGCCACGACCTGCGCCACCACGGCGACGCGGAGGTACGCGACGACGGCGAGAACCTGGTCGACCTCGCCGTCAACGTCCGTACCGGAACGCCTCCTTCGTGGCTGGTGGAAAGGATCACCGCCTCGCTGACCGGACTTGCCGCCTATCCGGACGGCCGGGCGGCCCGCCGCGCGGTCGCGGAGCGGCACGGCAGGCCGCCCGAGGAGGTCCTGCTGACGGCGGGCGCGGCGGAGGCCTTCGTCCTGCTGGCCCGCGCCCACACGCCGCGCCGGGCCGTCGTCGTACACCCCCAGTTCACCGAGCCCGAGGCGGCGCTGCGGGACGCGGGCCACGAGGTGGACCGGGTGCTCCTGCGGTACGAGTCCGGTTTCCGCCTCGATCCGTCGGACGTCCCCGAGGACGCCGACTTCGTGGTCATCGGCAACCCGACGAACCCCACCTCCGTCCTCCACCCTTCGCGGACGCTCGCGGAGCTGGCTCGCCCCGGCCGCACCTTGGTGATCGACGAGGCGTTCATGGACGCGGTCCCCGGCGAACGCGAGTCACTCGCGGCGCACCGCGATCTGCCCGGCGTGGTGGTACTGCGCAGCCTGACCAAGACCTGGGGCCTGGCGGGCCTGCGGATCGGCTATGTACTCGCCGCCCCGGAGACGATCGCCGCCCTGGAGCGCGCGCAGCCGCTGTGGCCGGTCGCCACCCCGGCGCTGGCGGCCGCCGAGGCGTGCTGTGCGCCGTCCGCCGTGGCGGAGGCCGAGGAGGCGGCGCGGCAGATCGGGCGGGACCGCGCGTATCTCCTGTCCCGCCTGGCGGACTTCCCCGCCATCGAGGTCGCGGGCCCGCCCGCCGCCCCGTTCCTGCTGCTGCGGTTGCGCGGCGCGGCGGACGTACGAGAACGCCTGCGCAAGCTCGGCTTCGCGGTCCGCCGCGCCGACACGTTCCCGGGCCTGGGCCCGGACTGGCTACGGATCGCGGTGCGCGACCACGCCACGACCGACGCGTTCCTGAACGCCTTGGCGCAGGCCTTCAGTTGACCTTGATCGCAACTGCCGCGTCCAGGTTCGCCGAGGTGAGGACCGGCACGTTCCATGCCTAAGATCTTCGATCATGGACCTACTGAGCCCCGGCACATCATTCAAGCTCGACCGCATCGACCGCAGGCTGGACCAGCTGGAGCGCAAGCTCGACGCCATCCTCGACCACCTGGGCATCGAGGTGGCCGGACCGGACCTGCGGAAGGTCGACGAACTCCTGCAGGAAGGCAAGACCATCGCCGCGATCAAGGCCTACCGCGAGGCCACCGGCGCGGGCCTGAAGGAGGCCAAGGACGCGGTCGACGAGATGGCCGGCCAGATCTGAGCCGTACCGGCGCCGGAAGGGGCTCACCGGCCGACCACCGAAGTGGCCGGCCGGTGAGCGTGAGCACAGCCGGCGGGGGTTACTGACCGCCCAGTTCCTGGGGCGGGGTGTCGCGGCCCGGCACCTCGTTCGGGGCGAGGATGCGTTGGTCGCCGGGGTACGGGCGGGTCCAACTCGTGGCCGCGTACCAGTCGATGCGGTTGAGCTGGGCCGGGTTGACCTGGTCCAGTTGGGGCTTGGAGCCGCCGGTCTGCTGCATGGCGCTCCATGCCTGCCACTGCTGGGCGATGTCCTTGAAGCGCTGCGGCACGTTGCCCGCTTCGGTGCTGGAGGCCAGCGACTTGGCGTCGGCCGTGCCGACGGCGGGCTTCACCCCGTAGTCCAACGGGATCTGGTTGGGCAGCGCCGTGTACGGGGTGAAGTCGGGGTGCTCGGTGAACAGGTCGTACATCGGCTCCGCGGCGCGGTCCACCTGGTTCATCGGTTGGGCGCCGAGGATCTGCTCGATCGTCTTGACCACGTTGACCTGCGAGTAGTACGTGGAGACCACGGTGTCGCGCTTCGCGTACGGGCTCACGACCCACAGCGGGGCGCGGTGGCCGTCCACGTGGTCGACACCGTTTTGCGAGTCGTCCTCCAGGATGAAGACGGCGCTGTCCTTCCAGAACCTGCTGTGCGAGATGGTGTCGATGATGCGGCCGACGGCGAGGTCGTTGTCCGCGGCCATCGCGGTCGGGTACGGGTCCTTGCCGCTGATGCCGTTGGTGTGGTCCTGCGGCAGCTGAATCATCGTCAGGTTGGCCAGCTTGCCCGACTTGACGGAGTCGGCGAAGTGCCGCTGCCAGATGTCGACCCGGTACTGGTCGGGGATGTCGGTGTCGAAGGTCGGGTAGTCCGAGTGGTTGATGGCGTTCACCGACGGCACATCGGAGGTGGTCGGGTACTTGCCGATCGGGGTGTTCAGCGGACCGGACGCCTTGCCTTCCAGCACCTGGGAGTCGTGGTACCACTGGGCCCAGGTCGGCGCGCCGGTGGCGGGCAGTGCGATGTTGCCCGCGTACTCGCTGAAGTCATCGGCCGTCTTGCCCGCTCGCTGCACCGTGTTCCACAGGAAGCCGCTGCGCTGGTAGGCGAGCGCGTCGTTCCCCAGGGCGGGGTAGCTGCGGTAGAAGGCGCCGAACTCCTTCTCTATGTAGTCGTTGTTGTCGGCCTGCACCAGCCAGTTGTGTCCGTCGGCGGACAGCGTGCCGATGTCGTAGAAGTTGTCCATCACGCCGTAGGTGTTCGCCAGCGCGTGCAGATTGGGGGTGACGCCCTTGCTGAACTGCGCGAGGGAGGGGTCGCTGTCACCCTTGCCGATGTCGCCCAGCACCTGGTCGTAGGTGCGGTTCTCCTTGTCGATCAGGAACACGTGCTTGATCTTCGACGGGCTGCCGAGGTGTGCCGGGATGACCGCCGCTTGGTCCTTCGCCGAACCGTACGAGGATCCGCCGCGCAGCAGCTTCTCCCAGTCGTTGTTGACGAAGACCTGGTGGGTGAGCCTGCCGAGCGCGGCGTCGGACGGCTGCCGGAACGTGGTGACCGATCCGGTGTCGTTGTAGGTGTTGTGGCCGGTGGCCGGATTGGTGCCGGGGCCCTCGCTGATGGTCGAGGGGGCGCCGCGGGTGCCGATGCCCTTGTCGTTGGTGACGACGATCTTGCCGGTGGCGTTGCTGCGCTGCACGTTGACCGGGTACCAGTCGGTCGGGATCAGCCCCTGGTACTGGACGGGCGCTCGGCCGCCGTCCCAGTGGTACCGCACCAGGGCGTTGTCGCGGCCCACGCTGACCAGCAGGGTGTGCGGGTCGGTGAAGGCGAAGGCGTTGGGGTAGCTGCCGACCGAGGAGCCCGGCAGCGGGTTGACGTTGAAGGTCTGGGTGACGCGCCGGGCACGGGTGTCGATCACCGAGACGCTGTCGTCGTTGGAGTTGGCGACCAGCAGTGAACCGCCGTGCAGGGTCAGGGCGGTTGGTTCGAGGCCGACCTTGACGGTGCCGGTCTGGGTCTGGGTGCCGAGGTCGACGACGGAGACGGTGCCGTTGGTGACGGCGCCGTTCCGCTGGTCGGCGACGACCGGCGTGCCGTCGGTCAGGTTGGTGTTGTCGCCCGCTCCGGCCGGACGGCCGCCCTCGTTGGACACATACGCCTCGTTGCCGGACACCACCACCTGGCGCGGGGCGACACCGACCGGGATCTCCTTGACCAGGGCGTTGGTCGTGGTGTCGATGACGCCGAGGGTGTTGCTGCCGTTCAACGCCGTGTAGAGCGTGCGGCCGTCCTGCGACAGCGCCATGCCGGACGGCAGGTCCGCGCCGTTCTTGCCGGTCAGCTGGATGGTGGTCGGGGCCGCGGAGGCCACCTTGCCGTCGGCGTCAAGGGTGAACCGGACGAGGTCGGAGGCCTGCGGGAACCACAGGGTCCGGCCGTCCGGCGAGTACAGCGGACCGTCGGCGCCCACCTTGCCGTCGCCGATCCGCTTGTCCGTACCGACACCGGTACCGATCTGCTGGACGATGTCCCCGGTGGCCACGTCCATGATGGTCAGGAAGCCGGTGCCCTGCTTGTAGCTGAGGGCGGCGAGCTTGCTGCCGTCGGGGCTGAGGGTGCTGGACAGCAGACGGCCGTTGTCGACCAGGTGCCGAGTGCCGAGCGGGGTGATGCGCTGGTTGGACGGGAGCAGGATGCCCTTGGCGGTCTGCTCCCCGTCGACCTTGTCGGTGCCGAAGCCGCCGCAGGCCCCGACGGCGGTCGCCGCGGCGGTGACGCCGAGTACCACCGTAACGGCGAGTGCGGCGGCGGTCGTTCCGCGCAGACCGCGGGATCTTGCCCGGCGGAAGGTGCTGTGTGGCTTCCTCATCCTGTCCCCTGTCGAGAGCCGTGGCGTCGGAGCGGGCGCCGTCGCGGCGCCGCCTGTCACGCGGTGTCGAAGCAACCGTCGAACTCATAGAGCGGATTGGTGTGTTCGAGCCCGTCGGCCCCCCGCAGCCGCTGCTGGCCCACCAGGTTCGCCGGGCCCTGCGCGCTGTAGCAGCCGGTGGGCCGCACGGTGACCTCGTACGCGACGGGCTGGGTGATCCCGCTCGGCGAAGGCCAGTGCACCAGGCAGACCCAGTCGTCACCGGGTCCGCTGCCACCGGACTTGCGGCCGCCCTTGGCGCAGTTGGCCCAGGTGTCCGGTGACGGCATGTTGTCGGAACCGTGCAGCTCGGTCTGCTGCAGGACGAACAGGTTCCGGAACGTCGGGCCGAGCGCGTGCTCCAGCCGCGGGCTGGTGATGTCGGGACCGGCGCCGCATGCGGCGGTTCCGCCCAGCAGGGCCATCGCGGACGCGGCCATGGCCGCGCGCCTCAGCAGTCTGTTCAACGGTCAGCCCTTCGTGAAGTCCCGGCGCCGCAGCAGCAGATATCCGGCCACCAGGCAGACCACGGCGTAGACGGCGCTGACCGCACAGCCCTCGACCAGCGGTCCGTAGTACGGGGTGGCGAACATCAGCCCGTGCCAGGCGTCGAACGGCGTCGTCAGCAGCGCGTGCCGGATCACGTCCAACGCGTCCACGTACGCGTACAACTGCATCAGCAGGCCGACCAGCACCGGTCCCATGACTCCGGCCGCGCTGTGCCGGGTGGCGATGGAGAACAGCACGCCCAGTGCGGTGAAGCCGAGGGCCGGAGGCAGCACGCACAGCCAACTCAGGGTGGCGAGTTCGGCCGCCCGGCCGGAGGACACGAGGGTGCCGTCCAAGGCGACCAGCGGCTGATGACCGACCAGCAGGACGCCCGCCGCGATGCTGCCCGCGCCCGCCAGCGCCACGACGACGACGGTGAAGGTGGCGGCGGCCAGCACCTTGCCGATGAAGATCTGCGCCCGGGTACGGGAGCGGATCAGGATCGTCTGCCATGTCCCGTGGTGGTCCTCGGAGGCGAAGATGTCCCCCGCGACCACACAGGTGAGCAGCGGAAACGCCCACTGCCCGGCGAATCCGAGGACCACCAGCGGGATCGCGTAACCCGTGTCGTGCACCCAGCGGCCGAACAGCGTGTCGGACGGGACGGTGTCCTGCGTCTTCAGCGCCAGGACGAACGCGAAGGGCGCGAGCAGGCAGACCGCGGCGACGGCGCGGATCCGCCACTGGGCGGTGAGCTTCTCCAACTCCCACAGGTAGACGGTGCGTACGCCGCCGCCCGGGCGGGTCGCGACGGGCTCGTCCAGCGCGACCGCGGTCACCGCTCGGCTCCTTCGGTCTCTTCCTCGGCCTCGGCCTGGTCCTCGGTCAGCGTGAGGAACAGCGACTCCAGCGGAGTCGACTCCAGCCGCAGCGCCCGGACCGCGATCCCGCGACGGCCGAGCGCCAGGACGTACGCATCGAGCTGGTCGGGTTTCGCCCGTACGGCCAGACCGCCGTCGGGATGATCTGCCACCTCGACGCCGGGTTGGCCGGTGGCAACGACGGCGGCCGATGCGTCGTCGCTGGTGGCGAGGTGGTGGGCGGGGTCGGGGGCGCGGGAGCGCAGCTCGGCGAGCGAGCCCGCGTAGACCACACGGCCGGTGCGCATGATGGTCACCGCGTCGCAGAGCTCCTCGACCTCGGCCATGTGGTGGCTGCTGAGCAGCACCGCCAGTCCGTCCGCGGCGAGCGAGCGCACCAGCTGCCGCATGTCCCGAATGCCCGCCGGGTCGAGGCCGTTGCCGGGTTCGTCCAGTACCAGCAGGTCGGGGGCGCGCAGCAGGGCTGCGGCGATACCGAGCCGCTGGCGCATGCCGAACGAGTAGCCGCCGACCTTGCGCCGCCTGCGCTCGGTCAGGCCGACGCGGGCCAGCACTTCGTCGATGCGGTCGGGCGCGTCGCCACCGTCGAAGTCGGCGAGCAGTGCGAGGTTGCGCTCCGCGCTCAGGTAGGGATAGAAGCGCGGGCTCTCCACGAAGCCCGCCAGTCGGTACTGCTGGTTCGCGACGCGGTCGCGGCCGAAGAGTCGCAGGGTTCCGGCGTCCTGCCGCACCAGCCCGAGCAGTATGCGCAGCAGCGTGGTCTTGCCCGCGCCGTTGGGTCCCAGGAGCCCGTGCACGCCACCGGAGGCGACGGTCAGATCCACGCCGTCGACAGCCGTTGTCTCCCCGAACCGTTTGACAAGCCCCCGCGCTTCCACCGCTTGCCCCACCGCACAACACCTCCCCGGCGATCGGCACCAACTCGGCTGAAGGTACGGCGCGTTGGCGTACGCGGGAAGACGGCCGCACGAACAACAGGTGCGCGGCGGGGGACGGCGCACCGCCCCCGCGACGTGCCGGACGCCCGGGACCTGCCCGGCGGACCGTTGTCGGGTTGCGGTCGGCTCGACACCGCCGATCCCCGCCGTGGGGCTACTCGCCGTGGCGGTGGAAAGAGTTGCCCACGGCGGGCACCGCGGAAAATCCCCCCGCCGCGACGAATGACCCCGCCATACGACTACGCGCCGTCGCGACGAAAAGAACTCTCCGCCGCGACGGCGATCAACCACGATGTGGTGGACCGGCGGTCATGCGACTACCGCAGTCCCGGGCGCCGGGTGGGCGCTACTCCTGGCCCCGGGCGGCCCTGCGGCGCCGAGTCACGTAAAGTACCGCGCCGCCTGCGGCGGCCAACGCAACCGCGCCAGCGGCCAGGTACGGGGTGCTGGCATCCGCGCCGGTCTCCGCCAGGTTCCGCTTGGCCGCGGCGGCGTCGGTCCGCGCTCCGGTGCCGTAGGTGGCGCTGCCGCCGCCCTGCGAGGCACCGCCGGTCTTGCCGCCGGACGAAGTGCCGCCGGTGGCCCCCTTGGTGGCGCCCCCATCGGACGCACCGCCCTTGCTGCCGTCGCCCTGCGGCGTCTCGCAGGTCGCGCGGGCCAAGGTGACGTCTCCGGTCACCTGCGCGACGTTGAGCTGCGCCGGGTTCACCGAGACCTGGAGGTTCAGCGCGGTCGCGGCCGACGTACGGGAGGTGGTCTGCGTCTTCGACAGGTCGAGACGCACCTCGCCGACACCGGGTGCGTCGACCTTGGTCGTACCGCCTGCGGTGAGCGTCACGCGCTTGCCCAGGACGTCGACATCACCGAGCAGGTTGGAGGAGGCGGTCGGCTTCTGCCCCGCGTCGCACGTCGCCTTGGAGGTCACCTGCTGCACCTGGATCAGCGGTGTGTCCGGCAGCCCCGGCAGGTGCACCCGGGCGTGCACGAGGTTCACATACCCCTCGGCCCGCTGGGTCTCGGAGGTGGCACGCGCGGTGGCGACGTCCGCGCTCAGCACGCTGAACGGTTTGCCGTCGTCGACGCCGTCCAAGTGGGCGCTGAGCGCGGTCTCGTTGGCGTTGGCGGGCGCGTGGACGTCGTTGAGCGTGATGTTCAGCGGCATATCGACGGCCTTGTTGAGCAGGGAGACGTCAAGGCCGGTGCTGAGCACGGCCGCGGTCGAGTGACCGCTGCCGGAACCACCGGTGTCTGAGGCGGTGGTGGCCTGCGCGACCGGCGCGAGAACCAGGGCGCTCGCGGTGAGCGCGAAGGACGCACCGATCGCCGCCGCGCAGCGGCGTGCGGGCAGGCTGAGGACAGAGCTGTACAACGGAGGAACCCCCACAGATGGCATGGCGTCGTCGGCACCGCTGAAGGGGACAGCGCGCCCGCCGACGACATCGACCCGGCAATATTTACGCACCGCACGTGTACGGACAGCTACCTGGAGCTACTTCACCCCAAAGGGTGGTTTCCGGTCATACGTTCGGCACCGAATCAACGTCAACTCATGGTTGACGAATCCCGATACGACAACCTACGGTTGACGCATGGCGAAGCAACCCGTACGGCTCGACGACCTGATCGAGCACGTCCTCAACCAGCACCCGGACGGCGACGCCCTCCAGCACCTCTCGGACGCCGTCGAGACCTCCACCCACCTCGGCGAGGTCGCCGACCACCTCATAGGCCACTTCGTGGACCAGGCCCGGCGCGCCGGCGCGTCGTGGACCGAGATCGGCCAGTTCATGGGGGTGACCAAACAGGCCGCGCAGAAGCGGTTCGTCCCCAAGGAGACCGAAGCCGACGAAATCGACCTGCCCAGCTCGGGCCTGTTCAACCGCTTCACCCAGCGCGCCCGCAACGTGGTGGAGGGCTCCGAGAAGGAGGCGCGCGAACTCCGGCACGCCCAGATCCACTCGCAGCACATCGCCCTCGCGCTGCTCGGCGAGCCGGGCGGGCTCGCCGCCAAGGCCATCGTGGCGCTGGGCCCCTCCGCCGAGCGGGTGCGCGAGACGGTCCTCGCCACGCTGGGCCCCGCCGACGAATCGGTGCCCGAGCGCCTGAAGTTCACCCGCGGCGCGAAGAAGACGCTCCAACTCGCCCTACGCGAGGCCCTGCACCTCGGCCACAACTACATCGGCACCGAGCACATCCTGCTCGGCCTGCTGCGCAACGAGGACGAGATCGGCGCGCAGGTCCTCATCGGCCTGGGCGTCACCCGGGACGCCACCGAGCAGTGGGTGCGCACCGCCCTCGAAGAAATCCACAGGAAGCTGAAGGACTGACCGGTCAGCGCCCTACCCGACCACCCGGCCCCGCAGCACCACCTGCTGCGGGGCCGCCAACACCCGTACGTCCGCGCGCGGATCGGCCTCGTACACCACCAGGTCGGCGGGCGCGCCCTCGTCGAGCAGCGGCCGGCCGAGCCAGGCCCGGGCCCGCCAGGTCGCCGCCGCCAGCGCGTCAACCGCCGGGATTCCGGCCGCGACCAGCTCCGCGACCTCGTCCCCGACCAGCCCGTGCGGAAGCGAACCGCCCGCGTCCGTGCCGGTGAAGATCTGGATCCCGGCGTCATGGGCGGCCCGCACGGTGTCGTAGCGGCGGGCGTGCAACCGCCGCATATGCGCGGCCCAGTTGGGGAACTTGGACTCTCCCCCGGCCGCCAGGCCGGGGAAGGTCGCGATGTTGACCAGCGTCGGCACGATCGCCACGCCGCGCTCCGCGAACAGCGGAATGGTCTCCTCCGTCAGCCCGGTGGCGTGTTCGACGCAGTCGATGCCCGCCTCGACGAGGTCGGTGAGCGAGTCCTCGGCGAAGCAGTGCGCGGTCACCCGCGCCCCCTCCTCGTGGGCCGCGGCGATCGCCTCGTCGATCGCCCAACGCGGCCAGCACGGCGTGAGGTCGCCGACCTCACGGTCGATCCAGTCGCCGACCAGCTTCACCCAGCCGTCGCCCCGCCGCGCCTCCCGGCGCACATAGGCGGCCAGGTCACCGGGCTCGATCTCATGGGCGTAGTTGCGGATGTAGCGGCGGGTACGGGCGATGTGGCGTCCCGCACGGATGATCTTCGGCAGGTCCTCGCGATCGTCCACCCAGCGGGTGTCGGCGGGCGACCCGGCGTCCCGCAGCAGCAGCGCGCCCGCGTCGCGGTCGGCCAGCGCCTGCTTCTCGCTCGTCGCGTCGTCGACCGCGCCATGCGCGTCGAGCCCCACATGGCAGTGCGCGTCGACCAGACCCGGCAGTACCCAGCCGGTGACGGTGCGCACATCGCGGGCGTGCGTCGGCCGCTCGTACGTCACCCGCCCGCCGACCACCCACAGCTCATCGCGTACCTCTTCGGGTCCGGCCAGGACCCGCCCCTTGATGTGCAGCACCGCGGCATCCGTCATGAACAGGACTCTACGAGCCGCCCGGTACGCTCCTTCAAGTCCCCTCCCCTGGAGAATCGCCGTGACCCACCCCCTGTTGGATCTCGAACCGCTCACCGCCGACCGCTTCGCCGCCATTGAGCGCCGCGTCGCCGCTCTGCTCGGCACCCGGCAGGACGTCGTGATCACGCAGGGGGAAGCACTGCTGCCGCTGGAGGGCTGCATCCGCTCCGCCGCGCGGCCGGGATCCACCGCGCTGAACGTGGTGACCGGCCCCTACGGCCAGACCTTCGGCGACTGGCTGCGCGACTGCCGGGCGACGGTGGTGGACCTCGCGGTGCCGTACCACACGGCCGTGACCGCGGAGCAGGTCGAACGGGCCCTGGCGGAGCATCCGGAGATCGACTTCGTCTCGCTGGTGCACGCCGAGGCGGCGACCGGGAACACCAATCCGGTGGCGGAGATCGGCGAGGTGGCGCGCGCCCATGGCGCGCTGCTGATGGTGGACGCGGTCGCCTCGGTCGCCGCCGAACCACTGCTCCCCGACGTGTGGGGCGTGGACCTGTGTGTGATCGGCGCGCAGAAGGCGATGGGCGGTCCGGCCGGGGTGTCGGCGGTCTCGGTGAGTGAGCGCGCCTGGCAGCGGATGGCGGACAACCCGGCGGCGCCGCGCCGCTCCTATCTGTCGCTGCTGGACTGGAAGGAGCGCTGGATCGACACCGGGCGGACGGTACTGCCGCACGCGCCCGCGCAGTTGGAGATGCTCGCGCTCGAAGCCTGCCTGGCGCGCATCGAGGAGACCGGTCGGGATGAGGTCATCGCCCGGCACCGCGCGGCCGCCGCGGCGACCCGGGCGGGCGTGGTCGCACTGGGCGACGGCATCGAGCCGTATGTGTACCAGGCGCATGAGGCGGCACAGGTCGCGACGACCGTGCGCACCTCGGCGGACGCCCGCGAGGTGGTGGCCGCCGCCATCGCCGCCGACCCGTCGCTGCCGCTGATCGCGGGCGGCGGTGCGCTCGCCGAGGAGATGGTGCGGGTCAACCACTACGGGCGGGACGCCGAGTTGAGCGTGGTGCAGCGCACGCTGACCGGCCTGGCCGAGGCACTGGGCGCCGACCCGTCCCCGGCGTGGCAGGCGGCCGCCGCGGCCTGGGAGTCGGTACCCGCGCGGTAGGGCGGCGGCGGGTCACTGCACGGAGCACGGCGCGTCGAGACGATCACCCCGCGCGTCTGCCCCGGCCGTTACGGCGCAAACCCATCAGTGGACGCAGAATCAATTCTGCGCCATCATTCCGGTAATTCCCCCCGGAATTCCCGGTACGGCATTCGCCCGTCTTCTTCTGCCCAGCCCGCCCCAGACTAAACACCAAGGTTTCGCTAACGCCGAATGACCTGAGTCCATTGCGTCTCAGGGGCGTTAAGGAGATGTGACCGACTCCACATCGCGTCTGGTTGATCCGGTTATATCCGGGCAAACCTGCACTCCAGACGGCCAGTTGGCGCACCGGGTCGCGTGCGCGCGATAACACATTCCCGCGCTGCGGGTAACCCTGCACCCCGATGCATTTCGCTTTGCATCTCGGTAAGTTCAATTCATATGACCGCCGCACAAGAAGACCTTGTACGCGAAGCCATGAACGCCATGAATTCCCCTTGCCGACTGGATACACCGACCGTTGACGACGGCGCCGCGATCTGGCGCATCGCCCGTGACTCCAAGGCGCTGGACCTCAACTCCTCGTACAGCTACCTGCTGTGGTGCCGGGACTTCGCCCGCACCTCCGTGGTGGCCCGGGACCGCAGTGGAGAGCCAGTGGGGTTCGTGACCGGCTACGTACGCCCCGAGCGACCGGGGACCCTGGTCGTCTGGCAGGTGGCGGTGGACCACTCGCACCGCGGCCGGGGACTCGCCGCCGCGATGCTCGACGGGCTGACCGAGCGGGTCGCCGCCCTCGGCGTCAACCGCGTCGAGACCACGATCACCCCGGACAACGACGCCTCCAACCGGCTGTTCACCTCGTACGGAGAGCGGCACGGCGCCCCGATAGAGCGCGAAGTGCTGTTCCACGGCGGGCAGTTCCCGGACGGGCACGGCACGGAGGTGCTTTACCGGATCGGCCCGCTCCGGGCCTCCCGGTGAAGGTCTCCCATGCGGGGGCCGCGCCCCCGCACCCCCCACTTCGGGGGCCGCTCCCCCTGACCCCCCGCTGACGCCCCCACACACACCCAGCTCACAAGGAGCATCACGGTGACCATCACCCCGCCCGAACTCAGCGTCTTCGAGTCCCTTGAGTCCGAGGTGCGCAGCTACTGCCGAGCCTGGCCCGCGGTGTTCGACCGCGCACAGGGCAGCAGGATCCACGACGAGGACGGGCACACCTACCTCGACTTCTTCTCCGGTGCGGGCGCGCTCAACTACGGCCACAACAACCCCGTACTGAAACGCGCGTTGCTGGACTACCTGGAACGCGACGGGATCACCCACGGCCTGGACATGAGCACCACGGCCAAACGCGCGTTCCTCACCACCTTCCAGGACGTGGTCCTGCGGCCGCGGGATCTCGACTACAAGGTGATGTTCCCCGGCCCCACCGGCACCAACGCCGTGGAGGCGGCGCTGAAGCTGGCCCGCAAGGCCAAGGGCCGCGAGTCGATCGTCTCGTTCACCAACGCCTTCCACGGCATGTCGCTCGGCTCGCTCGCGGTGACCGGCAACGCCTTCAAGCGGGCGGGCGCCGGGATCCCGCTGGTGCACGGGACTCCGATGCCGTTCGACCACTACCTCGACGGGCGGGTGCCGGACTTCCTGTGGTTCGAGCGGCTGTTGGAGGACCAGGGTTCCGGCCTCAACCAGCCCGCCGCGGTGATCGTGGAGACCATCCAGGGCGAGGGCGGCATCAACGTCGCCCGCGCCGAGTGGCTGCGCGGCCTCGCCGACCTGTGCAAGCGCCGCGACATGCTGCTGATCGTCGACGACATCCAGATGGGCTGCGGCCGGACCGGTCCGTTCTTCTCCTTCGAGGAGGCCGGGGTCGTCCCGGACATCGTCACCCTGTCGAAGTCCATCAGCGGCTACGGCATGCCGATGTCGCTGACGCTGTTCAAACCGGAGCTCGACCTGTGGGAGCCCGGCGAGCACAACGGCACGTTCCGCGGTAACAACCCGGCCTTCGTCACCGCCACCGCCGCCCTCGACACCTACTGGGCCGACGGCCAGATGGAGAAGCAGACCCTGGCCCGCGGTGAGCAGATCGAGGCCGCGCTGCGCGACATCGCCCGCGAACACCAGCGCTCCGGCGCCGAGTTCCGCGGCCGCGGACTGGTCTGGGGCCTGGAGTTCACCGACAAGCAGCGGGCCGCCAAGGTGTGCGCCCGCGCCTTCGAACTCGGGATGCTGCTGGAGACCTCGGGGCCGGAGAGCGAGGTCGTCAAGCTGCTGCCCGCGCTGACCATCACCCCCGACGAGCTGGACGAGGGGCTGCGCACCCTCGCCCGCGCCGTCCGCGAGACCGCGTAGGACCCCGCACCGCGCAGGACCCGCACCGCGTAGCAACCGCACCGCGTAGCAACCGCACAGAAAGGCACCGCACCACCGTGATCGTCCGATCGTTCAAGGAACTGGAAGGCACCGACCGGCATGTGAAGGCCGCCTCGGGCACCTGGGAGAGCAAGCGCATCGTCCTCGCCAAGGAGCGCGTCGGGTTCTCCCTGCACGAGACGGTCCTGTACGCGGGGACCGAGACGCCGATGTGGTACGCCAACCACATCGAGGCCGTGGTCTGCGTCGAGGGCGAGGCCGAACTCACCAACGAAGAGACCGGCGAGAAGCACTGGATCACGCCCGGCACGATGTACCTCCTCAACGGCCACGAGAAGCACACGATGCGTCCCAAGACCGACTTCCGGTGCCTGTGCGTCTTCAACCCGCCGGTCACCGGAAGGGAGGACCACGACGAGAACGGCGTCTACCCGCTGCTCACCGAGGAGGCCTGAGCGATGACGACGATCACCGACCTGTACCCGACCCGGGCCGCCGCCGAGGTCAGCACCCCGCGCCAGGATCCGGTGGTGTGGGCCACCCCGGGCACCTCGGGCCCGATCCAGTCGTCGGACCTGCGCGATTACGACCGCGACGGCTTCCTCACGGTGGACCGGCTGCTGGCACCCGAGGAAGTGGCCCGATATCGCGCCGAGTTGGACCGTCTGATCGCCGACCCGGCGATACGGGCCGACGAACGCTCGATCGTCGAGCCGAAGTCCCAGGACATCCGGTCGGTCTTCGAGGTGCACAAGATCAGCGAGATCTTCGCCGAACTGGTCCGCGACCCCCGGGTGCTCGACCGCGCCCGGCAGATCCTCGGCTCCGAGGTGTACGTCCACCAGAGCCGGGTCAACGTCAAGCCGGGCTTCGGGGCGAGCGGTTTCTACTGGCACTCGGACTTCGAGACCTGGCACGCCGAGGACGGTCTGCCGCGGATGCGTACCGTGTCGGTGTCGATCGCGCTGACCGAGAACCACGACACCAACGGCGGCCTCATGATCATGCCGGGGTCGCACCGTACGTTCGTCGGGTGCGCGGGCGTGACGCCGAAGGACAACTACAAGCAGTCGCTGCGGATGCAGGAGGCGGGGACGCCGTCGCACACGGCGCTGACCGAACTGGCCCAGCGGCACGGCATCAAGCTGTTCACCGGCCCGGCCGGTTCGGCCACCTGGTTCGACTGCAACTGCATGCACGGCTCCGGTGACAACATCACACCGTTCCCGCGCAGCAATGTCTTCATCGTCTTCAACAGCGTGGAGAACACGGCGGTGGAGCCGTTCGCGGCACCGGCCCCGCGCCCCGCGTTCATCGGGGCGCGGGACTTCAGTCCGGTGCGCTGACCGTCACTCGCCAGCAGGCCAGTTGAAGCTGCTGGGGATCTTCACCTGGGCGCCCGCCGGGCCGTAGACAAGGGCGATCTCGTCGTGGGCCTTGAGCTCGATCGCGGCGGGATCGCCCTTGATCTGCTTGCCGTTGACGTAGGCGTGCAGCTCCTTGCCGCCCTCCGCCTTCAGTCCGCCGAGCTGCTGCGCGCTGAGGGCGACGTTCCACTCGGTCATGAACTGGCCAAGGGTGAAGGTCGCCTTCACCGGCGACTCGATGTGGATCACGCCGTCCGGGGTGTGGGTGTGCAGCGGGCTGATCCGCTGCTGCCTGGCGTCGATTCCGATGAACGCGGGGACGGTGACCGGCCGGCCGTTCACCAGGATGTCCAGGTGCGTGTGGATGTGCATCACCTGGCCCTCGGCGCCGAGCATCGGCAGCTTGGCGGCCTGGGCGCGGGCGCTGGCGTCGGTCGGGGCGTCCCACGGCGGTGCGCTGGTGCGGCCCTGCGCGGTGGTGCGCGGTGTGGCGGGTACACCGGCCCGGTCGGTGCCCTGCGAGGCCGAGGCGCTGGGGCCGGTCTTGCCGGAGGCGCTGCCGTCGGGGCCGCACGCGCAGAGCGTGAGGCCCGCGGCGACGGTGAACACGGCGGCGGTACGGAGCGCGGTGCGGTGCGTACGTGGCGGGTGGTCTGTGCGGTGAGACACGGCAGGCGGTCTCTTTCTGTGCGGCGTGGTGCGGTACGGGCCCGAGCGGCGCCCAGGATAGCCGTACCGCACGGCCACTTCAGTGGTACCGCTGACCGTCGACGCGTCGCGGCAGGCCGAGCGGATTGTCGTCCCGCAGCTCGGGTGGCAGCAGTGCGGGCGGGGTGTCCTGGTAGGTGACCGGACGCAGCCAGCGCTCGATCGCCGTGCCGCCGACCGAGGTCGAGACCGATGTGGTGGCCGGGTAGGGCCCGCCGTGGTGCTGGGCCGGGGCGACGGCCACGCCGGTCGGCCAGCCGTTGACCAGGACGCGTCCGGCGAGCGGGGTGAGCCGGGCGATCAGGTCGGCTGCGGTGCCCTGTTCTCCGGCGGCCTCGGCCGCGGACAGATGGACGGTGGCGGTGAGGTTGCCGGGCAGCCGGGCGAGGACGGCGGCGGCCTCGGCGTCGTTCTCGTAGCGCGCGATGACGGTGACCGGCCCGAAGCACTCCTGCGTCAGCAGTTCGTGCGGGCCGTCCTGGGTGAGCCGGAACGCGGGGACGGTCAGGAAACCCGGCCGTACCGCGTTCGCACCGTCCTCACCGGGCTCGACGGGCGCGGCGACATCCCGCAGCCGGGCACGGTCCCGTACCCCCGCGAGGAAGTGATCGCGCATCCGGCCGTCCAGCAGCACACCCGAGGGGGCTTCGGCGGCGGCCTCGGTGAGCGCCTTGACCAGGCGGTCGCCGTCGGCACCGGCCGGCGCGAGGACGAGTCCGGGCTTGGTGCAGAACTGGCCCACGCCGAGCGTGAAGGACGCGGCGAGACCGCTGCCGATCCGCTCGGCGCGTTCGGCGGCAGCGGCGGCGGTGACGATCACCGGGTTGAGGCTGCCGAGTTCGCCGTGGAACGGGATCGGCCGCGGGCGGGCGGCCGCCGCGTCGTACAGCGCGCGCCCGCCGGGGATAGAGCCGGTGAATCCGGCGGCGCTGACCAGCGGATGCTCGATGAGGTCGACACCGGCCTGGAAGCCGTGCACGACGGTGACGGTGTCCTCGGGCAGCCCGGTCGCGACGGCGGCGCGGCGCAGGATGGCTCCGCACAGCTCGGAGGTGGCCGGATGGCCGGGATGCGCCTTGACCACGACGGGGCATCCGGCGGCCAGCGCGCTGGCGGTGTCCCCGCCGGGGACGGAGAACGCCAGCGGGAAGTTACTGGCCGCGTAGACGGCGACGACCCCGAGCGGCACCTTGTAGCGGCGCAGATCCGGCCGGGGCACGGGGAGCGCCGGAGTCAGAGGGGCGCGCCTAGCGCTCGTTGAAAGGGCGGTGGCGGGCGACGGGTGGGCTGGGTCGATGATCACGTCCAGGAAGGCGCCCTCGTCGACGACGTCCGCGAAGGCGCGCAACTGGTAGGTGGTACGAGCGAGTTCACCGGTCAGCCGGGTAGTGCCGAGCGCGGTCTCGGCGTCGGCGGTGGCCACGACCCGCTCTCGCTCCGCTTCCAGCATGTCGGCCGCAGTGCGCAGCAGGGCGGCGCGTACCGGGCGGTCGGCGAGGGCGGGGACGGCGGCGGCCGCTGCCCGTACCGCCAAGTCGACCTGGTCGGCGGTGGCTTCCACGGTCACCCGCTCCCGCTGCTTCCCTGTGCGGGGGTCGACGCTCCAGACTGGTACGGCCACCGGTACAGCCACCGTGAACCTCCAGGGCTCCCTCAACCAGAACATAGTCTGTTCGGTATACTGAACGCCGTCTTCGTTTGTGAATCCTGCTGGGGAGCCTACTGGGGGCGCCCCACTCGGACAAGAGGGGTCGGATCATGACTGTGGGCGAGGGCGGCGGGTCCCAGGTCAAGTCGGCGGTCCGCACGGTGGAACTGCTGGAGTTCTTCGCGGGCCGTCCCGGCATGCACAGCCTCGCCGCCGTACAGGAAGCCGTCGGCTACCCCAAGTCCAGTCTCTACATGCTGCTGCGCACGCTGGTGGACCTCGGCTGGATCGAGACGGACGCGACCGGCACGCGCTACGGCATCGGCGTCCGCGCCCTGTTGGTCGGCACCTCGTACATCGACGGCGACGAGGTGGTGGCGGCCGCCCGGCCGACGCTCGACCGGCTCTCCGACGACACCACCGAGACCATCCACCTCGCCCGCCTCGACGGCACCAACGTGGTGTACCTGGCGACCCGTCAGTCGCAGCACTATCTGCGGCCGTTCACCCGTGTAGGCCGCCGACTGCCCGCGCACAGCACCTCGTTGGGCAAGGCGCTGCTCGCCACGTACTCCGACGAGCAGGTACGCAAGATGCTCCCGGAGACCCTCGATCCGCTGACCGAGCACACCATCACCGACCGCGAGCAGCTGATCGAGGAACTGCACGCGATCCGTGACCAGGGATACGCGGTGGACCGCGAGGAGAACACCCTCGGGCTGCGCTGCTTCGGCGTCGCGATCCCCTACCGCACCCCGGCACGCGACGCGATCAGCTGCTCGGTACCGGTGGCCCGGTTGACCCCGGCCCACGAACAGATGATCAAGGACGCCCTCTTCGACGCCCGCGACCGCCTGACCCTGGCCACCCGGCGGCTCTGAGCCGCCGAGTGGGGGTGCTGCGGGTGTCGCGATGATCAATCTCGGCTCGCGCCGTCCGGCCAGACGATCTGGACCGGTACCTCAACACTCTCGGCGTACCTGACTACGTCGGCGGTGCCTCCGTAACCGCGTGCCGGCTGACCGTCCCATACCGCGATGAGCCTATCGACCAGGCCGACGAGGATCTCACCGCCGATCATGTGCGCGTTGGAGTCCGACTCGGCTAGTGTCGACACCCGGCCGGGCACCGCCGAATCCCTGCCGGTGCCGGACGAGTCGTTCGACGCGGTGCTGGTCGGACAGGCCTTCCACTGGTTCGACGCCGAACGCGCGCTGCAAGAGATCGCCCGTGTGCTGCGCCCGGGTGGTGTGCTGACCGCGCTGTGGAACTCCGATGACGACCGGGTCGAGTGGATCGCGGGCTTGGCCGAGGTGTCCCGCAGCAGCGTGTCCTACGTACGGTGGTTCGAGGACAACCCGATGCCGGCGCATCCGGCGTTCGGCCCCTGGCAGGAAGCGGAGTTCGGGCACGTACAGCGGCGCACCGCGGAGACACTCACGGGCACCGTCGCCACCCATTCCCATGTGCTGGTGCTGGACGAGCGCGAGCGCGCGGCACTGCTCGCCCGGGTCCGCCGCTATCTGGCGTCCCGCCCGGAGACCGCCTCCGGCGAGTTCGACCTGAACATCGTGACCATGGCCGAGCGCTGTGTCCGCCGTCATCGGCCTGATCCGGCATCAGGCCGATGACGAGGCGTGCGCCGGCCCGCGGTCGAGCGTGACGCGGCCCGCGGACTGCGCGGGCCGCCGCGTCAGTTGCGCAGCGAGTCGATGTCGATGACGAACCGGTACCGGACATCGCTGGCGAGCACCCGCTCGTAGGCCTCGTTGATCTGGTCGGCGTTGATGACCTCGATCTCCGCTCCCAGCCCGTGCTCGGCGCAGAAGTCCAGCATCTCCTGGGTCTGCCGGATACCGCCGATCATCGAACCGGCGAGGCTGCGCCGCATGGCGAGCAGCGAGAACACGTTGAAGGAGCTGGGGTTCTCCGGTGCGCCGACGTTCACCATCGCACCGTCCAGCGTCAGCAGCCCCAGGAAGGCATCGACGTCCAGGTTGGCCGAGACGGTGTTGACGATCAGGTCGAAGGTGCCCGCCAACTCCTCGAAGGTCTTGGGGTCGCTGGTGGCGTGGAAGTGGTCGGCGCCCAGCCGCAGGCCGTCGTCCTTCTTGCGCAGCGACTGGCTGAGCACGGTCACCTCGGCGCCGAGCGCGTGCGCGATCTTGACCCCCATGTGGCCCAGGCCGCCCATGCCGAGGATCGCGACCTTCTTGCCAGGGCCCGCGTTCCAGTGGCGCAGCGGGGAGTAGAGCGTGACGCCCGCGCACAGCAGCGGCGCGGCGACATCCAGGCTGAGACCGTCGGGGATGCGCAGCACGTAGTTCTCGTCCACGACGATGTGCGTGCTGTAGCCGCCGTAGGTCGGCTCGCCGTCCTTGCCGGTCGCGTTGTACGTGCCGATCATGCCGCCGCCGGTGCAGTACTGCTCCTCCCCGGCGCGGCAGTTGTCGCACTCACGGCAGGAGTCGACGAAGCACCCCACGCCGACCCGGTCCCCCACGGCGTACTTGGTGACGCCGGAGCCGACCTCGGCGACGATTCCGGCGATCTCATGACCGGGCACCATCGGGAAGCTGGCGCCGCCCCACTCGTCGCGTGCCTGGTGAATGTCGGAGTGGCAGATGCCGGCGAACTTGATCTCGATCAGGACGTCGTGCTCGCCCACCGGACGGCGCGGGATCGTGGTGCGCTCCAGGGGTGCCTTGGCGGCGGGGGCGGCGTAGGCGGTGACGGTGGTCGTCATCGGGAGGGCTCTCCTTGTGTGGCGGATGCCGTGGATGGTGCGGCCTGCGGTTCGCTGCCCGCGGTCCAGTTGGCGAGCAGCCGCAGGGCGGTTTCGGAAGACGACCCGGGTTCGACGGTGTAGACGCACATGGTCTGGTCGGCGTCCCCGGGGAAGGTGATGGTCTCGTAGGCGACGGTGAGGTCACCGACGACCGGGTGGTGGTAGCGCTTGGTGCCGTGGGTGCGTTCGCGCACGTTGTGGTCGGCCCACCAGGTGCGGAACTCCGGGCTTTTGATGCTGAGTTCGCCGACCAGGTCGGTCAGCCGGGGGTCGTCGGGATGGCGCGCGGCGAGCAGCCGCAGGGCACCGACGGTTTCGGCCGCGCAGGTCTCCCAGTCGACGTAGAGCTCGCGCGCGGACTCGTCGAGGAACATATGGCGGGCCATGTTCCGCTGGCGCTGTGGCAGCGCGTCGAAGTCCGTGATCAGAGCGCGGGCGAGGCGGTTGGCGGCGAGTACGTCCAGCTGGCGGCCCAGGATGAACGCCGGAGCGTTCCCGTCCAGGGTTTCCAGCATCCGGTGCAGACCGGGGCGCACCCGCTGCGGGCGGACCACCGGGCGGCGGCGGGTGCGCGGCTTGGGGCGGGCGAGCTCGAAGAGGTACATCCGCTCGGTGTCGCTCAGCCGCAGGGCGCGTGCCACCGCGTCCAGGACCGCGTCGGAGCAGTTGAGGTGCCGTCCCTGTTCCAGCCGCGTGTAGTAGTCCGTACTCACCCCGGCGAGCCGCGCGAGCTCCTCCCGCCGCAGCCCCGGCACCCGGCGTGGACCGCCGTCGGTGGGTACGCCGGCCTCCCGGGGGGTGAGGCGGGCGCGTCGGGAGCGCAGGAACTCGCTCAGCTCGGCGTGGTGATCCATGTAATCCAGTATCTGGAGGGAAACGGCTGGTGACGGACGTGAGGGTAGGTCTGTTGGAACCAGGACGGGCAGGAATACCGGCCTTGAGTGCGCACCAAGCGCCGGTGTTCAGCGGCTGATCACTTCAGCCCGCGCCGGGGTCGGCGCCGCGTCCACGGGCTGGCGCCGGTCGAGGCGTCCGGCGACGACGGCACCGATCAGTCCGATCAGTCGCTGCGCGTCGGGGGTATGCCAGAGCGGGTCAGAGGGTCGCGAGCGCCTCCCGTACGGCGGCGAGATCGGCATCGGACGCCAACCCGGCGTGGTAGAGCCGCAGTTGGTTGGCGCCCAGCTCCGCCGCGTGCGCCGCGTCGGCGGCCAGAGTCCGCGGACTGCCGCCCATTCCTGAGACGACGGTGAGGTTCGCGGCGATCACCTGGCGCCGCGCGCCGAAGGGCGCCAGCACCGCCTCGCGTTCCGGCGCTCCCCCCGTACAGGGCAGCACCACCCCGTCCGCGTGATCCAGTACGTCCGCCGGATCGACCCCGACGTTCGCGCCGCAGCGGTGCGCCGCCGGATCGGCGTGCAGCAGTACCTGGAAGGCGGCGGCGCCCGAAGCCGCTCGCACCGCGGCGACCGCCGCCCGCTGGAACCGGCTCGCCACCTGGCGGCGCCAGGCCAGAGTCAGGGCGGCGGCGTCCATACCCAGCAGCCACTCGACCTCGGCCCACTCCCCCGCGCGGTCAGCGGGCCCGGGACCGCGCTCGCCCGCCCAGACCGGGGCGAGCGCCGCCCGCACGTCCGACCGCAGCTCGGCGGGGTCCGCGCCGAGCGCCGTGTACCCCGCACAGCACACATCGCAGAAGCACAGCGACATCAGATAACTCGCGCCGCCACCGAGCGGCACTCCAGCGATCTTGTCGTGGGCGTGCAGATGCGCGAGGCCATACCAGCCGCAGGACTCCAACTCGACTCCGGCGGCGCCGGGACGCGCTCCCGCCTCCGCCGCCAGCTCGACCGCGTACCGCAGCACCTCGGGCCGGGCTATGCACAGCGCCCACGGGTAGGTGTCACCGTACGCGTTGCGTACCCGGACGTCTGGAAACTCCTCCCCCAGGCGGGAGTTGTGGGCCAGGACCACCCAGCTGTGGACGTCGAGACCGGCGGCGGCCAGCGCCTCGGCCGCCTCATGCCATGGATCGGCTGCCGGTAACCACGCCTGCGGGTACGGGCGCAGCCGCCGGCCTTGCCAGCGCTCGGCGGACGGCGGGTAGAGCACCGCCGAGTGGCGGGCGGTGATGACGCGGTGCCGGGGATGACGCGGGGTCAGCGCACGGGTGGAGTGGTAAGCGGAGGCCAACGTGACCTGGCCGACGCCGAGTTCGGCGACCCGCCGCGGGGCATCCGGGTCGCCCACCACGTCCCACGGGTAGAGAAAGACCGACGCCTCGCGGGCGGGGCTCGGGGGGCATCCCTCCGAAGAGGAACCCATCAGCTCTCACCCAGCAACGCCAAGCCGCGCTCGATGAGTTGCCCCAGCTCCTTGATGTGCGCGGCCGACGGCTCGGTGAGCGGCGGCCGTACTTCGCCGACCTCCCCGCCGCGCAGCCGTACCCCCGCCTTGACCAACGAGACCGCGTATCCCTTGCCCTGGCCGCGCAGTTCCACCATGGGCCGGTAGAAGCCGTCGAGCAGCCGGTTCACCGTGGCGTCGTCGCCGGTGGTGAGCGCGCGGTGGAAGGCGAGGGCGATCTCGGGGGCGAAGCAGAAGACGGCGGAGGAGTACAGCGTGATGCCGATGCCGCGGTAGGCGAGACCGGTGAGTTCGGCGGTGGGCAGTCCGTTGAAGTACCGGAAGTCCCGCTCGGGCAGTGCGGTGCGGACCGCGGAGACGATGCGCTGCATGAGGTCGAGATCGCCGAGGCCGTCCTTGAGGCCGATGATGTTCGGCACCCCGGCCAGCTGGACGACGGTTTCGGGGGTGAAGACCGCGTTGTCGCGCTGGTAGACGATGAGGTCGAGCCCGGTGCCGGAGGCCAGCGCCGTGTAGTGCCGCAGCAGCCCTTCCTGGTCGGGGGCGACGAGGTACGGGGGCATGGCGAGCAGTCCGTCGGCGCCCGCCCGCTCGGCGAGCGCCGCGTACCGCAGGGCGAGCGCGGTCCCGTATCCCGTGCCCGCGACCACCGGCACCCGGCCCGCGGTCTCCTCGACGGCGGCGGCGACGCAGTCGTGGAACTCCTCGGGGGTCAGCGCATGGAACTCGCCGGTGCCGCAGCACGCGAAGACCGCGCCCGCGCCCGCTTCGACGCCGCCGCGCACATGGGCGCGGTAGGCGTCGAGATCCAGCTCACCGCTGGGGTCGTACGCGGTCACGGGGAAGAACAGCAGTCCGTCAAGACGCTCGGCCAGTGGCGCTGCGGTCATCGAGGCACCCCCATCGTTCTGCATTGTGATTCACGTACATATGCGTGAACGAGGCCAAGCTAGGGCAGCGCCCTGGGGCCGGTCAAGCACTCAACCCGCCGTCGGGCGCGGCGATATCCCCGCGCCGGCACCGGTAGACGCGCATCCTTGACAGCAACGGCCATGACTCTCTAGTGTCCACGAATGTGAACGCTGTCCACGAATGAGACTGGGATCGAGCCGAGGAGGTCGCCGATGCCCGCTCCCCGCACCCTTCTGCTCACCGGCGCCGCAGGCGGCCTGGGCAGCTTGATGCGCGGCCTGCTGCCGGACTACGGCTACGAGTTGCGGCTGTTCGACCTTCTACCCATCCCCGGTGAACCGAACGCCATCACCGCCGACCTGGCCGACAGGGACGCTGTGCGCGAGGCGGTGCGCGGCGTCGACGCGATCGTGCATCTCGCCGGGATCTCGCTGGAAGCCCCGTTCGAGAAGATCCTTCGCGCCAACATCGAGGGCGTCTACAACCTCTACGAGGCGGCGCGCGCCGAAGGGGTGCGCCGCCTCGTCTTCGCCTCCAGCAACCACGCGGTCGGCTTCATCCCACGGCCCGTCGGCGACGACCCGCTGATCCCCGTCGACATCCCGCACCGCCCGGACACCTACTACGGGCTGTCCAAGGGGTTCGGCGAGGACCTCGCGTCGCTGTACTGGGACAAGCACGGCATCGAGACCGTCTCGGTACGCATCGGTTCCTGCTTCCCCGAGCCGACCTCGGTGCGCATGCTGTCGCTCTGGCTGAGCCCCGCCGACGGCGCCCGGCTGTTCCACGCGGCGCTGACGGCCGAGAACGTGGGGCACACGGTGGTCTACGGCAGCTCCGCCAACACCCGCCTGTGGTGGGACCTTTCATCGGCGCGCGCGCTCGGATACGAGCCGCGGGACGACTCCGAGCCGTACGCGGCCGAACTCATCGCCAAGCAGGGCGAACTCGACCCGGACGATCCCGACCACACCCATCTGGGCGGCCACTTCTGCACCCATCCGCCCATGTGGCCGCACTGAGCGGCGTTCGCTACCCGCGACCGGCGGAGGACCGCGCCTTGAACGCCGCCTTGCGGGCTTCCTTCGCGGTCTTCCGGTCCGGGTGCAACCGGCCCATCGCCTCCAGCACCTCGGCGGTCGACGGGTGGTCCACCCGCCAGGCCGCGTCGAAGAAGCCGTCGTGCCGCGCCACCAGGTCGCGCACCAGATCCCGCAGCAGATCGGGGTCGTCGTCGACGTCGAGTTGCGCGGCGATGGTGTCGATGGTGAGCCAGAAGACCATCCCCTCGTCCGGCGACGGCACATCGGCTGCGCCGCGCTCCACCAGCCACACCCGGGCGAGTCCGCCCAGCTCCCGGTCGTCCAGCACCTCGCGCAGCGCGGGCTCGGCCGCCGTCCCCAACCGGCTGAGCGTCTGCTGGCAGGCGAGGCGCCGGGCGGGCGCGTCCGGATCGCCACCGCGTGCGGCGGCCAGCAGTTCGCGGGCGGCGTCCACCGGCGAGCGCTTGGCCAGCCACTGCTCGCCCTCCGCGTAGGCCGCCGCCTCGGGGTAGGAGACCAGCGCGTCGAGGAGTACGGAGGCGTCCTGCCCGGCGAGGTCGCCCAGCGCGGGGGCGCGCACTCCGGCATCGGCCAGCCGGTCGCGTACGCCCAGCAGACCGAGCGCGGTCAGACGCACCATCCCGTACCGTGAGACCTCCTCCTCGCCCAACTCCTCGGGCAGTTCCCCGGCCGCCTCCGGGTCCTCCGCCGCCTCGGCGTCCTCCGAGATCAGCGCGTCGTCCACCGGCTGGTAGTCGACCAGACCGGTCGGGGCGAGCAGCCTGAAGTGGTCGTCCAGGCGCATCATCGCCTCCGACACCTCTTCCAGCACGGCGTCGGTCGGCACCTCCATGTCGTCCGGCACCACCATCGAGGCGGCCAGCACGGGCAGCGGCACCGCCTTGGCCGCGGTGGCCGCGGCGCCGTGCGGCAGGCCGGGGCCGTCGCCGTGCGAGTCGGCGTCGAACGCCTCCAGCGCGGTCAGCAGATAGAGGTTGGCGAGCGCCCCGTCCAGGAACGCGGCCTCGTCCTGCGGGTCCCACTCCGGCTCGGCCGGGCCCTCGCCGTCGAGGTCGTCGAACAGTTCGGTCAGCCCGGGCGCCGAGGCCTCGGCGAGCACCGACTCCAGACCGGTCCGCCACAGTTCGATGACTTCGTGCGGCCCGCCGCGGGTCAGCAGCTCAAGTGCCTTGCCGGGAACGGCCGTTCCGCCGTGCGCGGCCAGCTCCTCCGGGCCGTTCGCGTCCTCGGCGAGGTCCACCTCCACCAAACCGGTGTCCACGGCGAACGCCCAGGCGTCGGCGGCCTCCGTGGCGCCCTCCGGCTCGTCGCCGAGCTCCAACTCGACCACCGCGCGGGCCAGTTCGTCCGCGACCAGCTCGGCGGTCGCGTCAATGCGCACCTGCGGCGCGGCCCAACGGGCGAGCCGCACCGCCCGTTGGAACAGCGGCGCGGCGAGCGCGAGCCGCGCGAGTTCGACGTCGGGAAGCAGCCGCACCGGCGGCATGTCGCGGCTGTCAGCAGCCATGGGGAGTGTTCTCCTCGTACGAGATCAGGACCGGCACCGGGACCGGATTCCGGAGGCGCGCGAGCGCTCGCGTCCCAGCCTAGACGCATCACGCGAGCCGCCGCCCGATTCACCTCTTCCGGACCCCTATTACCCCGAACCGGAACGCACATTACGGTACGCGAGCCCCTTCTTACGGTAGGCGAATACCGATCGCGGACAGAAGCTGACCGCAAGGGTCCGTAGCGTTCTTCCCGACAAGGCCGACAGGGACAGGAGAGGTGACCGGGATGCCGACTCTGGTGGATGCCGAGAACAATGAGTGCGAGGGGCTGCTGGCCTTCATCGAGGCACAGCGCGGGGGCCTGCGACGGGCGGCGCTGGGACTGACCGACGAACAGGCGAGGGCGACTCCGACGGCCGGTTCGCTGTCGATCGGAGGCCTGATCAAGCACAACCTGGAGTGCGAGCGCTCCTGGATCGTCGGTACGCTCTGCGGCCGCCGGGACGAGATCTTCCAGCGCGACCAGAGCAACTGGGCCGACTCCCACCACCTGGTGGAGGGCGAGACGCTGGCCGGTGTACTGGAGGCGTACGAGGCCGTCGCGCGCGAGACCGAGGAGATCGTACGGGCGCTGCCGAGCCTGGACGTGACGGTGCCGCTGCCGGAGGCGCCGTGGTTCCCGCCGGGCAGCAAGCGCTCGGCGCGCTGGATCCTGCTGCACCTGATCGAGGAGGCGGCCCGACACGCGGGCCACGCGGACATCATCCGCGAAACACTGGACGGCAAAACCGCCTTCGAACTCGTCGCCGCGTCCCGGCAACAGGGGTAGGCCTGTCGCCGCGGCTCTTGCCCCGATTGCGGTGACTTCGGCTCCGCCGAGCCAAGATCCGCCGGAGAGGCGTTACCGCAAAGATCCGGCGTCGGCCCACGGGCCGACGCCGGATCCGGAGGCGTTAGTTGTGGCTGTGCAGTACCGCGTTGAGGCCGCCCCACGAGCCGCTGCGCTGGAGCGCCTCGACCGTGCCGGTCAGGGAGTTGCGGCGGAAGAGGAGGTTGTCGGCGCCGGAGAGCTCAAGTGCCTTGACCACCTGGCCGTCCGGCAGGGTGACGCGGGTACCCGCGGTGACGTAGAGACCCGCCTCGACGACGCAGTCGTCACCGAGCGAGATGCCGATGCCCGCCTCGGCGCCGAGCAGGCAGCGCTTGCCGATCCGGACGACCTGCTTGCCGCCACCGGAGAGGGTGCCCATGATCGACGAGCCGCCGCCGATGTCGGACCCGTCGTCCACGATCACGCCCTGGGTGATCCGGCCCTCGACCATGGAGGTGCCCAGGGTGCCCGCGTTGAAGTTGCAGAAGCCCTCGTGCATGACGGTGGTGCCCGCGGCGAGGTGGGCGCCCAGGCGCACCCGGTCGGCGTCGGCGATGCGTACGCCGGACGGCACCACGTAGTCGGTCATCCGCGGGAACTTGTCGACGCCATACACCGCGAGGTGCAGCCCCTCGGCACGGGCCGCGAGCCGGGCGCGCTCCACGTTGTCCACCGGCACCGGGCCGATGGAGGTCCAGGCGACATTGGCCAGCAGGCCGAAGATCCCGTCCAGGTTCTGCCCGTTGGGACGGACCAGCCGGTGGCTCAGCAGGTGCAGGCGCAGGTACGCGTCGTGCGCGTCCAGCGGCTTGTCGTCCAGCGAGGCGATGACCGTACGGACCGCGACGACCTCGACCCCGCGCCGCGGGTCGGATCCGAGGGCGTTGGGCGCGGTCTCGCCCAGCAGCTCGGTGGCGCGCTCGGCGGACAACCGCTCGGTCCCGGCCGGGCCGGGCTCCGCGACCAGTTCGGGGGCCGGGAACCAGGTGTCGAGCACGGTGCCGTCAGCGGCGATGGTGGCGAGTCCGGCCGCCGCGGCGCCGGTTGCGCGGGAGTTCGTCGAAGCAGTCGTTTCAGTCATGCACCGAACGCTAGTCGCTGGCCTGGCGAGATGCCCAACCGGCCCGGATGCCGGAATATCAATTCCGCAGCAACCCCCACGGCGGAGCCCGGCGGTGCCGGGCCAACCGCACCCCGCGAAAGCCCAGCGAGGAGACCCGGCAGCTCACCCCATGAGCTGCCGGGCGATCATCGCGCGGGCCTGTTCCCGGTCGTAGTCACGGCCGGTCAGCAGCACCTGGAGCGAGATCCCGTCGATCAGCGCGACCAGCGCCTGCGCGGTGGCCCGGCCGGTGCGCGTCGCCAGGACGTCCACCATGCCGTCCACGCACTCCGCGGCGATCGGCCGCACCGGGCCGCGGCGCAGCGCGGTCAGATAGATCTCGTACTCAAGGACGCTGCGGTCCCGTTTCCCGGTCAACAACTCGCCCACCAGATCGGCGAGTTCACCGGCGAGATCGGCGTCCGGGGCGATCTGCTCCACCCGCTGCGCGAGGTCCTCGAACAGCACCGTGTTCACCTGTCGAAGCGCCGCGATCAGCAGGTCGTCCAGGGTCGCGAAGTGATACGTGGTCGACCCGAGCGGAACATCCGCCTCCGCGGCCACCGCGCGATGGCTGAGCCCCGCGATACCGCGTTCGCCCACCACCCGGATCGCCGCGTCGATGATCCGCTGCCGCCGCTCGGGGTCGTACCGCCGGGCCATGTCAGTGCGCCCCGCCGAGGTTGAGCACAACCACTCCGGCTATCACCAGGGCGACTCCTATCAACTTGGCGAGGTTCGCGGTCTCTCCCAGAAAGGCCATCCCGATGGCGGCCACCGCAGCTGTCCCTACCCCCGCCCAGATCGCGTATGCCGTGCCGACCTGCATGGTCTTCAGCGTCTGCGCCAGCAGCGCGAACGCGACCAGGTAGCCGACCAGCGTCCCGAGCGACGGCCACAGCCTGGTGAAGCCATGGCTGAACTTCATCGACGTGGTCCCCAGAACCTCGGCGCAGATTGCGCCGCCCAGCGTCAGGTATCCCATGTGTACGAGTGTACGCATCGTTGTGTACGACCGTACACAAACGGCGGGTGAACGCATGAAAAACGGCCCCCACGCCGTGGCGTGGGGGCCGTCGAGTGGCCTCAGACGTTGAAGCCGAGCGCCCGGAGCTGCTCGCGGCCCTCGTCGGTGATCTTGTCGGGGCCCCACGGGGGCATCCAGACCCAGTTGATCTTGAGGTCGTTGACGATGCCCTCGGTCGCGGACTTCGCCTGGTCCTCGATGACGTCGGTCAGCGGGCAGGCCGCCGAGGTCAGGGTCATGTCCAAGGTCGCGACATTGGAGTCGTCGATGTGGATGCCGTAGATCAGACCGAGGTTGACGACGTCGATGCCCAGTTCGGGGTCGACGACGTCGTAGAGCGCCTCGCGGATCTCTTCCTCGGTGGCCGGCTTCGTGGTGGTCTCGTTCTCGCTCATGCCGTCTCCTTCACGGACAGCGCCTGTGCGGTCGCGTCCTTCCACGCCATCCAACTCAGCAGAGCACACTTCACGCGTGCGGGGTACTTGGAGACACCGGCGAACGCCACGGCGTCCTCCAGCACCTCCTCCATCGCGTCATCCGGCGTGATCTGGCCCTTTGACTGCATCAGCTCCAAGAACCGCTCCTGGACCTTGGCCGCCTCGGCCAGCTCCTTGCCGACCAGCAGCTCGTGCAGGACGGAGGCACTGGCCTGGCTGATCGAACAGCCCTGGCCCTCGTACGACACGTCCTCCACCCGCTCGCCGTCGAGCTTCACGCGCAGCGTGATCTCGTCGCCGCACGTCGGATTGACGTGGTGCACCTCGGCGTCCCCGTCCCGCAGACCTCGCCCCTGCGGGTGCTTGTAGTGGTCCAGGATCACTTCCTGGTACATCGAATCAAGCTTCACAGCGTCAGCACCCTCGTCAGCCGAAGAAGTTCCGTACGTGCTCCAGCCCGTCGACCAGGGCGTCGACCTCGGCCGGGGTGGAGTACAGATAGAACGACGCTCGCGTGGTCGCCGGAATTCCGTAGCGCAGGCAGACCGGCCGTGCGCAGTGGTGACCGACGCGGACCGCGATGCCCTGCTCGTCGAGGACCTGGCCGACATCGTGCGGGTGGATGTCGCCGAGGGTGAACGAGATCGCCGCGCCGCGGTCCTCGGCCGTGGTCGGGCCGATGATGCGCAGGTCCGGGACCTCCAGCAGCCGCCGCACCGCGTACTCGGTGAGGGCGTGCTCATGGGCCTGGATGTTGTCCATGCCGATGCCGGTCAGGTAGTCCACCGCCGCGCCGAGCCCGATCGCCTGGGCGATCGGCGGCGTACCGGCCTCGAACTTGTGCGGCGCGGGAGCGTAGGTGGACGAGTGCATCGAGACGGTCTCGATCATCTCGCCACCGCCCAGGAACGGCGGCAGGTCCTCCAGCAGCTCCTGGCGGCCCCACAGCACGCCGATGCCGGTCGGGGCGCACATCTTGTGGCCGGTGAAGGCCACGAAGTCCGCCTGCAGCGCCTGCACGTCCAGCGCCATGTGCGGCGCGGCCTGCGAGGCGTCGATGACGACCAGCGCGCCGACCTCCTGGGCCCGGCGGACGATCTCCTCCACCGGGTTGATGGTGCCCAGGATGTTGGAGACCAGCACGAACGAGACGACCTTGGTCTTCTCGGTGATGACCTGGTCGATGTTGGACAGGTCGAGACGGCCCTCGTCGGTGAGGCCGAACCACTTCAGCTTCGCGCCGGTGCGCTGCGAAAGCAGCTGCCACGGAACGATGTTGGAGTGGTGCTCCATCTCCGTGATGACGATCTCGGTGCCGCGGTCCACGCGGTACGGCTCGTCGGCCCAACCCAGCATGTTGGCAACGAGGTTGAGGGACTCCGAGGCGTTCTTGGTGAAGATCACCTCGTCGCGGCTCGGCGCGTTGATGAACGCGGCGACCTTGTCGCGGGCGCCCTCGTACCCGGCCGTGGCCTCCTCGGCGAGTACGTGCACGCCGCGGTGGACATTGGAGTTGTGGCGCTCGTAGTACTCGTTCAAGACGTCCAGCACCTGGCGCGGCTTCTGCGAGGTGGCCGCGTTGTCCAGGTACACGATCTTCTTACCGTCGTGGACCGTGCGGTCCAGGATGGGGAAGTCCTTGCGGATCGCCTCGGTGTCGAGGAGGCCCGGCAGTGAAATCACTCTGATGCGCCGCCCTTCACGTATGCCTCGTAGCCCTCGTTCTCCAGCTTGTCCGCCAGTTCGGCGCCGCCGGACTCGACGATCCTGCCCTTGGTGAAGACGTGGACATAGTCGGGCTTGATGTAGCGCAGGATGCGCGTGTAGTGGGTGATCAGCAGGGTGCCGACCTCGCCGGACTCACGGACCCGGTTGACGCCCTCGGAGACGACGCGCAGCGCGTCGACGTCCAGACCGGAGTCGGTCTCGTCCAGGATCGCGATCTTCGGCTTGAGCAGTTCGAGCTGGAGGATCTCGTGGCGCTTCTTCTCACCACCGGAGAAACCCTCGTTGACGTTGCGCTCGGCGAAGGCCGGGTCCATGTGGAGAGCCTCCATGGCCTCCTTGACCTCCTTCACCCAGGTACGCAGCTTCGGGGCCTCGCCGCGCACGGCGGTGGCCGAGGTGCGCAGGAAGTTGGAGACCGAGACACCGGGGACCTCGACCGGGTACTGCATGGCGAGGAAGACACCGGCCCGCGCCCGCTCGTCGACGGACATCGCGAGGACGTCCTCGCCGTCGAGGGTGACGGTGCCGCCGGTGACCGTGTACTTGGGGTGTCCGGCCAGTGAGTACGCCAGGGTGGACTTGCCCGAGCCGTTGGGGCCCATGATGGCGTGCGTCTCGCCCTGCTTCACGGTCAGGTCGACACCGCGCAGGATCTCGCGGGGGCCGGACTCGGCCTCGACGGAGACGTGCAGGTCGTGGATCTCAAGCGTTGCCATGGGTGCCTCAGGACTCCTGGGTGACGGAGACGAGCACGTCGTCCCCTTCGATCTTGACGGGGTATACGGGGACGGGCCGCGTGGCGGGCAGCCCGGACGGCTTTCCGGTGCGCAGGTCGAAGCTGGAGCCGTGCAGCCAGCACTCGATCTGGCAGTCCTCCACCTCGCCCTCGGACAGCGAGACGTTCGCGTGCGAGCAGACGTCGTTGATCGCGAACACCTCGCCCTCGGTGCGGACGATGGACACCGGCGTCTCACCGATCTCGACCCGCTTGGGCGTGTCCTCTTCGAGCTCGCTCAGCGCGCAGACGCGGACGAAGCCATTGGCGGTCATGCGACGGACGCCTCCAGCTCCTGCTCGATCTTCGCCAGCAGCCGCTCCTCGATGTCGGGCAGCCCGATCTGCTGGACCAGCTCGGCGAAGAAGCCACGCACCACCAGGCGACGGGCCTCGTCGTGCGGGATGCCGCGGGCCATCAGGTAGAACAGCTGCTCGTCGTCGAAGCGGCCGGTCGCCGAGGCGTGGCCGGCGCCGACGATCTCGCCGGTCTCGATCTCCAGGTTGGGGACCGAGTCGACCCGGGCACCGTCGGTGAGGACGAGGTTCCGGTTGAGCTCGTAGGTGTCGGTGCCCACCGCGACGGCGCGGATGAGCACATCACCGATCCACACCGCGTGCGCGTCCTTGCCCTGCAGCGCGCCCTTGTAGGCGACGTTGGAGCGGCAGTGCGGGGTGTCGTGGTCGATGAAGAGCCGGTGCTCCTGGTGCTGACCGTGGTCGGTGAAGTACAGGCCGTACAGCTCGGCCTCACCGCCGGGGCCGCCGTAGATGACCCGCGGGTGCAGCCGGACCACGTCGCCGCCGAAGGTGACGACCACCGACTTGAAGCTGGCGTCCCGGCCGACCAGCGCGGTGTGCTGGGCGACGTGCACGGCCGGGCGGTCCCAGTCCTGGACCGAGACGACGGTGAGCTTGGCGCCGTCGCCGATGACGTACTCGACGTTGGCGGCGAGCGTGGCGTCGCCGGTGTGGTCGATGACCACGACCGCCTCCGCGAACGCGCCGAGCTCGACCACCTGGTGGCCGTAGGCGACACCGCCCTCGCCGTGCACGGAGATGCGCACCGGCTCGGTCAGCACCGCGTCCTTGGCGATCGAGACGACCGAGGCCTTCTCGAAGGAGCTGTACGCCTGGGCCGCCACCCGGTCGACCGGCTTGCCCGCCTTGCCGAGGCGCGGGTCGGTGCGGTCCACGGTCTCGACGGTGACGCCCTCGGGGGCGGTCACCTCGACCCGCAGGCCGCCGGTCGCCTCGGCGGTGCCGTCGTGCAGGCCGCGCAGCCGCTCCAGCGGGGTGAAGCGCCACTCCTCCTCGCGGCCGTGCGGCACGGGGAAGTCGGCCACGTCGTAGGACGGGGCGGCGCTGACCCGCGCGTCGGCGGGCTGGCCAACCTGAATCGCACCGTCGGTGGTGCTGCCGGCCGGGATGGTTTCAGCCATGGCTGATGTGTGCTCTCTCTCGTAAGAACGTCGTCGCTTTGGTCGGGGGGCGGGCTTAGCCGACCGCGCCCTCCATCTGCAGCTCGATCAGCCGGTTGAGCTCCAGCGCGTACTCCATCGGCAGCTCGCGCGCGATGGGCTCCACGAAGCCGCGGACGATCATCGCCATGGCCTCGGTCTCGCTCAGGCCGCGGCTCATCAGGTAGAACAGCTGGTCCTCGCTGACCTTCGAGACGGTCGCCTCGTGACCCATCGAGACGTCGTCCTCGCGCACGTCCACGTACGGGTAGGTGTCGGACCGGGAGATGGTGTCGACCAGCAGCGCGTCGCACAGCACGTTGGACTTGGCGCCGCCCGCGCCCTCGCCGATCTCGATCAGACCGCGGTACGAGGTACGGCCACCGCCGCGCGCCACGGACTTCGAGACGATGTTGGACGACGTGTTCGGCGCCATGTGGACCATCTTGGCGCCCGCGTCCTGGTGCTGGCCCTCGCCCGCGAAGGCGATGGACAGCGTCTCGCCCTTGGCGTGCTCGCCCATCAGGTAGACGGCCGGGTACTTCATCGTCACCTTGGAGCCGATGTTGCCGTCGACCCACTCCATGGTCGCGCCCTCGTAGGCCACGGCGCGCTTGGTGACCAGGTTGTAGACATTGTTCGACCAGTTCTGGATGGTCGTGTAGCGGCAGCGGCCGCCCTTCTTGACGATGATCTCCACGACCGCGCTGTGCAGCGAGTCCGACTTGTAGATCGGCGCGGTGCAGCCCTCGACGTAGTGGACGTAGGCGTCCTCGTCGACGATGATCAGCGTCCGCTCGAACTGGCCCATGTTCTCCGTGTTGATCCGGAAGTAGGCCTGCAGCGGGATCTCCACGTGCACGCCCTTCGGCACGTAGATGAACGATCCACCGGACCACACCGCGGTGTTCAGCGAGGCGAACTTGTTGTCACCGGCCGGGATGACGGTGCCGTAGTACTCCCTGAACAGCTCCGGGTGCTCCTTGAGCGCGGTGTCGGTGTCCAGGAAGATGACGCCCTGCTCCTCCAGGTCCTCGCGGATCTGGTGGTAGACGACCTCCGACTCGTACTGGGCGGCGACACCCGCGACCAGGCGCTGCTTCTCCGCCTCGGGGATGCCCAGCTTGTCGTAGGTGTTCTTGATGTCCTCGGGCAGGTCCTCCCAGGACTCCGCCTGCTTCTCGGTGGAGCGGACGAAGTACTTGATGTTGTCGAAGTCGATGCCCGACAGGTCGGAGCCCCAGGTGGGCATGGGCTTCTTCTCGAACAGCTTCAGACCCTTGAGCCGCAGCTTCAGCATCCACTCCGGCTCGCTCTTCTTCGCCGAGATGTCGCGGACGACATCTTCGGACAGACCGCGCCGGGCGGAGGCGCCCGCCACGTCGGAGTCGGCCCAGCCGTACTCGTAGGTGCCCAGGCCTTCGAGCTCCGGGTGAGTGGTCTCCGTGGGAGCAGTCATGCGGGGTTCCTCCCGGACTTGCTGACAGATGCGGACGCAGGTGCGCTGTCGGATTGGTTGGTTTGTGGTGCTTTCGGAATGAACGTCGTGCACACCCCGTCGCCGTGGGCGATGGTGGCCAGACGCTGCACATGGGTTCCGAGCAGGCGGGAGAAGACCTCGGCCTCCGCCTCGCACAGCTGCGGGAACTTTTCGGCGGTGTGAGCCACCGGGCAGTGGTGCTGGCAGAGCTGCTCGCCCCCGACACCTGGCGGCGTGGAGGTGCTCCCTGCGGAGGCGTGCGCACTGCGCGTGGTAGCAGCGTACCCGTCCTCGGTCAACGCCTTGGCGAGAGCCCTGGCGCGGTCCTCGGGCGCCGCCGACTCGACCTCGGCGCGGTACCGCTCGGCCTGCCCCGCGGCGCGGGCCCGGGCGAACGCGGCCACCGCCGCCTTGCCGGCCTCCCCGTCGCCCGCGCTCTGCGCGATCCAGCGCATCGCGTCGGCGGCGAGCTGGTCGTACGCCTGGTAGAACGCGTCCCGGCCGCAGTCGGTGAGCGCAAAGACCTTCGCGGGGCGGCCGCGCGAGCGCGATCCGTAGACCCGCTGCTCACGCGGCTCGACGATGCCCTCGGCGACCAGCGCGTCGAGGTGGCGACGGACCGCCGCGGGGGTGAGCTCCAGCCGTTCGGCGAGGTCGGCCGCGGTGGACGGGCCGTGGTCGAGGATGGAGCGGGCGACCCGGTTGCGGGTGCCGCGGTGTGCCTCCGCCTCCCCGCCCTCGGTCACGGGCGCAGCGGAAGCGGCGGCCGCGACGGCGGTCGCCTTCTCCTGCGCTACCTTGCCCGCGTATTTCACAACGCCATTGTTGCGTAATTCCTCGCACAACGACAAGCGGCGAGTCGATCACCCCCCGGTTAGGTCCATCACGTAAGGCAAACCTCACTTTCCGTCCACGTAAGGCAGACTTTCCGGACCCCGTGCCGACGGCGCCCCGCGGCTCCCTAGACTCGGGCTCATGCAGAGCACCCCCGCGGTCGAGGTCGTCGGCCTGGTGAAGCGGTACGGGGCCAAGGCCGCGGTGGACGGGCTCGAACTGTCCGTCGCGCGCGGCTCCCTGACCGCGGTCCTGGGACCGAACGGCGCAGGAAAGACCACCACGATCGAGACCTGCGAGGGATACCGCCGTCCCGACGCGGGAACGGTGCGCGTCCTCGGCCTCGACCCGGTCACCGAGTCGGCGGCGCTGCGGCCCCGCATCGGCGTGATGCTCCAGTCGGGTGGCGTCTACCCGGGCGCCCGCGCCGAGGAGATGCTGCGGCACACCGCGAAGCTGCACGCCAACCCGATCGACCCGGCGCTGCTGATCGAGCGCCTGGGCCTCGGCTCATGCGGCCGCACCCCGTACCGGCGGCTGTCCGGCGGCCAGCAGCAGCGGCTCGCGCTCGCCATGGCCGTCGTCGGCCGCCCCGAACTGGTCTTCCTCGACGAGCCGACCGCGGGCCTCGACCCGCAGGCCCGCCGAGCCACCTGGGAACTGGTGCGGGAACTGCGCGCGGACGGCGTGACGACCGTACTGACCACGCACTTCATGGACGAGGCCGAACAGCTCGCCGACGATGTGGCGATCGTCGACGGCGGCAAGGTGATCGCCAGGGGCACCCCCGAGGAGCTGTGCCGAGGCGGCGCCGAGGACACCCTGCGCTTCTCCGGACGGCCAGGCCTCGACCTGCTCTCCCTGCTCAAGGCGCTGCCCTCGGACAGCGCGGCGGCCGAGCTGACTCCGGGCAACTACCGGGTGGAGGGCAAGGTCGACCCGCAGATGCTGGCCACCGTCACCTCCTGGTGCGCCCAGCACGGCGTCATGCCAGACCGGATAGCGGTCGAGCGCCGCACGCTGGAGGACGTCTTCTTGGAGCTGACCGGCAAGGAGCTGCGCTCGTGACTGCTGTCTCCCGGGGGGCGACCCCCGTACCCCCGAACGGGTTCACCCCCGACCCGGGCGCGGCCCCGCTCCACCGCATGATCGGCGCGCAGACCGCGCTGGAGACGCGGATGCTGCTGCGCAACGGCGAGCAGCTGCTGCTGACCATCGTGATCCCGACCGTGCTGCTGGTGCTGTTCAGCGCCGTGCCGATCATCGACACGGGCGGCGGCAGGCGCGTGGACTTCCTCGCTCCTGGTCTGCTGGCGCTCGCGGTCATGTCCACGGCCTTCACCGGCCAGGCCATCGCGACCGGCTTCGAGCGGCGGTACGGGGTGCTGAAGCGGCTCGGCGCGTCGCCGCTGCCGCGCTGGGCGCTGATGACCGCGAAGACCGGTTCCGTACTGGTCACCGAGATCCTGCAGATCGTGCTGCTGGCGGTGATCGCGCTGGCGCTGGGCTGGTCGCCGCAGGGCAGTCCCGCGGCGGTGGTCCTGCTGCTGGTGCTCGGGACGGCGGCGTTCTCCGGGCTCGGGCTGCTGATGGCCGGAACGCTCAGGGCGGAGGCGACGCTGGCCGCCGCCAACCTGGTCTTCCTGCTGCTGCTGGTCGGCGGTGGCGTGATCGTTCCGCTCGACAAGTTCCCGAGCGGTGTGCGCTCCGCGCTCGACCTGCTGCCGATCTCCGCACTGTCGGATGGCCTGCGCGGCGTACTGCAGCACGGGGCCGGGATGCCGTGGTCGGACCTGGGGATCCTCGCGGCGTGGGCGGTGCTGGGACTGGGCGCGGCGGCGCGCTTCTTCCGCTGGGAGTGACCCTGCCGGGACCCTCCTGAGGGCCGCCCCGGGACCCTCGTGAAGGAATGCACAAGCGCCCGCCTACGATAGGCGGGTGCCGAAATCGCTCAATCCCTTCGCGCTCATCGCCGAGCGCTGGCAGCCTTCCGCCAAGTTCGTGGAGCGGGCCGCGCTGGCGACCGTGGTGATGGCTGTCATCATCGTGGTCACCGGAGGTGCCGTGCGGCTGACGGAATCCGGTCTCGGCTGCTCGACCTGGCCGACCTGCACCGCGCAGAGCCTGACGCCGACGAAGGCGATGGGCCTGCACGGGATCATCGAGTTCAGCAACCGCATGCTGACGGATGTGCTGTGCGCGTTCGTCGGACTCGCGATCGTCGCCGCCCGGGCCCGCACCCCTTGGCGGCGGAGCCTGACCAAGCTCGGCTGGGCGCAGTTCTGGCTCGTCATGAGCAACGCGGTGCTCGGCGGCATCGTCGTGCTGACCGGCCTCAACCCGTACACCGTCGGCGCCCACTTCCTGTCGGCGACCGCGCTGCTGACCGTCGCCGTGCTGATGTGGCAGCGGGCCCGCGAGGGCGACGGTCCGGCGCGCGATCTGGTGGTGCGCCCGGTACGGCAGCTGGCCTGGCTGCTGGTCACCGCGGCGGGCTTGCTGATCGTGGTCGGCACGCTGGTCACCGGCGCCGGTCCGCACGCGGGCGACGCGCACACGGTGCACCGGATCCCGATCGACTGGCGGGAGATCACCCAGCTGCACGTCGACTTCGTCTACATCGTGATCGGCCTGACGGTCGCGATGTGGTTCGTACTGCGCGCGGTCGGCGGGCCAACCACCGCCCGGCGGCGGGTGGTTGAGCTGTTCGCTGTGCTGATGTCGCAGGGTGTGGTGGGTTACGTCCAGTACTTCACACACCTGCCCGAGGCGGTCGTCGGCATCCACATGCTCGGCTCGTGCCTGGTGTGGATCGCCGTGCTGCGGGTGGCCCTGGCGCTGCGGGAGCGGCCGGACGAGGCGGCGGCCACCGCCGCGGTCCCGGCGCAGGATTCGGCCGTCCCGGCCGCCGTCTGACGGATCTCACAGCCGGTACACCCGCCGGGCGTTCCCCGCCGCCAGCATCGCGGCGACCCGACCGGCGTCCTCGGCGGACCACGCGCCCTCCTCGACCCACCCGGTGAGCAGCCGCTCCAGCGCGTCGGTGAACAGCCGGGCGCCGACCACATACAGCTCCGGCAACCCGTAGGCGTCCGTGGAGAACAACAGCTTGCCGAACGGCGCGAGTTCCAGCGTCTCGGCGAGCACCGCCGCCGCTCGCGCGCCGGTGTGGGTGAGGGCCAGCCCCACGTCCGCGTACACATGCGGGAAGACGTTCGCCAGGTAGGCGGCCTGCCGGTGGTACGGATATCCGTGCAGCAGCACCAGATGCGTGCCGAGCCCCTCCGTCGCCCGTACGAAGTCCGTGAGCAGCGCCGGATCGGCCTGGTCGAGCCGCAGGTCGGGGTCGCCGAATCCGGTGTGCAGTTGCAGCGGCAGCCCGGTGGCGACCGCGGTCCACAGCAGGTGCCGCAGGAGTACCGGGTCGCTGACCCGGCCGCCGGTGCGCCGGACGGCGAGCCATTCCTCGGCGGCCCGGCGCACCTCGGCGGGGCCCGGCGGCTCGGGGGTCAGCGACAGGCCGTACCGGTAGGCGGCGATTGACTTGAAACCGACGGCCGCCCGCGCCGCGTCGTGTACCGCCTCGGCGAGGTTGGCGACGAAGGCGGCGGCGGTGCCGGAGGTGTCGGCGACCTGCTCGGCCAGGGTTTCCAGGCGGACGATCTCCTGCCCGGACCCCCCTGCCGCCGCGGCGAGTTCGGCCGGTTCCGTCAGATCGCCGGGCAGCCCGGTGTCCACCAGGAACGTTCCGATACCGGTGCCGCGCAGCAGCAGCCGGGTCGCCTCGTAGGCGCCCAGCTCGCGGCGGCGGGCGAGGTAGTGCGCGGGCGGGCAGTGCGGCTCCAGGCCGAGCAGCGGCGGGCACCAGCGGCGTACGGCGAACCCGGTCTGGGTGTCGAAGTACGTGGTGCCGCGCGCGGAGGGCGCGTGCGCCTCGGTGAGGTACGGCTCGAACGAGCCGAGGCCGAGGTCGTGGCGGACCACCCCGTGGCAGTGCTGGTCGACCAGTGGTGGCAGCGGCGGCAGTTCGGGCATCAGTAGCGCCAGCGGATGGCCGAGGCGGTCTCCTCCGGGCCGTAGTCGGCGAACTGCCGTGCCTCCGCCCTGCGTACGGCGAGTACCGCACCGTGCGCCTGCTCGCCCAGTGCCCTGCGCAACGGCTCGTACTGCGCGAAGCGGTCCGCCGCCTCGGTCAGCGTCTGCGGCAGCCTGGGCGTGTCGGGCGCGCTGACGGCGGGGTCGCCCTGTACCGGATCGGGCAGCGTCAGGCCCGTGTCGATGCCGTTCAGTCCGGCGGCGATGACCGCACCCACCACCAGGTACGGATTGGCGGCCGCGTCAAAGCACTTGACCTCGGCGTTGGCACTGCCGGACTCGTCCGGCGGGCCGGGAACCAGCCGCAGCGCGGCCTCCCGGTTCTCCAATCCCCAGCAGTGGAAGACGCCCGCCCAGTGCGAGGGGACCAGCCGCAGGTAGCTGGCGGGCGATGGCGCGCCGATCGCCATCAGGGCCGGGAGCGCGTCCAGCACCCCGGCGAGGAAGGACTCGGCGGTGCCGGTCAGCCCGTACCGGCCGGGGCCGCCCCGGAAGAGGTCCTCGCCGTTCCGCCGCAGGCTCAGGTGCAGATGGCAGCCGTTGCCCACCTGGCCCGCGATGACGCTTGGCGCGAAGGAGGCGCGCAGCCCGTGCCGCTCGGTGACCGCCCGTACCGTCTCGCGGGCCAGGATGAGCTCGTCGGCGGCGCGCAGCGGATCGGCGCTGGCGGTGGAGATCTCGAACTGGCCGGGGGTGTACTCGGGATGGATCTGCAACAGGTCCAGGTTCTCGGCGGCGAGCGCCTCGACGATGTCGCGCAGGTAGTCGGAGAGTTCGACGATGCGGGTCATCCCGTAGGCGGGCGCCGTGGTGACCGGGGTGGGCGGCTCACCCGGCCGCATGGCCATCCATTCCGTCTCGAACCCCATGCGCGCCTCCAGTCCGCGCGCCTCGGCCTCCGCCACCATGCGGCGGGCGAACAACCGCGCGCACACCGGGTGCGGGGCGCCCTCCTGGTCGTAGCGGTCGACCGGGGCCCAGGCCCAACCGGGTTGGGCGGCAAGGACGGTGAGGCGGTCGAGGTCGGGGATGAGCCGCAGATCGCCGTCGGGGCTGCCGAGGCCGAGTTCGGGGGACGCGGCGATGGCGTCATCGGAGGTGTAGACGTCGAAGACCGGTGACATGCCGACGCCATGGCGTACGGCGTGTGCGAGGCGGCTGGTCGGCACGACCTTCACCCGGGTCACCCCGGCGGTGTCCACCCAGCCGAGGACGACCGCGTGAATGCCCTCGGCACCGAGCCGCGCCGCCTCCTGGCGCGCGAGCCGGTGCCGTTGTTCCCGTACTTCCCGCGCGCCCATGCAGCTCCCTAGTCCAGGATCGGTTCGCGATCGACAATGAGTCGGACCGTGTCCATGGTGCTAACGGGACAGCTGGGTGTCAGGTGTTGGCCCGCCCGTCTCCCACCACCACCCACAAAGGTGCCCTTCGGGCGCGTCTACTTTCGACCCCCAACCTGTATTCCGGCCATTCGCTCCCACTCGTATCGACCGGTGCGGACCTTGGCCGCGAACTCGCCGTCGAAGTCCTCATGGACGGTGATACCGGACAGTTCGACCGCGCGCTTGGCGATGTCGTACGACGGGGCCACCAGGTCGCCCCACTCGCCGTTCTCGCCGACCAGGACGATGCGGGTGCCGATCTCGCCGATGTAGGCGATCTGGCCTTCGGCGCTGCCGCCGTGGCCGCGCGCGAAGGCGCCGATCTGCTGGGCGAGTTTGTGTGCGCGGCGCTCGGCGCGGGCGTCGGGCTTGGTCTGCGGGGCCTCGGTCTCTGCCATGAACCAAATGCTACCCGCGAGTAATTAGCGGGCGGAAGAGCGGCCGGAAAAGGTGTCTCAGCGCACGAAGGGGTCCACCGCGACGACTACGAACAGCAGCGAGGCGTAGGTGATCGACCAGTGGAACAGCCGCATCTCCTTCAGCTTGGGACCGGTCACGCCGTTCTTCGCGCGGGAGTACAGCGCGTGCGCTTCCTTCAGCCAGAAACCGCCGAGCAGGGCCGCCGCCACCGGATACAGCCAGCCCGTGGCGCCCAGCGGCCACCACAGGGTCAGTGAGACCAGCACCATCACCCAGCTGTAGATGACGATCTGCTTGGCGACGGCGAGGTTGCCCGCGACCACCGGCAGCATGGGCACGCCCACCCGCTCGTAGTCGTCCTTGACCTTCATCGACAGCGGCCAGTAGTGCGGCGGCGTCCAGAAGAAGAGGACCAGGAAGAGGACGAACGGCGCCCAGGCGAGCTCGTTACGAACCGCGGACCAGCCGATGAGCACCTGCATACAGCCGGCGATGCCGCCCCACACGATGTTCTGCGTGGTGCGACGTTTCAGACCCAGCGTGTAGACGAAGACGTAGTAGAGGATGGCCGCGAGCGACAGCGCGGCGGACAGCCAGTTGACGAGGAAGCCGAACCAGACGGTCGAGACCACCGAGAGGGAGATGCCGAAGACCAGGCATTCGCGCGGCGAGACCATGCCGGTGACCAGCGGACGCTGCTCGGTGCGGTGCATCAGCGCGTCGATGTCGCGGTCGATGTACATGTTGAGGGCGTTCGCACCGCCCGCCGACATATAGCCGCCGACCACCGTCGTCAGCACCAGCCACAGGTCCGGGACGCCGTTCGCGGCCAGGAACATCACCGGCACCGTGGTGATCAGCAGCAGCTCGATGATGCGCGGCTTGGTCAGTTCCACGAACGCCTTGACCCGGGCCCCGAACGGCCGGTGCCCAGGGCTCGTCCCGACGACCCCGGGGGGTCGGGTTTCGACGGCCGTCACGAACACCTCTGAGAGGAAGAAAGACCAGCAAGGCCCTCCCAGTTGTGAAGACCGGGTAAGTCCCTGCGCGTACCACGCCACTCTAGACGTTGCTGTTACGTGACCTGTCGCGGGGGGCACCCGTGTTGACGGGCAGGGCCCGGCGCGGCCTCGAAGGTGACATTCGCAGAGCCGTTCCGCGCACTCCGCCGGGCGGAACGGCCCCCGATGAACCACGCTTGAACCGACGGGACAGAATATGTACCAGGAATGAACAAAGTCGGTCTCTCGTTGCCTGAGACGTAGCCGAACGCCTGCCCGCACAAGGGTAGGCTCGAAATCGCCGGTGGCCGCAAGGGCCGACTGGCCTTGGAGACATGTGGAGAGGAGCCCTGACCCAGGGTGAGCACGCAGCCGACCACCGCAGACCTCGACTGGACCGATCTGGACAAGCGGGCCGTAGACACCGCCCGGGTTCTGGCCATGGACTCCGTCCAGAAGGTCGGAAACGGCCATCCGGGCACGGCCATGAGCTTGGCACCCGCCGCCTACCTGCTGTTCCAGAAGCTGATGTGGCACGACCCCGCCGACCCCGACTGGACGGGCCGTGACCGGTTCGTACTGTCCTGCGGTCACACCAGCCTGACCCTCTACATCCAGCTCTACCTGTCGGGTTACGGCCTCGAACTCGACGATCTGAAGGCCTTCCGCACCTGGGGCTCACGTACCCCCGGCCACCCCGAGCACGGCCACACCGCGGGCGTGGAGACCACCACCGGTCCGCTCGGCCAGGGCATCGCGAACGCGGTGGGCATGGCGATGGCCGCCCGCTACGAGCGCGGCCTGTTCGACCCGGAGGCCCCGGCGGGCGAGTCCCCCTTCGACCACACGATCTGGACCATCGTCTCGGACGGTGACCTGGAAGAGGGCGTCTCGGCCGAGGCGTCCTCGCTCGCCGGCCACCAGAAGCTCGGCAACCTGGTCGCGCTCTACGACGACAACCACATCTCCATCGAGGGCGACACCGAGACGGCCTTCAGCGAGGACGTCGCCAAGCGCTACGAGGCATACGGCTGGCACGTCCAGCACATCGCGCAGTCCGCCGACGGCGACATCGACGTCCACGCGCTGTACCAGGCGCTGAAGGCGGCTCAGGCCGAGACCGAGCGCCCCTCGCTGATCGTCGCCCGTACGATCATCGCCTGGCCGGCCCCGGACGCCCAGAACACCGCCGCCGCGCACGGCTCCGCGCTCGGCGACGAGGAGGTCGCCGCCACCAAGCGGGTGCTGGGCTTCGACCCCGAGAAGCACTTCGAGGTCACCGACGAGGTGCTGGCGCACGCCCGTTCGGTCGCCGACCGCGGTCGCGAGGCGCACAGCAACTGGAGCAAGCGGTTCGAGGAGTGGCGCACCGCCAACCCGGAGCGCGCCGCCGAGTTCGACCGCATCGCCGCGGGCGAACTGCCCTCCGGCTGGGAGCAGTCGCTGCCGTCCTTCGCCCCCGGCAAGGCGGTCGCCACCCGCAAGGCCTCCGGTGAGGTGCTCAAGGCGCTGGGCGCGGTGATCCCCGAACTGTGGGGCGGCTCGGCCGACTTGGCCGGCTCCAACAACACCACGATCGACGCCTCGTCGTCCTTCCTCCCGGCGGACAACCCGCTGCCGGAGGCCAGCCCGTACGGCCGCACCGTGCACTTCGGCATCCGCGAGCACGCCATGGGCTCGACCATGAACGGCATCGCGCTGCACGGCAACACCCGTATCTTCGGCGGCACTTTCCTGGTCTTCTCCGACTACATGCGCCCGGCCGCCCGGCTGGCCGCGCTGATGAAGCTGCCGGTCACCTACGTGTGGACGCACGACTCCATCGGCCTCGGCGAGGACGGCCCGACCCACCAGCCGGTCGAGCACATGGCCGCGCTGCGCGCCATCCCCGGGCTGAACATGGTCCGCCCGGCCGACGCCAACGAGACCGCCATCGCCTGGCGCGAGATCCTGCGCCGCCACTCCACCAAGCCGGCCCCGCACGGCCTGGCGCTGACCCGGCAGAACGTGCCGACCTACGAGGCCAACGAGGATGCCGCCAAGGGCGGTTACGTCCTGTTCGACGCCGAGGGCGGGCAGGCGCAGGTCGTCCTGATCGGCACCGGTTCCGAGGTCCAGCTGGCGGTCGAGGCCCGCGAGGTGCTGCAGGCCGAGGGGATCCCGACCCGGGTGGTCTCCATGCCGTCGGTGGAGTGGTTCGAGGAGCAGGACCAGGCGTACCGCGACCACGTGCTGCCGCCCAACGTCAAGGCCCGGGTGGCGGTTGAGGCCGGCATCGGCCTGACCTGGCACAAGTTCGTCGGTGACGCCGGACGGATCGTCAGCCTTGAGCACTTCGGCGCCTCCGCCGACTACAAGGTGCTGTTCCGCGAGTTCGGGCTCACCTCCGACGCCGTCATCGACGCCGCCCGCGACTCCATCGCCGCCGCGAACCGCTGATCTCTCAACGACCTTACGAGGAGATGCAAGACCTATGACAGACGCACTCAAGCGCCTCTCCGACGAAGGCGTCGCGATCTGGCTGGACGACCTGTCGCGCAAGCGGATCACCTCCGGCAACCTCGCCGAGCTGATCGACGCCAGCCATGTCGTCGGTGTCACCACCAACCCGTCCATCTTCCAGAAGGCGATCTCCGGCGGAGACGGCTACGAGCAGCAGCTCGCCGACCTCGCCGCCCGCAAGGTCACCGTCGACGAGGCCATCCGCATGATCACCACGGCGGACGTCCGCGACGCCGCCGACATCCTGCGCCCGGTCTTCGACGCCACCGACGGCCAGGACGGCCGGGTCTCCATCGAGGTCGACCCGCGACTGGCGCACAACACTCGGGCGACGATCGCCGAGGCCAAGCAGCTGGCGTGGCTGGTGGACCGGCCGAACACGCTGATCAAGATCCCGGCGACCAAGGCGGGCCTGCCCGCGATCACCGAGGTCATCGGCCGGGGCATCAGCGTCAACGTCACGCTGATCTTCTCCCTGGAGCGGTACCGCGGGGTGATGGAGGCCTACCTGGCCGGTCTGGAGAAGGCCAAGGCGGCCGGGCAGGACCTGTCCAAGATCCGTTCCGTCGCCTCGTTCTTCGTCTCCCGGGTGGACACCGAGATCGACAAGCGCCTGGACAAGATCGGCACCGACGAGGCCAAGGCGCTGCGCGGCAAGGCGGCGCTGGCCAACGCCCGGCTCGCCTACGAGGCGTACGAGGAGGTGTTCTCCGGCGACCGCTGGGCGGCACTGGAGAAGGCCGGTGCCCGCAAGCAGCGTCCGCTGTGGGCCTCGACCGGCGTCAAGGACCCGGCCTACCCGGACACCCTGTACGTGACCGAGCTGGTCGCCCCGAACACGGTCAACACCATGCCGGAGGCGACCCTGCTGGCCACCGCCGACCACGGCGAGATCTCCGGCAACACGATCCAGGGCACCTACGAGCAGGCCCAGGCCGAGCTCGACGCGCTGGCGGCGGTCGGCATCTCCTACGACGACGTGGTCCAGCTGCTTGAGGACGAGGGCGTGGAGAAGTTCGCGACGTCCTGGAACGACCTGCTCAAGTCCACCGAGGCGGAGCTCAACCGTCTCGCCCCTTCGGAGGCGTGAGAAAAGTGAGCACCAGCAGCAATCCGCTGCGTGACCCCCAGGACCGGCGGCTCCCGCGTATCGCGGGGCCGTCCGGCCTGGTCATCTTCGGCGTCACAGGCGATCTGTCGCGTAAGAAGCTGATGCCCGCGGTCTACGACCTCGCCAACCGCGGATTGCTGCCGCCGGGCTTCTCGCTCGTCGGCTTCGCCCGCCGCGACTGGGAGGACGAGGACTTCGCCCAGGTCGTCCACGACGCGGTCAAGGAGCACGCGCGGACCCCGTTCCGCGAGGAGGTCTGGCAGCAGCTCGCGGAGGGCTTCCGGTTCGTACCCGGCGAGTTCGACGACGACAACGCCTTCGACACGCTGCGCGCCACCATCGACGACCTGGACAAGAAGCGCGGTACCGGCGGCAACTTCGCCTTCTACCTCTCCGTACCGCCGAAGTTCTTCCCCAAGGTCGTCCAGCAGCTCAAGAAGCACGGGCTGTCCCAGGGCCAGGGCGACTCCTGGCGGCGCGCGGTGATCGAGAAGCCGTTCGGCCACGACCTGGCCAGTGCCCAGGAGCTCAACCGGGTCGTCCACGAGGTCTTCGAGCCGGTCGACGTCTTCCGGATCGACCACTACCTGGGCAAGGAGACGGTCCAGAACATCCTGGCGCTGCGCTTCGCCAACACGATGTTCGAGCCGATCTGGAACCGGTCGTACGTCGACCACGTGCAGATCACCATGGCCGAAGATATCGGGATCGGCGGCCGGGCCGGGTACTACGACGGCATCGGCGCGGCCCGTGACGTCATCCAGAACCACCTGCTGCAGCTGCTGGCGCTGACCGCGATGGAGGAGCCCGGCTCCTTCCACCCCAAGGCGCTGGTGACCGAGAAGCTCAAGGCGCTCAGCGCCGTCGAGCTGCCGGAGGACCTGGGCAAGCACACCGTGCGCGGCCAGTACGCGCACGCCTGGCAGGGTGGCGAGGAGGTGCTCGGCTACCTGGAGGAAGAGGGCATCGACCCCAAGTCGAAGACCGACACCTACGCCGCCATCAAGCTGACCATCAACAACCGCCGCTGGGCGGGCGTCCCGTTCTATCTGCGCACCGGCAAGCGGCTCGGCCGCCGGGTCACCGAGATCGCCGTGGTCTTCAAGCGCGCGCCCTACCTTCCGTTCGAGTCCGGCGCCACCGAGGAGCTCGGCCAGAACGCCCTGGTCATCCGGATCCAGCCGGACGAGGGCATCACGGTGCGGTTCGGCTCCAAGGTGCCGGGCACCTCGATGGAGGTCCGCGATGTGACGATGGACTTCGCGTACGGCGAGTCCTTCACCGAGTCCAGCCCGGAGGCGTACGAACGCCTGCTGCTGGACGTGCTGCTCGGCGACGCCAACCTCTTCCCGCGCCACCAGGAGGTCGAGCTCTCCTGGATGATCCTCGACCCGATCGAGGAGTACTGGGACAACCACGGCAAGCCCGCCCAGTACCCCGCCGGAACCTGGGGACCGGTGGAGGCGGACGAGATGCTCGCACGAGACGGCAGGAGCTGGCGCCGGCCATGAAGATCGATCTCACCAACACCACCTCGTCGAAGATCAACGCGGGCCTCATCGACGCCCGCCGGGCGATCGGCACCCCGGCGGTCGGCATGGTGCTCACCCTGGTCATCGTCACCGACGAGGGCAACGCATACGACGCCCTCAAGGCCGCTGGTGACGCCTCCCGCGAGCACCCGTCGCGCACCCTGGTCGTCATCAAGCGGCCGGGCCGCTCCCCGCGGGACCGCGCCAAGTCCCGGCTGGACGCCGAGGTCCGGGTGGGCTCCGACGCGGGCACCGGCGAGACCGTACTGCTGCGGCTGCACGGCGAACTGGCCCACCACGCCGAGTCGGTGGTCCTGCCGCTGCTGCTGCCGGACGCGCCGGTCGTGGTGTGGTGGCCGGAGGACGCGCCCGACAAGCCGGCGGAGGACCCGCTGGGCAAGCTGGCCCAGCGCCGGATCACCGACGCCGCCTCGGCCGAGGACCCGGTCGCCGCGCTGGGGCTGCGCGCCGGTTCCTACTCCCCCGGCGACACCGACCTGGCCTGGACCCGGATCACCCCGTGGCGCAGCATGCTGGCCGCCGCGCTGGACCAGAAGCACTCGGCCGTCAGCGCCGCGGAGGTCGAGGGCGAGCCGTACAACCCGAGCACCGAGCTGCTCGGCCTGTGGCTCGCCGATCGGCTGAAGGTCCCGGTCGTGCGCAAGGTCTCGGACGGTCCTGGGCTGACCGCCGTACGGCTGACCACCGCGGACGGCGCGATCTCCCTGGACCGCGCCGACGGCGCGCTGGCGGAGCTGGCGATGCCCGGTCAGCCGGACCGCCATGTGGCGCTCAAGCGGCGGGAGACCGCCGAGCTGATCGCCGAGGAACTGCGTCGTCTTGACCCGGACGAGATCTACAAGTCCGCCGTGCAGTTCGGCGTGGAGCGGCTGACGATCGAGCAGCCGCAGGAGGGCTCGGCGACCCAGCCGCTGCCGGACGAGGACGGGAAGAAGCCCGCCGCGCCCGCGAAGAAGACCGCGGCAACGGCCAAGAAGGCGGCCAACGCGGCTGCGGAGAAGTCGCAGTGACCACGCCTCAGGTCGTGGTGCACCGCGACAAGGATCTGATGGCGAAGGCCGCGGCGGCCCGGGTGATCACGAAGGTCGTGGACGCCCAGGCCGCTCGCGGCTCGGCCAGCCTGGTGCTCACCGGCGGGCGCAACGGCAACGCGCTGCTGGCGGCGCTCGCCGAAGCCCCGGCGCGGGACGCGGTGGACTGGTCGCGACTCGACCTGTGGTGGGGTGACGAACGGTTCCTGCCGGAAGGCGACCCGGACCGCAATGTCACCCAGGCCCGTGCGGCGCTGCTCGACGCCGTCCCGCTGGACCCTGCCAGGGTGCACCCCATGCCCGCGTCCGACGGCCCGTTCGGCAACGACGTGGACGCCGCCGCGGAGGCGTACGCCGAGGAGCTGGCCAAGGCGGCGGGCCCGCAGATCGCATCACCACCGGCTGGCGCCGGGGGCGGCCCGGTTCCGACGTTCGACGTGCTGATGCTTGGCGTCGGCCCCGACACCCATGTCGCGTCGCTCTTTCCGGAGCACCCGGGCGTACGGGAGACGGAGCGTACGGTCATCGGGGTGCGCGGTGCGCCCAAGCCGCCGCCGACCCGTATCTCGCTGACCCTTCCGGCGATCCGGGCGGCGCGTGAGGTGTGGCTGCTGGCGGCCGGTGAGGACAAGGCGAACGCGGTGGCGATCGCCCTGTCGGGCGCGGGCGAGATCCAGGCCCCGGCCGCCGGGGCGTACGGCCGCAGCAGGACGCTGTGGCTGCTGGACCGGACCGCCGCGGCCCAACTGCCCAAGCAGCTCTACCCGCCGGCTTCCGCCTGACGAAAAAGGGGGGTTCGGAGGTTTTAACCTCCGAACCCCCCTTTTTCGTCAGATCTCGCCGCGAAGCTTCGCAAGCGCTTCGGCGAGGATCGCCTCGCCGTCTGCGTCGCTGCGCCGCTCCCGTACATAGGCCAGGTGGGTCTTGTACGGCTCGGTGCGCGGCGGGTCCGGCGGGTTGTTCTCGTCCTGCCCGGCCGGGAAGCCGCAGCGGGGGCAGTCCCAGGTGTCCGGGATCTGCGCGTCACTGGCGAAACTCGGCTGGGTCTCGTGCCCGTTCGAGCACCAGAAGGAGATGCGAAGACGCGGCGCGGACTCACCGCGCTCTGCCTCCCCCATCGGCCCCGCTCCGACCCGACTACCACGGATCGCGTTGCCACTTGCCACGGTCGTAACTCCCTGCGTGATGGTGCTGCGAGGTCGTCCAGTTTACGGGGACCTTACGTCTCGTCCAGTGGCAGGCCAATGGCCGGGCGCCGCGAGGACGTCGTTCCATGATAAGCCGCCGGAGCGACGAGGCGTCAGTTATGCCCGAACCAGCGGGAGTAGGGCGATCTGGGCGCTGTGTCCCCCAGCGGCCGTGGGCGGTTCAGTGGTGCAGCTTGAGCACCAGGCCGAGCCCGACAATGGACGCGAACCACAGCAGGCCGATGATGACGGTGATCCGGTCGAGGTTGCGCTCGGCCACCGAGGAACCGCCGACGGAGGACTGCATACCGCCACCGAACATGTCGGAGAGACCGCCGCCCTTGCCCTTGTGCATCAGGACCAGCAGCATCAGCAGCAGGCTGAAGACGATGAGGGCGATGGAGAACCCGATGACCACGGCTGGACCAACTCTCTCGGGGACGTAGAACGATGTAGAAGGGGCTCGGGGACCGGGCGGCGAGCTGCCGACCCAGTCCCCGACAGGGTACTTCGGAACGAGTCCGTCAGCCTACTGCCTGGTCACGGTAGCGGACGATCTTGACAAACTCCTCGGCGTCCAGCGAGGCACCGCCGACCAGCGCGCCGTCCACATCGGGCTGCGCCATGATCGCGGCGATGTTGCCGGACTTCACCGAGCCGCCGTACTGGATGCGGACCTCGTCGGCCACCTCCTGGCCGTAGAGCTCGGCCAGTCGGCCGCGGATCGCGCCGCAGACCTCCTGCGCGTCCTCGGGCGTGGCCACCTCACCGGTGCCGATCGCCCACACCGGCTCGTACGCGACGACGATGGTGCGGACCTGCTCGGCCGGGATGTCCTTCAGCGCACCGTCGACCTGGGCGAGGGTGTGGGCGACCTGGTTGCCCGCCTTGCGGACGTCCAGGCCCTCGCCCACGCACAGGATCGGGGTCAGCCCGTGCCGGTACGCGGCCTTCACCTTGGCGTTGACGAGTTCCTCGTCCTCGCGGTGGTACTGGCGGCGCTCGCTGTGGCCGATGACCACGAAGGTGCACTTGAGCTTGGCGAGCATGGCGCCGGAGATCTCACCGGTGTACGCACCGGAGTCGTGCGCGGACAGGTCCTGCGCACCGTACTTGATCTTCAGCTTGTCGCCGTCGACCAGCGTCTGCACGGACCGCAGATCGGTGAACGGGGGCAGGACCGCGACCTCAACGGCCTCGTAGTCCTTGTCGGCGAGGGCGAAGGCGAGCTTCTGGACGTGTGCGATGGCCTCAAGGTGGTTGAGGTTCATCTTCCAGTTGCCCGCCATGAGCGGGGTGCGAGTGCTCACTAGTTCAGTCCTCCAGTGCGGCGAGGCCGGGAAGCGTCTTGCCCTCGAGGTATTCGAGGCTGGCGCCGCCGCCGGTCGAGATGTGTCCGAAGGCGTTCTCGTCGAAGCCCAGGGTGCGGACGGCGGCGGCCGAGTCGCCACCGCCGACCACGGTGAAGCCCTTGCTGTCCACCAGCGCCTGCGCGACGGCCTTCGTGCCCCCGGCGAAGTCGGGGTGCTCGAAGACGCCCATCGGGCCGTTCCAGAAGACGGTCTCGGCATCCGCGATCTTCGTCGCGAACAGCTCGCGGGTCTTCGGGCCGATGTCCAGGCCCTCCTTGTCGGAGGGGATCTGGTCGGCGTCGACCGTGATGAAGTCGGCCGGGGCCTTGGTCTTCAGGTCCGGGAAGTCGTCCGCGGCCAGCACGTCGACCGGCAGGACCAGCTCGACGCCGGTCTTCTCCGCGCGCTCCAGGTACTCGTTGACGACGGGGATCTGGTCCTCCTGGAGCAGGCTCCTGCCCACCTCGTGGCCCTTGGCCTTGAGGAAGGTGTACGCCATGCCGCCGCCGATCAGCAGGCGGTCCGCCTTGCCCAGCAGTTGGTCGATGACGGCCAGCTTGTCGGAGACCTTGGCACCGCCGAGCACGACCACGTACGGGCGCCGCACGTCCTCGGTGAGCTTCTTCAGCACGCCGAGTTCGGTGGCGATCAGGTCACCGGCGGCGTGCGGAAGGCGCGCCGGGAGGTCGTACACGGAGGCGTGCTTGCGGTGTACGGCGCCGAAGCCGTCGCCGACGTAGAGGTCGGCCAGCGCGGCCAACTTGTCGGCGAACTCTCCGCGTTCGGCGTCGTCCTTGCTGGTCTCGCCCGGGTTGAACCGCAGGTTCTCCAGCAGCGTGACCTCGCCGTCGGCCAGAGCGGCGACGGTGGCCTTCGCGCTGTCACCCACGGTGTCGGCCGCGAACGCGACCTGCCTGCCGAGGAGTTCACCGAGCCGCCTGGCGACCGGTGCGAGCGAGTACTGCGGGTCCGGCGCGCCCTTGGGGCGGCCGAGGTGGGAGGCGACGATCACCTTCGCGCCGCGCTCGGCGAGCTTGGTGATGGTCGGTACGGCGGCGCGGATCCGGCCGTCGTCGGTGATCACGTCACCGTCCAGCGGGACGTTGAGATCGGCACGGACGAACACCCGCCGCCCTGCGACCTCAAGGTCGTCGATCGTCTTCATGGTGAAGGACTCCTAGGTCGTGGGACGGGGCCCGTACGACATACGCGTCGTTCGGGCCCCGTCCGTCACATCGCGGTGCGCCTACGCCTGCGTCAGAGCTGGCCGCCGACGAAGGTGGTGAGGTCCACCAGGCGGTTGGAGTAGCCCCACTCGTTGTCGTACCAGCCGACGACCTTGACGCTCTTGCCCTGGACCATGGTCAGGGAGGAGTCGAAGGTGCAGGAGGCTGGCCAGTTGACGATGTCCGAGGAGACGATCGGGTCCTCGGTGTAGTCCAGGATGCCCTTGAGCTGACCCTCGGCAGCCTTCTGGAACGCGGCGTTGACCTCGTCCTTGGTGACCTCGCGCTCCAGCTCGATGACGAGGTCGGTGACGGAGCCGGTGGGGACCGGGACGCGCATGGCGATGCCGTCCAGCTTGCCCTTCAGCTCCGGGATGACCAGGGCGGTGGCCTTCGCGGCACCCGTGGTGGTCGGGATGATGTTCTCGGCGGCGGCCCGGGCGCGGCGCAGGTCCTTGTGCGGGAAGTCCAGGATGCGCTGGTCGTTGGTGTAGGCGTGGACCGTGGTCATCAGGCCCTTGACGATGCCGAAGTTCTCCAGCAGCACCTTCGCCATCGGCGCCACGCAGTTGGTGGTGCAGGAGGCGTTGGAGATGACGTCGTGCTTGGCGGCGTCGTACTTGTCCTGGTTGACGCCCATGACGATGGTGATGTCCTCGTCGTTGGCCGGAGCCGAGATGAGGACCTTCTTCGCACCGGCCGCGAGGTGCTTGGCGGCGTCGGCACGCTTGGTGAAGATGCCGGTGGACTCGATCACGATGTCCGCACCGAGCTCGCCCCACGGCAGGTTCGCCGGGTCGCGCTCGGCCATCGTCTTGAAGGTCTGACCGCCGACGGTGATGGTGTCGTCGGTGTGGCTGACCTCGTGCTTGAGGCGGCCCAGGATGGTGTCGTACTTGAGAAGGTGCACCAGGGTCGCGTTGTCGGTCAGGTCGTTGACACCGACGATCTCGAAGTCCGCACCCTGCTCAAGCGCGGCGCGGAAGAAGTTACGACCGATGCGGCCAAAGCCGTTGATGCCTACGCGGATCGTCACGAACCGATCTCCTCGTTGATGTACCGGATTTACACTCCGGCTGCGCCGTATGGGATGTCCCCGACCACCCACGACCCTACCTCGCCCGGGTGTCCCTGGTGACATCGAGCGCCCCGCGCGCGGGGCGCTCGGCCACTCCGGGGCGCCGACCCGGGGCGCTGGGCACCTCCCGGCGTGTCGGCGACGCTTCTCCCGGTGCAATGGTGAGCAACCACCACGGCGTGGACCGGCGGAAGTCGCAAACCACCCGAAAGCGGTGAGCGGGAGCGGCGGGGCCTTAGCCGACCATCTCCTCCGTCAAGTTCGACTCCGTACCGGGAATCCCCAGATCCGCCGCGCGCTTGTCGGCCATCGCGAGCAGCCGCCGGATGCGACCGGCCACGGCGTCCTTGGTCAGTGGCGGGTCGGCCAGCGAACCCAGTTCCTCAAGCGAGGCCTGCTTGTGGTCCATCCTCAGCCGCCCGGCCGCGGCCAGGTGCTCGGGCACCTCGTCGCCGAGGATCTCCAGGGCGCGCTGTACACGGGCGCCCGCGGCGACCGCGGCTCGGGCGGAGCGGCGCAGGTTGGCGTCGTCGAAGTTGGCCAGTCGGTTGGCGGTGGCCCGCACCTCGCGGCGCATCCGGCGCTCTTCCCAGGCCAGCACCGACTCATGCGCCCCGAGCCGGGTCAGCAGCGCGCCGATAGCGTCACCGTCCCGTACCACCACGCGGTCCACGCCGCGGACCTCGCGGGCCTTGGAGGGGATGCCGAGCCTGCGGGCCGCGCCGACCAGAGCCAGCGCCGCCTCCGGCCCCGGGCAGGTCACTTCGAGGGAGGACGAGCGGCCCGGCTCGGTCAGCGAACCATGCGCCAGGAAGGCGCCGCGCCAGGCGGCCTCGGCGTCGCAGGTGGCCCCGGACACGACCTGCGGCGGCAGCCCGCGGATCGGGCGGCCCCGCCCGTCCACCAGACCGGTCTGCCGGGCCAACTGGTCACCGCCGGCGACCACCCGCACCACGTAGCGGCTGCCCCTGCGCAGACCGCCGGGTGCCATCACCACCAGGTCGGAGGGGTGGCCGAAGATCTCCAGGATGTCCTTGCGCAGGCGCCGGGCCGCGATACCGGTGTCCAACTCCGCCTCGATCACGATGCGGCCGCTGACGAGGTGGAGCCCGCCCGCGAACCGCAGGATCGACGACACCTCCGCCTTGCGGCAGCAGGTACGGGTGACGGGGAGCCGGGAGATCTCGTCCTTCACCGCTGCCGTCATCGCCATGGGCCGATCCTTCCATGCATCCGAAAAATCCGGTCATACGCGGCGGCCAGCTGCTCGGGGTCGTGCCGCGGCCCGTCAGGGGCGGCGACCGCGGCCAGCTCGACCGTGCCGCCCAAGCGCGCGGCGGCCTGGTCGAGGCTCTCGCGGTCGGGCACGGCGGCCTCGTCGGCCAGCACCACGTCGATGGTGAGTTTAGGGGCGTGTCGGGCCAAAACCTCCAAGTGACGCTGCGGAGAAAAACCTTCGGTTTCTCCGGGCTGCGGTGCGAGGTTGAGGGTGAGCACCCGGCGGGCGCGGGTCTGCAGCAGCGCCTCGGCCAGCTCCGGCACCAGTAGGTGCGGTATGACCGAGGAGAACCACGAGCCCGGGCCGAGGACCACCCAGTCCGCGTCCAGTACGGCCTGTACGGACTCCGGAACCGCCGGCGGGTCCGTCGGGACCAGCCGTACCTCCTGCACCTCGCCCGGCGTCAGCGCGACCGTCGCCTGGCCGCGCACCGTACTGGTGACATCGGGGTGCGCCGGGTCATGCCCGCGGACCGTCGCCTGAAGCTCCAGCGGCACGGCGGACATCGGCAGCACCCGGCCGTGTGCGCCCAGCAGCCGGCCCACCCACTCCAGGGCGGCCACCGGATCGCCCAGCTGCTCCCACAGGGCGACGATCAGCAGATTGCCGACCGCGTGCCCGTGCATCTCACCCTTACTGGTGAACCGGTGCTGGATGACCTGTGACCAGGTGCGCCCCCACTCGTCGTCCCCGCACAGCGCCGCGAGCGCCTTGCGCAGGTCTCCGGGGGGCAGTACGCCCAGTTCGTCGCGGAGCCTGCCGCTGGAGCCGCCGTCGTCGGCGACGGTGACCACGGCGGTCAGGTCCTGGGTGATACGGCGCAGCGCGGCGAGCGAGGCGGACAGGCCGTGGCCGCCGCCGAGCGCCACCACCTTGGGGGTGGCGCCGGAGCGGCGGGTGGTGCGGCGCAGCCGCCTCGCGGTCCTGGATGTGATCACTCGCGCCCCATGTCGCGATGGACCACCACGGTCTCCACGCCGTCCGAGGACAGCCGTCGGGCAAGGCGCTCCGACATGGCGACGCTGCGGTGCTTGCCGCCGGTGCAGCCCACCGCGATGGTCACATAGCGCTTGCCCTCGCGCCGGTATCCGGCGGCGATGATGTCCAGCAGCTCCGCGTAGCGGTCCAGGAACTCCTTGGCGCCCGGCTGGTTGAAGACGTACGTGGCCACCTCGTCGTTGAGGCCGGTGAACGGACGCAGCTCCGGCACCCAGTGCGGGTTGGGCAGGAAGCGGCAGTCGACCACGAGGTCGGCGTCGACCGGCAGCCCGTACTTGAAGCCGAACGACATCACGGTGGCCCGCAGCTCCGGCTCCTCCTCACCGGCGAACTGGGCGTCCATCTTGGCGCGCAGCTCGTGCACGTTGAGGCTGGAGGTGTCGATGACCAGATCGGCCTCGCCGCGCAGCTCGCGCAGCAGGTCGCGCTCCTGGGCGATGCCGTCGACGATCCGGCCGTCGCCCTGCAGCGGATGCGGTCGGCGGACCGACTCGAAACGGCGCACCAGCGCGTCGTCGGACGCCTCGAGGAACAGCACCCGGCGCTTGACGCTCTTGGTGTCCAGGTCGGCGAGCGACTGGCGCAGATTGTCGAAGAAGCGTCGGCCGCGCACGTCCACGACCACCGCGATCCGCGCCACGTTGCCCTGCGACCGGGCGCCGAGGTCCACCATGGTGGGGATCAGCGCGGGCGGCAGGTTGTCGACCACGAACCAGCCGAGGTCCTCCAGGCACTTCGCCGCGGTGCTGCGGCCCGCCCCGGACATGCCCGAGATGATCACCAGTTCGGGGATGGCCTCGGCAGCTTCGCCCGCTCCGCCCGTCGTCACCTGTGCTCCGTACGTGTCGTGGTCATCGGTGTGATTGACCTGGTTCATCTTTCCTGCCCCCGTTCCTCCCCCAGCTCCGCCGGGGGGACCCGCTGGGCGGTCCCCTCTGCGGCCGCCGCCTCGTCTTCCATGATCTCTCCTGTGGCGGTGTTGACAGCGGGAACAGCGGGTGAAGCCTGGGCGAGCGTCGCGGCCACCGCTTCCGCCGTCTTGCGGCCTATGCCCGGTACCTCACAGATCTGGTCAATGGTCGCCGAGCGCAGCCGTTTCAGCGAGCCGAAGTGCTTGAGCAGCGCCTGCTTGCGGCTCTCCCCGAGCCCGGCGACGGCGTCGAGGGCACCGGCCTTCATCGCCTTGCCGCGCTTGCTGCGCTGGTACCCGATGGCGAAACGGTGCGCCTCGTCACGTATCCGCTGGAGCAGATACAGCCCCTCGCTGGTGCGCGGCAGGATCACCGGATCATCGTCGCCGGGCAGCCAGACCTCCTCCAGGCGCTTGGCGAGGCCGCAGACCGCGACATCCTCGATGCCGAGCTCGTCCAGCGCCCGCTTCGCCGCCGCGACCTGCGGCTGACCGCCGTCCACCACGAGCAGCTGTGGCGGGTAGGCGAACTTGCGCGGCCGACCCGTGTCGGGGTCGATCGGGCCGCTGACCGGCTCGTCCGAACCGTCGTGAGCGCCCGCGGCGTCCTGCTCCTGCCACTCCCCCGCCTTCTGCATCTCCCGCAGATAGCGGCGGAAGCGCCGGGAGACCACCTCGTGCATGGACCGTACGTCGTCCTGTCCCTGGAACGTCTTGATCTGGAAGCGGCGGTACTCACCCTTACGAGCGAGCCCGTCCTCGAAGACGACCATGGATGCCACGACGTCGTCGCCGTGCAGATGCGAGATGTCGAAGCACTCGATGCGCAGCGGCGCCGAGTCGAGGTCCAGCGCCTCGGCGATCTCCTCCAGGGCGCGCGAGCGGGTGGTCAGATCGGAGGCGCGCTTGGTCTTGTGCAGCGCGAGCGCCTGCTGGGCGTTGCGCTGGACCGTGGCCATCAGGTCCTTCTTGTCGCCGCGCTGCGGGATACGCAGGCTGACGTTGGACCCCCGGCGCTCGGTGAGCCACTGCGAGACCGGCTCGACGGGCTCGGGCAGCGCCGGGACCAGCACCTCCTTGGGCACCGCGTCGCCGCTCTCCTCACCGTAGAGCTGCTGTAGCGCGTGCTCGACGAGCCCCGCGGTGTCGACCGCCTCGACCTTGTCGGTGACCCAGCCGCGCTGGCCGCGTACCCGTCCGCCGCGTACGTGGAAGATCTGGACGGCGGCTTCGAGCTCATCCTCGGCGACCGCGATCACATCGGCGTCGGTGGCGTCGGCGAGGACGACCGCGTTCTTCTCCATCGCGCGCTTGAGCGCCTCGATGTCATCGCGCAGCCGGGCCGCCTTCTCGTACTCCATCTCGGCCGCCGCGTCCTGCATCCGCTGCTCCAGGCGCCGCAGATACGTGCCGGTGCGCCCGGCCATGAAGTCGCAGAACTCCTCGGCCAGTTCGCGGTGCTCCGCAGCGCTGACCCGGCCGACACAGGGTGCGGAGCACTTGCCGATATAGCCGAGCAGACAGGGGCGGCCTATCTGCTGCGAGCGCTTGAACACCCCCGCGGAGCAGGTGCGTACGGGGAAGACCCGCAGCAGCAGGTCGACGGTCTCGCGGATCGCCCAGGCGTGGGCGTACGGACCGAAATAGCGCACGCCCTTGCGTTTGGGACCGCGCATCACCTGAACACGCGGGAATTCCTCGCCCATCGTGACGGCGAGCGACGGATAGCTCTTGTCATCGCGGTACTTGACGTTGAACCGCGGATCGAACTCCTTGATCCACGAGTACTCCAGCTGCAGGGCCTCGACCTCGGTGGTGACCACGGTCCACTCCACGGAGGCGGCCGTGGTCACCATGGTGCGCGTGCGCGGGTGCAGGCCCGCGAGGTCCTGGAAGTACGAGGAGAGCCGCTGCCGCAGGCTCTTGGCCTTCCCGACGTAGATCACGCGGCCGTGCTCGTCCCGGAACTTGTACACCCCGGGAGAATCGGGGATCTGCCCCGGCTTCGGGCGGTAGCTGGAGGGGTCGGCCATGAGATCAACCCTACTGGCGACCGCTGACAATCCCGGCCCCGGCGGCGCGTGGGGGCGCCACCGGGGCCGGAGGGCCGGGTGCGGAGGGGGCGTACGTCGTCAGGCGGCTCGGGAGCGGCGCAACCGGCGGACGCCCAGGGCTCCGGCCCCGGCGAGCAGGACACCCGCGGCGGCGGCCATACCGGCCGTCGCCGCCGACGCGCCGGTGGAAGCGGCCCGTTCACGGACTGCCTCACGGCCCGCCGCCGTTGGCGCGGCCTGCCCGCCGTAGCCACCGGCCTTGCCCGCGCGGTCATACGCGGAACCCGGCAGCTTGTCGCCGTACTCGCGGTGGACGAGCCTCTGGTAGTCGGCAAGGGTGACGCCGTGGTTGCCCACGGCGCGCCGTGCCTCGGTGTCGAGCGGTAGGACCCGGCCGGAGCGCAGCACGTACCACGCGTCGATCTGCGGCTCGCGGAACACGGTGCCGTCGCCGTGCGCCATGGCGACGTGGTCGGTCTCGTCACCGCCGGTGGCGATGTTGACGACCTTCCAGCCGGACGGGGTGTGCACCGTCCAGAGGGAGGCGACCTGGCCGTCGGCGGAGACCGCCTTGCTGGCGAGGAAGTCCGAGGCGGCCACCGGCGCGCCCTTGCGTCCGGCGACGAATCCCGGGGCGAGGGTGAACACGGTGACGGTCGGCCCCGCCAGGTGCGGCTCGGCGGCGGCCGCCGGGTGCTTGCCGTCGCGGTTGAAGAAGCGCGAGAGCGTGGCGAGAGTGGCCGGGGCGGCCGCCGCCTCGCGCGCCTGGGCGGTCTGCGCGGCGGTGAACGGGGTCGGGACGGACGGGGAGTCGGCGTACGCGCCGGAGGCGGCGCCGAAGGTCAGCGCGGTGGCCGCCAGCAGGCCTGCGGCGGATGTGCGGATCGGGATCATGGCGGTCACGCTCCGATCCGGTAGAGCGAGTGGGTCCACGTGAACGAGTCATTGCTCACGTAGTAGTTGTAATCCGCCCAGTTGTAGCGGTTGTTGGACGGCCAGGGGTCTCCCCAGTACACCCAGTTGCTGGAGGTGTCGTAGCCGTACAGCAGGTGCATATGGCCGCCGCCGGAACTCCACTCGATACGGGTCTCGATGGGACGGCTGGCGTTGATTTCGCTCTGCACGGTGCTGTACCACAGATAGCCGCTCACATAGGAACCGGAGTTGATGCCCATCCAGTTCAGGGCGTTCTGCACATCGTCCAGCGCCGCCTGCCAGTTGCCGCACTGGGAGCCCTGCGGCTCGTTGAAGGCGGCGTCGCAGAACTGGTTCTGGGTGTAGTCGCGGCCGAACCACGTGGCGATGGTGTTGCCGCTCGCGGCCCAGCACCAGTTGGACTGCTGCTGCGCCTGCATGGCGATGTCGAGCTGTTTCGAGCCGTTGTCCGCACTGGCGCCGGTGGCCGTGGCTGCGTTGGCGGTCAGCGCGGCGACAAGCGCCAGGGCTGCGGCCGCGAGGCGTCTGCGGCCTCGACCGCGCAGCCTGGGGTGGGGGGTTTTGAACATGGCGTTCCTCGCTGTCAGGGCTGATGGAGGAGCGCGTCCGGACGCTGCGACAGCAGCATCCGGCGGTTGTCGGGTTCAGGTCAACGAGGTTATCCACAGGGGTGGCTGGGATGTGAACGCGAGCCGTACTTTGTGAACACCACCGCCGATACCAGCAGTTACCCGCGACGCGGGATGTCGCCCCCGTGTGTCCGGAAGTAAACGTTCACATCGCGCCAGTGCGGCAAATGGCCGCCGTCGCAACGGAATTGACAGACGCGGGAAGGAACCATGGCAGCACAGCAAGGGATACAACAGGAGAATCCAAAGGGCAATGCGGAGCGGCTGGGACCACGCCGGCCAGCGCGTCAAACCAGTCGTCTGGAGGCCGAGTTGGCCGAGGCGCTGCGCACCGGCCCGTTCCCCGTCGCGCTGCGGGCCGCGCTCGCCGCCCGGGGCCTCGCCCTCAACCGAGTCCAACACCGGCTCGCGCAGCGCGGCATACGGGTCGGGGTGACCAGTCTCAGCTACTGGCAGCGGGGCATCCGGCGGCCGGACCGCCCCGAGTCGCTGCGCGCCGTCACGGCGCTCGAGGAGGTACTGGAGCTCCCCGCGCACGCTCTGACCCGGCTGCTGGGACCGCGCACCGCCGAGCAGCCGGTCGCACGCCCGTATCGCACCGTGCTGGGGTCCGCATCGGCGCTGGAAGGGCTGTTGGCGGCCCTGGAGGCCCCGGCGGACGGCGGGCTGCACACCGTCGTCCACTACGAGCGGGTCCGCATCGGCGCCCATCGCAAGCTACTGTCCCGCGATTCGCACCACGTGGTGCGCGCCCACCGCGACGGCATCGACCGCTACCTCACCATCCACCAGGGCGACCCGGGCTGCGACGTGGAGCGGATACGGGTCGCGGCGGTCGAGAACTGCCGGGTGGGGCGGGTGCGCCGGCACGCCGACTCGGGGGTGATCGTCGCCGAGCTGCTCTTCGACGGGCGCCTGCGCTCCGGGGAGACCGCGGTGCTCGGGTACCGCTTCGAGGACGGGACGGGGTCGCTCTCGGACGAGTACGTTCGCGGTTTCACCTATGGGGGCGGCGGCTACGTGCTGCAGATCGCCTTCGACCGCGGTGCGCTGCCGGTGCGCTGCCGCCGCTTCACCCGGGCGTCGGCGGGGGCACCCCGCACGGGGCTCGTTGAGCTGACGCTCAACGGCCATGGGACGGTGCATTTGGTGGAGCCGGAGGTTCGGGCGGGGGTGGTGGGTATTACGTGGGACTGGGATTAAGCCCTCCCGCCCGCCCGTTGCCGGGGTCGTTCTGGGTGGCGTTGCGCGCTGTCTGTTCGTGGGGCGGGGCCGGGGGCGGAGGGGTGGGGGTCCTGGACCGTATATTTACGGGCCGGTCGCCCCCATCGTTTAGT
>JBEYJY010000030.1:0-106123 GCA_040631425.1 Streptomyces sp. NPDC020096
AAATTTCCCTGCCCGAACCACAACCGCGCCGGAGGCGGCCGTGCGCAACGGCAAGATGCGATTACCGGTATCGGGGGGCGGGGGGGAAATTTCCCTGCCCGAACCACAACCGCGCCGGAGGCGGCCGTGCGCAACGGCAAGATGCGATTACCGGTATCGGGGGGCGGGGGGGAAATTTCCCCGCCAGAACCACAACCGCGCCGGAGGCGACCGTGCCCCCAGCCCAAGCCCACCCGGGCCCGAGGAACCGTAGAGTGGTCAGGTGAACGACCCCACCCCCTCCACCCCTGACGACCTGCGAAGCAGCCTGCGCGGCAGCCTCCAGAGGCTGCAGGAATCGCTGTCGCCGAAGCAGGCGGCGCAGGCCGTCGACCGGCTGATCGCCAACTACCGTGGGCGCACGCCCACCGACAGCCCCGTGCTGCGGGACCAGTCGGATGTCGCGGCCTACGCCGCGTACCGGATGCCCGCCACCTTCGAGGCGGTGCGGGCGGCGCTCGGCGCGTTCCGGGCGCGGGCGGGGCAGTGGTCGCCGAAGACCCACGTCGACATCGGCGGCGGGACCGGGGCCGCCACCTGGGCCGTGGCCGACGCCTGGCCGGAAGGCGGCCACGCCACGACCGTCCTGGACTGGGCGCAGCCCGCCCTCGACCTCGGCCGCACACTGGCGGCCGAGGCCCCGCACCCGGCCCTGCGCCAGGCGGAATGGCGCCGCCAGCCGATCGGCGCCGCCCTCACGCTCCCGGACAGCGATCTCATCACCATCAGCTACGTACTCGGCGAACTGACCGACGCCGACCGCGAGTCGGTCGTCGCCGCGGCGGCGCGCGGAGCGCAGGCCGTGCTCGTGATCGAACCCGGCACCCCCGAGGGCTACCGCCGGATACTCCACGCCCGCCAGCAGCTCATCGACGCGGGGCTCAGCGTTGTCGCACCCTGCCCGCACGACGGCAACTGCCCGGTACAGAGCCCCGACTGGTGCCACTTCGCGGCCCGCGTCAACCGGTCCTCCCTGCACCGTCAGGTCAAGGGCGGCTCGCTGCCGTACGAGGACGAGAAGTTCTCGTACGTCGCCGCGATGCGGGAACACGCCGCCCCGGCGCCGAACCGGATCGTGCGGCACCCGCAGATCCGTAAGGGACAGGTGCTGCTCGACCTGTGCACGCGCGACGAAGGGCTTCGCCGCGTGACCGTTTCCAAGCGGCACGGTGATCTCTACCGAGCCGCCCGCGACGCCGAGTGGGGCGAGGCCTGGCCGCCGCTATCCGCCCAGGACTGACATGGCCGCGTTGTGGCCGGGGATGCCGCTCACGCCGCCGCCGCGTACCGCGCCCGCGCCGCACAGCAGCACGTTGGGGTGAGCGGTTTCCACACCCCAGCGGCCGGTGTCCTCGGTGGCGTACGGCCATGACAGGTCGCGATGGAAGATGTGCCCGCCGGGGAGTCCGACCTCGTGCTCCAGGTCGAGCGGCGACTTCGCCTCGATGCACGGGCGCCCGTCGGCGTCCAGCGCCAGGCACTGCTCGATCGGCTCGGCGAGCATCGCGTCCAACTGCGAGAGCGTGGCCTTGAGCAGCGCGTCCTTCGTTCCGGTCGGGTCCGAGGTGAACATCCGCGCGGGCGTGAGCAGGCCGAACAGCGTGAGCGTGTGGCAGCCGCGGGCGGCCAGTTCGGGGGAGAGGATGGAGGGATCGGTCAGCGAGTGGCAGTAGATCTCCGACGGCGGCGCGGCGGGCAGCGCGCCGCCGGTGGTCTGCTCGTACGTGCTCGCCAGGTTGCGGTAGCTTTCGGCGATGTGGAACGTGCCGGAGAAGGCCGCGCGTGGGTCCACTGCCGCGTCCCGCAGCTTCGGTAGCCGCTTCAGCAGCATGTTGACCTTGAGCTGAGAGCCCTCCGGTTTCACCGGAGCCGGTTCGCCCAGCAGTTCGGCGAGCGCGTGCGGCGAGACGCTGGCCAGTACGTGCTGTGCCTCAACCCGGCCGCCCGCGAAGGTGACTTCGGCCCGTTTGCCGTCGGTGGCTATGCCCGTCGCCGCGCAGCCGGTGACTATCTCGGCCCCGGCCGCGCGGGCCGCGTCGGCGAGCGCGTCGGTCAGCGCGCCCATGCCGCCCACCGGGACGTTCCAGTCACCGGTGCCGCCGCCGATCACGTGGTAGAGGAAGCAGCGGTTCTGCACCAGGGACGGGTCATGGGCATGGCTGTACGTTCCGATCAGGGCGTCGGTCAGTACGACTCCCCGTATCAGGTCGTCGTCGAAGGCCGATTCCACCGCTGCGCCCATCGGACGCTCGAACAGCGCCTGCCATGCGGCCGGTTCGCCGACCGCCCGCTCCAACTCGGCGCGGGACGGCAGCGGTTCGGTGAGCGTCGGGAAGACGCGCTGGGCGACCCGGCGGGTCATCCCGTAGAACCGCTGCCACGCCTCGAAGTCCCGGTCGGATCCGGTGAGTCGGATGAAGCTCTCCCGGGTGCCCGCCGGGTCGCCGTTGTCCACCAGCAGCCCGCCGACCTGGCTGTCCCGGCCGTACGGGGTGTACGAGGAGATCCGCCGCTCGCGTACCGCGAAGCGCAGCCCCAGATCCTTGACGATCTTCCGGGGGAGCAGGCTGACCAGGTACGAGTACCGGGACAGCCGTGCTTCGACGCCGGGATAGGCCCGTGTGGACACCGCGGCTCCGCCGGTCACCGGCAGTCGTTCCAGTACGAGCACGGAGCGCCCGGCGCGCGCCAGGTACGCGGCGGCGGTCAACCCGTTGTGGCCGCCGCCGACGATCACGGCGTCGTAGTAGGGGGCCCGTGGGCTGCTGTCACGGTGCTGGTCCGTCGTCCCGCTCATCCGCGCGGCTCCCTCGGGGTGGGGGTGTTCCGGTTCGGGGTCTCAACCCGAACGTACCCCCGCTCAGGAGCGCAGTTCCATGGTCGCGCACTTCACGCTGCCGCCCGCCTTGTGCAGCTCGGACACATCGATGCCGATTGGCTTGAAGCCGCGGTCGCGCAGTGGTTGGAACAGGCCGGTGGCGGCGAGCGGCAGCAGCACATGGAGGCCGTCGCTGACCGCGTTGAGGCCCAGCGCCGCCGCGTCGGCCTCGGTGGCGATCAGGGCGTCCGGGAACAGCCGGGCCAGTACCGCCTGGCTGCCGGGGGAGAACGCCTCCGGGTAGTACATGATCTCGTCGCCGTCGAGCACGCCCAGCGCGGTGTCCAGGTGGTAGTAGCGCGGGTCCACCAGCTCAAGGCCGATGACCGGTCGGCCGAAGAACTCCTGCGCCTCGGCGCGGACCTGGGGGCTGCTGCGGAACCCGGCACCCGCCAGGATCCATGACGCGGTGGCGGTGAAGTCGCCCTCGCCCTCGTTGATGTGCTCCGGTTCGTGGATCTCCGCGAAGCCGTGCGTCCGGAACCAGGCGAGGTGGGCGGGCGCCTCGCCCCGGCGTTCGGCATTGGCGAACTTCGCGCCGAACACGCGGCCGTCGATGACCGTCGCGCCATTGGCGGCGAACACCATGTCCGGCAGACCCGGCACCGGGTCGAGCACCTCGACGCTGTGGCCGAGTGACAGATAGCGGTCCCGGAGGTCCTCCCACTGGAAGAGGGCGATCGCGGGGTCCACCGGCTTGTCCGGGTCCATCCACGGATTGATGGAGTAGCTGACCCGGTAGTGGTTCGGCGGACACATCAGGTAGCGCCGAGGCACGGCGACACGGTCTGTGCGCAATGAGGGCTCCTCGCGGTTGAGGCTCCGATGGGCACTCGGCTGGGGGTCGGGGGCCCGCGGCGTCAGCCGCTGATGTCGCAGGCCCCGGGAAATACAGCCGCGCACAAATAGTCCACCCGGCGGGCTCGAAAAACACCGATCCGTTCGGGTGGTTCTTTCCGCCGTCGCCGTAGCCACAACTGCCCTCCCGGCGCACCGTGTTGCCGGTGCGCCGGTTCGTGGGTCCAGGCGGTCAAGCGCTCAGCGGGAACATCTCACCTAGTTCCGCGAAGACCGCGCTGTTCAGGGCGAAGGCGCGGCGGCACTCCTCGACCACCCGCTGCTTCTCCACCTCGTCCACCGGTAGCGCGTCCAGCAGTTCGCGGTACTCGCGCTTGAAGGCGGCGGGGTTGCCGATGTGGTCGAAGACGTAGAACCGCACGCCGTCACCCTTGCGTTCGAACCCCCAGGTCCGTTCCGCGATGCCGCGGATGACCTGGCCGCCGGACAGATCGCCGAGGTAGCGCGTGTAGTGGTGGGCGACATAGCCCGCGGGCCAGGCCGCTGCGACCTCTGTGACGCGGTCGCAGTACGCGGCGGTGGCGGGCAGCGGCAGGGCCCGGGCACGCCAGTCGGGGCCGTGCAGATGGTCAAGGTCCCGCTCAAGCTCGGCCACGCGCAGCAGTTCGGGCTGTACGAACGGCCCGGCGACCGGGTCGGCCGTCAGCCGGTCCGCGGCCTCCTCCAACGTGCGGTAGACGAACCACAGTTGCTCCGTGTAGCGGGCGTACGCCTCCACGCCCAGCCGTCCACCGAGCAGGTCGCCCATGAACGCGGACTCCTCGGCCTCGGTGTGCTGGGCGCGCGTCGCGGAGCGGATGAGATCGGAGAAGCGGGCGAACTGGGTGGCGGTCACGCGGGCCTCCATCGGCTGCTGCACGGCTATGGCTACGGCTGCGATGCGCGGGCGTAGACCCGGCTCGCGTACCGACGACTTACCGACATGCTGTCGGGAAAAATGCTACACCGCCGGTGATCCATCCGGTATCGCTCATCCGGGGGACCGTGGGGGATTCGGCCATTCCGCGCGCCGCGGCTGCTCGCCAGCCACTCCATGCTCACCGCCCCCTCCGACGCCACCCCGCGTTCACGTGACCAACGCGCAGGGAGCAGGATGGGCAGTGCATCCGGCGAAACGCTCACCGACGAGAGGGGTTCTATGGAACGCAGGGGCAGGATGTCCGAGTGGTTGCGCCGCCGTCCGCGGCCGACGGGCGAGCGGACCCGTTCCTCCTCCCGCGCCGCCGCCCCGGACCGGGATGCGCTCCTCCTCGGTGCGGCCGCCGCCTCGTTCCCGGTGGCACCGGCCGCTCATCCGTCCGGCTTCAGCTGTTCCTGCGACCGGATCGGCTGTCCCACCCCGGGCATGCACCCGGTCTCGTTCGCCTGGCAGACCCAGGCCACCACCGACACCGAGCAGATCAGCCGCTGGCTGGCCAGCCAGCCGCTCGCCAACTTCATCACCGCCACCGGCACCAACCACGACGTCCTCGACGTGCCCGCCGCCGCGGGCGCCATCGCGCTGCGCCGCCTGGCGGCGGAGGGCGTCCAGACCGGACCGGTGGCGCGCTACGGGGCCGACCGGATGCTGTTCTTCACCGCCACCCGTGGCACCCCGGCGGACGAGGACGAGTGGTGGCCGTGTGAGCTCGACTGCCACCCCGAGACCCTCGACGAGCACCCCGGACTGCGCTGGCACTGCCGGGGCAGCTATGTGCTGCTTCCCCCGTCCCGGCTGCCTGACGGCTCGGTGGTGGACTGGGCGCGGGCGCCGGACCTGCCGCTACCGGATCCGCTGCCGCTGCTCGCGGTGCTCACCGACGCATGCGCCCAGGTCGTGGGCGAGGAGGCGAAGCCGGAGGCGGCCGGAGGCTGGCTCTCGGGCGGCCGGTAGGCCCCGCGGCGGACGAGCGGGCGTGAGCGCCGAGGGCCCGGGTGCTATGCGCCGCTGGCCGAAACCAGGCCCTCGATCCGGTTGAGGAAGACCACCTTGGCGCCCGAGTCCGACTGGGCGGGCACCTTCACGACCTGTTCCGCGACCTTGTACAAGGTGACCGACGTGTTCGGCTTGCCGGTCATCAGCGCGTTGATGTTGGGGTCCTTGACCGCGACCGGCCCCTTGGCGACCGTCTGCTTCATCACATGACGCGTGGTGAAGAACACCAGCGCCCCGCCGTCCTTGAGCCGCAGCGCCACCGGAGCGTACTGCGCCGGATCCGCCGACTGGTCCGCGAACTGCGTCACGACCTGCGGCGTCGGCGCGTACTGGGTGCGCCGCTGGGCGCGCAGCCCCGAGGTTTCGCCGCCCTGGGCGAACGCCGTGGAGCCCTTGTCGCCCTGCTGGAGGTACGCGGTGTACCGGGTGCCCAACTCACCCGGCTGGACCAGCAGATCGGTTCCGGTGACCGGGACCGGTACCGCGTAGCCCTGCGCGTCGGTCGCGAAGTCCGGCAACTGGCCGGATGCGAGCACCGACAGGTACGAGGCCCGCCACGGGTCGTTCACGCTGTCCCGGGTGAAGACCAGCAGCCAGCGGCTGCTGTCCCGGCTGTTGGCGGTGTCCGCGACGAACCACTTCGGCCAGCCGCGCTCCCGCGGGATCAGGAAGCGGGTGTCGCTGAACCGCAGCGGCTGGTAACCGGGGTTCCCGGAAGGGTTGTTGACATGCCGGGCCTTGATCCCGGCTCCGTCGATGGCGCCCAGCGCTCCGGTCTCGACCTGGGCGTTCAGCGACGGGTCCAGCTTGGTGTTGGCGTCGTTGACCACCTGGGCGAAGTGGTCCAGGGCGGCGGGGGCGTCAGCCTTCCGTACCGCCGGGATGACCGCCTGCTCACCGTGCACGGTCACGCAACCTGTCGCCAAGGACGCCAGCAGCGCGGACGCCGCCACGCTGGGCAGCCTGCGGCGCAGCCGTATGGACAGCGGGGCAAGCGCGGTCATGGCGGACGGGCTCCTTCTCGTGTTCGCGATCGGCCGCAAACACTACCGGGGCCGGTCCGCTCACGGGCCGCCGGAGGCGGCACAGCGTCCATACCGTGATGCCGCGGCTACGGCAGCGTCAACACCTCGGCGCCGGTGTCGGTCACCACGAGCGTGTGCTCGAACTGGGCGGTGCGCTTGCGGTCCTTGGTGACCACGGTCCAGCCGTCTTCCCAGATGTCGTAGTCGTGCGTCCCCAGGGTGAGCATCGGCTCGATGGTGAAGGTCATCCCCGGCTTGATCACGGTGGTCGCCCGCGGGTCGTCGTAGTGCGGGATGATCAGCCCTGAGTGGAACGCGGAGTTGATCCCGTGACCGGTGAAGTCCCGTACCACGCCGTAGCCGAAGCGCTTGGCGTACGACTCGATGACCCGGCCGATGATGTTGATCTGGCGGCCCGGCTTGACCGCCTTGATCGACCGGTTCAGCGCCTCCCGGGTGCGCTCCACCAGCAGCCGTGACTCCTCGTCGGCCTCGCCGCACAGGTAGGTCGCGTTGGTGTCGCCGTGCACGCCGTGGATGTAGGCCGTGACGTCGAGGTTGACGATGTCGCCGTCGCGCAGTTCGGTGGAGTCCGGGATGCCGTGGCAGATGACCTCGTTGAGCGAGGTGCAGATGGACTTGGGGAAGCCCCGGTAACCGAGGTCGGACGGGTAGGCCTGGTGGTCGCACATGTACTCGTGCGCGATCCGGTCGAGTTCGTCCGTGGTGGTTCCGGGCTTGATCGCCTTGGCCGCCTCCTCCATCGCCCGGGCGGCGATCCGGGAGGCGATCCGCATCTTCTCGACCGTCTCGACGTCCTGCACCTCCGGTCCGGTGTACGGGGTGGGGGCGGGCTTGCCCACGTACTCCGGACGCGGGATCGACGTGGGCACGCGGCGGGTCGGCGAGAGGGTGCCGGGAACGAGAAGCGACTGGCCAGACATGCCAGCGAGTGTATCGGCGCCGCGCGATCGAAGCTGCGACCGCGTAGCGTCTCCGCTGAGGGTGGTGGCGGGCGACGGGCGGGAACGATGGCGGGCAGGGAAGACGCAGGGGGTTCCACGGGGTTGCCCCCGGGAAAACGCAGCAGGAGGGCAGCATGGCTCTGTTCAAACGCAAGAGGCCGACCGGTAAGCCGGGCGAGTGGTACTACTGCCTCGAACACCGGAAGGTCGAGGAGGGGCCGGACTGCCCCGCGGTGAACCGCCTCGGCCCCTATCCCACCGCCGCCGAGGCGGCTCGCGCCATCGAGATCGCGGAGGAGCGCAACGAGGAGTGGGAGCAGGATCCGCGCTGGAGCGACGGGGGCGGCTCCGAGCCGCGCGGTACCGGCAGCTGATGCCTGTCCGGCGGATCTCTGGTCGGGGGTGCGGTTGGTTCGGCCCCGCCGGGCCCCGCCGTGGGGGTGGCTCGCCGTCGCGGCGGAACAATCCGTCGGACAAGGCCCCCCGTACCGGCACGGTGCGGGGTCGGCTGGCAGGATCGCCGCTATGACTACTGATGCGAATACCCCCGACCGGAGCGCCGCCGCGGGCAAGCCCGCGGCCAAGGACCCGTGGGACCTGCCGGACGTCTCCGGTCTGGTCGTGGGCGTGCTGGGCGGCACCGGCGACCAGGGGCGCGGGCTGGCCTACCGGCTGGCGAAGGCCGGGCAGCGGGTGATCATCGGTTCGCGCAGCACCGAGCGGGCGCGGACCGCGGCCGAGGAACTCGGTCTGGGCGTACGCGGCCTGGACAACGCGGAATGCGCGCGCGCCAGCGACATCGTGATCGTCGCGGTCCCGTGGGACGGCCACGCCAAGACGCTGGAGTCGTTGCGCGAGGAGCTGGCGGGCAAGCTCGTCATCGACTGCGTCAACCCGCTCGGCTTCGACAAGAAGGGCGCGTACGCGATCAAGCCGGAGGAGGGCAGCGCCGCCGAGCAGGCCGCCGCACTGCTGCCGGACTCTCGGGTCACCGCGGCCTTCCACCACCTCTCCGCGGTGCTGCTGCAGGATCCGCAGGTCGCGCAGATCGAGACCGATGTGATGGTGCTGGGCGAGAACCGCGAGGACACCGACACCGTGCAGGCGCTGGCCGCCCGTATCCCGGGGATGCGCGGGGTCTTCGCCGGTCGGTTGCGCAACGCGCACCAGGTCGAATCGCTGGTGGCCAATCTGATCTCGGTGAACCGCCGCTACAAGGCGCATGCGGGACTGCGCATCACCGACGTGTAGGCGACGTGTAGGCCTCATCCGGCTCGACGGGGGCATGGGTCAGAATGGGCGGAGTCCGATGCCGCCCACCCGAGGAGCCTCAGCCATGCCCCCGTCCGCCTCGCCGAGCCCGACCCCACGGCTGGCGATCTTCGCCATCGCCGTCTGTGTGCTGGCCATCGCCGCCGCGGTGGTGTCGTTCGTACAGGGCAGTTTCCTGGGTGTCGTGTGGGTGCTGATGGCGGGTGTGTCCAGCAACATGGCGTGGTTCTACCTGCGCAAGGCGAAGGCCGACCGGGCTGCCGCGGAAGCGGTCAGCCAGTAGGGGAGCCCTTCCAGAACTGGAAGAGGCGGTAGCCGTACGCCGAGTACACATCCGGGATGTGGAAGGCGCGCATGATCGCGTCGATGAAGTCCCAGAACACGGTGTTGATCTCGGGGATCCACAGGCAGCCGAAGACCGCGATCAGCCCGAAGGGGGCGTACGGCTCGACCTGGCGGCGCACCTTGTACGACAGCCACGGCTCGATGACGCCGTAGCCGTCGAGTCCGGGGACCGGCAGGAAGTTCAGGATCGCCGCGGTCAGCTGGAGCATCGCCAGGAACGCGAACGCGGCGAGGAACGGCGTCGGTGCCCAGCTGAGCCCGCCGAGGGCGAACGGCAGCATCAGAGCGAGCGCGAAGGCCGCGTTGGTCAGCGGTCCCGCCGCCGAGATCAGGCTGTGCTTCCAGCGGCCCCTGATCCGGCCGCGCTCGATGAACACGGCGCCGCCGGGCAGGCCGATGCCGCCCAGGATGACGAAGATCACCGGTAGCACGATGCTGAGCGCGGCGTGCGTGTACCGCAGCGGGTTCAGGGTCAGATAGCCCTTCGCGCCCACCGAGATGTCGCCGCCGTGCAGGGCGGTGCGGGCGTGCGCGTACTCGTGCAGGCACAGCGAGACGATCCAGCCCGAGACGATGAAGACGAAGACCGCGAAGCCGGTGTTGGACGCGAAGTCATGCCACACCGCCCACCCGGCGACGAGCATGATCGCGACCAGCCCGAGGAACACGGGACTGACCTGCCGGTCGTGGCGGGTGGTTGCGGTAGCCATGCGCGGAGCTCCATCAGGTACGGGACGTCATCAGGGCGGTTCCTGACCGTACAGGCCGATCCGGCGGTGCGGTGGACGGACCAGGTCCGCGTTGCGTCCGGCACAGGGAGGAACGTCCGGTTGCGGGAGTTCGGTTCCATGAGCGGGTGACGGGTTGCCGCCGCGTGCTGGGCGGCGGCAACCCGGGGCCCGGTGTCAGGCCTTCTTGCGGAACTTCGCCACTGCCAGCGGCGCGGTGACCAGGGTGATGGCCGCCGCCCAGGCCAGGGTGACCAGCGCCGAATGGGCGACCGGGCCGCCGTTGATCAGGCTCCGGTTGGCGTCGGCGAGGGCCGACAGCGGATTGATCTTCGTAAAGCCCTGCAGCCACCCGGGCATCGTGGTCGGCTTGGCGAAGATCGAGCTGCCGAACTGCAGCGGCATCAGAACGATCATGGCCACACCCTGGACGGCCTGCGCGCTCTTCATGGCCAGACCGAGCAGGATGAAGATCCACATCAGTGAGGCGCCGAAGACCATGGCCAGACCGACCGCGGCGAGCAGCTTCAGCACCGAGGTCTCCACGGTCAGACCCAGGACGAAGCCCATGACCAGCAGGATGAAGGTGGCTATCAGCATCCGGCCGACCTCCACCACGATCTTCGCGACCAGCACCGAGGAGCGCGCTATCGGCATGGTCCGGAACCGGTCCATCACACCGGTCTTGAAGTCGGTGTTGATCCCCGTACCGACCGCCATGGCGATGTTCATGCCCATCATCGCCATCAGGCCCGGGATCACGTAGTTGACGTAGGCGTGCTGGTTTCCGGAGACCGCGCCGCCGAAGACGTAGACGAAGAGCAGCGTGAAGATGACGGGCATCAGCAGGGCGTCGAACATCGACTCCGGATCCTGCTTGATCTGGAGCAGGTTGCGGCGCGCCAGCGCGCCGATGTGCCGCAGGTTGGCCCGCGGCCCGATACGGCCCTCAACCGGGACGCTACGCGTCGCTGTCATGCCCGCCCGTCGCCCGCCACCGCCCTCAGCGGAGACGCTACGCGTCACTGTCATATTCCGGTCTCCTCGAACTCGTTTGCGTCAGTGGTCTTCTGGCCGGTGAGGGCCAGGAACACCTCGTCCAGGCTGGGCAGATGGGTACTGATACCGGCGATGGAGAAGCCGCGTGCCCCCAGCAGGCCCACCACGGCGGTCAGTTGCTCATCGCTGATGATGGGGACGTTCACCACCCCCTCGGACTCGTCGGCGGTCGCCCCCGCGATGCCGTCAAGACCGGCCTGGGCCAACGCGGCCACCATGCGCGGCAGTTCGGCGCGCTCGGCGGGCCTGATCTGCAGGGTGCGGCCGCCCACCTTCGCCTTCAGCTCGTCGATCCGGCCCTCGGCGATCACCCGGCCGCGGTCGATGACCGTCAGCTCGTTGGCGAGCTGCTCGGCCTCCTCCATGTACTGCGTGGTCAGCAGCACGGTGGCGCCGTCGGCCACCATCCGCTGGACCTCCTGCCACACCTCGTTGCGGGTGCGCGGATCGAGTCCTGTGGTCGGTTCGTCGAGGTAGAGCACCGCGGGGTGGCCGATCATGCTCGCGGCCAGGTCAAGCCTGCGGCGCATACCGCCCGAGTAGTTCATGGCCGGACGCCTGGCGGCCTCGGTCAGCGAGAAGCGCTCCAGCATCTCGTCCGCGCGGGCCCTGGCGTCCTTGCGGGACAGGTCGAGCAGCCGCCCGATCATGTAGAGGTTCTCGCGGCCCGACAGCTTCTCGTCCACCGACGCGTACTGGCCGGTCAGCCCGATCACCCGGCGCAGCTGCCGGGGCTGGCTCAGTACGTCGTACCCGGCGACCCGGGCGGTCCCGGCGTCCGGCTTCACCAGGGTGGACAGGATCCGTACGAGCGTGGTCTTCCCGGCGCCGTTCGGGCCGAGCACGCCGAGTACGGTGCCCTGGGTCACGTCAAGATCCACTCCGTCGAGTGCCTTCGTCTCGCCGTAGTGCTTGGCCAGGCCCCGTACTTCCACGGCTTTCGCGCCGCCACTGGTCGTCTTGATCGGTGTCATGCCACCACGGTCGCCGAGCCCGCCGACAGGGCGCCGACAGGGCGCTGACACGCCGCCCCGGTCGCCGACGCGGCGCCGGGAGCCGGTGGGTGCTACGCCTTCACCGAGATCAGGCGCTGGCCCTGGGAGGTGATGACGTCGAAGTGGGAGATGTCGGACGGGAACATCGCGCTGGCGCCCCTGATGTCCAACGGCTGCGGATGCTCGTCGGTGCCGTAACCCGACCCGGAGACCGTCCAGTTGGCGACCGTCTCCTGGCGGCCGTCCTTGCCGACCACCACCAGGTGGCAGGTGCGCGGACCATAGACGTACGACAGTCGCAGGTCGATCTGGGTGCCCCAGGGCTTGCCGGTCAGACCCACGACGGCCGACGCACCGCTCACCGGATCGGTCGCGGTGCGCTGGAACGCCGCGGCCTGCACACCGGTCACCGCCGGTTGCTCCTGGGTGGCGAGTACGGCCGCGGTCGGGCCGGCGACGATCAGTACGGCGGCCGAGACGGCCGTCAGCCACCGGCGGCGGACCCTGGTCCGGCGCTGCGCCGCCACCTCGTCCAGCAGCCGGTCCAGCATCGCCTCGCCCGGCGGCTCGGGAACACCAGCACCGCCCAATTCCGCCAACACCGGCACCACACCGCTGAGTTCGTCGAGGAGCTTGGCGCACGTGTCGCACCCGGCGAGGTGCTGCTCGAACCGGTCCATCTCGGCTTCGTTCAGCACGCCGAGCAGATAGGCGCCGACGTCGGCGTGCGGGTCGGGCCGTGCGTCCTCGGTCACGAGGTCACTCCTCTCTCCTCCAGTGCGATCCGCAGACTGCGCAGTGCGTAGAAGATCCGGGACCGGACGGTGCCCGGGGGCACCCCCAGCGCACGGGCCGTCTCGTTGGTGTCCCGGCCCTTGAAGTACGTTTCCACCAGCACCTGGCGGTGCGCGGGTGTCAGGTCGTCCAACGCGTCGGAGATCGTCATCATCCGCAACGCGCGGTCGAGTTCATCGTCGGCGGGTACCTGCTCCAGGTCGGCGGGACCGCTCTCGGCGGGGCGGGCCAGGCGGCCGCGGTGCGCGTCGATGACCACCCGGCGGGCGACGGTCACCAGCCACGGCCGCAGGCTGCGTGCGCTCGGGTCCAGCTGGGAGGCGTTCCGCCAGGCCCGCAGCAGGGTCTCCTGCACCACGTCCTCCGCGAGGTAGCGGTCCCCGGCCACCAGGCGCAGCACGTAGGCCATCAGCGGGCCCGCGTGATCGCGGTAGAGCGCCCGCATCAGTTCCTCCTCCGGGCCGCGGCCCGGGAAGCGCCGGCCTTCCACGATGGAATCCTCGCGCAGGCTGTACCCCTGGTCGACCTGGAGCACGGCTCAGTAGCCGTAACCGCTCGATGGGCCGCTGGACGAGCCGGCCCCGGCCTTCCTGCCCTGCGGGGTGGCAGCGTGCCAGGCGCCCAGCACGTTCTGGCCATTGGTGTCGCCGGGCTTGCCGTCTCCCGCGTACCGGTACAGCGGCCAGCCGTTCAAGGTGAGCTGCCGGGTGCCGTCGGGGCGGGTGACGCTGCCGACGAGCTTGTGGTCGACGCCGTGGACATGGGCGGCGGACACAGCGGGTTCCGGAGGCCAGACGGTCGCGCACTGGCCGGTGCAGCGGGACGTGGACGGGTTGGCCGAGTCCGCGTCGAAGCGGTAGAGCGTCCAGCCCTGCCCGTCGGTGACGATGGTCCCCAGCCGGGCGTTGTGCGCGGTCGTGAGCGCCGCGGTGGACGGCTTCGGCAGCGGGGTGCTCGGCGGGCTGCTGGGCGGGCCCGACGGCTTGGTGCCGCCGGAGCCCGACGAGCAGCCCGCCAGGGCCATCAGCCCGGCCGACAGGGCGAGGGCCGCGACCACCGAGGCGCCCCGCCGGGGCCGCCAGGAGATCGGTGGAAGTGCTGACATAGTGGGCTCCTCCCGTATGTCACCGTGGGTTCATCAGGACATACGGGAGGTGGCCCGCCTTTGCTCAACGGTCAGTGGAAGCTGTGCTCCGCCGCCGGGTACGCCCCGCCGACGACCTCGTCGGCGAAGGACCTGGCCGCGCCGCCGAGCACCTCGCGCAACTGCGCGTACTGCTTGACGAAGCGCGGCAGCCGCCCGCCCGTCATCCCCGCCATGTCGGTCCACACCAGCACCTGGGCATCGCAGTCCGGGCCCGCGCCGATGCCGACGGTGGGCACGTGCAGCGCGGTGGTGACCTCGGCGGCCAGCTCGGCCGGGACGAGCTCCAGGACGACGGCGAACGCGCCCGCGTCCTGCACCGCCTTGGCGTCCCGCCGCAGCTGCTGGGCGGCCTCCTCGCCGCGGCCCTGTACCGGGTAGCCGCCGAACGCGTTCACGGACTGCGGGGTCAGGCCGATGTGCGCCATCACCGGGATCCCGGCGGAGACCAGCAGCTCGATCTGGTGCGCGGACCGCTCGCCGCCCTCCAGCTTCACCGCGCCCACCCCGGCCTCCTTGACCAGCCGGGTGGCGTTGCGCAGCGCCTGCGTCGGGCCTTCCTGGTACGAGCCGAACGGCAGATCGCCGACGATCAGCGCGCGCTGGGTGCCGCGGACCACCGCGGCGGACAGCATGGTGATCTCGTCCATGGTCACCGGGACCGTGCTGTCGTAGCCGAGGTGGCAGTTGCCCATGGAGTCGCCGACCAGCAGCACCGGAATGCCCGCCTCGTCGAAGACGGAGGCGGTCATCGCGTCGTACGCGGTGAGCATCGGCCACTTCTCGCCGCGGTGCTTGGCAGCGGCGATATCCCGAACGGTGATGCGGCGAGTACCCGTTCCTCCGTACAGCGCCTTGCTGCTGTCGGATTGTTTTTGGGCAGCCTCAACGTGCGTCATGGAAAGGCTCCTGTTCGTGTCTCGAAGCGCCCTGACGGCGTCTCCGGATCGCCTCCCATGCTGACATGTCGCGGCGGTGGCCGAAAGCCGGTTCGCCTGATCCGTCGGTCTCTTCTCCCCGGGGCTTTGCCTGCCATTTACAATACGAGACGGATCCGTATCGTAAATGGGGTTTAGCGTGGACCCTATGCCCGCAGATGACGCTGCCGTGACATCGTCCACCCCGCGCATCCCCGAGGCGGTGCACCGCCGCCGCTGGGCCATCCTGGCGGTGCTGCTGTTCAGCCTCCTCGTCGTCGTCCTCGACAACTCGATCCTCAACGTGGCGATGAAGACCATCGCCCAGCCGGCGCCCACGGGTCTCGGTGCCACCCAGAGCCAGCTGGAGTGGGCGATCAACGCCTACACGCTGGTCTTCGCGGGGCTGCTGTTCACCGCCGGGCTGCTCGGCGACCGGCTCGGCCGCAAGAAGGTGCTGCTGTTCGGCATGCTGGTCTTCGGCGCCGGTTCGGTGCTCTCGGCGGAAGCGGGCTCCTCCGGTCAACTCATCGCGTTCCGTGCGGTGATGGGGCTCGGCGCGGCGTTCGTCATGCCGTCCACGCTCGCCATCATCATGAACGTCTTCGAGCGCGACGAGCAGCCCAAGGCCATCGGCATCTGGACCGGGGCGGTCGGCTTCGCCATCGCGCTCGGCCCGATCGCCGGTGGTCTGCTGCTCCAGCACTTCTGGTGGGGTTCGGTCTTCTTCGTCAACGTGCCGATCGTGGTGATCGCGCTCTTCACGATGTCGTTCCTGGTCCCCGACTCCAAGGACCCGCACCCCGGACGGCTCGACCCGCTGGGCGTGCTGCTGTCCGTCGTCGGCCTGGTGCTGCTGGTCTACGGGATCATCAAGGGCGGTCAGCTCGCCGACTTCGGCACGCCAAGGTCCTGGGCGACCATGCTGGGCGGCATCGCCGTGCTCACCCTCTTCGTGCTGTACGAGCGGCGCAGCAGCCATCCCGCCTTCGACGTCTCGTACTTCCGCGACCGGCGCTTCTCGGCCTCGGTCGTCACCATCGGGCTGGTCTTCTTCGCCTTGATGGGCGTGACGTTCTTCTTCGTCTTCTACACGCAGAGCGTGCGCGGGTTCAGCCCGCTCCAGTCGGGTCTGCTGCTGCTTCCGCTGGCCTCGGCCCAGATGATCTTCGCCCCGAGGGCCCGGCTGGTCGTCGACCGCTTCGGCGCCCGCGCGGTCTGTACCGGCGGCATGCTGCTGACCGCGATGGCGTTCCTGGGCTTCCTGCTGCTCGGGCGGTCAACTCCGGTATGGGTGCTGGAAGTCGTCTTCTTCGTGATGGGTACGGCGATGGCGCACGTCATGCCGCCCGCCACCGTCATGATCATGTCGTCGTTGCCGCGTGAGAAGGCCGGTTCCGGTTCCGCGGTCAACAACACCTTCCGGCAGGTGGGGGGTGCCATCGGTGTCGCCGTGCTCGGCTCGCTGCTGTCCACCGTCTACCGCCACAGCATCCACGGCCAGCTCGCCGCGGCCGGGCTGCCCGCGCACGTGCAGCACAAGGCGGGCGAGTCCATCGAGGCCACCCTCGGCGTGGCGCAGCAGCTGGGGCCGGTGGGCCAGGCACTGGTCGGACCGGCCGACAACGCGTTCATCCACGCCATGCACGCCACGGCCATGGGCTCGGCGGCCGTCGCGCTCGTCGGTGCCGCGGTGGCCTGGCTGTTCCTGCCGCACAAGCCCGCCCTGGGCCCGCCGTCCGCGGAGCCGGAGAGGTCCGCCGCGCGGAGCGGGGGATGAAGGCGGAGCCGATGGCCGCCGCACGTACGGGAATGCCCTCGGCCACCGGTCGGGGCCGTCCGCGCAGCGCGGCGGCGGACAGTTCGATCGTCGAGACGGTGCTACGGCTGCTGGAGGAGGGCGCGACCCTCGGCGACCTGTCCATGGAGCGCATCGCGCGGTCGGCCGGGGTCGGCAAGGCGACCGTCTACCGCCGGTGGGCCAACAAGGACGCCCTGCTGATAGACGTCATGCGCGCCATCGACGAACCCCTTCCGCCACTGGCCGGAACGTCGGTGCGCGAGGACCTGGTGGTGCTGCTGGAGGTGATAAGGCGCCGCGGGCTGACCAAACGCTCCTCGGCGGTGCTGCGCAACGTCATCGGCCAGATCCAAAGCAGCCCCGAGCTGTGGCGGCAGTACCACGACACGGTGGTGCGGACGCGCCGCGAGGCCATGTACGCGGTGCTGCGGCGCGGGATGCGCACCGGGGAGATCCGCGATGACCTCGATGTGCGCCTGCTGGTCGACCTGTTCGCCGGACCGATGCTGTCCCGTGCGCTGCTGTACGAGCGGGCGCCGCTGGAGGACGGCCTGTCGGAGCGGATCGTCGACGCCGTACTCGAGGGCGTGCGGCCGAGCGGACCCCCCGCCTCCCGGAGGCTGTGACCTCGGCGGACGGGCGCCGTGCGCGGCGGGTTGTGCGAAACGTACCGGGAATGTGCTGGTTCGACCGCTGAATATGCGCATCGTGTCACAGGAGCCGGACCTGGGCCGTCGCCGGAAACCGCGGTGTCATCCGGTCCGTCCCCTCCGATGAGCGCCGTACCCCCGTCCCCCCTAGGGTCGGAACCCACGGGCCGCGCCCCTTCGGGGCCGACCGCGGACCGGCGCGTACGGACAGGCACGCGAACGAGTGAGGACGGGCCCATGGCTCAGGCGGACACGGCGCACGGTCAGCGCAGCGGCAACGAGGCGCGCCCCGGCCAGTCCGGGGCGAGCCGCACCCCGAACCGCTGGCGGGACGGGGGCATCTGGCGGCGCGGCTGGATCCTCGCCGCGATCGCCCTGGTCGTCGCGCTGCTGATGTTCTTCCACTCCACCGTGCCGAACAGCGTCGGGAACCTGGGCAGTCTGCTGGAGACCTTCCTGCCGTGGACCGGGCTGGCGGTGCCGGTGCTGCTCGCCGTCGCGCTGGTGCGCCGCTCGGCGACCGCGCTGGCCGCCCTCCTGGTGCCCGCGTTGGTGTGGCTCAATCTGTTCGGCGGGCTGCTGACCGACAAGTCGTCCGGCCCAGGCAACCTCACCGTCGTCAGCCACAACGTCAACGCCGACAATCCGAACCCGGCCGCCACCGCCAAGGACATCGCGGGCTCGGGCGCCGACATCGTCGCGCTGGAGGAACTGACCGGACAGGCGCTGCCGGTCTACGAGCGGGGGCTGGCGGACACGTACCGGTACCACGCGGTGGAGGGCACCGTCGCCCTGTGGAGCAAGTATCCGCTGAGCGGTACCCAGCCGGTGGACATCAAGCTCGGTTGGGTCCGGGCGCTGCGCACCACGGTCGCCACCCCGCAGGGTGAGGTGGCGGTCTACGTGGCGCACATGCCGTCGGTGCGGGTGCGGTTGGACAGCGGTTTCACCGCCGGGCAGCGTGATCACAGCGCGGTGGCGCTCGGTGACGCGATAGCTCAGGAGCCGGTGCGGCGGGTGATCCTGCTCGGTGATCTCAACGGGACGATGAACGACCGGAGTCTGTCCCCGATCACCGCGCAGATGCGGTCCGCGCAGGGCGCGGCGGGCGATGGCTTCGGCTTCAGCTGGCCTGCGTCGTTTCCCATGGCGCGGATTGACCAGATCATGGTCAAGGGGATCGTGCCGACGCGGTCGTGGGTGTTGCCGGACACCGGCAGTGATCATCTGCCGGTGGCGGCGGCGTTGCGGGTCGCTTAGCGCTGGCGTTCGGGTTTCTTTCCCGCCCGCCCACCCGTTACCGGAAGCGTGGCCCGGGATGGGGGTCCGGGGGTCGTGGGCCCCCGGGAGGAACCGCTTGACCCCACGAGGAACGTCAGCCCCGAGTGGGGGCGTGTTCGCGCCAGCGATTGGTGATGGGCAGTCGCCGGTCCTTGCCGAAGCCCTTGGCGCTGATCTTGGTGCCCGGGGGGTACTGGCGGCGCTTGTACTCCGCCGTGTCGACCAGCCGTAGGATCCGCTCCACCGTCGCCTCGTCGAAGCCCGCCGCCACGATCGCCTCGCGGCCCTGGTCCTGTTCCACATAGAGGTCCAGGACGCGGTCGAGGAGGTCGTAGTCCGGCAGCGAGTCGGTGTCCACCTGGCCGGGACGCAGTTCCGCGCTCGGCGGCTTGACGATGGAGCTCTCCGGGATCGGCGGGGTCTGGCCGCGTTCGACCGCCGCCGCGTTACGCCACTTCGCCAGCTCCCACACCTTGGTCTTGAAGACGTCCTTGATCGGCGCGAAACCGCCCACCGCATCCCCGTACAGCGTGGAATAGCCGCACGCCAGCTCGGACTTGTTGCCCGGGGCCAGCACCAGGTGGCCCTCCTGGTTGGAGATCCCCATCAGGGTGGTGCCGCGCAGTCGCGCCTGCAGGTTCTCCTCGGCGAGGCCGGTGAGCTGCAGCGCCTCCATGTACGCGTCGAACATCGGGCCGATGGGCACGGTACGGAAGTTCAGACCGGTGCGCCGCGCCAGTTCGGCCGCGTCGCCCTTGGAGTGCTCGGAGGAGTAGCGGGACGGCATCGACACCCCGTACACGTGCTGGGCGCCGATCGCGTCGCACGCGATGGCCGCGACCAGCGCCGAGTCGATACCGCCGGAGAGCCCGATCAGCACGCTGCGGAAACCGTTCTTCGCGAGATAGGCGCGCAGACCCACGACCAGTGCCGTGTAGATCTCCTCGTCGTCGCCGAGCCGCGGCGCCTGCTCACCGCGTACCTGCGGCTCGTAGGGCGGAAGCGGCTCGGCCGAGATCGTCCGGTGCTCGATGACCAGGCCGTCGTCGGCCGTGCCCGACGGGACCTCACCGGCGGCCGGCAACTCCAGGTCGACCAGGACGCAGCCCTCCTCGAACTGCGGGGCGCGGGTGATCACTTCGCCCTCGGCCGACACCACGATCGAGTCGCCGTCGAAGACCAGCTCGTCCTGGCCGCCGATCATCGCGAGGTACGCGAGCGTGCAGCCCGCCTCCTGCGCGCGCTTGCGGACCAGCTCCAGCCGGGTGTCGTCCTTGGCGACCTCGTACGGGGAGGCGTTGACCGAGAGCAGCAGCCCGGCCCCGGCGGTACGGGTGGCCGGGACGCGCCCGCCGTCCTGCCACAGGTCCTCGCATATCGCCAGCGCCACATCGATGGCGCGCACCCGGATGACGGGCAGCGTGTCACCGGGCACGAAGTAGCGGAACTCGTCGAAGACGCCGTAGTTGGGCAGATGGTGCTTGGCGAAGGAGAGCACCACACCGCCGCGGTGCAGCACCGCCGCCGCGTTCTGCGGCGCACCGGCGGGCTGGCCGTAACGCGGCTGGGCCTTCTCGCTGCGGTCCAGATAGCCGATCACCACCGGAACCTCGCCGAGCCCCTCGGCCGCGAGCCGCGCCGCGAGCGCGGTCAGCGCGGACCGTGACGCCTCGACGAAGGAGGAACGCAGCGCGAGGTCCTCGACCGGGTAACCGGTCAGCGCCATCTCCGGGAAGGCGATGAGATGCGCACCCTGATCGGCCGCGTGCCTGGTCCAGCGCACGATCGCGTCGGAGTTACCGGCGATGTCCCCGACGCAGGAGTCGATCTGATTGAGGGCGAGACGAAGTTGAGGCACGGGCCCAGCGTAATCGTCTATCCGACGCTATGGGGCCCGCGGGGTGCGTCTGCTGGCTCACACCCCCGCGGGCCCGGTCCGCTACCCGCGGTAGCCGAGGAGCGTCATCATGCCGCTCTCCGCGTGGTAGACGTTGTGGCAGTGGATCATCCACAGCCCCGGATTGTCCGCGTCGAAGTCGACGTCCAGGGTCTGCCGCGGCAGCACTATCGCGGTGTCCTTGCGCGGACCGCCGTTCGGCAGGGCGAACGCGTGCCCGTGCAGATGGACGGGATGCCACATGGTCGTGTCGTTGCGGAACGACAGCCGGACGCGGTCGCCGGCGCGCACCGGAAGGCGCCGCGCGGGGTCGTACTTCTCGCCGTTGAAGCCCCAGTCGTACTTCGCCATGCCTCCGGTCAGCCGTAGTGGGACGGTGGTGTCCGGCCGCCTGGCGGGCAGCGCTACGGAGGGCGCGGCGCGCAACTGCCCGGCGGTGAGCGGACGCCGGTCCAGCTCCGCCGGGCGTACGTCCCGTCCCGGGGCCTCGCCCGTGGCGGTACGCAGCACCGCCCGGGCCACCGCGTTCTTCCCCTCCGCCAGCGCGACCAGCGGAAACGCCCCGTCGCGCGCGGTGACCAGCACGTCGTACCGCTCGCCCATGCCCAGCAGCAGCGCGTCCGCCGTGGTGTGCGCGACCGGCAGGCCGTCGGCGTGGGTGACGGCCATACGGTGACCGCCGAGGGCGACCCGGAAGGCGGTGTCACCGCCCGCGTTGATGATCCGGATCCGGATCCGCTCGCCGGGCTTCGCGGTGAACGTCTCGGGACTGTCCGCGGTCCGTCCGTTGACCAGGTAGTACGGGTATGCCACATCGCCCGCGTCGCCGCCGAGCAGCTTGCTCGTGGCGCCCATCAGCATGCGGCTCGGGCCTGGGGTGGCCATCCCCATGGCACTCATGCCGGGCATGCCCGGCATGCCGTTGCCGCCCGCGTCGCCGGAACCGTGCCCGTCGTGCCCCCCGGAGGACATTCCGGCGGACAGTTCGGTGAGCACGGCATCCGGCGTGGAGCCGTCCACTCCGTCCACCCAGTCGTCCAGCACGACCACCCACTCCCTGTCGTACCGGAGCGGTTCGTGCGGGTCCTCGACGATCAGCGGTGCGTACAGTCCGCGGTCCTGCTGCACACCGGCGTGCGGGTGGAGCCAGTACGTGCCCGGATGCGGGACCGCGAAGCGGTAGGTGAACTGGCCCCCGGCCGCGACCGCGCGCTGGGTGACGTCGGGGACGCCGTCCATGTCGTTGCGCAGCGCGAGACCGTGCCAGTGCACCGTGGTCGCCTTCGGGAGGTGGTTGACGAGCACGGTCTCCAGGGTGTCGCCCGCGGTGACGCGGATCTCGCGGCCGGGCAGCCGGTTGTCGTAGCTCCAGGTGCGGACGGTCGGTCCGCCCAGGTCCACCGTCGACTCGGCGGCGGTCAGCCGGACTTGGCGCAGCGGGCCGCCACCGCGCCGTCGCTCGGCGGCTGCGACCTGCGGGCCGTTGGGGGAGAGATAGCCGTGGGCCGAGGGCTGGGGCCGGTTCCGGCCCGCGGAGGAGCAGGCGGCGAGCAGTCCGGTTCCGGCCAGGCCGAGGCCCGCGCCGAGCGCGGCACGGCGTGTGTAGGTACGCATACGGGAGTGCACCTCATGGTGTCGATGGATGTGCATACAGGTGGTGGCATGCGGCCGCGCGCGGGCGGCCGATGGCGTGGCCTATATGCGTGACACCGACAGACGGGCGAGGCACAGCGATATGCGGGGCGGCGGTATCGGGCGGGGCGTCCCCGCCAGACGCTCGCGCAGCGCGGCCAGGGCGGCGGCCGCCCCGGTGTCCGCCAACCCCAGCGCGAGCCCGAGGGCGGCCAGGAGCGCGGTGCTCCACGCGCCGAGCACGGCAACGCAGACCGACAACGGGTCCATGGAGTGGGCGGGTTGGGGATGCCGATCGTGGCCGGGGGAGGGCGACTCGGCGGCCGACGGCAGCACCGGCCGCGCATGGACCGTGCCGTGCGCCGTCATCGGCGGCGCCGGGCCGATGTCCGCCGTCGCCGCCATTCCCGGCATCGCGGGCATGGCGGGCGTCGCGGGGTGCCCGACGGTGTGCATGGTGAAGATCCCGAACAGCAGGGCGGCGAAGAGCAGCAGTCGGCGGACCATCGCACCCCCCTGGTGTCTTCCGGGCCCCTGGTGTCTTCCGGGTATCTCCTGCCGCACGGGCAGCTTCGGCAAAAACACTACACACCACCACTGACAGCGACTCACCCCGGAATGCGCCGCCCGCGCCACGGCCGGACGATGGAGCCAGAGACCGACGAACGGACCTCCATGGCGTCATCCCCGCACCGCCGTCGGCGGCCGGGCCACTGCCCTGCCCCGGCGCCGGCCACAGCCGTGCCACTGCTGCTCGGATCCGTCGCGTACACCGCCTCGGTCCTGGAGGTCGGCCTCGCCACCGGACTCGACCCACCGCGGGACTACCTCAGCGAACTGGCCGCCGACCAGCCGCTCTGCGGCCTGTTCCGCGCCACCGACCTGTTGGCGGGCCTCGCCGTACTCCCCGGATCCGCCTCCGCGCTCCCGCTGCTGCCGCGCCGCCGCTGGTCCACGGCGGGCTGGACGGCACTGGCGGTCTTCGGCGCCGCCACCGCCGTGGCCTCGCGGCCGCCGCTGAGCTGCGCCCCCGCCCGGGACGAGAGCTGCGCGGCGCGGGAGACCGCGGGGCTGGTCCCAGCCACGCTCCCGCATAGCCTTGAGGGCATGGGAGGTGCCCCCTTCGCGCGCGCGGTGCGCGACCCGGCCGCCATGCTCGCCGCCCTCACCGCGCCGGTGGCGCTCACCCACGCGGCACGGCGGTGCGGCGGGTGGCCGCCGCCGCACCGGGCCGGACCGCCGCTCGTCCTGGCCGAACTGGCCGCCACCGTATGGACGTTGAGCGCCGCGGCCGCCTTCCGGGCCGGGCGCGGCACCTGGTCGCTGGGGGCGGGGCAGCGGCTGCAGATCCTGCCGGTCGCGGTCTGGATCGGCACGCTGGCGGTCTGCGTCGCCCGCCACCCGGCGCCGGACGGTACGGCCGACGGGCGGCAGGTCCGGCACGCGGCCCAAAGCCCCCAAGTCCGCTCGCCAGCCCGGCCGATGCCGCCCCGAGAGGGCTGTCACCCGAAGCCGCCGCCATGACCGCCCGCGAACACCCCGAGTGCACCGCACGGGGCGCCTCTCCGCCCGGCCGCATCCTGCGTGTCGGCGGCATTCCGCTACACGTACTGCGCGAGGGCGCGGGACCGGTCTGCGTGCTCAGCGGCGGACTCGGGCTGAGCTGGTTCGACTGGGATCCGGTCATCCCGCTGCTCACGCCGTACCGCACGGTGGTGCGGTTCGACCGGCCCGGATACGGGTTCAGCGCCCCCCCGGTAGCGGCGCCCACCGCCGCCGCCGAGGCCGACCGGATCCGCCGGGTGCTGGACACGCTCGGCCTGCACGGACCGTGCACCGTCGCCGGGCACTCCCTGGCGGGCTTCCACGCCGAGGCCTTCGCCCGGCTGTACCCCGACCGCACCGAGGGCCTGCTGCTGGTGGACGCCAGTGCCGAGGAAGCCCCGGAACCGCCCACCGCCACCGGGCCGCGCACCGCCGCCGCGTGGGCGCTGGCCTCCGCCCTGACCGCGGTCGCCGTGCCCTACGCCCTCGGGCCGACGGGCCGCCGTCTGGTGTGGAGCCTCTCCACACTGGGCGGCTGCGACCCGGCCCCCGCCCCGCTGGTGCGGCGCACCTACCGCACCGGTCGGGTGCTGCGCGCCACCCTGCTGGAGAACACCCGCTACCCGGACATGGCGGCCGAGATCCGCGAGCTGCGCGCCCGTCGTCCGCTGCCCGCGGTCCCGGTGACCGTCCTGGCCGCGTACGACGGCAGCGGGTCACGCCGGGCGCTGCGCTGGCTGCGCCGTCAGCTGGGGCTCGCCGAGGAGCTCGGCGCCCGGTTCAAGATCGTCACCCCGTCGGGGCACCTGGTCATGATCGACCGTCCGCGGGCGGTGGCGTCCGCGCTGCTCGACCCGGGGATTCCAGTGGGGAGGGCGCATACCTGAAGTGCGAGCTTGTGTTCCACAATGGCGGTAAGCGTGTGACGTTCCGTGTAACGCGTCGGAAACCCTTGTCGGTGATACTGGTGTGCTCTGGGCAGCGCTCCGCTACAGTGCGCCGATCCCGGCGAGCAAGCCGTCTGACCTGCCCGTCTGACCTGCGAGGATAGAGCCCATGGATAAGCAGCAGGAGTTCGTGCTCCGGACGCTGGAGGAGCGCGACATCCGCTTCGTACGGCTGTGGTTCACCGATGTGCTGGGCTTCTTGAAGTCCGTCGCGGTGGCTCCCGCCGAGCTTGAGCAGGCGTTCGACGAGGGCATCGGGTTCGACGGCTCCGCGATCGAGGGCTTCGCCCGGGTCTACGAGTCCGACATGCTGGCCAAGCCCGACCCGGGCACCTTCCAGATCCTGCCGTGGCGCGCCGAGTCCCCGGGCACCGCCCGGATGTTCTGCGACATCCTCATGCCGGACGGCTCGCCGTCGTACGCGGACCCGCGCTATGTGCTCAAGCGGACCCTGTCCAGGACCTCGGACCTCGGGTTCACCTTCTACACCCACCCCGAGATCGAGTTCTTCCTGCTGAGGGACAAGCCGGCGGACGGCACCCGGCCCACCCCGGCCGACTCCTCCGGCTACTTCGACCACACCCCGCAGCACGTCGGCCAGGACTTCCGGCGGCAGGCCATCACCATGCTGGAGTCCATGGGCATCTCGGTGGAGTTCTCCCACCACGAGGGCGCGCCCGGGCAGCAGGAGATCGACCTGCGGTACGCGGACGCGCTGTCCACGGCCGACAACATCATGACGTTCCGGCTGGTGATGAAGCAGGTCGCGCTGGAGCAGGGGGTGCAGGCCACCTTCATGCCTAAGCCGTTCTCGGAGTACCCCGGCTCGGGGATGCACACCCACCTGTCCCTCTTCGAGGGCGACCGCAACGCGTTCCACGAGTCCGGCGCCGAGTACCAACTCTCCAAGGTCGGCCGCTCGTTCATCGCCGGGCTGCTGCACTACGCCGGTGAGATCTCCGCAGTCACCAACCAGTGGGTCAACTCCTACAAGCGCATCTGGGGCGGCTCCCAGCGCACCGCGGGCGCGGGCGGCGAGGCCCCCTCGTACATCTGCTGGGGCCACAACAACCGCTCCGCCCTCATCCGGGTTCCGATGTACAAGCCCGGCAAGACCGTCTCCACCCGTGTCGAGGTCCGCTCCATCGACTCCGGCGCCAACCCCTATCTGACCTACGCGGTGCTGCTCGCCGCCGGTCTCAAGGGCGTTGAGGAGGGCTACGAGCTTCCCGCTGGCGCGGACGACGACGTCTGGGCACTGTCCGACGCGGAACGCCGCGCCCTCGGCATCGAACCGCTGCCGCAGAACCTCGGCGAGGCGATCACCCTCATGGAACGCAGCGAACTCGTCGCCGAGACGCTTGGGGAGCATGTCTTCGACTTCTTCCTGCGCAACAAGAAGCAGGAGTGGGAGGAGTACCGCTCCGAGGTCACTCCGTTCGAGCTGCGGAAGAACCTGCCGGTGCTGTAGCGCCTCCCGCGCGGGGGATGACAATTCCGGGGGGCTCCGCCCCCCGGGCCCCGGTTGCGCGGGGAGGTGGTTCCGGGGCTGAGCCCCGGGCCCCGCCGTGTCGTAAGGCTGGTCGCCGTTGGGGTGGCGTGAAATCTCCGCCGCGACGGCGAGTAGTCCCACGGCGGGGACCGGCGGTGCCGTGGCATCCATCGGCGGCATCCGGCCGCGGGCGCCGCAACCCGGGCCAAGGTGCGCCGGGCGAGTCCTAGTTCCAGATGCCCGTGATGTCGGATGCTGACGCCGCGTTGCCCGCGTACGTCAGGCCCTCCATGTCCTCGATGGTGCGCAGCAGGTCGTAGTGGCTGTACGTGGTGGAGGAGCTGCTGCCGGATGTGACCGGCTGGCCGTACAGGACCGTGGGGATGTTGTTGGTGTCCGTTCCCTCGTCCTCGTCGAAGGTGATGACCAGGACGCTGTTGTGGGTCTGGGCCCATCTGGCGTAGCCGCCGAGGTTCTTCTGCAGCCAGGAGTCGCCGGTCTTGACCGAGCAGTCGTGCATGTCGTTGCAGAGGTTCGGGGTCACGAACGAGACCTGCGGCAACTGCGTGTAGTCGGTGGGGAATTGGCTGAACGTGTTCGCCGACGACGTCGGGACGTTGCTGAAGCCGAACCACGGGTTGTGCTTCTGCGCGTACTTGCCGGTGCGGCAGACCGTGTCGCCCTGACGGGGCAGCGACTCGTTGTAGCTGGCCCAGCTCTTGCCCGCGGCTATCAGTTCGGAGCCGAGGTTCTCCGCCGAACTGAAGCCCGGGGTGACGCAGGAGTCGTCGGTGATGCCCTGGGTGTCACCGGAGAACAGCGCGTAGTAGTTGGGCTGGCTCGGATGGGTTTCCGCGTGTATGTCGGTCAGGTTCGCACCGCCGCTCACCAGCGAGTTGATGTACGGGGCGTTGGAGCTGCCGATGACCTGGTCGTACCCGTGGTTCTCCAGCATCACGACGATGACGTGGTCGGGCGTGGGGACGCCGTTCGCCGCGTGGGCCGGGGTGGCGCCGGTGCCCGCCCAGGTTGCGGCCAGCGCGACGGCGGACGCGAGCGCGGTGAGGGCACGACGAGACGTACGAAGATTGGTGCTGGGCACTGCGGGCCTCCGTGTCTGTGGGGAAGTACCGGGGCTGTGCGTGCGGAGCTCCGCCAGACTAGGAGTGGCGCCATGCCGTGGTCTGTGCTCGGACGGTGAAGATCTGGGGAACGCTACGGATACTCCCGAGGCGGCCGAAGGGCGACGGTGACGTACCGGGCCGTGCCCCCGCCGGATACGCTCGCGGCGGGCGCTGCGAGCGATCAAGGCGCCGCGAACCGACAACGCACCCCGGGCGATCAAGAGGAGGACGGGCCCATGCTGGAAGGGCGGCGCAGCAGTACGTTCAGCAAGCTGCTGCGGCACGGGTTCACCGACCCGGACGCGGCCGAGCGGCTGCTCGACGTCGCCGAGTTGTCGGCGGTGCGCGTCGATTCGGTGCTGCTTGACGCGCTGGGCGCGACCGCCGACCCTGATCTGGCGCTGCGCGGTCTGGTGCGGATGGTCGAGGCGCAGGAGCCCGCCGAGCGGCACGCCCTGCTGGACACCCTGACCGGATCCAAGCCGCTGCGCGACCGGCTGCTCGGCGTGCTGGGCTCCTCCGAGGCGCTCGGCGACCATCTGGCGCGGCACCCGCGCGACTGGCACGCCCTGGTGACCTACGAGTCGACCGATCTGCACCCCGGCGTCGAGGAGTTCGAGCGCGGCCTGCGCAAGGGCATGGCGGACATGTCGGGCGCCGCCCCCGAGGACGCGCTGCGCGCCGCCTACCGCCGCTGCCTGCTGGCGATCGCCGCCCGCGATGTCTGCGGCACCAGCGACCTCGCGCAGACCGCCGCCGAGCTCGCCGACCTCGCCACCGCGACGCTGCGCGCGGCCCTCGCCATCGCCGAGGCCGAGCAGCCCGAGGACGCCGCCGCGTGCCGACTCGCGGTGATCGCCATGGGCAAGGCGGGCGGACGCGAGCTGAACTACGAGTCCGACGTGGACGTGATCTTCGTCGCCGAAACCCCGGACGGCGGCGACGAGGGCAAGGCGCTACAGGCGGCCACCCGGCTCGCCGCCCGCATGATGCGGGTCTGCTCGGCGACCACCGCCGAGGGCACCATCTGGGAGGTCGACGCCAATCTGCGCCCCGAGGGCAAGAACGGCCCCCTGGTGCGCACCCTCACCAGCCATCTCGCGTACTACAGGCGGTGGGCCAAGACCTGGGAGTTCCAGGCCCTGCTCAAGGCCCGCGCGGTCGCGGGCGACCAGGCCCTGGGCCGGGCCTACGTCGAGGCGCTCTCACCGATGGTCTGGCAGGCCGCCGAGCGCGAGCACTTCGTCACCGACGTGCAGGAGATGCGCCGCCGCGTGGTGGACAACATCCCCGCCGCGCACGTGGACCGCGAGCTCAAACTCGGCCCGGGAGGACTGCGCGACGTCGAATTCGCCGTCCAGCTGCTGCAGTTGGTGCACGGCCGCACCGACCCGGCACTACGCAGCGGCACCACGCTGACCGCCTTGAGCCAGCTCGCCGAGGGCGGTTACGTGGGCCGCGCGGACGCCGCCGCGCTGGACGCCGCCTACCGGTTCCTGCGCTCCATGGAACACCGCATACAGCTCCACAAGTTGCGGCGTACCCACCTGGTGCCCGAGGGCGACGCCGATCTGCGCCGACTCGGCAGATCGCTGGGGTTCCGCTCGGATCCGGTGGCCGAGCTGAACCGGGAGTGGCGGCGGCACGCGGTGGAGGTACGGCGGCTGCACGAGAAGCTGTTCTACCGGCCGCTGCTCGACGCCTTCGCCCAGCTCGAACCCGGCGCGGCACGGCTCAGCCCGGACGCCGCCCGACAGCGCCTGGAAGCGCTCGGCTACGCGGACCCGGCCTCCGCGCTGCGCCACCTGGAGGCGCTGGCCTCCGGCGTCAGCCGCAAGGCGGCGATCCAGCGCACGCTGCTGCCGGTGCTGCTCGGCTGGTTCGCCGACTCCGCCGACCCGGACGCCGGTCTGCTGAACTTCCGCAAGGTGTCGGACGCCCTGGGCCGCACCCCCTGGTACCTGCGGCTGCTACGGGACGAGGGCGCCGCCGCCGAGAACCTGGCCCGGGTGCTCTCCGCGGGGCGCCTCGCCCCGGACCTGCTGCTGCGCGCCCCGGAGGCGGTCGCGCTGCTCGGCGACCCCGAGGGACTGCGGCCGCGCGCCCTGCCCGCCCTGGAACAAGAGGTGCTGGCCGCCGCCAAGCGCGCCGACACGGCGGAGACCGCCGTCACCGTGGTACGCGGGGTGCGCCGCCGCGAGCTGTTCCGCACCGCGGCCGCCGATCTGACCGGCGGCTTCCATCCCGAGGACGACCCCGGCGCGGCCGTGGACGCGGTCGGCACCGCCATCTCCGACCTGACCACCGCCACCCTCGCGGGCGCCCTGCGGGCCGCCGTCAACGCCGTCGGCGCGGGGGAGCCGCTGCCCACCCGGATCGCCGTCATCGGCATGGGCCGCTTCGGCGGTCGCGAGCTCGGCTACGGATCCGACGCCGACGTCCTGTTCGTCCATGAGCCGGTGCCGGGCGCCGAGGAGCACGAGGCGGCCAAGGCCGCGCTGAAGGTCGCCAACGAGCTGCGCAGGCTGCTGCAGATCCCCACGACCGACCCGCCGCTGATCGTCGACGCCGATCTGCGCCCCGAGGGCAAGAGCGGCCCGCTGGTGCGCTCGCTGCCCTCGTACGCCGCGTACTACCGGCGCTGGGCACTGGTGTGGGAGAGCCAGGCGCTGCTGCGCGCGACACCGGCGGCCGGTGACCCCGAGCTGGGCGCGCGGTTCATCGAGCTGATCGACCCGTTGCGGTACCCGGCCGAGGGGCTCGGCGAGGAGGCGGTACGGGAGATCCGGCGGCTGAAGGCCCGGATGGAGGCCGAGCGGCTGCCGCGCGGCGCCGATCCCACCACCCACACCAAGCTCGGCCGCGGCGGCCTGTCCGACGTGGAGTGGACGGTCCAGCTGCTGCAGCTGCGGCACGGCTGGGTCGAGCCCGGTCTGCGCACCACCCGCACCCGGGAGGCGCTCGCCGCCGCCTGCGCGGCCGGTCTGGTCGACGGGGAGGACGCCGCCACACTGGACGAGGCCTGGGTGCTGGCCACCCGGGTGCGGAACGCGGTCATGCTGGTCCGCGGCCGCCCCGGCGACACCTTCCCCAGCGACGGACGGGAACTGGCGGCGGTCGGCCGCTACCTCGGCTACGGCGCCGGGCAGGTGGGCGCCATGGTGGACGACTACCGCCGTATCACCCGGCGCGCCCGGGCCGTCGTGGACCGCCTCTTCTACGAGTACGAGGCGTAAGGGGCCGGTTACGCGATGGCCTTGACGGTCTTCGCCACGTACCGCGGCAGCCCGTACGTGAAACGCCCGTACACCGCGTAGGAGACCGTGAACCCTATGGCGAGGCAGACCACGCCGCCCAGCGCGTCCAGCCAGAAGTGGTTGGCGGTGGAGATGATCACGACCAGGGTGCTCACCGGATACAGCACACCGAGCACCCGCACCCACAGCGGGCGGGCCAACGTCGAGATGGTGATGCCGCACCACAGCGACCAGCCGATGTGCATCGACGGCATCGCCGCGAACTGGTTGGACACATGGGCCAGATCACCCGACGCCATCGAACCCCATGTGTGGTGCACGGCGACGGTGTCGACGAAACCCGGGCCGCCCTGCATCAGGCGCGGCGGCGCCAACGGGAAGAAGTAGAAGCCCACCAACGCGATTCCGGTGGTCGCGAAAATGGTGAGCCGAGCCGACGCGTACCGCCCCGGATGTCTGCGGAACAGCCAGACGAGCACCGCGATCGTCATGATGAAGTGCAGCGTCGCGTAGTAGTAGTTCATGCCCACGATCAGCCACGTCACCGAGTTAATAGCGTGGTTGACGTGCTGCTCCACGGCGATGCCGAGGGACTGCTCCAAGTGCCAGACCTGGAGCGCGTGATGCATCGCGGACTTCTCCTGCTCCGGCACCGCGTTGCGTACCAGCGAGTACACCCAGTAGCTGACGCCGATGAGCGCGATCTCGAACCACAGGCGTGGTCTACGGGGTTTGCGAAACCTGGAGATCAGCGTGTGCTGCACCTCCGTGCGGCGGTCCTCACGCGCTGCTCCATCGGCTTCGATGGAACCGGTGGAGCGCGGAGGGACGGCCGTACGGCTTTCCAGGATCTTCGCTGTCGGTTCCCCCATAGGCGGACAGTCTGCCAGATGCTCTCCACTCACAGATCATCCCCTGGTCGGGTCTCCGACATCCCGAGTACGCCTCAGGTCCGACTGCGAGTACGGTTCGGCCGCCGAGCGACCCATCGGGCCGGGAGCCGACAAACCGGGGAACCACGCAGAATCGTGGGAACCTACGAGGTCAGTCTGATCATGATCCCATACACCCGAACGGGTGAGCTGCGCGCACCGCGGCCGAGGCTCACACACCCCACCAGACCGCCGTATCGCCAGGCAGTACCACCTCCGCGCCCAGCGCCGTCTCGATGCCCGCGCTGGCCAACAGCGGCCGCCCCGGCACCGGGACGGGCACCGGGTGCGCGGTCAGGTTGACCGTGCATACGAAGCCGCCCCGGTCGCTGTCCCGGCGGAACGCCAGCACCCCCTCCGGAGCGTCCAGCCAGCTCACACGGTCGCCCGCGCCCAGTGCCGGATGGTCCCTGCGCACCGCGAGCGCGCTGCGGTAGAACTCCAGCGTCGAGTCGGGGTCGCCGGTCTGCGCCTCGACGCTCAACTTCGCCCAGCCCTCCGGCTGCGGCAGCCAACTCGGCCCGCCCTCGACCGGACCGAAGCCGTACGGGGGCGCGGTGCCCGACCAGGGGATCGGCACCCGGCAGCCGTCACGGGTGCCCTCCTGTCCGCTGCCGCGGAAAAGGGCCGGATCCTGTCGGACCTCGTCCGGCAGCTCCGCCACCTCGGGCAGCCCCAACTCCTCGCCCTGGTACAGATACGCGGAGCCGGGCAGCGCCAGCATCAGCAGCGTCGCCGCCCGTGCCCGGCGCAGTCCGCGCGCCGCGTCGCCGATGCCCAGACGGGTCGAGTGCCGCACCACGTCGTGGTTAGACAGCACCCAGGTCGCGGGGGCGCCCACCGCGCTCATCGCGGCGAGCGAGTCCTCGATCACCCGGCGCAGTTCGACCGTGTCCCAACCGGTGGTGAGGTACTCGAAGTTGAACGCCTGATGCAGCTCGTCCGGACGCAGATACAGCGCACTGCGCCGCACGGTCGGGGTCCACGCCTCGGCGACCGCGATGCGCTCGCCCGGGTAGCTGTCCAAGATGGTGCGCCAGTCACGGTAGATCTCGTGCACACCGTCCTGGTCGAAGAACGGCAGCGCCTGGTTGCCGAGCAGCTTCAACTGCTCGTCGTGCCCGATGTCGGGCAGGCCGGGCGCCTTCACCAGACCGTGCGCCACATCGACCCGGAAGCCGTCCACGCCAAGGTCCAGCCAGAACCGCAGGATCGACCGGAACTCCTCGTGCACCGCCGGATGGTCCCAGTTGAAGTCGGGCTGTTCGGCGGCGAACAGGTGCAGATACCACTCGCCGGGCGCCCCGTCCGGTTCCGTCACCCGGGTCCAGGCGGGCCCGCCGAAAATGGACTCCCAGTCGTTCGGCGGCAGTTCACCGTCCGGGCCCTTGCCGGAACGGAAGTGGAACCGCTCCCGCAGCGCCGAGCCCTGTCCCTCGCGCAGCGCCCGCCGAAACCACTCGTGCTGGTCGGAGCAGTGGTTGGGCACCACATCCACGATCACCCGCAGCCCCAACGCATGCGCGTCCCGCACCAGGTCGTCGGCGTCGGTGAGGGTGCCGAACATCGGGTCCACCGCGCGGTAGTCCGCGACGTCGTACCCGGCGTCGGCCTGCGGTGAGGCGTAGAAGGGCGAGAGCCACACCGCGTCCACGCCCAGCTCCCGCAGATACGGCAGACGCGCCCGGACGCCGGGCAGATCGCCCATGCCGTCGCCGTTCGCGTCCGCGAAACTGCGCGGATACACCTGGTAGATGACCGCCTCACGCCACCATTCGGAGCGTTCCCGGCGGTCGGGGAGACGGGGCGCCGGGCAGGCGGCGTCGGCGAGATGCTGGCTGGTCATGGATTCTGCTGGACCTCCGGGGGCGCGGCCATGGCCTACGTCAGTGCGGCGAGGGTACTGCCGTCCGGCAGTCGGCCGCTGAGCTCCGGGTGGCTGGTGGGCTTGGCGGGTACGGCCAGGGTGTGGCCGTCAGCGGTGCTCCGCGCACCGCCGCCGGCGGTGATCGACGTCACCTCCGGGCTGCCCGCCGCCACCAGATACCAGTGCCCGGTGGGGGACTTCCACAGCACGCCGGAGAGCACGCCGGGCGACATCGGGCCGCAGGCCGCGGTGGACTGCCCGCGGGCGACCACGGTGGCCGGGGTGTGCGCGGCGGTCGCGGGCGGCACGAACTGCACCGAGACGTGGTCGGTGCCTGACCAGGTGTCGGCCCGGGTGCACAGCCAGTTGGCCGTACCGGCGTCGTCCGGTAGTTGCTGGTCGGCGAACTGCCAGTTCCCCACGGTACGCACGCCCTCGCCGCGCGCCGCGGCGAGTCGGCAGGCCGCGTGCGCCCAATCGCCCAGCGCCTGCTGGTCGTTGACCTCGCCCTGTCTGGCGCCCGGGCCGCTGGCATGGGTCAGATGGGCGGGGGTGAGCTCCGCGAGATCGGTCATCAGGAAGGGCTGCTGATCGGAGGCGCCCGCCCTGGGGGTGAGCCGCATCGCGGTCCACGAGGAGTCGGCGGCGCCGCACGAGCCGTCGGCGGCGGGCACCGGCACCGGGTCCGTGACACCGTCCGCCGAGCGCTTCAGCGGCTGCGGCGCACCGTCCGGCCTGAGCAGGTTCCGCAGCTCCGCGTGCTCGATCCACGGTGCGGTCAGGTAGCGGGCGTTGCCGTCGGACCTGGCGACCACCACCGCGGACGCCGAGGCGGCGGACGCCCCGTCGACCCGGGCGAAGTCCAGGACCGGGGCGCCGCCGCCGTCCACCGGCTCCGCGTACCGCACCACCCGCAGCCCGTCGTAGAGCAGCACCACGCCCGCGCCCTCGACGTCCCCCGCGAACAGCAGTTGCGGCGAGGTGACCGGCGGGGTCTGCGCGGTGCCCGGGGTGGCCGAGACCCGTACCGCGGCACTCGGGCGCGCCCACACGTCCAGCGCGCGCTGCAGCAGGCCCCGGTCGTCGGTACGGTCGCCGCGCGCGGGCCAGGAGGAGAAGTCCAGCCGGGAGGTGCGCGTCCAGGTGTCGGAGTCCGCGCGGACCACCCCGGCCGGGTCCAACATCCGGTTCAGCGCGGCCTGTTGCGGCCCCAGCGGCCCCGCGGCCCCGAAGCCGCCGCCGCTGCCGTCCCCCGGTACCCCGAGCAGCGCGACGGCCACGGTGGCCGCCGCGGCGATCGCCGCCGCGGCCCGTGCGCGCTGCCGCCTGCGCATCAGATCGGTGGGCCGGGCGTGCACCACACAGGGGTCGAACTCGGTGGAGGCAAGCGACCGGAAGTCCACCGTCTTCGCGGCGGTGGACGCGTCACGCACGGCCTTGCGCGGCGCCGCCACCCCGACCGCGGCCAGCAGCGCCGCGGTCTGCTCCGTGTCGAGGCCCTCGACACCGCGCAGCGCGTAGGCGGCCCGAGCCGGGGCGTCCAGCTCGGACAGGGCGCGGTCCAGCTCCAGATCGTCCAGGTCCCCGGTCCGCGGAAACAGCCGCAGCCCCAGCACCTGCGGCGGCAGCGGCGCGGCCACCAGGGCGGCCCGCGCCCAACGCCGCCATCCGGCCTGCCGCTTGCCGTAGGCCAGCGCACCGCGCACCACCTCGCCCCGCACCAGGGCGTACGCCGGATCGTCGGCCTCGCCGACCCCGATCGCCGGACGCCGGGTGCGCGGCAGTGCGCGCTGTACCAGCCGGTGCGAGAGCAGCACCCGCCGATGCCGTCCCATGGCGGCGGGCAGCGTGACATACGCGATCCGTACCAGTCGCGGATAGTGCTCGACGAGCGCCGCCTCGGCGTCGTCGACATCCACGGGCTCGGCTTCCACGGCTTCGACTTCGGTCACGGTTGCCTGCTGGGTATCCACGTCCCGTCAAACGAGTCGTTCAAGCGATGGTCACCGTGATCGTTTGAGTGACGGGCCGGGTCTTCCCGCCGCCGGGACGGCCGGAGAGTCGGCGCCCTGTCCGCGCCGCCTGGCGGCGCCCGCCGCGAGGCCGATGGCCAGCGCGGCCAGATGGCCCGCGTCCACGAACGCGCGCCGCCGCCGCAGCAACGGCCGTACGCCCAGCGCCAGCAGGCTGGTGGCGGCCGCCGCGCGCAGCCCGGGGTGCGGGATGCGCGCGGCGCGGACGCCCATGACCGCGTTGAACCCGTAGCTCGGCCCCACGTCGATGGCCCGGGCCGTCTCCGCCGAGGTGCCGACGGCCCGCAGTCCCGCGTACACCAGCAGGCTCGCGCCGATGTGCCCCAGCGCGAAGGCTCCCGCTGTGCGGCGCACGCCCCACGCCGCCTCCGTCCGGCCGAGCACCGCGACCACCAGCCCGGCGTACGGCGGACTCGGCGCCTCCTCAGTGAGGAAGGCGCTGGTGGCCAGGGTGTGCCAGCGACCGGCGCGGAGGTTGTCGAGATTGGTGGAGTGCGCGCGCAGCAGCTTCTCGCGCCGCTCGGGGGCCAGTTGCCCGATCCCGTACGCACCGAGCGCCACCGCCCCCGCGTACACCGCCGTGGCCCACGGAACGCGCGTTCGCGATGACGTCATCGGTCCATCATCGGTGATCGTCCAGGAACCGTTCCATGATCGATCGCACTCTTCGATATCGCAGGAACGATCGCCAAGCGACCACCGGAGGACGCCGAATGCCGCGCACCGTGGAGATCCGCGACAGGGACCGGCTGAACCACCGCACGCACGGGGTGGCCTGATGCGACTGCGCCCGAGCTCCGCCACGCTGATGATGCTGGGCACGCTGGTGTCGCGCGCGACCGGTCTGATCCGCATCTCGCTGCAGGGCGCGGCCCTCGGCACCGGACTGCTGGCGACCACGTACGGCGCCGCCAACCAGGTGCCGACCAGCATCTACTTCCTGCTGATCGGCGGCGCCCTGAACTCCGTGCTGGTGCCGCAACTGGTCCGCGCCCGCGCCGAGCACCCCGACGGCGGCCGGGCGTTCGAGCAGCGGATGGTCACCCTGGTGCTGTGCGTGCTGTGCACCGGAACCGCGCTCGCCGTGTGGGCGGCACCGCAGATCGTCAGCGTCTATATGCGGGACACCCCGGACACCCACGCAGCCTTCCAGCTCACCGTGGTCTTCGCCCGGTTCCTGCTGCCGCAGATCTTCTTCTACGGGCTGTTCTTCATGCTCGGCCAAGTACTGAACGCCCGGGGCAGGTTCGGGGCGATGACCTGGACCCCGGTGCTCAACAACATCGTGCTGATCACGATGTTCGGCCTCTACCTGAGCATGGTGACGGGCCCGGACAACGTTCAGGACATCACCCCGGCCGAGGTACGGCTGCTCGGCATCGGTTCCACGATCGGCATCGCACTGCAGGCGGTGTCCCTGGTCCCCTATGTCCGCGAGTCCGGCTTCCGGTTCCGGCCGCGCTTCGACTGGCGGGGTGCCGGACTGCGCAGGAGCGTGTCGGCCGCCCGCTGGACGCTGCTGTTCCTGATCGCCAACCAGGTCGCGATGACCGTCGTCAGCAACTACGCCATCGCCGCCGACAGCCGGATGCCCGAGGCGGGCGTGGGCAACACCGCGTACACGTACGCGCAGAGCATATGGACGATGCCGCAGTCCATCGTCACCGTCTCCATCGTCACCGCGCTGCTTCCACATATGAGCCGAGCGGTCGCCGAGCGGCGCCTCGACGACGTACGCGACGGTCTGTCGCATGCGCTCCGGGTCACCGCGGTGGTCATCGTCCCCGCCGCGTTCTTCTTCCTGGCGTTCGGCCCGCAGCTCGCCGAGCTGGCCTTCGCACACGGGACCGCGAACGCCGCCGCGACCGTGCCCTGCGGCCGGATGCTGCAGGCGCTCGGTCTTGGCCTGATCCCGTTCTCCGCCCAGTACCTGCTGCTGCGCGGCTTCTACGCCTTCGAGGACACTCGGACCCCGTTCTGGACCGCCGCGTTGATCTCCGCGCTGAACATCGCGCTGGCCACCCTCTGCCACTGGCTGCTGCCGGTGCGCTGGGCGGTGACCGGGATGGCGGCCGGGTACGCCGCCTCGTACGGCGTGGGGCTGCTGGTCACCGCCGCGCTGCTGCGCCGCCGTCTGGAGGGGCGGCTGGACGGCAGGCGGTTGCTGCGGACCTACGGCAAGCTGGGCGCCGCCGCGCTGGCCGCGGCCGCCGCGGGATGGACGGCCGCACATGCCGCGTCCGGGACGGCGTCTCCGGTACTCGAACTGGCCGCGGGCGGTGTGGTGATGGCGGGGCTGTTCCTGATCCTCGCCCGCGTGCTGCGTGTCACCGAGCTGAACAGCCTGAAGCGCGTGGTCCGTTGACCCGCTACCGGGAAGCGGGCGAGCGAAGGCCGCGGGAGACCACCGCGGTGCGCTGGTAGTGCTTCATTTCCTCGATGTCGCCGATGTACGGGCGGATCTCCGCGAGGAACCCCCGGAAGTACGGGCCGCCGCGGAACCCCTGCTCATGGTCCTCCACCGAGGCCCACTCGATGCGCAGCACGTAGCGCTCGGGCTCCTCCACGCCCTGCGCCAGCTCGTAGTCCAGGCACTGCGGGGCGAGGTCCAGCTGTTCGGCCGCGGCCGCGTACGCCTTCTCGAAGGCGATGCGGCGCTCGTGGTCCGCGATGCGGTAGCGGATGTACTCGACGATCATCGAGGTCCCCTTCTCGCTGATTCACCGGGGTCGGCCAGCCGCGCCGGCAAACACCCCCTCACCAGGACGTTACGGCCATCCGCCGCCGCCGTCGCCCGGGCGCGCGGTCCTTTTTGTGGCTGGCACACCAATTAGGCCAGAAAGCTCCGGCGCACGACCTTTCGCTCCCGGGTTCTCACACGGCGCCGGTGCCCGTCCGTCCGGACCCCGTACCGGCTACGCGGAGGCCTCGCGTACCAGGCAGAACGGGTGGCCCGCGGGGTCGGCGTAGATCCGCCATCCCCGGGCGCCGTCCCCGGTGTCCAGGAGGGTGGCGCCGAGTCCGAGGACCGTACGCTCGGCGGCGTCAAGGTCCGTGACGCCGATGTCGAGATGGAACTGCTGCGGGCGCTCGGGGTCGGGCCAGCGCGGCGGTCGGTGGTCCGCGGCGCGCTGGAAGGCGAGCACGCTCCCGGAGGGGGTGTGCAGGGTGGCCCAGTCCTCGCCCACGGCCCAGCGCTGGTCGGGACGGTTCACCTCGCCGCCGAGCAAGCCCTGGTAGAAGCGGGCGAGTTGCAGGACTTCGGGACAGTCCAGTACGACGCACTGCAGGTCGCCGAGCACGCGTTCACTCCCTCGGGTGCCGGGTGCCGCACGGGTCGGGCAGCGGCCCCCTGGTGGTCTGGACCGTACTGGAAGAACCTCGGGTGGTGGATCACTCGTGGTCGAACGCGATGGGAACGATCTGTTCCGGTAAAGGGGTAAAAAGCGCACAATGGATATGCGGCCCCGCGCCGCAAGGCGCGGTCCAGTTGTGTGCGCAGTGAAGGAGATGAGTCGTATGGCCGACGTCTCACGCCACGCAGGTGATCTTTCGCAGCACCCCGATGTGCACGAGATGCGGGAACGCTACGCCCGCGTGGTAGCCGGGCGGAAGGAGGTGGCCGTCGACGGGCTGGTGCTCCTCGCCGGTCTGTGGTGCGCCATCTCGGCATGGACGGTCCACTTCAACACGACCCGTCCAGACCTCATGATCAACAACCTCATCATCGGCCTCGCCGTCGCCGCGATCGGCCTCGGTATCACCATGGCACCCGACCGGATGCAGGGCCTTAGCTGGGCCGCAGCCGCGATGGGGATCTGGCTGATCATCTCGCCCTGGGTGGTCACCCGCGCTCCGGACACGGGCGTCATCTGGAGCAACGTCGTCGTCGGCGCCGTCATCTGCCTGTTGGGCCTCATAGCCGCAGGGACGGTGATGAGGGGAAAGAAGTCGACATCGGCAAGAGCCACACCGTGACCGGAAAGGCTGTCTCCCGCGCGCCTTTGGGGCGGCGCGCGGGCGGCAGCCTTCGTGCGTTGTGCGGCCGAGTGAGCTGATGGAGCGTCAGTTCCAGCTATAGGGCGGTCAGGTCGAGTCGGCGCAGCCGCTCGATGTCGGCGAGGATGTCGATTTCGACGATCTTCCCGCGCCGGATCGTGAAGCCCATGACCGCCATCGGCTGCCCCTCCGGAGCCGTCACGACCCCCACCGTTCCGTTCACCAGCGCAGGTCGCGCGAACCGGGCGAACCGCTGGAAGGCGAGCGCCTGTCCGGCCACCGCCCGCGCACCGCGGAACTCCATCGGCGCCGGTCCGGCGCCGGTGTCGGCTCGCAGCACGACATCCGGGTCGAGCACCGCGACCAGCGCGTCGAGGTCACCACCGCGCGAGGCGGCGAGGAAGGCGTCGACAACCTCTCGCTGACGGGTGAGATCGGCGTCGGCGACCGGGGCCGCCCCCTGCACCCGGCGGCGTGCCCGGCTCGCCAGTTGGCGAGCCGCGGTCGGGGTGCGCCCGACCATCGGGGCGATCTCCTCGAAGGGGACCGCGAACATGTCGTGCAGGACGAACGCCAGCCGCTCGGCCGGGGACAGCGTTTCCAGCACCACGAGCAGCGCGAGACCGACCGAGTCGGCCAGCAGCGCCTGCTGCTCGGGATCGATCACGTCCGCGCTGCTCACGAGCGGGTCGGGCACCCGTCCGGCCAGCGGTTCCTCGCCCCGCGACGTGCGGGAACGCAGTATGTCCAGACATACCCGGCCGACCACGGTCGTCAGCCATCCGCCCAGGTTCTCGATGCCACCGCTGCCGGAGCGGCTGAGCCGCAGCCAGGCTTCCTGGACGGCGTCGTCCGCCTCGCTCAGCGAACCGAGCATCCGGTAGGCCACCGCCCGCAGGTGGCTGCGGTGCGCCTCGAAGCGTTCCGCCAGGAATTCGTTGTCGTTCATCGGTCACATTCTCCCGTCGCGTTCCGTCAGAGCAGTGACGAACGAATCCGACTCGATGTGACAGGAGCCGATGCCGCAGGCGTCGACGCGACACGAGTCGATGGGACAAGAGGGGAACAACGATGGCAACGATGCGGGCAGGATGCAGAACCCGGCCGTGATCATTCCTGAAGCCATGGAGCCGATCCTGGCCGTGGCCAAGGCCGCGAGGACGGGCGGTGTGCCGGAGGCGACGCTGGAACTGGTCCATCTGCGCGCGAGCCAGATCAACGGCTGCAGCTTCTGCGTCGACGGGGGCGCACGCAGCGCCAGGAAGGCGGGCGAGAGCGACGAGCGGCTGCTCGCAGTGGCGGCCTGGCGGGAGACGCCGTACTTCACCGATGCCGAACGCGCAGCACTGGCGCTCACCGAGGCCGCCACCCGGCTGGCCGACCGGCCTGACCCGGTACCCGACGAGATCTGGGACGAGGCCGCCGCCCACTACGACGAGCGCCAGCTCGCGGCCCTGATCCTCTGGATCGGCATGACCAACCTCTTCAACCGCCTCAACGCCACCACCAAGCAGGTCGCGGGCACGATGACCTGGTAGTCGAGCGGCGCGGCCCGTGCCCTGACGGTAAGTCGGTCGCGTACGCGCCGAGTTGCTCCGGCTGTCCGTCGCGAGGCCCGGCGGACTGCCGTCAGGCGGTCCGGCGCCGGATGGCGATGACGTTGTCGGTGACGGTGGCTGACTGTCCGTCCGGGCCGGTCGCCTGGCGCTGCGGGCGGTCGAGACGTTCGGGCTGCCAGCGGGCCGGGTCCAGTTCGAGACCGTCGAAGACGTCTTCGGGGCTGGGGAAGTGCGCGTCCGGGTCGGGGTTCCATGCCCAGGGGCGGACGGAGCCGTGGTCGACGATGAGCAGGAGCCCGCCGGGGGTCAGCGCGTGGGCCGCCTTTTGGAGGATGTGTGCCCGGGGGAATGCGAGGGGGGTGTGCAGGTACTGGGCGGAGACCAGGTCGAACGTGCCGGTGGGGAAGGTGCGGGCCAGGTCGTGCCGTTCAGTGGTGAGGCGGTCGCTGGCGCGGGCCGCGGATGCGTGAACTGCCGTGCGCCGCAGGGCGGTTGCGGAGATGTCGACCGCGGTCACCCGCCAGCCGTGGGCGGCCAGCCAGACGGCGTCTCCGCCCTCGCCGCACCCCAGGTCCAGTGCGGTGCCGGGCGTCAGCCTCTGTGCGGTCTCGGCCAGTACGGGGTTCGGGGTGCCCTTCCACACGCGTTCGTGGCGGCTGTAGTGGCCTTCCCAGAAAAGGGCCGGGGACGTCGACCCCGACCTGAAGGTGCACGAGGGATACGAGTGGCTCTACGTCCTGGCTGGTCGCCTGCGGCTACTGCTCGGCGACCGGGACCTGGTGCTGAAGCCCGGTGAGGTGGCGGAGTTCGACACCCACGTACCGCACTGGCTGGGAGCAGCCGGTCCCGAACCCGTCGAACTCCTCATCCTCTTCGGCCAACAGGGCGAACGCGCCCACCTGCGCGCCCGCTCGACGTGATCCCGGGGGAGGGGCGCGCACGTCGGCGGGCGAAGGCGGTCCGCGGGGGCCGACAACGGTTGAGGGCCACCCCGACTAGCGGGGTGGCCCTCAACCTCGTCCTGCTACGCGGCCCGACTTTTAGATGTCGAAGTACAGCTCAAACTCATGCGGGTGCGGTCGCAGCTGCATCGGGGCGATTTCGTTGGTGCGCTTGTAGTCGATCCAGGTCTCGATCAGGTCCTGGGTGAACACGCCGCCCTGGAGCAGGTACTCGTGGTCGGCCTCAAGGGACTCGAGGACGGCCGGGAGGGAGGTCGGGACCTGGGGGACGTTGGCGTGCTCTTCGGGGGCGAGCTCGTAGAGGTCCTTGTCGACCGGCTCGGCGGGCTCGATCTTGTTCTTGATGCCGTCCAGGCCGGCCAGCAGCAGCGCCGAGAAGGCCAGGTACGGGTTGGACGACGGGTCCGGAGCGCGGAACTCGATGCGCTTGGCCTTGGGGTTGGCGCCGGTGATCGGGATGCGGATCGCGGCGGAGCGGTTGCGCTGGGAGTAGACCAGGTTGACCGGGGCTTCGAAGCCGGGGACCAGGCGGTGGTACGAGTTCACCGTCGGGTTGGTGAAGGCCAGCAGCGACGGGGCGTGCTTGAGGATGCCGCCGATGTAGTAGCGGGCGGTGTCCGACAGGCCCGCGTAGCCCTGCTCGTCGTAGAAGAGCGGCTCGCCGCCCATCCACAGTGACTGGTGGCAGTGCATGCCCGAGCCGTTGTCACCGAAGATCGGCTTCGGCATGAAGGTCGCGGTCTTGCCGTTGCGCCAGGCGACGTTCTTCACGATGTACTTGAAGAGCATCAGGTCGTCGGCGGCGGCCAGCAGCGTGTTGAACTTGTAGTTGATCTCGGCCTGGCCCGCGGTGCCCACCTCGTGGTGCTGGCGCTCGACGTGCAGGCCGGACCGGTTCAGCTCCAGGGAGATCTCGGCGCGCAGGTCGGCGAAGTGGTCGACCGGCGGGGCCGGGAAGTAGCCGCCCTTGTAGCGGACCTTGTAACCGCGGTTGTCCTCCAGCGCACCGGTGTTCCAGGCGCCCGCCTCGGAGTCGATGTGGTAGAAGGACTCGTTCGACTTGGTCTCGAAGCGCACGCTGTCGAAGACGTAGAACTCCGCCTCCGGGCCGAAGTACGCGGTGTCCGCGATGCCGGTGGACGCGAGGTAGGCCTCGGCCTTCTTCGCCACGTTCCGCGGGTCACGGCTGTACTGCTCGCCGGTGATCGGGTCGTGGATGAAGAAGTTGATGTTGAGGGTCTTGTCCCGGCGGAACGGGTCGACGCGAGCGGTCGACAGGTCGGCGCGCAAGGCCATGTCGGATTCGTGGATGGCCTGGAAGCCGCGGATCGAGGAGCCGTCGAACGCGAGGTCCTCGGTCGGGTCGAACGCCTCCACCGGCACCGTGAAGTGCTGCATGATGCCGGGCAGGTCGCAGAACCGGACGTCGACGAACTTGACGTCCTCGTCCCGCAGGAACTTCTTGGCCTCGTCGGCGTTCTGGAACATCCAACTCCTCCTCGGCCCGGCCTGGCGTGGCTCGGGGCTTGCTGGTCCGTGCGACCAGTGCGGTGGCGCACGCTGGTCCCGACCATATGGATCCGGCATTTCTCAAGGATGACCCATTTGTTTCGCAGACGTTAACCGCCGAGTGCTGGGGCTCATGGGGTCAGCACCGAGCGCCTGTCCAGGGGGCAGTACCTTGGTCGGGTGGACAAACGGGAAGCTTTGGGATCTTGGATCTCCGGCCCGCGCGCGGCGGCCGAGCAGATGGGCGCCGACTTCGGCTACCGGGGCAAGCGACTGGGGCTGCCCCAGGAGGGGCCCGGCTCGATCGCGTCGGTGGGTCGGCGGATCGCGGCGCTGTTCATCGACTGGGCGCTGTGCCTGCTGATCGCATACGGCCTGCTGGCCCATGGCAGCGCGCAGGCGGCCAGCAACTGGACGTTCGCCCTGTTCGGGGCGGTCAGCCTGCTCACCGTCGGGACGGTCGGCTGCACCCCGGGCAAGCGGCTGCTGGGCCTGCGGGTGGTCCGGGAGGGCGGCGGACGGCTGGGGATCGGCGCGGTGCTGCTGCGTACGGTGCTGCTGCTTCTGGTGGTCCCGGCGGCGATCTGGGACCGCGACGGCCGCGGGCTGCACGACAAGGCGGCTCGCGCGGTTCAGGTGCGGATCTGACGGAACCCGAAAGGGGATTCGGGGCCAGGCCCCGAACCCCCTTTCGCGTGGTCTTCGCTCAGCGCATCTTCCCGTTCTTGGGCATCCGCGCGTTCTTCGGCATCGGCCCCTTCGGGACCGGCATGTTGCTCATCAGATCGCCCAGTGCCTTGAGGCGGTCGTTGATCTCGGTGACCTTCGGGCCGGGCAGCACACGCGGCAGCTTCAGCAGCGTGGTGCGGATCTTCTTCAGCGATACCTCGCCCTCGCCGCTGCCGACGATGATGTCGGTGACCGGGGCCTCCACGGCGACTCGCGCCATCTTCTTCTTCTCCGCGGCCAGCAGGGCCTTGACCCGGACCGGGTTGCCCTCGCCGACCAGCACGATGCCGGCCCGGCCGACCGCGCGGTGCACCAGATCCTGGTTGCGGTTCATCGCCACCGCCGGCGTCACCGTCCAGCCGCGTCCGATGTTCTCCAGCACCGCGGCCGCGGCGCCCGGCTGGTTCTCCATCTGACCGAAGGCGGCCCGCTCGGCCCGGCGGCCGAAGACGATCGCCATCGCGAGGAAGGCCAGCAGGAAGCCCAGAATGCCCGCGTAGACGGGGTGGCCGATCAGGAAGCCGACAGCGAGGATCACACCGAAGGTGACGATGCCCACACCGGCGACGACAAGGCCGACCTTCGGGTCGACCCGCCGGGTCATCTTGTAGGTCAGGCCGATCTGCTTCAGTCGCCCGGGGTTCTCAGAATTCTCCCTCGCCATGCCGCACAGGATACGTGGCTCGAACGGCTGAGGCGCCACCGGATGGTGGCGCCTCGCCACCTCGGCGGAACCGTCTCAGCTGGGGCCGCCGTTACGCCTGGCGGTGAGGGTGTCCAGTACGTGCTGTGCCTCACGGCGGTCCTTGGCGCGCCTGCGGTCTTCCAGTACCGCCGTCCAGGCATTGCGCCGGGCGGTCTGCTGGCCGCCGCGCAGCAGGAACGCCTCCACGGCGCGCAGTGCGCCGGTGACGGACGTGGTGGTCGTGGCGGTAGAGCTCGGATGTGCATGCGCGGGGTGCGCCTGCATGGTCGGTCTCCCTCGGGCCGGAAGAAACGGCAGGACTGTGCTCGTACCTAGGATCACCACATTGTGTTACCAGCCGGTGACGGACCGGTCAAACGGACGTGAAACCCTTGCACTGCCTTTGCGCCTGCCCGACGCGCCCTTAACGCCCCCGCCGCTCCGGGGCGCACCGCGCGGTCGCCCCGGAGCCCGGACGGCCTCAGACGGCCTGGGTCGCCACCGTGGCCAGCGCCGCCTCGCGGGCCTCGATCGCCTGCTGGTACAGCCGTCCCGCGCGGTACGAGGAGCGCACCAGCGGACCCGACATGACACCCGCGTAGCCGATCTCCTCGGCCTCTTCCTTCAGCTCGACGAACTCGGCGGGCTTCACCCAGCGCTCCACCGGGTGGTGCCGCACGCTCGGCCGCAGGTACTGGGTGATGGTGATCAGCTCGCACCCGGCGTCGTACAGGTCCTGCAGCGCCTCGCTGATCTCCTCGCGCTCCTCGCCCATGCCCAGGATCAGGTTGGACTTGGTGACCAGTCCCGCCTCGCGGGCCCGGGTGATGACCTCAAGGGAGCGCTCGTAGCGGAATCCCGGCCGGATCCGCTTGAAGATCCGCGGCACCGTCTCCACGTTGTGCGCCAGCACCTCGGGACGGGCGGAGAAGACCTCGGCGAGCTGCTCGGGCACGGCGTTGAAGTCCGGGATCAGCAGCTCGACCTTGGTGCGGCCGCCCTCGCGGCCCGTGGTCATCGCGTGGATCTGGCGCACCGTCTCGGCGTACAGCCAGGCGCCGCCGTCCTCCAGGTCGTCGCGGGCGACGCCGGTGATGGTGGCGTAGTTGAGGTCCATGGTGACCACCGACTCGCCGACCCGGCGCGGCTCGTCACGGTCGAGCGCCTGGGGCTTTCCGGTGTCGATCTGGCAGAAGTCGCAGCGCCGGGTGCACTGGTCGCCGCCGATGAGGAAGGTGGCCTCGCGGTCTTCCCAGCACTCGTAGATGTTCGGACAGCCGGCTTCCTGGCAGACCGTGTGCAGGCCCTCCCGCTTCACCAGGCTGTGCAGCTCGGTGTACTCGGGGCCCATCTTCGCCCGGGTCTTGATCCACTCGGGCTTGCGCTCGATGGGGGTCTGGCTGTTCCGGACCTCCAGGCGCAGCAGCTTGCGTCCGTCGGGTGCGACTGCGGACACGGCGGGCTCCCTGTGACTTCGATTCTTCGGCGTACACCAGGGTACGCCCGTTGTTTACGCGCCTTCCGTCCAAGGGAACCCGCGACCTCGCGGGTGCATTCCCCTGAACGGGTGGCTCATACGGCGCGCGGCAGCGGTACCGCCGACGCCAGGACCTCGCGCAGGTGCCTCTCCACGACCGGCACTGCCTCCGCCACCGTGATCTCGCGGCCCAGCTCGTTGGAGAGCGAGGTGACACCGGCGTCCCGGATGCCGCATGGCACGATCCGGTCGAACCAGGTGTTGTCCGGATTGCAGTTGATCGCGAAGCCGTGCATCGTCACGCCCTTGGCGACCCGGATGCCGATGGCGGCGAGCTTGCGGTCCTCACGGCGCTGACCCGCGTTGGAGGGGGCGTACTCGGGCCCGTTGAGCCGGGGGTCGAACTCCTCGTCCTGCAACCGCGGGTCGAAGTCCAGGGTGAGGGCGGGCACCGCCGGGCGCTCCTGGACCGGATCGCCCAGTACCCACACGCCGCTGCGGCCCTCGACCCGGGTCGTCTCCAGGTCGAACTCGGCGCAGGCCCGGATCAGCGCCTCTTCCAGCCGCCGTACGTGCGCGACCACGTCCACCGGGCGCGGGAGTTTGAGGATCGGGTAGCCGACCAGCTGCCCGGGGCCATGCCAGGTGATCTTGCCGCCGCGGTCCACGTCAACGACCGGAGTGCCGTCCAGCGGGCGCTCGTTCTCGGCCGTCCGGCGGCCCGCCGTGTAGACCGGCGGGTGCTCAAGCAGCAGGCAGGTGTCCGGGAGCTCGTCCGCGAAGCGGGCGGTGTGCACCCGGCGCTGCTCCTGCCAGGCCTCCTGGTACTCGACTGCGTCCGGCCCGAATCCCAGGTGGACGAAGCGCAGGTCACTCACAGCGGCTCCTCAGGTTTTGGCTCATGGCGCCGTAAGCAACTGTACGGCTGAGCCGCAGATGGCCGATAAGCGGCTGCCGCTTGTACCACGACAACCCGGCCGGAGGGATGGATTCCGACGGGGTGCACCGCCGTGGTTCACCCATTTCGGGGAATGCGGGGCAGGCGCGGAGAAGTGGGCGGTGCAGACAGCTACATTCGCGCCGTTCCCGGCGCTCGGCCACGCCCCGAGCGCCGGGCTCAAGCACCGCCTGAGCACCGCCCGCGCCCTACCGCCGCACCACCGGGCACCGTCCACCACTCCACCACGACGCACCACCCAGATCGCTTGTACCGCGTACCGCCATCCCTCTGAGGAGGGGACCGCACAGCACATGACGGATCGAACCTCGCAGCGCCCGCCAAACCGCCAACTCGCCTTGCTGATCGCCGAGGCAGGATTCTCCAACGCGGGCCTGGCCCGCCGTGTCGACCAGCTCGGCGTCGAGCACGGGCTCGACCTGCGCTACGACAAGACCTCAGTCACCCGCTGGCTACGCGGCCAGCAGCCGCGCGGCACCACCCCGGCGCTGATCGCCGAGGTCTTCACCCGCCGCCTCGGCCGTCGGCTGTCCGCCCAGGACCTCGGCCTGGACGCCTGCGCGCCGGTGTACGCCGGGCTCGAATTCGCCGCCACCCCGGAAGAGGCGGTGGACATCGTCAGCGGCCTGTGGCGCAAGGACACCGGCAGCCAGGCCGAACTCCGCAGGATCGCCTTCACCCCGGCCGGACTGGTGGTGCCCAGCAGGGACTGGCTGATCGGCCGAGCCGACGACCGGGTCGCCCGCGGACCGGGCAGCGGCCAGGAGGCGGTCCCCGACAGCCCGCCCCTGCCCAGAGTCCCCGCGCAGACCCGCGGCCGCCAGGGCCTGGGCGGCCGCGGCGGCCCGGCACGCGAGCCGGGCCGCAGAGTGAGCACCGGGGACATCCACGCGCTGCGCTCGGTCGGCGAGCTGTTCCGCTCGCTGGACCACGCGTACGGCGGCGGCCACGCCCGCCAGGCGCTCGTACGGTACCTGGAGCACGAGGCGGAGCCCATGCTGCGCGGCACCTACGGGGAGGCGCTCGGCCGCCGCCTGTTCTCCGCCGCAGCCGACCTGACCCGGCTGGCCGGGTGGACGTCGTACGACATCGGTGCGCACGGGCTCGCCCAGCGCTACTTCGTGCAGTCGCTGCGGCTCGCCCAGGCCGCCGCCGACCGCGCCTACGGCGCCTACGTACTGGTCACCATGAGTCGGCAGGCGGTCTATCTCGGCCATGGGCGCGAGGCCGTCCAGCTCGCCCGGGTCGCCCAGCAGGGCGTGGGAACCGGCGCGGCGCCGGTCGTCCAGGCGCTGCTGCACGCGGCGGAGGGACGCGGCCACGGGCTGCTCGGTGACGCGCGGTCGTGCGCGGCATCGCTGGCCCGCGCCGAGCGGGCGCTGGAGGCGGCCCGGCAGGGTGACGAGGCACCGTACTGGGCGCGGTTCTTCGACGAGGCGCAGCTCGCCGACGAGTTCGGCCACTGCCACCGCGACCTGCAGCAGTACCGCGCCGCCGCCCAGCACGCCGAGCGCTCGCTGCAACTGCGCGGGCCCGCCTACGCACGCAGCCGCGTCTTCTGCCGCACCGTGCTGGCCACCGCCCGCCTCGGCCTCGGTGAGCTGGAGCAGGCCTGCACCCTGGCCTCGGAAGCGCTCCAGCAGGCATCCGAGATGCGGTCGGTACGGGCGCTGGAGTACCTACGCGACTTCGGTCGCCGCGTCGAGCCGTACCGGGAAGCCGCACCGGTGCGCGCCTTCCACGAGCGCGCCGCGTCGCTCGGCATCCCGATGGGCTGACCAGAGGTGTCGCGGGGGTCGGGCGGTATACGACCCGCCCCCGCTGCCTCAGGCCACCGCCGGCAGGTCGCGTGCCGTGTCGCCGTACCCCGGGCGGATGCCGAAGTCCCGCATCACGTGGTGCGCGGCGCGGCGCCCGGAGAACAGGGCGCCCTGCACCGTGCTGGTGTCCCGGTGGTCGCCGCACACATACAGCCCGCACAGCAGGCGCACCGGCCGCCGTACGTCGTGCGGCGGCGGCATCGCGGGGACCGCGTCCGGGTCGTGGTGCACGGCGAGCAGTTCCCAGTGCCGGGTGTCGGTGCCGTACAGGTCCGCCAGATGCGGGCGTACCGCGGTGTCCACGTCGGCCGGCGGCGGGCCGAGCACGGTGGAGGTGATCAGCGTGCGCCCGACGGGTGCCCGGGAGGGGTCGATGGCGCTGGCCACCATGGTGTGGGCCACCGGTCCGCGCCGGTCGGTGTCGAGCACCAGCAACGGCTCCGCCGAAGGGGCCCGATCCGCGGCGTGGTGCACCACCGTCACCGGGTGGAACCCGGGCACCCGCAGGCCCGGCAGCAGCGACCCCGCATCACGTGCCCCGGTGGCCACCACGGCGGCCCGGCAACGCAGTTCACCGTCGTCGGCGGTGGTCACGGCGTTCGCCGCGACGGCGGTCGCGCGCACCCCGAGCCGTACGGTGCCGGGCGGCAGCGCCGCCGCGAGCAGTTCGGGAACCGTCGCCGCGCCCCCTGCGGGCAGGCCGAGCCGCCCCCGCGCGTAGCCGCGCAGCACCAGATCGGCGCAGTGGCTGGAGGTGGTCAGCCGCGGGTCGTGCAGCAGCGCCGTCAGCAGCGGCCGTACGAAGCCGTGCACCACGCGGGGTGGTAGTCCGCGCGCGGCGAGCGCGGTGGCCGTGGTCGTCTCGGGCCGGACCAGCAGCCGGTCGATGGGCGTCAGCGCGAGCCTGCTGAGGGCGGCACCGAGCCGCGCCTTGTCCAGGGCGCCGCGCGGATGCACGGTCCGATGGCCGCGTCCTCCCGCGCCCGGTGGCCCGACGGTCGGTGAGAACGGCAGCAACCGCAGGGTGCCCAGGCCGGGGGTGCGGCGCAGTTCGGGATAGGAGGTGTTCAGCAGTTGGCTGCCGCGGTCCAGTCGGAAGCCGCCGACGGTCTCGGTCGCCATCCGCCCGCCCAGGCGGGAGGCGGCTTCGAGCACGGTGACGGTGACCCCCGCGTTGATCAGATGGTGCGCGGCGGACAGGCCCGCCAGGCCTGCGCCGATGATGACAACGTCCGTGTGACGTGCGTGAAACGGCACGGTGCCCCTCCCCGGGGTCGGATTAGGCTCCCCGCTCACGCAGCGCGCGGTGCCTTCCGGCGATGTCTCCCAGGGTGCCTCCCCGGGAGACGCCGCGCTGCGCTGGATGGGTCATGCCCGCATCCGTCCGATCCAATACCGGCTGTTTCCAGTGGAGTTGACGACATTCGACGCCAGGAGGTGTCGATATTCCGTCAACTCCGTTCAGATCGCGGTCGGTTGGCGGACGCCCCGCGTTGGGTTGGGTTGCCGTTGGGTCGGCGCCGCCGGTCCGCGCCGCCGGGGGACTTCTGGGGGCAAGCCCCCGAACCCCCAGGGGCGCTAGTCGGCGAGGGCCGCCCGAATCGCCTGGTCGATCTCGGGGAACGCGAAGGCGAAGCCGGAGTCCAACAGCCGCCGGGGAATGACGCGTTGGCTGCTCAGCACCTCCGTGGCGAACTCGCCCAAGGCGATCCGCAGCGCCGGTGCGGGCACCGCGGCCAGCGTCGGCCGGTGCAGTACCCGGCCCATCGCGGCCGTCACCTCCCGGTTGGTGACCGGCTCCGGAGCGGTCAGGTTCACCGGCCCGGACAGCCCCGGTGTGCCGATGAGGTGCCGCAGCGCCGCGATGTGGTCGTGCAGCGCGATGAAGCTCCAGTACTGGCGGCCGCTGCCCAGCCGTCCGCCGAGCCCCGCCTTGAAGAGCGGGAACAGCCTGCCCCAGGCCCCTCCGCCGCGCGCCACCACCAGTCCCGTACGGGCCAGGACGGTCCGCACCCCGACCGCCGCGGCCGGCGCCGCGGCCTGCTCCCACTCCTGGCACACCTCGGCCAGGAAGCCCGTTCCGGGCGGCGCCGACTCATCCACCGCGCGGTCGCCCGTGTCCCCGTAGATCCCGACCGCCGACCCGCTGACCAGCACCTTCGGCGGCGCGGCCAGCTTCGCCACGGCATCGGCGATCGCCGCGGTGCCCAGCACCCGGCTGTCCCGGATCTCCTTCTTGTACGCCTCCGTCCACCGGCGGTCACCGACCCCGGCGCCCGCGAGGTGGACGACCGCGTCGCATTCGGCGAGCCCCTTGGCGTCCACGAACTGCCGCTCCGGGTCCCAGCGCACCTCCCTCGGCGCGGTGGGCTCCCGGCGCACCAGACGGACCACCTGGTGCCCGTCGGCGAGCAGCGAACGGACGAGCGCGGAGCCGATCAGGCCGGATGACCCGGTAACTGCGATACGCATGGGGCCATCCTGCCTCCGCACCGGGCGCCGCGCCGCTCGGCCGCGGCGGACGGCTAGCCGTTGAAACGGCTCCACAGCTGCGGGAAGCGCTCCGCGATCTGGTCCCGGTCGTCGAAGTCGAGCTGGGCGCCCTCCGGCTTGATCGGCTGCTCCAGGTCCAGATCCGGCAGCCGTTCCCCGGTCAGCTGCTCGTACGCCTCGTCCGCCGCGTACCCCAGATCCTCGGCGTAGCCGTCCACGTCCTCGTCGAACTCCTCCAGCAGGGTCGCGAGGTCGTCCGGGTCGCTGTGCAGCGCGCCCTCGAAGACATGCCGCCCCTGCCCGATCAGCCAGCAGCGCCAGGCGGAGAACGCGTCCTCGTCGGCACCGCCGAGCATGATTTCCGCCGCGCCCCACATGTCCCAGCGGTAGGCGCGGTTGAAGCGGGTCTCGAAGTGCCGGGCGAAGTCCTGCACGGCCTCGGGGTCGAGCCGTGTCAGACGGTCGACCACGAGATCCGCCTGCTCGTCGGGGTCGCCACCGGCGTCCTCTCGAGTACCGTCGATGATCTCCCAGAACTCCGTTTCGTCCATCACCGCTCCAGCATCCTGGCTGTCGCCCCGGCACGCACGCGGAGTACCCCGGATGCGTCCGTGTCGTTACGCGGGATCGCTCTCATACGAAAACCCGACATGAGATGTCGGGTATCGGTGCGAGCCTCGGCAGCACGTTCACGACGAGGAGTGGGGTGCGGTAAATGGGCAGCAGTCCGCTGGACGGCAAGGTCGCCCTGGCGGCGGGGCGGGCCCGGAACTCCGGCCCCCGCGTACGCGAAAAGGTGTGCCCCCGATCCCGTGGGGTGGGGATCGGGGGCACACCGATGGGACTTCCAGGCCTTACAGGCCCAGGTCGCCCTCGAACTCACCGGCCTCCAGGCGGGCCTTGACGTCCGACAGGTAGCGGGCGGCGTCCGCGCCGTCCACCAGCTGGTGGTCGTACGACAGGGTCAGGTAGACCATGTCGCGGATGGCGATGGTCTCGCCCAGCTCCGGGTGGTCGATCACGACCGGGCGGCGCACGGTGGCACCGATGCCCAGCTCGGCCACCTGCGGGTAGTTCACGATGATCGTGTCGAACAGCGCACCGCGCGAACCGGTGTTGCTGATCGTGAACGTGCCGCCGGACATGTCGTCCGGGCTCAGGCCGCCGGTGCGCACCTTGCCGGCCAGCTCGGCGGTCTTCTTGGCGATACCGGCGATGTTCAGGTCGCCCGCGCCCTTGATGACCGGGACCATCAGGCCCTTCTCCGAGTCCACCGCGATGCCGATGTTCTCGACGTCGTGGTAGGTGATCGTGCCGTCCTCGTTGATCTTGGCGTTGATCGACGGGTGGGCCTTCAGCGCCTCGGCCGCGGCCTTGACGAAGAACGGCATCGGGGAGAGCTTGACGCCCTCGCGCGCCAGGAAGGACTCCTTGGCCCGCGTCCGCAGCTTCATGATCTTGGTGACATCGACCTCGACCACGCTGGACAGCTGCGCCTGGTTGTGCAGCGCCTTCATCATGTTCTCGGCGATGACCTTGCGGATCCGCGACATCTTGACCGTCTGGCCGCGCAGCGGGGACGCCGCGACGGGGGCGGCGGCCTTGGCGGCCGGGGCGACGGCCTGAGCGGCTGCCTTCGCGGTCTCGGCGGCGGACAGGACGTCCTGCTTGCGGATCCGGCCACCGACGCCGGTGCCCTTCAGCGCGGACAGGTCCACGCCGTGCTCGGCGGCGAGCTTACGGACCAGCGGGGTCACGTAGGCACCCTCGGCCTCGGCGGTCACCGCCGCGGCCGGAGCGGCCGGAACAGCGGCCGGAGCCGGGGCGGGCGCGGCCGGGGCGGGCGCCGGAGCGGCGACCGGCTGCGGAGCCGGGGCGGCGGGCGCGGCCGGAGCCTGCGGTGCCGGAGCCGCAGCCGGGGCGGCCGGAGCCGGAGCGGGGGCCTCCTGGACCGGTGCCGGAGCCGGGGCCGGGGCGGCGGCCGGAGCGGCGCCCTTGGCACCGATGATGGCGAGCTTCGCGCCGACCTCGGCGGTCTCGTCCTCGCCGACCACGATCTCCAGCAGGGTGCCGGAGACCGGCGCCGGGATCTCGGTGTCGACCTTGTCGGTGGAGACCTCAAGCAGCGGCTCGTCGGCCTGGACCTCCTCGCCGACCTCCTTCAGCCAGCGGGTGACGGTGCCCTCGGTCACCGACTCACCGAGCGCGGGAAGTACGACGTCGGTGCCCTCGGCGCCGCCCGCGGGGGCAGCGGCCGGAGCCTGCGGGGCCGGTGCCGGAGCGGCAGCGGCCGGAGCCTCGGCGACGGGGGCCGGGGCGGGGGTGGGCTCGGCCTGAGCGGCCGGGGCCGGGGCGGCCGCGGGCGCGCCCGTGCCGTCGTCGATCACGGCCAGCTCGGCGCCGACCTCGACCGTCTCGTCCTCGGCCACCTTGATGGAGGCGAGGATGCCGGCCGCGGGAGCCGGGATCTCGGTGTCGACCTTGTCGGTCGAGACCTCGAGCAGCGGCTCGTCGGCCTCGACGCGTTCACCCTCGGCCTTCAGCCAGCGGGTGACGGTGCCCTCGGTCACGCTCTCACCGAGCGCCGGCAGGGTTACGGAAACCGCCATGGTTTCGGTTGCTCCTAACGATCTGTGCGGATTGCGGGCGTGTCGAGGGGTTAGTCGTGCGAGTGCAGCGGCTTGCCCGCGAGCGCCAAGTGGGCCTCACCGAGCGCCTCGTTCTGCGTCGGGTGCGCGTGAATGAGCTGCGCCACCTCGGAGGGCAGCGCCTCCCAGTTGTAGATCAGCTGTGCTTCGCCGACCTGCTCGCCCATCCGGTCACCGACCATGTGGACGCCGACCACGGCACCGTCCCGGACCTGGACGAGCTTGATCTCGCCGGCGGTCTTGAGGATCTTGCTCTTGCCGTTTCCTGCCAGGTTGTACTTCAGGGTGACGACCTTGTCCGCCCCGTACAGCTCCTTGGCCTTGGCCTCGGAGATACCCATCGAGGCGACCTCGGGGTGGCAGTACGTGACGCGGGGCACGCCGTCGTAGTCGATCGGCACGACCTTCTGGCCGGCCAGCCGCTCCGCCACCAGCATGCCCTCGGCGAAGCCGACGTGCGCGAGCTGGAGGGTCGGGACGAGGTCACCGACGGCCGAGATGGTCGGCACGTTGGTCTGCATGTACTCGTCGACCAGGACGTAGCCGCGGTCCATCGCGACCCCGGCCTCCTCGTAGCCGAGACCCTGCGAGACCGGGCCGCGGCCGACGGCGACGAGCAGCAGCTCGGCCTCGAAGGTCTTGCCGTTCTCCAGCGAGACCTTCACACCGTCGGCGGTGTACTCGACGCCCGAGAAGCGGGAGCCGAGGGAGAAGTTTATGCCGCGCTTGCGGAAGGCCCGCTCCAGCAGCTTGGAGCTGTTCTCGTCCTCCACCGGAACCAGGTGGGGGAGGGCCTCGACGATCGTGATGTCGGTGCCGAAGGACTTCCACGCGGAGGCGAACTCGACGCCGATGACGCCGCCGCCCAGTACGATCGCGGACTTCGGCACGCGGTCCAGGACCAGAGCGTGGTCCGAGGAGATGACGCGGTCGCCGTCGATGGTCAGACCCGGCAGCGACTTCGGCACGGAGCCGGTCGCCAGCAGGATGTGCCGACCGGTGTAGCGCTGACCGTTGACATCAACGCTGGTCGGGGAGGACAGCCGGCCCTCGCCGGTCACGTACGTGACCTTGCGGCTGGCCACCAGGCCCTGCAGGCCCTTGTACAGGCCGGAGATCACATCGTCCTTGTACTTGTGCACACCCGCGATGTCGATGCCCTCGAAGGAGGCCTTGACACCGAACTGAGCACTTTCCCGAGCCTGGTCAGCGATCTCACCAGCGTGCAGCAGAGCCTTCGTGGGGATGCAGCCGCGGTGCAGACAGGTGCCGCCGAGCTTGTCCTTCTCGATCAGGGCGACGTCCAGGCCCAGCTGAGCCGCGCGCAGCGCCGCGGCGTAACCGCCGCTTCCACCGCCGAGGATCACTAGGTCGAAAACGGTGCTGGCGTCGTTCGCCACGTCACGTCCTCCATGCATGGGTACGCCGGAGCCGGTCTTACGTGACCGGGCGGCGGCTTTATGTTCGGCCGCTTGTTTAAACGCTTGTTCAAAAATTGGGCCCTGTCGTGCCGGTACAACATCTTCGCACTTGTTGACGGCTGCTGGGACGCGGGGCCGGGGTGTGGGACCGCCGCACGTGCATCGGACACGGGTTACTGGTGAGTACAACAGATGGATTCCCCCGACCGGTGCCCGTCGCGGCTCTGCTCTGGGCGAACGCGAACGGCCCCGGGCAGCAGCCCGGGGCCGTGGTGAAGCGTTGGCCGATCCGTTAGAGGATCGTTCCCTCGGCCGCCTGCTCGGCGATCCGCACCAGGGTGCGTACGGCGGTGCCGGTGCCGCCCTTGGGGGTGTAGCCGAACGGCGCGCCCTCGTGGAACGCGGGACCGGCGATGTCCAGGTGCGCCCAGGTGATGCCGTCGCCGACGAACTCCTTCAGGAACAGCCCGGCCACCAGGCCGCCGCCCATCCGCTCGCCCATGTTGGCGATGTCGGCGACCGGCGACTCCATGCCCTTGCGCAGCTCCGCGGGGAGCGGCATCGGCCAGGACGGCTCGCCGACCTCCTCGGCGATGCCGTGCACCGCGGTCCGGAAGTCGTCGTCGTTGGCCATGATCCCGAAGTGGCGGTGGCCCAGTGCCAGCACCATCGCGCCGGTCAGCGTCGCCACGTCGATGATCGCGTCCGGATTCTCCTCCGAGGCGCGGGTGATCGCGTCGGCGAGCACCAGACGGCCCTCGGCATCGGTGTTGAGCACCTCGACCGTCTTGCCGGAGTACATCGTCAGCACGTCACCCGGCCGGATCGCGGTGCCCGACGGCATGTTCTCGGCGAGCGCCAGCCAACCGGTGACATTGGTCTCGACACCGAGCTTGGCGGCGGCGACGACCGAGGCGAAGACGGCGGCCGCGCCGGACATGTCGCACTTCATGGTCTCGTTGTGACCGGCCGGCTTGAGCGAGATGCCGCCCGAGTCGTAGGTGATGCCCTTGCCGATGAGGGCGAGGTGCTTCTTGGCCTTGGAGTTGGTGTACGAGACCTTCACCAGGCGCGGCGGGTTGGCGGACCCCTGGCCGACGCCCATGATGCCGCCGTAGCCGCCCTTGGCGAGCGCCTTCTCGTCCAGCACCTCGACCTTGAGGCCGTGCTCCTTGGCCACCTGCTGCACGATGCTGGCGAACGACTTCGGGAACAGGTCGTTCGACGGCATGTTGATCAGGTCACGCGTCCGGTTGACCTCTTCGGCCAGGGCGGTGGCGCGGGCGGCGGCCGCCTTGAACGCCTTGTCCCGCGGCTTGCCGCCTACCAGGGCGACCTCGGCGAGCGCTTCCTTGACGCCGTTGCCGTTCTTCTTGTCGCCGTTGCCGCGGTAGGCGTTGTACGCGTACGCGCCGAGCAGCGCGCCCTGCGCCACCGCCTCGGCGTCCGCGACCTCGGCGGCCGGGAGCGCGAACGCGGCCTTCTTCGATCCCGCCAGCGCGCGGGCCGCGGCGCCCGCGGCCCGGCGCAGCGCCTCGGCGGTGTAGCCCTGCCCCTTGGCGGGCGCGTCGCCGAGGCCGACCGCCAGCACGACCGGGGCCTTGACACCGGCCGGTGCCGGCAGCTTCGTCACCTCGCCCTCGGCGCCGGTGGCGCCGAGGGTCTCCAGGGTGGCGGCCAGCTTGCCGTCGAAGGCCTGGTCCACCGCCTCCGCGCCGGGAGCGGCCACGGGCCCCTTGGACCCCTTGGCCACGCCGACCACGACGGCGTCCGCACGCAACGCTGCGGCGGAGGAAGTGCTGAGAGTCAGAGCAGTCACGGTGTTGAAGTTCCTCTTCCGTCGAGGTCTTGTTGCGCCAGTTCGATGCCTCTGCGGCTTCGACGCCTCTGGGGCGGCTCTGCCCCGTTTCGGCTCACGTGAGCCTACGCCCGTGATACCGCCGCAGTCCGCTTCGCCCTGGCCACGAACCGGCCGTGCCGCGCCGCCGCTATCCCCGCGGGTCCTTGCGTGGGGTACGGGAGGGGCGGTCGTACCGCCCCGCTTTGACACTTCGGAGGAAGGTGTGCAGGTGCTCGGGGGTGGTGGTGACGGTTACGTCTGGGGCGGTGCTTTCGCGTATGCGTATTCGGTTGCCGTCGGCGGAAAGCTCCAGGCAGTTGTTGCCGCCAGCGTCGGAGAAAGAGGACTTGAGCCAACTGAGCTCGGACACGAACGGCACCTCTACAGGTCTCTGGCGATCTCACGGATGAAGTCCCGGGACTTCTCCGGAGTCAACGTCACCTTCTGGGCGACGTCCAGCTTGGCGCGAAAATGGGCTAGTTGCGTCGGCGAATCGATGAACACCGCCCCGGTTGGCGAATCCATGTGCACGGTGTCCAGCCGCGGGTTGGGCGCTTCGGCGTACAGGACGGAGGAGTCTCCGACGAGCGGGAAGCCGCCTGCGGTGAAGGGGATCACGAGGAGAGTGACGTTGTCGCGCTCGCTCGCCTTCAGTAGGTGTTCGAGTTGGGCGCGTGCGACCTTGATCCCGCCGAACTGCATTCTCAAGGCCGCCTCGTGAATCATGCCCACGTACGGTACGGGGTTGTCCCCGATGACCACGGCCTGCCGAGCCAGGCGGTGCGCCACTCGCAGCTCGACTTCCAGGCGGGGCAGTGGCGGCAGGAAGAGATCGAAGATGGCCCGAGCATGGTCCTCGATCTGGAACAGGCCAGGCAGATGGGCGGTTTGGACGGTGCGCAATCGCACCGCGTGGTGCTCGACCTCGGACACGTCGAGGAACCCCGGCGGAATCTTCCCCCGGTACTCCTCCCACCAGCCGGACTTTCGCCCTCCGGTCATCTCGGCCAGGGTGTCGATGAGTGAGGCGTCGTCGCACTGGTAGATGCTGGCGAGCCGACGCAAGCGATCCTCACTGATGCCGAATCGACCGGCCTCGATGTTGGAGATCATCGTCCGATCCGTCCCGAGGAGCCCGCCAGCCACCGGGGCTGACATGCCGGCCTCCTCGCGCAACCGTCGAAGCTCAGCGCCGAACCGGCGCTGACGGACCGTCGGTGTGTGCCTCGGTGTCATGCGCAAACTCTCCTTGCTCGCGCACAGTTTGCCCACCCCGACCGTGCGGCGCCACCGAATCACGCCACTAACTCGTTTTAGTGAAGTGCGTAGCACGCGTTATAGGCCTGCCGGTACGGTGTGACTCACGCCACTCGCGAACTCCCCGTCTTGGAGCCGCACATGAGCCTCGTGCCGCGATCAACTCCCGCCTCGGACACCTGGGAGTACTGCCTCCATATCCCACGCGACCCCCGTGCCCCCGGCATCGCCCGGGACACCTTGCGCTCGGTACTCACCAGGCACGGGCTGCCCGAACTCATCGACAAGGCCGTGCTGTTGACGTCCGAACTCACCACGAACGCCTTCCGTTACGCCGAAGGCTGTGTCTCCGTCAGGCTGGACTGGCGGCACCCCGTGCTGCGGGTCAGCGTCTGCGACACCAACCCCGAACTGCCAACCCCCTTCGCGGCGAGCCCGGAGGAGGACATGATCGGCGGCCGGGGCCTGCTCATCCTCGACCTCCTCGCCGACCGCTGGGGCGGCTACGCCATCGACAAGGAGCCGTTCGGTGTGGGCGGCAAGTTGATCTGGTTCGAGCTGGCCGTTGCCTTGGGCGGGAACTGACGGCTCGGGCGTCCCGCACAGGGAAGCCGTGTGGGGAACCGCTAGGATCTGAACATGTTCATGCCGACTACACGTGTCGCTGAACCGCACCTTGTCGGCTTCACCCGGGACTGAGGCTCTGAGGCATGCCTACGCGCATGATCTGACGCTCGCCGGGATGAACTCGGGCTGCTGGCCCATCAGTTCTCTTCATTATGGGGATCACCCATGTCGGCCCTGCCGCCCGTTGGCACCCCGATCGCACCGGCTTCGGCTGCCCGCCGCAGGCGTGCCCCTGTGAGACTCTTGCTCATGCTCCTGGCGATCATCGGAAGCGTCGTCTACTGGACCACGCATGGTTCAAACAAGAACGATGCCGAGACCGTGCAGGCGGGCGACTGCTTCCAGAACACGGGAACCGAGAAGTCTCCGATCGTCAAGAAGCTCGACTGCGTCGACCCACACGCCCGCTACAAGGTGCTGAAGAGGTTGGACGACCAGGTCGTCGACATGGCGTGCGACAGCGTGCCGGGCACCACAGGCGCCCTTACCCAGCTCGGCACGAAGTCGTTCGTGGTGTGCTTCAGGGACAACAAGTAGTCGGTGGTCCCGCCCGACTGTGCCGCGTGGGTGGACCGCAACGAACTCCAGATCATGACTGGCCGATACTGGGCCGAGTTGCGCCGCCCTCAACCACAGGGTGGGCCGTTCGGCCCTGTCGGGGTGCCTGCCCATGTGCGAGCGTTGGTTTCGTGGTAGCTGACCGATCTCGGAATGAGGTAAGGAGCGGCCAATGCGTACGCATCTCACAAGAGCGGCCGTTGCCATAGCCGCGCTACCCCCCTTGCTCCTCGGCGCAGCCGCTGGAATCGCCACGGCCACCCCACGGGCGCCCGCCGTCCACCAGGTCGCGCAGGTCCAGCACCAGCCGCCCCGTCAGATCGTGTGCGTCCCAACGCCCGGCCACTGGGAGCGGAGGGTCTGGTACGGCAACAACCCCGGGGTTCTTTGGGTCTGGATCCCATCCCGGGCGATCTGCTTCACCGGCGGACCGGAAGCGCCGTTCAACCTTGGCCTGGGATGACGGGCGATCTGGGTGGCCAGCGTTGTGGCAGCGGGCTCGGTGCGGTAGCGCGTGCATACGGTCACGGTTGCGCTGGGCGGCCGCATGTGCGGTGGATAGTCCGTTTCGACGGGCAGTCGGTTGTTCGCGACCCAGGTGCGGTCGTTGGTGTACCGATTGACCACTTGAGGACGAGAGACCAGGGGCGGCTCGCGTTGACCGTTCGCATTCGGCGGCAACGGACAGTTTCCATGCCCAAGCGCTGGAGGGCGGCCTTCGGCCCCTTGCCTACCATTCGGAGCTTCATCACGGGACGTCAGACGGCCGTTCCGTGATCCTCCTGTGGTCACTGGGACGTCGCAGCAGAAAGTCAGTGACTGCCCGTCATCTCGTATACGGAGCTAATTGTGGACGCTTCAATCTACAATGCACAAGGGTGGGCCGCTCGGCCGCTTGACATGTGCCGTGTATGGGACGAGGGTCGAAGTAGGGAACACGCAGAGCGTTAGGCCAGGGGTGCGGGGTGCGCATCCACTGGCACCGGCGGTGATTTCATTGCTGCCAACGCGAAAATGAGGCTCCTAGTATTTGAGAGCTCTCCCCTATCCCCTTAGGGGGAATGATGAAGAGAATTCTGGCACGAAGTATCTGTGTTGCTGCGGCTTCGTGCGCGATGACAGGTTTGTACGGCATTTCGGCGTCCGTAGCGGGCGCTACGCCTAACGACGCTCGCGTTACGGCTACTCAAACGGCTCCGCGGGCGGTAAACCCAGTGACGTGCCTCCCGTATTATGGCCAAAGTCCGGCGAGGACCATCGCCTTCGTCAATCGGTACGGGGTGTGCCCGACGGCGGCCACGTTCCTGGTACCGGTGGCGGGTCCCGTGCAGGCCCAGAAGCAGCTCCAGGGCCAGAGGCAGACGGCTACTAGCACCGCCACTGCTACTGGCGGCACCGCCACCGCTACTGGAGGCGCTGGTGGTTCAGTTGGCCCGATAACTGTCAACGTGCCGCCTGGTACGCCAGCCGCGACGCCAGCCGCGACGCCGCCTGCGACGCCGCCTGCGACGCCGCCTGCGACGCCGCCCGCGACGCCGCCTGTGACGACGCCGCCTGCGACGCCGCCTGTGACGACGCCGCCTGCTAAGACGCCGCCTGGTGGCTGCGCAACGGGAACTTGCCCTGCGACGCCGCCAACCACGACGCCGCCCGCGACTAAGCCGCCCACGACGATGCCGCCTGCGACGATGCCGCCTGGCGTCACCAGCACGGGTGGTGCTGGTGGTGCGTCTAACGTCACCCTGCCGGCGTCGGGTGCTGCGCCTGCCGCGCCTGTTACCAGCACGGGTGGTGTCGGTGGTGCGTCCAACGTCACCCTGCCGCCGTCGGGTGCTGCGCCTGCCGCGCCTGTCGCCAGCACGGGTGGTGCCGGTGGTGCGTCCAACGTCACCCCGGCAGCTGCGCCTGCTGCGCCTGCCGCGCCTGCCGCGCCCATCACCAGCACGGGTGGTGCCGGTGGTGCGTCCAACGTCACCTCTGTGCCAGCCAGCACGGTCACGCCGTGAGTGGGTGAACGTCGGCTACTGGACCGGTGAGTAGCTGGTGCTGTTGGGCCAGGCCCAACAACCAGGCGAAGACCTCCGATGTGGTGTGGAGTGCTATCGCGCCGCGCGGGGGTCTTCGCGGTACCCGCAGGTCATAGGAGTTTGTGGAGTGTTTTCTTGATTCCTGCTGTGCGCCGGATCGACAATCTCGGGTTCGAGTCATGGCGGGACAGCGAGAAAATAAGCAGCCCCACCGAGAGTGACGTGAATCCATGGGGTCTTCATGAGAATTCGGTGGACCAGAACACTTGCGGCAGTCGGTTCCGTGTTGCTGTCGCTCCTGCTCTATATGCCGACCGCGCACGCGGCGGCGGCACAGGCGATGATTAGCATCAGTCCGACCCAAGGCCCCCCTGGAACCGTGATATCAATTAGCGGCAGCGGCTGGGGGCCAGGGGAGCAAATTCGGGTCGCCCTCGCGTCCAGCGGCCGGGCCACGAACGTGACGGCCAGTCGGCAAGGCACCTGGACGGCAGCGCTCAAGCTTGCCGGTAGTGGGGTCGCAGGTAGCTTCCCCGGCGGGAGGGAACGGGTCCAAGCCCAGGGGCTGTCGGCAGGAGAGTCGGCCGAGGCGATTTTCCGCGTAACCAATACATCTGTTCCTGGCACACCTCAGTCGGGAGGGACGGCGCCTCTGCGTAACTGTTTCGAGGTGACGGTCAACAACACCACACAACGGCTGAGCATGTGTCTCCTCGGCGCTGGAAGCGCCTAGAGAAACAGCCCATCACCCCAGCGTCAGTGCGACCAGGGCCGCCGTGGCCGCCGTTTCGCACAGCGCGCCGAAGACATCGCCCGTGACGCCGCCCAAGCGCAGGCGGCAGCGCCGCAAAAGGAGTTCGGCCGTCGCCAGGGCCGTCAGCGCCGCCACCGCGTAGCGCACGGCACCGTACGGGCCGAACGCCGCGCCCGCCGTCGCCGAGGCGAGGACCGTGACGCCCGCCAGCCACCACGCGCTGCGCGCCGGAACCGCGCCCGCGACCGTTGTGCCCAGGCCGTCCTTGCGGGCCGCGGGCACCCCTTCACGGCAGGCGAGTGTCATCGCGGTGCGGCCGGTCAGCGCGGCGACCGCCACCGCCGTGGCGCCCTCGGGCCAGCCCGTACCGTAGAGGCCGCTCACCGCGGCCACCTGTGCCAGTAGCACGAACACCAACGTCAGGACACCGAACGGACCGATGTCCGACTGCTTCATGATCCGTAGGGCCTCCGCGGCGGGCTTGCCGCTGCCGAGGCCGTCGGCGGTGTCGGCCAACCCGTCCAGGTGCAGCCCGCGCGTCAGGACCGCCGGGACCGCGACCGTCGCCACGGACGCCAGGAGCGGACCGCTGCCCAAGAACAGCAGCACACCCCCCACGGCCGCCGCCACCAAGCCCACGACCAGCCCGACAACGGGCGCGCACAGCATGCCCGTTCGCCCGGCCGCGCGGTCCCACCGCTCAACCCGTACCGGCAGCACGGTCAGCGTGCCGAACGCGAACCGGGCTCCGTCGGCAACGGTCGCCGACCCTGTGTGTTCCATCGGACGGACTCCCTCGCGCTGCGGATGGCTGGCGGGCAGAACCGTACCCACCCGCTACAAGCTGCCTGCCGGGCGGTCCGTCCGGCGCTTGCGGCGGCGGCGCACTGCGTCGTCCACCAGGCACCAGCAGACGGCCGCCGTGATCGCCGCCAGGTGCTCCCAGCCCGCGAGGTTCGGCCACAGGACGACCTCCAGCGCCATCGAACCGATCACCGTGCCCGCCGTCCACAACGCCCGGTACCGCCAGGCGACGCAGATGGCGAGTGCCACGACCGCGGCCGACGGGCCGGTGTCCCGGATGAAGGCGTCGATCGGCGCCAGGCCGAGGAGCGCGTGCGGTCCGCGGGAGACGCCCCAGCGCGCGTACGTCGTCCCGGCCAGCGTCGCGGCGTACGCGATGCCGAGCGTACGGACCTTGCCGAGGGTGACCTCGGCGATGCCGAAGACCACGAGCACCTGGACGAGCGCTCCCCACATCGGTAGGTCGAGGGCGGGGACGAACAGCGACAGCGGGGTACGCAGCAGCGCCTTCCACCACAGCAGTGACGCGCTCACCACGCCCGCCCGGTTCACCAGGTCGTCGCCCCACGTGGTGTGCTGCACCAACTGCAGCAGGGAGATCAACACCACCGCCGTCAGCGTCAGCGGAATCGCCCGCCGCTTCCTGCGGACGAAGGCGATGCGCAGGTCGGCGACGAGCGCCCCCCACTCGCGGTACGCGGCGCGGCGCAGCCACGCTCCTGCGGTGCTCACAGCTGACCAGCGGTGCTGGTTCGGTGCCTGCGGCGGAGCAGGGACGTCAGGCCGCGTGCCGTCAGGAAGCCCTCGGCGCGGGTGTTGGCGCTGCTCGTACGGGGCGGTTCGCCGGTCGTGGGGGACGGTGGGTGGCGGGGTTTCCAAACCGGCCGGTACTTGGCGTCGGCCCGGTCCAACTGGTGGGCTCGCTGAGCGAATTGCATCACCGTGTGTTCGGTCAGGCCGTTGTCTGAGTGCCGGTGGATCGCCTTGTCACCGGTCTCCAACGCGTCAAGGCCGTGTCGCGCGTAGATCGCTTCCCCCTCCTCGCTCGCCCCCAGCACGGCCGGGGTCCAGCCGTGCTCGCGAGCCTCCTCCGGCCACGGCTCGGTCGCGCCGGGCCACGCTTCAGGGTCTCCGATCGGATCGCCGGAGGCCAGGGCCACCCCGCCCGCCGCGCGGTGGGTGGCGGCGGACATCCGGGAGCAGCCGAACGAATCCCGTCCGCCGTGCTGTTCCAACAGCTCACGCAGGGACGTTTCATCCCGTGGTCCGAGCAACCCCCGGCCACGCGGCGCCCGGGACGCCGCGCACAGCACACGGGGGAAGTGGATCGCGCTCATGATGTTGATGACGACATTCGCCCAGTCCAGGGTTGTGAACCCGGAGAAACCTTCTGGCACGGAGGCTGGTGAGATGTCTCGCACCGGGGGGTATCCGTGACGGCCGGGCGGCCATCACCGGACCTTCGCGTCTGCACGGTCGTCCCGGTGTGCGGGGCCTCGGCGGACGAGTGGTCGCGTTCCGTGCGGAGCGGTCCCATGAATGGCGATCTTATGTCGCGATTGATGGGAACTGCACCGATGTTGGAGCTTTACCGGACTTCGCTATGCGGTCCGCGGGGCTTCCCGGGACAGTTCGCAGGCCAGTGCCGCCGCGGCCTTCAGCAGTGGGAGTGCCAACAGCGCGCCCGTACCCTCGCCGAGGCGGACACCATGGTTGAGCAGCGGTTCTATCGACAACCGGTCAAGCGCCTTGGCCTGGCCCGGCTCGCCCGACGACTGGCCCGCCAGCCACCAGTCCGGAGCCCGGAACGCGACGCGCTGTGCGGCGAGCGCGCAGGCGGCGGAGACGACGCCGTCCAGGACGACCGGGATCTTGCGCACCGCGCACTGCAACAGGAACCCGGTGGTCGCCGCGAGGTCCGCGCCGCCCACCGCTGCCAGCAGCTTCAGCTGGTCGCCCAGGACCGGCCGGGCCCGGCGCAGTGCGTCACGGATGGCCGCACACTTGCGCATCCAGGCGAGGTCATCGATCCCCGAACCGCGGCCGGTCACCACCGACGCGTCCGTGCCGCACAGCGCGGCGATCAGGACACCGGCGGGAGTGGTGCCGCCGACGCTCAGGTCGCCGAGTACGACCAGATCCGTGCCGGAGTCCGCTTCCTCGTCGGCGATCGCCATACCGGCGCGGAACGCCTGCTCGGCCTCCTCCTCGGTCAGCGCGTCCTCGACGTCGATCATCCCGGAGCCGCGCCGCACCCGGTGCCCGGCGACCTGGGCGGGCAGTTCGCCGGGATCGCAGTCCAGGGCCATGTCGACGACCCGGACGTCGGCGCCGTACTCGCGTGCCAGCACGTTCACGGCGGCCTCGCCGGAGAGGACGGACCGCACGAGGGCGCCGGCCGTTCCCGCGGGGCGTGCGGAGACATCTCGCTTGGCGATGCCGTGGTCGCCCGCGAAGAGGATCACACGGGCACGGGTGATCGGGCGTGCGGGTGCTCGGCCCTGTACGGAGGCCAGCCAGTCGCCCAGCTCTTCGAGCTTGCCGAGCTTTCCGACGGTCCGCGAGGTGCGCAGGGCAGCGGAGTCATGCCGGATGGCGGGCTCGGGGCGGTCGATCAGTGCGGCGAAGTCGTCAAGGTCCAGGGCGCTCACGTGCCAAACCTTATCGGTGTGAGGGTTCCGCTGTGTGTTCTCCCTTTGACCCTTCCGGGTTCGCACCCCGCCTACCCGCAGCGCGGCAACCCCCGCACCTCAACCAACCGTGCGCACGGCAAGGCGGCGGACCCGGTAACGGTGGGAGGGAGGGCAATTCCCCCACCCGGAACAGCAAGCGCGACCGGAACCGCCGGCGCGAGCGCCCTAGCGGAGCGGAACCGCCAACCCCGCCACAACCAACAGCACATGTTCCGACTCTGCCGCGATCTCCGCGTTCAAACGGCCCAGTTCGTCGCGGAAGCGGCGGCCCGACGCCGTCGCGGGGACGACGCCCGAGCCGACCTCGTTGCTGACGGCCACCACCGTGCGGTGGGTCGACTGCCAGGCGTCGACCAACTCGCCGACGCGCAGGGCGAGTTCACGGCGCCCCGTGGCCGTCCACCGCTCGTCGTCCCACGCCCCGACCTCGTCCATCGCATGCGTCAGCCACAGCGCGAGGCAGTCGATGAGCAGCGGCGGACCATCCGCCCGGAGCAGCGCGACGAGGTCGCAGGTCTCCTCGGTGCGCCACGTGGACGGGCGCCGCTCCCGGTGCAGGCGCACGCGTTCCGCCCAGTCCGGGTCGTCCTCCCGGGTACCGCCGGTGGCGACGTAGACGACTCCGGGGAACGCGGTGAGCCGCCGTTCCGCCTCCGCGGACTTGCCGGAACGGGCTCCGCCCAACACCAGGGTGCGGCGCGGGACGTCGGGTACGGACTCGTACACGCCAACGGTCAGCGACCGCCCGTCCGGCACCGCGCGGGCGCCATCCGCGCTGAGTCTGCTGTGCAGCTCCGGTTCCGGGGGAGCGTCGTGGGTGAGGTGGATGGCGATCACATCGGTCGTCGGGCCGATCGCGCCCGCCGCGCGCAGCTTCGCCAGGGCGTCCGGGCGGCCGAGTACGTCGAGCAGGACCATGCCGTACGGCTCCGGGTGCTGGAGCCCGTTGTCGAGACCGGCGGGGGCGGAGCCCGCGGGCAGGTACAGCAGCCGATCGCCCGCCGGGCCGGTCACCTCGTATCCCGTACCGGGCGAGTCCAGTGCCACCGCCCGCACCCGGTGACCGGTGAGCAGCGCCAGCTGCTCACCGTCCGGTACGCGGCCGGGTGCGGGAAGCCCCGGCGGCAGATCGACCGGCGCCCCGGCCTGGGGGTGTGTCAGCAGAACCTGCCGTACGCCGCTGAGTGAGCGCCCGGCGCGGGCCACGGCCAGTGCCAGGCCCGGCGTCACGTCGAGCAGCAGCGCTCCGTCGACCATCAGCGAGGCAGGATTGCGGGCCCCCGCGCCGACCGCCACGGCGCAGGCCGCGCAGGGGCAGTCGGGCTGCGGCAGGCCTTCCAGCCCGCCCGTGCCGAGCAGCGTGATCTCCATGCGCACATCGTCGCGTACGGCACCTGACCGGTCGGGTACCGCCCCGCCGCGGGCGGCATGGCTGACCAGCGGTGGTGATCTCCGTTAACCTGCGCGAACAGATGACGCGGGCAGATGACGGCCGAGAGGGGCCTGGCATGGCGTGGACGTGGCGGTTCGAGAAGGCCGACGGCACCGAGGCCGTACCGGCGGTGGAACCCGAGGAGTTCAGCACCCAGGGCGACGCGGAGTCGTGGATCGGCGAGGAGTGGAAGGCCCTGCTGGACGGCGGAGTCGACCAGGTCAGACTGTTCGAGGACGGGACGGAGATCTACCCCGGCCCGATGAGCCTCCACCACGGCCAGGACTAGCCGCCGGTATGGACGGGCGGTATCCGCCGCCCGTCCATCGCTACAGCTGACCGAGGGTCACCGCCGCCGTCTTGGCGGTGCCGTCCCGGTCGTATGTCACGTTCGTCTTGTCGCCGGGCTTGAGCGCGGCGAGTGCCTCGGACAGCGCGGAGTCCGTCGTGATCTGCGTGTCGTCGATCTTGGTGATGATGTCGCCCGCCCTGATGCCCGCCTTGTCCGCCGGGCCGCCTTTGGCTACGGCGACGACGGCGACGCCCGCGGGCTGCAGGCTGTTGTTGAGCACGGTTCGCGCGGTGATGCCGAGTGCGGCCCTCCCCGAGGCCGTCACCTTGCCGTACTTGACGAGTTGTCCGGCGATGTTGCTGACGGTCGAGGCCGGGATGGCGAATCCGATACCGGGCGCCGTGCCGCCGCCGAGTTCCGGGTCGGTGGCCGCCAGGGTGGGGATGCCTATCACCTGGCTGGAGAGATTGACCAGGGCACCGCCGCTGTTCCCGGGGTTGATGGCGGCCGAGGTCTGCACCATGTTCCCGATGGTGGCACCGCCGCCGTTCTGGCCGCCTTCGTTGACGGTGCGTCCGACCGCCGAGACGATGCCCTGGGTGACGCTGCTGGACAGGCCCAGCGGGTTGCCCATGGCCAGCGTGATCTGGCCGACCTGGACCTTCGAGGAGTCCCCGAAGGCGGCGGACTTGAGCCCGTCCGGCGCCTTGTTGAGTTTGATGACCGCGAGATCGTCGGCCGGGTAGCTGCCGACCAGCGTGGCGTCCAGCGGGCTCTTCCCGGTGGCGAGGGTGACCTTGAAACTCTGTGCGTCGCCGACGACATGGGCGTTGGTGACCACGTCGCCCTTGGCGTCCCACACGATGCCGGAGCCGAGGCCCGCGCCCGAAGTGATCTCCACGACGGACGGCAGGACCGTCTTCACCACCCGCTCGTAGTCGTTCTGCAGGTTGTTGCTCAACGACGGGTGTGAGGGGGAGGCGCTCTTCGTGCTGGTGCAACCGGTCAGTGCCAACGCGGCCGCGCAGATGCACGCGGCGGCCGGGATCAGCAACCGGAAGGCCGATCCGCTGCTGAACGATCCAGGCACTCGTGTACCAGTCATGCCTCGTCTATTTTATCCGCCTATCGGGTGATGGTCCATCGCGGTGAGTCGCCGCTGCCGACGCCCGCTCAGTCCCGTACGCCGCACAGATGCAGCAGTGCCGCCACCGCGCGGTAGGGGTCGGTGCGCCCGGCGCGTTCCTCGGCGGCCAGCAGCCGGTCCAGGTCCGGCACGTCGGCGGCCTGGACCGCGGAGTCGGCCGTGTCCGTGAAGACCCGTACCCCGTACCAGGCACGCAGCGGCGCGCCGATCGCCGTCAGGGTCGCGGTGAGCGTCTCGCGCCGGTCGGCACGGACGGCCAGCCCCACCCGATTGGTGTAGGCGGTCGTGTCGAACGACCCCAGCGCCCCGTCCCAGTCGCCGGACAGCCCCGGCCGCATCGCCAGCGCGTCCCCGTTCCGTACCAGCAGCGACAGCAGCCCGCCGGGCGCGAGCACCCGGGCGAGACCGGCGAGCATCGCGTCCGGATCGGACACGTACATCAACACGCCGTGGCAGAGCACCACATCGAAGCTGCCCGCCTCGAAGTACCGGCCGGTCTCCCGGCCGTCGCCCTCGATCAGCCGGACACGCTCCCGGATGCCCTCCGGCTCCGCGGACAGCGTCTCGCGGGCCGTCGCCAGCATCGCCGGATCGGCCTCCACACCGGTCACCTCATGACCGCCGCGCGCCAGCCGCAGCGCCTGGGTGCCCTGGCCGAGTCCCACGTCGAGCACCCGCAGCCGCCGTCCCACCGGGAAACGCGCCGTGATCTGCTCATCGAGCTGCCGGGCGACCAACTCCTGCCGCACGGTGTTGCGCAGGCCACCCAGGCCCGCCAGCCAGGCTTCCGCCCCGCCCGCGAATCCGCTGGTCAGATCTGCTCACCGCGCTTGACCTGCGGCTTCGGCAGCCGCATCCGGCGCATCTGCAGGGTGCGCATCAGCGCGTAGGCAACCGCGCCGCGCAGGTTCTCGTTCGGGAAGCGCTCGCGCAGCACCTTCCTCAGCCGGAAGGCGGTGAAGAAGGACTGAGCCACGATCAGGACGATGAGCAGCAGCCACAGCAGCAGCGAGATGTCCTTGACGTTCATGCTGGGGATCATGCTCAGGACGAGGATGACCACCGCGAGCGGCAGGAACAGCTCGGCGACGTGGTACCGGGTGTCCACGTAGTTGCGGCACAGCTTGCGCACCGGGCCCTTGTCGCGCACCGGGAGGTAGCGCTCGTCGCCGCTCGCCAGGGCCTCGCGCTGCTTGGCCATCTCGACCCGGCGGGCCTCGCGGGCCTGCTTCGAGGCAGCCTTGCGGTCGGTGGGCACGGTGCTGCGCTGTCGGCGCTGCGTCTGCGCCTCGTTGCGCTTGGGCGTGGGGCGGCCCTTCGGGGCCTGCGGGTCGCGGCGCTGGTCGACCGTTTCGGCGGTCAGCGTCGGGGTCGCGGCCTGCTCATCCTTGGAACGACGTCGGAACACAAGGCCCAAGGGTACGTGGTGCTGGGACCGGTCCCCACCCCCGCGTACCCATCTGGCGCCGCCACCTACTCCTTGCGCGGGATGCGGTCGGCCCGTGATCGTCCCTCAGGATGAGCGCATCCGCCGCCGAACGGTGCGGTAATGGAAGCGGGGCCCGTACTGTAGGGGTCAACAGAGGTGCCGGAGCAAGTCTGAGAAGGGGGCGCGCCAGGCCCATGAGCGGTGTCATGAAGCGGATGGGGATGATCTTCCGCGCGAAGGCCAACAAGGCCCTGGACCGGGCCGAGGACCCGCGCGAGACGCTCGACTACTCGTACCAGAAGCAGCTGGAGCTGCTGCAGAAGGTACGTCGTGGCGTCGCGGACGTGGCCACGTCGCGCAAGCGGCTTGAGCTGCAGCTCAGCGGTCTGCAGCAGCAGTCCTCCAAGCTTGAGGACCAGAGCCGCAAGGCGCTGGCGCTCGGCCGCGAGGACCTGGCACGCGAGGCGCTGACCCGGCGTGCCGCGCTGCAGCAGCAGGTCACCGACCTGGAGACGCAGCACCAGACGCTGCAGGGCGAGGAGGAGAAGCTCACCCTCGCGTCGCAGCGGCTGCAGGCCAAGGTGGACGCCTTCCGTACGAAGAAGGAGACCATCAAGGCCACGTACACGGCGGCCCAGGCACAGACCAAGATCGGCGAGGCGTTTTCCGGCATCTCCGAGGAGATGGGCGATGTCGGCCTGGCGATCCAGCGTGCCGAGGACAAGACCGCGCAGATGCAGGCGCGCGCCGGTGCCATCGACGAGCTGCTCGCCTCGGGCGCGCTCGACGACCCGAGCGGCCTGGCCAAGGACGACATCTCGGCGGAGCTGGACCGGCTCTCCGGCGGTTCCGATGTCGAGCTTGAGCTGCAGCGGATGAAGGCGGAGCTCGCGGGCGGCAGCAGCGGCCAGCAGGCCATCGAGGGCGGTAAGTCCGGCGAGGCGAAGCAGCACGAGCCGCAGGACCAGCCGCGTCTCGACAAGAACTGAGTGCCCGCTCGCACCTCGAAGGGAGACCGTCGTGATCGCAAGGATCATGGGGGAGGGGCAGCTGAAGCTGGACGACAGCCACTTCACCGAACTCAACAAGCTGGACGACGCGCTGCTCGCCGAGATCGAGAGCGGTGACGAGGAGGGCTTCCACCGGACACTCGGCGCCCTGCTCGGCGCGGTGCGCCGACTGGGCACGCCACTGCCCGACGACGCCCTGGAGCCGTCCGAGCTGATCCTCCCGTCCGCGGACGCCTCTCTCGAAGAGGTGCGGCAGATGCTCCGCGAAGACGGACTGATCCCTGGATAACCGGCACCTGCTGTACCACTGTGCGCCCTGGTCCCATGCGTCACGGGACCAGGGCGCCCGTGCGGTGCGGGCCAGCAGATGCCCGTACCGTGTCGTGACGTGACACTCCTCGCCCGATCGCGCCACTGGGCGCGGGCCCACCCCCTCGTCCTGGACGTCGGGCTGGCCGCGGTCGTCCTCGGCCTGATCCTGGTCAGCGCGGTGGCCGGGCCGCCCGCGCACCAGTACCGCCCGGACCCGGCCAACGTCACCCTGGCGGTACTGGCCTGCGCCGCGCTGGTGGTGCGCCGCCGCATACCGCGCTCGGTGCTCGCGATCACCTGCGCCGCCGCCGTCCTCGGGTTCGTCGCCGACCAGACCTCCCGGTCCGCCCCGGTGACGGTGACCGTCGTCGTCGCGCTGTTCACCGTCGCCTCCCGTACCGACCGGCCCACCACCTGGCGGGTCGGCGCGGCCACCTGTGCGGCGCTGACGGCGGTGTCCATGTGCTACGGGCCCGCCCCCTGGTACAGCCAGGAGCATCTCGCCGTCTTCGCCTGGACCGGTATGGCCGCCGCGGGCGGTGACGCGGTGCGCAGCCGCCGCGCCTTCGTCGCCGCGATCCAGGAACGTGCGGTACGGGCGGAGCGGACCCGCGAGGAGGAGGCGCGCCGCCGGGTCGCCGAGGAGCGGATGCGCATCGCCCGCGAGTTGCACGATGTGGTCGCCCATCACATCGCGCTGGTCAACGTGCAGGCCGGAGTCGCGGCCCATGTCATGGACAGCCGACCCGACCAGGCCAAGAAGGCCCTCGCGCACGTCCGGGAAGCCAGCCGCTCGGCGCTGGACGAACTGCGTGCCACCGTCGGCCTGCTGCGGCAGGCGGGCGACCCCGAGGCGCCGATGGAACCGGCGCCCTGCCTCGCCGATCTGGACCGGCTGATCGAGGGGTTCGCCCGGACCGGGCTGCGCGCCGAGGTGGTGACCGAGGGCATGTCGGACGGCGCCGAGCCGCTGCCCGCGACCGTTGACCTGACCGCGTACCGGGTGATCCAGGAGTCGCTGACCAATGTGCACAAGCACGCGGGCGCGGGCGCTCGGGTGCAGGTATGGATCGCGCGCGAGGGCACCGGTGTGGAGATCACCGTCCTTGACGACGGCGCGGGCGGGCCGGTGGCGGCCGACGGTGAGCACGGCGGCGGGCACGGTCTGATGGGGATGCGCGAGCGGGCCGCCGCGCTGGGCGGCCGGTTCGAGGCGGGGCCCCGCCCGGAAGGCGGCTTCCGGGTCTTCGTACGCTTGCCGTCGACCACCCCCGCGCCGCTGGCCGCCGCGCGGGGAGAGGCCGTGCTCAGGGGGGATGGGCGGCGATGACGATCCGTGTCGTACTGGCCGACGACCAGGCGCTGCTGCGCGGGGCGTTCCGGGTGCTGGTGGAGTCCGAGCCGGACATGGAGGTGGTCGGCGAGGCCTGCGAGGGTGCCGAGGCGGTGGCGCTGGCCCGCCAGGCGGGCGCCGATGTCGTCCTGATGGACATCCGGATGCCGGGCATGGACGGGATCGCCGCGACCCGGGAGATCACCGCGGCCGAGGACCTCGGCGGCGTCCATGTGCTGATCCTGACCACCTTCGAGGCCGACGAGTATGTGATCGAGGCGCTACGGGCCGGTGCCGCGGGGTTCCTGGGCAAGGGCGCGGAGCCGGAGGAACTGCTGGCCGCCATCCGTACCGTTGCCGCGGGGGAGTCGCTGCTGTCACCGGCCGCGACGAAGAGCCTCATCACCCAGTTCCTCGGCTCGGGCGGGGCGAGCGGACCGTCCAGGGCCGCCGAGGAACGCCTTGCGGTACTGACCGCCCGCGAGCGGGAGGTGCTCGCCGAGGTCGCCGCCGGGCTGTCCAACGAGGAGATCGCGGAACGCCTCGGCGTCAGCCCGCTCACCGTCAAGACGCATGTCAACCGCACCATGGCCAAACTCTCCGCACGGGACCGCGCCCAACTGGTCGTCATCGCCTATGAGACCGGGCTGGTACGACCGTCGGCGAACTGACGCCGGACGGCCGCCGGCGGCCGTCACAGGAAGGCGTCCGAGGGGATGTAGGGCGCGGGCGGCCGCATCCCGCGCAGGCACAGGTACCCGGAGTTGGAGAGCTCCAGGCCAGCCGCCAACCCCACGTCAAGCGCCCATTGCTGATCGCTCGTCAGGTGCGCCACGCGCGCCGTCCCGCCCTCGGGGACGGACAGCAGCGCCGCGGTGAGCAGCCGGGTGGCCAGCCGCCGTGAAGTGGCGGCCAGCAACTCGACGTTGCCGCCGTGGAGGTAGCAGTATCCGCTGCCGGCCAGGTCGTCGGCGACGAACAGTCGGCAGGCGCCCAGGAGTTCCTCATGGTCGGGGCCGTGCGCGCCGCCCCGGGTGCGCCGGTCGACGGAGTCCATCAGGTCCCGGTGCCGCGGGGTGCCCTCGTGTACGGCGCCGTCGGGTGGGTCGAGCCGGGCGGGGTCGACCACGCCCTTCAGGCGCATCGCCGGGTGCAGGGTGAATCCGGCACGGCGGTAGGCGCGGGCCGCGACGGGGTGGCGGGAACCGCACATGAGACCGCGCAGGCAGCCGCGCCCGTACCCCATCGCGCGGGCGAGCAGCGCGGTGCCAACTCCCTTGCCCTGCGCGGTCGGTACGACGGCGAGCAGTGAGAGCCCCCACAGGAACTCGCGCTTCAAGGACAGCGCCACGCCCACCGGACCGCCCACCGGGTCCTCCGCTATCCAGCAACCGCCGGGATCGGTCCTGGCGAGGTACCGGACGCGCCCGCGGAACCGCACCACCTGCTCCGGCGGCCACCCGCCCCCCGCCAGCACCCGCGCCCCTCCGAACGAGGCAGCGGTGACGGCCAGCACGGCCTCAGCGTCATCAGCGGTATCCCGCACGGGGCGCAACAACATCCACCCATGCTCCCGCCACTGACCCATCCGGGGGGCCAACCCCCCGGAATAGCCCGGCCCCATTCGGGGCCCGGGGAGGGCTTGCCCCGAACCCAAGGGGGCCCGGGGGGCTTGCCCCCCGGAACAAAAAACCCCTACCTCGCTGCCTTTACGGCAGCGCCAGCATCTGCTCCAACGCCACCTTGGCGTAGTGCTCGGTCTCCCGGTCGACCTCGATGCGGTTGACCACCGTGCCCTCGGCCAGAGACTCCAGTGCCCACACCAGGTGCGGCAGGTCGATCCGGTTCATGGTCGAGCAGAAGCAGACGGTCTTGTCGAGGAAGACGATCTGCTTGTCCGGGTGCGCCTTCGCCAGCCGTCGGACCAGGTTGAGCTCGGTGCCGATGGCCCAGGCCGACCCGGCGGGGGCGGCGTCCAGCGCCTTGATGATGTACTCGGTCGAGCCCACGTAGTCGGCCGCCGCGACGACCTCGTGCTTGCACTCGGGGTGCACCAGCACGTTCACCCCGGGTATCCGGGCCCGTACGTCCTCCACCGAGTCCAGCGAGAAGCGGCCGTGCACCGAGCAGTGGCCGCGCCACAGGATCATCTTCGCCGCCCGCAGCTGCTCGGGGGTGACCCCGCCGCCCGGCTTGTGCGGGTTGTAGACCACGCAGTCGTCGAGCGAGAGGCCCATATCGCGGACCGCGGTGTTCCGCCCGAGGTGCTGGTCCGGGAGGAACAGCACCTTCTCTCCCTGGGAGAACGCCCACTCCAGCGCGCGCTTGGCGTTGGAGGAGGTGCAGATGGTGCCGCCGTGCCGCCCGGTGAAGGCCTTGATGTCGGCCGAGGAGTTCATGTACGACACGGGCACGGTGACGTCCGCGATCCCGGCCTCGGTCAGTACGTCCCAGCACTCGGCGACCTGCTCGGCGCTGGCCATGTCGGCCATCGAGCAGCCCGCGGCCAGGTCCGGCAGGATGACCTGCTGGTCGGCGGTGGTCAGGATGTCCGCGCTTTCGGCCATGAAGTGCACACCGCAGAAGACGATGTACTCCGCCTGGGGGCGGGCGGCGGCGTCCCGGGCCAGCTTGAACGAGTCCCCCGTGACGTCCGCGAACTCGATGACCTCGTCGCGCTGGTAGTGGTGACCGAGCACGAAGACCCGCTCCCCGAGCTTCGCCTTGGCGGTCCGGGCGCGTTCGACCAGATCGGGGTCGGAGGGCGCGGGCAGGTCGCCGGGGCACTCCACCCCCCGCTCGCTCCTGGGGTCCGCCTCGCGACCGAGCAGCAGCAGGGCCAGCGGCGTGGGCTGGACGTCCAGCGATTCGGGGGCCAGCGGTTCGGTGGTGGTCACGGGCGGGACGCCCTTTCTCTCCGCACGTTCTCTCAACATGCCCTTTTCGTCTAACTGACGCTATCTATCATAGCTCGTTCGCGTCAGATTGACGATGGCCATAGTGTCGATGTGACGCATCCGGCTCGTTCTGGCCGACAGGTTGACCCGCCCAGGCGGGGAGGTGACCTCGTCGTGAGCGGTATGCGAGCATGAATGGAAGACGTAAGCGGGAGGCCGGACATCGCACGGAATTTTTTCCGGGCGGCGGCGGTTCCAGTCGGCGGCAGAAGTCCGACGTTGCGTAGAAACCGGGAGTGAACAGATGACGGTTCAGGACGAGACCACCGCAAGCGAGGGCATCATCCTGTCCGACGCCGCCGCGGCCAAGGTCAAGAGCCTGCTTGAGCAGGAAGGCCGCGAGGACCTCGCGCTGCGTGTCGCGGTTCAGCCTGGTGGCTGCTCCGGCCTGCGCTACCAGCTCTTCTTCGACGAGCGCTCGCTCGACGGCGATGTCGTCAAGGACTTCGGCGGTGTCAAGGTCGTCACCGACCGGATGAGCGCCCCGTACCTCGGCGGTGCCTCGATCGACTTCGTCGACACCATCGAGAAGCAGGGCTTCACGATCGACAACCCGAACGCCACGGGTTCCTGCGCCTGTGGTGACTCGTTCCACTGAGTCACTGAGTCCTTCGCACGTGTGAGGCGGTGCCCCCGGCCCGGGGGCACCGCCTCACACGCGTCCGCGGCGCCGCTCAGCGGGTCTGCGGCACCGCCTGGCCGTCCGAGGAGTCGTAGACCGTACGGCCGCCGAGCGGCTTGTCCAGCGTCACCTGCTCGCTGATCGACTTCGCCAGCAGCACGCAGACCTGCTTCGGGTTCTTGGCCACCCCGGTGACCTGCACCTTCACCGCGTTGGCGGACTGGCTGACCACGGCCGCCGAGTAGTTTGAACACACCCCGCCCCAGAAGTGCAGGGTGAGCGTCGAACCATCCACGGTGTAGGACTCGATGTGCGTACGGGACGGTGTGTTGCCGACCCCCGGGGGTGTGCTCGGTGGCGCGGTCCTGGCCGGGGGCACGACGTACTTGGGGTCCACCGCGGGCTGGGCGATCTCGGTTGTCTGCCGGGCGCCGGGCTGGGCCACCTGGAACAGCCAGGAGGGCACCAGTTCCGGTCGGCCGTTGACGAACTGCGCGGACCGTCCGAACCGCGCCCCCCGTACGTCCAGCGGCTGCGGCTTGCCCACGGCGCATTGCGCGGACGCGCGTACCGGCAGATCACCGGGGTCGGCCGGGCCGCCCGGGGTGCTGCCCGCGATGCCCGGGTGCATGGTCCGGCAGGGGCCGGTGCTCGGGTCGGTGCTGAGGCTGGTGCCGCTCCCGTTCAACTCGTCCAGCGTCCGCTGAGCGCTCACCGCCGGGTACGAAGCGCCCTGCGCCAGCGTCGCCAGCCGCCCGGAACCGCTCAACAGGCCGCCGTCCGAGCCGACCTGGAGCGTCGTCTGCCAGCCGTGCGTGGGCAGGCCGCCCACCACCGGATCCACCGCGACGCTGCGGACATCGCCCGCCGTGTGCTCGGCGTCCACCTGTGCCCCGCCCAGGCCGAGCGCCGTCAGCACCGGTGCGGCGGCGTGCTTCGCCTGGTCGGGCGAGACGGCGGTGCCGGAGGAGGCGGCAGCCGTAGCGGACTGCATGGCGCGCTCGGGGGAGTAGCAGATGGCCCGGCCGGTAGCGCTGACGTCGCCGCCGTTCGCCGTCGACGGCCTGCAGCCGGTGCCCGACCCATCGCGCGAGAACGCCCAACTGCCTGGCGCCTGCTGGGTCACCTGCAGTGTGGGGCCGGGCGCGTTGTGGCTCGGAGCAGCGCGCCACAGGCCGTGGTCCAGCGTTACGGGCCCCGACACGCCGAGCGCGGCCGCGAGCTTCGCCACGTCGTCCCGGGAGACCTCGCCGCGCGCCTGGAAGACGGGTGCGGAGCCGGGGCCGGAAGGCAGGGGGCCGGTTGCCCGGTACTGCAGCCCGGCCGCCGCGCCATCGGCCGTGGTCCAGCCGCTCAGTGCCAGCGGGGCCGGGCCGGACGCCGGACCGGCCGCCGCGGGCCCCGGGGTGCCGCTGGCGGCCGACATGGCCCAGTAGGCGCCACCGCCGCCCGCCACCAGGACCGCCCCGGCGACCAGGGCCACGGTCAGCGATGACCGGCGCCTGCGGGGGCCACCGGTTTGCTCCGACGCACCGGATGAACCGGCTGATCCGCTCTCGGGCTTGCTCTCCGGGGTGCGCTCGATGCCCACCGTTCAGCTCCTTCGGCTCCGTGACTGTGGTGCTGTCACCGTCCGCCGTGTGGCGGACGTGAATTGGACGGAGCCGAGTGCCGTGCGGTTCCGCGTACGGCATCGGGGTGGGCGGCTTACGGCAAAAGGGCGCACGGGCGCGCCTCGGGCGATCGGCCCGGGTTCAACTTCCGTATTCGGACATTTCCTCGACGGCGTGCGCGGAGGCCGCTGAGACCTTCGTCCCGTGAATAGAGGACGGCGGAACCGGAGCGGCCGCATCCATGTGCGGCGACGCCCAGCGCGGGGCGATGCGGCGGCAGTCGTTCAGCAGATCCGCGGGGGAGCCGGACTCCGTACCGGGGAAGCCGGGCACGCCGGGGAGTTCGGTGAGCTCGGCACGTTCGGCGGACTGAGCCTGCTCGATCTGCTCGGCCATGGTGACTCCCGGTTCTGAGGGGCGCGGGGAAACCGCGCGTACTGGTGACTTTAGGCAGCATTTACCCAGGTGGAAAGCAGTACTTTCCGGTAATTTCCTGGTGTCGTCGTAGTGCCCGGTCGCGGGGGCTCCGTGCCCGTGGCCGTCCCTGGCTGGAACGATTCGGTACCGGCGCTCCGGAGCGACCCGGTAGCGTTGGCTGGTCCGGTACGGCCCAGAGGCCCTCCGGGCCGTAACAATGTCCCCGCAGGCCACCGCCACCGCAGGAGCAGACCCGTCGTGCGTATCGCTGTCACCGGCTCCATCGCCACCGACCACCTGATGACCTTCCCCGGCCGCTTCGCCGACCAGCTGGTCGCCGACCAGCTGCACACGGTCTCGCTCTCCTTCCTGGTCGACACCCTCGACGTACGCCGGGGCGGTGTCGCGCCGAACATCTGCTTCGGCATGGGTGTGCTCGGCCTGCGGCCGATTCTGGTCGGTGCGGCCGGCGCCGACTTCGGCGAGTACCGGGCGTGGCTGGACCGGCACAATGTCGACACCGAGGCCGTACGGATCTCCGAGGTGCTGCACACGGCCCGCTTCGTCTGCACCACGGACGCCGACCACAACCAGATCGCGTCCTTCTACACCGGTGCGATGAGCGAGGCCCGGCAGATCGAGCTGCAGCCGATCGCGGAGCGGGTCGGTGGTCTCGACCTGGTGGTGATCGGCGCGGACGACCCGCAGGCGATGCTCCGGCACACCGAGGAGTGCCGGGCCCGTGGCTTCGCCTTCGCCGCGGACCCCTCGCAGCAGCTGGCGCGCCTTGAGGGCGACGAGATCCGGCTGCTGGTGGAAGGCGCGGACTATCTGTTCACCAACGAGTACGAGGCGGCGCTGATCCAGACCAAGACCGGCTGGTCGCCGGAGGACGTCCTGGCGAAGGTCGGCACCCGGGTGACCACCCTCGGCGCGAACGGCGTACGGATCGAACGCGCCGGTGAGGCCACGATCGAGGTCGGCTGCGCGGAGGAGGAGCGCAAGGTCGACCCGACCGGCGTCGGCGACGCCTTCCGCGCGGGCTTCCTGGCGGGCCTGTCCTGGGAGTTGGGCCTGGAGCGGGCCGCGCAGGTCGGCTGCATGCTGGCGACTCTGGTCATCGAGACCCTGGGTACTCAGGAGTACGAACTCCGTACCGGCCACTTCCTGGAGCGCTTCACCAAGGCCTACGGCCAGGAGGCGACCACCGAACTCCGCGCGCACCTGCCGTAACGGGGCTTCCCCGCCCACCCACCCTTTCCCGGGGCTGCCGCCCCGGGCCCCGTTACTGGGGGCTGCGCCCCCTGGCCCCAGCCTGCTTGCGGCGGGGGCCGCGGCACGATGTCGGCGGCGGAGTGGTGCCATCCGTGCTCCGTCGCCGCGAGGGTGCGTCCCGGGCCCCGCTTTCCCGGGGCTGCCGCCCCCGCAATGACGGGGGCTGGGGTGGAACCCGGGAAAGGGTGGGTGGGAAAAAGAAGCGGCCCTACGTGCGGCGGCGTACCACGTATGCCGTGCCCTGGGGGGTGGGGTGTTCGCCCGCGTACTCCTGGGTGCGCATCGCGCACCACGCGGGAATGTCGAGGCGCGCCGCCTCATCGTCGGACAGCACGGTCACCGTACTTCCGACCGGCACGTCCCCGATCACCTTCGCCAGCTCGATCACCGGGATCGGGCAGCGCTTGCCCAGGGTGTCGAGGACCAGGTTCGGGCCGTCGGCTCGGACGTCCTCGCTGGGGGCGCCCAGGTGCTCGCGGACCCGGCGCACCACGCCGGGCAGTACGTCCAGGAAGCGGTCGACGTCCGACTCCGGCACGCCCAGCGGCAGCGAAACCCGTACGTTGCCCTCCGACAGCACGCCCATCGCCCGCAGCACATGGCTCGGTGTCAGCGTGCTCGACGTACACGACGAACCGGACGAGACCGCGAAGCCCGCGCGGTCCAACTCGCCGAGCAGCGCCTCACCGTCGACATACAGACACGAGAACGTGACGAGATGCGGCAGCCGCCGCACGGGGTCGCCCACCACGTCGACATCCGGTACGAGTTCCGGAACCCGCGCGCGGATCCGGTCCACCAGCGCGGCCAGCCGCTTGCGTTCGGCGTCGGCCTCGGCCCGTACCGCCCGCAGCGACGCGGCGGCCGCCACGATCGCCGGGAGGTTCTCGAAGCCGGGCGCGCGTCCGCGCTCCCGCTCGTCCGCGGGGGCCGGTGTCGCGAACCGCACCCCCTTGCGCACCGCGAGCAGTCCAACTCCCGCTGGGCCGCCCCATTTATGGGCGCTCGCCGCCAGCAGCGACCAGTCGGCCGCCACCGGTTCCCACCCCAACGACTGCGCCGCGTCCACCAGCAGCGGCACGCCCGCCTCCCGGCAGACCGCCGCCACCTCGGCCACCGGCTGCACCGTGCCCACCTCGTGGTTGGCCGACTGCAGACAGGCGAGCGCCGTGTCACCCCGCAGCGCGGCGCGGAACGCCTCGGGCGCCGCCCGGCCGGTACGGTCGACGCCGACCTCGGTGACCGTACCGCCGTCCGCCTCATGGGCCTCGGCGGCATGCAGCACCGACGAGTGCTCCACGGCGGACACGACGAGGTGACGGCCCGTCCGGCGGCGGCCCGCGAGCGCCCCGGCAACGGCGGTGTGCACCGCCCGGGTACCCGAAGAGGTGAAACTCAGCTCGTCGGCCCGGCAGCCGACCGCCTCCGCCGCCGTCTCCCGCGCGGCGTCGAGCAGCATCCGCGCCCGCCGCCCCTCCCGGTACAGCCGGGCCGGATCGGCCCACCCCTCGTCCAACGCCGCGAGCAGGGCCTGCCGGGCGACCGGATGAAGGGGAGCGGTGGACGCCACGTCGAAGTAAGGCACGTTCCCGACGCTACCGCTCCTGGGGTACCGAGTGGTACGGCAGTCGTCCGACCTTCCCGCGACCCGCTTGGCCGACTTCCATCGCGTACAGTAAATCCGTACAAACCGCCCCGCACCCAGCACCCCGTCAATTGGCCCCCGGAGTGCGGGATTCCACCCCTTCGGGGGCGATCAACCGGCCGGTCCGGCGCGTTGGGACCCCTCCCCGCGTGGCCCCGAAAAGCGTCCAGTAGGGTTTGGTCCGCATAAACATCCAAACCCTGCCCGCGCCAGGGTGCCGACCGCACGCAACGGCCGGGATCCCGGGCGCGCGGGCGAGACTCTCGGGAAGGCGCTACGTGAGTCCCAACGGCTCCGACCGCAAGTCGCGGCGCCCGATGCGGCGGCGGTTGCCGCAGGCGTTGGCCGCGGGCCTGGTCCTGGTGACCGCAACCGGTTGCACCTACAAGGACTTCCCCCGCCTCGGCATGCCCAGCCCCGCCACGGAAGAGGCACCGCGGATCCTTTCGCTCTGGCAGGGCTCCTGGGCCGCCGCACTGGCGACCGGTGTGCTTGTCTGGGGCCTCATCCTGTGGGCAGTGATCTTCCATCGGCGCAGCCGGACGAAGATCGAGGTACCCACCCAGACCCGGTACAACATGCCGCTCGAGGCGCTGTACACCGTGGTCCCCCTTGTCGTCATCGCGGTGCTCTTCTACTTCACCGCGCGTGACGAGTCCAAGCTCCTGGAGACCTCCAAGAAGCCCGACCACATCATCAACGTGGTGGGCTTCCAGTGGAGCTGGGCGTTCAACTACGTCGAGGACGTGCCGGGCAGCCCGAAGTCCCCGACCGCCGTTCCGGCCGAGCTGTCGAGCATCCCGCCGACCGCCCTTGAGGGCATGCCGGCGCACGCGGGCGGTGTCTACGAGACCGGCACCCCGGCCGAGTGGGACAAGGGCAACCCCAGCCCCGGCCCGACGCTGTGGCTTCCCGAGGGCCAGACGGTCAAGTTCGTCCTCACCTCGCGGGACGTCATCCACTCCTTCTGGGTGGTGCCGTTCCTGATGAAGATGGACGTCATCCCGGGCCACACCAACGTCTTCCAGGTCACCCCGAACAAGGTCGGCACCTTCATGGGCAAGTGCGCCGAGCTGTGCGGTGTGGACCACTCCCGGATGCTCTTCAACGTCAAGGTCGTCCCGCCGGCCGAGTACGAGGCGCACCTGAAGGACCTGGCGAGCAAGGGCCAGACCGGCTACCTCCCGGCGGGCATCCCGACCACGGGCAACACCCGGGACGCGAAGACGAACCGGCAGCCGGGCAGCACGACCGTCAACCAGACGGGTACCGGCCAGACGGGCACCAGCCAGTCGGAGAGTGAACAGTGAGCATCCTCAACGAACCCCAGGGTGCTGCCGTGGGCGGAGCCACGGAGCTCCCGCCGGTACGGCGAAAGCAGCCGGGCAACGCGGTCGTGAAGTGGCTGACCACCACCGACCACAAGACGATCGGCTCGCTGTACCTGGTGACGTCGTTCGGCTTCTTCATCATCGGCGGCATCATGGCGCTGCTCATGCGCGCCGAGCTGGCCCGTCCCGGCCTGCAGATCATGTCGACCGAGCAGTTCAACCAGGCGTTCACGATGCACGGCACGATCATGCTGCTGATGTTCGCGACGCCGCTGTTCGCGGGCTTCACCAACTGGATCATGCCGCTGCAGATCGGCGCGCCCGACGTGGCGTTCCCGCGGCTGAACATGTTCGCCTACTGGCTCTACCTGTTCGGCTCGCTGATCGCGGTCGGCGGCTTCCTCACCCCGCAGGGTGCGGCGGACTTCGGTTGGTTCGCCTACTCGCCGCTGTCGGACGCGGTCCGTTCGCCGGGTGTCGGCTCGGACATGTGGATCATGGGTCTGGCCCTCTCCGGCTTCGGCACGATCCTCGGTGCGGTCAACTTCATCACCACGATCATCTGCATGCGTGCTCCGGGCATGACGATGTTCCGGATGCCGATCTTCTGCTGGAACGTGCTGCTCACCGCCGTTCTGGTGCTGCTGGCCTTCCCGGTGCTGGCCGCCGCGCTGCTGGCGCTGGAGGCGGACCGCAAGTTCGGGGCGCATGTCTTCGACGCGGCCAACGGCGGTGCGCTGCTGTGGCAACACCTCTTCTGGTTCTTCGGCCATCCAGAGGTGTACATCATCGCGTTGCCGTTCTTCGGCATCATCAGTGAGGTCATCCCGGTCTTCAGCCGCAAGCCGATGTTCGGCTACATCGGCCTGGTGGCCGCGACCATCACCATCGCCGGTCTCTCGGTGACCGTGTGGGCGCACCACATGTACGTCACCGGCGGTGTGCTGCTGCCGTTCTTCTCCTTCATGACGTTCCTGATCGCGGTCCCGACCGGCGTGAAGTTCTTCAACTGGATCGGCACGATGTGGAAGGGGTCGCTGAGTTTCGAGACCCCGATGCTGTGGGCGATCGGCTTCCTGATCACCTTCACCTTCGGTGGTCTGACCGGTGTCATCCTGGCCGCGCCGCCGCTGGACTTCCACATCTCCGACTCGTACTTCGTGGTGGCGCACTTCCACTACGTGGTCTTCGGCACGGTGGTCTTCGCGATGTTCGCCGGATTCCACTTCTGGTGGCCGAAGATGACCGGCAAGATGCTCGACGAACGGCTCGGCAAGATCACCTTCTGGACGCTGTTCATCGGCTTCCACGGCACGTTCCTGGTGCAGCACTGGCTGGGCGTCGAGGGCATGCCCCGTCGTTACGCGGACTACCTGGCGGCCGACGGCTTCACCACGCTGAACACCATCTCGTCGATCAGCTCGTTCCTGCTCGGCCTGTCGATGCTGCCGTTCTTCTACAACGTGTGGAAGACCGCCAAGTACGGCAAGAAGGTCGAGGTCGACGACCCGTGGGGCTACGGCCGTTCGCTCGAATGGGCGACGTCCTGCCCGCCGCCGCGGCACAACTTCCTCACGCTGCCGCGTATCCGCTCCGAATCGCCGGCGTTCGACCTTCACCACCCGGAGATCACCGCGATGGAGCTCGAAGGCCACGGTGGCCATGCCCTGGTCGGCGCTGAAGGCAAGGAGGCCGGCAAGTGAAGTGGCAGGGCAAGATGTTCCTGTGGCTGGCGGTGTTCATCCTGGCAGTCGCCATCGTCTACGGCCTGTGGTCGCATGAGACGGCGGGCACCACGGCCTTGTTCATGGCCTTCGGCCTGAGCGTGATGATCGGCTACTACCTGGCCTTCACCGCCCGCCGGGTCGACACCGGCGCGCAGGACCGGCCGGACGCCGATGTCGCGGACGACGCCGGTGAGCTGGGCTTCTTCAGCCCGCACAGCTGGCAGCCGCTCGCGCTCGCCTTCGGCGGTGCGCTGGCGTTCCTGGGCATCATCTTCGGCTGGTGGCTGATGTACTTCTCCGCCCCGTTCATCCTGGTCGGCATCTTCGGCTGGGTGTTCGAGTACTACCGCGGCGCGGACCAGCGCTACTGAGCCGTCCGCCGTGCAGGACCAGGGCCGGGGCCCGGAGACCGCTTCGACAGCGGTGTCCGGGCCTCGGCCTTTACGCGGTACAGGGCCCCCGGTGCTTCGCCCGCCCGGCGGTACCGGTCCCCGTTTGCCGGAACGCAGCGCGCGGGTACGGGTGATTCTTCTTACCTTGTGACCATGAGTCACATATCTCGCGGTCACTGGGTGATATGCCGTCTGTCGTATCTCGCGCTTCTCGCGCCTCTGGCGGCGGAGCTCACCGCCTGCGGAGGATCCGGGAATCCCCTGGCCGCCGCGCCATACAACGCGGCCGGGCAGATCTCGTACAGCACCGAGGACGGCAGTCGCCAGGTCGATCCGAACAAACCGCTGGAAGTCACCATCAAGGGTGACGGCAACAAGATCACTGATGTGACGGCCACCGACGCCGCAGGACGCTTCGTGCGCGGTGAACTCGGGGCCGACCGCACCAAATGGCGCAGCACCGCTCCACTTGCGGCAGGGGCCCACTACACGGTCCGGGTGAGCACCGAGAACGCGAGCGGCGCCCAGGGCCGGCAGACCATCGGCTTCGACACCAGGCCCGCGGGCAGCACCCTGAAGGTCCGTATCGGCCCGGACTCGGGCGACTACGGCGTGGGCCAGCCCATCACCGCCGAACTCAGCCAGCCGGTGAAGGGCCCCGCCGCCCGGGCGGTCATAGAGAGCGCCCTGCACGTCAGCGCCATCCCCGCGGTGTCCGGCGCATGGCACTGGGTGGATGACCGTACCCTGCACTACCGGCCGCGCGAATACTGGCCGGCCGACGCCCGGATCAACGTCACCAGCACGCTGCTCGGCGCCCGCATACAGGGAAACCTGTACGGCGGGGACGCCAACACCGTGACGCTGCACACCGGCGACCGGGTCATCGCGGTGACCGACGCCGCGGCGCACCAGTTGACCGTCAGCCGCAACGGCCAGGTCCAGCGCACCATCCCGGTGACGACCGGTAAACCGGGCTTCTCCACTCGTAACGGCATCAAAGTGGTGCTGGGCAAGGAGTCGTTCGTCCGGATGAAGAGCAGCACGATAGGGATATCCAGCGGCAGTTCGGACTCCTACGACCTGCCGGTGTACTGGGCGACCCGGGTCACCTGGAGCGGTGAGTACGTGCACGCCGCGCCCTGGTCGGTCGGGTCGCAGGGCTCGGACAACGTCAGCCACGGCTGCACCGGTATGAGCACCGACAACGCGCACTGGTTCTTCGGGCAGGTGCGCACCGGAGACATCGTCCAGGTGGTCAACAGCCAGGGCGCCACCATGGAACCGTTCGGCAACGGCTTCGGCGACTGGAACCTGTCCTGGGACGCGTGGACCAAGGGCAGCGCGCTGAGCGGCCGCGGCGGCTCCGCAAACCACCCCGGCGGCGAGAACTCCGCCGCGCCGCACCCGTCGAGCCCGGCGCGGCTCACCCCGCGGACGTGACCGTCAGGTGTTGGCGGGCGACCGGTCCCTGCGCAGCAGGCCCGCCAGCGCCTCCGCGAGCGCCATCGGGTCGATCGGATGGGACACGGCGGCGTCCGCCCGGCTCCAGGTGGCCAGCCAGGCGTCCTGCGGGCGTCCCATCAGCAGCAGCACCGGCGGGCACTGGAAGATCTCGTCCTTGATCTGGCGGCACACGCCCATGCCGCCGGCCGGTACCGCCTCGCCGTCCAGTACGCAGACGTCGATCCCGCCCTTGTCCAGCTCGGACAGCACGGCCGGGACCGTGGCGCACTCCAGGAACTCCACCCGCGGCACATCCGGCGCGGGTCGGCGCCCGATCGCCAGCCGGACCTGTTCCCGGGTGTTCCGGTCGTCGCTGTAGACGAGCACCGTGGCGGTCTGCTGCATGGGCTTCAGCCTCCTCGTCGAGTGCCGCCGCGCGGCCGGTGACCGCGGCGCGGACGCGGCGATGCTACTCCCGTGGCGCCCCGCCCGAGGAGGGTTCCGACAGACCCGGTGATCCGCCGACGGCCTGTCAGGACCGGCCGTGGGCTGGGCGGACGGTGCGGGCGCGACCGCGGCTTCGCTCCTTCGAGGGACGGGTGGGGTACGCCACGCGGGTAGCCGGGCAGCCCTTGACACTCCGAATCGCACCCCCCGGAGTGAGCGCGAGATAAGCGACCGACATAATGTCGGTCGTGGCGACAGCAACAGCAGTAGAAACCGGGCACGCGCACCCGTCGGTCAACCGGCCGAACCTCGTCAGCGTGGGAACCATCATCTGGTTGAGTTCCGAGCTGATGTTCTTCGCGGCCCTCTTCGCGATGTACTTCACCCTGCGATCGGTGACCGGAACGGCCTTCTGGCACAGCCAGAACGACGCACTGAACGTGCCGTTCTCGTCAGTGAACACCACGGTCCTGGTGCTCTCCTCGCTCACCTGCCAGCTCGGCGTGTTCGCCGCCGAGCGCGGTGATGTGAAGAAGCTGCGCATGTGGTTCGCGATCACGTTCGTCATGGGTGCGATCTTCATCGGCGGGCAGATCTTCGAGTACACCTCGCTGGTGAGGGACGACGGACTCTCCCTGAAGTCCAGCCCGTACGGCTCGGTGTTCTACCTGACCACCGGCTTCCACGGGTTGCACGTGACGGGCGGTCTGATCGCCTTCCTGCTGGTCCTGGGCAGGACGTACGCGGCCAAGAGGTTCACCCACGAGCAGGCCACGGCGGCCATCGTCGTGTCCTACTACTGGCACTTCGTCGATGTCGTCTGGATCGGCCTCTTCGCCACGATCTACTTGATCAAGTAATCGGTCCGTACACCGGACCACACCAGAAGCATCGACGCAGAAGATCCTGACACCGGGGTAATCCGTGAAAAAGCTCTCCGCACGACGACGCCATCCGCTGGCGGCGCTCGTCGTTCTACTCTTCGCGCTTGCGGCCACCGGGGGGCTGTATGCCGCGTTCGCGCCGGCTGAGAAGGCGCAGGCCGACTCCGCGCAGTCCCTCGCGACCGAGGAGGGCAAGAAGCTCTACTCCGTGGGCTGCGCCTCCTGCCACGGCACCTCCGGGCAGGGCACCCACAACGGTCCGAGCCTCGTCGGTGTCGGCGCCGCCGCGGTGGACTTCCAGGTCGGCACCGGTCGTATGCCGGCCCAGCAGCCCGGCGCGCAGGTCCCGCGGAAGAAGGCCATCTACGACCAGGCCCAGATCGACCAGCTCGCCGCGTACATCGCCTCGCTCGGCCCCGGCCCGGCGATCCCGACGAAGCAGCAGTACAGCCCCGACGGTGCCGACATCGCCAACGGCGGGCAGCTGTTCCGTACCAACTGCGCGCAGTGCCACAACTCGTCCGGCAAGGGCGGTGCGCTGTCCGAGGGCAAGTTCGCGCCGACCCTCGACGGTGTCGACCCCAAGCACATCTACGAAGCCATGCTGACCGGGCCGCAGAACATGCCCAACTTCCCGGACAGCACCATGCCGCAGAAGGACAAGAAGGACATCATCGCCTACCTGGCGCAGGTCGACAGCTCGAAGTCCGTAAGCCCGGGTGGGCTTGAGCTCGGCGGCCTCGGGCCGGTCAGCGAGGGTCTCTTCGCCTGGATCTTCGGCCTCGGTGCGATGATCACTGTGGCCATTTGGGTCGCCGCTCACACGGCAAAGGCCAGGAAGTCATGAGCAACGAGGACATGTCAGAAGAAAACCTGCCGAGTGAGCGGGAGAACGCTCACCACGGTGCGGTAGAGCCGGTCGGCGACCCGTTCGCAGACCCGGGCCTGCCGCCCCACGAGCCGCGCCGTCAGGACATCGACGAACGCACCGCCAGGCGCTCCGAGCGCACCGTCGCGCTGCTGTTCACCCTGTCCATGATCGCGACCGTAGGCTTTATCGCCTCCTACGTGATCTTCCCGATCGACAAGATCGTCTACATCTTCCCGTTCGGGCACGTCAGCGCGCTGAACTTCTCCCTGGGCCTGACCCTCGGTGTCGCGCTGTTCGCCATCGGCGCCGGCGCGGTCCACTGGGCCCGCACGCTGATGTCGGACGAGGAGGTCCCGGCCGAGCGGCACGCCATCGAGGCCAGCCCCGAGGTCCGCGAGCAGGTCTTCGCCGACTTCCGGCAGGGCGTCAAGGAGAGCCAGTACGGCCGCCGCAAGCTGATCCGGACCACGATGATGGGCGCCCTGTCCCTGGTCCCGCTGTCCGGCGTCGTCCTGCTGCGTGACCTCGGCCCGCTGCCGGAGAAGAAGCTCCGGACCACGGCGTGGCGCAAGGGCATGAAGCTGATCAACCAGAACACCAACGAGCCGCTGCGTCCTGAGGACATCGGCATCGGCTCGCTGACGTTCGCCAAGCCGGAAGGCCTGAGCGACGACGACGAGAACTTCCAACAGGTCATCGCCAAGGCCGCGTTGATGATCGTCCGGCTCAACCCGGAGGACATCAAGGACAAGCGCGAGTTGGACTGGTCGCACCAGGGCATCGTCGCGTACTCCAAGATCTGCACCCATGTCGGCTGCCCGATCAGCCTTTACGAGCAGCAGACGCATCATGTGCTGTGCCCCTGCCACCAGTCGACGTTCGACCTCTCCGACGGTGGCCGGGTGATCTTCGGCCCGGCGGGCCACGCCCTGCCGCAGCTGCGGATCAGCGTCAACGCACAGGGTTACCTCGAAGCGCTCGGCGACTTCGAGGAGCCCGTCGGCCCGAGCTTCTGGGAGCGCGGATGAGCACTGCAAGCCACGAGGTGACGGACGCCACCGTCCGGCGGGGCAAGGCCCCGGCCGGTGAGCGGTTGGCGGACTGGGCGGACGGCAGGCTGGGTATCTACGGCCTCGCCAAGGCCAACATGCGCAAGATCTTCCCGGACCACTGGTCCTTCATGCTCGGTGAGGTCTCGCTCTACAGCTTCATCATCATCATCCTCACGGGTGTGTACCTGACGCTGTTCTTCCACCCGAGCATGCAGGAGGTCGTCTACAACGGCCCCTACGTTCCGCTTCAGGGCATCCGCATGTCGGAGGCCTTCGAATCGACCATGCACATCAGCTTCGAGGTGCGCGGTGGACTGCTGATCCGTCAGATCCACCACTGGGCGGCGCTGGTCTTCGTGGCCGCGATGCTCGTGCACATGATGCGGGTGTTCTTCACCGGCGCGTTCCGCAAGCCGCGTGAGGTCAACTGGGTGTTCGGCTTCCTGCTGCTGGTCCTCGGCATGTTCACCGGTTTCACCGGTTACTCGCTGCCGGACGACCTGCTGTCGGGTACCGGTGTCCGGTTCATGGAGGGCGCGATCCTGTCGATGCCCATCGTCGGGACCTACCTGCAGATGTTCCTGTTCGGCGGCGAGTTCCCCGGGCACGACTTCGTCTCGCGCTTCTACACGATCCACATCCTGCTGCTGCCGGGCATCATGGCCGCGCTGCTGGTGGGCCACCTGATCCTGGTCTTCTACCACAAGCACACGCAGTGGGCGGGCCCCGGCCGCACCAACAAGAACGTCGTCGGCATGCCGCTGCTGCCGGTGTACATGGCCAAGGCGGGCGGCTTCTTCTTCCTGGTCTTCGGCGTCATCGCGGCCTGTGCGGCGATCGCCACGATCAACCCGATCTGGGCGTTCGGTCCGTACCGACCCGACCAGGTGTCCACGGGTGCCCAGCCTGACTGGTACATGGGCTTCTCCGAGGGCCTGATCCGTGTCATGCCGGGCTGGGAGATCAACTTCTGGGGCCACACCCTCCAGTTGGGTGTGTTCATCCCGCTGATGATCTTCCCGCTGGTGCTGGTGGCGATCGCCGTCTGGCCGTTCATCGAGGCCTGGGTCACCGGTGACGACCGCGAGCACCACATCCTGGACCGTCCGCGCAACCGCCCGGTGCGCACCGGCTTCGGCGCGGCCTGGATCTCCTGGTACCTGATCCTGCTGGTGGGCGGTGGCAACGACCTGTGGGCCACCCACTTCAACCTGTCGATCAACGCCATCACCTGGACCGTCCGGATCGGCTTCTTCGTGATCCCGGTCCTGACGTTCGTGATCACCAAGCGGATCTGCCTGGGTCTGCAGCACCGCGACCGCGACAAGGTGCTGCACGGTCGCGAGACCGGTGTCATCAAGCGCCTGCCGCACGGTGAGTTCATCGAGGTGCACGAGCCGCTGCCGCAGGACCAGATGCACACCCTCACCGCGCACGACCAGCCCGAGCCGCTCGAAGTCGGCCCGGAGGTCGACGAGAACGGTGTGCGGCGCAAGCTGGACCGCAAGACCAAGCTGCGCGCCAAGCTGTCGCGGAGCATGTACGGCGAGGGGGCGCAGATCCCCAAGCCGACCGCGGCGGAGCACGCCGAGATCACCAGCGGCCACGGCCACCACTGATCTCGCCGCGCCCGGCACTGATCGCCACTGACCAGGGCCCCGGCCCGGTCCCCGCCACAGGGACCGGGCCGGGGCCCTGGTCGCGTCCGCAGTACGGGCAGGGTGCCCGCGCGACCTCGGTACGCCGATAGGCTCGGGGGTGTCCGGGGGACGCCCCCGGAACGAGACCGTCAACCGCCAGGAGCGTGGACCATGAACGCCCAGACCCCAGCCGGAGGCGAGACCGTGGCGGCGCGCAGCTGGCCGGATGTGCTGAGCGACCTGCTGGCCGGTAGGGACCTGTCCGCGGACGACACCGCCTGGGCGATGGACCGGATCATGAGCGGCGAGGCGAGCGACGCCCAGATCGCCGGTTTCGCGGTCGCGCTGCGCGCCAAGGGCGAGACGGTCGAGGAGGTCTCGGGGATCGTACGGACGATGTACGGGCACGCCAACCTCATCGAGGTCCCGGGCCCCTCGGTGGACATCGTCGGCACCGGGGGCGACCGGGCCAAGACGGTCAACATCTCGACCATGTCGGCGATCGTGGTGGCCGGCACCGGTGCGAAGGTGGTCAAGCACGGCAACCGTTCCGCCTCCTCCGCCAGCGGCGCCTCCGACGTGCTGGAGCGCCTCGGCGTCAATCTGGAGCTGACCCCGGGGCGGGTCGCCGAGGTCGCGGCGGAGGCGGGCATCACGTTCTGCTTCGCCGTGAAGTTCCACCCCGCACTGCGCCATGTGGCCCGCGCCCGGCGCGAGTTGGGCATCGCCTCCATCTTCAACTTCCTCGGCCCGCTGACCAATCCGGCGCGGGTACGGGCCCAGGCCACCGGTGTCGCCGATGCCCGGATGGCGCCGATCGTGGCGGGCGTGCTGGCCGACCGCGGCTCCTCCGCACTGGTCTTCCGCGGCGACGACGGCCTGGACGAGCTGACCACCACCGCGACCTCCCAGGTGTGGGTGGTACGGGACGGCAAGGTCGACCAGGTCCCGTTCGACCCCCGGGACGTCGGCCTGGAGCTGGTGCCGGTGGAGGCACTGCGGGGCGCGGACGCGGCGTACAACGCGGAGGTCGCCCGCCGAGTGCTGGCCGGTGAGCGCGGTCCGGTACGGGACGCGGTGCTGCTCAACTCGGCGGCCGCGCTCGTCGCCCTCTCGCCGGGCGAGGGCTCTTTGACGGACGGGATCGCTGCCGCCATGCGGGAGGCGGCCGAGTCCATCGACTCGGGCGCCGCCCAGCGGACCCTGGACCGCTGGGTGGCGGCCAGCAACGCGTAGGCCTTTCCGGCGGAGTCGCGGGGGCCGGGGTGCGGCGGGTTCGGCACCGCCGGTCCGCGACGTGGGGGCTTGGGGGCGAAGCCCCCAGGTAAAGGAGGCTGCTACACTCCTCCGCAAGGTCACGAGCGACAGCGATACTGCCCCGGCTTGCTGTCCGGCAACCCTCCGTCCGTGGCGGGGTGCCCCGGGTGATGACCAGGCCGTAAGCAGTGAGGCTTATGGCAAGCGCGGACCCCTCGCGTATCCAGGGGTCCTGGTTGTCGCGGGAGATTTTGATGAGCAAGCGAATGCGATAGGGCTTTCGGCCCGCCTTCTCCATATCCGAGGCTCCTCCCAGTCGGAGGCTCCGCCTCGCCGCTCCGCGATTCCGCGTTGAGCGACATTCCGCTGCTTGCCGCCAGGGAGATTTCGCCATGTCTGTCCTCAACTCTGCCGTCGACCAGACCATTTGTGAGCCGCTGCCGGTTCTCGGACGAGATGTCCGAGTCCCGTTGGTGACGGGCGGTGAAGTCACCTACGCCGCACTGGACTACGCGGCCAGCGCGCCCGCTTTGCAACGTGTATGGGACGATGTCGCCGCGTACGCGCCCTATTACGGCAGCGTGCATCGCGGCGCCGGATATCTGTCGCAGTTGTCGACCGACCTTTTCGAGCAAAGCCGCGCCACCGTCGCGGAGTTCCTCGGCTGCCGCGCGGACGACCAGGTCGTCTTCACCCGGTCGACCACCGACTCGCTCAACCTGCTCGCCGCGGCCCTGCCGCCCGGCACCCGGGTCTTCGTCTTCGAAACCGAGCACCACGCCTCGCTGCTGCCCTGGCGGGACGGCGACGTCACCTACCTCAGCGCGCCCCGCACCCCGCGCGAGGCGGTCGACACCCTGGAGCACGCGCTCGCCGACCGCGCACCCCACGGCCCCGCGCTGGTCTGCGTGACCGGCGCCTCCAACGTCACCGGCGAACTGTGGCCGGTGCGGGAACTGGCCGCGGCCGCCCATGCGCACGGCGCCCGTATCGTGCTCGACGCCGCACAGCTCGCGCCCCATCATCCGGTGGATGTCGCCGAGTTGGACGTGGACTACGTGGCCTTCTCCGGGCACAAGCTGTACGCGCCGTTCGGCTCCGGGGTGCTGGCCGGTCGCGCGGACTGGCTGCGGGACGCGGACCCGTACCTGGCGGGCGGCGGCGCCAGTAAGACGGTCGCGCGTCGGGCCGACGGCACGGTGGACGTCGAATGGCACACCACGGCCGCCCGGCACGAGGCCGGTTCGCCCAACGTGATCGGCGGCTACGCCATCGCCTCCGCCTGCCGGGCGCTGGCCGAGGCCGGTTTCGGCCCGCTGGTCGCCCGTGAGCAGGCGCTGGTCTCCCGGGTGCTGTCCGGGCTGGCCGGGATCCCGCAGGTCAAGGTGCTGTCACTGTTCGGCGAGGACGCGCCGCGCGTGGGGGTCATCTCGTTCGTGGTGCAGGGCTGGAACAGCTCGCACTTCGCCGCCGCGCTCTCGGCGGAGTACGGGATCGGGGTGCGCGACGGCCTGTTCTGCGCGCATCCGCTGGTCCGCACGCTGCTCGGCAGCGCTCCGGACGCGCTGGGCGAGTGCGGTGCGCCGGAGACGGAGCCGGGCGAGCGCTCGCTCAACGCCATCCGGGTCAGCTTCGGCGCCGGTACCCCCGACGAACACGTGGACCGCTTCCTCGGCGCGGTGGCGGAGCTGGTCCGGGGCGGCGCCGGGCCCCTCCTCGCCGAAGGCGGGCGAGGGGCGCGGAACTACCGTACGGAGGACGTCCGTTGCGTGCCGGACCGCGGCTGAACCGGGCCGATCAGCCTTCGAGCCCGATGGCGAACGCCGCCTCCAGGTCGTGCTGGGAGTAGGTGCGGAACGCGACGTGCGTGTCGGTGCCGGCGACGCCGGGGATCTTGCTGATCCGGCCCGGGATGACGTCCGCCAGGTCGTCGTGCCGGGCCACCCGCACCATGGCGACCAGGTCGTAGGTGCCGGTGACCGAGTAGACCTCGCTCACGTGCTCCAGCGCGGCGATCGACTCGGCGATCTCCGGGATGCGGTCGACGTCGGTCTTGATGAGCACGATCGCGGTGATCACGGCTGACTGTCTCCTAGGGTTGCGGCCTGCCACGTCAGCTTAGGCGCTGGGCGGCGCTCTTGGTTGGGTCGCGGTGCGTGCGGACACCGCCGCAACCCGACCAGGATCCGCCGGACAGGCCTAAGCCCCCCGCTCCCCGGCCGTCTCGGGCGCGGGCCGCCCGGCCCGGGCCCGGAAGCACACCGCGGTGCACAGGAATCCGAACGCGAAACCGATGACATGCGCCAGGTACGCGACCCCGGGACCGGTCTGCGGCACGCGCGTCGACAGCCACTGCACCACGAACCAGAAGCCCAGCACCAGCCAGGCCGGAAAGCGCAACGGCACACCCAGCAGGAACGGGAAGACGCTGGTCACCCGGGCTTTGGGGTAGAGGTAGAGGTACCCGCCGAGTACGCCCGCGATCGCGCCCGACGCACCGACCAGCGACTGGGCCGAATGGGCGTGCCCGAGCGCGTAGCCGAACGTGGCCAGGCAGCCGGCCGCCAGATAGAACAGGGCGTACCGCAGCCGCCCCATCCGCCGCTCCACCCCGGCGCCGAAGACGCACAGGAACAGCATGTTGCCCAGCAGGTGCGGCCATCCGCCGTGCACGAACAGCGCGGTCAGCACCGACAGCATCGGTACCTTGGCGTGCCCCGGCGGCACCTGGCAGCCGGGCGGCAGTCCCAGCGCGGCGCCGTGCAGCGGGGCGTGCCACAGCTCGCTGGGGATCACCCCCCAACGGTCGAAGTACAGCGCCTGCGCACACATCTGCGCCTGCCCGGAGCCGGAACCGGGGTCGAGGCCGGAGATCGGGCCGAAGGCGAAGACCACCACGCACAGGCCGATCACCGTGTAGGTGACCACGGGCAGGCGGCGCGACGGCTGGCCCGTCGGGGGACCCGCCCGGCCCATGACCTGGTCCAGGAACTGTGTTACGCGGTGGCGCGCGGGCATAAACCGATCATGTCGGAACGGGCTTAACGGGCATAGGGCGCCTCGCCGGACTGCCTGCCGGACTCCCGCAGCGCGGGTAACCCCCTAGGCCGTAGGGTTGCCCGCAGCGCAACCGCATTCTTTGAGCCAGGCCCAGCCACGCCCGCCCCGAACCTGGAGAAGAGGACGACCCATGACGGTCCCCCTGCCGACGGCCAAGACCCGGTGGCGCTGCACGCTGTGCGGCAACCTCACCCGGTTCGACGTCACCCGGTCCACCCAGGTCGTCGAGTACGTCCACCTGGACCTGGCCGGTGAGCCGACGGTGGAGGAGCGCGAGGTGCTCAGCGAGACCGCCGAGTCGGTGCGATGCCGCTGGTGCAACGCCGTCGACCAGGTCGAACTGGTGGACCGCCCCGGGCCTGGTGCGGAGCCAGGGCAGGTCTGACCCGCCTCGGGCGGGGACAATAGGGACGTACGACGGGGGTGGAGACTGACGGGAGTGACTGGTGGAGCGTACGGGCGGCAATCCGCAGGCGGAACCGGAGGGCGCCGCCGGGTTTGACGAGCCGCTCGACCGGCCGCTGCCCGAGGGAGTGCGCCATCGGGTCGTCTCAATAGCGGCCGAGGCCTTCGGCTCGCTGACCCCGGCGGAACTGCCCGCCCAGCTACGCCAGTACGCCCGCTTCACCCCGTCCCGCCGTGCCAAGTTCGCCGGGAACGCGCTCGCCGCCGCCCTGGAGACCGATCCGGTCTTCCGTCAGCGCATCGCCGGGCGGCTGCGCGAGACGCAGGCGGAACTCGCCGCCGCGCTGGAGGCGGGGACGCCGCCGCCCGCCGCCGAGCCGATCGACGTGGCGGCGGCCGCCTATCTGCTGCGCCCCGCGGGATGGCCCAAACTCGTCGCCGCCGCGGGCGAGGAGGCGCAGCGCGCCCACGCCGACCAGGTCGGCGAGGAGACCGCGCGCGAACTGGAGCAGGTCAAGGCGGAGCTGGCCCGGCTGCGGGCGGCCACCCAGACCGAGGTGCAGGCGGCCCGAGCCGAGCTGGAGGCGGCCCGTAAGGAGACCGACTCCCTGCAGCGCAAGCTGCGCAGCATCACCAGCGACCTGCGCCGCGGCCAGGCGGCGCTGCGCAAGGTCGAGGCCGAGTCCGCGCAGGCCCGCGCTTCGGCCGCCGCCGAGCTCGGCGCGGCCGAAGGGGAGGCGCGGCGGCTGCGGGCCCGGCTGGCCGAGGCCGAGTCCGCGCTGGAGGCGAGCCGCCGGGCGGTGCGCGAAGGCCGCAGCGTGGAGGACATGCGGCTGCGGCTGCTGCTCGACACGGTGCTGGACGCCGCCCAGGGGCTGCGCCGTGAACTGGCGCTGCCGCCGGTCTCCGGGCGTCCGGCCGACACCGTGGACGCGGTCACGCCAGGTGCGATCAACCCCAGGGATGTGGCCCGGCGCGCGCTGTCGGAGGACGATCCGGCACTGCTCGACCAGTTGCTGGCGCTGCCCCAGGCACATCTGGTGGTGGACGGCTACAACGTCACCAAGACCGGTTATCCGACCCTGCCGTTGGAGAAGCAGCGGCTGCGGCTGCTGGGCGGCCTCGCCGTGCTCGCCGCGCAGACCGGTGCCGAGGTCACCTGCGTCTTCGACGGGGCCGAGCTGGCGGCGCCGGTGCTGCTCGCGCCACCGCGCGGGGTGCGGGTGCTGTTCAGCAAGCCCGGTGAGACCGCCGACGAGTTGATCCGGCGGCTGGTACGGGCCGAACCCCCGGGCCGTCCGGTGGTGGTGGTCTCCGCCGACCGCGAGGTGGCCGACGGAGTGGCCAAGGCCGGGGCCCGCCCGGTCTCCTCCACACTGCTGCTGCGCCGACTGGCCCGCGGCTGACCGCTCGACGCCGCAAATGCGGCAAGCCGCGGAAAAGCCACTGGAATTGCGCGCGGCCGTGCTGCGCCGGTGCGCCGGGCGGACTTCGCGAGGCTGCCCGAAGTCGGCGGACTCGGCCGGGACTCGCCAATTGGGCCGGGGAAGTCCGTTTTTAGTGCTTGCGCTATTCATAGTGGCTTTTCTGGTGGCGAGTTGAGGTGGGCGCTGACGAGTGCGCGGGGCCGGAATTCCACCCTGTGACGTACGCCACATAATTTTGTCGCGGGGGCTTCTGTGGTGTTTTGCCTCGACACTGCGTCAATTGGTCGTCACGGGCGGTGCGGTGTCCGTAAAGAACTCGTCTGCTGGCCAAGTTTTTTCCCGCAAGGATTTGAACCGATCACAACCTGGTTACTAGGGTCAGGCCTCGAACCTCCGCGCAGTCGATCATCCAGCCCGGATGGCAGTGGGGGTTACCGCCGAGTTCGACGCGCCGGTACGCATGACGGGGGTTGCCGACGCTCGGAGCCGGGGAACCACCGTTCCCGGGGTGAATCGGGGTCAGGCCGCATCGACCAGGATGCGGTGAGACCTCGTAGGGCTACTTCCGGCCCGAACCCGACAGCTCACCCGGTAGGCGGCCGCAGGAAGAAGGAGCTCGCCTCCGTGGCGTCCCACCGTCGTCCCAAGCCCGCCAGTCGCACTCGCGTGACCGTGCTCACCGCGACTGCCGCCGCAGCCGTCGCCCTGTCCTCCCAGGCGGCCAACGCCGACCCGAAGCCCAGCACTTCGGACGTCAAGTCCCAGGTGGACGCGCTGAACCAGCAGGCGGAGCAGGCCACCCAGCAGTACGACGGTGCCAAGGCGCAGCATGACCAGCTCCAGAAGCAGGTGAACGACCTGCAGAACAAGGTGGCCCGTGAGCAGGCCACCTTGAACAAGCTGGTCGACAACATCGGGACGCTCGCCGCCTCCCAGTACCGCAGCGGCGGGATCGACCCCTCGGTGCAGCTGTTCCTCTCCTCGAACCCGAACGACTTCCTCGACAAGGCCTCCACGCTCGACCAGTTGAGCGGCAAGCAGGCCGACGAGCTCAAGCAGATCCAGGAGCAGAAGCGCACCCTGGACCAGGAGCGCACCGAGGCGGCCACCAAGCTCGCGCAGCTGGACAGCACCCAGAAGCAGCTTGAGCAGAAGAAGAAGGACGTCCAGGACAAGCTGTCCAAGGCGCAGGACCTGCTCAACTCGCTCACCGCGCAGCAGCGCGCCAGCATCGACCAGCAGAACCGCGCCAGCCGTGACAACCAGCGCCCCAACCTGGGCAACTCCGCGGCCGCCTCGCAGCGTGCCGCCGCCGCGCTGGCCGCCGCGCAGAGCGTCATCGGCTCGCCGTACGTGTGGGGGGCCACCGGCCCGACCTCCTTCGACTGCTCCGGCCTGACGTCCTGGGCGTACGGGCAGGCGGGCGTCTCGCTGCCCCGGACCACCTGGGACCAGGCCAACGCGGGCACCCACCTCACGATGGACCAGCTGCAGCCGGGCGACCTGGTGCTGTTCTACGGCGACCTGCACCACATAGGCCTCTACGCGGGCAACGGCATGGTGCTGCACGCCCCACACACCGGTGCCGACGTGCGCTACGAGTCGATCAACAACATGCCGTTCCAGTTCGGCGTCCGCGTCGGCTGAGCGCCGCCTCTCCAGTCAACGTCGAAGGCCCCGTTCCTCCGAGCGGGGCCTTTGCCGTACCCGCGATCACCTCCGCGGGTGGTCACCGGGTCTCGCGGCGCAGATGCGCCGGACGGGTGACTTGGAGTGTCGCGCCCTGACCGCTCGGGGTCGGTGACCTGCGGATCCGACGCGACGTCAGTTTTCCGTGCCCGCCGGTTTTGAACCGACTGTGACCGCGACGCTACTGTCTGCCCGGCACAGAAGGAGGTGCGGCCCCCATGGCGACCCATCGCCGTCCCATGCAGCCGGGTCTCGTACGGGTCACCCGGTTCACGGTGCTCTCCGTGGCCGTCGCGGCCGCCGCGGTGTCCATCACCGTTCCGGCGGGCGCCGCGCGGCCGGACAGTCCGGACGAGGTGAAGTCCCGGGTGGACGGGCTGTACCGGCAGGTGGAAGAGGCCACCGAGAAGTACGACGCGGCGCAGGAGCGGTCGGCTCGGCTGCGCGGCGAGTTGAACACCTTGCAGAGTGAACTGGCGCGCAGCCAGGACGCGGTCAACCGGATGCGCGACGCGCTCGGCAAGGTCGCGGGAGCCCAGTACCGGGCCGGCGACGTGGATCCGGCGCTGGCCCTGCTGCTCTCCTCCAACCCCGGCAACTATCTGGACCGGGCGTCCATGTTGGACCGCATCGACAGCCGACGGGCCGAGCAGTTGCACGCGCTGCAGGACGCGCAGCGGAGCCTCGCCCGGGAACACGACCAGGCCTCGGCCAAGCTCGCCGAGCTGAACCGGGTGCGCAGCGCGCTCGACGACCACAAGCGGACCGTGCAGGGCAAGCTGGCCGAGGCGCAGCGCCTGCTGGGTTCGCTGCCCGCCGCACAGCAGGCCGCGATCGGCTTCGGGCCCGCTGCCGACAACCGCACCGGCAGCCCGGGCTCCGATTCCGATTCCGGTTCCGGTTCCGGCCCGGCGGCCGGTGGGGCGCCGGGGCTGGCGGAGCTCGGACCGCTGGGCGGACGGGCGACCCAGGCCGTCGCCGCCGCCAGGGCCGCGATCGGCTCCCCGTACGCCTGGGGCAGCACCGGGCCGGGCGCCTTCGACTGCTCGGGGCTGATGTACTGGGCCTACCAGCACGCCGGGATAACGCTGCCGCGCACCTCCCAGGAGCAGATGTCCGCCGGACGCCGGGTCCCGTTCGGGCAGGCCCGACCGGGCGACCTGGTCATCTACCGCAGCGACGCCAGCCATGTCGGGATGTACGTGGGCGGCGGCAAGATCATCCATGCCCCCTATCCGGGGGCGCGAGTGCGGTATGACTCCGTCGGGATGATGCCGGTGGCGGCCGTCGTCCGGCCTTGAGGGGGTTTGCTGCTTTCTGGGGGCAAGCCCCCAGGCCCCCGACCTCCGATGGGGCTGGCGTCTGCTCGGCGGGTCTTCGTCGGGTTGCTGATGGCTTGGCACCGCCGGTCCGCGCCGTGGGGCTTGCGCGCCGTCGCGGCGAACGTTGCCGACCGGCGGTCAGCTCGCTGCTGCGACCCACGACACCCCGGCGCTGAGGTCCCTGGCCGGGCGTGCCGTGGGGTCAGGGCGTGCGCGGTCCCCGACCGTAGGATCGACGGGTGCCGTTGCGATGGGGTTGGGGGCGATGGGCTGCCGCGCTGGGCTGCGCGGCGGTCTTGGCCGGGCTGGCCGGATGCGGTGGTGGCGGGGTGCGCTCGGGGGACGCCAGTGCGGCGGTGCGGGCGGTGCTCGACCAGCGGGCGCATGCTGTACTGCGGCATGACGCCGGTGCGTTCCTGGCCACCGTTGATCCCACGGCCACCGGATTCCGGGACGCGCAGCGGCAGGTGTTCGACAATCTCGCCGAACTTCCGATCGGCTCCTGGTCGTACCGGCTCCAGCGCACCGGGGCCTTTCCGCTCAGCACCGAATCGGACGCCGACCGGCGGGTGGCCGCCCAGGTGGAACTGGACTACGCGCTGCGCGGATACGACACCGCACCGGTCTCCTCGGTCGCGTACCTGACGATGACCGAGCGCGGCGGCCACTGGTACGTCGCCGGGCAGACGGACGGCGAACCGGCGGGCCGGCACACCACCGTCCAGCCATGGGACCAGGGCAGGATCACGGTCGTCCACGGGCGGCGCGGCCTGGTCCTCGGGCAGGGCGACGCCCGGCAGCTCACGGCGTACGCGGACCTCGCCGACGCGGCGGTGCCGGTCGTCCAGGGCGCCTGGCGGGGGGACTGGCCGGGCAAGGCGATCATCGAAGTGCCGGGTTCCGAGCCGCAGATGGCGGCTCTGCTCGACGCCCAGCCGTCCGCCTACCAGGGGATCGCCGCGGTGACCACCGCCGAACTGCACGGAAACGGCAGCGCACCGGCCGACCGGGTCATCATCAACCCGCAGGCGTTCTCCGGTCTGAGCCCGCTGGGCCGCCGCATCGTGCTCACCCACGAGCTGACGCATGTCGCGACCCGCACCGCGACCACCTCGGCCACCCCGCTGTGGCTCTCCGAGGGCTTCGCCGACTGGGTGGGCAACACCGGAACCGGCCAGACCCCGAAGCAGGTGGCGGCCGAGCTGAGCGTTGATGTACGTGCCGGACGGCAGCCCCAACAGCTGCCCTCCGACGCGGACTTCGGCAGCACGCGCACCGGTCTTCCGCAGGCTTACGAAGGAGCCTGGCTGGCCTGCCGGATGGTCGCCGAGCAGTGGGGGAGCGAGGCGCTGGTGAACCTGTACCGCGCGGCAGGGCACGAGTCCACCGACGCCGCACTGCGCGGCACGCTGGGGGTGGGCCTGGACGCGTTCACCGTACGCTGGCGGGCCTATGTGGCAAAGGAGTTGGGATGAGCGGCCAGGAGCCGGACTTCTCCGCCGAACAGATCGCACGGGGACGTGCGCTGCGCCGCGCGCAGTGGCCGCCGCTGCTCGCCGGCCGGGTGGCGTCGCTGGCACTGCTGCTCGCGCTCGGGCTGACCCCGGCCGGGGCAGCCCTGGTATCGGCGGTGGCGCGGCCGCCCGGCGGCGCCTGGAGCGCCCGGGTGGGGCTCGGCGGGCTCGCGCTGCTGCTCGCCTCGGAGGCGGTGGCGCTCCCGTTCGCCGCCCGGGTCCGGGTGGTCCGCGAGCGGTTCGGCCTGGTCACGCAGGGCTGGCCCGGCTGGTTCGCCGACCGGGCGCGCGGGCTGCTGATCGGCGCTCCGATGGCGCTCGGCGCCCTGTTCGGGGTCTACGGGCTGGCGGGCGCCACCCGTTGGTGGTGGGCCTGGGCGGCGGGGGCCGCGGCGCTCGCGGCCGTGGTGATGTCCTGGCTCGCGCCGGTGCTGCTGGAGCCGGTGTTCAACCGCTTCACGCCGATGGAGCCCGGTCCGCTGCGCGAGGCACTGCTGGAGCTCGCGGCCCGCGACCGGATCGCGGTGCGCGAGGTCCTGGTCGCCGACGCCTCACGCCGCACCACCGCGCTCAACGCCTATGTCTCCGGCTTCGGCAGAACCCGTCGCATCGTCGTCTACGACACGCTGCTGGCCACCGCGCGGCCGCGGGAGGTCGAACTGGTCGCGGCGCATGAGCTCGGCCACGTCAAACACCGTGATGTGCCGCGCGGCACGCTGCTGGGCGCGCTCGGCGCGGCGGTCGGGGTGTGCCTGCTCGCCCTGGCGGTGAGCTGGACGCCGCTGCTGGAGGCGGCCGGGGTGCACCGCTTCGCCGACCCGCGGTCGATGGCGCTGCTGGCCGCCCTGGCGGCGCTGGGCTCGGCGGTCGCCGGGCCCTTCGGCTGCGCGCTCACCCGCCGGGTCGAGCGGCGCGCGGATCGGCACGCACTCGAACTGACCGGGGACCCGGGCGAGTTCATCTCGATGCAGCGCCGTCTGACCGTGGCCAACGTGGCCGACCCCGATCCGCCCAGGCCGCTCCACCTGCTGTTCGGCACTCACCCGACGGCGGTGCAGCGCATCGCCGCAGCGCGCGAGTACCAGCGCGCTCAGATCGCGTAGATCCAGTTGGTCAGCATGTACGCGCCGAACCAGGTGCCGAAGAGGGCGAAGACCGCCGCCGCGGGCGCTGCCGAGCGAAGCCCCGCCTTTCCGAAGGCCCTGGCCAGCGGCACCAGCGTGAGCAGTGCGGGCACCAGCAGCCGCAACTTGGAGTGGTAGTAGTTGGTCTGTCCCACCGTGAGCGCGAACACCAGCAGCCCGTAGACGGCCAACGGCGGCCACGGCCGCCGCAGCACCGCGGTCACGGCCGCCGCGGCCAGTGCCACCAGCAGTACGGCGGTGATCACAGGAACCCAGTCATGGCCGCGCTGCAGGGTGTCGGCGAGGAACTGCCAGGTGGCGTACCCCCAGTCCCAGGCGGTGTGCCAGCCGGCCCGCTGTATCGTCAGCCACGCGTCCAGCCTGCCGAGCCGCAGCCCCACCCACGCCATGTACAGCGGTACGCCGAGCAGGCCGACGGCCACCCCGGCCAGCGCGCGCCAGTCGATCCGACGGGCCCGCCACATCGGCGGCAGCGCGGCGACCGCCAGCGCGAGCGCCACCGCGACCCCGGTCGACCGGGTCAGCCCGGCCAGGAACGCCAGCCCGCCCGCCGTCAGCCACGCCCGCCGGTGCGCGGCGAGCAGACAGCACGCCGCCAGCAGCAGGAACAGGCTCTCGCTGTAGCCGATCCACAACGTGATGGCCATCGGCTGGGTGAACACCAGCAGCACCAGACAGAGCGCCGCGCGCGCCCCGTACAGCCGCAGGCCCAGCCGGTACACGGCCACCGCCGCGCCCGCCGAGGCGAGCCAGGCGACCGCGATGGACGCACTCTGCCCGCCGAGGCCGGTCAGCGTGCCCACCACCTTGATCAGCAAGGGGTAGAGCGGGAAGAACGCGAGCGTGTTGCCGGTCAACTGTCCGTTCGCGTCGTACGAGAACGAGTGCGGATAGCCCTGCTCGGCGATCGACACGTACCACTGGTTGTCCCAGGGCGTCAGCGCGGCGTGCAGCCAGTCGGGACGGGTGCTCAGCCACCACAGCATCAGCAACTGGAGCAGTGCCGCGCCCGCCCATACGGCGAGCGCGGGACCGGCCGCGGTCAGCAGCACCCCGCCGGTCCGCGGCGGGGTGCCGGACGGCGCGCTGTCACTGTCGTCTCCCGGCGGGCGCACCGCGGACCGCAGCGGCGTGGTGCGGGAGTTCTCGGTGAGGTCCGGCAGCGGAGACTCCTTGGGGCGCGGTACGTGGGTACCGCGAGGCTACGCCACGATCTCCACCGGTCCCACTTCCGGTGCCGCCCCGCGCGCTCCCGGGCCCTGGCCCGGCCCGCGCCGGGACCGCACCCGGTACGGTCTCTACCGATGAACAAGACCCTGATCGTCACCAACGACTTCCCGCCACGCCCCGGCGGCATCCAGGCCTTCGTGCACAGCATGGCGCTGCGCCTCGACCCGGGGCAGGTCGTTGTCTACGCCTCCACCTGGAAGGACGGCAGGGCGGTCGCCGCCTTCGACGCCGAGCAGCCGTTCCCGGTGGTGCGCGACCGCACCAGCGTGCTGCTGCCGACCCCGCGGGTCACCCGGCGCGCGGTGCGGCTGCTGCGGGAGCACGGCTGCTCCTCCGTGTGGTTCGGCGCCGCCGCGCCGCTCGGGCTGATGGCCCCGGCGCTGCGCAGGGCGGGCGCCCGCGAGATCGTGGCGACGACGCACGGGCACGAGGCGGCCTGGGCCCAACTGCCCGCCGCCCGCCAGCTGTTGCGGCGCATCGGCGAGGGTACCGACACCATCACCTACCTCGGCGAGTACACCCGCTCCCGGATCGCCACCGCGCTCACCGCGCGGGCCGCGTCGCGGATGGTCCAACTCCCGCCCGGTGTCGACGAGAAGACCTTCCACCCCGGTTCGGGCGGCGCGGTGGTACGGGCCCGGCTGGGCCTGACCGACCGGCCGGTGGTCGTCTGCGTCTCGCGGCTGGTGCCGCGCAAGGGGCAGGACACGTTGATCCAGGCCATGCCGCAGATTCTGCGGCGGGTGCCGGACGCCGTCCTGCTGATCGTCGGCGGCGGCCCGTACCGCGCGGAGCTGGAGAAGCTCGCGGCCGAGATCGGGGTGGCCGAATCGGTGCGCTTCACCGGATCCGTTGCGTGGGAGGAACTGCCCGCGCACTACGGCGCCGGTGATGTGTTCGCGATGCCCTGCCGGACCCGCCGGGGCGGGTTGGACGTCGAGGGGCTCGGCATCGTATACCTGGAGGCGTCCGCCACCGGACTGCCGGTGGTGGCGGGTGACTCCGGCGGCGCGCCGGACGCCGTTCTCGACGGTGAGACCGGCTGGGTGGTCCGGGGCGGGTCGGCCTCCTCGGCCGCGGAGCGGATCGTCACGTTGCTTGACGATCCGGAACTCCGGCGCCGCCTCGGCGACCGCGGTCGCCAGTGGGTGGAGGAGGCGTGGCGCTGGGATCTCCTGGCGGAGCGGCTCAAAGGTCTTTTGGGGTAGTTGCCCACCCTCCCGCCCGTTACCGCTGGCCTTTGGGCACCCTCGCGCGCGGCCGGTGGGTGGGTCGGGGACGCGCCGGGGTGTCTCCTCACTCCAGCTATCACTGCACGGTTGCGGTGCTTCGCGGGGTCGCTGCGGGGACACCCCGGCACGTCCCCTCGCGCCGTCTTCCGCGCTGCGGCTGGTTCCCCAGAAGAGTGGGCAGGGGGCGCGATTGCTTTTGCTCCGCACCCCCACCGGGAACGCACCCCCACCCACCGACCCGCAAGCGCAGGAACTCACGGAAGGGGGTGTGCCGGGGTGTCCCCGCAGCGACCCCAGGAAGCACCCGCAGCCGACAACGCGGCCGGAGTGAGGAGACACCCCGGCACACCCCCGA